>CAWFDC010000022.1:0-57559 GCA_963814545.1 uncultured Thermoleophilia bacterium | reverse complement strand
CAAATCCGCAGCCTGCGGGCCAGAACGGGTCCATTTGAGGCCAAAACGGGTCAATCCAGCTGGATGAGGATGCCTGCCGCTCGTGGTCGAGCCTGCAGTTCCCTGCAGAATTGGCAACCTTCTAGCAACTTGCAGGAGACGGCCCGCGGCGCCTCTGCTCGTGGGAACTCCTGCCCACCGGGCAGCTCAGCTCGCATCTCCTGCAGTACTTGACGACGTGCTGAGGTTCGCCGTCGCCGTTGGGCATCGTCAGGACGGCCTCGTCGTATGCGTTCATGTTCTGGGCCAAGGCCTCGCCTTGTTCGCCGCTCGCCGCAGTCGCCCCAGCGGCCTCATCGGCGTCTCGCGCCAACTGAGTGTTGCAGTTCACCCGGTCGTAGGTCCCATCGATGCCCGGCAGTAGCGCCTGTCCCAGCTCGGCAGACGAGTAGGCGGCGCGGTCGAAAGCCTTGACGGGGCAGGCCTTGCGGCAGGGCTGAGGGCAGCCGTCGCAGGGGTCGAAGTCGATCGGGCCGGTGGCCTTCGCCGGACGGTCCAGCAGCAGCGCCCGCCAACGGATGCGCGGGCCGTACTCCGGCGTGATGACCATGTTGTTCTTGCCGACGCATCCGAGGCCGGCCAGCACGGCCGAGTCCTTCAGGAAGATCCCGGTGCTCTCGATGACGTAGGGCGGCCGGTAGCTCTTGACCGAGAACGTCTCCTCGAGCCACGCGGAGAGCTCTCTGACGATGCCGATGAGGATGCGGTTGCCCGGCGTGCCCTTGCCGTCATACCAGTCGAGCTCCGGCCGGTCGACGGGGTGCTCGACCCCGATCACCACGGCGGAGACGGCGTCGGCAGGCCACTCGACCTCGTGGTGCAGGGCCTCTTCCGGCGCGTCCTGCCAGCGCACCTCGGGGTCCATGCCGATCTTCGGGTAGATGCGGTGTGAAGGCGACCCCTGCAGAGGCTCGACGTCGGCGACCCCTGCGACGGAGGCGCCGAGCGCCTTGGCCTTCTCGACGACAGCGGCGGTGAGCTCCGACTCGGAACGCATGGTCGCGCTTCGCTCCTTTGTTGTTGGGGACCGCATCAAGCGGCGCAGACGGCGACGTCGCTGGTGGGTGCCGGACTCTCCGAAAGGTACCATGGATCTGAAGGCCCTCCGCTGTCGCGTAGCAACTTGCCGGAGACGGCCCGCGGCGCCTCCTCCAGCCGTGAGGCGGCCAGCGGCACGTCCCGCGCCCTCTACGGCCGCGATCAGCCTCCGAAGTGGGCGCGAACGACGCGCTCGACGGTCTCGCGGTCGAACGGCGACGAGGCTATGCGGTCCGCTGCGGCGGCGATCACCAGCTCCGGGTCCGCGCTCCGCCGCCAGGCCGCGCAGTCGTCCTCGCGCGCGACGCCGAGCGAGTGCGCGAGCACGTGGATCCAGTTCTCAGCAGGCGAGGCCGAACCGCTCGACTTCCGGCAGGAACACGTGGTGGCAGTAGTGGCAGACGTCGATCAGCGTGTCGGCGCCGGTGCCGCGCGCCTCGGCGAGCCGCTCGTCGCGGACCTCGTCGCCGACGGAGGGGACCCAGGTGAAGGCGCCGGAGCCGCAGCACGCCGCCTCAGCCCCGGTGCGCTCCATCTCCACGAGTTCCAGACCCGGGACGCTCGCCAGCAGCGGCCGCGGGCCGTCGACGTCGAGGCCCGTGAGCGCGATCTTGCAGGCGTCGTGGACGGTAGCCCTGGCCGCGAACGGCCGCCTGAAGTCGAGTTGCCCGAGACGGGCGGCCAGGAACTGCGGCAGCGACAGCGTGGCGAAGGGCAGCCGGTACGCCTGCGAGACGGTGGTGTGCACGCGGCACAGGCAGGTCGGGCACCAGAACGCCGCCGCCTCGGGCTCGTAGGCGGCGATCGCAGACACCAGGTCGTCCATGACGCGAGCGGCCTCTTCGGGGTCGCCCATGAAGAGCGGTGTGTCGCCGCAGCAGTGGTCGAGACCGGGGAGGAAGGCGACGTCGTCGTCGAGGAGCGCGAGCACGTCGAGGGCCTCGAGCAGGAGCGCCGGCTGGCTGTAGACGTTGCAGCCGGCGAAGAAGACGTAGCGCGCCGGCCGTGTCGGCGAGGCCGTGAAGAGGCGGCGGTACTCCTCGGGCGTCGCCTGGATGCTGGCGACCACGCGCTGTGGCGCCTGCGGGTCGGCTCCCGGCGTGTAGGCCGCGCACTCGAGGCCCAGCTGCTGGTAGCGCGCCTTCACCAGCTCGTTCACCTGCATCACGTCGAGGTCCCTGCGGGCAGACGCCCGAGCAGCAGCCGTAGCAGCCCATGCACGAGAACACGCGGCGGAAGACGGCCTCGGTCGCCTCGCCACCGTCGAGAAACGCGCGGATCTGCGCCTGCACCTCGGCCGGCTTGAGATCGCCGAAGTCGAGCTGCTCGAGCACCGGGCACTTGCGGAGGCAGGTGCCGCAGGCCGTGCACGAGTCGACGGCGTGGCGGTGACGCTCCTCGAGATACGGCTCCAGACGCCCCGGACTTCTGCTCATGCGCGTCTCCTGTTCGTCGACGCTGGCCTCAGCCGACCAACCGTCCACAGACCTTCAGAGCAAGTTCGCCAGGCGCTCGCAGTCGGCGGGGCACTCCTCGGCGGCGCAGGTCTCGCACAGTCTCACGTTGGCCAGAGCGTCTTCCACTTCCTCGCGCAGGTGCTGGAGCGCCGCGAGCTGCTCCTCGGCATGCCGCTGCTCCGTGAGAAGCACCTCGAGAGTGTGGTTCACTCTGTCCGCGCGCGACTGAGCGGACTGCCTGCTGCCCAGCGCGACCTCGATCTCCTCCAGGCTCAGGCCCCACGCCTTCAAGCGCCGGATGAAGCGCAGTCGCACGACGTCCGCCTCGCTGTACAGCCGCGTGCCGGCCGACGTCCGCTGCGACGGCGGCAGCAGGCCGACCTCCTCGTAGTAGCGGACGGTGCGCAGGCTGACCCCCGCTCTCTTGGCGACTTCTCCGATCTGAAGAACGACGGGCTGGCTCACAGACACCTCCTTCAGGGCGTGTGGGAGGCTAACCTGCCGTTACGCTACTGTCAAGACCTTACGTAGCGGCAGTTGGTCCGAGGTGCTCCGAGCCGTCCCCGTCGCGATGGCTGAGATACCCTGGCCTGTCCCTCAGACCGTCTTTCGCATCCCCGCGAACCCCTTGACATGAGCCCTTCCCCTGCAGTTTTAGCAACCGTCAGCAACCCGTGGTATCCTGACCGATGCCGCAGCAGGACAAAACCCCTGCAAATCGGCACAGTGCCCTCGTAGCTCAGTGGATAGAGCACAGGTTTCCTAAACCTGGTGTCGCTGGTTCGATTCCAGCCGGGGGCACCAGAAGCCCTGCATTTGGCGCTGCGCTTCCGGCTCCCTCGGCCCGGATGCTCGCGAGTCGGCAGGACTGCCGACATCTTGCCGACGAGA
The DNA here is from genome assembly GCA_963814545.1 of uncultured Thermoleophilia bacterium. Taxonomy (GTDB): domain Bacteria; phylum Actinomycetota; class Thermoleophilia; order UBA2241; family UBA2241; genus UBA2241. The sequence goes on along the minus strand of CAWFDC010000022.1, from coordinate 54,134 downwards.
CACTGCCGACGAGACCGACGGGTACAGCTCACCACAGGCCAGCACCGGTGGCCATGCGTCGCGATTCTGGGGCGCGAAAGGGTGAGAGGTGCGTTCATCCCCGATTCACGCATTTCGGTGATACGCGCGGATCAGCCCACCTCGTCGACCCGTGTCTCACACCCGGCAGGGGTGTAGTAGACCATCCCGCAGTCGTGACACCTGTACTGCTCGGTGTCGTTCACGACCGAACTCGGGCGGTTGACCGAGCCGCAATCCGGACAAGACACAGCCCTCAACTCGCTCATCGCTCCCGCCGAAGGGGGACCGACTGGTCCCTCCTGGACCGGCGAGGCGAGCCACTCGGGAGCAAAGGGCTCATCTACCAGCGAGGATCTCAGATTCGTCAGCCTGGTGGAGATGACCAGGGCTATGTTGCTGACGATCCGATACCCGGTACGGTGGTTCTCGGCGAACAACTGCCTCAGTCGCTCTCCATCGAAGGCCAGCAGCGTCGAGTCTTCGATGGTCCTTACTGCGGCCGTGAAGGTCTGGTCATCCAGTACTGCGGACCATCCGAACATTCCCCCCGGGCCGACCTCGTCGATGACTGCTTCCTGGCCCTTCCGGCTCTTCATCGTGACGCTGACCTTGCCGTTCGCCACCATGTAGACCGTAGAGGCGACCTCGTGTTCCGCGATGATCTCGGTGTCTGCACCGACCTTCTCGGGCGAGCCGATCCTCGCCAACTCCGTCAGTTCCTCGTCGTCTAGGTTGGCGAAGAGCTCGAATCTCCTCAGCTCCTCAACATCCACCATCGCTCTCCCTCCTTGTCGTCCTCAGCTGCGTGTCTTTGGGCTGCGTCCAAGGCTCCACCTGCTCCGGTCCGGACCCGACCGGACCCGACCCCCCGTCGTCGTGGAGACATCGTCGGCTTCGGCCTCCGCCACTCGGCACCAGGGCATCGCCCGCCCGAGAGAGGCACGCGATGTCGTCACGATGGAGCGGTGTACCCAGCGCGACAAGATCGCCGCTCACCCCTGCGTCCGACATTGCAGCAGCCAGGTGGCGGATATGGCGCCGAGCCGGCCACTGAGGTCGGATGCCGAAGTCGGTGTAGTCGCGAGCGGATTGGACCAGAGCGGCGGCTTCGAGGGGCGTCCTCGGAGCGCATGCTACGGCCTTCTCGTGGGCGGTTCGATGCTGCATCGTGCCCTTCATGTCCGAGTCGCGTTGCCGCTCGTCTGGACGAGAGGTACCTCGAGAAGGAGAAGACTCCGAAGCCCCGGTGAAGACAGCAGTCCGATCGCAGCCACCAGACCCCCCTGCGTCCAGTATTCCTGCTCTCCGCGTTCATTGCCCGGTGGGATGACGCCCAAACGAGACTCCCCGGACTATGCGGCTGCTGTGTGTGGGCGCGCGTGATGCCGAGAGCCGCCGTCGCCGAGATTTGACGCTGACGAGGCTCCCATTCGGCGACGGCTGCGGCTGGCTTTCTGCGCGACGCCGTCACCGCCGAATTCCAACGAGAGTCTCTCTCGGCCGGGCCGTCACGTGGGGTCTCTGGCGCGCACTACGACCTCCGTCTCTGGTGACCTCGTGTGCTACGGTGTGCTCTCAAACGACGGATCCAGGGGGCGGCATGTCACAGGCTTTGACCGACGCGATCCTGGGGATGCGCATGGACGAGGCCGTGACGCTGGCCAAGCGCATGCTCGACGACGGGGCGGACCCACTGGCGATCATCGCGACCGGCAGCGAGGCGATGGAAGTGATCGGCCGGCGCTTCGCCGAGGGCGAGGCGTTTCTCCCCGAGCTCATCATGGGCGGCGAGATCATGAAGGCCGTCACCAGCGAAGTGATGCCGGGCGGGTCAGGGTCAGCCGATGCGGACTCCAGGGGCACGGTCGTCATCGGCACCGTCCACGGCGACATCCACGACATCGGCAAGGACATCGTCGCCCTCATGCTGGGCATCGAAGGCTACGCCGTGCACGATCTGGGCATCGACGTCCCGGTCGGGGACTTCGTGGCGGCCATCAACGAGCACGACGCCGACATCGTCGCACTCAGCGGGCTCCTCACGCTGGCGTTCGACGCCATGAGGAGCACCGTCGACGGCATTGCGGCCGCCGGCCTCCGCGACAAGGTCAAGATCATGGTCGGCGGCGCACCCGTGGACGAGAGCGTGCGCGCGTACACGGGGGCCGACGGCTGGGGCAACGACGTGAGTCGCGCCGTCAGCCTGGCCGCCGAGTGGACCGGCGGAGGCGCCTGATGGCACATGCCGCAGAGGAGAAGCTCGGGGATCGCCTCGTCGCCGACTGGGTGAGCGGGGCACACCTGCGCTTCGCGAGTGATGAAGCCAGGGGCAAGTACCAGGCCAGAGCCCAGCTCATCATCGACACGATCCGGCTCAAGGACACCGGCCGGATCCCCGTCATCCCGGCGGCCACCCAGAAGTTCGCCTTCGACTACGGTCCGGTGACCTTCAGGGAGGCGATGACCGAGTTCGACAAGGTGTTCGACGCGTACGTCCGTCAGTACGAGGACACGGACTTCGACGCCTACGTCGGCCCGGAGTTCATCTACCCGGCCGGCATGTTCGAGGCGCTGCGCTGGAACCGCGTGCGCCTGCCCGGCGTCCACCTGCCCGACGACAAGTCGTTCCAGTTCGTCGAGGCCGAGTACATGAAGGCCGAGGAGTACGACGAGTATCTCGACGACCCGTCGGACTGGATCCTGCGCAAGTACCTGCCCCGTCTCTCTCCGGAGCTCGAGCCGCTGGGCCAGCTGCCGCCGCTGCGCAACATGGTCACGTTCTTCCAGGGTCTGACGGACCTGGTCGTGGCCGCGGCCGAGAACCCGGGCCTGGTCGAGGCCATGAAGGCGCTGCAGGCGTCCGGACAGGCCGTCCAGGAGTGGTTCGACTACCTGGGCCGCATCGACCAGGAGCTCGGGGGCAGGCTGGCCCTGCCGCACCTCCTGGGGCCCATGGCCCACGCGCCGTTCGACATCATCAGCAACTACTACCGCGGCTGGCGCGGCGCGATCGTCGACATGTTCTCGAGGCCGGAGAAGATGACCGCTCTCATGGAGCGCCTGCTCCCCTGGCAGCTGCAGTACGGCATCGACGGGGCCAGGGCGCTCGGGCAGCCGATCGTCACGCTCTACCTCTACAAGGGCGCCGACGGCTTCATGTCCGACGAGCAGTACGAGCAGCTCTACTGGCCGACGCTCAAGAAGCTCATCCTCGGCCTCGTGGACGAGGGGCTGCTGGTGTGGCTCTTCACGCAGGGCAAGTACGACTCGCGGCTGCACCACTTCAAGGAGATCCCTGCGGGGACGTGCCTCATCCACCTCGAGAGCGCCACCGACGCCGTGCTTGCCAAGGAGGTGCTGGCGGGCTCGCAGTGCATCGAGGGCAACGTGCCCAGCTCGCTGCTGGCCACGGCCTCCGTGGGCGAGGTCGAGGCCTACTGCGTGGAGCTGGCCGAGCGCTGCGGCAAGGGCGGCGGCTTCATGATGGACTTCTCCGCCTTCCTGGATGAGGCGAAGCGGGAGAACGTCAAGAAGATGATCGAAGTCGCCCGGGCCTATCGGGGGGACGGCGGGGCAGCAACAACCTGACGCCGGTGGGGCTCCCGCACCGCGAGGCCGAGTGGTCCGCCTTCGGGGGCGTTTGACGAGCGCAGGCCGCGGCCGGCCGACCGACTGCCGATGGCTGTTCGATCCCAGTCGGGGGCACCGACTCGGCGCCGCCGCAGTTCCGAGCGACGTGGAGCGGGGCAGATGCGGCCAGACCGAGAGCTACTAGCCCGTGAGCTACTGGCGGGGCCGACGCTCGCCGACGTGATCGTGCACCGAGCAGTAGGGCGCAGGGTTGTAGGTCGACAGGACCGTGTGGCAGCCCCACGCTTCGCAGATGCGCCCGCGCCCGTAGGCCGGGATCCTGTCGCCGATCTTGCCGGTGCCTGGGAGCTGGAAAGCGCCCGCGACGCGCGACTTCACGAGCGGGATGGAGCGGGGCAGAGACAGTCCATGGGCGGACCCTTCCTCGACCACCTCAGTCTACGCCGATTTTCGTAGGAAAGCCAACGGGCGGGCCGGCGACACCGACCAGTCGAGCGGAGTCGGGGCGCGTGGTCGACGGACCCAGGCACGGCCGTGTGATGTTCGCCGTGCGGAGGAGGTCGCGACCAGGATCGACGCGGGGCTTCGGTGAGCACCGGCCGTACCGTGAGCGAGAGAAGCGACACGACCGCTCCGAGGAAAGGCCCGCCGCAGCTTGGGGGGATGCTGACAAGCCAGCCGTGCTAAGACGTGCCTACCTTGTCGCTCCCGGGCGTGTCGCGCCAAGCCAACTCCAGCTTGCCGAGCCACGTCTCGCCATACCAAGCATCTGCGACGGGCACCCACACCGTACACCCGCTGCGGCAGAGAGGCGCCGTTGGCTGATGCCGGCGTTGGCGTGATGCGACGCCGGCGCCGGCTCCCGGGGGCGTGACCCGCACACGAGGTTCCCTCCCTCGGGAGACGCGGCCGCTCCGTCAACGGCCGGCGCCCCATCCTGAGCGGAACGTGCTATACTTTTAGGAGGCGAGCCATCCCGGCTCGTGGGATTGCGACGTGACGCACCGCACTCTGGCGGTGAAGGTCACGTCGCTTTTTGTGTTTGTGCCCCGGTGGGGCGAGAGGATGAGACTGAAATGGCAGAAGGCAAAGTCAAGTGGTTCAACGCAGACAAGGGCTACGGCTTCATCGAGCGTGAGAGCGGCGACGACCTGTTCGTCCACATCTCCGAGATCCAGGGCGACGGCGTGAAGAACCTCGCCGAGGGTCAGGCCGTGTCCTTCACGGAAGCCACTGGCCAGAAGGGCAAGGCCGAGGCGACGCAGGTGACCGCGCTCTAAGCGCGCTCAGGCGGACGCCACGCGCCGGGCGGCCCTCAGGGCCGCCCGGTCCGCTCGCTGCCCGGCGGCGGGCACGATCGCGCGCCCCGGCGTTTGCCCGAGGCCGACAGTGTGGTACTGACCCCGTACCGCGCGTCGCTCCTCTTCGACACGTGACTCTCCCAGCCGCGGAACACCGTATCCGCCCGCGGACTCGGCAACAGCTTGCTCGCGATCGCCAGACGGGCCGGCCGACCAGATCGGCGGACATGGACCTGCTCCTGCTCTCGAACTCCACCAACTACGGCGGCACGATGTTCTCCCATGCCGCCGAGGCCTTCTCCGGCGTCTCGTCCGGCAGCGTCGTGACGTTCGTCCCGTACGCGCTGGCCGACTGGGACGACTACGCGGACAGGGCGATCGCGGCGCTCGGATCCTTCGGCATCGAGGCCGTGTCCGCCCACCGCTCGGGCACCCCGGACCGGGCGATCCTCGAGGCCGAGGTCGTGATGATGGGTGGCGGCAACACGTTCCGCTTGCTCGACTCCCTCTACCGCCTCGGCGTGATCGACGAGCTCGGCGCCCGGGTGCGCGAGGGTGCGATCCGCTACGTCGGCGCCTCCGCGGGCACGAACGTCGCCTGCCCGACGATCCGCACCACCAACGACATGCCGATCTGTCACCCTCCGAGCTTCACCGCGCTCGGGCTGGTGCCGTTCCAGATCAATCTCCACTACATCGACGCCGATCCGGCCTCGACCTTCATGGGCGAGACGCGGGGCGAGCGCATCGCGGAGTTCCTCGAGGAGAACGACTGCGCCGTTCTGGCGCTGTACGAGGGCTCGTGGCTGCGGGTCAGCGGCGGAGCCGCCGTGGTCACCGGCCGCGGGCGCCTGTTTGAGCGCCAGGATGTCGGCACGTTCCATCAGGGCCTCGACGTCTCCGGGCTCCTTCGACACACGCCGCGCTTCGACGGCGGCAGACGACCAGAGCCGGGAGGTTCTTCATGATGGGCAATTCCGCAGTCGTCTACTCCGAGGCGTTCTTCGGCACCCCCGACGGCAAGACCGCCAACGGCCTGGTGCGTCACTCGGAGAAGTACGAGGTCCTCTCGGTGATCGACAGCACGAAGGCGGGAGCCGATGCCGGCGCGTATCTCGACGACATCCCGAACGGGGTCCCGATCTGCGCCGACCTCGCGCACGCTATTGCGATCGCAGGCCGCGTCCCCGACTACTTCATCCTCGGTGTGGCGCCCCTCAGCGGCCTGCTCTCTCCGCACCAGCGTAGCGTCGTGCTCGACGCGATGCGCCGCGGCATGTGCATCGTCAACGGCCTGCACGAGTTCCTGAACGACGACCCGGAGTTCTCGGCGGCCGCGACGAGGTACGGCGTTCGGATCCTCGACATCCGTCGTCCGCGTGCGACCAAGGACCTGCGCATGTTCACCGGCGCTGTCGACAAGGTGACCTGCCCGCGCGTCGCGGTGCTCGGCACCGACGGCGCGATCGGCAAGCGAACGACCGCAGTCGTCCTCACGCAGGCGCTCAACGCGCGCGGGATCAAGGCGGTCATGGTCGGGACCGGCCAGACCGGGCTCATCCAAGGCGCGCGCTACGGGCTCGCGCTCGACGCGATCCCGTGTCAGTTCTGCTCGGGCGAGGTGGAGGCCACGGTCGTGGAAGCGTTCGAGGCCGAGCATCCGGACGTGATCATCATCGAGGGGCAGGGTGCGCTCAGTCACCCCGCGTACCTGTCGTCGACCTTCATCCTCCGAGGCGCCCGGCCCGACGCGGTCATCCTTCAGCACGCGCCCGCACGTCGGATGCTGGGCGACTTCCCCGACGTGCCGACGCCGACGCCGGCGGCCGAGATAGCCTTGCTGCGGGCCTTTGCCGGCACGCCGGTCATCGGCCTGACCATCAACCACGAGGGGATGACCGACGCCGAGGTCAGCGCCGCGATCATCCTCTACGAGCTCGAGCTCGGCATCCCGGCCACGGATGCGCTCACGCGACCGACCGAGCGGCTGGTCGACATGGTGCTGATAGCGTTTCCGGCGCTCGAGACGAGGTTGACGACCGGCGCCGCCTGACCGCGTCCTGGCGCGACGTATTTCACCGTGCGGCGTTGCAGCGAGTGATCGACGGGACGTCTGCCGACAGTGGAGTACGCTTGGGCGCCGCGCGGAGCGGGCGCGTCGCGGGGCCCTGCGATCGCCTCGCACCGGTCGTCTCCGCCCTTGACTCGCGCGCCCGCGCTTGTCGAACCGGCGCGAGTGCGTACATCATGAGGGCGAGAATCGCGTCACGACCCCGCACGACAAGGAGGTCCTCCACCGTGGCGATCCTGCTCGACTCGGCATCTCTCGACGACGCGACCGCCGCGGCGGGGCTCGGCTTCGTCAGAGGCTTCACCACGAACCCGACGCTGATGGCTCGCGTGACGCGGGAGCCGCTCGCGCACTTCGCGGCGCTGCTCGAGGCCCTGCCGGAGGGGCCGGGGTGCTACCAGCCCACGGGCGAGTCGCCCGAGGCGATGTGCGAGGAGGCGCGAGTCGCGGCGTCGCTCGCGCCCGCCCGTGTCGTGATCAAGCTCCCGGCCACGGCCGAGGGCGTCCGCGCGGCGGCGACTCTGCGTGAGGAGCGCGTCCGCTGTGCCTTGACCGCCGTCTACTCGCCCGGGCAGGCGCTGCTCGCCGACGCGGTCGGCTGCGTGTGGGTCATCCCCTACGTTGACCGGGCCGAGCGGCAGGGCGTCGGCGGCCGCCAGGTCGTCGAGTCGCTGGCGGCGGTCCTGAGGCGCCTGGAGAGCCCCACCCGCGTCCTGGCCGCCAGCCTGAAGACGGCCGAGCAGGCGGTCGACACGATCCTCCACGGGGCGCACGACATCACCGCCCCGCTCGACGTGCTCGCCGGCCTCGCTCATCACCCGCTCACCGACGCCGCGGCGCGCGAGTTCGCCGCGCAGGCGCGGCCGGTCGCGCGGTAGGCGGACAGAAGACGTCGACCGCCCGTCGCGTGGGCGGACAGACGGCGTTGACCGCCCGTCCCGCAGGCGGACAGAGGGCGCCGAGCGCCCACCGCTTGGCGCCGATGCGCGCGAAGACGCTGTGACGGCCCCGGGCAGAAGCTCGGACTGTGCAGCGCGTTCGCGCACTGCAGCCTACCGGCGGTCGCGCCTGCAGGGCTCTCCCTGAACCTGGTGTTGCCGGTCCGATCCGAGCGGGGGCGCCGGAAGCCCCTGCACACGGCGCACGGCGACGTCCTCTCGTCTCGTCGACCTTCGCGTTTCGCTCGCGGGCCATGGCCGTGAGGGTAGAGGGCCCACCGCCCGCTCTCGTGTCACGAGCGGACCGGCGAGTGAGACGGCGCGGCATTTCGGCACGACCCCTGCCGGGGAGAGTAGCTTCATGTGTCGATCTCGAAAGGACCCGTCATGCTGTTCCACGTCACGATGACCCACAGCGCGGACGACTGCCCCGCGTATCACACCGAGAAGATGCCGGACCTCCTCTCCTCGCTGGAGAGACTCGAAGAGGTCGGCAAGGAACTGAACGTCAAGGCCCACACGCTCCTCTGGGGCGCACCCGAACACGTCGCCTTCGCCGTTCTCGAGGCGGAGAGCCTGGGTGCGATCGCACGGTACCTGAACTCGATCGCCCTCACGCAGGACTTCACGATCACGCCGGTCCAGAACGTGGCCGCCCTTGTCGAGTTCGGAAGAGAGGCGATCGCGCGCGGCTGAGTAGCGGCGCGGCAGAGCGGCACGATCAGCGGGGTCTGCGCGGCGGCCGTGCTGCCCGCGCGGCGGCCGTGCTGCCCGCGCGAAGCCGGGCGCGCGCGACGCCGTTTCAGCCGCGCCCCCCGGCCTCCGGTGTCGGCCCGGCGTTCATGCGGTCGGCCAGGTCGAGGATCTCCTCGTTCTCGGGGATGTCGCTCATGCTGTGCCCGTAGTGCACGTAGCGCGCGACCCCGGCCTTGTCGATGAGCACCTGGGCCGGCATGCGGCCGAGCTTGAAGAGCTTCACCTCCTGGCCGTAGAGCTTGAGCACGGTGTGCTTGGGGTCGGGCAGGCCGACGAAGGGCAGGGACCCCTCCCTCCAGTGCTGGGCGAAGCCGCCCGCGTCCTCGGGCCCCACCACCACCACCTCGACGTCGCGCTGCACGAACTCCTCGTAGTCATGGCGCAACTGCGCCATATGCCGGCGGCAGAACGGTCAGCCGAAGGTGCGGTTGAAGACCAGCAGGACGTTCTTGCGGCCGCGATAGTCCGACAGGCTGACGGGCCGGCCGGAGAAGTCGGGGAGGCTGAACTCCGGGGCGATCGCGTCGAGGGACACACGTGACATCGCGCTCTCCTTGTGGACGGGTGGCTGTCGTTCCTGGAGCCAGTCCTACCACATCGGGCCGGCGCCGGGTGTGGGCGCGGCCGGCGGCACGCCGACGATCGGTGCGCCGTGCGACGACGATCACGGCTTGCGGCGCGCGCACGAGCGCGCCGGATGCGTGCGCCGACGCAGCGCGAGCGGGCGTCGCGGCCCGGCCGCGTGGCGCCGGGATGCGCTTTGGTGCGTCCTCTGCCACCATCGATGCATGCGCTCCCGGCGCATCGGTCAGGTCGCCACGGCACGCATCACGTCATCGATCGGCAGGCGCCCGAGGCGCTCGCGGCCGGGTGCGGCACCTTCGACGACGTCCAGCGGGCTGCACCCGGTGCGCTCGCGCTCGAGGACGGCGTGGGCGAGCCCCCTCGTCGTGGCGCTCTTCGTGCCCGCCGTGCTCACGATCCCGGGCGGATGCGGCGGGGGCTGGACCGCCTCGCCCCGACCCACGGTGACCGTGGCCGCTCGGTCGTCGGCCCGCACCAGTGCAGCTTTCGACCATTGACGCCAACCAGTAGAATCCGGGGCGTCCGTCAGCCTCCCCGGAGGGACCGCCATGACCTCGGCGCGCGATCGGTATCGCAGTATCCGCAACGTCCTCTTGGTCGTCCTCGCGCTCAACCTGGCCGTGGCGGTCGCCAAGCTCGTCTACGGGACCATGAGCCACTCCGTGGCGATGGAGGCCGACGGCTTTCACTCGCTCTTCGACGGCGCCTCGAACGTCATCGGGCTCGTGGGCATCTGGTTCGCATCGCGGCCTGCCGACGAGGAGCACCCCTACGGGCACGCCAAGTTCGAGACGTTCGCCGCGGCGCTGATCGGTATCATCCTCGTGTACGCGGGCTACACGGTCGGCCAGGGCGCGATCGACAGTCTGTTCGGGCGTGGGCTGCCGACCGAGGTCACGACGATCTCCTTCGCCGTCATGCTCGGCACGCTGGCGGTGAACGTCCTGGTCACCACCTGGGAGCGGCGAGCCGGGAGGCGGCTGGGCAGCGAAGTGTTGATCGCGGACGCCGGCCACACCCTGAGCGACGTCATGGTGAGCATCGGCGTCATCGTCAGCCTCGTCATCGTCCGGCTCGGCTGGGAGCAGGCCGACGGCATCGTCGCCCTCCTGGTCGCGGTCCTGATCTTCCGTACCGCCTGGCGCATCCTGCGCGGCGTCCTGCACACTCTGGGAGACGCCGCCCGGCTGCCCACCGACGAGGTCGCCGCCGCCGCCCGCCTCGTGCCCGGGGTGGTCAGTTGCCACAAGGTCCGTACCAGGGGTTCGGAGAGGTGCGTCAGCGTGGACCTGCACGTCGAGGTCGCTCCGGGCACGACGGTCGAGCGCGGTCACGAGATCGCTCACGAGGTCGAGGCCTCGCTCCGTCGCACCTACCGTCAGATCACGGACGTCGTCGTCCATCTGGAACCAGCCGGCACTCGGTGATCGGCTCGCCGAACGATCTCTGAACAGCACGCCCACCCGACGCCTCGGCCGGTGGGCTGCGATCACTGCACGACAGCCTCTGTGCCGCCCGTGTCCGTCAGCAGCGCTCAGGTCGGCGATGAGACTGGGCCTCCTGCCTGACATGAGGACGCTGGGCGACGAACCAGTCACCAGAGGTGACGGCCGCTCGGCGCGCGCGCGGTCGCGGCCGGCCCGCGTACGAGCAGATCACGCGGTCCCGGTCCCGCGGCGCCGGGATGCGCATTGGTGCGTCCTCTGCCACTATTGATGCATGCGCTTCCGACGCATCGATCAGGTCGCCACGGCACGCATGACGTCATCGACGGGCAGGCGCCCGAGCCGCTCGCGGCCGGGTGCGGCACCTTCGACGATATCCAGCGGGAGGCACCCGATGCGCTCGCGCTCGAGGACGGCGTGGGCGAGCACCCTCCTCGTGGCGCTCTTCGTGCTTGCCGTCCTCGCGCTCCTCGGTGGATGCGGCGGGGGCTCGGCGGCGACCGGCGTGGACGCGAGCGACGGTGCGGGCGGCGGCGACGGCGCGGGGTCGACGGGTCCGGTCGCGGCCTCTCCATCGTCGGGCGGCCGGAGCACGGGAGCGACGGCGATCGCCACCTTCGCCGCGGGCTGCTTCTGGGGCGTCGAGGCGCGCTTCGCCGCCATACCCGGTGTCGTCGATGCGGTGGTCGGCTACACGGGGGGCACGACGGCGGAGCCGACGTACGAGCAGGTCTGCTCCGACGCGACGGGCCACGCCGAAGCGGTGCGCCTTGAGTACGACCCCGATCTCGTCAGCTTCGAGCGCCTGGTGGAGGCCTTCTTCGCCATGCACGACCCGACGACCGAGGACCGCCAGGGACCGGACTGTCGGGTCGCAGTACCGCTCGGCGATCTTCTTCCACACGCCGCAGCAAGAGGCCACCGCCCGCGCCGTGGCGGCACGCCTCGCCGCGTCCGGCACCTACCAGGACCCGATCGTCACCGAGATCGTGCCGGCAGGGGCGTTCTGGCGCGCCGAGGACTACCATCAGGACTACTACGAGCGGCAGGGCGTCGAGGCGTGCCCCACGTGAGGACGCGGCAGGGACGGCCGGAGCGGCCAAGGCGACGGCGCGAGCGGCCAGGGCGGCGGGGCTCGCCCGGTGCGCGCTCGGCCCCGCCTTCATCGTGCTCGTCCTCGCCACGTTGACGCTCGTGACGCTTGGCGTCTGGCGGCGTGCGGCGGCGGTGAGGAGGCGGCATCAACGGCCGACCCCGGCGCCGCCAGTCGCGACGCCGAGCTGCGGGAGCGCCTGACGCCCCTCCAGTACGAGGTCACGCAAGAGGACGGCACCGAGCCGGCCTTCGACAACGAGTACTGGGACGAGCACCGCGACGGCATCTACGTCGACGTCGTGTCGGGCGAGCCGCTCTTCTCGTCGCTCGACAAGTTCGACTCGGGCACCGGCTGGCCGAGCTTCACGCGGCCGACAAGCCCAGACGCCGTCACGACGCGCGACGACGGGGGCCTCCTCGGCTCGCGCACCGAGGTCCGCAGCGCCGGCGCCGACTCGCATCTCGGCCACGTCTTCCCCGACGGGCCGGCACCCACGGGCCTGCGGTACTGCATCAACTCGGCGGCGCTGCGCTTCGTGCCGAAGGAGGACCTCGAGCGGGAGGGCTATGGCCGCTTCCTCACGCTGTTCGACCGACTGACGGGAGCGCTCCGTGACGACCGGGAGGACCACGGAAGGCGAGCGCTGCCGCGCAGCCCTGCGATTGTGAAGGCCGTCACGTTCAGGTAGCCTTCGGGGGAGTCCTCGAGTCACGGTGCCGGACGGAGAAGCTTGCGACGTCGCCGACCGGGCAACATACTACGCTCTCGAGCGGAGTAACCGGCCATACTGCCAGGACGGCTCGAGAGGTACGTACGATCGACTACATGACGACATGACGACATCCTTCTGCGCCCGCTCCCACGCTCCCGTGGCCGCGGGTCAGTCCCCCTTGTCAGGCCGCTCGCTCGGCGCGAGAGAGGCGCGTGTTCAACCTAGCGAGGTCCGATGACCACCTCATTCATCAGGAGCGACGACTTTGCCGCGTTCCTCACCGCCATGATGGAGGCGGTGCCGGTCTACGGACCGGTGGCGAAGCGCTCGCGATTCGTCTTCGAGCGCCTGGAGGCGCCGGACGAGTTGCGGCTCGACTACGACGTCACCATCCTGCCGCCGAAGAAGCTCTTCTTCCCGCCGGCGCAGGACCTGCTCCGCTTCGGCGAAGCCGGGGTCGAGGCGGCGCTGGAGCCGACCGAGAAGGTCCTCCTCGGCGTCCACTTCTACGACGTCAAGGCGATCGACCAGACCGACCTCCTCTTCTCGGAGCGCAACTACGACGTCAACTACATGGGGCATCGGGAGACGACGACGATCGTCGCCTCCAACATCCAGAGCGTCTCGAGCCGCGCGTTCTTCGCCTCGGTCGGCGCCGACGTGCAGCCCGAGGGCCACGACGCCTTCCTGACGGCCATCGACGGCGGCTACGTCCTCGAGACGCGCACCGCGCGCGGCGAGGCGTTGCTCGGGTACGGCGCCTTCCAGCCGGCGACCGACGCACAGATCGACGAGGCGGCCCGGGTGAACGCCGCGGCGCTCGAGCAGTGCCCCGAGAAGCTGGAGCACGGCAGCGAGGAGATCGCCGACCAAGGTCCGGGCCGCCTTCGGCGACGACGACCTGTGGGACGAGCTCGCCGCCGACTGCTTCTCGTGCGGCACCTGCAACACCGTGTGCCCCACGTGCTACTGCTTCGACGTGCAGGACACGTGGAACGTCGACCAGTCCGGCCAGCGCACGCGCTTCTGGGACGGCTGCCTGACCGAGGACTTCGCCAAGTGCTCGCTCGGCGACGGCGGCAGCGAGAACTTCCGCGAGCGGCGGGGCCAGCGCTTCCGCCACCGCATGATGCGCAAGGCGACCTACCTGAACGAGAAGCTGGGCGGCCCGGCCTGCGTCGGCTGCGGCCGCTGCTCGGCGGGCTGCACCGCCGATATCGCCGACCCCGTGCGGGTCATCAACCGGATCATGGCCTCATGAGGAGCGAAGCGATGGAGCACCAGTGCCACTGGAACGAAGTCGAGAACATCTTCCTGCCTCGTGAAGCCACCATCGTCCAGGCCGTGCAGGCGACCCCCACGGAGAAGCACTTCACGCTGCAGATGAGCGACGGTCAGCCCATGGAGTTCGAGCCCGGCCAGATCGTCGAGCTCGGGCTCCCCGGCTACGGCGAGATCCCGATCGGCTTCGCCAGCTCGCCGACGCGCACCGAGAGCTTCGACCTCGTCGTGCGGGCCGTGGGCCGCGTCTCCGGCGCGGTCTGCAACCTCGACGAAGGCGACTCGGTGTACGTGCGCGGCCCTCTGGGTCACGGCTTCGACCTCGACAAGCTGCGCGGTCGCGACGTGCTCGTCGTGGCCGGCGGCATCGGCCTGTGCCCGACGCGGAGCCTGATCCAGTACATCCTCGACCGCCGCGACGAGTTCGAGCGCTTCGTGCTCTTCTACGGCTCGCGCGAGCCCTGCCTGCAGCTCTTCGGCGACGACCTCGCCTGCTGGCGCGGCATGCAGGAGATGGAGTACCACGAGACCGTCGACAAGACCGACCCGACCTGGACCGGCAACGTCGGCGTCATCACCACGCTGTTCCCCAAGGTCGAGCTGTCGCCCGAGACCCGCGCCGTCATCTGCGGGCCGCCGATCTTCTACCGCTTCGTGATCCGCGAGCTCGACGCGCTCGGCATCCCGCGCGAGAACGTCTTCGTCGACCTCGAGCGCCGCATGAAGTGCGGCGTGGGCAAGTGCGGTCACTGCCAGATCAACGACAAGTACGTCTGTGTCGACGGCCCGGTGTTCTCGTTCGCCGACGTCCAGGACCTCGAGGAGGCGTTCTGAGATGAGTAAGCCCAAGGTCGCATTCTTCGACTTCGCCTGCTGCGAGGGCTGCCAGATCGAGATGACCAACTACGGCGCCGAGCCGTTCCTCGAGCTGCTCAAGCACGTCGACATCGTGGAGTTCCGCGAGGCGATGACCGAGACGACGACGGAGCCGATCGACATCGCCCTCATCGAGGGCAGCTTCACTCGCGAGGCCGATCGTGCCCGGCTCATGGAGATCCGCAAGCGCGCCGCGATCGTCATCGCCTACGGGCAGTGCGCGACGACCGGCGGCATCAACGCCCTCAAGAACCACCAGCCCGACTACAAGCAGTTCGTGTACGGCCACGACTCGGACATGCCGCACCTCGACTCGAAGAAGGCCTACGGCGTCGACCACGTCATCAAGGTCGACTACTACGCCTACGGCTGCCCGGTCAACAAGTACGAAGTGCTGCAGATCCTGCTCCACCTGCTCCACGGCAAGGAGCCGGTGATCCCGAACTATCCGGTCTGCGTCGAGTGCAAGCGCCGCGAGACGGTCTGCCGCTTCGACGAGGGCGACCACTGCATGGGCATGGTCGCCCGGGCCGGGTGCGGCGCGCCGTGCCCGGCCGCCGGCATCCCCTGCGAGGCCTGCCGCGGGTTCGTCGACGATCCCAACCTGCCGGCGCTACGAGAAGGTCCTCGTGGAGCGCGCCGGCTTCACTCCGCAACGAGCCGCTGAAAAGGGGCGCATGTTCACCGCCAATGCTCTGGAGGCCTCATGACCTCGACCGTCCACATCGACGTCCACCACCTCACCCGCGTCGAGGGTCACGGCAACATCATCGTCAACGTGACCGACGGCGCGATCGAGAAGTGCGAGTGGCAGGTCCCCGAGGCGCCGCGCTTCTTCGAGTCCATGGTCCGCGGGCGCCACTACTCCGAGGTGGCGCGCATCACCAGCCGCATCTGCGGCATCTGCGCCATCGGCCACACGCTGGCCTCCGTCAAGGCCACCGAGAACGCCCTCGGCATCGAGATCAGCGCGCAGAGCGGAAGCTCCGCGAGCTGCTCAAGCACGCCGAGAACGCCGACTCCCACGTGCTGCACGCCTACATCCTGGTCGCGCCGGACCTCGCGGGAGCTCCCTCCGTGTTCCCGCTCGTCGAGACCATGCCCGACGTGGTGGCCCGCGCCCTGCGGCTGAAGCGCCTCTGCCACGAGTGGGGCTCGCTCATCGGCGGGCGCACGACCCACCCGACCACCATCGTGCCGGGCGGCGTCGCCTCGGTGCCGACGCGCAAGGAGCTCGCCGAGCTCAAGCAGAAGCTCGTGGCGGCCGTCCCCGACCTCGAGGCGACGCTCGAGACCGTGGCGGCGCTCGCCCCGAACATCCCGGCCTTCGACCGCCCGACCGAGTACCTCGCCCTCTCCAGCGACGAGAACTACGGCCTCTACGACGGCCAGATCCAGTCGGTGCTGCCCGACGGCACGAAGCAGCGCTACCCGGTGGCCGACTACCGGCTGGTCACCAACGAGTTCGTCGTGCCGCAGTCGACGGCCAAGTACACGAAGAACAAGCTGGACACCTATGCGGCCGGCGCCCTGGCGCGCTTCAACAACAACTACGACATGCTGCGTGCCCGAGGCCAAGCAGGCGGCCGAGGCGCTCGGCCTGCAGCCGATCTGCACCAACCCCTACATGAACACCGTGGCGCAGGTCGTCGAGATCGTGCACAGCGTCTACGACTCGCTGCGCCTCATCGACGAGCTGCTCGAGACGGGCGTCGAGCTCGAGCCGCTCGCGCAGCCGACGAAGCACGGCCGCGGCATCCAGTCGGTCGAGGTGCCGCGCGGCATCCTCTTCCACGAGTACGACTACGACGCCGCCGGCATCTGCCAGGGCGGCAACTGCATCATCCCGACCAACCAGAACCACAACAACATCCAGCACGACTTCGACGTGCTCGTGCCGCAGCTGCTCGAGGCGGACAAGGGCGAGAAGGAGATGGAGCTGGCGCTCGAGATGCTGGTGCGGGCCTACGACCCGTGCATCTCGTGCTCGACCCATCACCTCGACGTCACGTTCGTGCGCTGAGCGTACGTGCGCTACCTGATCGGCCTGGGCAACTACCTGGCCGGCGACGACGGCGTCGGCGTGCACGTCGTCGAGCACGTCGTCGCCAACGGCCTGCGAGCACGGCTTCACCGCCGTCGAGCTGGCGACGAACGCCCTGAACATGGTCGCGTACCTCGGGCCCGAGACCGAGGCCGTGCTCGTCGGTCGACGCCGCGTACCTCGGTCTCGAGCCGGGCGACTACCGCATCTTCGCGCCCGACGAGGTCGAGACGCAGAAGGAGCTGGCCGGCTTCAGCACCCACGAGGGCGACCCTCTCAAGGTGCTGGAGCTGGCCCGCTCGGCGGGCTACACGATCCCGCCGTTCGCCGTCATGGGCATCGAGCCGCTCGGGGTCGAGCACGGGACGGCGCTGTCGGAGCGTCTCAGAGAGCGCCTGCCGGCCTACGCGGCGGCGGCGATCGAGCACCTGGTGGGGCTGTGAGCGGGGCTCGCCGACCTGGGGCGTCAGCTCGCCGGCGCCGGCGGGACGGTCAGCGTGAACACGCTGCCCTGCCCCTCCTCGCTCTCGACGGACAGGTCGAACCCCTGGAGGTCGGCGATCTCGCGAGCGATGGTGAGACCGACGCCGGCGCCGTCCGGATGATGCTTGACCGCCGGGTCGGCGCGGTAGTCCTCGTCGAAGATCCGCGGCAGGCAGCGCTCGGGGATGCCGATGCCGTGGTCGCGCACGACGACCGCGAGCCGGCCGCCGGCGGCCGGCTCGACCGAGACCTCGACGAGCCCGCCGTCGTGGGAGTAGACGACGGCGTTCTCGACGAGCTCCGCGAGGAGCACGCACGGTCTTCTGGGCGTCGCAGTGCACGAGGTCGGCGCCGTCGTAGGCCGGGTAGCCTGACCTCGACGCCGCGCCGGCCGGCGAGCTCGGCGCGGAGCTCGACCGCCTGACCGACCAGCTCGTCGAGGTGGACGGTGCTCGTCTCGAGCCCGTCGCGACCGCTGCAGCGCACGTCGGCCAGCATGCGGCACTTGGCGAGATTGGTGAGGGCCGCCTCGCAGCGGGAGTGGATCTTCTCGACGATCTCGCGGGTGCGCTCGGGGATCTCGCCGGTGTACCCGCCGAGGATCACGTTGACGTAGCTCTGGATCGCCGACAGCGGCGTCTTGACCTGGTGCGACGCCTGCCTGACGTAGCAGGCCTGCTCGACGGGCGCGCGCTCGACGACCGCGGTGAGCTCGGCGATGCGCTGCTCGTAGGCTCGCCGCTCCTCCTCCGGGAGGCTGCTGGCCTCGCGGTGCGCCTCGAGCAGGCCGAGGATGAGGCGCACGCCCGCGGCGTCCAGCAGGCGCGTGTCCGGGTGCTCTGGCCGTCGCCAGGGCCGCGAGCACGCCCGGATCGCCCGTCGTCTCGACGATGAGGTCGACCTCGGCGTCACCCCGCACCTCGTCGCAGCGGCCGTCGCCGCGACAGCGGACCCCGTGCTCGCGGGCGAGCGCGACCCCCGGAGAGGCGGGGTCGGTGTCGACGTAGTAGCGGACCTCGATCCCCGGGGCGGCGAGGAGTGCCTCGAGCAGCGCTACGCCCCGCGTCTCCCTCACCCACCAGCGCGATGATGTCTTGAGTGCGTCCCATCGTCTCTCTCCGTCGCATGACACCAGCTATGATAGCTCGTCGAGAGAGCCCGACACCCTACTGGAGGTAGGTCGTGAAGCGTGTCTACATCGTTGACGACGAACCGAGCATCGTGGAGTCGGTCTCCATGGTCCTCGAGAGCAAGGGCTACGTGGTCGGGTCACAGAACGACGACAAGGACGTCGTCGACAACGTCCTCGCCTTCGACGCCGACCTGGTCATCCTCGACGTGATGATGCCCGAGGACACGGCCGCCGGGTTCAAGATGGCGCGCGCGCTCAAGGACGACGAGCGCACCCGCGACCTGCCGCGCATCATGCTGACCGCCGTCAACGAGGCGGGCATCTACGTGGGCAAGTTCTCCGACAAGGACAAGGACGACGCCTGGCTGCCCGTGCAGGCGTTCATCGACAAGCCGGTCGACCCCGAGGCGCTGCTCGCCAAGGTCGCGAAGCTGCTGCCGAGCTGAGCCGGCGCGGGCGCTCGCGGAGTCGCCGCCGGCGTCGGCTCGCGCGCGCGCGCGGGCACGAGATGAGAAGGGCCGCGGGCCCGCCGCGAACGCGGCGGGCCCGCGGCCCTCGCGCGCCTCGTGGCCCCGCGCTCGCAGCGGCGCCCGGCGCGCGCCGTCGGCGCGGCGGCCGCCCTCAGCGGCCGCAGCGGCCGTCAGCGGCCGACCCGCACGCGGCACTCCGCCCCGTCGTACAGTGTCTCCTCGACGTCGAACCGGCCGTCGGCGTCGAGGCCCCGGACCATGGCCTCGATGGGGTCGAGGCAGTAGAGTCGGCAGGGGCTGGGGCCGCCGGCCTTCTTCACCAGGGCGCAGAGCAGGCACGTGCGCGCCGTGGCGGTGAAGGCCGGCGCGGCGCCTCGGCGCCGTGCCGGCCGCGTCGCTCCACCGACCGCGTCGAGTCCACCGGCGGCGCTCGGGGCCTTCGGCGCCGTCGGCGGCGACACGCCAGTCGGCGCAGCCGAAGAGCTCGGCCGACGTCGTGAAGGCCGCGGCCGGCTCCGTGATCCCCATCTGGGCGGCCTGCGCCGCGCCGCTCGCGAGGCGCAGCGCGCGGCGCTCCTCCCTGACCCGGCCGAGCACGCCGGCCTTCTCGTACTGCACCACCGCGTCGGCGAGCTGCGCGGCGTAGGTGAGCTGAAGGATGCGGATGTGCTGTGCCGGGTCCATGGGGCCTCCTCGTCGCTGTCGGGCGCCCTCTCAGGTGAGGGCTCTCAACGACATGAGTGGCCCTACGCGACGGTCTGTGACAGCTCCTGCCAGTAGTCCTTGGGCGGCAGCACCTCTTCGGACTCCTTGATGACGCGCACCCTGTGCACGGTCCGGCGCAGGTCGGCGTACGCCGCCGGCAGGTCGACGGCCTCGACGCGGCGGCGCATGCGGCAGCGGCAGGCGCCACCGGGGTGCGCCAGCGCGCAGTGCCCGCTCATGAAGCGATTGAGCTTGCGCCGCGCTCGCGAGACCATCTGGCGCGCGGCGTCCGGCTCGATCTCCAGCACCGCCGCGACGTCGTCGTAGCTCAGCTCGGCGACGTCGCGCAGCAGGTACGCGAGGCGCGGGTCCGGCTCCAGGCACTGCAGCATCCCGCAGAGGCACTGGTCGCACATCGTGCGCACCCAGAGGTCGTGATCGAGGTCCGGGACGTCCGGCGGCGCGGGCTCGCCCTCGGCTTCGAAGAACGCGCTCAGGAAGCGCACGCTGTACGTGCGCTGCGCCTGCGCGTAGCGGCTCACCACCGCGGCGCGCGATGCTGTAGATCCAGGTCGAGAGCCCGGACTCGCCGCGGAAGCCGGGCAGCCCCTTGAGGACGGCCAGCCACACCTCCTGCGCGGCCTCGCGGGCCGCGTCCTCGTCCCGCGTCATGCGCCAGCAGATCGAGGAGACGAGGCGGCCGTACTGCTCCACGACGGCCGCGGGATCGGGGATCGCTGCGATCGGCTGCGAGAGGGTCGTCATGCGTCGCTCTTTCGGTAGTGCGCTGGCGCACCGATCCTACAGGCAGTGGCCCGTCGTCGGTTCGCTGCGGGCCGGCGCAGCAGATGAGAGCACCCTTCGCCGCGCGACGCCACGCCGCGCCATGCCGCGTTGTGGGCGGCTCGCAGTACGTCGCTCCGCAGGAGGACGCGCCGCCGGAGTCGAATTGAGCCTTCGGTGCATCGGTTCACCTTCAAGGAATCCCGGTGAATCGTCGATGTATCGGTCGATCGGTATGGCCACGGAGATGGGAGACGGCAAGTGAGCGACAGGCAAGGTGGAGGACTGGCGGTGGCAAGGCCGGGGAGGCCTGCGGGTCTCGCTCTGGCGGCGGTGGTCGTGGTGATGCTCGCACTGGCGGCGCTGGCGCTCGCCCCAACGAGCGCGCCGGGTGTCGTCATCCCCGACTACCCGTTGTGCACGGAAGACGGTGCGCAATCGGACCCGGCGGCCCACGGCGACCGGGTCGTCTGGGTCGATCAGCGCGCCGACCCGTCGGGCTGGCTCGGCGACATCTGGATGTTCGACTACGCCACCGGCGAGGAGACCCAGATCACGGACGACGAGTACGAGCAGGTCGACCCCGACATCTGGGGCGATTGGGTCGTGTGGAGCCACTGGGAGGGCCGTAACGGCGACGTCTACGCGAAGAACGTCGTCACCGGCGAGGAGATCGCCGTCTGCACCGACGCCGCGCCTCAGCAGCGGCCCAAGGTCTGCGATGACGTCGTCGTCTGGGAGGACATGCGCGGCGACGAATGGGACATCCACTACTACCGTCTCAGCACTGAAGAGGAATCCAGTCTCAACTCCGGCAGCGACCGCTCGCCCGACGTCTACCAGGACGCGAGCGGCTACGTGATCGCCTATGAGGCCTACCAGGACCTGTACGTCTACAACATCGACACGGGCCAGCTGCGGATCCCCCTTGAGGACATCTACGGCGCGACCCTGGTCGCCGGCGACGACGAGTTCGTCTGCGGCCGGATGGAGGAGGACGCGGGCACCGGTGAGTACGAGCTGCACCTCTATCGCTACTCGTGGAGCGACGACACCGTCACCGAGCGTCGAGACGTCGTACGCGGCCTACCCCGAGTTCCGCAAGCTCGCGGTGAGCGGCGACGCGGTCGCGTATACGTACGACGACGGCTCGTCCTTCAAAGTCCGGGTGCACGACTGGTCGCAGGGGACCGACGTCCCGGTGACGAGCGTGGAGTCGGCCCAGTCGAACCCGGCGATCGCCGGCGAGATGGTCGTGTGGTCCGACGACCGCAACTACGACCCCACCGGCTACAACTACACCGATCTCTACACCAACCGGGCGACCGAGCCCGAGCCCGATGCCACCAGCCTCACCATCGCGGCCGCGAAGACCATCGTCCCCTACAAGGGCACGACGACGCTCACCGTGCACCTCGAGGACGAGGCCGGCGCGCCGCTCTCCGGCTATCTCGTGGACATCCAGAAGTCGATCGACTGGGGCGCCACGTGGACGACCATCGGGTCGACCGAGAGCGACGGTGGCACCTTCGTCACGCCCGCTCTGACGCGGGCGACGAAGTTCCGCGCGACCTGGGAGGGCACCGAGGACTACGCGGGCAGCACGAGCACCTACGTGTTCATCAAGCCCCAGGTGGCCCTGCAGAACCCCGACGCCCCGACGGTGGTCAAGAAGTACGCCACCTTCCTCGTCTCGGGCACCCTCAAGCCGCGCCACACGCCGGGCTGGAACAAGGCGGTCAAGCTCTACTGCTACAAGAAGGACCCCACGACCGGCACCTGGGTGCTTGAAGAAGACGGCCTGGTGCAAGACCGTCGACTACCTCAGCTACAGCAAGTACCGCGTCTACGCATCTACCTCGGCTCGACGGGCACCTGGAGGCTGCGCGCCTTCGCCCCCGAGGACGCTCTGCACGCGGCCACCTGGTCGACCTCGCACTTCCTGACCGTGAAGTAGGGCGAGCCAGCGTCATGTGAGGTGTCAGTCGCCCGGGGGCCTCGCCGCGACAGCGGCGAGGCCCCCGGGCGCGCCTGCGTCTCTGCGCCGACGCAGGCGGACCGGTCACGGCGTCGTTCTCCGGCGTCACCCCTCGAGGCGCTCGAGACGTACGACGTGCCCGTCGCTGCACGGCGTCGAGCACGTCGGGGTCGCCCTCGAGCCTGCCGATCAAGTTCACCGGGCTCACGGGCTGCTGGCCGAAGAAGAGGCACACGGCCTCCCCGGGAGGCCAGTAGCCGATCGCACCTGAGGCGACGGTGGCCTGCGGATCCTCCTCACCGGTCTTCACCGGCACCGAGAAGTAGACCTCGGCGCCCCACGTCTGCGCCGAGCTCTCGAGCGGGAGCGCGTCCCAGAGCAGCGCCGCCGTCGCCGAGGCGTTGAGCTCGGCCGTCATCTCGACGCCGGCCTGCTCCATCACGATGCGCATGCGGGGCATCTCTCGCCTCTCTCCGGTCAGTCTCTCGTCGGTCGTCGGCCATCGCCCCGGGCTGCCGTCGGCGATCTCCCCGGCCGCGCCGCCGGCCGGTGGCGCGGCCTTCGGGGTGGTACGCTGCGTCGCCGGACCAAGGGGAGCCGTTGCAGTGGAAGCCTACTCCAAGCGCCACTATCACCGTCCCTCTGCCGCGCTGCGCGACGTGCGGGCGCTCGCGCGTGCGCGGCGACAGGTGCGTGCGCTGATGCGCGACGAGGCCATCGACCCGCGGTTCCGCGAGCGCCTGATGTTGGCCGTCACCGAGGTGAACGGCTGCCGGTACTGCTCGTACGCGCACGCGCGGGCCGCGCTCAAGGCGGGGCTGAGCGACGACGAGATCGCCGCCCTGGCCGCGGTGACCTGGCCGGGTCTCCCCCGACGAGGCGGTCGCCCTGCTCTACGCCCGGCACTGGGCCGAGTCGGATGCCGCGCCCGACGCGGAGGCGCGGCAGCGGCTCCTCGAGACGTACGGCGAGGCGAAGGCCCGCTCCATTGAGCTCGCCCTGCGCATGATCCGCGTCGGCAACCTGCTGGGCAACACGGCGGACTATCTGCTCGACCGGGTCTCGGCGGGCCGCTGGGGAGGTGGCCGCCCCGTACGTCGCGCGTCGTGACTCAGGGGTGCTGACGCGGCCGGGCTGGCGGGACTCAAGGTCCCGGCGCTCTCCGTGCTCGTGGACCGCGATCAGACGGCGCCGTACAGCGGCGTCAAGTACATGTTCGAGAACGTGGCCGACTCCGACCGCTTCATGCTCGTGAACCTCTCCCGCGCCTCCAATCGTCTTGGGCGCGCGACGCCGGGCGGCTACCGTGCCGCGCGCGCCTCGAGGGCTGCCAGCTCGCGCTCGACGTCGTCGTCCAGGCGCCGCTCCTCGTGCGTCGCGAGGATGTCGGCGACCTTCTGCCGCGCCTCGGCGACGACGTCGAGCCTGCCGGCTGCCTCCCAGGCCGCGCGGGCGTCCTGCGTGCCGAGCCGCGGCAGGAACCACTCGTCACTGCGCATCCCGCTGCGCGTCGAGCGCTCGCCCACGAAGTCGCCGCCGGGGCCGACGCTCTCGAGCACGTCGTCGAGCCAGCGGTCGGCGCCGGTGGCGATGCCGTCGTGTGCCGCCCGGCACATGCGCCAGATCTCGACGTCGATGACGAGCTGTTCGAGGCCGAACGAGAGACCGCCGGCCAGGACGCCCGGGCCGACGAGGATGTCGGGCCACGAGAGACCGGCCAGCAGCATGCCGAAGGCCTTCTCGTAGGCGGCCTGTGTGCCGGGGACCCAGGCGTCGCAGCTGAAAGCGTGGCTGCAGGCGGGGAGATCGTAGTGGCGGGCCATCTCGGTGCCGGCGCAGCTCAGCGAGGTGAGCGCCGCGCCGCCGGCGTAGCGGCCGCTGCGCGGGTCGATCGAGGCGATGATCGGCGCGTAGACGAAGGGCGTGCCCGGCTCGGCCGCCTGCACGAGGCAGAGCATGCCGAGCAGCTCGCAGTTGGTCGAGAGGATCGTCCCCAGGCGGCTGCCCGGCGCCGTGGCGCCCATCAGCGGCATGGGCATCACCATCACCGGGATGTCCCAGCCGCGCATCGCCAGCCAGGCGTCGACGGCGTCGCCCTCGACGATCAGCGGCGAGACCGGCGTGAAGAGGAAGGAGACGGGATGGCGGCGGGCGACCGCGTCGCGGCCCCCGTGCACGATCGCCAGCGTCTCGAGCCACCATGGCACCATGGCGGGCTCGTCGAACGACGTGTTCTGATGACGCGAGAAGAGGCGCGCCACGTCGGCCGTCTCGCGCACGACGGTCGCCGGCGTTTGCTCCCGGTGCCACTCGCCGATGTCCACCCAGCCGACGCCGATCTCGGGCAGCGCGTCTATCAGACGCGCGATCTCGACCCAGTCGTCCCTCGTGCCCAGGCGCACCTCGCCGGTGCGGCGGTCGACGACGTGCTCGCCGCCACCGCCGTTGAGCAGCGTGGCCTGCCCGGCGTTGAGAGGGAACTCGAACCCAGGGTCACGACCGCCGAGCGAGAAGCGTCTCGGGGCCAGCTCGAGGGACTGCTCGACGAGGGCGGGGGGGAAGCGGACCATGCGCGTCGCGTCGTCGACGTGGGCGCCGGCGGCGCCGAGGATACCTCTGCCCGCGGCGGTGTCGACGCGCATCCCCACCGTCGAGAGCACGTGCAGCGAGCGCTCGTGCAGCTCGCCGCGGTCGTCGGCCGACAGGACCTGTAAGGTGGCGGTCATGGCATCCCCCAGCGGATACGGCGCGGGCTCGGTGGGAGTCTATCGCATGGCGGCTCGACCCTCGCGCACCTTGCGAGGTCTCGACCGCTCCGGCTCACTCGCCCGTGCTTCCTGGGTAAGAACGGCCAGGAGGTAGGTCATGCGTGCAGTGGTGATCGAGGGGGGCAGGCTTCACTGGCAGGAGCGTCCCGACCCCAAGGCCGGGGACCACGAAGTCGTGGTCGCGGTGCGCGCGGCCGGCGTGAACGGCGCCGACCTCGCGCAACGCGAGGGGCGCTACCCGGCGCCGCCCGGCTGGCCGCCCGACGTCCCCGGCCTGGAGATGGCCGGCGAGGTCGTGAGCGCGGGGAGTTCGGTGACGCGGTTCGCGCCCGGCGACCGCGTGATGGCGCTGGTCGGTGGCGGAGCCCAGGCCACGCGGGCCGTGGTCGACGAGGCGCACGCCCTGGCGGTGCCCGACGGCCTGTCCTGGCCCGAAGCCGGCGGCTTCATGGAGGTCTACGCGACCGCCTTCGACGCGCTCTTCGGCCAGGCGCGCCTCACGGTGGGTGAGCGCGTGCTCGTCACCGGGGCCGCCGGGGGCGTCGGCTGCGCCGCCGTGCAGCTCGCGGCTCTGGCGGGGGCCCGGGTCACGGCCTCGGTGCGGGACCGCACCCGTCAGGACGCCGTCGCCGAGCTCGGTGCCGCCGACGTGATCGAGCCCGCCGCGGTCCCCGCGAGCGGACCCTATGACGTCGTGCTCGAGCTCGTCGGCGCCGCGAGCCTCCCGTCCGCCCTGCAGGCGCTGGCGACACGAGGGCGGGTCGTGGTCATCGGCGTCGGCAGCGGCGCCAGGCTCGAGGTCGACCTCCTGTCGCTCATGGCCCGCCGGGCGCAGATCTTCGCCTCGACCCTGCGCGCCCGCAGCCGTGACGAGAAGGCATCCCTCATCGCCGCCCTCGGTGCGCGAGTCGTGCCGGCGCTGGCGGAGGGGCGGCTGCGCGTGCCGGTGACCGGCACCTTCCCGTTGCGTGACGCCGCCGCCGCCTACGAACGCTTCGCCGCCGGGGGCAAGCTCGGCAAGATCGTCCTCGTCGCCTGATCGTCGCCGCAGCTCCCGACCGAGAGTGCCGGGCACGCCGGACCAGGTCGTGACGCAGCAGGCGGCGCAGCAGGCCGGGTCGATGGTTTGTCCGCCTTCGGCCTGCGGGTAGGCTCGCGAGGACACAGGCCGCGGCGGGAGGCGGGATATGCTCCCCGGCCGCGGCCGTCCGTCAGAGGACCCGAGGTGGACGCATGAAGCTGCGTGAACGCGTGGTCGCTTCCGTCACCGACATCCGCGAGCGCGGGCAGCGGCTCGTGCAGCTCAACCTCGAGCTGCTGACCAGCGAGCTCAAGTCGAAGGGGCGCAAGTTCGGCGCGGCCATAGGCCTCTTCGCCGGCGCCGGAGTGCTCGCGTTCTACGCCGTGGGGTTCGCCCTCGCGACGATCGCCGCCGCCCTCGCGCTGGTCGTGCCGCTCTGGCTGTCGCTGCTGATCGTCACGCTGGTGATCGTGCTGATCATCGCCATCATGGTGGCCGTGGGCCGCAGCCAGATCGAGAAGGCCAGGACGCCGGCCGCGGAGACCGCCGTCGCCGAGGCGCGCAAGACGGCCGACCTGGTCAAGGCGAATCTGCGCCAGACCAGGGCCGGTGTGCGCACCAAGGTCGCGTCCGTGAGGACGATGCCGCGCGCCGGCACCGAGACGCCTGCGCAAGGCGCGGCGCCCCCCGACGACGGAGCGAGGGAGTCATGAGGGACAGCTCGAGTACCGAGGCGAGCGGCGTCCCCCCCACGCACTCGGGCGGCGCGTCCAGCACCCTGACGAGCGGCACGCCGCCCACCCTGGTGGGTGAAGCGCCGGGCGCCGGGACGAAGGCCGCCGAGGGCCCCTCCGTAACGGCGAAGGCCGCCGAGCGCCCGCCCGACAAGGCGAAGGCCGCCGAGAGCCCCTCCGCAAAGCCGAAGGCCCCCCAGCGCCCGGCCGCCGTGATCCGCGCCGACATCGAGCGGGAGCGCGCCGCTCTGCAGGGCTCGTTCGAGGCTCTGCGCGGCGAGCTCGACGAGGCCGTGGACGCCGCCCGGCAGCGGGCCGTGGGTGCCGGCCGCAAGGCCCGCGTCGTCGGCCCGGTGGTCGGCGGCGCGGTCGCGTCCGTGGCCGGTGCGGTCCTGCTGCTGCGGCGCCGCCGCGGCAGGCGGCGGTGACGCCGCTCGTCTGCTGTCGGCCGCGCACGATCCGGGGCAGAGTCCCGGCGCGTTTGCCCGCGGCCTCCGTCGCGGTATCCAAGAGGGTCTTCACCCCGGTCCCGTCGCAGAGGAGTGCATCGAGATGAGTCTCGCGTTCAACGCCGATGAGATCTTCGCCATGGCCGAACAGCTCGAGCAGAACGGAGCCCACTTCTACCGCACGGCGGCGGCGCAGGTCGACGACGCGGCGGCCAAGGACTTGCTGCTCACCTTCGCCGCCATGGAGGACGACCACCTGCAGACGTTCACCGCCATGAGGGCCGCGCTCTCGAAGGCGGACCGGGCGGGCACGACCTTCGACCCGCAGGACGAAGCGAGCCTGTACCTCGCGGCGCTGGTGAACACCAAGGTCTTCTTCGACAAGGACATCGACGCCACCGGTCTTCAGGGGATCTTCGCGACCGCGCTGGCGGCGGAGAAGGACTCGATCCTCTTCTACCTCGGGATGAAGGGCCTGGTACCGGAGAGTCTGGGCAGAGAAGAGGTCGAGGAGATCATCCGTGAGGAGATGAGGCACGTCCAGATCCTCGGGGAGCGGCTCGCCTCGCTCTGAGGCACATCCACGTCGTCGAAAGGGGGCCGTCATGGCCGACGCAGAACGCCGCGCCCGCGCGGTCTGGGAGGGGGACCTGGCTCAAGGGTCGGGGACCGTCACTCTCGAGAGCAGTGGACAGGGCGGCACGCTGCCCGCGACCTGGGCCTCGCGCACGTCGCGCTCGGAGGGCAAGACCAGCCCTGAGGAGCTCATCGCCGCCGCCCACGCCACCTGTTTCTCGATGGCGCTCGCGCACGGGCTGACCGAGGCGGGGAGACCGCCGACACGGCTCACGACCGCCGCGACCTGCACCTTCGCCCCGATCGAGGACGGGTTCAAGATCGCCGCAATGGCGCTGGAGGTGAGAGGCGAGGTCGAGGGCATCGACGCGACCGAGTTCGCCGCCGCGGCCGCGGCGGCGAAAGACGGCTGCCCGGTCTCGCAGGCGCTCAAGGGCAACGTGCCCATCACCGTGACGGCCGCGCTGGCGTAGCCGCTGCGTCGGCCCTGCTCGCCTGAGGGCCGCGCCCGGCCCGTCGCCGCGCATCCGGCCGTCCGCGGTTCCGGCCCGGTCCGCCATCCGCGCCGCCCATCGTGCCCCGCGTTCACGCCGGTGCGGTCTCTGGCACTACCATAGGAGGTGCCGCACACAGGAGTGACACCTCGACGAGCGGGGTCCGGTCCATCAGGTGAGACACGTGAATGACCGATCTGCAGAGCACGCCATGCGCTGGCGGTCGTTTCGTCGCGGCTTCCTGCAGCGGAGCCCGATCGTGCTGCTGGCCGCCGGCGGGCTGTGCCTGCTGGCCGTGCTCGGGGTGCAGCACTTCTTCTTCGGCGGCGGCATGACGGGGGTCGCCGAAGGCCGCCTGCTGCGCATCACCCACGACGACTACATCCACGTCGCCTACAAGGTGAACCGGCTCAAGGAGGACCCGCCCGAGGGTCAGGCGGTCTACGTCTTCGGCGGCTCGGGAGCCATGGAGGCGGTCGTCGGGGGGCGTTCGTTCGCCGCGCAGATCGAGCGCGACGCGGGCACCCCGGTTACTGCGGTGAACCTGGCGAACCACGCGCAGTCGCTGGCCCAGAACCTGGTCATCGTCGACAACCTGCCCGACGGCGAGGCGCTGCTGCTCATCGGTCTCGCACCGATGCGCTTCAACACTGCGGCGGGCGTCGACGCCGGGCTGCTCGCCTCGCGGCCCCTGCTCCTGCGCAGCGCGCGGCTGAAGGAGCTGGCGCCGCGGCTGTACGGCACGGAGGCGCCGTGGATGGGCGGTCTGCCCGGCGCCTTCGACTTCATCTCGGGCTACCTGCAGCAGAGGGTGAGGACGGGGCCTCCGCCCGGGGCGGCGCTGCGCTACGACCCGCACTACTACGGCGCGGACGCGATCGCCGCCTCGCCTCTGGCGAAGCGCTTGACCCTGGAGTCGGTGTGGCGCGACAACCGCGCCAACTACGCCGCCAACCACGAGTACAACCTCGAGGTGCTCGGCGAGCTCGTGCGGCTGGCGCGCGAGAGGGGCTTCGAGCCCGTGTTCTTCGACCAGCCGCTGAACACGTTCGCCGGCGGCGACTGGGCCGGCGTGCTGCCCGAGTACCGCGCCGCGGTCGAGCGCGTCGCCGCGGAGCTCGACGTGCCGTACCTCCACGTCGAGCGCAGTCTCGAGCTCCGCGACGACGACTTCGCCGACCTCTACCACCTGATGCCGCCGGCGCGCGCCCGTTGGCAGGCGCAGATGGCGCGCGAGGTGGGGGAGCTGCTGGCGCCGGCGCCCGCCGCGCCGGCGCCCTGATACATCGGCAGTGCGGGCCGCACGTCGACGCGGGCGACAGCCATCACGCGCGATGGCGTTCCACCTGCGAAACGGCGCCGCCGCCGGGCCGACTCCCGTCGGCCCGGCGGCGGCGACCGTCGAGCGATGCCTCGCCCGCCGAAGCAGGGTCAGGCGTCGCCGTGAGGGAGCGGGATCAGGTGTCCTTCGGGTTCCAGACCTCCCACACGCGCCCGACGAGGTCGGGGCCGGGGTGGAGCACCTTCTTGCCCGGCTCCCACCCGGAGGGCATCACCTCGGCGCCCTTGGTCTCGCGCACGCGCTGGTAGGCCTTGATCTGCCGCAGCGACTCCTCGACCTTGCGTCCGACCGGCGGCGTCAGCACCTCCATGGCCTGGATCACGCCGTCCGGGTCGATGATGAAACGGCCGCGGACGTCGACGCCGGCCTGGTCGTCGTAGACGCCGTAGGCCGTGCCCAGATGGCCGCCCGCGTCGGCGAGCATCGGGAAGGGCACGCCACCTTCGACCATCTTCGAGAGTTCCTGCTCGTGCCACATCTTGTGCACGAACTGCGAGTCGACGCTGGCCGAGAGCACCTCGACGCCCAGGGCCTGGAACTCGCCATACTTCTCGGCGACCGCCGAGATCTCGGTCGGTCACACGAAGGTGAAGTCACCCGGGTAGAAGCAGAGGACCACCCACTTGCCGAGGTAGTCGGAGAGCTTCACCTGGGTGAAGCCGCCCTTGTGGTAGGCGGGCGCGGTGAAGTCCGGAGCCGGACGACCGACCATGATGTTGCTCACGCGTGTCTCCTCCCGTTCGCCTGCCGGAGCATCCTTCTCCTTCGCTGGCTCTGCGCCCACGACGGAACCCGTCGGGCGAGCACAGCCGATCACTGCGTCTGTCATGCCTGGAGCACCTCCCTCTTGCCGCCGGTGTCGATGCCGCCTCTCGTCACACTCGGGAGCGTTCGAACCGCGAAGCGGATACGCTGCGCACATTGTAATGGTTCCAAACGCGCTCGTGAGACAGTGCACGCCCCCGAGAGCACGCCTCGACAGGCGGAATCTGATGTCTGCTATGCTCCTTTCCCCCAGCGAAGGGGCGCGCACCGAGCTCGCAGGGGCCCGCGCGCCCAGAGCGCGGGGATTCGCGCTGTGGGCGCGCGGGGAGTCGTGCGACGAGCCCGCGAGGAGTCGTCCGATGGGCCCGCAGGGAGTCGTGCGACGAACCCGCAAGGAGCCGAGGGATGAGCGCCACCGCCCGTGACATCGAAGCCGCCCGCCGGCTCGAGGGCATCTCCTGCCTCGTCGGCAACACGCCGCTGCTCGCGATCCGGCTCGCGGTGAACGGCTCCGAGCGCACCGTCTACGCCAAGGCCGAGCACCTCAACCTCACGGGCAGCATCAAGGACCGCATGACGCTGCACATGGTCCGCCGCGCCTACGCCAGCGGCGCGCTGCGGCCCGGGGCGCCGATCATCGAGGCCACCTCGGGCAACACGGGCATCTCGTTCGCCGCCATCGGCCGGGCGCTGGGTCACCCGGTGACCATCTTCATGCCCGACTGGATGAGCCTCGAGCGACGGGCGCTGATCGGCAGCTTCGGGGCCGAGATCGCCCTCGTCAGCGTCGAGGACGGCGGTTTCCAGTGCAGCATCAGCCGGGCCGAGGAGACGGCGGCGCGGCTGGGCGACGCCTTCCTGCCGCGCCAGTTCTCGAACCAGGACAACTGCGACGCGCACACGACGGCCACCGGCCCCGAGATCTGGTGGCAACTGCAGGCGGCCTTCGTCGAGCCCGACGCGTTCGTGGCCGGCGTGGGCACCGGCGGGACGATCATGGGCGTCGGGCGCTACCTGCGCACGAAGCGCCCCGACTGCCGCCTGCATCCGGTCGAGCCGGCCAGCTCCGCCATACTCGCCGGCGGGCCCGGCGGCCGGCACCGCATCCAGGGCGTGTGCGACGAGTTCATCCCGCCGATCGTCGACCTCGGCTTCCTCGACGAGCCGGTGCTGGTCGCCGACGGTGACGCGATCCTGATGGCGCAGCGGCTCGCCACCGAGCTCGGCCTCGGGGTCGGCATCTCGTCGGGCGCCAACCTCCTCGGCGCCGTGCTGGTGCAGGAGCGACTCGGCCCCGGGTCGGTGGTCGCCACCGTCTTCGCCGACGACAACAAGAAGTACCTGAGCACCGACCTGCTGCACGACGAGCCGGTCGAGGACGGCTACGTCTCGCCCGGCATCTCGCTGCTCGGCTACCGGGCGATCCGCCGCTCCTGCCACACCTGCTGCGACCCGGCGTCGTGCACCGACGTGGCGCCGCCGGGCTTCGTCGGCGACGACGAGCCGCTGCCGCCGTGCCCGCGCGTGCGGCGCGGCGGCACGAAGGCGTAGGCGGGCCGCGCCGCTTCCCACGCGGCGCGATCGCGCCGCGTTTCTGGCAGGCCCGGCGGCGCGACGAAGGCGTAGACGGGCCGCGCGGCAGCCCGCCCCGCGGCCCCGGGCCGGCGGTAGAATAGCCGCGTCCGCCGAACTGCGCCGCCCTCGAGCGGCGCCCATCGAAAGGACCTCAACGTGGCCGCCGTCCGCCCGCTGCCGCCCGAGGCGCTCTCCACGCCCTGCACGCTGTCCCACGTCGACTTCGCGACGACCGACGACCTCGACGACGGCATCGAGTTCATCGGCCAGGAGCGGCCCATCGCCGCCATCGAGCTGGGCGTCACCATCGAGCGCGAGGGCTACAACATCTTCGCCCTGGGCCCGAGCGGCACCGGCAAGTACACGGTGATCCAGCGCATCGTCGAGCAGCGCGCCGCAGCCGAGCCGGCGCCCGACGACTGGTGTTACGTGAACGACTTCGAGCAACCCTCCAGCCCGCGTGCCCTGCGCCTGCCGGCAGGCAAGGGCATGGAGCTGAAGCGCGACATGGAGCGGCTCGTCGCCGAGCTGCGCACCGGCCTCTCCTCCGCCTTCGAGAGCGAGGAGTACACCACGCGGCGTCGCGCGCTGGAGGAGGAGTTCGAGCAGCGCGAGCAGCAGAGCCTCGAGGAGCTGCAGGAGCGGGCGCGCGCCCGCGGCGTGGCTCTGCTGCGCGCGCCCTCCGGCCTCGGCTTCGCCCCCCTGAGGGACGGCGAGGTCCTCCCTCCCGAGGAGTTCCAGAAGCTGCCCGAGGAGGAGCAGAAGCGCCTCAAGGACGAGATGGACGCGCTGCAGGAGGAGCTGCAGAAGGTCGCCCTGCAGGTGCCGCGCTGGAAGCGCGAGTTCGGCGCCCGCCTGCGCGAGCTCAACGAGGAGGTCACCGGGCTGGTCGTCGAGGACCTGCTCGACGACCTGCTCGCGAAGTACGAGGAGCTGCCGGATGTCGCTGCCTATCTCGACGCCGTACGGCGGAGCGTCGCCGAGCACCTCACGGACTTCCTCGAGACGCGGCGAGGAGAAGCCCGAGGAGGGTGCGGCCGCCGAGCTGCCCATCCCCGACACGTTCAGGCGGTCGCCCGCCCTGCGCCGCTACCAGGTCAACGTCCTCGTCGACTCGAGCGGCGCCGCCGGCGCCCCGGTCGTCTACGAGAGCAACCCCTCGTACCTGAACCTCGTGGGTCGGGTCGAGCAGATGTCGATGATGGGCGCCCTGCTCACCGACTTCACCCTCATCAAGCCCGGCGTCCTGCACCGCGCCAACGGCGGCTACCTGATCCTCGACGCCGCCAAGGTGCTGACGAACCCCTACGCCTGGGAGGGACTGAAGCGCGCCCTCCAGTTCCGCCAGATCCGCATCGAGTCGCCGGGCCAGATGCTCAGCATGACCAGCACCGTCTCGCTCGAGCCGGAGCCGATCCCTCTCGACCTCAAGGTCATCCTCATGGGCGACCGGCAGCTCTACTACCTGCTGGCCGAGAGCGACCCGGAGTTCGACGAGTTCTTCAAGGTGGCCGCCGACTTCGACGACGAGTTCGTGCGTGACGACGAGACGACGCGCAAGTACGCGCGGCTGATCGCCGGCACCGCGCGTCGCGCCGGCCTGCTGCCGTTCGACCGGCCGGCGGTCTGCCGCGTGGTCGAGCACGCCGCCGCGCCTCGTCGAGGACAAGGAGCGCGTCACCGCCCAGATGCGCACCATCGTCGACCTGCTGCAGGAGTCCGACCACTGGGCGCGGCACGCCGGCGCGGAGCTGGTGGGCGTCGAGCACGTGCAGCAGGCGATCGACGCCCAGATCTACCGCTCCGACCGTGTCCGCGCACGCATGCTCGACCAGACGCTGCGCGAGACGGTGCTGATCGACACCGGCGGGCAGAAGGTGGGGCAGGTCAACGGGCTGTCAGTGCTGTCCCTCGGCACGTTCAGCTTCGGCCGGCCGAGTCGCATCACGGCGACGCGTCCACATCGGCAAGGACGAGGTGATCGACATCGAGCGCGAGGTCGAGCTCGGCGGCGAGCTGCACTCCAAGGGCGTGCTGATCCTCTCCGGCTTCCTGCGCGGCCGCTACGCCCAGGACCACCCGCTGTCGCTCGGCGCCAGCCTGGTCTTCGAGCAGTCCTACGGCGAGGTCGACGGGGACAGCGCCTCGTCCGCCGAGCTGTACGCGCTGCTCTCGGCCATCGCCCGCGTGCCGCTCGCGCAGTCGTTCGCGGTGACCGGCTCGGTCAACCAGTACGGCGAGGTCCAGGCGATCGGCGGCGTCAACGAGAAGATCGAGGGCTTCTTCGACCTCTGCCAGGCGCGCGGGCTGACCGGCGACCAGGGCGTGCTGATCCCCGCGGCCAACGTGAAGCACCTGATGCTGCGCCACGACGTCGTCGACGCCGTGGCGGCCGGCCGGTTCGCCGTCTACCCGATCGCCACGGTCGACGAGG
This sequence comes from uncultured Thermoleophilia bacterium, assembly GCA_963814545.1. GTDB lineage: Bacteria > Actinomycetota > Thermoleophilia > UBA2241 > UBA2241 > UBA2241. Next base: position 19,708 of record CAWFDC010000022.1, on the reverse strand, counting down.
GCATCGAGGTGCTGACCGGCGTGCCCGCGGGCGAGCCCGACGACGAGGGCGCGTACCCGGACGGGACGGTCAACCGCATGGTCGCCGACCGGCTGGCGGAGATGGCCGAGAAGGGCAAGGGCCCGGAGGAGGAGGACGAGCCTCGGCACGCGGGCCACGGGAGCTCGTCAGGCGCCGCTCACGGCGACGACGCCGGCTGACGGCCCCCGCACCGCCGCCGACTGACGCTCGGCGAACCCCGGAGGCGCGGAGGGGCTCGCCGGTAGCGGGCGCGCGTCGAGTGACCCGACACCGGGTCTCGTCACCCGGCAGCGCCGATTGGTGCTATCCTTGCAGGAGTTCCGCCCTCCGTTCGCACGCCGACCGCCCCTTGGTTCACCGCCGGGCTCGCGACTCCGCGCACGTTGTCACGCCGACGCGTGCCTGGCGCGTCGCCCGCAGCGCTCCCCGGGGCAGGCCTCGCCAGCTGAGACACGCATCGAAAGGCAGGAGACGCCGAGTGAGTGAGTCCTCCGCAGATCGCCTCGGCTCCGCCGACCCCGCCGGGCTCGAGGCCGAGGGCGTCCACGGCCTGCTCGAGGAGGGTCGCGAGCAGGGCTACCTGACGAGCGACCACATCGCCGACGCCCTGCGCGACGTCGATTTGACCGCCGAGCAGATCGAGGAGATCCACACGCTGTTCTCCGACCTGGGCATCGACGTGATCGAGAGCGAAGCTGCGGCCGGCGACGAGAGCGTCGAGACCGTGGCCGAGGAGGAGGTCGTGGTCAAGCTCGACCTCTCGGTCAAGTCGCCCTCCAACGACCCGCTGCGCGTGTACTTCGGCGAGATGGGCAAGGTGCCGCTGCTCACCGCGGTGGAGGAGGTCTCCCTGGCGAAGCGCATCGAGCGGCACGACCCCGAGGCCAAGCGCCGGCTGATCGAGGCCAACCTGCGCCTGGTGGTGAGTATCGCCAGGCGGCACGTCGGGAGGGGCATGCCGCTCCTCGACCTCATCCAGGAGGGCAACCTCGGCCTCATCCGCGCGGTCGAGAAGTTCGACTACCGGCGGGGCTTCAAGTTCTCGACCTACGCGACCTGGTGGATCCGCCAGGCGATCACGCGCGCGATCGCCGACCAGTCCCGCACCATCCGCGTCCCGGTGCACATGGTCGAGCGCATCGGCAAGCTCATCCGCGTGCAGCGCCAGCTCCTGCAGGAGATCGGCCGCGAGCCCACGCACGAGGAGATCGCCGCCGAGATGGAGACGACGCCCGAGAGGGTGCGCGAGATCCTCAAGATCAGCCAGCAGCCGGCCAGCCTGCACCAGCAGGTCGGCGACGAGGGCGACGCGCAGCTCGGCGACTTCATCGAGGACAAGGACGCGCCCTCGCCCGTCGACGAGGTCGGGGAGACCGTCCAGCGCGAGCAGCTCGCCCGCGTGGTCGAGCTGCTCACGCAGCGCGAGCGCCGGATCATCGAGCTGCGCTTCGGGCTCAAGGGCGACCCCCCGTGCACGCTCGAGGAGGTCGGCCAGCAGTTCGGCCTCACGCGCGAGCGCATCCGCCAGATCGAGGCCAAGACGCTGGTCAAGCTCGAGGCCTACCGCGCGGCGCAGTGCCTGCGCGGCTTCCTCGACTGACGCCCCCGCGAACGCCCGGGCGGACACCCGAGTCGCCGCCCGGCCCGCCGCCCGAGCCGCCGCCCGGCCCGCTGCCCGAGTCGCCGCCCTCGCCCTCTTACGACGATCGGCCCCCGTCGGCGTCCGCGTGCCCGTCCTCGCCTGCGTCCCCGCCCGTGCCCTTGCCCGCGTCCTCGCCCATCTCGACGAGCGCCTCGTCGACCCAGGTGTCCTCCCACAGCGGCACGCCCGCCTCGTAGGCCGCGCGCCCGATCACATGGCCGGCGACGGGCGCCGTCGTGAACACGAAGAGCATGCTGAGCACCAGCTTGACCACGGCCGAGACCGACGGCTCGAGCAACGCCGCGCCGGCGAACACGCAGGCGAGCCCGAGGCTGGCGGCTTTCGTGCCGGCCTGCAGCCTGGCGAGCACGTCGGGCAGGCGCAGCACCCCAAGCCCGGACAGGGCCATGAGGATCGCCCCCGTGACCACGAGCGCGTAGGCGACCGCCGTCACTTCTTCCTCCTCACGAGCCGGGCGAGGGAGATGGTGGCGATGAACCCGAGCATGGTCGCGACCACGACGGCGTCCAGCAGCGCCGGCGCCTCGAGCCTCACCGACAGCAGGGCCAGGGCGGCGACGACGGCGTAGAAGCACACGTCGGCCGCGACCGCCCGGTCGGCGACGCCCGAGCCGACGATGACGCGGGCCAGCGCGGCGAGGAAGCCCGCGGCGAGCGCCAGCAGCGCGAGGTCCACGACGATCATCGCACCATCCAGAGGATGCGCGCCTCGAGCCGGCCGACCTGCTCGCGCACGTCGTCCGGGCTCCGCATGTGCAGGGCGTGGACGTAGATGGCGGAGCGGCCTCGTTCGACCCCCAGCGTGAGCGTACCGGGCGTGAACGAGACCATGTTGGAGAGCAGGGCGATCTCGAAGTCGGTGCGCGCCTGCAGCGGGACGCGCACGATCCCGGGCCGGATGTAGTGGGCGGGCGTCACGATCTCCCAGGCCACCACGGCGCTCGCCGCGACAAGGTCCCACAGGTAGATGGCGGCCACCAGGGCCGGGCGCCAGGGGTGCAGGGCCACTCTCAGGGCGACCCTCACCGCAGGACCGCCTCGATGTAGGCCGCCGGGTCGACGAGGAGACTGGCGGCCAGCTCGGACAGCGTCCACAGGAGCTCCGCCCCGAGGCCGACCGCGACGCCGACCGCGGCGAGCGCGGCCGCCGGCGCGACGACGGCGGCCGCCCGCCCCGTCGTCGGGGTCGCGGTCGTCCGCTGCCGCTCCGCCGGCGGGTCTCCCCAGAACACGCCGTTCCAGATCTTGACCATCGAGAACAGCGTCAGGAAGCTGACCCCGACGGCCACCGCGGCGACCGCGTGGTCGTCGGCGCCGAAGGCCGCCTGGAGCAGGGCGAGCTTGGCGAAGAAGCCGGACAGCGGCGGCACCCCGGCGAGGGAGAGGGCCGAGACCCCGAACGCGGCCGCCAGCACGGGCCGGCGGCGGGCGACGGCGCCGAGCTCGCTCAGGGCGCCGGTCCCCTCGAAGGTCTCAACGGCGCCCGCGCACAGGAAGAGCGACGTCTTGACCACGATGTACTGGAGCATGAAGAAGATGCCGGCGGAGAGCCCGGCGACGCCGGAGATGCCCAGCGCCATCACGAGGTAGCCGACCTGGCTCACCATGTGGAAGGAGAGGATGTCCCGCATCCTCTCCCTGCCGACGGCGCCGAGGACGCCGAGCAGCATCGTGAGCGACGCCGCCACCAGCAGCGGCGTCCGCAGGGTCGTCTCGCCCTGGAAGACCGTGCTGTAGACGCGGAACATGGCGTAGACGCCCATCTTCGTGAGGAGCCCCGAGAACAGCGCCGTCACGGCGGGAGACGCCGCCGGGTACGAGCGTGGCAGCCAGCCGTGCACCGGCACGAGACCGCCCTTGACGGCGAGGGCGGCGAGGATGAAGGTCCCGGCCACCGCGACCTCCCCCGAGGCGCGGGCCTGACCCGCCAGTTCCGCGAAGTTCACCGTGCCGGCGGTCCCGTAGAGCAGGGCCACGCCGGCGAGGAACGCGGTGGAGGCGAGCAGGTTCGTCGTCACGTACACGGCGCCGGCCCGCACCTGCCGCAGCGAACCACCCAGCGTCAGGAGCACGTAGGAGGCGATCAGCGCGACCTCGATGAAGACGAACAGGTCGAAGATGTCGGCGGTCAGGTAGGCGCCGCAGGCGCCGGCGAAGAGGATCTGGACGAGCGGGTGGAAGTACGGTTGCTCGTCCTCCGCGCGGGCGGCGGCGAACAAGGCGCAGGCCGCGACCATCAATGCGCAAACGGTCAGCATCAGGGCGGCGAAGGGGTCGGCGACGAGCGTGATGCGGAACCGGGCGGGCCAGCCTCCCATCCCGGCCGCCAGCACCTCTCCGTCTCTCGTCGCCCACACCAGCGCGACGGCGCAGGCGAGGACGACCAGGGCGGAACCGACCGACATGACCCTCTGCGCCGGCCGCCGGCCGCGAGCCAGGATCATCCCGGCCGCGGCCGCCAGGGGCAGGGCGATCGGGAGCACGAGAAGCCAGCTCACGACTCGCCCTCGAGGTCGTCGTCGCCGAGGTCCCTCCGGGCGCGGAAGGCGAGGGCCAGGAGGAAGGCGGTCATCCCGAAGCCGATCACGATCGCCGTGAGCGTGAACGCCTGCGGCAGCGGGTCGGCGGCCTGGCCGACGGCCGCGCCCTCGATCGGGACGCCGCGGCGGTGGATGCCGCCCGACACGACGAGGAGCACGTTGGCCGCGTGGCCGAGCAGCACGAATCCGAGGGCCATGCGCACGAGGCCGCGCTGCAGCACGAGGTACGTCCCGGCGGCGGCGAGGACGCCGACGATCACCGCCGCCGTCATCCCTCATCACTCCCGAAGGCGCGCAGGTAGGCGGCGAGGGCGCCCAGGACGACGAGGAAGACGCCGACGTCGAAGACCAGGGAGGCGGCGACCTTCGCCGTGCCGGCGGAGAGGTCGACCTGCCAGATCGCTCCCTGGAGGAAGTGACCCCCCAGCAGCAGTCCCGCCAGGCCGTAGGCGAGGGCGAGCAGCAGCCCCGCTCCCAGCAGTACGGGCGGCGAGACCGGCAGCAGGCGACGCAGCTGCCCGATGCCGCCGGTGAGGTGCTGGAGGACGAGCGTGGCCCCGGCGATGAGCGCGGCGATGAAGCCGCCCCCGGGCGCGTTGTGCCCGCGGAGGAGGAAGTACACGGCGAGCAGGACCATCCCCGGGGTCAGGATCCGCGTGGCTTCGCCCAGGATCAGGGAACGCTCGCGCGTGCCGGCGCCGGACAGGGCGGTCGACGCGAGCACGATGACCCCGACGGCGGCCACCGCCAGCACGGCGATCTCGCCCAGCGTGTCCAGCGCGCGGAAGTCGACGAGGATCGTGTTCACGACGTTGCGCCCGCCGGCCTCGTCGGGTCCTGCGCGCAGGAAGTAGGCGCCCGCCGCGGAGATGTCGCGGCGCCCTGTGAAGGCGTATGTCCCCGCGGCGGCGAGGACGCCGACGACGACGGCCGCGCCGCCCGCCGCGACCCGGCGCGGACGGCCTGCCGCGGCGAAGGCCCGCGGGAGCTTGCGGAAGACCAGCACGACCAGGGCGATGGTCAGGGTCTCGACCAGCAGCTGGGTGATGGCAAGGTCCGGCCCCCCCAAGAGCACGTAGACCACCGCGACGAGGAACCCCACGATGCCGAGGACGGCGACCGCGCCGATGCGCGAGCGGGCCAGGGCGGCGCCGGCGGCGCCGAGCGCGAGCAGGCCGGCGACGACCTGGTCGGCGCCGAGCTCGTCGGTCGCCAGGGCCGGCGGCACGTCGGGCGACCAGGCCAGCCAGGCGGCCACGGCCGCCGTCGCGAGCGCCCCCAGCACCCAGCCCATGTGCACCGCCGGCACGCTCGAGGTGAAGGGCGCGCCCGAGCGCCGGCCGAGCGCGATGGTCGCGTCGTAGACGCGGTCGAAGACGCGCGCGCCGGACGTCGGGAGGTCGACGGGGTCGAGGGCGCGGTCGATCCGTCGCCGCAGCAGGAAGAGCACGAAGCCGAGCGTCACCATGGCCGCGGCCAGCGCGAGGGCCGGCGTGAAGCCGTGCCACAGGGCGAGGTCGACCTCTCCCGGCGCGCCGATGGCGGCGTCGGCGGCGGCGCGCGCCAGGGGATTCAGCCGGCTCACGGCGAGGCCCATGCCCAGCCCGGCCAGCGCCGTCAGGGCGGCCGGGACGAGGAACGAGCGTCGTGGGTCGAAGAGCTTCTGCGTGAGCGGGCCCTCGAAGGCGCCGTCGAAGATGCGCGCCCCGTAGGCGAAGGTCAGGCACGCCGACGCCGCCGCGAGCGTTGTGGCCAGCGGAGCCAGCCAGCCGGGCCCCGGCGTGCCGAGGAAGGCGGCGAAGGCCTCCTCCTTGCTGACGAAGCCGAGGAACGGCGGGATCCCGGCCATCGACAGTGCGGCCAGGGCCGTCGCGGCCGCCGTCCAGGGCATGGCCTTGCGGAGGCCCGTGAGCTCGCGGATGTCGCGGCTGCCCGCCTCGCGGTCGATGATCCCGACCACCATGAACAAGGTGGCCTTGTAGAGCGCGTGGGCGAGGACGTGCGCGGCCATGGCGGCGAGGGCCGCGTAGGTGCCGATCCCCGCGAGGGCCATGAGGAAGCCGAGCTGGCTGACGGTGCGAGTAGGCCAGCAGCTCCTTGAGGTCGTGTTGCTTCAAGGCCAGAGAGGCGCCGATGACGGCGGTCGTGACGCCGACCAGCACGATGATCGTCCGCCACGGCCCGCCGTAGGCGAACAGCGGTGTCATCCTTGCGACCAGGTAGACCCCGGCCTTGACCATCGTCGCCGCGTGCAGGTAGGTGCTGACCGGGGTCGGTGCGACCATGGCGCCGGGCAGCCAGAAGTGGAAGGGGAACTGGGCCGACTTGGTGAAGGCGCCGGCCAGCACGAGGGCGAGGATCACGGGGGCGAGCGAGCTCCCCGCCACGACGCCGGGGTCGGCGAGGATGCGCCCCATGTCGCCGGTGCCGGCGACGATCGTCATGAGCACGAGCCCGGCGAAGAGGGCCAGCCCGCCCAGGCCGGTAACGAGGAAGGCCCTGGTCGCGGCGGCCTTCGACTCCCGGTCGCCGCGGCCGCCGATCAGGAGGTACGAGAGTACGCTCGTGAGCTCCCAGAAGACGAAGAGCACGATCACATCGCCGGCCAGCACCAGCCCGAGCATCGCCGCGCCGAAGAGCGTCAGCAGGGTGTACATGCGCATGTGCGACGCCTTGGGCTCGAGGTAGCGGGCGGAGTAGGCCATGACGACGGCGCCGACCGCGAGCACGAGGAGCGCGAAGAGCAGCGAGAGGCCGTCGAGCACGAGGACGAGCCCGACGTCCAGCCCCGGCACCCAGGACAGCGAGAGGACGACGCGCTCGTCGTCGAGCACGGCCGGCGCGTGGATGGCCAGCACCGCGAGCGCGGCGACGAAGAAGGCCGCGAGCGGGTAGCCGGCGTTGCGCCCCATGAAGCGGGCGAACAGCGGCGCGAGAGCCGCGGCCGCCATCAGCAGCAGCAGCGACAGGCCCACGAGTCCGGCCGACATGTTCTCCTCTCGAGCGACTTGGGTGCAGCCGGGGAGAGTCTATCGCGCCTGCCCGGTGGGCCTCAGGTCCGTGAGGGGCCGGGCGGGCCGAGCGGCACGCGGGCGATGGGCGCCGCCCGCGCTCAGAACTGGTTCGTGCGCAGCAGCACGAGCGTGCAGGCCTCGACCACCTCGATGCCGCCGGCCTCGAGGCGCTCGTAGGCCTCGGGGTTCTCGGCCCCGGGGTTGAAGATCACGCGGCGGGGTGCGAGCTCGACGATCTCGTCGATGATCGTCTCCTGCCGCGCCGGGGCGACGTACATCGAGACCGTGTCCACGTCGTGCGGCACGTCGCGCAGCGAGGCGCGGACCTCTTCGCCACAGATGCGCTCGTGCCTGGGCGCGACCGGGACGGCCGTGTGGCCCTTCTCCTTGAGGAACCGCATCGCCTTGTTCGAGTACCGTTCCTCATTCGGGGCTCGCGCCCACCACTGCGACGTTCGACATGTCGTGACGCTCCCTTGCTGTCGTGCGGTCCATCGGCGGCGCGTGGGCCGCCGGGCGCCGCCTCGAGTTCGACGCTCCTCGCCGCGCCCGCGCATCGCCGCCGTCGGCGGGCGCGACGATGATGAGCCTATGCCCACAATATACGCGAGGCCGGCCGCGATCGGGGCCGCGTCAGGTGCGCAGGACGGCCATCTCGACCGCGTCGCCGTCGCCGTCTTGTCGACTGTGCTGCGGTCGAGCGAGGTCCGCGCTGCGCGCGCTCCCGGAGGTCGCGCGCCGGCTCGCTCCCGGGCTCGCGTCTTGACACACGCCCGTCCGGCCAATCATCCTATTTCCTACCATCAACCCGGTAATTCAGGGGCACATAGTGGACATACCTCTGCGCACGCAGTACGCCGTCCGGGCTCTCGGTCTGCCTCGCGCTCAAGCGGGGGGAGGGGGTCCTGAACGGCCAGCGCATCGCGGCGCTGGGCGGGATCCCGAAGAAGTACGTGGAGCAGGTGATGCGCGACCTCCGCCAGGGCGGCTTCGTGCACAGTCAGCGCGGGAGGGGCGGGGGCTACGTGCTCACCAGGCAGGCCTCCGCGATCACCGTCCTCGAGGTCATCGAGGCGCTCGACGGACCGCTCGACGGGCTGGGCCGGTCGCGCAGCGGCGAACCCGGCGGTCTGCTTCTCGAGCCGGCGTGGGCCGCGGTGCGGGCCGCGCTGCGCGAGGCGCTGGCCACGGAGACGATCGCGACCATGGCCGACCGCGCCGCCCCCACGACCTACCACATCTGAGACCGCACCCCGGGGAGGGAGATGAGAGTCGCCGACAGCATCGCCGACCTGATCGGGGGGACGCCGCTCGTGCGCCTGCGGGGCGTCTCCGAGGAGTCCGGCGCGACGATCGTGGGGAAGCTCGAGTCGCTCAACCCCGGCGGCAGCCTCAAAGACCGCATCGCCCTCGCCATGGTCGAGGAGGCGGAGAGGGCGGGCCTCATCGACCCGGCGACGACGACGTTGGTGGAGCCGACCAGCGGCAACACGGGCATCGCGCTGGCGATGGTCGGGGCGGCCAAGGGATACCGGGTGCTGCTGACGATGCCCGAGAGCATGAGCGTCGAGCGTCGCCTGCTGCTGCAGGCGTACGGCGCCGAGGTGCTCCTCACGCCGGGGGTGGAGGGCATGCGCGGAGCCGTCGCGAAGGCGCAGGAGCTCCGCGAGACGCTGCCCGGCGCGTACATGTTGCAGCAGTTCCAGAACCTCGCCAATCCCCAGGCGCACCGCGAGACGACCGCCGAGGAGATCTGGTCGGCGACGGACGGCGGCGTCGACATCTTCGTGGCCGGTGTCGGCACGGGCGGGACCGTGACCGGTGTCGGCCAGGTGCTGCGGCGGCGGAAGCCGGGCGTGCGGATCGTCGCCGTCGAGCCCGCGGGCTCACCCGTCCTGTCGGGTGGCGCCCCGGGCCCTCACGGCCTGCAGGGTCTCGGCGCGGACTTCATCCCCTCGGTGCTCGACACGGGCGTCTACGACGAGGCGGTGGCGGTCACCGAGAAGGACGCCTTCGAGACGGCGCGCCGCCTGGCGCGGGACGAAGGCTTGCTCGTGGGCATCGCCGCCGGCGCGTGTGTGTGGGCGGCGCTCGAGGTGGCCCGCCGGCCGGAGCACGCCGGCAAGCTCGTCGTCGTGATCCTCCCGGACTCGGGGGAGCGGTACCTCTCGACGCCGCTGTTCCGGTAGGGCCGTCCGGCAAGGCCGCTTCGCTGCGGGCGCGCGAGGGGGGCGGCGTGCCGCAGGCACGCCGCCCCCCTCCTGTCACTTCGACCCCGGGGGTGGTCCGATACCAGCATCGGGACGCTCGGAGAACCCGACCTCCTCAGATCTCCTCGGCGCCGACCTCCTCGGACCTCCTCAGCGGCCGTGGGACGGGACGGGTGCGCCGACCGTGCGGCGCTGGGCCTCGGGCGCGGTGGCCTCCGCCTCCGACAGCTGGCGGGCGCGCACGAAGCCGACGATCACGAGGACGAGCAGGAGGCCGGCGGCGACGAAGGCGACGACGGCGGCGACCCAGGCGACGGTCCCGATCGTTGAGAAGGCGTAGGCCTGCAGCAGCATGCCGCGAAGGGTCGTGCCCATGAAGAGGCTCTCGCGCTGCGCCAGGAGCTCCGCGTTCTCCGGGTCCTCGCGCGATGCCGCGCTCACCTGCGAGTACGTCTGGCCGCCGGCGGTCGCGTCCAGGTGGGACTGGATGTACGCGGCGTAAGCGTTGGCCTGCTCGCCGTTGACGACCTGCTGCCCGGCGTACTTCTGCAGCTCGGGGTACTGCTCCGGATCGAGGCCGGGTCCTGCGGGCGGGAAGCTGATCTGCTGCGCGGCGAGCTGGTCACGTACCTGGGTCTGCGTGTAGGAGCTCCCCCAGGTCAGGAGGCCCCCGGCGACCACGAGCATGACCACGACGGCCAGCCCGATCCAGCTCATCCAGGTGAGGAACGACTTGCGGCTCATACGACTTCTCCTTTCGGGCCGGTCTCCGTGCCCGACACTGTCTGGACGGCATCCCTGCGACTTGCGCCGACCCTCGGAGAGCGGGTCGGGTGACATGAATGAGTAAAAACCTAGTAGTTACTGTGTTACTAGGTTTTTTCACATGGAACCACGAGCGGACGGATGTCGTCAAGCATTTGTCCGTTTTCAGCGTCCAAACCGGTGCGCCCTCGCGCTGGACGTGCCGGAACGGCGGTCCCCGCGACGGGGCGAGGGTCCGGACCCGCCGACGTGGAACACCGGCCGTGCGGCCTCATCGGCGTCGCGTAGAATGTGCGGCGGCCGGCCTGCGAACGGCGAGGAGGAGATGGACGCACCCGACGTCAACGAGTGGATCCGCGCCGTGAAGGCGCAGCCGGATGCCGGCGGGATCGGCATGATCCTCTCGCACCAGGGCGTGGTCCGCGGCACCAGCCGCTCGGGCGAGCCGGTCACCGGTATGCACCTCTTCGTCGACCGGTCGCGGCTGGCCGAGGCGCTGGCCGAAGCCGCGACGTGGCCCGGGGTCGTCGCCGTGCGCGCCTGGGTCAACGAGGGGTCGCTGGCCGTCGGCGACGACATCATGAAGGTGCTCGTCGCCGGCGACATCCGCGAGCACGTCTTCGACGCGCTGCAGCGCCTGGTCGCGCTGCTCAAGACCGAGGTCGTCTCGGAGACCGAGACGCGCTGACCCGACCGCTCTGCCGGCGCCGCCGAGGCTGGTGATCCGTTTCGCCGTGGCCGGGGCGCCGGGGCCGGGAGGCGCTCACGCGCGCCGGCCCGTCGTAAGAACCCCGTCGAGCGGGCAGACTCTGCGCAAGGCCTCCGCGCCGCGCGCGGGGGGGAGTCCGGCCGGAGGGAGACGTCATGGCCGCCATCAAGGCATCGATCACCGTCGACGTGCCGCTCGAGTTCGCCGATCTCGAGTGGAGCGAGTTCATGCTCAAGTCACTGCTGAGCGGGTACACGCGCGGTCTCACCGACGTGGAGCCGCTCATCGACGAGGAAGACATGAAAGCCGGGAAGGTCGACCTCACGACCGAGGGCGACCGACTGGTCAAAGTGGCCGTCGAGCTCGACTACACGCCGCGGACCAAAGACACCGCCGACGAGGAGGTCGCGCGCGCCCAGGCGACACTCGAGCGCGACCTCGAGAAGTACCGGCTCTTCGTCCTCGACCGCTGCCAGAAGCTCCAGTGCCGGACGGAGTGAGCGCCGGCGCGGTCGCTCGCCGGGGCGCGAGCGGCGGCTGAGGCGCGGTCACGGGCTGAGGCGCCGGCGAGCTTGCGCTCGCCGGCGCCTCAGCCGGCAGCGACGCCTTCGGGCAACCCGAACTCCTCCGGCATGCTCTCGCACGCGGGGCCGGTCGCCGCCCACATGCGCCCCGCCGTGGGCTCGTACACGATGGAGGCGACCGTCGCGTCCTGCAACGCGGGCGCGACGGTCGCCTCCGCGTGCACGCACAGTGCTCGCCCGCCGTCGCCGCCGTGATCCGTGAGCACCGCACGGGCGAGGTCGAAGAGGTCGTCGCCGCGCGCCCAGCCGGCGGCGATGAGCTCCTTCGCCCGCGTCAGGCGGCCGAGAGAGTCCTCGGAGACCGGCCGCGTGCCGAGCTCCCGCAGGCTCTCCTCCGTGAAGTGGTTGGTCTCCGCCGTCCACGCGTCGATCTCGCGGCGGTGCGCCTGCCCGGCGGACGTCTCCATGGCCCACACCCTGCCCCGGGCATCGCCGGCCAGCACGTAGCCACCCAGGGCTCGCCCTGGAAGGCGCACGTGCTCCCAGACCTCCTCGAGGCTGCGACACTCGAGCAGGCGGCGCAGGACGAAGGCGTTGGGCACCCCGGGGCGGGCGTCGCTGGTGGGGAGGGTGTTGGCGGTGATCGTCAGGCCGTGCGAGTTGAGGCCGCCCCAGGGGATGACACCGACGAGCTGCAGCGAGAGGAAGCGTGTGCCGTCGGCGGCCGTGACCTCGTGCCGCGGCATCGTCGCGCCGAGGTCCACCGCGCTCCAGTCCTCGTTGTGGCCGAAGAGGACGCGCCCGTCGCGGCGCAAGGCGAAGGTCGTGCAGTGGCCGCCGGGGCCCGAGCCCTTCGCGAGCTCCTCGAGCTCGCGCAGCTTCTCGGGCCCGACCCACGACCACACCTCTTCGATGCAGTTCGAGCGGGAAGAGATCGCGGAAGGCGACTCCCGCCCCCTCGGCGCGCCCGCGCAGCTCGTCGACGTAGCGTGGGAAGACGTGCTGGGCGGGCGGAAGAAGCTCCGCCTCCGTCCGCCGCCCGACTTCGTCCGCGCCCATGCCGAGTGCGTCGAACACGGCGTCGTAGGCCGCGACCTGTCGCGCGATGTCGGCGGCGAACCTCTCGCCGTACGCGCGTCCTGCCGCGCGGCAGGACGCGCGCAGGTCGACGGCGACGCGTGGGAGAGATGGTCGCCGGTCACTGGTGGCGCTCATGCCGTACCTCCGTCGTCTCGGTCACCTCGGACCGTGGTCGTCGCTCGCGCGGCGGGCGCCTGCCGCCCCCGGCCTCAGCCGTGCGGAGGGCGGCACACCCCGCCCTCGCCTCAGCCCTGCAGCGGCCGCCGCTGCGGCGCGTCGAGCCAGGGCCGCAGGCGCTCGTAGGCAGCCCCGGCGCGGAAGACGGTGACGTCCTCGTACGGCCGCCCGACGATCTGCAGGCCCGTCGGCACCCCGTTCTCGGCGAAGCCCGAGGGCACGCTGAGCACGGGGCAGCGGCTGGCGATGTTGAAGACCGGCGTGAGCAGGGACTCGAAGTAGTCGGGCAGGTCCACGCCCCCGACGGTCACCCCGTGGTCGACGTAGTCGTCCCCGGCGACGAGCCCGCGGGTCGCCACGGTGGGCATGAGCAGCAGGTCGTGCCCGGCGAGCACGTCGGCGACCGCCTCCATGATGCGCGCCTCGAGCGCCAGGCCCTCGGCCGTGGTCCCGTCCCGCAGCGCCGCGACGGTGTCCTCGGCCATCTTGAGGGCATACGGGGTCATGAGGTCGCCGTGCGCCTGTGCCTCGGCCATGATGTCGGCGCCGAAGTGGGCGCCGAAGTGGATGTAGGTCGCGCGGCGGACGTCTTCGCGCCTGACCGCGAGTTCGACCTCGTCGACGGTCGCCCCGGCCTCGCGGAAAGCCGCGGCCGTGGCCCGCGTGTTCGCGGCGACGTCGGGGTCGACGGGCCAGTCCCCGGGGGCGACCACCAGCGCCAGCGTCAGGCCCTCGATGCCCTCCAGTTCGTCCGGGATCTCGACCTTCGGCGCGACGCAGACGAGGTCGCGCGGGTGCGGCCCCGCGATGACGTTCTGGAGGAGGGCGCAGTCGGCCACGGTGCGCGCGAGGGGCCCTTCGTGGCAGTACTGGTCGAGGTTGTAGGGCGGCTCCTCGGGCACGCGGCCGAAGGGTGGCTTGAAGCCGACGACGCCGTTGAACGAGGCCGGGATGCGGATGGAGCCGCCGATGTCGGAGCCCGTGGCGAGGGCGGCGGTGCCGGAGGCGAGGGCCGCGCCCGAGCCGCCCGAGGAGCCGCCGACCGCGACGTCGGGGTTCCACGGGTTCCGCGTCACGCCCCAGAGACGTGAGTGCGTGAAGCCGGCGCAGGAGAATTCCGGCGTCGTGGTGCGCGCGTGCACGATGCCTCCGGCGGCGAGGATGCGTTCGGCGACCACGGCGCTGTGGCCGGCGATCTCGCCGGCGTAGAGCAGCGAACCGCCGGAGCACGGCTGGCCGGCGACCGGCAGCTCGTCCTTGACGGCGACGGGGAGGCCGGTGAGGGGCCGCGGCGTCTCGCCGCGGCCCATGTAGGCCTCCTCGGCGGCGCGGGCCGCGACGAGCGCCTCGTCGAAGTACGTGACGCAGAGCGCGTTGACCGTCGGCTCGACGGCTGCGGCCCGGGCGATCACCGCTTCCATGAGCTCCACGGGGGAGAGGCTGCGCTCGCGGAAGCGCCGCAGGGCCTCGGTGGCGGGCAGGTAACAGAGGTCGGTCATGGGCGCTCCCTCCCGGGCTCGCGGGCGCCGGGCTGGAGTGGCGCGCCGCTCGCCGCAGACTCTATCGCAGGCGACGCGGCCGCAGGGCGCACCCCGACGTGCCACCGGGCCGTCCGCGCCGGCGGAGCGTCCCACCGGCAACGTCCTCACCGGGCCAACGGCTAAGGTTCTGCCGCCGTCTGCCGAAGGTCAGAGATAGCACTATGAGGTGGGGAAGAGACAGAGTCGCGGCCAGGGTCGCCCGTGCGGCGACCGTCCTCGTTCTCGGGACGGTCGCCGCGCTGGCCCTCGCCTGGGCCGCGCCGCGCACCAGCGAGGCCGTCGGCACGTGGGTCAAGTCTCCGCCGAAGGTCACGACCCGCACGGTGACGATCGAGCCGCGTCTGCAGGTGGGCCTGGCCGGCTCGGCCGAGGCCTCGCCGGCCGCGCGTCTGCGCAGCGCGCGGGAGGCCGGCACGGTCACCCTGGACGTCGGCGACGACTTCACGATGCTCGGCCTCACGTGCGACGTGCCGGCGACGGACGCCGAGGTCGAGGTGCGTCTGCGCACCAGCCTCGACGGCGAGAGCTGGAGCGCCTGGTACGTGGCGCCGCTCGAGGTCGCGGCAGACGGCGACGGCGAGGCGTGCGCCTTCACCGACGCGCTCTGGACCGGCGAGGGCCGCCTGGTAGAGGTCTGCGCGGTGAGGGTGGGCGACGACGCCCCTCTAGCCCTCACGGGGGTCGAGCTCATGGCGCTCGACACCGACGGTGAGTCCGGCGTCGTCGCGGCCGCCGCCGCTACCCTTCGTCAGGTCGTCGCCACCATCTCCGGGGTGGGCCTCGCCGCCCCCGCCGCCGCGGCGGTCGAGACCCCCGACTGGGTCACGCGCGCGGGGTGGGGCGCCGACGAGTCGCTGCGCAGGGAAGACCCCGTGTACGCGACGGTGAAGATGGCGTTCGTCCATCACACGGCCGGGGGCAACACGTACACGGCCGAGCAAGCGCCGGGGATCGTGCGCGGGATCTACACGTACCACGTGCTCGGTCTGGGCTGGAACGACATCGGCTACAACTTCCTCGTCGACCGCTACGGCACGGTCTACGTCGGCCGCTACGGCGGGCCGGCGAGAGGCGTCGTCGGCGCTCACGCCTACGGTTTCAACACGGGCAGCACCGGTGTCTCGGTCATGGGCACGTTCACGGACGACGTGCCGCCGGCCCCCGCGACGGACGCCCTCGGGCATCTGCTGGCCTGGAAGCTCGAGGTGCACGGCCTCGACCCGCTGGCGACGGCCAGGATGGTCTGCGGGGCGACGCAGAAGTTCACCAAGGGCGAGACGGTGATCCTGCCCGTCATCTCCGGGCACCGCGACGTCAACTACACCGCCTGCCCCGGGGATGCCTTCTACCCCGGGCTCGCTGCCCTGCGCACCGCCGCGGCGGCGCAGATCAAGCTCACCTCCGTGGTCCCGGAGCCGTACGCGCTGACCCTCAGCCTCTCGGCGAGCGAGGTCCTCGTCGGTACGAAGGTGACCTACAAGGGCACCGTGAAGACGGCCAGCGGCGCGCCGGCGAGCGGCACCGTGACGGTGCAGAAGCGCCTCGCCCCCGACGGCGCCTGGCTGAACTGGCGCACGGCGACGCTCTCCGAGACCGGCGCCTACTCGGTCTCCGTGGTCATGACCAGCGCGCCGCGCGACTGGCAGTTCCGCGCCCGCATGCCGGGGGACGGCGGCCCCAACCTGACCGGCGTGAGTCCGGTCCGCGACCTGCAGGTGAGCGTGCCCGAGCCCTGGGTCGTGACCCTCGGCCTCTCGAGCTCCGCGGTAGCGGTCGACACCCCGGTGACCTACAAGGGCACCGTGAAGACGGCCAGCGGCGCGCCCGCGGCGGGGACGGTGACCATCCAGAAGCGCCTCGCTCCCGATGGCGCCTGGCTGAACTGGCGCACGGCGACGCTCTCCGAGACCGGCGCGTACTCGGTCGCCGTGACGATGACGAGCGCGCCGCGCACGTGGCAGTTCCGCGCCCGGATGCCCGGCGACGGCGACGCCAACCTGACCGGCCTGAGCCCGGTCCGCGCGCTCCAGGTCGTCGTGCCGGCGCCGTGGGTCGTGACCCTGTCGCTGTCGGCCGGTGACGTCAAGGCCGGGACGACGGTGACCTACAAGGGTGCGGTGACGACTGCGAGCGGTGCAGCGGCCACGGGTACGGCGACGATCCAGAAGCGCCTCGCACCCGACAGCGCCTGGATCCCCTGGCGGGTCGTCACCCTCAGCGGCACCGGGGCCTACTCGGTCTCCGTGACGATGACGACGGCCGCACGCACCTGGCAGTTCCGCACGCGCAAGGCCGGCGACGGGCTCAACCTCACGGCGTTCAGCCCGACTCGGCAGCTCGTCGTCCGCTGATCCGCCGCCGGTGCGTGCTGGGACCCGCGTGCCTCTCGCGGCTCGGGCCCCTGCGCCGCCCGGGCCGATCGTCGGCGCCGGCTCCTCCCGGCAGCCCTCTGACCGTCCGGCCGGATTGTCCGTGCCGGCGGCGGCCGCTAAGCTGGTCGGGCCCAGCCCGCGCCGGCGACCGGACCGGCCCGGTCCAGCCGGCGCCGCACCCTGCCCCTCCGAGGAGCGCCCGTGGACGTGATCATCGACTTCGTCATCCTGGCCCTGCAGCTCTACATGTGGGTCATCATCGCGCGCGCCCTCTTCTCCTGGTTCCCGCAGCGGTACGGCACGCCGCTGTACAAGGTGAACGCCGTGCTCGTCGCGGCGACGGAGCCCTACGTCGGGCTCTTCCGCCGCTACCTGCCGCTGGGGCGGTTCGGCGCCGTGGGGCTCGACCTGAGCCCGCTGGTCGCACTCTTCGTGCTCTTCATCGTGATCCGCCTCCTCCTCCGCCTCTAGGCCGTGGGCGTCGACCGCCCGCGGCAGATGCTCGAGCGGACCTTCCGCTCGCTGCACATCCGCAACTACCGCCTGTACTTCATCGCCCAGACGGTGTCGATGAGCGGCACCTGGCTGCAGTCGGTCGCGCTCTCGTGGCTCGTCCTCGAGCTCACCGACAGCGCCGTGGCGCTGGGCTCGATCGTGGCGGTGCTCTTCGGTCCCATCCTGGTGCTCGGCCCGTGGGCGGGCGTGCTCGCCGACCGGGTCGACAAGCGCCGGCTGCTGATCGTGACGCAGACGTCGGCCGGCGTATTTGCGCTGGGCCTCGGCGTCGTCACCGCCGCCGGCGTCGTCGAGCTCTGGATGGTCGGCGGGCTGGCGCTGCTCACCGGCATCGCGCTCGCCCTCGACATGCCGGCCCGGCAGAGCTTCGTCATCGAGATGGTGGGGCCCGACGACGTCGCCAACGCGGTCGGGCTGAACGCGGTCATCGTCAACGCGTCGCGGATCGTCGGGCCCGCTGTCGCCGGCGTCCTCCTCGTCTACGTGGGCACCGCCGCCTGCTTCTTCGTCAACGCAGCGTCGTTCATCGTCGTGATCGGCGGGCTGCTGCTGATGCGGGTCGAAGATCTGCGGCGGGCGCCGATCGTCTCGCGACGGCCCGGGCAGCTGCGCGCCGGGCTGCGACACGCCTGGGGCGCGATCAACCTGCGCGTGCCGCTCCTCATGATGGCCGTCGTCAGCACGCTGGGCTACAACTTCTCCGTGCTGCTCCCGCTGCTGGCCGTAGCGCGCCTACGGGCGGGGCGCCGGGAGCTACAGCTCGCTCTCGGTGGCGATGGGCGTGGGCGCCCTCGCGGGCGCCCTCCTCGCCGCCTGGCGGGCGCGTCCGTCGCGGCGCCTGCTCGTGGTCTCGACGCTCGCCTTCGGGGTCTTCAGCATCGCGGTGGCTGCTGCGCCCGGCTTCACCTCCGCTCTCCTGCTCCTGCTGCCCATGGGAGCCGCCGCGGTCCTCTTCGTCTCGACCACCAACGCGATGCTGCAGCTGAACGCGGCGCCGGCGATGCGCGGCCGCGTGATGGCGCTGTGGGCGATGCTCTTCCTCGGCAGCACGCCGATCGGCGCGCCGATCGCGGGGCTGCTGGCGAGCGCCGTCGGCGCTCGCTGGGCGGTCGCCCTCGGCGGTCTCGCGACGCTGGCCGCCGGCGTCGGCGGGGCGTGGGCCCTGCGTCGGCGTCACCTGGAAGAGGGCTTCTGCGAGGTGCCCTGGTGCCTCCCCGAGACCGAGGAGGCCGGCGCCGTGGCCGGGAGCGCGCCGGTCAGGTGAGCATGCCGCCGCGGGTGTCGTAACATACGGGGTCAGGAAGGACCGGAGGCTGCCGCGCCGCGCCGCGGACGCCCCGCCGGGCATCAGACGAAAGGCCACCGTTGCTGCTGCAGGGCAACCTCAAGGAGTTCAGCCTCCCGAACATCTTCCAGCTCGTGAAGATGAGCGCCAAGAGCGGCGCTCTCACGATCCGCCGCGACGAGGCCTGGGGCAAGATCTACTTCACCAACGGCCTCATCAACTACGCGTTCTCGATCCCGCAGTGCACCATCGTGCGGAATTTATAGCAAATCAAGGTCTCATTATTCAGCCCCCAGCGTTCTTGTTTGAAGAAAACAGGCCCTTTGGACGTCAGCTTAATCAATAAGGCAATAATCGGTAGCAGCAGTAGGCCAAAAGTCAAGAAGAACACTACCGAAAAAGTCACATCAAAAATGCGCTTCAAAATCCGGTTCTCCATACGATCTAGCGGAAGACGTCCCACGTTCATCACGGGCACTTGCCCGATCGTCTGAATGCTGACCGAGGAGGTAGCGTATTGTTTGAAGTCAGGCAAAATTCGGACTTTGGTCCGGTAATAATCACAAATGCTAATGCAGCGCTGGATCGTCGAATAGTCATCCGTAGGTAAGGCAATCACGACTTCGTCCACGTAGCGCGACTTCAAAATCAAGTCCAGCTGGCTGATTTTGCCTAAATAATCACAACCGGGAATATTGTTCATCTCGTCATCAATCAGGCCCTCGACCTTATATCCGTAGTAATAATACTTCTGAACGGTGTCATAAAAGTTCTTCGCCGCGGCGGTCGCACCCACTAATAATACAAACCACGTCATTCATCCGTCCTTGGTAAAAAGGCGGCGTGGCGATTCTTCCGTAAAATATATTTAGTAACGGCGGCTAGGGTGAAATTAGCTGCGATAAAATAGGCAAAGAAAACGAAATCATAGGCCCCGGTCGGCTTCAAAAAGAAGAGACTCGAACTAAGTAAAATCGTAAATAAAATCAGGTGGTAAACGATGAAAATGATCTCCTCCGCAAATTTATTCGAGCGTCGATCGGCGTATAATTTCGAAAAAAGAGGAGACAAAATACCACAATACGAGCGAAAGAAGCCCAAAGGCCGGATTCCATTGGTCTAAATGTCCCGTTTTCCATAGCGCAAGCGAATACGCCGCGATCACCACCAGCATCGTTTACATAGCGAATCAGCGCAAAACGGTTGGACTTTTTATTCATCGAAATCTTTATCGTTCAAATTTACAACATTGCGCGCATTCCTCCCTAAATTTGTCCATGCTTAAAAAGATG
>CAWFDC010000021.1:0-5896 GCA_963814545.1 uncultured Thermoleophilia bacterium | reverse complement strand
TCAGCGCTCACGGCCTCGGGCCAGTCGCGCGCGCCGGCGGTCGTCAAGCGCCGCCAGAGGTGCTTCGCCGCCGCCGGCCCGCTGTCGAGACCGACGGCCTCCCAGAGCACGCCCCTGGCGCGAGCGCGCGGGTCGCTCTCGTCGAGGACCTGGGGCGCGGTCACCGACCAGACGAGGCGCGCCCCCGCCCGCGAGGCGATGTCCTTGGCGCGGCGGTCGTCGTGCGCCGGTCGCGTGAGCAGTACCGGGAGCTCCTCTTCGGCCAGGGTGTCCGCGAGCAGCACGCCGACGTGCAGGCGGCGCTGGCAGCCGTGCTCGAGGGCAAGGGCCGGCAGTGTGGCCGCCTCGGCCGGCGTGAGCCGGCGCAGGGCGGCCGCGACGGCGGCGACGTCCTCGAGCTTGAGCCAGCCGTGCACGGAGGCGTGGATCGTCAACGTCAGGACGACGTCGTGCGGACCGAGGGTGCGTACCTCGCGCTCGAGCAGCTTCACCGTCGCCGCGCGCGCGAAGAGCTCCTCGGCGAGCAGCGAGTCGGCGGCGAAGCGCGGCCCGACGCGCCAGTGCACGTCGAGGTGTAGACCAGTCTCGGGGTGCGTGAAGCCGATCTCCTGCTCGGCGTCCTGCAACAGGCTGAGCGGCACCGCGTCGAAGGCGTGCTTCTCGGCGAAGCCGGCGGCCAGGGCGACCTCGCGGGCGGCGGCAGCATCCTCGGGCTGGACCAACAGGTCGATGTCGGTGAAATGCCGCACCCCCGCGTCGCCGTAGAGCTGCTGTGAGAGCGCCGGACCCTTGTAGGCGAGAGCCTGCACCCCGGCGGCCTCGAGCGCGTCGAGCACCTGGAGGAGCTGCCGCTGCATGCGCAGCGAGCGCTGCGCGGCGGCCACGGCGCGCTCGCGCCAGCCGAGAAGCACGGCCTGCGGCACGGCCTCGTAGGCGAGGTCGACGACACGGCGGTAGAGAAGGCCCGACAGGCCGTGTCGCAGCGCGGCCGCGGCGAGAGCGTCCCAGCCGGGCTCGCCGGGGGGCGCGGAGGCGACGCGCGCGAGGGCGGCGCGCAGCGCCGCCGCCGTGCGCGCGTCGCCGGGGTCGCGCGTGCAGGCCAGCAGCACGGCGGCGAGCGGCGGAGTGTCGTCGCGCGGGAGCGTGGAAGCGCTGGGCGGTGTGTCGGTCGGTGTCGTCATGGCGGCTCGACCCTACAGCAACGCGGCCGCCCGTGCGTGGGCGACCTCGCAGAAGCGCTCGACCCAGGCGTCGAGGCGCCCGGTCTCGAGGGCGGCGTGCGCCGGGCACCAGGCGCAGAGGTTCACGATGTTGCAGGTGCGACACTTCTCGAGGTACTCCGGCGCGGCGCTGCACCGCGCACGCACGCGAGGCACCCACTCCTCCCAGGCCTCGCGCAAGGCGCCCGCGCGGAGCGTCCCCCGGGCACCCCCGTCGCCGCGCAAGGCGAAGACCGTCTCGGGGTGACAGAGCGCGCTGCAGAGCCTGAACGTACCGTCGTAGCCGACGGTGAAGCTGCCCTCTCCCGCCCCGCAGTGGAAGAGCCGGTCGAGGCCGTAGTGGCAGACCTCATCCGTCTGCGGCCACGCAAGCGTGCCGTCGGCGCAGCCGCGCTGCAGGGCGGCGATGCGCTCGGCGTCAGTGACCTCGACGGCGACGACCTGCTGTGGCGTCAAACGCTCGGCGCGGATCTCGGCGTTGCGCGCCTCGTCGCCGTCGAGCCGCAGGTGGAGAAGGGGATCGAAGCGGTAGTGATCCCTGGTGCGCTCGCGGCAGAAGCGGGAGATCGCCTCGAACTCGTGCAGATTCGAGCGCAGGGCCATCGCCTTCAGTCGTACGGGCAAGCCGCCGTCGAAGAGCAGGTCGAGTCCGTCCCTGAAGGCGGCGAAGGAACCGGGGCGACGCGTGACTGCCTCGTACGTCTCGCGCGTCGCCCCGTACACCGTCACCTCGAGGTCGCGCGGCGGGTAGCGGCGGAAGAGCTCGACGTGCTCCGGCGTGACGAGGCAGGCGTTGGTGAAGACGCTCACCAGCAGTCCGAGCCGTTTCAGCCCGAGGTAGACCTCGGCGAAGTCGTCGCGCAGCAGTGGCTCGCCCCCGGTCAGCAGGCACCAGAGCGCCCCGAGATCGGCGGCCTCGCGCCCGAGAGCGAGGACTTCGTCGGTCGTGAGCTCGGCCGCCCGCGCGCGCTCGTCACCGGCCGGCAGATCGATGTAGCAGTGGCGGCAGTGATTGTTGCAGCGCGCCGTGAGCTCGAGCTCGAACGAGAGCGGGGTGCGCTTCGCCTGCAGTCGCTCCCAGAGGGGGAACTCCTGGATCTCGCGCGCGCCGGTCATCGCCGTGCGATGTGGCGCGGCAACCGCCACAGCGCCCGCCCCAAGAGGAGAGCGCCGCTCCGACTCAGAGCCGCTATCAGCGCCCCGCCGGACCCGCCGGCTTGGATCCCCAACCGCACCTCGCGGCCACGTCGCTCCACACGCACGACGCGACCGAGCACGCCTGCCGGCGGCACGATGCCGTCGGGACGGAGACAGGCGTCTCCGCGGACGAGCAGACCTCCCCCACGACGACCCACCACGCGGTGGATCACGAGTCGCTCGGGCCGACCCAAGGCGACGGCGACGACCTCGCCGACGCGGGGCTTGCGTCCGTTGAGGGCGGCGACCGTGACCACGTCACGATCGCGGAGGAAGGGGCTCATGCTTGCTCCGCGGACGGTCGTCCGCAGGCCTGCCCCGCGCTCCTCGAAGGCCCTCAGGAGCTGGAGTTGACCGGCGTTCGAGAGTGCCAGCTGGCCGTCTGGCCCCATTGAACCCAGCTCTTCGCAGCTCAAAGCCTGAGCCTGCGGCCCGCTACGATATGCCGATGGTGACGCAGTCGCCCTGAGTCGGGTGATTGCACGCGTGCACCACAGGTCGCCCGGGCCCGGCCACGCCCGGGTACTTGCACCCCGCCAGCACCGCTTCCTCCGGACGGCTGCGCACGAGGACCACCAGCTCCGGCCGCTGCCACGCCTTCTTGCCTTCAGACATACTCATGCCCCAGTTTTCGTGTGGCACTACTTGCTTCACGCCAAGTATGACCCCGCCACGTGCGTTCGGAGCCCTATTCGGACGAACCGACCCCGATTCCTCCCACGCACGCATTCTCCCGCATCCGCAGGCCGGTTGACAAGGATTTCGCAGCTTCTCGGGGCGGGAGTCGGCCGAATCGGAGAAGGGTGCCCCGGCTGCACGCGCACCCGCAAGGCCACCATGTGCGAGCGACCGACTCGCGGCGCCCCCTCACGCGGGCGGGACGGCCACGACGATGCCGCGGCGGACCACCTCGTCGAGCAGGCCGACGACGTCGCGCTCGATCACGTCGAGGCTCGCCGCGAACTCGTCGGCGAGCTCGGCCGCGACGGAGCGCAAGGAGCGCACCCCGTCGAGCTTGCGCCAGAGGGCGGCGCCCGTCTCGTTCAGGGTGTAGAGCTCGTCGTCGGCGTCGCCGACGCCGGCCACGAGCGGGACGATGACGATCTCGCCCTCGATCTCGCGCGCGACGACGTCGTCGGAGACGGCGTAGACGCCGTCGAGGTTGACCGGCTCGACCCCTGGCTCGGTCATCTGGACCCCTGGATCTGTGGCTCACACGACTCGTGCGTGACACCGCGACCCCACGTGGCCGCAGGCCTTACACGGCGTTCACCCTACCCCGCCACTCCGGACAATTCCAGCCCACTTCATCCTCTTCCAGCCATCCGGCGAGGCGGGCCTGGGCGTGGGTCACGGCGCAGAGGTACTCGACCGGCGTGTCGAGCGTGCCGTGCTCGGTCCAGGACTTCGCCGGGCACTGCTCGCACAGCCCCTTGAGGAAGCAGCGCGCGCAACGGTGCAGGTACTCGGGGTCGCGGGCGCGCAGCTCGCCGAGGTATGTGAAGCGGTCGACGGCCTCGGCGAGCGTCGCCGGCGCGCGACCGTCGCGACCCACCACGTCCACGGTAAGGTCGGGCGTGCGTACGTAGGCGCACGGCTGCACGCGCCCGTAGGCATCGACGCTGACGCTGCGTCCCCTCGCACACGACGCGCCGCAGGCGAAGAGCGCGTCGCCGGGCGGGCCGAGGAGACGCGCGGCCACGTCGCGCATCGCCGCGCGCCAGGCGTCGCGGTCGCGCGAGAGCACGCAAGCGATCTCGTCGGGTGGCACCCGCAGCGCAGCGATGGGCACGTCTTTGGCCGGACCGTCGCGGCGCTGCCGCAGGTCGAAGGCCATCGCGTAGGTCACCGGCTGCGTCATGCCGACGGTCTCCCGTGCCCAAGTCTCGAGCTCCGCCATCTCGGGACGGTTGGGCGGCAGCAGGGCGGACTTCACGAGCACCGGCACATGGCGCTCGAGAAGGCGCTCGACGCCAAGGCGGAAGTGGGCGAACGAGCCCGGGCGCTGTGATACCGCCTCGTACGACTCCGCGTGCATCCCGTACACGCTGACCTCGACGGGAGCCAGCGGCGGCACCCGGGCCAGCAGGTCGGCGAGCCGCTCGCCGGCCCCCTCCGCGCCGCCGACGCCCAGCCGTCGCGCGTTCGTGAGCAGCAGCACCTTCATGCCCAGACGTCGCGCGTGCAGGTACAGCCGCTCGAAGTCGGGGCGCAACAGAGGCTCGCCGCCGGTGAAGCGTACCTGCAGGCACCCGAGGTCGGCCGCCTGATCGAGCAGACCCTGCACCTCGGCGGTGGTCATCTCGCGGGCGCGCGCCTCGGCGTCGCCGGCCGCCAGGTTGATGCAGCAGTGGATGCAGTCGTTGTCGCAGCGCTCGGTGAGCTCGATGTCGAGGTTCGCGAGGCGCGGCACGGGGCCGGGCAGAGCGCCGCCGACCCGGCGCACGTAGTCGCTCACAGGAGGCCCTCGAGCTCGGACACGATGCCCCCGCTGCGGTCGAAGCGCATCAGGTAACAGGGCACCTCGGCGACGAGACGCCCCAGCACGTCCATCTCCTTGCGCCACCACTCGGGGGTCTCGAGCGCCTTGATGATGGTCGCCAGCAGCCGTCGCCACACCTCCCCGCGATTCCTCCAGCGGCAGCAGCGCGTTCTCCCCCGACTGCTCCAGGAAGAGGACGGCGCGCAGCGGCGCCCCGCCCGGGGAGACGTCGGGCACGTCGCCGTGGCTCCAGGTGCCGTGCACGCGGAACCCCTCCGGCCAGCGACGCACGACGGTGCGGTCGTCGCAGAGGATCTCGAGACGCGGGCCGAAGCCCCGGCGCAGGAGCTCGACGGTCGTCGACTTGCCGGCGTCGGAGTGCCCGACGAACACGAAGCCCTGCCCGTCGACCACGACCCCGGCCGAGTGCAGCAGGCACGCCTCGCGATCGGCGACGAGGCGCGCGACCACGATCTGGTCGCTCGGCATCAGCGTGAGCGACCCCAGCCCGCCGGCGCGCCACCACTCGGCCACGTGCGCCGGGCTGTAGAGGTCGCCCGCCGAGTGGTCGTCGTCGAACACGGCGACGGCGTGCAGGCTCGCGTCCTCCCCCTCGCCGGTGAAGCCCTCGTAGACCCACGAGCCGCCCTCCCGGAAGATCGCCCAGGGCGGTCTGCGATAGACCTCGTGGCGCCCCGCGTCCACGGCTCGGGCCTCGATCGTCCCCCGTCGTCGCCCCCCGCGTCCCCGCCCGGCAGACCGAAGTGGTGACGGAGTACGACGGTGTCCGGACCCGGCCCCTCCACCTCGAAGAGCGCGAACTTGGGTGCGAAAGTCGTTGTCAGGATGGGCAACGGGCTCTCGACCTGCAGCGTGATGCCGGCGATCTCGTAGAAGCCGCGGTGAGGCCCCGCAGGCTCCGGCGAGGAGCTGCCGGCGCGCGTCTGGGAGGCGGCTGCGTCCACGTCACGAAGACTACCGTACGCGGGCCGCGGCC
>CAWFDC010000020.1:0-163190 GCA_963814545.1 uncultured Thermoleophilia bacterium | reverse complement strand
CGGCCTCGTAGATGTCGAGGGCCTCGGGATCCCAGGCCGAGGGCGGCGTGAGGGTCTTGTTGATCACGGCGTGGCCGTTGAAGACGGTGTCGACGATGGACTGGCGGTCAATGGCCATGGAGAGCGCCTTGCGCACGTCCGGGTCAGCTGCGAGACCGTCCGGTTGGGCAGCCATCACGCTCACCGCGGTGAGGCTCGGACCGAAGTAGACCGTGCCGGGGGCGCCTTCGAGCGCCGGCACGCTGGTCGCCGGGACCTCGTACGATCCGTCGATCTCGCCCGAGAGGATGGCGCTCGTGATGGTGCTGGTCTCGCTGATGAAGGTCAGGTTGACCTTGGCGACCTTGGGGATGAGGTTCGGGTCCCAGTAGTCGGGGTTCGCCTCGAGGGTGATCTGGTCGCCCGGCCTCCACTCGACGACCCTGTAGGGGCCGCTACCCATGACGGTGGTACCGGCGCCGTACGCCTCGTGGCCGACCTCCTCCACATAGTCCTTCTTGACGATCCCGCCGCCGCCACTTGTGGCCATCTCCTTGTTGAAGAGCTCGTCCGGCACGCTGAACTTGACCGTGATCTCCCACGGGCCGGTCTTCTCCATGCTCTCCACGTTGGCGAAGAAGTCGGCCCAGATCGAGCCGGTGTCCCAGTCCGCGCTGCGTTCGAGACTGTAGAGGACGTCGTCCGCGGTCACCTGGCTACCGTCCCAGAACTTGGCATCCTGACGGATGGTGTAGACGAGGGTCAGGTCGTCGACCTGCTCCCACGACTCGGCGATGCCGGGGCCGAGTTCCCAATCCGGCGTGTAGCGCACCAGCGTGTCGTGCAGCTGTGAGGCGACGAAGCAGGGCCCGTAGTCCCCCGCCTTGTGCGGATCGATCGTCGTCGGCTCGCCGAACCCGAGGTTCCAGGTGATCTCGTCCACGAGGCCGTCGGCCGGCGGTGTCGTGCTCTGCAGCTCGACGCCCGTGGCCTCCGTGCCATCGCCGCCCTCGTCCTCACCACCGCAGGCGGCGAGCAGGCCGCCGCAGAGCACGAGCGCCGTTGCCGCGAGGATCACAGCCAGCGCCATGAGGCGCGGTGCGCGGGCGCGGCGGCCGACCCCGCTGGATGTGCTGAGTACGTTCATGTCCCCTCCCCCGGTGACAGCACGGACAGGTGCTTCCTTCACCTCTATCACAAGGGTCGGGGGTGTCAACGATGAGAAATGCCGACCGGCATGGAGAAACAGCCCGCACGTGGCCCGGGGTCGATGGCCGCGCGAGAGCCCGCCGCGTGCGACGACCCCTCGTTCAGGCCGTCACGCCCCCGTCGACCACCCACGTGCGGCCGCTGACGAAGCCGGCGTCCTCGCTGGCGAGGAAGGCGACGACCGCGGCGAGCTCCTCCGGGCGGCCGATGCGGCCGAGCGGGTAGCCCTCGTCCTGCACGGCGGCGTAGGCCTCCGGGTCGGGCGCCTCGGCGATCGCCCTGGCCAGCATCGGGGTGTCGAAGATCGCCGGCGAGACGCTGCACACGCGGATGCCGTCGGGGCCGTGGTCGATGGCGAGGGCGCGGGTCATCATGATGACCCCCGCCTTGGCGGCCGAGTACACCGCGGCCCCAGGCTCGCCGTGGATGCCGGAGTCGCTGGCGATGTTCACGATGACGCCGCTTCTTCGCGTCACCATGTGCGCCAGTGCCGCCTTGCACGTGAAGTACGTCCCCTTGAGACAGGTGCCGATGCACCACTCCCAGTCCTCCTCGCTGGTGTCGAGGATGGACTTCTCGAGCCACACGCCGGCCGAGTTGACGAGCAGATCGAGGTGGCCGAGCGCGGCGACGGCCTCGGTGACCAGGCGCTCGCAGTCGGCGACCACGCTCACGTCACCCAGCAGGGCGGGGAAGCGGCCCTCGTGCCCGGCGTCACGACTGAGGGCCGTGGCACGGTCGGTCACGGCGCGCGTCTTCGCCTCGTCGCGTCCCGCGACGGCGACGCTCGCACCTTCCTCGGCGAGCCGGAGGACCACCGCCTCGCCCAGCCCGGAGGACCCTCCGGTCACCAGGGCCGTCTTGCCCGCCAAGCCACGCATGCGCACCCTCCTCGTGCTCGCCCTCGTCCCATCGGTCGCGGCCGCTCAGGCGGCCGAGTAGCCGCCGTCCACCGGCAGCAGCGCGCCGGTGATGAAGCTCGCGTCGTCGCTCGCCAGGAAGGCGACCGCGGCCGCCGCCTCCTGCGGCCGCCCGATGCGGCCGATGGGGTGCTCCTCGTCGAGCACCGCGCGGAACTCGTCGACGCCCATGCCGTACTGCGCCGCCTCGCGCTCGAACAGGGGGGTGTCGATCTCGCCGCAGCAGATGGCGTTGACGCGGATGTTGCGCTTCGCGTAGTCCAGCGCCATGGCCTTCGTGAGGAGGGCGACGCCACCCTTGCTGGCGCAGTAGGCCGCCGCCCGGTAGTCGCCCACCAGGCCGGCGACGGAGGCGTTGTTCACGATCGCGCCGCCGCCCTGAGCCAGCATGTGCGGCACGACGTGATGCGAGACCAGGTACACCGAGCGCAGGTTCACGCCGAGCTGGCGGTCCCAGGCGGCCTCGCTCACCTGATGGATCTCGCCCGGCTCGAAGAAGCCGGCGTTGTTGAAGAGGATGTCGATGCGCTCGTGCCGCGCCACGACGTGCTGGACCAGACGGCGCACGTGGCCGTCGCGCGACACATCGGCGGTGACGGCCTCGACGGCCCCGAGCCCGCGCCCGCCGAGATCGGCCACCGCCCGCTTGCCGGCCGCGCCGTCGACGTCGGCGATCACGACCGCGGCTCCCTCGCTGAGGAGCCGCTCGGCCGCCGCCAGGCCGATTCCCGACGCGCCACCCGTGACGATGGCCACACGCCCCCGAAGCCTGCCGTCCACCAAGAGCCCCCCTCTCTGCGACACCAGTGACGCCATTCTGTCAGGAGTGCGCAGCAGAGGCCAAGAGTGAAGCGGCGCGGCAGTCGAGACGCAGGCCGAGGATGAGGCGGCAGCGCCGTCAAGGCGCAGGCCACGGGCGAGCCCGCGCCGCGGTCGGGGCGCAGGCCAGGAGCGGAGTGGCGGCAGGGGCGAGGTGGCGGCAGGGGCGGGGTGTCTCCCCGGCCCGTCCGGCCTGCCCGGCCGCCCCGGCTGCCTACTCGGCCCCGAGCAGGTGCTCGTCGAAGAACGCGGTGACGCGGCGCCCATACTCCTGGGGCTGGGCCGCGAAGCCGCCGGTGTGGCCGGCGCCGGACACCTCCCAGATCTCCTTCGGCTCGCCGGCGGCGTCGTAGTACGGCGGGTTGACGGCCTTCTCGACCGCCTGCCCGTTCTCCCCGTAGACGAGGAGGACGGCCCGCGGCGAGATGTCGGCCACCAGTTCGCGCAACGATGGTGGCGGCGCCGAGCCGCTGAGCACCGCGGTGGCCGCGGTCAGCACGACCTCGTGCGGGTACTGAAGGGCGAGCTCGACGACGTTCGGGCCGCGGCGCACGAAGGTCTCCCTGAAGGTGCGCACGCCGGCGCCCTCGGAGACGACGGCGGCGAGCCGCGGGTCCTCGGCCGCGGCCTGGATCATCATCTCGCCGCCGACCGAGAGGCCGAGGCCGCCGACGCGCCCCGCCTCGACGTCAGGGCGCGTCTCGAGGTAGTCGACGGCCGCGGCGATGTCCCTGGGCATCGCCCAGCCGAACATGTTGGGGTCGCCCTCGCTGTCGCCGTAGCCGCGCGGGTCGACGAGCAGCACGCCGTAGCCGTTGCCGACCAGCATGCGCGCCTCGTCGACCGACCCCTCACGCGGGATCAGGACGACGGCCGCGCCGTTCTGCGAGGGCACGTACCAGGCCGCGAGGTCCAGACCGTCGGCCGTCCGCAGGCTGACGTCCTCGTGCGGACGGCCCAGGTCGGCCTCCTCCACCGGCGTGCGCGGCCGCTCGGTGGCGATCACGGCGAGGGTGACGGGCAGCACGACCCAGTAGACGGCGAGAAGCGCGGCCACGGCGATGAGCGCCCGGCGGAGCCAGCGATGGCCGGTCGGCTTGCGCGAGCGCCAGGCGACCACCGCGCCGAGGCCCACGAGGACCACGCCGGCGGGGAGCAGCAGCACACCGGTCCAGTCGTCCCCGGAGGGACCCCCGGAGAGAGCGTCGCTGAGGAAGACGGCGCCGGCCGCCAGCGTGAGGACACCGACGAGCGCGGCGACCGAGGCACGCAGCCCGGCGCGCGCCCGCGGGTACAGCCAGACGGCGACGACGAGGGCGGCGGAGAGCAGGAGCGCTCCCCACGCGTGGACGCCCCGCCCCACGCCCGGCTCGAGCGCGATGAAGGCGGCCACGAGGGTGTGGGTGAGCACGACCGCGGCGGCCAGCGCGAAGGCCAGGTGCTCGCCGGGAGAGGGCGAGCCGGGAGAGGGCGAGCCCGAAGGCGGCTCGCCGGGCCGCGCCGACGGACCGTTCACCAGCGTTCGTACTTGACGAGCTCGTCGAGCGGCCGGCGGTCGGTCTTCGCCTGCGCCTTGTCGGGGTAGCCGAGCGGCGTGAAGGCGATGGGCTCGACCTCGCCGGGGAGCCCGAGCACGTCGCGCGCCGCGGCCGGGTCGAAGGCGGCGATCCAGCAGGTGCCGAGACCCAGGCCCGTCGCCGCCAGGATCAGGTGGTCCATGACGATCGTCGCGTCGACCTCGTCATAGGGCTTGTCGTCCATCCGCCGCCACGCCTCGCCGGGCACGGCGACGACGCCGACCACCAGCGGCGCCTGGGTGAACCAGCCGCGCCCGTAGATGCGCGCCAGCTCCTCCTCCCTGCCCGCGGTGTGGAGCACGATCAGGCGGAAGGGCTGCTTGTTGGCGGCGGTCGGCGCCTGCCGCGCCGCCTCGAGGACCTGCGCGAGCACGTCGTCGGGCACCGGGTCGGGCTTGTAGCCGCGCACGCTGTAGCGGGCGGCGATGGTCTCGAGTACGTCCATTTGGGCCTCCTT
This sequence comes from uncultured Thermoleophilia bacterium, assembly GCA_963814545.1. GTDB lineage: Bacteria > Actinomycetota > Thermoleophilia > UBA2241 > UBA2241 > UBA2241. The sequence goes on along the minus strand of CAWFDC010000020.1, from coordinate 158,229 downwards.
CGGGCGCTGGCGGCGCGCGAAGACCGGCGCCCGCCGTGCGGTCGTGTCCTGTCGAGGCAGTCTACCCGCAGAGCGCCGGCGCACGACGCGGCGGTCGGTCGCGGCAAGGCGACGAAGGGCCGCGGCCGCCCGCCGGTGGCGGGCGGCCGCGGCCCTCGAGTCTCACTCCGCCGGCCCGCGGCCCGGGGGCCGCGGCGGCGCCGACCGGCTCAGGCCGGACTGGCCTCGGCGACGCCGACGGGCTCGGCGCCGGCGGCGTCCGGCAACGGAGCGCGCACGAGCGCGATCGTCTGGCCGATGAAGGCGCCCATCACGAACGCCATGAGGAGCATCGAGAGCGAGAAGAGATACGTCTCGGCGAAGAGCAGCGTCGCGAGCGTCAGCACCACGGCCACGAACCACAGCCACGGGACGAGCGGCGAGCGGCGCAGCACGACGCGCTCCTCCTCGCGGGTCACGCGTTCGCCGCGATTCACCAGGTACCCGACGACGAGGCCGAGGGCGACAAGCACGGCCGCCCAGACCACGCCGTAGTACACGCCGGGGATCACCGACAGGGCCACGAAGGTCGCGACGACGAGCACGGCCGCCGTGACCTCCCGCCACAGCTTGAAGGGCCGCCGCCTGGTCATGCCGATGGTGGTGATCAGGGCGATCACCGTCAACAGCACCAGGACCAGAAGCCGCGCCCAGTAGTAGATGGTGATGAAATCGTCCATGGCGGCGCCTCTCAGACGAAGATGAAGATGCCGAACAAGAAGAGGAGGAGGAGGGTCGCCGCGAGCAGCAGCACCCACTTGTCGTTCTCGGAGATCGGCGGCGTGGCCTCGGCGGCGGCCAGCGTGGAGGCCGGCTTGACCTGCTCGACCTGCGCCGGCGGCTTCGGCGGCTTGAGCTTGCCGCCCTTGGTCGCCTCGGGCGGCACCTTCTCGGCCGCCGGTGGGCCGCCGAAGATCGCCTGCAGCCCGCCCTTGATCTGGTCGCCGAGACCCGGGATCTTCACGCCGGTCGCGACCCTCACGGCGAGGACGGTGCCCGAGCCCTCGTAGGTCAGCACCTTCCCCTTGCCGCTGCCCGAGAGGATCCAGCTCTCGCCGTCCTTCTCCAGCGTGATGGTCCCGCTGGCCCTGATGCCCATCTTCTTGACGCTGATGGGCACGACGAGCGTCTCGTCGCCCTGCCACTGCTTCGGCCCCGTCGGCGTCGAAGGTCACACCCAGCCGGGCGGCCCTGATCGTGAACCTGACGCTGCCGCCGAGATCCTGGACCCAGATCGTCACGGCGGACGTCGCCTTGCCGCCTCCCTTGCCGGTGCCTTCGCCCCACCCCTTGTAGGTGCCGACGAAGCTGTCGTCGGCAGCGCCGGCGAGCCCGGGCAGCAGCAGCGTGGAGCAGGATGAGAACGGCGACGACCCCCGCGCCGATCCGCGCGCGTCGCATTCGTGCCCCCTTTCGTCGAAAGCGGCCGTTCCGAGCGGCCGCGCGCTACCGTGTACAACGCGCGCGCGGCGCGATTCCTCTACCCGCGCCGCCGAGGGCGCGGCTGGCGAGGGCCGCCGGGCCCGGCTTCGGCTCGAGCCGCGAGGCCGCAGTCGGGCGGAAGGGACGGCGCCCGGTGCGCGGGCCGGGGTGCGCGACGGTCGCCGCGGCCTCCGCCCAGCGCATACACTGGCCTCGTCGCCGTCCGCCGCACCCCGAGGAGGTCACGCCCGTGTCGCGCAAGGGATGGGCGCTCTTCATCGCCCTCTGCGTGATCTGGGGCATCCCCTACCTGCTGATCCGGGTCGCCGTCGAGGAGCTCTCGCCGCCGGCGCTGGTGTTCTTCAGGACGGCGGTGGCGGCCGTGGTCCTCCTGCCGCTGGCGCTGCGCCGCGGCCAGACGCACGGCCTCTGGCCGCACTGGCGCTGGATCCTCGCCTACACGATGGTCGAGCTCGCTGTCCCCTGGCTCCTGCTCTCACACGCCGAGCAGCGCCTGTCGAGCTCGATGGCGGGGCTGATCGTCGCCTCGGTGCCGCTCATCGCCGTGATCGTCTACCGGGCGTTCGGCGTCGTCGACCACGTCGACGCGCGGCGCCTCATCGGCCTGCTCGTCGGCTTCGCCGGAGTCGCCGCCCTCGTCGGCCTCGAATTCGGCGACCGCGACGGGCTGGCGATGGCCGAGGTCGGGCTCGTCGCGCTGTGCTACGCCGTCGGCCCGCTGATCATCAGCCGCCGGCTCGCCGACCTGCCGAGCCTCGGCGTCGTCGTGGCGTCGCTCGTGATCACCAGCGTCATCTACGCGCCGTGGGCGCTCGCGACCCTGCCGGCGTCGGTCTCGGCGGAGACCGTGGGCGCCGTCGCCACCCTCTCCCTGGTCTGCACGGCGCTCGCCTTCATCCTCTTCTTCGCCCTGATCTACGAGGTCGGCCCGGCGCGCTCGACGGTCATCACCTACATCAACCCGCTGGTCGCCGTCCTGCTCGGCGTCTGGCTGCTCGCCGAACCGTTCACGCTGGGCATCGCCGTCGGCCTCCCGCTGATCCTGCTGGGGTCGGTGCTGGGGACGGCGCCGGCGCTGCGGCGGGCGCCCGAAGAGGAGCCCGCCGCCCCGGCGACGTCGTGACGGTAGCGTGGGTCTCGCGAGGACGGCTTCGCAGGCCGACCCTCACCCTAAACTCGAGGGTGAGGGTCGGCCTGCGACGGTCTCCTCAGAAGCACTCCGGCGCGTCGCGGACCGCCTGCTCGAGCAGCAGACGGGCGTTCTCCCTCGTCACGTGCGAGCCGTCGTAGAAGTAGCGCGCCTCGCCGCCGAAGCTCCCGATCTCGGTGTAGTCGAGAATGCGCAGGTCGTACTCGCCCTCGAGGCCGCGCAGGTAGGCGAGCAGGGCGTCGTTCTTGGCCTGCCACCCGACCTCCCTGAACGCCGCCAGGGCGACGGGGTGCTGCGGCATGAGGACGATCGCCGGGGTCACGCCGTGGTCGTTGTAGAGGCGCAGGAGCTTCTCGAAGTAGCGCCGCGACCGTGACTGCTCGGTGAGCGGCGCAGCCGCCTTCGGCACCAGCCGCTCGAGATAGGTCTCGAGGGCACGCTCCTGCGTGCGGCCGCGCTCGAGGCGCTGGTCGTAGCTGTTGTGCAGGAGGCATCCGCGGGGGCTGTAGTGGTTGTTCTCGGGGATGCCGTCCGGCTTGGGCGTGCCGAGTCGCGCCTTCTGCTCGGCGACGAACTCGGCCGGGAACCAGCGCGCGAAGCGCTCGTCGTAGAGGATGCCCGGGTGCATGACCCCGTCGTTGAAGGTCGTCACCTGCACGGCGTAGAAGAGCCGCAGCCTCACGTCGGGGGCCATCGCGAAGAGCGTCTCGGACATCGCGTAGGCGTCCTCGGGGCGGTTGTTCTGCACGGCGAAGTTGAAGGCGCCGAGCCCGGTGAGCTCGCGGATGTAGGAGGGCTCGAAGCGCTGCGCCCGCGAGCCGCCCATCACGACGAGCTCCGGCGGCTCGTCCAGGGCCTCGACGAGGCCGAGCTTGTAGTTGCGGTCGTACTCCGGCGGCGGCTCGTCGGCGTTGGGGACCCACGTCGGCGGCCGCGCTGACGGCCGGGGCCGGGGCGGCCGTCGGCGCAGGACTCGCGACCGCCGGGGCCTGCGGCTCCGGCCCGGCCGAGCCGCAGCCGGCGACCGTGAAGGCCACCGCGACCGGCAGGGCGATCGCCAGCGCGACCGACAGGGCGACGGCCACCCCGGTCATCGCGGCCAAGGCCGCGCCGCCGCGCGGGAGGCAGCGGCGGCTCACCCGGCGCCCTTGTCATGCGCCCTCGGCCGCCGCACGCGACGGCCGAGGGCGGTGCGAGAGATCGTGCACGGGTCCATCGCTGGGAGATGGTACCACCGGCTCCGCGAGCTTGATGCCTGCGCCGCCGTCCGTCAGGCTCCGCGCAGCCAACTGTCCGAGAAGACGGTCTGCTGCCGCGGCGTGGGCGGCGTCCGCGCCACGGCAGCCGGGAGGAGGAGCCATGTACACCTGCGCTGAGTGTGCCCGCTGGGGGTGCGACAGCGGCGACGAGAGCGACTACCCGGCGAACTGCCCGTCGCGCGACGCGGACCGCGGCGGGCTGCTCGCCGCGTACGGCGAGGGCGAGGATCGCGAGATCGCCCGTACCGCCGCGCTGGTCGAAGCGCACGGCTACTGCCGCCTCACCCGCGTCGAGGAGATCATGGACTTCGCCCGGCGCAACGGCTTCACCCGCCTCGGCCTCGCCTTCTGCATCGGCCTGCAGCGCGAGGCCAAGGTGTTCGCCAGGGTGCTGCGTGCCAACGGCTTCGCCGTCGACTCGGTGGCCTGCAAGAACGCCAGCCTGCCCAAGGAGGAGCTCGGGCTCGCCGAGGAGGACAAGGTCTCGCCCGGCGAGTACGAGCCGACCTGTAACCCGATCGGCCAGGCGCAGGCCCTCGCCCGCGCCGGCACCGAGCTGAACGTGCTGCTCGGCCTCTGCGTGGGGCACGACAGCCTGTTCATGAAGCACTCGGTCGCGCCCGTCACCGTGCTCGCCGCCAAGGACCGCGTGCTCGGCCACAACCCGCTGGCGGCCCTCTACCTCGCCGACGGCTACTACCACGAGCGCCTCTTCCCCTCCGGGGGTGGCACGGCGACCGAGGAGGAGGCCGAAGCCTGACGGTGAGCGCGGCGGCCGGAGGCGGGCGGGGCGCGGCGGCCGGCGGTCGGGGCGGAAGCCTGACGGCGGACGCGGCTGCCGATATCTAGCGGCCGGGGGCGGGCGGCGAGAGCCGCCCGCCCCCGGCCGCCCGCCCTCAGACGCCGAGCAGCGCCGGCAGGTCGGCGATCGAGTCGATCACGTGGTCGGGGCGCCCCGACGCCGCGGCGAGGGCGCCCTCGCGGAACTTGCCCGTACGCACGAGCACGCCGGTGATGCCGAGACGCTGCGCCGCGAGGACGTCGCTCTCGACGGCGTCGCCGACCATCGCCACAAGCTCGGCCGGAAGGTCGAGGGCGCGAAGGCCGGCGCGGAAGGCCTCGGGCGCCGGCTTGCCGGTGACGACCGCCTCGCGCCCGGACGCCGCCTCCAGACCGAGGAGGTAAGCGCCGGCGTCGAGGCACTCGCCCTCGTGCGTCATCCAGGAGAGGTTGCGGTGCATGGCGACGAGGTGGGCGCCGCCGAGCAGCGCGCGGTGCACGAGGTTGAAGGCGCCGAAGGCGAAGGACTCGTCGGCGCCCGAGACGAGGATCACCGCCGGGTCCTCGTCGATGCCGACCAGGCGCAGGCCCTCGAGGTCTTCGCGGCGCGCGTCGCCGAGGGTGAAGACGCGTGCGCCCGGGTGCGCCTCGAGCAGATGGTCGCGCGCCGACATCGCCGCCGTCAGCACCTCGTCGTCCTCGACAGGGATGCCGAGCCGCCGGAGGTTCGCCGCCATCTCGGCGCCCGTCCGGCTGGTCGTGCTGGTGATGATGCGCAGCGGCAGCCCGGCGTCGCGCAAGCGGCGGACCGCGTCGGCGGCGCCCGGGATCGGGTCCCAGGAGACGGTGAGCACACCGTCCATGTCGAGCAGCACACCCTCGACAGGGCTCATCCTGCGCCCTCCGGGCTCAAGGTCCGCCTACCCCGTTGATCGGCTGCCGCCCCGCATCGTCTCGGATGCCGCCCGCGCGTCTCGGGTGCCGCCCCGCAGCGTCTCGCGTGCCGCCCGCTCACCCGAGGTCGCGCCTCCAGTCCCACTCGGGGGCGATGATCTCGGTGCCCTCGGTGTCCTCGATCTCGCGCCGCCACGCGACCCTCGGGCCGACGACGGCGCGGGCCCGCCAGCGCAGCGACTTGGCCTCGCGGCGGATCGTCTTCTCGAGCACGGTCAGGCGCGCGCGCACGCGCTCGACCTCCTCGGCGGGCAGACCGTAGTCGTCGACGCGCGCGGCGACCACGCGCAGGTTGGCGGTGAAGTCGCGGTGCAGCCCCCAGTCGCGGGCGCACACGTCGGCCACGTAGTCCACGTCGATCGCGGCCTCGTCGTCCTCCTCCTCTTCGGCCAGCGGCACGTCCTTGAGCAGGGCGATCGCGTCGTGCACGTCCTTCTGGTTGATCTTGCCGATCTGCAGCTTGGCGATGAGGGCGTCGGCCGGGGAGATGGCGTAGTCGTCGATGTCGAGGCGCTCGCGCACGTCGAGGTCGTGGTCCATCATCATCACGTCGAGGAAGATGTCGACGTGGTCGAAGAGCGGCGCGTCGTGCGTGGGCTCGCCCTCGGCCGCACCCACCATCGTCATGCCGCCGCGCAGCGCTTCCTCGGTGACGTACTGCAGCTGGCGATGCTCGGTCGCACGGGCGACGTAGCTGTTCTGGACGAAGCCGCGGGAGGTCATCACCTCGTCCAGAGCCTCCGCCTGCGGCCCGAGGCCGACGAGGTCGATGTCGGAGTACTCACGGTCCATGAAGTCGAGGTCGGCGCAGTGCCGTGCGGATGGCGAGGCCGCCGATGAGGCGCACCTGCACGCCGCGCTCGCGAGCCGCGTCGATGAGCGCCATCGCCTCGGCCATGAGGCGGTCGGCGCGCCGCGTGGGCGCCTCGCGGCGGCCGGCGGCCGACTTCACGATCGCCCCGGCGCCGCGCGTGTCGACGTCGCTGCGCAGCTCCTCGAGCGGGTGCAGGATCGTGTCGAGGATCGGGCCGCGCCAGGTAGACGCGCGGGCGGCGCGCCTCCGCCCACTCCTCGAGCAGGCTCCAGGACTCCAGCTCCTCGATGGCGCCCCGCGCCGTCGTGCCGCTCGCGTCGAGCACGCGTCGCGCCTCGGGGACCGTCATGCACGGCGTGCGCACGAGCTCGTCGGCCAGCGCCAGGGCGCGGCCCTTGAGGTGTGTCCGGCACTCCGCGTGGTAGCGCGCCAGGGCACGCGCCTGATGCGCACCACGCACTGCCGTCTCGCGCACGCCCTCGAGGAAGAAGAGCAGCCACGGCACCCACTCGGCGTGCGTGCGCACGCGCTGCAGCAGCGTGTAGTACTCGTCGCGGTGACCCTCGAGGTAGGCGGACAGGTAGAGCAGCGGGCGCGTCAGGCGCCCGCGCTCGATGAGGAACAACGTGATGAGCAGGCGGCCGAGGCGGCCGTTGCCGCCGACGAACGGGTGGATCGCCTGGAACTGTTCGTGCAGCATCGCGCACTGGATCAGGTCCGGCAGCGTATCGCGCTCGCGGAGGAAGGCCTCCCACGCCTCCAGGGTCCCGTGCATCTCTTCGACCGGCGGCGGCACGTACGTCGCCGTGGCCTGCGTCGCGCCCGGGGGGCCGATCCAGTTCTGCGTCGTCCGGAACTCGCCCGGGGTACGCGCGCCGCCCACTTCGCCGCGCAGCAGCGACTCGTGAAGCTCGCGCACCAGGTCGAGCGAGAGCGGCACCTCCTCGAGGCGCTGCACGCCGTAGCGCAGCGTGGAGACGCAGCGCCGGACCTCGCGGAGGTAGTCGCGCGGCACCTCGGCGCTCACCGCGCCGACCTGGTCGAGCAGCAGGTCGGAGAGGGACACCATCGAGCCCTCGATGCGCGACGAGCACAGCGCCTCCTGGCGCTTGAACGGCGCGTCGAGCAGTTTCGGGTCGGGGAGCTGACGGCCGACGCCGCAGAGCTCGCCGAGGGCGGCGTCGGCCTTCGACAAGGCCACGGTCAGCTCTCGAGAGAAGCGGAGTCGCGGCGGCAGAGGTGCCGGGACGAAGGCCGCGTAGCCTTCGGGCCCGGTGACGACGCGGCCCGCCTCGGGGGCGTGGAACTCGCTCGGGTCTATCTCATCGGCCTCGGTCGGGCGCCGCGGGCGCACCCCGACGACGATGGACTCGTCCGCCGGCAATGCTCTCAGACTGGCCGGTGCGTGACAACGGCCTTTGCGACGGGCGGCGGGCGGGGAACGGCGGGGGGCCGACGCGCCTCAGGAGGCGCCGGCGGCGGGCGCGAGCGCTCGCCGGGCGTGCGTGGCGATCTCGTGCGCCTGCGCCAGCCACACGCCCGGCGTCTCGCGCACCAGCGCGATCATCGCTTCGAGCAGGGGCAGGCGACCCGGGCGCCCGATGAACTGCGGGTGCATCGTGAACACGCAGCAGCCCCCGAGCCGGCGGATGCCCTCGAACTCGGCCCGCCAGATCGCCTCCACCTCCTCGATCGTGCTGATCTTCTTCGACCACTCGTCCTCGGCGAACCAGAAGTGGGCGGCGTCGTCGAGGATCCAGTGCACGGGCAGCTCGACGATGTCGGCCCCGGCGTGCAGGTACGGGCGGATGTCGTCCATCAGGTTCGAGGAGTACTCGAACCCGTGCGCCTCGAGCAGAGCCAGCGTGTGCGGGGTGAGCTCCCACGACGGCGAGCGGTAGCCGCGCACCCGGGGAGCGAAGCAGGCGAGTGCCTCCCGGCCGTGGACCAGCTCCTCTTCCTCCTGCTCCGCGGTGAGCGCTGTCGGCGAAGTGTGGGTGTAGCCGTGGTGGCCGAGCTCGTGCCCCGCGGCGACGATCTCGGCCACGCGCCCGGGGTGGCGTTCGGCGACCCGGCCCGGCACGAAGAACGTGGCCGGGACCGCATGGAGGGCGAGCAGGTCAAGGATCAGGGGGACGGCGACCTTGGCGCCGTACGTGCCCTGCGAGAGGCGACCCGGCCGCTCGGCGGCGGCCGGGTCATCGGCGAGCCAGACCTCCTCGGCGTCGAAGTCGAAGGTGAAGGCGACCGCACAGCCGATGCCCGGCGGCCAGAGCGGCGCGGCGTCGGCGCGGGGGCCCATGCCGGTCAGGCCCCCGCGCCGAAGAAGCCCGCGTACTCGAGTCGCCGGTACGGCGCACTGCACGGCGTGCCGTCGGCGAGCCACATGACCTGTCTGTCGAGGTCCATGATGAGCGAGACGATCGTCTCCCCTTGCTCGGTGGGCTTGTCGCGCGGATCGGCGTGCGCACAGATCCCCACCGGGTGGTTCGCGTGGTCGGCGAAGACCGTCTGGAGGAGCGGGACCGTGACGGGCCCCTCCCGCTCCGCGAGGAGGGCCTTCGCCCGCAGCAGCCTGAAGGGGCTGTCCGGCATCCACCACAGGCCCACGTCACGCACCCCGCCGCTCATGAAGTGGTTGGTGTGCGCGAGAAGCCCGTCGGCAGGATCGATGAGGCGCAGACTCGAGTAGTCGCCCGGCATGGCTTCAACGTCGACGGCCATGCCGCTCACCTGAGCCAGCATGTAGTTGGCCGAGGACGAGCGGCGGGCACGCTGGAGCGAGGCGAGGGCGGCCGGCAGGTGCTTGGCGTCGAGCAGCGCCCGCAGGCACACGTGGTAGGGCACGCCCACCTCGCCGGCGTCCGCGTCGCTGACCAGAGCATTCGTCGCCACCGCGACGCCGTTGGCGTTGAAGCCCGCCTTGGCCAGCAGGCCGGCCTCGACGGCAGTCACGTAGGCCGGACCCTCATCCTGCTCCGCTTCGAGCACGACCACCGTGTCGCGGGTGTGCGGCAGCCAGTCCCAGTTCTGGGCGAGCAGGGTGTGGCCCGAGTCGGTGACCGACGGCAGCGCCGCGAGCGAGGTGCACTCGCCGGGCGGCCGGGGCGGCTGTCCGTCCTCCGCGCCTCGCCGTCCGGCCGCCAGGCGCGCTTTGGCGGCGAACATGATCTCGGTGCGCACGTTGATGGCGAGGATCGCCTCGAGCTCCTGGCCCGAGCCTTCGGCGAGGCCGCGCATCTCCTCCAGGTACCGCGGCTCGAAGCGCGCGATCGTGCCGGCGTACGCGGCGGCCCGCTCGAGGACCTCGCCCCAGCTCAGCCCGGCCAGGTCCTCGTACACCTTCGCGTATGCGACGACCGAGAGCCGCACGCGCTCGCGCGCCTGCTCGCCATACTGGCGGCCGCGCTCGCGCGGACCGCCGGCCACCCTCACGTGCGGATACACCCTGCCCTCCATGCGACCTCCCAGCCCCGCCCTCGGCGGGAGCCGGCGGCGGTGCGCGTCCCGATCAAGGCGGCCCAGCCGCAGCGGATGCCGAACGCTCGAAGCCTAGACCATCGCGCCGCCGACGGGGAGAGGGTGTGCGTGAGAATGCAGTCATCTCACCGTGGCGACAGGGCGCAGGCGGCGGCGCGACCCGCCTCAGCGCCACGACGGCGACGGGACTCTTCGCCTCAGCGCCGCGGCCGCAGCCGGACGTGGCGCCTCAGCGCCGCGACCGGCGCACGGCCGACCGGGCCACGACGTACCCGAGGACCGCGCCGACGATGAGCCAGAAGTAGAGCGCGATCCAGAGCGGCGAGGTCACCTTCACGGTCCAAAACGAGATCGTGACCCGGGTCAGGTTCTGCAAGGCGAACAGCACCGCCACGGCGATGAGGACGATGAGTGGCGCGCCGAGACGCTGAGCGAGACGCCGCCCGCGCGAAACGGCGGCAGCGGGCTTCGCGACCGCGGGGCGACGGGCGGCCCGCGCGGCCCCGGGGGTCACGTCGCCATCCGGCGGCCGCGGCCCAAGGAGCTGCCGCTCGTGACCCTGAGTGTCGTCGTCACCGGCATCCATGGCGTCTCCCTCGCCCGTGGGCCTGGTCGGGCTTGGGCTCCGATGGCCCACTCGCGACCAACGGCCCTCACCACGGGCATGCTAACCGATTGGTCACCAGATTGGCGAGGCTGCGGCCACGCCGACGACCCCCGCACAACCAGAGCAGCGCAACGACTGGCACACGGCGAGCGACACACCGCGCTGGGCGAGAGCCCGCGGCCGATGGCTGAAGAACGCCCTCGGCCCCGACCACTTCGAGAGCCGCTCCTTCCACGGCCGGCACCTCTGCGTGCCGCCATGACCTCGCCTGAGGGAGCATCGGCAGGATAAGCCCCGCTGATTTGCGAGATAAGAGACGACCGTTCTATAGTGCCCGGACGACTCCTACGCGACGACGACCGCCGCGCACTTCGAGGTGACCGATGACGACTCATGAGACCGTGCCACAGCTGCTCGGCGAGCTCGAAGGCAAGCCGGCCGAAGAAGTGCTCGCCGTGGCCGCGCAGCGGTTCGAGGGTCGCGTCGCCTTCGCCACATCGCTCGGGCCCGAAGACCAGGTCATCACCCACATGCTCGCCGAGGCCGGCATCGACATGCGCGTCTTCACGCTCGACACCGGGCGGCTCTTCCCCGAGACCTACGACCTGATCGCCCGCACCAGCGACCGATACGGCCTCTCCATCTACACGTACTTCCCGTACGGCGCCGCGGTAGAGGAGATGGTCGCCCGGCACGGCGTCAACCTCTTCCGCACCAGCATCGAGCTGCGCAAGATGTGCTGCGGCGTGCGCAAGGTGCGGCCGCTGCGGCGCGCGCAGTCAGACCTGGACGCCTGGGCTCTGCGGGCTCCGCAGCGGCCAGGGCGCCACGCGCCAGAAGGTCGAGGCGGTGGAATGGGACGACGCCGGAGAGCTCATCAAGTTCAACCCGCTGGCGGACTGGGACGAGGAGCGGGTCTGGCGGTACGTGCACGCCCACGACATCCCCTACAACCCGCTGCACGACCAGGGCTTCCCCAGCATCGGCTGCGCGCCCTGCACGCGCGCCGTGGCGCCCGGCGAGGACTTCAGGGCCGGCCGCTGGTGGTGGGAGGACCCGGACCAGCGCGAGTGCGGCCTGCATCATCGCACCGGCGCCGCCGACAGGCCGGTCGGCGACGGGGCCTGAGCTCCGCCCACCGCGCCTGATCCCAGCCACACCCGGACCGCCCGCAGTCCCAGGAGAGGCTGTGTCGTCACCGCGTCCGGGTGACGTACACGTCCGGCGCCGGCCTTTTCGAAGCCATGCGAGTCAGCCTGCCGTACGTCCTCCATCGACCATGAGCGCCGTGACGGCACGCGGAGTCGGCGCTGCCGGAGTGACGGTCATACGGCCGGCGCTTCCGGCCTGACACCCGCAGCGTCGAGGTCTCACTCCGCCACTCGCCCGGATCTGCCCGCCACCGCCGGCGCGCGGCCATCGCCAACGGTTTCGGAACCTGAGCGTGACGGTAAGCTGCAGCGTCAAAGGGGAGTAAATTCATCCCCTTAGGCCGCCAGACCTCCTCGTGCCTGGCGGCCGGCACAGGGAAGCGTCCCGCGAGCTCGGGCTCGCCCGACACACCGCGGAGACAAGGAGACGCCGGGACCGGGCACCACGAGCCAGCAAGGACGGGGCCGTCGTCTGACGCCCCGGCCGCCCGCGTCACACGGATCGCCCGCGCTGCACGGACCGACCGCACCATCGGCGGACCGCCCGCGTCGCACAGACCCTCCGTTGTCCACGGACCACCGGGACGACGACGGCTCTCACCGGGTGATGCGGCCGGGGCGACGCCCAGGCCGCTCACGACGTACAGAGTCTGAGAGGTACACGATGATCCTCCGTCGTCTTCCATTGCTCCTGGCCTTCGGGCTCCTAGGCACGGTCCTGCTCTGGGGGTTCGCGCAGTCGTTCGCGATCGGCCAGAGCTCGCCCGTGCCCAGGAGCCAGCAGGCGAAACTGCAGGAGAAGCGCGCCGGCGTCCTGGAGTACCGCGCCGCGGACCAGACCCTGCAGGAGGACCGCGCCGTCGCGGCCGACCGTCTGCAGGCCGTCATCGAGGAGACCGCCGCGGGGCTCGACGTGTCGGTCGAGACCCTGCTCGCCACGACCGCCGCCGAGCCGGGCGGCACGCCCGACTACTTCGGTGTCGCCAACTGGGCGAACAGCCCGCGCATCCGCAAGTTCGTCGACCGGCTGCCGGGGCTGAACCTGCGCCAACAACCTGGGCAACTCGATCCCGGTGGCCGTCCCCGACACCGTCACCTACCCGGGCTCGGACTACTACGAGCTCGAGGTGCGGCAGTTCACGCAGAAGCTGCACTCCGACCTGCCGCCGACCACGCTCCGCGGGCTACGTGCAGACCAACAACGGCACCGACGCCAACGGCGACAACACCATCGCGCCGGCGCCGATCATGTACCTGGGGCCGATGATCGTCACCCAGAAGGACCGGCCCGTGCGCATCAAGTTCACCAACGCGCTGCCCACGGGCGAGGAGGGCGACCTGTTCATCCCGGTCGACACGACCGTCATGGGTGCCGGCATGGGCCCGATCGAGGACCCGATGATGCCGGGCATGCGCGAGGAGTACACCCAGAACCGGGCCGTGATCCACCTGCACGGCGGCCACACGCCGTGGATCAGCGACGGCACGCCGCACCAGTGGATCACGCCGGCCGGCGAGATGACCTCGTACCCGAAGGGCGTGAGCGCGCAGAACGTGCCCGACATGCCCGACCCGGGCGAGGGCTCGCAGACCTACTACTACACGAACCAGCAGAGCTCGCGCCTGCTCTTCTACCACGACCACTCGTGGGGCATCACGCGCCTCAACGTGTACGCGGGCGAGGTCGCGGGCTACCTGATCAGGGACAAGGTCGAGCAGGACCTCATCGACCGCCGCGTCATCCCCGAGCGCGAGATCCCGCTGATCATCGAGGACAAGACCTTCGTCAATGCCGAACACCGTGCGCAAGACCGACCCGACCTGGAACTGGGGCACGGGACAGTTCGACCCCGTCACCGGCTACCGCGAGCCCAAGACCGGCGACCTCTGGTACCCGCACGTGTACGTGTCGGCCCAGAACCCGTACGCCGTCGACGGCGTGAACCCCTGCGGCCGCTGGCACTACGGCCCGTGGTTCTGGCCGCCGACACGGGACGCGGTGCAGCCCGTCCCCAACCCGTACTACGACCCCATCAACGCCCCGTGGGAGCCCCCGGAGATGCCGGGCGTGCCCGACGTGTCGATGCCCGGTGAGTCCTTCCAGGACACTCCGCTCGTCAACGGCGTGGCCTACCCGAAGCTCGTGGTCGAGCCGAAGGCCTACCGCTTCCGCATCCTGAACAGCGGGAACGACCGCTTCTGGAACCTGCAGCTCTACGTCGCCGATCCCAAGGTGGTGACGAAGGACGGACGCCGCAACACCGAGGTGAGGATGGTGGCGGCGTCGCCGACGCTCGACCTGCCGGCCAACTGGCCGACCGACGGCCGCGAGGGCGGGGTCCCCGACCCCAGGCGTCGCGGCCCGCGCTGGATCCAGATCGGCACCGAGGGCGGCTTCCTGCCGGCCCCGGCCATCGTCAAGCAGCAGCCGATCACCTGGAACCAGAACCCGACCACCTTCAACTTCGGCAACGTCGACCAGCACTCGCTGCTGCTCGGGCACGGCCGAGCGTGCCGACGTCATCGTCGACTTCTGCAAGTTCGCCGGCAAGACCCTGATCCTCTACAACGACGCGCCGGCGGCCTTCCCGGCCCTCGACCCGCGCTACGACTACTACACCGGCAACCCCGACCTCCGCGAAGAGGGCGGCGCCAACACGACCAGGGCCGGCTACGGACCGAACACCCGCACGATCATGCAGATCCAGGTGAAGGACACGAAGCCGGCGAAGACCTTCGACCTCGCCAAGCTGCGCGGCGAGTTCGCCTCGACGGCCGGCGACCCCGGCGTCTTCGCCCGCGGCCAGAACCCGATCCTCGTCGGCCAGTCGTCCTACGACTCGACCTACGGCACCACCTTCCCGACCGAGTGGCCGCTCTGGGGCTACTCGCGCATCCAGGACAACGCCATGCAGTTCACGCACGGTCGAGGGCGAGACGCTCGAGCTGCCGATGAAGCCGAAGGCGATCCAGGACGAGATGGGCGAGGCGTACGACGAGTACGGCCGCATGAGCGGCAAGCTCGGTCTCGAGCTGCCCAACACGAGCTCGACGACCCAGAACTTCGTGCTGCAGAGCTTCGTCGACCCGGTCACCGAGATCATCGAGGATTCCGATCACGCCGATGTCTCCGGTGCTCGGCGACGGCACCCAGATCTGGAAGATCACCCACAACGGGGTCGACACGCACACCATCCACTTCCACCTCTTCGACGTGCAGCTCCTCAACAGGGTCGGCTGGGACGGCGCGATCCGTCAGCCCGACGCCAACGAACTGGGCTGGAAGGACACCATCCGGGTGAGCCCGCTGGAGGACACGATCGTCGCTTTGCGGGCGACCTCCCCGAAGCAGCCCTTCGGCCAGCCCGACAGCATCCGGCCGCTGAACCCGGCGGAGCCGATCGGCTCGCTGATGGGCTTCACCAACATCGACCCGACGACGGGACAGCCGCTCGCCGAGCCGACCGTGAACGCCCTCACCGACTTCGGCTGGGAGTACGTGTGGCACTGCCACATCCTCAGCCACGAAGAGATGGACATGATGCGGCCGCAGCGCTTCAACGTCGACCGGCAACTGGCCGGCGAACCGTTCCTCGCCGCGGTGCGGACCGAGCCCGGCGGGGCACCGGTGGTCGACCTGACCTGGACCGACGCCACCCCGTGGGACGGCATCGGCCCAAGGAGCACGCTCGGTGACCCCTCGAACGAGCAGGGCTTCCGCATCGAGCGCGCCGACGTGGTCGGCGGCGTGCCGGGCGACTTCGCCCAGATCGGCACGGCGCGCGCCAACCGGACGCGCTTCACCGACGACACCATCGACGCGGGTGGCACGTACCTCTACCGCGTCGTCGTCTACAACGCCGCCGGCGAGACGGCCTCGACCACGGCCGAGGTGGGGCCGGGCTTCACCGCCCCCGCCGCGCCGAGCGGTCTGACGGGGTCGCTGCAGATCGGCCCACAGGTCGACCTGGAGTGGACCGATGAGTCCAACGACGAGACCGGCTTCGTGATCTCGCGGAGCGTCGACGGCGGCCCTTTCGCCACGCTGGACACGCTCGGCATCGACGCCGTCGCCTACAGCGACACGTCCGTGGCCTTCGGCAGCACCTACGACTACGTGGTGCAGGCCGTGAACGGCGCCGACGCTTCGCTGCTCTCCAACACCGCGCGCGTGGTGGTGAGCGACACCATCGCCGCGCCGACCGAACTCGAGGCGAAGATCAAGCGCAACACGACCGAAGCCACGGACACGGTGACGCTCTACTGGGTGGACAACGACACCAACGAGGTCTCCCAGACGATCGAGCGCGCCACCGACGTCGGTTTCACGACCGGCCTGACGACGTACGCGGTCGGTGCCGACGTGGTCTCGGCGGTCGACACCGTGGAGCACGGTGACACCTACTACTACCGCATCAAGGCGACCGGCGTGCTCGCCGAGTCGACGTGGTCCAACATCGTGTCGCGAGCGACGATCCCGGCGGAGCCGACCAACTTCCGCCGCACCGCGCGCACGACGACCTCCATCAAGCTGGGGTGGAACGACGCCTCGAACAACGAGACGGGCTACCGCATCCAGCGCCGGAGGCCCGGCGGCACCTGGAGGACCGTCAAGACGACGGCCGCGAACGCGACGTCGTGGACCAACTCCGGCCTCGTGCCGGGTCGCACGTACGAGTTCCGCATCCGCGGGATCAACGCCCTCGGCAGCTCGCCGTGGGCGCCCGTGGTGCGCGCGACGACACTGCGCTGAGAAGGCGCTGAGCGAGGGAGGCGGCGGGGCCCGGACGCCCCGCCGCCTCCCGACGAGCCGTCGCGGCGGGTGCGCCGGCCGCGGCGAGGGACAGGGGCCGGGCCGCTCGCGAGCGGCCCGGCCCCTCCCCTTACTCTGTCTTACGGTGCACCGAGCGAGCGCCCCGAGCGGCCCACGACGGCTGGTCTGTGACGGGAACGCTCGCTGCCCGGCGGCCGAGAGACGCGCTGCCATCGCCCGAGCGTTGGTGCGCGGCCTGAAAGGCTCGACCGAGCGGGGGAAGGCCGAGCAGGGACGAGCGAGCAGGGGAAGCGCGGGGGCGACCGGCTCGCCGGATGTCAAGGGAGTGCGCCGACCGGCGCGGGGTGCCGGGGCCGCGGAAGAACGACGCCGGCCGGCCCCTGCCGGTGCTGACGGCGGCCTCTGGCGTCGCGCCTCGGACACGACGCCGGTTCACGTCAGGCGGCCGGCACGCCGGCCGCCGCTGGGCTCAGGAGCAGCCGGGGTACTTCTTCACCCCGCTCGCGCCGTCGGTCGGCACGAGCACCCGGGACATCTGCCAGTCTCCGAGCTCGTCCGCGCTGCGGGCCTTCTGCGCCGGCTGCGAATGATCGATGTCGCAGCCGCAGGGCCCGTAGAAGACGAGCCCGCACGAGTAGCAGCGGAACTCCTCGATCCCGTCGACAACGGCCAGCGGCACGTTGTCGACCGTGCATGACGGGCATTTGATGTGGCGTAGCTCGGACATGTCCCCCTCCTCATGACGGTGCCCATGCCCCAAGCGTGCCTCGCTGCCCGCTCCCGGCCGTGACGAGGCGTCCACACCGCGCCTCACGACCACGAAGCCACCTATGGGCCGTTATGGCGAACCAGTGTGGCACACACCGGCCAGAATGTAACTACCTCTTTCACGTTAAGAGTCTTGTGTCGTTTCAAAGGTGACGTACCTCGGTCCGTGGGGAGGTCGGCGAGGTCCTGCTCCTTGAACGATCCGGGGTGCACGGCGATGAAGCGTGGCATCGTGTCCCTCCTCTGCCGCTGCTCCTTCCAGTGAGCGGAGTCCCCGGATCGGCGCGAGGACTCCTCCCCTCGTGGGGGCTCCGCCCCGGCCGACAGGGTACGAACCACCTTCGGGGCCGACCTTGACCGTTCAAGGCTCGCCTCGAGCGCACGGACGCGCGACGCCCGTCGCCGGTGACGTTTGGCTTTCGGCGGCCGGGACCAGCCTGTCTGCACCCGGCTCCGCAGCCCGAGACGAGCCGTGGGCATGCAGCAGCCACGAGATGCGGAGATGACGCGACGACATTCGCGAGGTGCGGAGATGACGAAGCGACATTCGCGAGGTGCGGAGATGACGAGATGAACGAGGTGTGCATCGGCGAGAGCTTCATCGGCGACGGGGCGAACGCCGCTCACATCAACACGGTGCTCGGCCGCCGCGACGGCCCCGTGGGCACGGCCTGGGCGACCGCACTGGCGACCCCGCGCGAGGGGCACGTCCCCTTCATGGTGGTGTTGCAGCCCGGGCTCGCGGTCAAGCCCTTCACGCTGTTCGTCAACAAGGCCGCGCCGGCCTCCGAGGCGCACGGCCTGCTCACCTGGGGCGCCGCCCAGGCGGGCGTCGCTGCCGGCGTCACCGCCGCGGTGGCCGCCGGCGTGATCGAGCGTGACAGCGTCGACGCCCTCGTCCTCATCGCCGCCGTGTGGGTGAACCCGGAGGCGAGCGACGAGGAGGCGGTCTTCGCCAACAACCGCGAGGCGACGCTGACCGCGCTGCGCAACTCCGCGGCCGGCCTGCCGGCGCTCGACGACCTGCTCGCCGCGTGCGACGAGCCGCGCAACCCCTTCTTCCGCGCCGCCGGGAACGACGGAGGCCGGACGTGAGCGGCGACCCGGTCTCAGAAGCCGGATCGAGAAGCGTAGAGCCGGAGCCGGCGGCCGGCCGCGGAGGGGAAGCGCCGACGGCGAGCGGCGGCGGCGGAGCGGCGGCCGACCGCGGAGGTGCGCCGACGGCGAGCGGCGGCGCCGGAGCGGCGGCCGAGCGCGGAGGTGCGCCGGCCCTGCGCGTCGCCTTCATCGGTCTCGGCCACATGGGCAGCCCCATGAGCCTGTGCATCGCCCGGGCCGGTTTCGATCTGACCGTCTACGACGTCGATCCGGCGGCGACGGCGCCGCAGGTCGCCGCCGGCCGCGGCGCGCGCCGCGCGCGCCGCCTCGGCGGCCGCGGCCGCGGCGGCGGCCGACGTGCTCATCACGATGCTGCCGACGCCGGTGATCGTCGAGGACGTCATGGTCGGTACCGGAGAGGCGCTGCACGCGCTGCCCGACGGCGCCGTCTGGATCGACATGTCGACCTCGGTGCCGGCGGTGGCCGACCGCGTGCGGGCCCGCGGCGCCGCCTGCGGCATCCGCGTGCTCGATGCCCCGGTCGCCGGCATGTCCAAGGGCGCGGCCGACGGCACCCTGCAGATCTACGTGGGGAGCGCACGAGACGACTTCGAGTTCGTGCGCCCCGTCCTCGAGGCCATGGGCGATCCCCAGCGGATCATCCACGTCGGGGGCCACGGCGCCGGGTACACCGTGAAGCTCATGCTCAACCTCCTCTGGTTCTCCGCGGTCGTGAACCTCGCCGAGGTGCTCACGGTCGGCGTACGTGCCGGCGTCGACCTCGAGGTGCTGCACCGCGCCCTCGTCGCCGGCCCGACCAACAGCGTGCTGCTCGAGCGCGACATTCTCCCGCTGCTGCGCGACGGTGACTACGAGAAGGGCTTCGCCTTGGCGCTGGCCTGCAAGGACCTGGGCCTCGCGGTCGACCTGGCACGGGCGGTCGGCGTGCCCGTGGAGTCGAGCGCCCTCGTCGAGCAGATCGTCCGCCGGGCCCGCGCCGCCTACGGCGACGACGCCGGCGAGCTCTCAGCGGTGCGCCTCTACGAAGATCTCACGGGGACCGAG
Organism: uncultured Thermoleophilia bacterium; assembly: GCA_963814545.1. Classification (GTDB taxonomy): domain Bacteria; phylum Actinomycetota; class Thermoleophilia; order UBA2241; family UBA2241; genus UBA2241. The sequence goes on along the minus strand of CAWFDC010000020.1, from coordinate 138,847 downwards.
TTGAGGATGAGCGGCGGGTCCTGAGCGGGGGGCCCGCCGTGGCGCCGGCCGCACGCGACGGAGCGGAGCCGTCGCAGGACTCGAGGGCGCCGGGTTCGATATAGTTCGCTCTATGTCCGGCGCCGCCGAAGCGCTGCTGCCCCTCGTCCGCCACCTGTGTGGTGGTGACCCTCCTCTGCGCCTGCGACTCTGGGACGGCAGTGAGATCGCGCCGGCCGCCGATACTGGCGCCACCGGGTCTGGCGTGGCCGGTCCGGGCCCCGCCCGCCCCGACCGGGACCTCGCGGCGGGCAACGGCGCTACCATCGTGATCTCGTCGCCGAACGCGGTGCGCCGCATCCTCTGGCGGCCCAACGAGCTCGGCCTGGCCAGCGCGTACGTCGCCGGCGAGATCGACGTCGAGGGCGACATCTACTCGCTCTTCCGGCTGGAGGGCCTGCTCTCCTCCGCGCACCGCCCCGACGGATGGAGGGCGCGCCTCGAGGGCGGGCGGCGGCTCTTCGAGGCCGCGCGTGCCAGCGGCGCGCTCGGCCCGCCCCTGGAGCCGCCGCCCGAGGAGGCGCGCCTCCGCGGCCGGCGCCACTCCCGGAGCCGCGATGCCCAGGCCATCGCCCACCACTACGACGTCTCCAACGACTTCTACCGGCTCTTCCTCGGCGAGACGATGACCTACTCGTGCGCCTACTTCGCGACGCCGGAGACTCCCGCTGGCCGACGCGCAGCGCGGCGAAGTACGACCTGATCTGCCGCAAGCTCGGCCTGCGCCCGGGGATGCGGCTCCTCGACGTCGGCTGCGGATGGGGCGGCATGGCCATGCACGCCGCCGAGCACTACGGCGTGCAGGCCGTCGGCGTGACCCTGTCGCGGCGTCAGGTCGAGTACGCGCGCGACGCGGTCGCCGCCGCCGGTCTCGGCGACCGCGTCGAGATCCGCCTCCAGGACTACCGCGACGTCAGGGACGGCCCCTTCGACGCGATCTCGAGCATCGGGATGTTCGAGCACGTGGGCAAGGCCCGGCTGGCCGAGTACTTCGGCCGCCTCCACTGGCTCCTGCGCCCCGGCGGCCGCCTGCTCAACCACGGGATCTGCCGGCCGCGCGGCAGTCACGGCCTTAGTCGCAACGCGTTCGCCAGCCGCTACGTCTTCCCCGACGGCGAGCTGCACGAGGTCGGCATCGTGGCCCAGGCGATGCAGGCGCGCGGGTTCGAGGTGCGCGACACCCAGTCGCTGCGCGAGCACTACGCGCTCACGCTGCGTCACTGGGTGCGGAGCCTCGAGGAGAACTGGGACGAAGCCGTCCGCCTCACCAGCGCCGGGCGGGCGCGCGTCTGGCGGCTCTACATGGCCGGCTCGGCCGAGAACTTCGAGCACGGCCGGACCACCGTCCACCAGGTGCTCGCGGTGCGCCCCTGCACGGACGGCAGCTGCGAGCTGCCCCTGACGCGCGAGGCCCTGATGGCCTGAGACGGGGCGCGCCGCGCCGCGCCCTCGCCTCCGGGCACCCTCATCCCGCCGCGACGCCCCAGACCCGCCGGGTACGCCCGCCGGGTATGCTTCCGGATCAGAGCACGAGGGCGGCGGACACACGACCCGGGAGCGCATCCATGGCGACCAGCGGCGAGACGATCGAACTGCGCGACATCCCCTTCTCTCTCGATGCCGACCGGCTCCTGGAGCAGCAGAGGCTCAGACCGGGGACCGCCTACGCCAAGGCGTTCCTGGACCTGGTCGCCCAGCTCCGAGAGGTGGCGCGACCGAAGGCGATCTACAAGGTCTCCTACATCGAGGAGAAGTCGGAGGACTCGGTCGTCCTCAACGGCGTCAGGTTCACCAGTCGCGCCCTGAGGAGGAACCTCGACCCGGTCGAGCGCGTCTTCCCCTTCGTCGCCACCTGCGGCACCGAGGCCGACGCGATCCCGGTGCCGCCCGACGATCTGCAGCAGGCGGTCTGGCTGTGGAGCCTCAAGGAGGTCCTCGTGGATGCCGCCGCGGATCATCTCCGCGAGCACCTTGCCGCCCGCTACCGCATCACGCACCACTCGACCATGCACCCGGGCTCGGGTGACGTCGGCGTCTGGCCCATCGAGCAGCAGCGCGAGTTGTTCTCCCTCTTCGGGGACGTCGAGGCGCTCATCGGCGTGAAGCTGACGGACTCGATGCTCATGATCCCGACCATGTCGGTCTCGGGCATCGTCTTCCCCACCGAGAGCGAATTCGAGAGCTGCCAGATCTGCCACCGCGAGGGCTGCCCCAGCCGCAAGGCTCCCTTCAGCGAGGAGGTCTGGCGAGCGGTCTGCGAGGACTGACGCGGCACGCTCACGCCGCGAGGGGCCGTCCCCGGCGACGCTACAGATTGACCACCCTGCCGGCGCCGACCATGGTCTCGGTGATCGCGTACATGTTGGAGATCTCTCCCGCCGCGACCTTGTCCTTGAGCTCGAAGTGGCCGAGGCAGGTGCCGCACAGGAGGATCCTGACGCCCCGCGCCTCGAGACGGCGGAGGTCCTCGAGCACCGGGGATGACTCCACCGCGAGCTTCACCCCGCCGTTGAAGAAGATCAGCGTATCGGGGGAGGGGCTCACTTCTCCGAGCGTGTGCAGGAAGCTGCGCAGCAGGACCTCCCCCAGCTGGTCGTCCCCTCTCCCCATCCGGTCGCTCGAGACCGCGACCACGACCGCACCGCTCTCCGGTGTCACGTCAGTCCCGCCCGTCGAGTCGACATCAGGCCCGCTCATCGTTGCCTCCTTCGTCTCCGATCCCCCGGTGCGCGGGGTCCGCGCTGCGTTCACTGCGCTGCGGGCGTATCAGACCCGGGCGCCCCCGCCTCAGTGACGTCGGTGCCCGCAGTCCCCTCACCGCGTGTCGTCGCTCGGCCGCGCGTCGTCGCCTCACCGCGTGTCGTCGCCTCACCGCGCGTCGTCGCCTCACCCGCCCCGCCGGCCGCCGGCATGCACACGTCGTGGACACCCTCGGTGACCGTGCCGGACGCGCGCAGGATCGCCGCCGCCGCAGAGTGATCCGGCAGGCTCACACTCAGGCAGACGCCGCACTGCGAGCTCAGGTGGCGAGGCACCGGTATGAGCCGGCAGCGGATGCCCGCCCGGAGCAGCGCGGCCTCGCCCTGCACCGCGTGGTTGGCCGAGGGCACGAGGAACAACGTGTGGGTGGGCGGCCCGGCGCTCATGCGCGACGCCTCATCGCCGGGCCGCCCGCGCGAGCGCACCGACGGCGGCCAGCGCGCGCGCGACGTCGTCCTCCGTCGTGAAGGCGCCCAGCGAGAACCTCACCGTCCCGACGGGGAAGCTGCCCATGGTCTCGTGCGCGAGGGGGCTGCAGTGGAGCCCGACCCGGGCGGCGATCCCGTACTCCTCGTCGAGCCGGCGACCGGCCTCGCCGGGCTCCATCCCCGCGATCGTGAACGACACGATCGAGAGCTGCCGACGGGGGTCCCGCGTACCGTAGATGCGGACCCCGGCAACCTCGACGAGGCCGGCGAGCAGGCTTGCGGTCAACGCGGCCTCCCGCGCGCGCAGCTCCGCCACCCCGCGCTCGAGCAGCCACTCGACGCCCGCCGCGAGCCCGGCCAGGCCGACCACGTTCGGCGTGCCGCTCTCGTACTTGTCGGGCAGGAACTCGGGCTGGGCCTGCGACTCCGAGCGGCTCCCCGTGCCGCCCCGGAGGAGCGGCTCGAAGCGTGCGAGGTCGACCCGCTCCCCGATGACGAGGCCTCCGTCCCCATCGGCCCGAGCAGCGCCTTGTGCCCCGTGAACGCCAGCAGGTCGGCGCCGAGGTCCCCCAGCGCGAGCGGGAGGGCGCCCAGCGACTGGGCCGCGTCGGTGAGGACCAGCGCCCCGTGGCGGCGGGCGATGGCCGCGACCTCGCCGACCGGCAGGATCGTGCCGACGACGTTGGAGGCGTGCGTGAGGACGACGAGCGCCGTCTCGGGCCGGAGGGCGCGCTCCACGCCTGCCGGGTCGAGGACGCCCTCGGGCGAGCACGGCGCCACGGTGAGCGCGACCCCTCGGCTCTCCAGGGCGCGCAGCGGGCGCATGACCGAGTTGTGCTCCATGGCAGTCGTGACCACGTGCTGCCCGGGGCGGAGCAACCCCTGCAGGGCCAGATTGAGAGCGTGCGTCGCGTTCGCACCGAAGACGACGCGCAACGGGTCTTCGAGGCCGACCAGCCGGGCCACCGCCTCGCGGGCGCGGAAGACGGTCCGCGCCGCCTCGACCGACTGCCGGTGACCCGAGCGGCCCGGGTTCGCGCCGACCTCGGTGAGGAAACGGCGCATCGCGTCGACCACCTGCGGCGGCTTGGGCCAGCTGGTGGCCGCGTTGTCGAGGTAGACGACCCGCGGCGAGGCGCTCATGCGCCCGCTCCGAGACGGTGGAGCGCGGCGCCAGGGGTGCCGCCCAGAGAGGCGCCCGGGGCACGCGCCTTGGTCTCCGTGATGATCTGGGCGCCGAAGCTGTCGGTCATGGTCCTCCGATCGAACCGGGAGAGGAGTGCGCCTCAGCTCGAAGGGTGCTCCGTGCTCGGGAAGACGTGGCGCCCGCTCGCCCCGCTCACGACGGGCGTGTCGTGCGTGCAGACGCGGTCAGAGGGGAGGTGCGGCCCGGGTCAGGTGGCTGCCATCGAGGAGGCAGACGTGAGGGAGCCCTCACGGGGCTCCGGCCGGCACAGGCGCCCGCAGGCGCAGCCGAGGCCGGCTCAGCGACTGGGTTCGAGCATGACGAGCCCCATGGTCCACCTCCTCCCCGAAGTCCCCGAGAACCTACACCACGCGCACGTGGATCAGCGACCTCTCGATGGCCGGGAGGCGGAACGGCAGGACGTGCCAGGTGGCCCCGAGGTCGGTCGTGTCGAGCACGCTGCCGTCCGAGAGCCCGGCCAACAGGCGCCCCTCCTCCGCGATCAGCGCGTACGGCATCGCGTGGGCCTCGAGGACGGGCCGCCAGGGCTCTTCACCCCGCGAGCGTACGACGAAGCCGTGCCGCCGCGCTCCATGTGCGGCGCGGACCCTGCGTGCGACGGAGAGGAACTTGAGCTCGGGGTCCTCGCCGTCGCCCGCGGCGGCCCAGCCGTACCTCACGCGCCCGAGGCCCGGCGGGCGCCGCCACGTGGCGCCGGCATCGCGGCTGAAGGCGCCGCCACCGGCGCCACCCTCGTAGACGTAGCGGCCGTCGCTCGCGTGGAAGGCCAGCGAGTGGCAGTCGCGCCAGGCACCCTGCCGGTGACCCTGCCACGCGGCTCCGCCGTCGGTCGTGCGCACGACCGCCCCGGACTCGATGCCCACGAGCATCACCTGCGGGTCGGTCGGCGAGACGACGATGGCCTGCGTCTCCGCCTGAGAGTGAGGCCGCGGAGACGGGCGTCCACCAGTACGGGCGACGGAGGCGACGGAACGACTCGACCTCGCGCCAGCTCGAGCCTCCATCGTCCGAGCGGTACAGAAGGGGCCCTTTCGTGCCGGCGAACACGGCGCCGGGGGCGCCGGCCAGCGCCGTCACCCTCTGCCCCTCGAGCCCGCTCGGCTGCCAGGTCCCGGCGCCGTCGTCGGAACACAGCACCCCGTCGGCGGTGCCGGCGTACAGCCTTCCACCATCACCAGCCGCGAGCGACAGCACGTCCGCCGCCGGCGTCGTCGACACGGTCCAGATCTCCCCGGTGCGCCGGGCCACAGAGAGCCCGGAGGTGGATCCCGCGATGAAGAGCTCGTCGCTCAAGAGACACCCCTTGGTCGCCTGCCGTGGCCCTTGGTATACCCGGGGAGAGCCGCCACCATCGGCGGCGGCGAGGGCCACGGGGACGGCGAGCGCGATACGGGGGCGAGCGGCGGTGGAACACTCGAGATGAGGCGTGCACACGGGAGGATGGTGATGGACGCACCGTACTTCAAATGCGAGGACTGCGGTCACGAGTTCGAGAAGACCGAGTTCATGCCCGACATCGAGGACGAGGACATCGTCGAGTGCCCTTCGTGCGGCGGGATGGACATCCAGCTCGTCGAGGAGCCGAGCAGAAGCGACGCGCGCGCGAACGCGTGAGCGCCGGCGCCGGCGGGGCCGTCGCGTCGCCACCGGCCTACACGGGTCAGCGCACACGCGTCGGGTGCACGGGTCAGGTGCGCGGGAGCGCACGACCGGAGATCGCCAGGTGCGACCAGGTGCAGGGAGATCTCTGGAGGCGGCGACCGCGATGGGACCGGTGATGGAGGCCGTGTAGCCCGCCGACGGCCGGCCTTCAGTCACACGCCGCGATGTCGGCCTCCTACCCGGCGTCCTCAGAGGGTGGCCGCGCGTCCGTGGCCGGCAGCGTCACGCTGACGACGAGGCCGCCGGTCGTGCCGTCGTCGAGCGCGAGCCGTCCGCCGGACGCCAGGGCGAGCGCCGCGGCGATCGGCAGCCCCAGCCCGGTGCCCGGCCGCGAACCGTCGAGTCGCCAGAACCGGTCGAGAGCCCGCGCCTTGAGCTCGTCGCTGAGGCCGGGACCTTCGTCGGCGATGCTCAGGCGGTGTTCGGCCCGGCCGCGCACGACGCCGACCGTCACGCGGGCGCCCTGCGGCGACGCCGTGATGGCATTGTCGATGAGGTTGTCGAGGATCTGCTCGACCCCGTTGGGGACGGCGCCCACGACGACGGGGTCGGCCGGCGCCTCGAGCTCCACGCCCACGCCGGCCGCCTCGGCGACCGCCGACCAGGTGTCGACCCTGTCGCGGGCGAGGCGCACGAGGTCGACGGGCACGGGCGCGGCGGCCCGCTCCGCCCGCGCGAGCTGAAGGAGGTCGTTGACGAGCGCGCTCAGCCTGGCCGTCTCGTCGATGGCGGCGGCGATGTCCTCCGCGCTCTCGCTCGGCGACACGTCGCCCTGCAGGTTCTCGAGACGGAGCCGCAGGGCGGTGAGCGGGGTGCGCAGCTGATGCGACGCGTCGGCCACGAAGGCCCGCTGCTCGGTGAGGAGCTGGTCGAGCCGACGGGCCATCGTGTTCATCGTCGCTCCCAGCGCGGCGATCTCGGCCGGCGCATCCGGATCCGGTTCGACCGTGCTGAGGTCGCCGGTGGCGAACCGGGCGGCCGCTGCGTGGAGGTGACGGAGCGGCCGGGTGACGGAGCGGGCGATCGCCCAGCCGATGCCGGCCACGGCCGCGAGCACGACCACCGCGACGGCCACGAGGCCCAGCCAGAAGCGGTGGACCGCCGCGGTGACGTCGGCGGTGTCGAGCGTCAGACGGACGGCGCCGAAGACGTCGCCGCCGGAAGCGACGGGCACGGCGACGTACAGCAGGTCGGTGTCCAGGGTGTCGGAGCGCCTGGTCCCCGTGGCGCGCTCGCCGCGCAGCGCGGTCTGGATCTCGGGGCGGGTCGAGAAGTCCCGCCCGGCGTCGCCGGCCGTGTCGGCCAGCGAGACGCCGCCCTCGTCGACCACGACGACCCGGGCGCCGGTGCGTTCGGCATAGGTGGCGGCAATGGCAGCGTCGACCGGCGTCCCGTCCTCGAGGGCGTCCTCGTAGAGGCTCGCCAACGCGCTGGCGTCACGCTCCACCCCGACCGACAGCCGCTCGGTCTCGCGCTGCTGGTAGAAGCGGGCCAGCGGGACCTCGAGGACGACCAGCACGATGACCGCGATGGCCAGGTAGCTGAGCAGCAGCCTGCGCGTCACGAGGGTGCGGTGCTGTCGACGAGGCGGAACCCGATGCCGCGCACCGTCTCGATGACGTCGGGCGCGAGCTTCCTGCGCAGCGAGGCGATGTGCACGTCGAGCGTCTTGGTCGAGCCCCACCAGTTCTCGTCCCAAACGTCCGACATGATCTTCTCGCGCGTGTGGACGGTGTCGGGGTCGCGAGCGAGGTACACGAGAAGGTCGTGCTCCTTCGGGGTCAGCGACACGGACCGACCGTCGTAGCTCACACTGCGGGTGCGGACGTCGATCTGCAGCAGCCCCACCTCGATGCGGGTGGCCGTCGACGCCTGCCCACGGTCGGCGGCGGTGCGCCGCAGCACGGCGCGGATACGCGCCACGAGCTCGCGGAACCCGAACGGCTTGACGACGTAGTCGTCGGCGCCCAACTCGAGGAGGGTCACGCGGTCGATCTCGTCGGAGCGCGCCGTGACCACGATGATGGGCACCGCGGACCGTTCGCGCAGCTCCCGGCAGACGACCCGCCCGTCCAGGTCGGGCAGTCCGAGGTCGAGCAGGACGAGATCGTGGTCGCCGGCGGCCAGTGCCGCGGCGCCGGTGCCGACCAGCTCGACCTCGAAGCCCTCGCGCCGCAGACCGGTGGTCAGCGGCTCGGCGATAGTGCTGTCGTCCTCCACGATGAGCAAGCGCATGGTGCCATGTTCCCCAAAGGTGCGGTGCGACCCACACCTCCCTTGCCAAACCTTAACCCTGTGCTGGGCCTTCGTTGGGTCGCCGGTCGCTACGCTGGCCTCCAGCGCAGAGAAGAACCCGCCTCTCCGACGAGGAGTCCCGACATGAGACACCGTACAGCCCTGATCACCGCCGGCTCGATCGCCCTCGTGGTCTTCGCCGGCGCCGTCGCCGCCGGCGCCAATCTCGGCATCCTCAACGCAGCCGATGCCGGACCGTTCGGCACGTTGTCGGCGGCGGCCGACGTACAGACGGCCCAGCCCGAGGTCGTCCAGGTCTACGCCCGCGAGATGCCGCCGGCCGAACCCCAGCAGTACGTCATCAAGAAGGCGGGCACCGTGAGCGTCGCGGCCACGAAGGACGGCCTGCACGTCGCCGACGTGAACGCCAAACCCGGCTGGCGTTGGAGCCTCACGCAGAGCTCCGACAAGAAGCTGACAGTGACGTTCAAGTCCTCGTCGGCCACGTACACGTTCCTGGCCTCCCTGGATCCCGACGGCACGCTGGTCGCCAAGGTCGAGAAGCCCGTGACGAGGATCGTGACGAGCGCTCCGTCGGGGAACGGCACGGCCGCCACGCCGGCCGCGAGCGCCACGACGCCGCCGGCCCCCACGTCCGACGACCACGAAGACGATGACGGAGAGAGCGGCGACTGGGGTGAAGAGGATGACTGAGAAGAAGCGGCAGACCGCGCGGCGCTCCCGCGCCGCCGCGGTCGGCATCGGCGTCGCCACGATGGCTGGGTTGGTCGGCAGCATGCAGGTCGCCGACGGCGGTGCTGCGGCGAACGGCCAGACGCCATCCTCGACCGACCAGACCCACCGCGCGGCGGCGACTGCCGACAGGGTCGCCGCGCGAGCCCGCGCCGCCGCGGTACCGGAGCCGATCGTGCTCACGCCGCGCACCGTCGTGCGGTCGGTGTCCGCACCTGCCGCAGGAGGTTCCGGCAGCACGGGCACGTCCGCCTCGCCCGCGCCGGCGGCCCCGTCCACCCCCGTCGCGACCACCAGCGGCAGTGGGTGAGTCGACGGCGACGATCGCCGGGATGAACGTCAAGGCCGTCGGTGCCGACGCGGACATCGTCGAGTTCGAGCTCCGCGTCATGGCCAGTCACGCGCACGTGATCCTCGTCGACCCGGCGCCGGGAGCCGGAGCGTACGCCCGGCGCCGCCTCGAGCAGCTCGAGTGCCGCTGGAGCAGGTTCCTGCCGGAGAGCGACGTCTCGCGCGCGAACACGTCGCCCGAAGCGTTGATGCTGGTGTCGTCAGACACCGTTGCGCTGGTCACGGCGATGAAAGAAGCGTGGCGCATGACCGGCGGGCGCTACGACCCGACCATGCTCGCCGCGATCGCCGCCGCCGGATACGCCGAGAGCCTTGACGGATCGGGCAGAAGGAGCCGGATGGCCCGGTCGCGGCGCTGCGGCTCCACGATCGCCGACGTGACCGTCGACCCGGCGACGGGAGTCGTGACCGTCCCTCCCGGCATCGGCATCGACCCCGGCGGGATCGGCAAGGGCCTCGCCGCCGATCTGGTCGTCAGCGAGCTGCTAGAGGCCGGTACCGCGGGAGCGCTCGTCTCGGTCGGCGGCGACCTGGCGGCGGCCGGCACGCCGCCGACGGCCGCCGGCTGGCAGGTCGCCGTCCGCGACCCGCTCGACCCCGCGCGGACGCTCATGACCTTCGCCTTCGACGGCGGCGGCGTCGCCACGTCCAGCACCCTGACGCGCACGTGGCTCCAGAACGGTCGCCGCCGTCACCACGCGCTCGACCCGCACACCCGCACCTGCGCGACGACCGACCTCGCCGCCGCGACGGTCGTCGCGCGCGCCGGCTGGGAGGCCGAGGCACACGCCACCGCCGCGCTGCTCGGCGGCAGCCGGCGCGTGCTCGACTACCTCGAGCGACACGCACTCGACGGCGTCGCGACGACGCTCGAGGGCACCACTCTGACGACTCCGGCGCTCAGCAGCGCCGACATCATCGAAGGGAGTGCGGCATGACCGACGAGACCTTGTGGTTCCTCATCCGAGCCTCCGGCATCGTGGCCTGGCTGATGCTGACCGCGTCGGTCCTCTGGGGCATCGTCCTCGCCACTGACCTCTTCCCCAGATGGCGCCGCGGAGCGTGGCTGACCGAGATGCATCGCTGGCTCGCCGGGCTCACGGCGTTCTTCCTCGCCGGGCATCTCGTCACGCTGTTGGCCGACCGCCACATGCACTTCGGCGTCCTCGACCTCCTCGTCCCGTACGCCAGCTCGTGGCGCCCCGCGGCGATCGCGGCGGGCGTCGTCGCCCTCTGGCTCTTCCTCGCCGTCGAGATCACGGCCCTAGCCGCGAAACGCCTGCCGGGCACGTGGTGGCGCGGCATCCACATCCTCGGCTACTGGGTCTTCTGGCTGACGACGATCCACGCCGCGTTCGCGGGGACCGACGCGTCGCGACCGGTCTACGTGGTGAGCGCGCTGGCCGCGGTGGCGCTGGTCGTCTTCGCGGCCTCGTACCGAATCCTCACCCGCGACCTGCCGAAGCGCCGGCGCTCGCGGCGCACCGCTGAGGCTCCGACGGCAGTGAAGCACCGAGGCCTGCTGCGACCGGAGCCCGTGCCGAGCCGGGAGGCGTGGGGGTCGGCGACCCGTGTCGAACCGGTGATGGAGGCTTGGGAGACACCCCGGTGACGGGGGTCTCGGAGGCGCCTCGGTGATCGAGGTCCGCGAGGCACCCGGCTGACGTATCAGGCCAGTCCCATGCGGCGCAGCTGCGCCTCCGAGTACCCGAAGAAGTGGGCGGTCTCGTGCAGCACCACGATGCGGATGCGCTGCGAGCAGCGCCGCGCGCGACGTCGTGACGCGCTCCAGATTGGCGCGGAAGAGGTGGATGGTGTCGGCGTACGGTGCGCCGAAGCTCGCCGAGCGCTTCGCCATCGGCACGCCGTGGTACAGCCCCAGGATGCGCGGGTCGATGCCGCCGGCCACCATCTCCGGCGAGGGGCGCTCGGCGATGAGGATGGCGACGTTGCCGAGCCGCTCGAGGTGCTCCTGCGGCAGCTCGGCGAGCGCCGCCTCGGCGGCCGACTCGAACTCCTCCACCGTCAGCAGCGGCTCAGAGCGCGCGGCGGCGGCGTCCAGGCGCAGCACCGCCTCCCACTCCGCGCCCGTCGCGTCGTGGTCGCCGCTCGCGCCGTAGGCGCGACCGAGCAGGTAGCGCACGTCCGCCTCGAGCGCGGGCGGCAGAGGACCGCGGGCGAGCACCTCGCGCAGACGCCGGGTCGCGGCGCCGGCGTCGCCCGCCGCCAGCAGCCTTTGCGCCTCGCGCAGCTCGCGCCATGACCGATCATCGCCCACGGCCACATCATAGACGGGCGAGCGGACCGCGCACGCGACGCCGGCGGGGCGGATCGTCACTCGCGGTCGAGCTGCAGGAGCGGGCGCCGGCGGCCTCCCATGCCTCGATGCCGCCGTCCAGGTCGCAGAGGTCCGTGTAGCCGGCCCCACCCATGTCTGCAAGGCAATGCGGCTGATGCGGTCGTCGAGACGGCACCAGGCGCGACACCAGAGTGACCGCTCGACGGACCGTGCCAGCCATATACAGGGGAAGCACTTTGGAGGCGGCGACCGGAGTCGAACCGGTGAATGGAGGTTTTGCAGACCTCTGCCTTACCACTTGGCTACGCCGCCACGGCGCTCCCAGCCCTCAACGACGAACGGCAGACGACAGGGCACATCGCCGCTGCCTCTGCCGCGCCCTCGGAGAGGGTCTGGAGCGGGTGAAGGGACTCGAACCCTCGACCTTCTGCATGGCAAGCAGACGCTCTAGCCGACTGAGCTACACCCGCAGCAGACAGGGATGATACACGAGCGCGCGAGCCGGGCGCAATCGAGCCGAGCGCGGGCGCGGCGGCGTGCGGACGACGCCGGCCACGCCGGACGGGAGACGGTCGCGGGCCGCGTCGCGCGGCGTGGCTCCAGCCTCAGCCGGCCGCGTCGAGCGCCTCGTTGACGAGGCGGTCGGCCTCGCTGTTCTCCTCACGACGGATGTGGCGCACCTCGACCGAGTCGAAGCGGGCGAGCAGCTGCCGCGCCTCGGTGAAGAACACCTTCAGCGTCACTTCCTTGACCTTGTACGCACCCTCGATCTGCCGGACGACGAGCTCGCTGTCGAGGAAGCACGTGAGGCGCTGGACCCCGTGCTCGAGCGCCAGCTCGAGCCCGCTCACCAGCGCCCGGTACTCGGCCACGTTGTTGGTCGCCGGGCCGATCGTCTTGCCGAACTCGGCGACGAGCGTGCCGTCCGGGGCGAGCAGACGCACGCCGACCGCCGCCGGCCCGGGGTTGCCGCGCGCGCCGCCGTCGGTGTAGAGGCGGTGGACGGCGGGAGTGGCGCGGCGCATCGCGAGTGGCCGAAGGCGCGGGCGTCGATCCGCCGCCCGGCTCCGCGGGCGCCCGCGTATCCGGGACCGGCGGCATTGCACCCGACGGCGGGCCCGCCGACGACGCGGAGTCGCTCGCCGACGACGATCCTGATCGCATGGCGGCCGCCGCCGACGACGGTCCGGGGGGCGTGCCCGGCGGCGGCACGTCGGTCACGGCGGCCGGCGTCGGCACGTCCGGCACCGCAGCTGCGGATGACGCGCCCGGCACAGGCGCCGCGGTCGAGGTCGGCGATTCCGGCACCGCAGCCGCCACGCCGACCGCCTCTGCCGCGGCCTCTCTGTGCCGCCACACGCCAAGCGGGCGCCGGTAGGTCTCGAGCCGCACGGCGTCGCCGAGCGACCTCGGCGAGCGCGGCGCTCCAGCGCAGCACGAGTTCCTCCTCGGTCAGGTCGTGCGGGGCGTCGACGAGCGCGAGGCCGGCGTCGAGGGCCTCGCGCGCCTCGTGGTACTTGACGTCGCCGGTCACGAGAACGTCGGCCACCGCGGCGAGCGCGGCGGCGAGGCCGCCGGTGAGCGCCGCCCCGCCCGAGCCGGGCAGGCAGGCGACGCGGCGCACGCGGCGGGCGCCGTCGCCGGCGTAGCGGGGCGACGGCAGCCCTACGAGCGCCGCGACGTCGGCGGCGAGGCGCGCCAGCGGCACGGGCTCGGGCAGCGCTCCGAGACGCCCGAGCCCCAGCCCGGGCAGCACGTTCTCGACGGGGACGATGTCGAAGGCGGGTTCCTCGTAGGGGTGCGCCGCGACGTAGGCGGCGACCACGCGGCGCCGCAGGCGCCGCGGGAAGACGACCTCGAGGCGCACCTCGGTCACGCTCTCGTCCCGCCCCCGCTCACCGAGCACCGGGGACGCGCCCTCACCGGCGAAGAACGTCCCCTGACCCTCGACGCCCCACGAGCAGTGCTCGTACTCGCCGATCACGCCGGCGCCGACCGAGAAGAGCGCCTTGCGGACGAGGTCGGCGTCGTCGGGCGGCACGAAGCCGACGAGTTTGAACCAGTCGACGGCGCTCGGCTCGAGGGGCTGCGCCCCCCGCAGGCCGAGCGCCTCCGCCATCAGGTCGGCGAGCCCGCCGCGCGCCTTGTCCAGGTTCGTATGCGCGACCACGACGGCGCGGCGCTCGCGCGCGGCACGCAGGGCCACGCGCGCGGTCGGCTCCTCGTCGGTCAGCCGCGCCAGCGGCTCGAAGATCAGCGGGTGGTGGGCGAGGACGAGCCCGCAGTCGAGCCGCGCCGCCTCGTCGAGCGTCGCGTCGTCGGCCTCGAGCGCGACGAGCACGCCCTCCACTTCGTCGTCGGGCGTGCCTACCTGCAGCCCGACGTGATCCCACGACTCGGCCAGCTCGAAGGGCGCCAGCCGGTCGATCCGTTCGACGATCTCGCGCACGCGCATCGGAGACTCCTCGTTCGACGTCTGCGGTCCGACTTCGCTCCGTCCCCTGCCGCACCTGCTCAGACCCTCGCCTCGGACCGGCCTCGCCGGATTCTAGCGTAGACTCCTCCCATGACCGGCTCCGACCCCGCCCTGCTCACCGCCTCCGGCCACGACGGTGCTGCGCCGCCGGAGGGCGGTCGCCTCGCGGGCCCGCCGGCGGCCGCGTCGCGGCATCCCTGGTTCGTCTTCTTCGCCGTCCTCCCCGGCGTCTTCGTGACCCTCGCCGACGCGACGATCATGAGCGTCGCGATCCCCAAGATCATCCGCGAGCTCGACGCCTCGGTGACCGGCGTCTCCTGGGTGATGAACGGCTACAACCTCGTGCTCACCGTGCTCTTCCTGCCCATGGGACGGCTCGCCGACCGCTACGGCCACCGCCGCCTCTTCCTCGTCGGGCTGGCGGTGTTCACGGTCGCCTCGATCGGCTGTGCGTACTCGGGGACGCTGACCGCGCTCGTCGCCTTCCGCGTCGCCCAGGCGGTCGGGGCCGCCGCGGTCGTGCCCACGGCGCTGACGCTGCTGCTGGCCGCCTTCCCGGCCGGCCGCCAAGGCTTCGCGGCCGGCCTCTTCGGCATGGCCAGCACGCTGGCCGCCGCGCTCGGCCCCACCCTCGGCGGCCTGCTCATCGAGCGCTGGTCCTGGCCGGCGATCTTCTGGTTCAACCTGCCGGTCGGGATCGCCGGCCTCGCGCTCGCCGCGGCCTTCCTCCCGCGCGTCCGCGTCCCCAACCCGCTGCCCATCGACCTGCCCGGCCTCGCGCTCTCGTCCGCTGGCCTTGTCTGCCTGACCCTCGCCCTCATCCAGGCCAACGACTGGGGATGGACCTCGGCCGTGACCCTCGGCCTCTTCGCCGGGGCGGCCGCGGGGCTCGCGCTCTTCGTCTGGCGCGAGCTGACGGCCGCCCACCCGGTCTTCGACCTGCACCTCTTCCGCGACCGCACCTTCGCCTCGGCGAGTGCCGCGATCATGACCGTCGACGTCGCCATGATGGGCTGCATGTTCATGCTCGTGATCTACATGGAGGCCGCCATGGACTACACGACGCTGCGCGCGGCGCTGGTCGTGACCGCCGTGCCGGCGGCCGCCTTCGTGCTGGCGCCCTTCAGCGGCCGCATGGTCGACCGCATCGGGCCACGGCCGCCGGCCGTGGCCGGCGCCCTGCTCTCGGCCGCCGGCCTCTTCCTGCTCGGCCGCATGCTGCGCACGGCGCCCACCGAGGCCGTCGTCTGGCGCACGGCGCTCGTCGGCCTCGGGCTCGGCTTCTCGCTGCCCGCCTTCACTGCCGCGGGCATGTCGGCCGTGCCGGCTGCGGCCCGCGGCGTCGGCTCCGGCATGCTCAACACCGCGCGCCAGCTCGGCTTCCTCCTCGGCGTGGCCCTGCTCGTGGCGATCTTCGCCCACACGCTGGTCGTCGCCGTCAACTCGGCCGCCGACCAGAGCCAGGCCTTGGCGGAGGCGGCGCTGCTCTCCCCCCAGGTCGAGTCCACGCTGACAGAGGCGCTCGACGAGGCCCGCGACATCAACCCGACCGTCGGCTTCAGCGAACTGCGCCGCATCGCCAACCCGGTCGCCGAGGCCCTCTCCGGCCTGGCGAGCGGCCTCGAGGGCATCCAGCTCCTCGCCCTCAAGGACCGCATCGAGAACCTCTTCTGGGACGAGGTCGCCGACGCCTTCGGCTGGCCGTTCACGGTCGCGGCGCTGTTCGCCCTGGTCTCCGTCGTGCCGGGGCTGCTGCTGCCGCGGCGGCTGCCCCGGCACGAGGACTGACCGCCCCGAGCATCGCCGCGCCGGCCGCCGCGGCACGACGACTGACGGCCCGAGCGGCCGCCGCAGCAGGACGACTGACGGCCCTGACGGCCGCCGCCGCGGCCGCAAGGGCCTCGACGGCTAGCACTTGGCCGACGACCAGGCTCCCGAGTCCGGAGGACGCGCCGCAGGCACCTGCGCACGTGGCGCGGCCCGGGGTGGGACGTGCGAGACCCTCACCGAAAGCGCGAACGTCAACCCGGCAAGCCGCGGTTTCCGACGCCCCGCGCGCGCTGCACGACGCAATCCGCTAAGAATCGGCGCGATCCCCGCGCCCGAATCGCTCGAACCCGCGCTCCGCTCGAGTGCAGCCGCGTCGCCTCCACTAAGACCGCGATCCCGGCCATCGCGATCCCGGCCAGTGCGATCCCGACCAGTGTCATGGCGCCGACGGCGACCCCGACAACAGCGATCCGACCGCGGCCGCGGACCCCTTTCGCGACTGATTCCGCGTGATCCGCCCGTCTGCTCCGCGGAAATCCGCCCAACCGCGGGTTGACGTTCACGCTTTCGCCGACTGCCCCCGAAGCCCCCACCCCCGCCTGGCGCGGCCCGTCTCTACCATTGGCGGCCCCCACCCCCGCCTGGCGCGGCCCGCCCCCGCCTCCCCCTTGACACTACCTCGTATCGCATAGTACATTGCATTGCGTAGTACTGTGCATAACACAGTAGTGGGCAAACCCTGCCGGAGGCGCCGTGGACATCACCAGTCAGTGGCTCGTGCAGCTGAGAAAGGGCGTGGTCGAGCTCCTCGTCCTGCGCCTGCTGGCGTCCCGGGGGGAGCTCCACGGCTACGCCATCGTGAAGGAGTTGCTCTCGCTCGGGCGCCTGGTGGCCGGGGAGAGCACGGTGTACCCGGTCCTCAAGCGGCTCGAGTCGGACGCGCTGCTGTCAGCACGCTGGGTCGAAGCCGAGGGGGGGCCACCGCGCAAGTACTACGCCCTGACCGAGACCGGACAGACGTTCCTCGACGAGGCGGGCCGCGAGTGGGATGCGCTGGTCGAGTCAATGAGCCGCGTCGGAGCACGGGGGCACCGTGACGCGGCCGGCGCCGACGGCCGGACGGGCCACGAAAGCTCCCCGGGCGCGGCGATGTCGATGAGGAGTACCGAAGGAGGAGCCGACCATGAGTGAGCAGCTGAGCGAGACCGACCGTTACCTCCGGCGACTGGCCGACGGCCTCGACGCCCTCGGACCGACGGAGACGCAGGAGGTGCTGCTTGAGGTGCGCAGCCACCTGCGGGACGCGATCGCCGAGGCGGGCGGCGACGAGGCCGCCGCGCTCGTCGGCTTTGACACTCCCGACGCGCTGGCCGCGCATATCCTCGAGGAGCGCGGCCTCCTCGGCGACGCTTCGGGCATGCCCGAAGCGAGCGGAGCGCGCCGTCTCGCCGTCCTCGCGATCGACATCGCCATCTGGCTCGTCCTCCTCTGGTTCATCATCTTCCCGTTCGTGGCAATCGGCGTCGGCGGGCCTCCGTCACTCACGACGCGCCTCCTGGTCTGGTCGTTTCTCGCCGCCGTCATCGCCGGCACGGTGTGGTGGTGGGTGAAGAAGCGCCGCGACCGGGGTCACGTGACGATCGGCATGAGAGTCGTGGGCCTGCGGCGGATCCGCATCGGCGAGTCGACGAGGCTCGTGCGGGTGCGCGACCTGCCCGGAGCGGGCCACGGCGCGGTCCAGCGGATCCTCGCGGTCGCGGCCGCGGCACTCGTCCTGTTCTTCATCGGGGCTCTGACCGCCGAGGTCTTCTCCGACGACGACTCGGCCCCTGATGCGGAGACCATAGCCGCGGTGGAGGAGGCCGGCTACACCACCGCGTTCGTGAGCAGACTCTACCGCGAGGTCCTCTCGGGCGCCCGGACCGGGGACATCAAGGGGATGTTCGCCCCGGGAGCGCAAGACGCCGCGCGCGACCTCATCACCAGACGATCGGCCGGTCGCATCGACACGTACTCGATCCAAGGCCTGCAGTTGTTGTCCTCGGCGCCACCGGAGGAGACGTGGGAGGAAGACAAGACGTACGAGACGGTCATGCTCGTCCGCGTCGGCGAGTACCGGCGCGGCGCGGACTCCGGCCCGCTCTTCACGTACAGGGTGGTGATGACGTTGCGGCCGGCGGGCGGGTCTGCCGCGGCGGGCGCCTTCGCTTGGGAAGGCGGCTGGGTCATCGAGTCGGTGAAGAAGAACTAGCGGCGGCGGGCCGACAGCTCAGGGCTGTGGCGGGCGGTGCGGCGCTACGGCGCCGCACCGCCCGCCACGCACCGCACGGCGCGTCAGGGCACATTCCGCGGCGACGCCGGCGGCTCGTCTTCACCGAAGTACCAGAAGCCGCGTGTCTGGCCGCCGTCGACGACGAGCGTCTCGGCGGTGATGTACGAGGCTTCGTCCGAGGCGAGGAAGAGAATCGCGGCGGCGATCTCCTCCGGGGCGGCGGGCCGCCGGAGCGGGATCATCCGTGCGAGGCGCTCGTAGTGGTCGGGCCGCTCGAGGTCGTCGGCGAGCATCGGCGTGTCGGTGAGACCGGGCGCGACGGCGTTGACGCGCACGCCGAGGTGACCGAGCTCGTGCGCCATGCACTGCGTGACCATGACGAGGGCCGCCTTCGTCGCGCAGTACGGCACCTCCGGCGACTCGGCCATGTAGGCGCAGATCGAGGACACGTTGACGATCGCCCCGCCGCCCGCGCCGACCATGTGGCGGGCCGCCTCCTGGCTGGCGAAGAAGGCGCTCGTGAGGTTCGTCGACAACATGTCGGCCCAGGCCTCCTCGGTGACGTCGAAGACGGGAAGACCGACACTGATGCCGGCACAGTTCACGAGCACGTCGAGCCGGCCGACGGCGGCCACGACGTTGCGCACGGCCTGCTTGACGGCGGGCACGTCCCGCACGTCGAGGACAACGGCCTCGATGCGGCCCGCCGAACCGTCGCCGCATCCCTCCAGCGCCTCGAGAGCCAGCTCCTCGAGCAGGTCGGCGCGGCGGGCGGCCGCGTAGACGTGCGCGCCTTCGCGCGCGAAGGCGCGCACGGTCGCGCGGCCGATGCCGCTCGACCCTCCGGTCACGAGCACCGTCTTGCCGTCGAAGCGTCCCATCGCCCCTCCTCAGCCGTGGTCAGCCGAGCCTAGAAGCACCGGTTCGTGGGTGTCAACGGCGATCGACCTGCGCTCTTCGCGCCGGCGCCGACCGCGGTGCGTCTCCGAGCAGTGCTCCCGCGCAGACAGCAGCGACCGTCCAATGACGGAGAGAGACCGCGCGGAAAGCGGCGCGGACCCAATGACGGTGTCCGCGCGGAGAGCGGCGCGCACCCGGTGACGGTGTCCGCGCGCCCGGCGGCGCTCACTCGGCCGCGACGAGCGCCGAGAGCAGTTCGTCGGGCGAGAAGACGGGGAGGGTCGCGCGAGCGAAGTCTTTGGCGTTGCGGGTCACGATGCCGGCCGCCCCGCACGCCCTCGCGGCCTCGTGCACGACCGCATCCTCGTAGTCGACGAAGTCGAGTCGCAGAGCCGTCTCGAGCACCAGCCGATCGACGGGAGCGAGATCGAACAGGTCGAGGAGCTCTCGCAGGAGACGTCGTGCCCGCCGGTCACCCGTGGCCTTCGCGGCAAGGTAGTGCACGGTCGTGACGGTGCTCGCACAGAGCGACCCCTCGAGCTTGCCGGTGTCGACCAGGGCGAAGAGACGCGCGGCGGTCGCGGCGTGCGGCTCCCTGGCAAGGAGTACATCGAGCACCACGTTGGTGTCGAAGAGCACTCTCACCGGTGCTTTCTCTCGAGGTGCCGACGGTAGCTGTCAGGGTCGGAAGCGTCGGGAGGCAGCACCCCGAGCAGCGCACGCACGCGGGGAGTGAGCTCGACGCCCGACGCTTCGTCGCCGGCGTCGATCAACGCGAAGTAGTCGGCCACGAGCTGCGAGACCGACCTGCCCGACCTGGCGGCGTGGCGCTTCGCGCTGCCGATGAGTGCGTCGTCGAGGCGGAGCGTGAGCTTGGTCTGCATGGGCGGACCCCTTTGCGGCGAGCCGGTCTGACGTATCTTCTAGTGTGAAAGTATACGTCATCAGCAGGACGTCGGCTATGGAGCGGGCATCGAGACAACGCTGCGCCCAGTGGATCGGCGCCGTCGTCGGGCCGGCCGCACGCTGCGTGAGGCCGGCCCCCGTCCTCAGACCTCGATGAACCCCTCGCTCACCATGACACTCTCGCCGCCGATCCACACGCCCGTGACCTCGCCGTCCCGCTTCTCGGTGCGGGCCTCGAGGACGCTCGGTCGCCCCATCTCGAAGCCCTGCGCGATGCGGTAGGCGAAGGCCCCGTCCCGTTCCGTCTCGAGATGGCTCAGGAGGGCGGCCAGCACGCAGTTGGCGCTCCCGGTGGCGGGGTCTTCGGGGATGCCGTCGAGAGGCGCGAACATCCGGGTGCGCAGGTCGAACCCGTCGCCGGAGCGGCCTTCCGACCGCACGTAGAGGTGGACGTCCGGCACCTCGGCGCCGGCGGCGAGCAGGGCCTCGGCGCCGGCGAGGTTCGGCCGCGCCCGCTCGAGGGCGTCGCGGTCCCTGAGCTCGGCGATGACGAACGGCAGGCCGACCGAGGCGACGAGCGGCGCGTGAGCCGTGGCGGCGATGTCGTCGGCCGTGAGGCCGACCGCCGCCGCCACGGCCTCCGCCGCGACGGCGCCGCCCAGCGACAGCCGCTGCGGCGCCTTCAGCTCACAGGCGATACGCTCGCCCTCGCGCCGCTCGATGGTGACCGCCACGAGCCCCGCGTCCTCCTCGAAGGTGACGGTCCGCGGCGCGTCGAGCGCCCCCAACGCGCCCGTCTTCGCGAGCACGAACGCGGTGCCAACGTTGGGGTGACCGGCGAAGGGCACCTCCTGCGTCGGCGTGAAGATGCGTACGCGGCGATCGTGCCCCTGCTCGGAGGGCAGCACGAAGGTCGTCTCCGAGAAGTTGAACTCGCGCGCGATGTGCTGCATCTGCTCGGCGGTCAGCCCCTCTGCCTCGGGATGGACGGCAAGCTGGTTGCCGCCGAAGCGCGTGTCGGTGAAGACGTCGCAGGTGAAGAAGCGGTAGCGCATCGGGACCCTCCTGCAGGCACGATGACGACGACGCGGACCGCCGGCATGATAGCACTCGCCCGGTGGCCGGCCCGCGGACGCGCCTCAGCGGGCCGGCCCACGAACGCGCCTCAGCCGCCGGCCCGAGGACGCGCCTCAGCGGCCGGCGCGCAAACCCGCCTCAGCCACCGGGCCGCGTGCCCGGCGCCCGATCCGACTCCGCGTCACTGTGAGCGAGCGCCGCGGTCGTCGCCGGCGACGCCGGGCACGGGACGCACTCGAACCCGGGGTCCTCGGGCTCGACCTGCAGCGTGGCGTGCGTGACATCGAACTCCTGCGCGAGCAGCACGTGAGCCGCCCGCAGCACCGGGGCGACGTCGGCGGCGGTCGCGACGCTGAGGTGACCGCTCGCCATGTTCATACCCGAGGTCAGCGTCCACACGTGCAGGTCGTGCACGTCGACGACGCCGGGCAGGCCGGCGAGGCTGCTCTGGGCGACCGTCACGTCTACGTCCTCCGGCGCGATCTCGAGCAGGATGCGCAAGGCGTCGCGCCCGAGCCGCCAGGCGCGCGGCAGGATGAAGAGGCCGATGCCGGCGCCGATGATCGGGTCGGCGTAGGGCCACCCGGTCGTCACGAGGATGATGCCGGCGACGATCACGCCCGCCGAGCCCAGCATGTCGGAGAAGACCTCGAGGAAGGCGCCGCGGACGTTGAGGCTCTCCTTCGCCCCGGCGCGCAGCAGCCCGAACGACACCAGGTTCACGAGCAGCCCGAGGCCGGCGACGACGAGCAGGGGGACGCCGGGCACGTCCGGCGGCTCCGCGAAACGGGCGGCCGCCTCGTAGAGCACGTAGGCCGCGACCCCGAAGAGCAGCACCGCGTTGGCGAGCGCGGCGAGCACCTCGAGACGGTACAGGCCGTACGTGTGGCCGGGGTCACGAGTCTGGCCCGCGAGCTGAACGGCGGCGAGGGCCATGCCGAGGCCGACGACGTCGGTCAGCATGTGGCCGGCGTCGGAGAGCAGGGCCAGCGAGCCGAGCAGCACGCCGCTCACGCCCTCGACCAGGGCGTACGCCAGGGTCAGGACGAAGGCGATGCGCAGCGGGCGGCGGTGGCGGCCGGCGGCGGACAGGCCCGATGCGTGCGCTGCGAGTGGTCGTGGCTCAAGCGGGACCTCGGCGTGGGCGAAAGCGCTGGCGCGCGACGTGGCGACAGCGAGGTCTTCGGGAGGGATACCCCCGGGCCGGGCGAACGTCACGCGACCGGCGCGGCGCCGCGTCACGCGGCGGCGACCCCGCGACGCCTTCGTACTGCACCGAAATCCAATCCCAGCCGGTTGATAATGTCATGTTTTCGTTCACTAAAACTTGACATTTATCGGGACGGAGCAGATGCTTGCGTCATGTCAACGCAACCCGAGCAACCGATGCGTGGCCGAGCAGGCCTCGCCGCCGCCACGGTCCGTGATCGTGTCGCACACGGCGGCGAGCGCCTGTGGCGGCACGACGACTTCCGTGACCTTCCTCCCCAGGCAGTGAGCCAGGCACTGTCACGCCTCGCGCGGCAAGGCGCGCTGCGGCGCGTCCACAAGGGCACCTACTTCAGACCGCGCACCTCGATCCTAGGCGAGAGTCGCGTGATGCAGGGCCAAGTCATGGCCCGCGTGCTCAAGGCGCCCGTGCACCCCTCCGGAGTCACCGCCGCCAACACGCTCGGTCTCTCGACGCAGAACCCCGCCCGTCCTCACTACGCCACGCCGTCGTCGAGCCCCGGCGCGCGGCCTGATGCCTGGTCGCTGACCCTCAATCGGCCCGCGAGCCGGCGCGGGCTGAGCGAGCAGGAGGGCGCCGTTCTCGAGCTCCTGCGCGCTCGGGCGGCGACGAGTGACCTCCCTGCGGCCGACACGGTCGCTCGCCTCAAGAGTCTCTTGCGCGATCGGGCATCGTACTCGCGGTTGGCCAAGGCAGCGCTCGACGAGCCTCCCCGCGTGCGCGCCATGCTCGGGGCGCTCGGGCAGGAGCTCGGCGCTGAGGAGGACGCGCTCGATGCCCTGCGGGAGAGCCTGAATCCGCTCTCGCGGTTCGACTTCGGCAAGCTCGACGCACTTCGCTTCGCCAAGTCCTGGCAGGCGAAGTGAAGCTCTTCCAGCACCCCGACTTCCGCGACGTGCTCGTGGCGGCTGCCGAGGAGCACGCTATCCCGGAGCAGTTCGTCGAGAAGGACTACTACGTCACCGAGGCGCTGAGAGTCGTCGAAGAAGCCTTCTCCGAGCAGGTGGTGTTCAAGGGCGGCACGAGCCTGTCCGAGAGGCTGGGGGCTGATCAAACGCTTCTCCGAGGACATCGATCTCTTCCTCAATCCGCAGGGGTTCGTGCCGGCGCTCAGCAAGCGCGGCATCGACCGTGAGATGAAGAAGCTGAGAGACGCCGTCGGCGCTCACCCCGGCCTCACACTGCTGCCCGACGAGAGCCACACGGTCAAGTCACTGGGCGCGAGGACTACTTCGGGTACGAGTCGGTCTTCGGCCCGCCGCAGTCCATCAGGCCCGCGCTGAAGGTCGAGCCCGGCATCCAGAGCGGCGATCGCCCCGTCGAGCGCGTCGAGCTGACATCGTACGCGGGTCGATTCGTGCGCGATCATGGCCTGCGCGACATCGCCGACGACGCCGAGCCCTTCACCATGACCCTCCTGCACTACCGCCGCACCTTCGTCGAGAAGCTCTTCACCATTCACGGCAAGGTCGAGCGGCTTCGTCTCGAGGGCACACCGGTCGGGCGCGACGCGAGACACTACGCCGACCTGCACGCTCTTGGGCAGCTTGCCGACGTCCGCGAGATGTTGCGCACCCCGGAGTACGACGAGATCAGGCGCGACTACGACGTGAAGAGCCGGCAGTTCTTCCCGAGGAGCTACCGGCCACCCGAGGGCCTCGGCTTCGCGCGCGAGTCAGGCGCTCTTCCCGCCAGACGCCCTCGGGCGGCAACTGCGACGGGACTACGAGAGCCAGTGCCGCATCCTCTTCTATGGCCCCTATCCCGCGTTCGACGACGTCCTCTCGGGCTTCGAGGAGTTGCGAGACTGGCTTTGACGGGCCGCTGGATGCCCACTGCCACCCCACAGTGCGTTCCGCAGCAGGGAGCGACACGGGCACGGGGCTCCAAGGCGTCGCCGTCCGGCGCGCAGAGCCCCCGAGGCCACGCAGGCTCAGCACCCCGAGGCGCGAAGGGGACTGAGCCCGTCGCTGCCCCTCGAGGCGCGCCAGGGCTCAGGTCGCCCCGTCCCCCTTGATGACGCTGCCGTCGAACACCGGCACGACCTGCACCAGGTCGCAGGTGAACGAGTACGGGAGCACGTCGTCCAGCCCCAGCCTCTTCAGACGGTGCCGGTGGGCGGCCTTCTCGATGTAGCCCAGCAGGTCGCCCCGGGCGAGGCTCCAGAGGTCCATCGACGCCTGCGCCGCGTCGCACTCGGTGCGGAAGCAGATCCGTCTCGAGCAGCTTCGCCGCGAGCGCCCCTGCGTAGAGGGTGTCCTCGAGGCAGAACCGGTTCTTCCAGCCCGAGCAGAGCACGACCACGTCCCTTCGCTGCCTGGTGACCCACTCGGTCAGCGCGGAGAGGTTGATGAAGGCGCCGATCGCGATGGCGCTGGCGCCCTGCGCGATGTGCAGCGCGCGCGTGCCGTTGGTCGTGCAGTAGACGAGGGTCTGCCCGGCGACGCGGTCGGCCGTGAAGCTGAAGGCCGAGTTGCCGAAGTCGGCGAAGTCGAGCTGCACGCCGTCCTTCTCGGTGGCGACCAGGAACCCCTCTGCCTTGAGCCGCCGCGCCTCGTCGTGCGTCGCCACGGGGATGATCGCCTCCACGCCGTTGGCGACCGCGGTGCAGATCGTCGTCGTGGCGCGCAGGATGTCGACGAGCACGACGACGAAGTCATCCTTCGCCAGGATGTGCGGGAAGAGCACCGGCGAGAGGCAGACTTCGACGGACCTTGTCTCCTGCAACTGCGTCACCCTTTCCTGCCGGGACAACTCGACCGCGGGACCCGCTTGGGCTCGCTGCGATGCCGGCGTCGCGACGCCGCGGAGCGAAGCTCAGGGCCCAGACCCGCACGTCACCCTAGCCGATGGATCGACGCCGGTCTACGGGCCCGGCGGCGCGGACGCCGGTCAAGGTCAGCCGCTTGGAGACGGTGAACGGAGAGGGGCGCAGGCCCACGGTGGCCGGCATAGGCTCTAGTATGTACCTCAGTCACCGAGGCCGGCGCCGCCAGGCGCTCCCCTCCGCGGAAGGAGTGACGCACGGCAATGCTTCCCGAATCGGAGTTCACCGCCACTCTCGTCGAGAAGGCCAAGTCCCTGGGCGCGTCCGTCGCCGGGGTCGCCGACGTCGAGGCCCTGCGGGTGTCGCCGTCGCACCGCATCTACCCGAAGATCGGCATGGACCCCGAGGTGCACTGGCAGGATGCACCGGAGGAGGCGCTGCACCACGAAGTGGAGTGGCCCGCCGACGCGGTCTCCGCCGTCGTGATCGGCGTCGCCCACCCCGCCGACCAGCCCGAGCTCGACTGGTACGACGGCAAGGGGACGCCGGGCAACCGCATCCTCATCCGCATCGTCAAGGAGCTCTCCGAATGGCTCGAGGAGACGCACTCGGTCAAGAGCCACCGCCCGCCGTACTTCATCGAGAGCACCGGCATCTTCTTGAAGGACGCCGCCGTCGGGGCGGGCCTCGGGCGCATCGGCAAGAACAACCTCGTGATCACGCCCGAGTACGGCCCGCGCATCCGCTGGCGGGCGCTGCTGCTGGACCGTGCGGCCAAGGCCACCGGCCCGATCCACTTCGACCCGTGCGACGGCTGCGAGCAACCCTGCCGCAGGGCCTGCCCCGTCAAGGCCTTCGACCGCACGGTCTACTCGTCCGCGGAGCTGGGGCAGTCCGCGCTGCCGGGCCTCAACGGCACCTACGACCGGGTGACCTGCAACACCAAGATGTCGCGGGACGTCGATGAGGCGGCCAGGGCGATGACGGCGAGCGACGAAGAGGGTGCAGCCCTGGCCTCGACCATGAACGCCTTCGAAGAGGTCGAGATGGCGCTACCGAAGGGCGACGACGGGCCTCAGTACGGCGTCAAGTACTGCCGGCGCTGCGAGCTGAGCTGCCCGGTGGGCAGGCGACCGGCCGCCGGGTGAAGCTCATTTACAGGGAGAAACGTCGTCAACGTGACGAGGCTGGTGGACCTAACCAGACAGTTCTCGAACTTACGGCTAGAGGTCCAGCGGCTACTAGGTCAATAACGTTCTAGCACACGGAAGCGCTTGAGGACTTCTCCAGGCCTCGAACTTGAATGACTGATTCCGTGGTCACTTGTGATCTCCCCGCTCCGCGGCCTCGATTGCCGTAGCCAGGCGGGCGCGTTCCTTGTCGATCCACTGCTTACCGGTGTAGGCCTGCGCGAAGGTCTCAGCGAATTCGACTGGATCATCTCCGACAATGGCCGTCACCGACGTGCCGTCTGCGGCGGCGCGCTCCCAGAGCTCAACGAAGTCGTCCATCATCTTGAGGATGGTCTCGCCATCGACGACACCTCCGTAGTACAGGAAGTACCGCTGGAACGCCTTGGCGACGGAGCCATACGGCTCGGGCAACGCCTCGATGCGAGCCTTGTACTGCTTGTACTGCTTCTTCTGTTCGAGCGATCCGGTGACCAACTCGATCCACTTTGCTGCCATGTCACTTGCCTCCTTGATGGAGCTGTTCCAAACGCTCTGTAAGGAAGCTCCAAGTCCTCCAGAACTCTTCGAGATACTCGCGTCCCTGAGCGTTGAGGGAGTACATCTTGCGTGGAGGCCCCTTCTCAGATGGGACCTTATCCACATCGACGAAACCGCGCTGCTCGATCCTGATGAGTAGCGCGTAGATCGTGCCCTCGGCTATTTCGGAGAAGCCTTGATTCCGCAGCCACGTCGTAATCTCGTAGCCGTATGCGGATCGGGCGGATAGGATCGCGAGGACGATACCCTCCAGGATCCCCTTGAGCATCTCGGTCGATTGCTTAGACATAGAACACTTCCTTTGTGCTACTCAATGACGATGAGTACCGCTACATAGTAACACTGACTACCATGCCACGCAAGCAACTCCACAGGAGAGTCGGTACTTGCGGTCGGTGGCCGGCCGATCTGCCTCTCGAACTGCTTGCCGATGGCTGGTTCGAGTCTGGTTCAGGTGCCTTCCCAGACAGCTCGAACTCAACAAATAGAGCCTGCCATCCATAGGGGTGACAGGCTCAATGCTGACGGTCAGAACGACCTACGATAATGCTAGTGCTTGGTGGGCCCAGCAGGACTCGAACCTGCGACCGGCCGATTATGAGTCGGCTGCTCTAACCAGCTGAGCTATAGGCCCACTGTACGCGACTCTCGAGGGCCTCGGCTTCTCCCCCGCGAGGCGCCCGCACCCCCGGTGCGGCGGAATCCCGCGCCGGGCGGAACGCGTCGGCGTCGACCAATGGTATCAGCACGTCGGGCCGGCCCGGCCACAGTCGCTGTCATTCGCAGTTGTCCTCGCCGGCGCCCGCTACGGGCGTGGCGTCGCGGC
Organism: uncultured Thermoleophilia bacterium; assembly: GCA_963814545.1. Lineage (GTDB taxonomy): Bacteria > Actinomycetota > Thermoleophilia > UBA2241 > UBA2241 > UBA2241. The sequence goes on along the minus strand of CAWFDC010000020.1, from coordinate 111,158 downwards.
GGGGTGCGTGCGCCCGGCGTGGTGCGTACGCCCGCGAGGAGCATACGGCTCGCGAGGAGCAAGCGACCGGCGCAGTATGCGCGGCCGGCGAGGAGTGCGCGCCCTCGTCGTCGAAGGTGAGAGCCCGACCGAGAGAGAGGACAAGATGCCCGACATGCTGGCGCACTGGGAGGTGGCGGAGAAGGCGCGGGCGCGCCTGCGCCCCGGCCCGCTCGCTCGCCTGCTCGACGCCGAGGCGGACGCCTACAAGGTCGGGGCGCAGGGGCCGGACTTCCTCTTCTACACGCGCGTCTGGTCCGGCGGGAGGAGCCGCAGGTACCTTGCCTTCCTCGTGCATCAGCACCGCATGCGGGACGTCTTTCACAGCCTCTTCGACCAGGCCGCCGGACTGCCCGCGGAGGAGCGGGCCATCGCCCTCGCGTTCGCCTGCGGGTACGCGGCGCACCTCTGTCTCGACGCCGAGGCCCACCCGTGGATCATGTACTGGACCGGGGACATCACCGAACGCGCCGACCCGGAGTCGCGTGCTCTGGCGTTCCGGCGGCACGGCCTGCTGGAGGGTTCGATCGACGTGATGCTGCGGCAGCAGCGGTCCGCCGACCCGGCCTGGATCCGGCGCTCCCGGCTGCTGCGCATGTCGCGCGCGCAGACAGCGGTCGTCGCGAACGTGATCGCGCGCGCGCTCCGCGACGTCCACGGCGTCGCCTTCTCGGCCGCGGAGGGGCGCGCGGCCTTCCGCGACATGGCGCTCGTCTACTCGGCCATGTCGGACCGACGCGCGCCCGTCACGAGGCTGCTGACCATCTTGGCGCCCGTGATCGACCACGCCGGGGTGCTGAACCGCACGCAGCTGTACCCCGACGACCCGCTCCCGCTCGTCGTCGACCTCGCCCGCACGAGGCGCCGCTGGTTCCGGCCGTCGGTGCCGGACGAACCGCGCACGGAGACGCTCGAGGAGATCTTCGCGCTGGCCGTCGTCGAGACCGTGCGCTGTCTGGAGGCGGTGGAGGGCTTGCTCGACGGCGCCGGTGCCGGCGAGACCGCCGACGCGATCGGCGACCGCGACATGCTCACCGGGCTGCCGTGCGACGACCCGCGGCCGCTCGTCGCCTTCTCCCCGCACCTCGAGCGGCTGGGAGATTGACGGAGCCGCCAAGGCCGGTGCCGGGGGCCGCCTGAGTCAACCTCTCGGGGGCGCGGCCCCTCGGTGATAGGCTACCGGCCGCTCGCCGGGTACCGAGGGCGACTGCGGTCGCGGAGCTGTCCGGCCGCACCTCCGGCCAGCTCGCGTCGACGTTCGACCGGAGCTTCGACCCGGGCGCGTCGCCGACACGGCGGGCAAGGGGAGGGGCGGGGCCGCTGGCGCGGCCCCGCCCCGGTGCGCTCCCGGCGCGCCGTCTCTCACCCCGGGAGCAACTCGTGCGGCTCGGGCGGCGGCTCACGGGGGAGCGGCCGCCGCCGTCATCGTCGCACCGTCTTCGTCGGGCGGCGGCGCGGAGGGGGCCGGCCGCCGCCAGGCGCTCAGACGCTCTCTCAGGCGCTCAGACGCTCTTCAGGCGCTCGACGAGTGCCGGCACCACCTCGTAGAGGTCGCCGACGATGCCGTAGTCGGCGAGCTCGAAGATCGGCGCTTCCTTGTCCTTGTTCACGGCGGCGATCAGCTTCGCCTGGGCGATGCCGACCGTATGCTGGATCTGGCCGGAGATGCCGACGCCGAGGTAGAGGTCGGGCGCGGTCTTGGCGCCGGAGAGGCCGATGATGCGGTCCTCGCCGAGCCACTCGAAGTCGGCGAGGCTCTTCGTGCAGCCGACCACCCCGTCGAGGGCGGCGGCGAGCTCGTCGGCGAGCGGCAGGTCCTCGCGGGCGTTGAAGCCGCGCCCGACGCCGACGATGCGCGGCGCGGCGTCGAGGTTGACCACGTCACCCTCCTTCGGGCGGCGCTCGACGACCCTGACGCCGGTGGCCACGTCGAGCTGCGGCTCGACGACCTCGCCGGCGCCCGCCTCGGCGCCCTCCGCCGAGAAGGTCTTGGGCATGACGGCCACGACCTTGACGTCGCTCGTCGAGCTTCTCGCGGGCGACGGTCGCGCCGCCGAAGGCGTAGCGCCCGGCGACCAGGTCGCCCGCCTCGAGCTCGAGGCTCGTGACGTCGCTCACGCAGGCCGCGCCGAGCTTCTGCGCGAGGCGCGGCGCCGTCTCCTTGCCGCGCCGCGTCGAGCCGACGAGCACGACGCTCGCGCCGGCCGCGGCGGCGATCTGGGCGAGGGCGGCGGCCACGGCGTCGGCCGGGCGGCCCTCGAAGACCGCGTCCTCGCTCACGAACACGCGGTCGGCGCCGGCCGCCCCGAGCTCCGCGGCCGCCGCCTTCGCGCCCTCGCCGAGCGCCGCGGCCGACACGCCGAGCCCGAGCTCCTTCGCCATCTTGCGTCCCGCGGCGAGCAGCTCGCGCGCGGTCTCAGTCCTCTCGCTGTAGACGAGCAGATCTGCCATGACTCACCTCACCTCCCCAGCACGCCTTCTTTGATGAGCGCGTTCACGAACGCGTCGGCCTGCTCGGCCGCGGACCCCTCGAAGAGGACGTGCTTGCGGTCCTGCTCCTCGGCGAGGTTCGCGACGATCTCGCGCCTCGGCGCCACGGCGCCGGCGTCGAGACCGAGGTCGGCGAGGGTCCACTCCTCCACCGGCTTGCTCTTGGCCTTCATGATGTGCATCAGCGACGGGATGCGCGGCTCGTTGATCTCGCTCACCACGGTCACGGCGGCGGGCAGCGCCACCTCGAGCGTCTCGATCATCTCGTCCATGCTGCGCTCGCAGCGGACGGCGCCGTCGACCGCCTCCACTTTGCGCGCGAAGCCCACCTGCGGCACACCGAGCAGCTCGGCGACGCGCGGCCCGACCTGGCCCGAGTAGTTGTCGGTCGAGCCCTCGCCGAAGAGGACGAGGTCGCAGGCCGGGAGCTTCTTGACGGCGGCGGCGAGCACTGCCGCCACCGCCGCCGGGTCGGCCCCGGCCAGCGCGGGGTCGTCGACGACGGCCGCGCTGTCGGCGCCCATGGCGAGCGCCTCCTTGATGGTCTCGCGGAGCTTGCGGTTGCCCTCGGCGACGCTCACCGCGGTCACCGTGCCGCCCGCGGCGTCGCGCAGCTGAACCGCCGTCTCGAGGGCGTTCTTGTCGAGGTCGCCGAGCTTGTACGGCACGGCCTCGACCACCGCCTCCCGGTTCTTCACCCGCACCATCTGCAGGTCGGGGTTGGTCTTCACGCACACGACGATGTCCACGCCGTCACCTCTCCTTCATGCGCCCGTCGCGCCTCAGCTCATCCGGTACTGCACGCCGTACGGGCCGCTCGGGTACTTCCACGTGAGGGCCCGCTTGTCGCAGCAGATCATGCAGGTGCCGCACTCGAGACAACCCTCCCAGTTGACCGTCATGCGGCCCGTGTCGTCGAGCTCGTAGAGGCTGGCCGGGCAGACGTAGAGGCAGGCCCGGTCCACGCACAGCGTGCGACACACCTCGGTGTCGATCACGATGTGCGGCTCCTTGTCGAGCTTGAAGACGTCGAGGCCGAGCTTGGCGTCGATGGCCATCGCGGCCTTCGCGCCGCCGGCGGCGCCGCCACCGGCGGCGCCGGTGTCGTCCGCGGCGGCCGCCGTCGTCGCGTCGTTCGCCGGCGTCGCGCCGTTCACGGTGCTCTCGTCGCTCATCCCATCACCTCAGATCCTGCGCGCCGACCAGGCGTCCTTGACGGTGCCGGTGTTCATGAAGTCGCGGCGGATGCCGCCCCACGCCGTCTTGAAGAGCCCCGGCGTGGGGCCGGGACCGACCGTGTAGATCTGCTCGAGCAGGCGGGAGACGGCACGCGGGTAGTGCGTGAAGAGGCGCGGGTTCTCCATGAAGGCGGGGATCTGGCTGCGCCGTCTCGAGGTCCTTGAGCACGAAGCTGCCGCGCAGCGACGCCTCGTAGCCGGCGAGCCCGGCGGCGCTGAAGTCGCCGCGCGCCTTCGCCGCCTTGACCGTCTCGGCGGCGTAGTAGCCCGAGGCGATGGCGAAGTCCATGCCGCGCACCGTGATCAACGCGTTGAGCGCCAGCCCGGCGGCGTCGCCGGCCATCAGGTAGCCGTCGCCGGCGAGCTTCGGCACGGCGGCGATACCGCCCTCGGGGATCGCGTGCGCGGAGTACTCGGCGACCGTGCCGCCGGCGACCAGCGGCTTGATCTGCGTCAGCGCCTTGAAGCGGTCGAGAAGCTCGTAGGACTCGCTCGGGTCCCGCGGCTTGATCTTCTCGGCGCGCTCGCGCATCGCCTTCATGCCGACGACGACGCCGAGCGAGATGCTCTCCTTGTTGGTGTAGAGGAAGCCGCCGCCGAGCATGCCGTCGGTCACGTTGCCGAGGAAGAGCTGCGCGGCGCCCTCGCCGGGGTTGAGGTGCCAGCGGTCCTCGATCACGCCGGAGGGGCAGCTCGATGACCTCCTTGAAGCCGAGGGCGTGGTCGCGGTCGACCGGCTCGGCCGCCAGGCCGGCCTCGCTCGAGAGCAGCCGCAGCACGCCCTCGGCGACGATCACCACGTCGGCGCCGATCTCGTCCTCGCCGGCGCGGATGCCGATGATGCGGCCCTCTTCACGCAGCAGGGCGTCGACCTTCATGTTGGGGACGACCATGCCGCCCTTCTCGCCGACCTTCTCGGCGAGCCACTGGTCGAAGCGGGCGCGCAGCACGGTGTACGACTGCGGCTGCCCCTCGGTGAAGCGGTCGGAGGCGACCTCGATCGTCGTCTGGGCGCCGTCGCCGAGCATGGTCACCAGCTCGCGGGCGACGGCGCGCTCGAAGGGCGCCTCCTCCCAGAGCTCCGGGTAGAAGCTCCTGATCGGGCTCGCGTAGAGGCGCCCGCCGGTCACGTTCTTGGCGCCCGAGTAGTCGCCGCGCTCGAGCACCATGACCTCGACGCCGGCGTCGGCGAGACCGTAGGCCGCGGACAGGCCGGCGAGGCCGCCGCCCACGACGATGCACTCGACCTTCTCCATCTCCGCCCTCTCTCGTCGGCTCTCAGGTCTTCCGGGAGCCGGGGCCGCCTGCCGGCGACCCGGCTCCCGCGGGGCGGGGCGCCGGACGGGCGCCCCGCCCCCGACGGGCCGGGCCGTCAGACGGCCCGGCCCGGGGTCCTCGTCAGCGCCCGCTCAGTCCTTGAACGGGTTGTGCGTCTCGCCCCACTCGTCGCGGGCGATGATGCCGCGCATGATCATGAGGCCGCCCTCGGCGCCGACCTCGTAGCTCATGACGCCGCGGAGCAGCATCTCGAGCGGGGTCTCCTTCGTGTAGCCGAAGGCGCCGTGGTACATCATCCCGTGGCGGGCGATGTCGTGGCAGAGCGTCGGGCTGAGGCACTTGCAGGTCGAGATGACCTTGTTGATCTCCTTGCGGCCGAACTGGCCCGGGTTGGTGTGCTCCTGGCCGATCATCCAGGCGCCGCGCAGCAGGTTGAGCTTCAGCATGTCGAGCTGCATCCAGTCGTCGGCCATCTCGAAGGAGATGCCCTCCCACTTGCCGAGCGGCTTGCCGAAGGTCTTGCGCTGGGCGGTGTACTCGCCGCTGATCTCGAGCGCCTTCTCGGCCCCGCCGAGGCAGGCGGCGGCGACGAGCACGCGGGCGGCGTTGAAGCCGTCCATGTTGACGTAGAAGCCCTTGCCCTCTTCGCCGAGGACGTACTTCTTCGGCAGCTCGACGTCCTTGTAGATCCAGCCGCCGGTCGAGAGGCCCATGCGGCCCATGTCCTTGTAGGTCGTGTAGGTGATGCCGTCGAGGTGCGCGGGCACCCAGATGAAGGTCATGCCCTTGTGGCCCTGGTTCGGGTCGGTCTTGACGAGCGTGCAGTGGCCGCTCGGCGCGCCCCACTTCTCGCACTCCTTGGGGCCCGAGACGTAGGCCTTCTCGCCGTTCATGACGTAGGCCTGCTTGGCCTCGTCCCACGGGGCGATGGTCTTGATGGCGCCGAGGTCGGAGCCTCCGCCCGGCTCGGTCGTGTTGATGCCGGCGAACGCCTTGCCGGCGGCGACGGCCGGCAGCACTTCCTGCTTCAGCTCGTCGGTGCCGTAGCGATTGATGATGTACGACCAGCCGATGGTGAGCAGGGTGTAGACCGGGGTGCTCATCGAGAGGTCGGCGCGGGCGATCTCGTGCACCGTGATCATCGCGTAGATCAGGCGCTCGTCGTCGGGGAGCGGCATGCCGCCGTACTCCTCGGGGATCGTCACGCCGAACATGCCGAGCTCGGCCATACCGGCGGTGATATCGGTCGGGATACCGTCCTCGGCCTCGTCGATGGCGCGGGCGCGGGGCTCGACGTTCTTCGTCAGCCACTCGCGGATCGCCTGACGGTACATCTCCTGCTCGGTGGTGTAACGGAAGTCCATGCTGCCTCCTTGGGACCCTGGATACCTGTGGACACGACCGGCGGCGCCGGCCTTGCGGCAGCCCCTTAACGGCCGAGACCCCCAGGGCGCGCTACCGCGCTCGCTGGGGGTACGGAGCCTGGCGTGAGGGGGCGGAGACGGCGCCCACCTGCGGCTCTGTATGCAGCGTCGCCCATGATACACCCGCCGAACGCCCGTGCAAGCCCGCCCGTTTCTCCGAAATGGAGCGGGCTTCGGACGGGCGTACGACGGCGAGGCGACCGCGGCGCGAAAGATCGCCGCAACGCCGACGAGCCGCTCGCCGGCGCCGAGCGGCAGGGCGGCCGGGGCGGCGACCGCCTCGGCGGTCGCCGCCCCCGCCTCGCCGTCGCCTCAGCCGTAGGTCTCGGTGCCGACGTCGGGCTGCTTGGCGCTGGGCAGCGAGCCTGCCGCGGTGCCGAGCACGAGCGGCGACTGGTCGACGGCCTCGAAGACCTTGTGCATGGCCGAGATCAGCGCCGCCTGCGAGTGCCCCCGATAACGGAAGCGGATCTCGGCCTCGATCTCGGCGCGCTCGGAGAGCACGGAGCGCCCGGCCAGAAGGCGGCCGAAGAAGTCGCGCGCCAGGTCCATCATCAGCGACGAGGTGCAGCCGACGATGGCGCCGTCCTGGTCGACCTCGACGACCACGCCGACGCGCTTGTAGAGCGCCTGGTGGGAGACGTCGTTGGGCAGGCGGGCGTAGCCCGAGAAGAGGAACGTGAGACCGTGGATGTCGCTGGCTTCGGCGGTCACGTGTGGTCGCTCGCCGCGGGTGAGACGGGGCCCCGGCTCGCGGCGCCATTGTAGCACCCGCGAGCGGCGCCGGCGGCCGTCCGCCGGCCCGGCCACGCGACGCCGCGCGCCGCCCACGCCGCCCGCACTTGCGCCGCGGCCGCGACCGTGTATCATTCTGCCGCTGCCGCATGGTCGGCGCCGGCGGTCCCCCGCCGGGCGCGCCGGAGGCCATGTCCCCCAGCGGAGACGACAGTCAACGCTGGGGGTCTTCGCATCTCAGGGCCCCCCGGGACGAACGAGGAGGCACCGCTCATGGCCGAGCGCAACGGCCTCGAAGGCAAGCTCATGACGGTGGAGCAGGCCGTCGCGCGCTTCGTGCGCGACGGCTCCCAGATCGCCGTCGGCGGCTTCACCATCAACCGCAACCCCATGGCGCTGGTGTACGAGATCGCGCGCCGCAGAGTCCGCGACCTCCATCTGGTCGTCCACTCGAACGGCCAGGCGCTCGACGTCCTCGTCGGCGCCGGCTGCGTCGGCCGCCTCGAGATCGCCTACGGCGGCAACGGGCGCTTCGCCCCGACCTGCTTCCGCTTCCGCAAGGCGGTCGAGCGCGGCGAGCTCCTGGTCGAGGACTACACCAACAACCAGATGACCCTGCGCTTCCTCGCCGGCGCCCTCGGGGTGCCGTTCATCCCGAGCAAGTCGGGCCTCGGCACCGACGTCCTGGCGCGCGAGGGCTTCCCGCCCGACGTCCGCGGCCGCGACGGCGTCGCCGCGCACAAGGCGCACCTCATGGCCGACCCGTTCGACCACGGCGAGGACCAGGTCGCCCTCCTCCCCGCGCTCACGCCCGACGTCGCCCTGCTCCACGCCCAGCAGGTCTCGACCGACGGTACGGTCCGCATCAGGGGCCTCACCTTCGCCGACCTCGAGCAGTGCAAGGCGGCGACGGCCGTGGTCGTCACCTGCGAGGAGATCGTGCCGGCCTCGTTCCTGAAGCTCGAGCCCGACCGCAACTCCCTGCCGCCGTTCCTCGTCGACGCCGTGGTGCCCGTGGCCTACGGGGCGCACCCCACGGCCTGCCCCTACTTCTACGACTACGACCCGGCCCACCTGAACCTCTACAAGTCGGCCGCCAAGGACGACGACCAGTGGCCCGCCTACCTGGAGGAGTGGGTGTACGGCGTCGAGAGCTGGGACGACTACCTCGACAAGGTCGGCGGCGCCCAGCTCGCCCGCATCCGCGCCAACACCGTCGCCGGCTACGCACCCGGCCTGGACCGGAGGTGAGTGAGATGACCGACGCTCCGGCCTACACCCCGCGCGAGATGATGGCGATCGCCGCCGGGCGCTTCATCACCGACGGCGACGTGCTCTTCGCCGGCACCGGCGTGGCCATGCTCGCCGCGACCGTGGCGAAGCGCATCCACGCCCCCCACGCCCACATCTTCTTCGAGACCGGCGGCATCGGCCCGCAGCTCGACGAGCTGCCGATGGCCGTCGCCGACCCGCGCGTGATGGCCTACGCCGACCTCAACGCCGGACTCGTCGAGGCGTTCAGCTACGTCGCCAACCGGCGCCTGCACACCATCGCCTTCCTCGGCGCCGCGCAGATCGACCGGTACGGCAACATGAACTCGACCGTCATCGGCGACTACGACCACCCCACGGTGCGCTTCTCGGGCAGCGGCGGCGCCTGCGACGCGGGTTCGCTGGCCAGCGGTTTCATCGTCTTCATGCAGCACGGCACGCGCAAGTTCGTCGAGAAGCTCGACTACCTGACGACCCCGGGATGGCTCGAGGGCGGCGAGAGCCGCCGCCATGCCGGCTACCGCCGCGGCGGACCGCTCGCCGTGGTCACCAACCTCTGCGTGCTCCGCTTCCGCGAGGACACGAGGGCGATGTACCTGGCCGAGCGCTTCCCCGGAGTCACCGTCGAAGAGATCGTCGAGAACACCGGCTTCGAGCTCGATGTGGAGGGGGCCGGCGTCGCCGAGCCGCCGACCGCGGAGGAGCTCCGCATCCTGCGCGATGACGTCGACCCGCAGCGGCTGATCCTCGGGTAGCCGACGCGCCGGGCAGCGCGGACAGGCGATCAGATCCAGCGCAGGTCCGTCGTGACACGCAGCCGGCGCCGGACCTGACGGTCGATGGCGATCCGGAGGTCGTCGCCGCTGCCGTCGGTGGCCAGAAGAGCAGCGACGGCGCGCTCGTAGTCCGACGGCGTGCAGGGCACAACGTGCAGCGCCGGCGCGACCACCTCATGCAAGACAGTGAGTCCCGCCAATCCATGACTACGCTGGAGCGCGACGCTGGCCGTGGTGAGACCATGGTCGGTCGTGACGAGGGTCGTCCCGGCGTCGAGCTCGGACTGCCACTCCTCTCCCACCAGCCGGTCCTCTGGTGTCGCCGGCGCGAGGACCGCGACCAGCGCGGCCGCGTCGACGAACGTCATGCGCCGATTCATGTCGCCAAGCCGTGGGCCTGCGCAGCAGCGGTCACTCCCACGGTTCTGCACCTCCCTCGCCTCCGCCTATGTCGTCGGCGGCACCGTCATCGGGCGGTCGCAGGCGGCCGACGGCAGCACGCGCTGCCAGCCGGAGTCGGTCCGGAGTCGGCCCTGCAACGACCCCGAAGTAGTGATCGACGGCGTCGCGAACGATGACCGACAACGAGGAGCCTTGGTCGGCCGCCAGCACTCGAAGGCTGCGCTTCTGCTCGCGACCCAGAAGAATGTGGGTGTCGACCAGCCGGTCCACTGCAGCCTCCTCTGGACAATTGGGCGTGATGCCGCCCAATTGTCCATGTGAGGCCCGACCCCGCCTATGCCCCCGGGCGCGAAGCGGGTGTGCAATCATCGAATGTCACACCTCCGCAGGGCGCATCGCCCGCCGGCCCCCGCCGGCCCCCGCCGGCGCGGCGTGGACGGACCCGCTCAAGCGGGTGGCAGCACGGTCTGCCTGAGGCCTTGCAGAAGGGCGGGCGCAGAAGGGCGCCGCGACCCTGCGGGCCGCGGCGCCCTGTGAAGACTGGCTCCTCGGGTAGGACTCGAACCTACAACCCTCCGGTTAACAGCCGGATGCTCTACCATTGAGCTACCGAGGACCGCTCGGAAAGCCGCCAAAGTATAGGCTACACCCGCGAACCCGGACAAACGTAGCCGGGCGAGGCGGCGCGGATCGCCGCCTCAGTGCCAGCGCGGCTCGCTCAGCCAGCCGTGGGGCACACCGTAAGCCTCGGACCCGACCGACTCGTGGCTGCGCAGGCCGCGGCGCGCCTCGGCGGTGAGCTTCGCCTCGAGCCGCGCCGCGAGCTCGTGGAAGCGCGGCCGCCAGTAGCTGTCGTCCCCGGGCGGCCGCCCCGCCAGTTCGGCACTGGCCACGACCGCCGTCGCCGCCTCGCGGCTGGGCAGCGGCTCCCTCCACCACTCGGGATGGACGACCTCGGTGCCGAAGCGCCGGCGCGGGGTCTCGAGGTCTGCCTCGAGGTCGCCCGAGGGCTGGTACTCCCACGATGAAGCCTGCAGGCGAAGGCTGGTGTTGGGCAGCGCCGCGATCAGCGTCTCGAGCGTGTCCAGCGTCTCAGCTGCGGTCTCCTCGGTCTCGCCCGGCCGGTTGAACGTGAGCGACACGACGGTCACGATGCCCTTCGCATTGGCGTAGGTGAGGAGGTCGACGGCGTGGGCCACGGCCTTGCGCGGGTCGGCGGCCTCGCCGGTGCGGCGCAGCAGGTGCCACGAGAGAGTGCCGACGTCGAGACGCAACTCGGCCCGAGTGTGGTAGAGACGGTCGAGATCAAGACGCGTCAGTCCCTCGGGTCGCGCCGCGACGCTGACGACGATGCCGCGGCGGTCGGCATGGGCCAGGCGCTCGAAGGTCGCGCGCCGCCAGGCCGGGTCGTAGCCGAATGCCGGGTCGAGCACGTCGATGCGCGCGGGCTCGAGGGCGGCGGCCTCTGCGAGCAGGGCGGCGGCGGCGGCGGGCGGGTAGGCGTGCCACCCGGCGCCGCCGGGGCGCAGCAGGCACGCCGGCGCGTTGTACGGACAGCCGCGACTGAGCGACACGGCGATCTCGGGCAGGCCGGGCCGCGCGTACGGGTAGCCGGCGTTGTCGGGCAGATGCGCCGCGTCGAGCGGAAGCGGCATGCCCTCGAGCGGCCGGCAGGAGCTCACGTCGCGGTCGCCGGCGGCGACCGTGCGCGCGAGCTCGAGGGCCGCCATCTCGGCCTCGCCGACGATCAGCCAGTTGAACGGCGAGCCCTCGTAGGCGAAGTCCTCGGGGCGCGCCGAGACGTGGTGGCCGTGGGCGGCGATGACCGTCTCCGGGTGGAGGCGCCGCAGGCGCTCGGCGACGGCGACGCCCGCCGAGTACTGCAGGGCCGACCAGCAGGAGATCAGGGCGAGGTCGGCGGGGCGATGAGCGGGCTCAGCCGCACGGGCGTCAGAGCCTGACGGACCGGCGGCGAGCAACCGCTCGGCGCCGGCGAGGAAGGCGGCACGGCCGGCGTCGTCGGCCGGCCGACCGAGTTCGGCCTCGAGGTCGAGGACCTCGACCTCGAGGCCGGCCCGGCGCAGCTCGGTCCAGAGGGTCACCAGCTCGGGTTTGACGCGCGGGCCCTGCGCCCACTCACCGCCGAAGAGCGACCCCGGGAAGACGAGGAGGACGCGTGCGCTCACGTGGGGCCCCGGCCGGCTGCACCAACACGGACCGTCACGCGCAGCCCTCGCTCACTGTCCGGACGTGGACGGTCATGCGCGCCGGCTACTCGAGGTACTCGCGCAGGGCCTCCGCCTCGCGGAAGCTGCGCAGCTTGGCCAGCGTCTTGCCCTCGATCTGGCGGATGCGCTCGCGGGTGAGCCCGAAGCGCTGCCCGACCTCTTCGAGGGTCAGCGGGTGGTCGCCCGTGAGCCCGTAGCGCAGCTCGAGGATCGTGCGCTCGCGGGTCGTGAGCTGGGCGAGGACCCTGCCGAGGCCCTCGCGCTGCAGCACCTCGTCGGCGGCCGCAGGAGGCGCCACGGCGGCCTCGTCCTCGAGGAGGTCGCCGAACTGGGCGTCGCCCTCGTCGCCGACCGGCGTCTCGAGGCTGACCGGCTGCTGGCCGATCTTCCTGATCTGCCGCACTCGCTCCGGGGTCATCTCCATCTGCGCGGCGACCTCCTCGGCGGTCGGCTCGCGGCCGAGCTCCTGAAGCAGCTGCCGCTGCACGCGCATCAGCTTGTTGATCGTGTCGACCATGTGGACGGGCACGCGGATGGTGCGCGACTTGTCGGCGATCGCCCGGGTGATGGCCTGACGGATCCACCACGTCGCGTAGGTCGAGAACTTGTAGCCGCGCCGCCAGTCGAACTTCTCGACGGCGCGCATCAGCCCGAGGTTGCCGTCCTGGATGAGGTCGAGGAGGCTGAGGTCGCGGCCGGCGTAGCGCTTGGCGATCGACACGACGAGGCGCAGGTTGGCCTCGATGAGCTGTCGTTTGGCCTCCATGTCATGCCGCTCGATGCGCTTCGCCAGCGAGACCTCCTGCTCGGCCGTGAGCAGCGGCACTTTGCCGATCTCGCGCAGGTAGAGGCGAGTGGGATCGCTGGGCAGCGCCTTTACGGAGAGGTCGAGCGCCGGGCGATCCTCCTCGCCGGCGCCCTCGGCGGCGGCGGCCGGCACCTCGCTGCCGAGCACGTCGATGCCGAGGTCGTCGAGCGCCGTGAACACCTCTTCCATCTGCTCGGAGGTCAGCTCGGCTTCGCGCAGCGCGTCGTGCACGCGCCCCGCGTCGAGGTAGCCCTGCTCGTGGCCCTCGGCCACCAGGGCGCGCACGTCGTCGACGGCGTGGTCGAGCGGACCCTCGCCGCGATGCTCGTCGAGGATCTCGATGATCTTCTCCATCGCGATGGTGTTCTCAGTGGTCATCGTCTTCTCTTTCCCTGCAAGCCGCCTGCGCGCACCCCGTGGCACGGCGCGCGTCGCGGCGACGCGTCGTATGAAGAGCCGGCGCGGGTGGAGCTCGGCGCCGACCGTGTGCGTCGGTCGTCGGGCGGGCGGGGCGCGGCCCTGCCGGGCCGCGCCCCGCCCGCCCCTTACTCAGTCCAGGAAGTCCCGCAGCCGCTGCGAGTCGCGATACGCCTTGAGCTTGGCCAGCGTCTTGGCCTCGATCTGGCGGATGCGCTCGCGCGTCACGCCGAACTTCTGGCCCACCTCCTCGAGCGTCCGCGGGTGCTCGCCCTTGAGCCCGAAGCGCAACTCGATCACCTTGCGCTCACGGTGCGTCAGGGTATTCAGCACCTGGTTCAGCTCCTCCTTCTGCATGATCTCGCTGACGGCCTCGACGGGCATCGTCGCGTCTTCGTCCTCGATGAAGTCGCCGAGCTGCGAGTCCTCTTCTTCGCCGATCGGGGTCTCGAGACTGACCGGCTCCTGGCTGATCTTGAGGATCTCGCGGACCTTTTGTGGAGTTGTACCCATCTCGTGCGCGATCTCCTCGGGCGTCGGCTCGCGGCCGATGTCCTGCAGGAGCTGGCGCTGCACGCGGATGAGCTTGTTGATCGTCTCGACCATGTGGACGGGGATACGGATCGTGCGCGCCTGGTCGGCGATCGCGCGCGTGATGGCCTGGCGGATCCACCAGGTCGCGTAGGTCGAGAACTTGTAGCCCTTGCGGTAGTCGAACTTCTCGACCGCGCGGATCAGGCCGAGGTTGCCCTCCTGGATGAGGTCGAGGAAGAGCATGCCGCGCCCGACGTAGCGCTTGGCGATCGAGACCACGAGGCGCAGGTTGGCCTCGATGAGCTTGCGCTTGGCCTCCATGTCCTTGCGCTCGATGCGCTTGGCCAGCGACACCTCTTCTTCGGCCGTGAGGAGCGGCACCTTGCCGATCTCCTTGAGGTACATGCGCACCGGGTCGTTGGTCGGCGTCTTGACCGAGAGGTCGAGCTTGACGATGACCTCCTCCTCGGGCTTGGCCTCGGCCGGGGCGCCGTCGGGCAGCGCGCCCTCGCCCTCGATGATGTCGATGCCGAGGTCGGCGAAGAGGTTGTAGACGCCGTCGATCTGGTCGGTCGTGAGCTCGACGTCCTGCAGTGCGTCGGCGATGTGGTCGCTGCTCAGGTAGCCCTGCTCGCGGCCCTCGTCGACGAGCACGCGGACCTCTTCGATGCCGTACTCGGCAGCCTCGGGGGTCTTGCGCTCTTCGGAGATGTCGGTCACCCTCGTGTCCCTGCCCTTCGCTCCGTCACTCCTCGACGGGGAGCCTGCGGATCGCCTCGCGCAGGCGGCGGCGCACTTCTTGCAGGCGTGCGAGCTGCTCCTGCCCTGAAGCTGTATCGCCGACGCTCGCCTCGACCTTGAGCCGCGCGATGCGGCGCCCAACGTGCGCCTCCTGCAGGCGCAGGAAGAGCTCGTCGAGCACCGTCGTGGTGAACGGCTCCTGGCCGGAGCGCAGCACGAGCTCCGCGACTACCTCGCTCCCGTCGTCCTCACCCTCGGCGGTCTCGGCCGCCGAGGTCTTTTTCCCTGCATTTCGCAGTGCCAATCGCGCCGCCGTCCAGCGCCGCGCGGCCCGCGTCTCGGCGCTGCCAAAGTACTCGTCGTCGATGCCGGCGAGACGCTCCTCGCCCGCCTCGGGCACCGCCAGACACGCCGCCAGGAACCGCACCTCGAGCTCGTGGGCGCCGCCGGTGGCGACGGCGGCGCCGGGCGCGGGCGCCGCAGCGCCCGCCCGCGCCGCCTGCGTCGCCCCCCCGCCGCTGCGCAGCAGGTAGCGCACACTCTCCTCGGAGAGCCGCAGCCGGCCGGCGATGTGACGGACCTCGTCGTCGCGCTCGATAGGGCTCGCCGTGTCGGCGAGCACGCCCTTGAGCAGGGCGAAGGCTTGGGCGCGACCGTCGGACCGCTCGAGATCGTGTGAGTCGAGGACCTGGCGGACGCGGTAGTGTAGCACCGACTCCGCGTCATCGGCAAGGCGCCGGAAGTCGTCGCCGCTCGCCCCCCCGGTGAGGTAGTCGGCGGGGTCGAGACCCTCGGGCATGCGCACGACGTACATCGTGAGACCGAGCCGGCGAGCCAGGGTGAGCGCCCGCGACATGGCCCCGAGGCCGGCGGCATCGGCGTCGAAGCACAGGTACAGCTGCCGCGTGAGTCGCGAGAGCCGCGTCAGCTGCTGCTCGGTGAGTGCCGTGCCCATCGCCGCGACCGCCTCCTGCACGCCGGCCTGGGCGAGGGCGAGCACGTCGGTGTACCCCTCGACAACGTAGATGCGGTCGGCGCGCTGCGCCGCCTTCTTGGCGGTGTGCAGCCCGAAGAGCGCCTCGCTCTTGTGGTAGAGCGCGGTCTCGGGCGAGTTGAGGTACTTGGGCTTCTCGTCGCCGAGGGTACGGGCGCCGAAGCCGAGCGTGCGCCCGCGGTCGTCGGCCAGCGGGAAGACGACGCGCTCGCGGAAGCGGTCGTAGGGCCGGTCGCGGCGCCCGGGCACGACGAGGCCGGCCTCGAGCAGCTCCTCGTCGGTGAAGCCCTTGGCCGCGGCGGCGTCGCGCAGGGTCTGCCAGCCGGGTGGGGCGAAGCCCACGCGGTAGGCGCGGCAGATCTCGTCGCCGAAGCCGCGCCCGGCGAGGTACTCGCGTGCGGTCCCAGCGGCCGTGCCCTGCCACAGGATGCGCTCGTAATAGGCCGTGGTCTGCTCGAGCACGGCGCGCAGGCGCTCGCGGCGCCGCCGCTCGGCCTCGCCGCGGGCGTCGGTCTGCTCGTACTCGAGCACGATGCCGAGCTTGTCGGCGAGGTGCTCGACGGCGGCGGCGAAGTCGAGGTCCTCCTTGCGCTGCACGAAGCTGAAGAGGTTGCCGCCCTCGCCGCAGCCGAAGCAGTAGTAGAGCTTCTCGACCGGGTTCACGGAGAACGAGGGCGTCTTCTCCTCGTGGAAGGGACAGCAGCCCATGTAGTTGGCGCCCGACTTCTTGAGCTGCGTGTAGTGGCCGACGATCTCGACCATGTCGGCGGCGGCCAGCACCTGGTCGATGCTGTTGCGGCTGATCAGCGGCATCAGGTGTCGCCCCTGCCGGCGCGGGGTGTCGCCGGCGTACCCCCGCCGGGCGTCGCCGGCGGCGCCGGGCGCGCCGGCCTGTGCTGCGGCGCCGGCGGTCGCGCCGGCCGTGGCTCCGGCCGCAGCTCATCCTCCCTCGCCCGAGGCCTGGTCGGCCGCTTCGGCGGAGCCGGCCGTGGCCCGGGCCCCGGGGCCCGGCGTGCGGCCATGTAGCCCACGCCGGCCCGCTGTCGCCGGCGCGCCGACTTGGTGGGGCGCGCCTCGCGCTCGGGCGGCGTGTAGGGCCGGCCCAGGCGGTCGAGCACCATGATGAGCCCGGCCAGCACCAGCGGCACCCAGACGAGGAAGGCCAGGGTGAGGAGCGTCCACGCCTCGATCGAGTTGTCGTCGATCAGGTACCCGAAGCTCTCGGTCCCCGAGCTCCAGCCGAGGCTCATCCAGCCGAGGCCGAAGGCGACCACGGCCGGCGCCGTGGCCAAGGCGAGCGCAGCCAGACCGGCCAGCGTGGCGAGGACGCCATGCAGACGGGGACCGGCCATCAGGGCGTCTGGAGGGGGAGAGCCATGAGCATCTCGTCATGATACTCGTCGCCGCGGCGGTACTGGCCGCGGCGGAGGCCCTCGCGGAAGAAGCCGTGGCGCTCGTAGAAGGCCACGGCGCGCTCGTTCTCGGGGAAGACGCCGAGCACGAGGCGCTCGGCGCCCGACGCGGCGGCCCACTCCGCCGCCGCCTCGAGCAGGGCGCCGCCGACGCCCAGCCCGCGCGCCTCGCGGGCGACCGACATGCCCACCCACAGCACGTGCCCCGAGGCCGGGTGCGGGTCGGGGCGCAAGCCGAGGTTGCCGGCGAGGGCGCCGTCGAGCTCGGCGACGAGCATGAGGCAGCGCGGCTCGGCGCGGCTGTCGGCGACGCGGTGCTTCCAGTCGCGGGCCTTCATCTCGCCGGGCGAGAGCAGAAGACCGCTGTCGGGCTCGGCGGCGACCGCGTCGAGCAGGCGTGCAAGAGACCTGGCGTCGTGCGGCCGGGCGGTGCGCACGCGCACCGCCCGGCCGTCCTCGAGCCTCAGCTCTTTGTCACGCGCGAGCGAACCCACGGAGCGGCGCCGCCGGCCCTCACTTCTCGAGCTCGAGCTCGCCGTGCTCCTCGATGGCGGCCTGAGCCGCCGCGAGGCGGGCCACCGGGAGACGGAAGGGCGAGCAGCTCACGTAGTCCATGCCGACGCGATGGCAGAACTTGACCGTCGCGGGGTCGCCGCCCTGCTCGCCGCAGATGCCGACCTTGAGGTCGTCGCGGGTCGAGCGGCCCTTCTTGATGCCCATCTCGACGAGCTGGCCGATGCCTTCCTGGTCGAGGCTCTCGAACGGGTCGACCGGCCAGATCTCCTCCTTGAGGTAGAGCGGGAGGAACTTGCCGGCGTCGTCGCGCGAGACGCCGAAGCCCATCTGCGTGAGGTCGTTGGTGCCGAAGCTGAAGAACTCGGCGGTCTCGGCGATGCGGTCGGCGGTGAGGCAGGCGCGCGGGATCTCGATCATCGTGCCCACCGTGTACTCGACGGTGACACCCTGCGCAGCGAAGACCTCGGCGGCGACGGCGCGCACCTCGGCCTCCTGGTGCTCGAGCTCCTTCTTCGTGCCCACGAGCGGGATCATGATCTCGGGGTGCACGCTGACGCCTTCCTTGGCCACGAGGCAGGCGGCCTCGAGGATCGCGCGCGACTGCATGCGCGTGATCTCGGGGAAGGCGATGCCGAGACGGCAGCCCCGGTGGCCGAGCATCGGGTTGTTCTCGTGCAGCTCGGCCACCTTCGCCGCCACCTTCTCGACCTCGACCTCGAGCGCCTCGGCGGTCGCGCGCTGGTCGGCCTCGTCGTGGGGCAGGAACTCGTGCAGCGGCGGGTCGAGGGTGCGGACCGTGACCGGCCGGCTGCCCATCACGCGGAAGATGCCGGCGAAGTCGTCGCGCTGCATGGGCAGCAGGCGGGCGAGCGCCGCCTCGCGCTCCTCCGTCGTGTCGGCGAGGATCATCCGCCTCACGTCCATGATCCGCTCGCCCTCGAAGAACATGTGCTCGGTGCGGCAGAGGCCGATGCCCTCGGCGCCGAAGGCGACCGCGTTGGCCGCCTGGTCGGGCTGGTCGGCGTTGGTGCGCACGCCGAGCGTGCGCTCCTTGTCGGCCCACTGCATGATCTCGGCGTAGTAGCGGTACGACTCGGAGTCCTCGCGCTTCATCGACTGCTCGAGCAGCACCTGCAGGACCTCGGGCGGGCGCGTCTCGAGCTGTCCCAGGATCACCTCGCCGGTGAAACCGTCGATCGAGAGCCAGTCACCCTCGGTGACCGCGGTGCCGTCGACCTCGAAGCGGCGCGCGCGCACGTCGATGTCGAGCGCGCCGCAGCCGACGATGCAGACCTTGCCCATCTGCCGCGCGACGAGCGCGGCGTGCGAGGTCATCCCGCCCTGGGCGGTGAGGATGCCCTGGGCGGCGTCCATGCCGCGGATGTCGTCGGGGCTCGTGAAGTCGCGGACGAGCAGGACCTGCTCGCCGCGCGCCGCCCAGGCGACCGCGTCGGGCGCGTTGAAGACGGCCCGGCCGGTGGCCGCGCCGGGACCGGCCGGCAACCCCTTGGCGAGCACGCGCCCGTCGCCGACCGCCTTCTGCCGGTCGTCGGCGGAGAAGATCGGCCGCAGCAGCTGGTTGAGCTGCTCGGGCTCGATCCGCATCAGCGCCTCCTGCGGACTGATGAGGCCCTCGTCGGCCATGTCGACGGCGATGCGGATCGCCGCCAGGCCAGTGCGCTTGCCGTTGCGCGTCTGCAGCATGTAGAGACGGCCGCGCTCGATCGTGAACTCGAAGTCCTGCATGTCGCGCAGCTCGTGCTCGAGCGTCTGCTGTACCTCGAGCAGCTGGCCGTAGGCCTCGGGGAAGACGCCCTCGAGCTCGGCGACGGGGCGCGGCGTACGCACGCCGGCGACCACGTCCTCGCCCTGGGCGTTGACCAGGAACTCGCCGTAGAAGACGTTCTCGCCCGAGGCCGGGTTGCGCGTGAAGCCGACGCCGGTGCCCGACTCCTCGCCGGTGTTGCCGTAGACCATGGTCTGGATGTTGACCGCGGTGCCCCACGTGTCGGGGATGTCGTAGAGGCGCGCGGTAGGCGACGGCGCGGTCGTTGTTCCACGAGCCGAACACCGCCGAGATGGCGCCCCAGAGCTGCGCCTTCGGGTCGTCGGGGAAGTCCTTGCCGGTGCGCTCCTTGACGAGCGCCTTGAAGCGCGCCGTGAGCTCCTTGAGGTCGTCGGCGGTGAGGTCGGTGTCGAGCTTCGGCGCCGCGCTCCTTCTTCATCGCCTCGAGCTGCTCCTCGAACGGGTCGCCCTCGTCGCCCTCGGGCTTGAGGCCCATGACGACGTCGCCGTACATGGTCACGAAGCGCCGGTAGCAGTCGTAGGCGAAGCGCGGGTTGTCGGTCTGGGCGATGAGGCCCTGGATGGTGGTGTCGTTGAGGCCCAGGTTGAGGACGGTGTCCATCATGCCCGGCATCGAGGCCCTGGCACCGGAGCGCACCGAGAGCAGCAGCGGGTCGGACGGGTCGCCGAAGCGCTTGCCGGTGTCGTGCTCGAGCGAGGCCAGCGCGTCGTCGACCTGCGCCTCGACGCCGTCCTGGTACGTGCCCGTGCCCGCGTAGTGGATGCAGACCTCGGTGGTGATCGTGAAGCCGGGCGGGACCGGCAGGCCGATGACGGTCATCTCGGCGAGGTTCGCGCCCTTGCCGCCGAGCAGCGCCTTCATGCTCTTGTCGCCTTCGTTGAACCGGTAGACGTACTTCTGCGCCATCACATCCTCCCTGAGTGACCTCACGCGCGTATTCCCCAGCTGTCGGACGCCCGACTCCTGAATCAGCTCAGGACGCAGCCGGGACGGGCAGGCGGCTGAGGTCGCCGATCTCGACGAGCAGGGCGACGACCGCGGCGAGCTGGGCGAGCCGGTTGGCGCGCACCGCCGGGTCGGGGTCCATGACGAGGACGTCGTCGAAGTAGCGGTCGACCGGGGCGCGCAGGGGCGCCGCGGCGGCCACGGCGGTCTCGATGTCGAGGCCGGCGAGGGCGGCGCGCACGGGGCCCGCGGCCGCGGCCAGCGCAGCAGCGAGCTCGCCCTCGATCTGGGCGGTGAAGCGGGCCGGATCGACGGGGTGCGCAGGCGCCCCACCCTTGCTCGCGATCGAGAAGCAGCGGTTGTAGGCGACCACGACGTCGTCGAAGGCGGCCGATCCGGAGAGGTCGGCGAAGGCGCGCGCCCGGGCCGCCTTCGCCGGCACGTCGGCGGCAGCGGCGCCGAGAGCCGCCTCGACGATGGGATACGGGAGGCCTTCGTCGAGCAGGAGCGCCTCGAGGCGCTCCCACACGAAGGCCGTCATCTCGGCGACCAGGGCGCGGTGCTCGGTGTGGGCGAGCTCGATGGCGCCCTGCGCCTCGTACTGGTCGAGGGCGGCGGCGAGCAGCCCGGGCAGGGCGACGCGCAGTCCGTGCTCGAGGGCGATGCGCACGATGCCCATCGCCGCGCGCCGCAGTCCGTACGGGTCGCGCGAGCCGCTCGGCTTCTGGCCGGCGACCCAGGCCCCGGCGATGTTGTCGGCCTTCTCGGCCACGGCGAGGACGGCGCCGGCGAGCGTCGCCGGGCCCGGCGCCGTCGCCGACAGCGGCAGGTAGTGCTCGCCGACGGCGCGCGCCACGGCCTCGGGCAGGCCGGCGTGGCGCGCGTAGAGCTCGCCCATCGTGCCCTGCAGGGTGGGGAACTCGATCACGACCTGGCTCACGAGGTCGGCCTTGGCCAGACCGGCGGCGCGCACGAAGTGCTCGACGGGCACGCCGTGGCCGTCGCCGGAGACGTCGCCGGCCTCGCCGCCCCGGCGCACGCCGGCAGCGAGCCCGGCGACCAGACCCTCGAGGCGCCGCGCCTTGTCGGCCAGCGTGCCGAGCTTCTCGTGGAAGACGACCTCGCCGAGCCGCGCCGCCATGGCGTCGACGCCCTCGGCGAGATCGCGGTCGTAGGCGAACTCGGCGTCGTCGAGGCGGCCTTCGAGCACGCGCTCGTTGCCGCGCGTGATGAGCTCGGCCGCCGCGGGGTCGGCATTGGAGACGTAGAGGAAGACCGGCGCCAGGCCGCCGTCGGCGGCGCGCACCGGGAAGTAGCGCTGGTGGCTCTGCATGGCGGTGACGAGGACCGGCGCCGGCAGGCGCAGGTGCCGCTCGTCGAAGCGCCCCTGCTGCACCGACGGCCACTCCGCCAGGTAGACCGCCTCCTCGAGCACGTCGCCGGGGTCCTCCCAACGGGCGCCGAGCGCCGCGGCGCGCTCCTCGAGACCGGCGACGATGCGCCGCCGGCGCTCCTCCTGGTCGACGACGACCTTCTGCTCGGCGAGCAGGGCTTCGTAGCGGTCGGCCGCGGCGATCGCGACCGGCGCGCCGAGCACCCGGTGTCCCTGCGACACGTCGCCCACGTCGAGCCCGTAGAAGGTCGTCGCGAGGGTCGCGTCGTCGAGCTTGCCGGCCAGCCAGCGGATCGGCCGCGCGAAGCGCAGGTACTCGTCGGCGCCCTCGGGCCGCCGGTCCCAGCGCATGCCGCGCGGCACCTGGATGCCGGTGATGAGGCGAGGATCAAGCCCGGCAGCACGTCGAGCGCCGGGCGCCGCTCGGCCTCGACCTCGGCGCTCACGAACTCGACGCCGCCGACGGTCTCCCGGCCGAGATCCTCGGGCCTCACGCCCTTGCCACGGGCGAAGCCCGCGCCGGCCTTGGTCGCCCGGCCGTCGGCGTCGAAGGCGACGTCGGCGCGCGGGCCGCGGAAGCGCTGCACGAGGGCGTGCTGCCGCTCCGGCACCCCGTCGACGAGCACGGCGATGCGGCGCGGCGAGACGTAGACCCGGAGGCGCCGCCCGGCGAAGCGCGCTGCGGCGCCGTTGGCGTCAGGCCCTGCGGCCCCCTCGGCATCGGACTTGGCGGCGCCCTCCTCCCCGCCGTCGGCGGGCAGCAGGCGCTCGTCCGCGAGCAGGCGGTAGACGAGCCCCTCCCCGCCGTCGCCGCGCAGCTGGCGCAGCACCGAGCGGCAGAAGCTCGCCGGCAGCTCCTCGCAGCCGATCTCGACGAGCAGCAGGCTCACGCGCCGGCCTCCTCGCCGGGCGCGGCCTCGGCCTCGCCGGGCCCCGCGGCGCCCGCGTCCGGCGCGACCGCGTCGCGCGCGGGCGCGCCGGGCGCGCCGGCGGCCTGCGCGTCGGCGGCCGCCGCCTGCCGCTCCGCGTCCACCTCGAGGTAGAGCCGGGCCACCGCGCGCGCCAGGTCGCGCACGCGGGCGATGTGCGCCGTGCGGTCGGTCACGCTGATGACGCCGCGGGCGTCGAGCAGGTTGAAGGTGTGGCTGCACTTGAGCACGTGGTCGTAGGCGGGCACGGGGAGGCGCGCCTCGAGGCAGCGGCGCGCCTCGGTCTCGTACTCGCGGAAGTGGCGGTAGAGCATCTCGGTGTCGGCGACCTCGAAGTCGTAGACCGAGAACTCGCGCTCGTTCTCGCGGTACACGTCGCCGTAGGTGATGGTGACGAGCTCGCCCTCCTCCTCCCACTGCGACCAGACGACGTCGTAGACGCTGTCCACGCCCTGCAAGTACATGGCGATGCGCTCGAGACCGTACGTGAGCTCGATGGTGACGGGGTCGACGTCGATGCCCCCGAGCTGCTGGAAGTAGGTGAACTGGGTGATCTCCATGCCGTCGGCCCAGACCTCCCAGCCCTGGCCCCAGGCACCGAGCGTGGGGCCCTCCCAGTTGTCCTCGACGAAGCGGATGTCGTGGCGCTTGAGGTCGATGCCGAGGGCGACCAGCGACTGCAGGTAGATGTCCTGGATGTCGGGCGGCGAGGGCTGGATCACGACCTGGTACTGGAAGTAGTGACCCAGGCGGTACGGGTTCTCGCCGTAGCGCCCGTCGGCGGGCCGCATGGAGGGTTCGACGTAGGCGGCCCGCCAGGGCCGCGAGTCGAGACAGCGGAGGAAGGTCGACGGGTTGAAGGTGCCGGCGCCGACCTCGGTGTGGTAGGGCTGGACGATGACGCAGCCCCGCTGCTCCCAGAAGGACTGGAGGCGGCCGATGATCTGCTGGAACGTGGGGCGGGCGCCCACGGCGCCCGGGTCACGTGCTTCGTTCTTCATGCTCCTCCGCGTCGAGCGGCGATTGTATCAAGCTGCCACGAGCGGGCGCCAACGGCGGATGGAGGGCGACCGAGGGGCGAGCGGACGGGTCGCCGAGTGGGTGGCCGGAGGAGCCGCCGGAGGGCGACCGGCGGCTCGCGCCTCGCCGCTTGATCGGCCAGTCGCCGGCGGTCAGTGCCGGGCGAAGCGCAGCGCCCGGAGGCGCAGGCCGGTGTGGTACGAGTAGAGGCCGTGGGCGTGGCGGACGCCCTCGGCGACCGCCGCCGAGGGCGGCGCGGCGGCGAGCTCGTCGAGCGGCCGCCGGGCGGCCGCGCGCAGCGCGGCCAGGGCGGCCGGCGAGAGCGGCGCCGCGTCGCCCAGACAGCGGGCGCAGACGACTCCGCCACGCCCCGCGGCGAAGCCGACGAGACCGTCCTCCGTGCCGCAGACGACACAGGCGTCGAGCGCCGGCTGCAGGCCTGCCTCGGCGAGCATCTGCACGAGGGCGGCGAGCAGGAGCGGGGCCTGCAGCGCGGGCCCGGCGACGCCCTTGTCGGCCGTGCGCAAGGCCTCTTCGAGCAGCGTGAAGGCGCCGGGCTCCGGCTCACCCGGGGCGAAGAGGGTGGCGGCGGCCTCGCAGGCCACCGCCGCCACCGTCATCGCCTCGCGCTCCTCGCGCAGGTGCTTGAACATCTCGACGAGTTGCGCCGACGTCACGGTGAAGAGCGAGCGACCGCGGAAGAGGACGAGGTCGCAGACGTTGAACGGCTCCAGCCGCCCGCCCCAGCGCGACGAGGTCTTGCGCACGCCCTTGACGACGGCGTCGGCGCGGCCGAGCTCGCGGGTGAAGAGCACGGCGATGCGGTCGGCCTCGCCGAGCGGCCGCGACCCGACGACGACGGCGCGGACCTTCTCGTAGCGCGGCATCAGCCTGGCCCGGTGGAAGCGCGGTTCTTGGCGCCGCCCGCCGGGCCACCCGAGGGGTCACCCGCGGCGGCGTCCGCGGCGCCATGCTGCGCGCCGCCCGCGACACCGGCCGCCGCGTCGTCGCCGGTCCCGGGCGCCTTCAGCCGGCCGCTGACCACGCGCGGCCGGCCGCCGAGGTCGTTGCGCGCGTCGATGTCCTCGAACGCCCCGACCTCGACGAAGAGCGACAGCACGTCGAGGAGGCGCATCTCGGGGATCTCGACGGCGAGGGCGCCGCCGGGCCGCAGGCGGGGCGGCGCCCCCGGCACGATGCGCTCGTAGAACTCCATCCCGCCGCGCTCGGCGCGCAGCGCCACGTGCGGCTCCCAGCCGCGGATCTCGGGGCGCAGGCGGCGCAGCGACTCGGGGGTCACGTACGGCGGGTTCGAGACGATCAGGTCGAAGGCGACGCCGGGCGGCAGGTCGTCGTACACGTCGCTCAGCATGACCATCACACGGCCGTCCAGCCCGAGACGCCGCACGTTGCGCGCCGCGACCTCGAGCGGCGCCGGGTGGAAGTCCACGGCCAGCACGTGCACCGTGGGGTGCTCGGCGGCGAGCGCCAGGGCGACGTTGCCCGAGCCGGTCCCGATGTCGAGCGCCAGCGGCTCGTCGCACTGCAGAGCGGCCAGCCTCTCCAGCGCGACCTCGACCAGGGTCTCCGTCTCGGGTCGCGGGATGAGGGTGTTGTCGTTGACCTCGAGCTCGATGGTGCGGAAGGCGCGGCGACCGAGGATGTAGGCCACCGGCTCGAAGGCGCCGCGCCGCTTGACGACGCGCTCGAAGCGCAGCCGCTCCTCGAGGTCGAGCACGCGCTCCGGCGCCGCGAAGAGGTCTTCGCGGCGCACGCCGAGCGCGTCGCCGAGCAGCAGCTCGGCGTCGAGGCGAGCGGTCTCCGAGCGCGCCTCGCGGGCGATACGCGCCGCCGCCGCGGCGAGCGCCGACGCCACGGTCACCGGGTCGTTGCCTGGGCCGCCCACGCCGCCGACCGCCGTCTCATCCGCGCCGCCGCTCACGCCCGTCGCCCCGTCACTCCTCCCCCACCTCGGCGGCGAGTTGGGCGCGACGGTCCTCGGCGGCGAGCGCCTCGGTGAACTCGTCGAGCTCGCCCTCGAGCACGGCGCCGAGGCGGTGCGAGGTGAGGCCGATGCGATGGTCGCTCACCCGGTTCTGCTGGAAGTTGTAGGTGCGCACCTTCTGCGAGCGCGCCCCCGAGCCGACCATGCCGCGGCGCGCGTCGCCGCGCTCCTGCTCCTGCCGCTCGCGTTCGAGCTCGAAGAGGCGCGCGCGCAGGATGCGCAGGGCGCGCTCCTTGTTCTGCAGCTGCGACTTCTCGTCCTGGCAGCTCACCGTGACCCCGGTCGGCAGGTGGGTGATGCGCACCGCGGAGTCGGTCGTGTTGACCGACTGCCCGCCCGGCCCGCGCGCCCTGAAGATGTCGATGCGCAGGTCGTTGGCGTGGATCTCGACGTCGATCTCCTCGGCCTCGGGCAGCACGGCGACCGTCGCCGTCGAGGTGTGGATGCGCCCGACCGACTCGGTGCTCGGGACACGCTGCACACGGTGCACGCCGCTCTCGTACTTGAGGGCCGAGTAGGCGCCCTGACCGCGGACCTCGAGGATGACCTCCTTGAAGCCGCCGGCCTCGCCCTCGTTGGCCGAGAGGATCTCGACCTCGAAGTCCTTCGCCTGCGCGTAGCGCGTGTACATGCGGGCGAGGTCGCCGGCGAAGAGGCCGGCCTCGTCGCCGCCGGTGCCGGCGCGGATCTCGATGATCACGTCCTTGGCGTCGTACGGGTCGGCCGTGAGGACGAGGCCGCGGATCTCCTCGCCGAGCTCGTCGAGCCGTGCCCGGCTCTCGACGAGCTCCTGCTGGGCGAGCTCGCGGAACTCCTCCTCGTCGTCGGCCTCGAGGAGCGCCTCGGCGCCGGCGGCGGCGCGCTCCGCCTCGCGGTACTGCACCACCAGCTCGTGCACGGCCTGCAGCCCGGAGTGCCGACGCGCGGCCACCGCGTAGCGCGCGCGGTCGCCGAGCACCTCGGGGTCGGTGAGCTGCTCGTTGAGCTCCGCGTAGGAGCGCTCGATCTCTTCGACGAGTCGTGTGATGGTCGCCATGGCTGGGGGCGGCCGACGTGGAAGGGCCGCTCTTACGAGTATAGCGGAGGAGGGCGGCCGCCCAGAGCGGCTGCGACGGCGCGGCGCGAGAAGGCGCGGGCGGCGGGCGAGCGCCGCGGCGGGGCGGGACGGGCGGCGGGGCCGCCGCGCGCCTCGCCGGCCCCGCCCGCCCTCGACAAGTGCGCCGCGCTCGGGCCAGAATGCCGCGAGGCGCGGAGGGAGCGGCGACGCAAGGAGCACCGCATGGACGACCAGCGGCAGCCAGACCACGGCGCGCGCCTGACGGCGAGCGCGGCCTGGCCCGTGCTGGTCGCCGCCGCCGCCATGATCGTGCTCCTCGGGCTGCACGAGATGCAGTCGGTGATCGGCCAGGCCCTGCTGGCCTACTTCATCGCCTTGGCGGTCGTGCCGCTGGTGGGCTGGTTCCGGCGGCGCCGCGCGCCGGACTGGATCGGGGTCCTGCTGGCGATGCTCATCGTCGTCGCCGATCATCCTCGCGATCATCCTCGTCAGCGCGGTCTCCCTGAGCAGCATCCAGTCGGAGATGCCGGCGATCGAGGAGAAGTTCGCCGAGCAGCAGGAGATCCTGACCGAGGAGCTCGCCCGCTTCGACATCGACGTAGCCGAGATCACCGACCTCTTCTCGCCCGGCACGGTCACGCGCATCATCGGCGCCATCGCGGGCTGGCTGGCGAACGGGTTCACGTTCTCCTTCCTCCTGCTCTTCATCGTCCTCTACATGCTGCTCGACTCGTACGAGCTCGGCCCGCGCCTCGAGCGGCACTTGAGCCCTGAGGGTTACCGGCGGCTCACCCGCTACCAGGGCGCGATCCGGCGCTACTGGGTGATCACCACCTTCACGGGCTTCATCGCCGCCGCGCTCGACTACGCGCTCCTCCTCGTCCTCGGGGTCCCCTTCGCCCTCTTCCTCGCCGTGCTGGCGTTCGTCACGAACTTCATCCCCAACGTCGGCTACTTCATCGCCCTCATCCCGGCGGTGTTCTTCGCCTGGATCGAACTCGGATGGACGGGCGTGATCGTGGTCTTCATCGGCTACTGGGCGTTCAACACCCTGGCCGGCAACGTCATCGCCCCGCGCCTCAACGCCACGCAACTCAACATCTCGTACACGACGAGCCTCGTCGCCGTGCTCTTCTGGGGGTGGGTGTTCGGTCCGGTGGGCGGCCTCATCAGCGTGCCGCTGACGCTCCTCGTGCGCGACCTGGTGCTGGCCGAGCGGCCGGGCACCGAGTGGCTCGCCGACCTCATCTCGCGGCAGACCGTCGAGGAGGCGAAACCCGCGCCGGCGGCGGTGGAGCGGACGAGGCCGCGCCGGAGGCGGCCCCGGGGGCGAAGCCCTAGGCCATCACCTCGACGCCCTTGACCGGCGGCCGGTCCTGGGGCTCGAGCTCGATCACCTTGTCGAGCGCGGCGATCGCCACCTCGATCTGGCCCCGGTCGGGCTGCTTGGTCGTGAGCCACTGCAGGGCGAGGCCGGGCATCATCACGAAGCGCACGAAGCGGTTGTCCTCGTGCCGCCCTGCCCACTTGATGATCTCGTAGGAGATGCCGGTGATCAGCGGCACCAGCACGATGCGCGAGAGCACGAGGTAGTACCAGGCCGGCCAGCGCACCAGGGCGAAGACGAAGACCGACACGACCAGCACGATGAGCAGGAACGAGGTGCCGCAGCGCAGGTGCATGGTGCGGTACTTCGCGACGTTCTCCGGGGTGAGCTCGTCGCCGTGCTCGAGGGCGTGGATCGACATGTGCTCGGCGCCGTGGTACTCGAACACGCGGCGCAGGTCGCGGAACTGGGTGATGACGACCAGGTAGGCGATGAAGATGCCGACCCGGACGAGCCCCTCGACGATCCAGAAGGCGAAGCCCGTGCCGAGCTGCCCCTTGAAGAGGCCGGTGAGGAAGAGCGGGGCGAGGAAGAAGAGGCCGACGGCGAAGGCGACGGCGACGACGAGGGTGAGGGCGAGCTCCTTCTTGCCGAGCTCTTCCTCCTCCTCGCCGAGCGACTCGTTGGCCGACATCGTCAGGGCGCGGATGCCGATGACGAGCGACTCGACGAGGGCGACGACGCCGCGCAGCACGGGGAGCTTGAGGACCGGGTAGCGCTTCATCCACGAGACCAGCGGGAAGTCACGCACGCCGATGGTCTCGTCGGGCCGGCGCGACGGCCAGCGTCCAGTGGTCGACGCCGCGCATCATCACACCCTCGATCACGGCCTGGCCGCCGACCTGGGCGCGCTTCGGCGCGGCGGCGGCGAGGAGCACGGAGTGTCGAAGGGTTCGTCTCATGAGGGATGGCCTGGAGGGTGTATCGGCGGCCGCGGGGCGCGGCTTCAACTACGCGCCGCGGCCGCCCCGTCGATCTCGGCGAGATCGTACGGCCGGCCGCAGGTCATCTTGCCCTCGGGGCAGTCACCGTGCACGCAGCCCGGGCCGCTGCCCTCGAAGAGCACCGGCGAGACGGCGCGCACGAGGCGCCGCATCTCCCACGCCAGGGCGTTGATCTCCCACTGCGCGCGGTTGCAGCAGCGCACGGCGAAGAAATGACGCAGCTCGCGCGCGTTCATGGTGACCACGATCTTGGTCTCGGCGGCGTTGGGCAGCACGAAGCGCGCGTCCTCCTGCACGGACTCCTTGCCGCGCCCCTCCGCCAGGCCGAGCTCGACCAGGCGGTCGTAGGCGGCGCGGGCGTGGTCCATCGCCGTCGAGGAAGACCTGCTCGGCCTCGGCGTTGGCGGCGATCGTCGGCGGCACGACGAAGCTGTCGGCCGCCCCGAAGTTGACGTAGCGCTGCGACTGCTGGTTGTAGGAGGCGACGCGGTGGCGCACGAGCTGGTGCGTGCAGGCGCGCGAGACGCCGTCGACGGCGAAGCTGAACGAGGCGTGCTCGAGGGCCGAGTGGTGGCCGCTGCGCACGAGGATGCGCACGAGCTTGGCGACGGCGTCGTCGCTCATGCCCCCCTTCAGCTCGGCGGCCGACACCGGCGCGTAGCACAGACGACCGGCGATCGCGACCGCGCGGTCGGGGTCGGGCGTGTGCTCGAGGAGAGTGACCTGGAGCTCGGCGGCCACGACGCCGCTCAGGCCTTCGAGCCTTGCTTCTTGGCGATGCGGCGCTGGAAGCGCTCGACGCGGCCGCCCGAGTCGACGAGCTTCTGCTTGCCGGTGTAGAACGGGTGGCACTGCGAGCAGAGCTCGACGTGCAGCTCGGGCTTGGTGCTGCGCGTGGTGAACGTGTTGCCGCACGAGCAGTGCACCGTCGCCTCGACGTAGTTGGGGTGGATGTCCTTCTTCATCTGAACGGATCCCTTCTATGGTCATCCGGGAGCGGCGTGCCCGGCCACGATGGGCCGGAGCGGTATGGTAGCACGAACCCGGGCGGGCGGACGAGCCCGAGCGTCCCTTCCGCGCCCGTGCCGGACCCGCCGTCAGCGCGAGTTCTTCTGCAGCGCGTTGAGGAACTCGGCGTTGCTCTTGGTCTCGCGCACCTTCTTGATGAGGAGCTCGATGGCGGCCGCCGGGTCGAGCGAGTGCAGCACGCCGCGGAGCTTCCAGACGGCGGCCGCCTCGGCCGCGTCCATGAGCAGCTCCTCCTTGCGGGTGCCGGTCGTCTCGATGTCGATCGCCGGGAAGATGCGCTTGTCGGCCAGCTTGCGGTCGAGGCGGATCTCCATGTTGCCGGTGCCCTTGAACTCCTCGAAGATGACCTCGTCCATGCGCGAGCCGGTGTCGACCAGCGCCGTCGCGAGGATCGTGAGCGAGCCGCCCTCCTCGATGTTGCGCGCCGCGCCGAAGAACTTCTTCGGCGGGTAGAGCGCGGTCGAGTCGACGCCGCCCGAGAGGATGCGTCCCGAGCGCCGGCGTGTCGAGGTTGTAGGCGCGCGCCATGCGCGTGATCGAGTCGAGCAGCACGACGACGTCGTTGCCGATCTCGACCAGGCGCTTGACGCGGTCGAGCACCAGCTCGGTGACCTGGACGTGGTTCTCGGAGGGCTGGTCGAAGGTCGAGGAGACGACCTCGCCGTCGACCGAGCGCTGCATGTCGGTGACTTCCTCCGGGCGCTCGTCGACGAGCAGCACGAAGAGGTCGACCTCGGGGTTGTTGGTGGCGATCGAGTTGGCGAGCTTCTTGAGGATCGTCGTCTTGCCGGCCTTGGGCGGCGAGACGATGAGGCCGCGCTGACCCTTGCCGATGGGCGCACATGATGTCCATGATGCGCGCCGCCATGTCGTGCTCGGGGGTCTCGAGGCGCAAGCGCTCCTCGGGGAAGAGCGGCGTGAGCTGCTCGAAGATCGGGCGGCGCGCGCGCCGTCTCGGGGTCGATGCCGTTGACGGTGTCGATCTCGAGCAGGGCGCTGTACTTCTCGTTGTCCTTGGGCTCGCGGACCTGGCCGCTCGATCTTGTCGCCGCGGCGCAGGCCGAAGCGCCTGATCTGCGAGAGCGAGACGTAGACGTCGTGGTCGCCCTGGCATGTAGCCGCTGGTGCGCAGGAAGCCGAAGCCGTCGGGCAGCACGTCGAGGATGCCGAGGCAGGGGATGGGCGGGCCCTGGGGGCGCTGCTCGCGCGGTCTCGCGCGGCTCGCCCTTGCCGCGCCGGCGCTGGTCGCGGCCGTGCGGGCGCCCCTGCTTGTCGGGGCGCTTGTCGGCCGGGCGCCCGCTGGCGGGCGCCTCGCCCTTCTCGTCGGCCGGGGCCGGCGGCGGCTCGGCCACCGTCGGAAGCCGGCTCGACGGCACGGTCGGGCGCCGGCTCGGCGCTCGGCGCCGGCGGCGGAGCCGCGGTGCTCGGCGGCGGGCGCCTGTGGCGCTTCGGCCCCTGCGGGCGGCGTCGTCTCGGCAGCCGCCGTCGCCTTCGCGGCCGGCAGTCGGCGGCCGGAGCCGGCTTCGCGGCCGGAGCCGCGTCGACGGCGGGTGCCGCGATGTCGGCGGCCGCGGGTTTCGCGGCTGACGGCGCCACAGTCGTCGCCGCGGCGGAGCCGGCGGGCTCGGCGGCGGTCGTGATCTGGTCTGTCTGGTCTTCGGTCATGTCCTCACTCGTTCGATGGTCCCTGTCTCGGCGGCATGGGGCGCGGTCGGGACGATGGGCCACCCTCTGTCGCTCTCTCACGCACGTGACCGCCTGACCTGGGTCCCCCTAGGGCGACGTGACGCGTGAAGAGTTGGGTGGTGTCGGCGAAACGCACGACGGCACTGCGCGTGCATGCTGCTGAAGCCCATGGCGAGCTTCGCAGGGGAGTATCGCACATCGTCCGTCGAAATTCCCACTACTTCGGATGGAGAGCACCTGGACTCGTCTCGACGGGGCCGCCCCGCGGGTGTGCCGCACGCTCGCCACGCAGGCGAGGACGGGGAGCGTCGAGCGGGGCATGGAGTATATCGGCGCGGCGGCGCGGAGCTGTAGACCCGGCGGCGAAGGCGCCCGGTGCGCCTCAGGGGCGCCGGCGAGGCGCAGCGTCGCCGGCGGCGGCGGCGAAGGAGCCCCGGCGCCCTCAGGGCGCCGGCGGCGCAGCCGGCCGGCGATACTCGCCGACCGCGGCCAGCACGCGCTCGAGGACCTCCTTGACGCACACGTCGAGGCTCTCGTTCTCGATCACCGGCACGCCCTGCTCCTCGGCGCAGGCGACGATGTACTTCTGGATGCGGCGGATCTGGGCGAAGTGCTCGACGTAGCGCCGCAGCGGCCGGATGCCGGCGGTCTCGTACTCGCGCACGGCGAAGTGGCCGCGGTGGCGGTCGCGGTCGCCGACCGCGAGCACGAACGGGACGATGAGCGCCTCCGGCCAGCGCGAGAGGTCGAGGAAGCCGGGCACGATGTGGACGCCCTCGATGACCACGCTGTGCGCCTCGGTCACGCTGCGCTCGATGAGCGCGCCGACGCCGACCGACACGGCCTTGGTCTGGTCGACGAAACCGGTCCGGCTCAGCTCGCTCGAGCCGGGTCCCGGCACCTGGACCGGCTGCTCGGCGTCGAACGACGAGGTGTGGATGGTCGGCATGAGGTCGCGGGCGAAGAAGGCGCGCATGACCTGGCGCACCATGTCGGTCGAGGCCACGCGGGTGATGCCGAGCCGGTGGGCGAGTTGCGTGGCCAGGGTGCTCTTCCCCACTCCGGTGGCGCCGCCGATGAGGATCACGACCGGTACCTCGTTGCGGCGCAGTGACTGCCACTGGTCGATGCGCTCGATCAGGAGGTCGCCCTCGACCGGCCCGAGCGTGCGGCGGGCGATCGTACGGAGCTGGCGGCGCGAGACGGCGGTGTGCCCGCGCCGCTTCTCCGAGCGCTCGACGGCCGCCGCCACGCTGTACGCCTGCTCAGGCGCGAGGCCCGTCGCCATGAACGCCTGCGCCATCAGGCCCTTCGAGAAGGGGACGCCCTGCTCGCCGACGACGACGAGCTCGTCGGCGGTCATGAGGGGCGCTCCCCGTGACGCGCGAGGCACCGCGCGCCGAGGTCGCCGAGGGCGGCGTCGAGGACGCCGCCCTCGGCGACCGGTCTCGTTGTCGCAGAAGGCGAGCTCGAGCCCCGCGGCCGCGGCCGCCTCGGCGACGACGTCGATGGCGGCCGCCTTGATCTCGGTCAGGAACACGTCGGCGGCGCGGGCGGCGCGCTCGACGTCGGCCACGAGCTGACGGCGGTCGGCGAGGGCGCCCGACGCGAGCACGACCTCGGCCCCGTGCGCCTCCTCGAGGTGCCGCGTCATCAGCGGCAGCGCCTCGGGCGGCGCCGTCGAGAAGAAGGCGACGCGGCGGCCGCGCACCGGGGTCGCCGGACGCGGCCTGAACACGGTGGTCACCACCTCGAGCCCCGGCCGCACCCCGCGCGCGGCGTCGCGCAGCCGGCGCACCGCCTCGCGGCTCGCGAACGGCGGCTCGCACATCGTCAGCACGAGCACGTCGGAGAGCAGCAGGCGGTAGGTGCCGAGGTAGCCGGTCACGTAGTCGGGCGGCTGGTGGGCGCCGGCGACGCAGACGACGCCGTCGGCGAGGACCGGCGGCACGACGGCGCCGCTGCCCTCGAAGACGGCCAGCGCCGGCGCCAGCTCCTCGACGAGCGGCAGCGCCGCCGCCACGGAGCTCTCGTAGGCGGCGCCGGCGAGCCCGCCGCCGCAGCGCCGGCAGCCCACCGTGGTCACGCCGGCGAGCGACCGCGTCCTCGTAGCAGTCGGAGGCGGCGTGGCGGCCGCGGCGCGAGGCCTCGAGCAGGTCGTGCGCGTCGACGCCGTCGCCGCGCACGACCTCGGGCTCGGGCGGCCCGCCGCGGCCCATCGCCACGACCACGACGCCGCCCTCGGCCGCGAGGCGCCCGTCGAGCAGCCGCGCCAGGTGGCCGGTGATCGCCGTCTTGCCGACCCGCTTGCCGGTGCCGATCACGGCGAGCGACGGCAGCGCGAAGGGCTCCCGCGGCGGCGGGCTGAGGGCGAAGTCGGCTGCCCTCGTAGGCGCAGCCCGCGCGCCAGCGCCGCGCTGGCGAGGACGAAGCGCTCGCGGTAGCCGAGCACCGGCTCGTCGGAGAGGTCGACGAAGACCTCGGCCCCGGTCTCGGCGACGAGGGCGGCGACGGCGGCCGCGTCGCCGCCACCTCGCCGCCCGGCTCGACCGCGCGCAGCAGCGGCACGCCGTACTCCTCGCCGAGCTCGCCGGCCTCGCGGCGCAGCTTCTCGCGGCCGCC
This sequence comes from uncultured Thermoleophilia bacterium, assembly GCA_963814545.1. Lineage (GTDB taxonomy): Bacteria > Actinomycetota > Thermoleophilia > UBA2241 > UBA2241 > UBA2241. Next base: position 77,029 of record CAWFDC010000020.1, on the reverse strand, counting down.
GACGAAGGCGGCGGCCGCGACCTCGAAGCGCTCGCCCAGGCCGGCGACGCAGTCGCGCACGACGGGCGGGTAGTGCTCGCCGTCGATCACGACCACGGCGCGGCGGCGGGTCACTGGCTCGACCGCCCCCGCGCCGGGCTCCTCGGGCGACAGCACGGGGTACTTGGTGAAGCGGCCGCTCGAGGGCGTGAACTCGATCAGCTTCTCGCTGCCGTGGAAGGGGAACTTGCGCGCCGATCGTGACGTGGTCGTCGCCGACGTCGATCACGTTGTAGCAGGGCCGGGTCGTGCCACGCAGGCGCAGCGAGCAGCAGGTGCCGGCGTTGACCACGAAGAGGCCCTCGAGCCGCCAGGCGTACGGCACGTGCTTGTGGCCCGAGAGCACGAGGTCGACGCCGCACTCGGCGAGGCACCTCGAGCACGTCGCCGGCGTCGTAGACGATGTTGCGCTCGCGCCCGGTGCCGGGGATCGGCAGCAGGTGGTGGTGGAGCACGAAGATGCGGAAGCCGGACGGGCCGCGCGAACTCCTCGCGCATCCAGTGGTAGCGGGCCCGCGCCGATCTGGCCGTAGTCGAGGTCGGGCTCGGTCGAGTCGACGGCGACGACGCGCACGTCGCCGAACTGCACCGACTGCCAGCGCGGCCCGATGAGCTCCTCGAAGTGCACGTAGCCGACGTTGCGCGAGTCGTGGTTGCCCGGGATCACGACGACGTCGGGGCACTCGAGGCGCTCGCAGGTACTCGTGCGCCGTCACGTAGTCCTGGCGGAACCCGATCGTCGGTGAGGTCGCCGGTGCAGAGGACGAGGTCGGGCTGCAGCTCGTTGAGCTCGACGATCGTGCGGTCCATGAGGCTGGGCACGAAGTACGGCGAGCCCGCGTGCAGGTCGGAGATGTGGGCGATGGTGATGGCCTTCACGCTGCCCCCCAAGGCGGCGGGTGGGCCCTCGGCCCCCGGCGCGTGCAATGGTACTCGGCGCGCAACGGCTCGGCCAGAGCGGGTCGCGCCCGCTCCCTCACTCGACGATACGATGCGACTCGGCCCCTACCGACAGGGCCGTACGCCCGCCCTACTCGACGATGACGATGCGCCCCGGTCCCTGCTTGTCGCGCACCGAGAAGGTGGTGCGGCCGCCCTCGCGGCGGAAGCGCAGGTGCATCGTCGTGTGACCGATGTGGAGGTTGGAGAGGGTCACGTCGCCGAGCCAGCTCGGCAGCACGGGGTTGTGCACGTACACGATGTTCTCCTCGGCCTGGGCGTAGATGCCCAGCATCGCCTGGAGCACGAGCAGGAGGGCGCCGCTGGAGGCGGCGAAGGGCGAACAGGCCATGGGGAAGGCGACGGGCCGCTCCGACGACTGGCGCGTGAAGCCGCAGAAGAGCTCGGGCAGCCGGTCGGAGTCGTAGCCGAGGGCGGCGTCGAAGAGGCCCTTGGCGAGACGGTTCGACTCCTGCACGTAGCCGAGCTTCTTCAGGGCGTTGGCGGCGATCGCCGTGTCGAACGGCCAGACGCCGCCGTTGTAGAAGCTGACCGGGTTGTAGGCCTTCGCGTGGCGGCCGACGGTCCTCACGCCCCAGCCGCTGAAGAACTCGGCCGACATGAGCCGGCGCACGATCGGGGCCACGAGCTCGTCGGCGACGATACGCGACCAGAGACAGTGACCGGCGGTCGAGCACGGCGTCGCGACCGGGCGCTTCTCCCCGTCGAGCGCCATGGCGAGGAAGCCGGCGCCCTCGACCCAGAAGCGCTCGTTGAAGCGGCGCTTGAGCTCGCGCGCCTCGGAGGCCATGCGCTCGGAGCGCTCGACGTCGCCGAGCCGCCCGTACATGGCGGCGAGGCGGCGCTTGGCGTAGTAGACGTAGCCCTGCACCTCCGCCAGGGCGATAGGGCCCTCGGCGGGGGTGCCGTCGGCGTGCACGACCGCGCCGGCGGCGTCACGCCAACCCTGGTTCATGAGCCCGGCCCGCGACCGGCGCACGTACTCGACGAAGCCGTCGCCGTCGGGGTCGCCGTCGCCGGCGAGCCAGGCGAGGGCGGCGTCGATGGCCGGGCCGAGCTCCTCGAAGGCCTCGAGGTCTCCCGTCCACATCGTCAGCTCGCAGACCAGCAGCAGCCAGAGCGGCGTGGCGTCGACCGAGCCGTAGTACGGCGTCTGGGGGATGCTGCGCAGGGCGGCGAGCTCGCCGCGGCGCAGCTCGTGCATGATCTTGCCGGGCTGCTCCTCGCGGAACGCCGAGTCGGCGCGGCCCTGCAGGGCGGCGAGCGTGCGCACCGAGGCGCCGGCGAGACGCAGGTCGAAGAGCAGCGTCTCGAGGCCGACCAGGCACAGGTCGCGGCCGAACGGCGCCGCGAACCAGGGCAGCCCGGCCACGGGCACGCGGCCGGCGGCGGTCTCCTCGGTCAGCATGCGCAGGTCGCGCTGGGCGCGCTGCAGCACCTGGTCGAACTGCTCGTTGTCGGTGTAGATGCCGGTCGCCTCGGCCCGCCACTCCTCGTAGTCGCGGCGCAGGGCGGCGAGCTTCTCGGTCTCGTCGCCCGGCTGCGGCACCGGCGCCTCGGGCCCGACGACCTCGGTCGACACGCGCACGAGTGCGCGCTCTCCGGGGTCGAGCCGGAGGCGGAAGCGGGCCTTCCCTCCACGGATCGACTCGGGGGCGGGATCGAAGCGCACGACCGTCTTGCGCAGCGTCTCGTCGAGACCCAGGTAGGCGAAGGTCAGCACGCCCGGCTCGGCCTTCGGCGCGAGCAGCTTGCCGCGGCGGCGGCGGCGCATGCCGCGCACCTCGAAGAAGTCGGCGAAGTCGGCGTCGAAGACGAGGTCGAGCGCGAGATCGACCGGCGCGTCGTGGTAGTTGCGCACGCGCACCACCTCGTGAAGCCCGTCCTTGAGGAAGCGCAGGCGGCGGACGTGCACGGTCGCCTGCGGCACCGTGCGACCGTCGCGGCCCCGCAGCTCCACGTTGGTCGCGTCGATCAGGGCGCTGTACCCGCGCTCCGCCGAGGAGGAGAGGACGACAGGCTCCCGCCCGCCCAGCAGCAGCTCGAGCCGGTCGAGGTGGCGTGTATCGCGGAAATAGAGGCCCAGCACGGAGTTCTCGGCCCCGCTCGCATGACCGGCCTGGTTCGTGTAGAGGAAGAGGTCGCCCTCCTTGAGCACCAGCCGCGCGGCGCGGCTGCCGCTCATGACGTAACGCTCCGCCGCCATCGTGATGGCGGGCTCACGGTCGACGGCCTCGAAGCGCTCGTCGCCGACGACGACCTCGTCGTGTCGCTCTTCCGGGGGTCGTGGCGTATCGGCCATGCGGGTCAGGCTCCTGGGCCGCGGGTCGCCACCGTACTTACCCGGTCGCCGTGAGGAACAGCCGCATGAGCTCCGGTCCCGAGGCGACCGTGAGGCCTGTGCGTGCCGCTTCGCTCTCGCCGAAGGCGAGCGCGCCGGTCGCCGGGAACCAAGGCGGCGGCAGGCCCCACGCCTGCGGCCGCCGTGCCGTCGGCGGTCGCCGACCTCAGCCGGGCGGCGATGACGAAGGGGACCGGGCCGGCGGCATGCGTCCGCAGGCGCAACGGCGTGTGGTGGTCGGGGAGGACCATGACCGCCGGCGGGTCCGCGGCCGCGAGCAGCGGCGCCAGCACCTCGTGGTCGACGCGCTCGATGGCCCTGATCTTCTCGGCCAGGTCGCCCTGGTGGGAGGCCTCGTCCGGGGCCTCGACGTGGACCCAGACGAAGTCGTGGTCCTCGAGCGCCTCGAGCGCGACTCGTGCCTTGGCCCCGTAGTCGGTGTCGAGAGCGCCGGTGGCGCCGGGCACGTCGAGCACGGTGAAGCCCGCGCAGCGGCCGATGCCGCGCACCAGGTCGACGGCGCCGACGACCGCGCCCGACAGCCCGTGAAGCTCGCGGAACGCGGGCAGGCGCGGCGTCGTGCCCTCGCCCCAGAGCCATATCTCCGTGCCCGGTCGCAGCGGGGCCAGCACCTCGCGGGCCGCGACGAGCAGCTCGCGCAGCTCCGCGGCCGCCGCGCCGGCGGGGTCTCGCACGGCCGTCGCCCTGGCGGCACCGCCATCAGCCGCCACTCTCGCCGCTTCTCCGTCGGCCGCCGCGCCGGCGGCGACCGCGGCCTGGGGCCCCTCGCCGGCGGCGCCGGGCAGGTACCCGGCGACCGGGCGGTCGAGGATGTCGTGCGGCGGCGTGCAGGGCACGACGGCGCCGCCGCGCCAGACCATCAGGTTGCGGTAGCTCACGCCGGGGTGGAACTCGAAGGCGCCGCCGCCCAACGCGGCCTGGAGGGCCGCGACCAGACGGCGCCCCTCCGCGCTCGACACCTGCCCGGCGGTGTGGTCCTTCATCACCCCGTCGACGATGGTCACGAGGTTGCAGCGATAGGCGACGTCGCCGGGGCCGAGCTCGACCCCGATGCTCGCCGCCTCGAGCGGCGAGCGCCCCGTGTACACGGCCCGCGGGTCGTAGCCGAGCGCCGAGAGGTTGGCGACGTCGCTGCCGGCAGGCATGCCGGGCGGCACCGTCTGCACGAGACCGACGACGCCGCCGCGCGCGAGCGCGTCCATGGCGGGGGTGTCGGCGGCCTCGAGCGGCGTGCGGCCGCCGAGCGCCTCCTGGGGCTCGTCGGCCATGCCGTCGGGCACGAGCAGCAGGCGGCGGCGCATCAGGCGCTCCTGCCCGGCGCCGCCGCGGCGCCCGTCCGGGCCCGGCACGTCACCCGCGGCCCATCCCCGCCCAGCGCCCGCCGCCCGCCTCGGCTTGTCGTGTCAACCGCAGCCTCTCCCCTCAGCTCGCCGCGCCGAGCACCAGCATCGGCTGCAGCTCGAAGGTCGCGTACGTCGGCCGGTAGCGCTCGGTGTCGTAGAACTTCTCGACGTCGACGACCTTCTTGTACGCGACGACGGTGTCGATCGGCACCGAGTCGTAGCGCCCGCTGCGCAGCGCCACCATGCGGCTGTGGTCGCCGCGCAACAGCAGATCGATGGCGAGGTTGCCGTAGGCCATCGGGACGATCGAGTCGATGGCGTCGGGGTCGCCGCTGCGCACCGCGTAGCCCAGGTTCATGCTGATCATGTCGATCTTGCGCCCGTCGTTGTACTCGGGGGCGCGCTGCTTGACGAGCGCGCTCACCCGGTCGCCGATGCCGCCCAGCTTGGCGTGCCCGTACTGGTCCTTCTCCTGGACGCTGAAGAGCATGTCCTCGCCCTCCAGCGCGGCGCCCTCGCTCACCAGGCAGACCGAGTACTTCTCGGGGTGCTGGTTGCGGTCCTCGACGAGGATCTCGGTGAGCCTGTCGATGTCGCCCTTGCACTCGGGGATCAGGCAGCGGTGGGCGGCGCCGGCGATCGTCGGCAGGAGCGCCGTGAAACCGGCGTAGCGGCCGAAGACCTCGACGATCATGATGCGCTCGTGCGAGGCCGCCGAGGTCCGCAGCTGGTTCGTGATGTTGACGATGCGCGTGACACAGGTGCTGAAACCGAGGCAGTAGTCGGTGCCGGGGACGTCGTTGTCCATCGTCTTCGGCACGGCGACGATCGGCGACGCCCTTGCGTCCCAGATCGACGGCGTAGCTCAGGGTGTCGTCGCCGCCGATCGGGACGAGGTAGTCGATGCCGAGATACTCGAGGTTGGCGATGACCTCGTCGGTCAAGTCGTTCTTGTCGGCGGTGTACTTGCCGGCCAGGTGCGCCGGAACATCCTTCTTGGGGACCGCGCTGGGCCGGGTGCGCGAGGAGTGCAGCAACGTGCCGCCGGTGCGGCCGTATTGATTGACGAGCTCTTTGGTGAGCGGCATCACGCAGCGGCTGTTGTCGGCGCCGTCGTCGCGGCAGGTCTCGACCAGACCGGCCCAGCCGCGACGGATGCCGACGACGTCGAAGCCCTCACGCACGGCGCGCACGGTGAGGGCGCGGATCGCCGGGTTGAGACCGGGGACGTCGCCGCCGCCGGTCAGAATGCCGATCCGCCCTTTGGGACCCTTGCTCATGTGCCCTCCTACTCCCGACCCTCGACCCTGATGACCGCCGGCCGGCCCTCGACCTCGTCGAGCGCCTCGATGCGCGCGAGGGCGGCGAAGAACGACGCCTCGCGCACCGGGTGCAGCACGAGGGCGAGCTCGGCGCCCTCGTCGCGGCCCTCCTGGACGACCGAGCGGATGCTGACGCCCTCGTCGCCGAAGATGGCCGCCACCGCGGCGAGCACCCCCGGCTGGTCGCGCACCTGCATCCGCAGGTAGAACGTGGAGACCATCTCCGCGTCGGCGAAGAACGGCAGGTCCTTGTAGCACTGGCAGTTGCGCACGAAGCTGCCCTCGACCGTGTTGACCACGGAGACGATGTCGCCGATCACCGCCGACGCGGTGGGGACGCTCCCGGCCCCCGGGCCGAAGAGCATGATCTTGTCGAACGTCTCGCTCTCGAGGAAGACGGCGTTGTACGCGCCGCCGACGGTGGCCAGCGGGTGCTCCGCCGGGATGAACGCCGGGTACACGCGCACGTTCATGCGGCCGTCGATGAGCTTGGCCACGCCGAGGAGCTTGGCGACGAGGCCGAGGCGGCGGCCGTGCTCGATGTCGACGGCCGTGACCTGGGTGATGCCCTCGTGGGGCACGTCGCCCAGGGTGACGCGGCTGTGGAAGGCGATCGACGAGAGGATCGCCATCTTGGCGGCCGCGTCCTTGCCGCTCACGTCCTCGGTCGGGTCGGCCTCGGCGTAGCCCAGGCGCTGCGCCTCCTTCAGCACGTCGTCGTAGTCGGCGCCGGTCGCGCTCATCGCGCTGAGCATGTAGTTGGTCGTGCCGTTGACGATGCCGAAGACGCGCGTGACCTCGGCGGCGACGAGCGACTCGCGGAGGACCTTGATGACCGGCACGGCGCCGACCGAGCTCGCCTCGAAGCGCAGGTGCACGCCGGCCGCCTCGGCGGCGTCGAAGAGCTCGGCGCCGTGCTGGGCGAGGAGTTGCTTGTTGGCGGTCACGACGTGCTTGCCGGCGGCGAGGGCGCGGAGCTGGAAGTCGAGGGCGGCGTCGACGCCGCCGATGAGCTCGACGACGATGTGCACCTCGGGGTCGCCGAGCAGCGCGTCGAGGTCGTGGGTCACGAGCGCCGGGTCGAGGTCGGGGTGCGAGAAGCCCGGCAGCTCGAGCACGCGCCGCAGCGCGACGTCCCTGCCGGTCGCCAGGCGGATGTCGTCGGCGTTGCGCCGCAGCAGCGCGCCGACCCCGATCCGACCGTGCCGTAACCCAGAAGCCCGATCCCGACGCGTTCCACGAAGACCCCTCCCGTTCGCTCTCGCCTGCCCGGCCGCGGCGCAAGGCGACGGCCCACCGTCTCGGGTGCCGCCGCTACGCGCAGCCGAAGTATATGGGACGGGCGACGGGGACGAGGCGGGCGGCGCGGGGTGGGGCCTCGAGCGCCGACCTCGAGATGCCCAGCCTCGTTGTGCCGCGCCGACGGTGGCTAGATCAGCGTGTGCGTCACGTGCCCGGGCATCCTACCACCGCTGGCGCGCTGCTATCATGGGCGCCCATGGAGGCCCTCGCCGACAGGCTGGCGCGACCACTGCAGGGCCGCAGCGCCGTGGTCGCCGGAGCACCCGGCCCCGCCACGGCGGCGGTCGCGCGCCGACTGCTCGCCGACGGGGCCGCCGTGCTGACGACCGCCCCCGACGAAGAGGCCGCGCTCGCCCTCGAGGCAGAGCTCGGGGACGGGGGCGGCGCGGCCTACGCCATCGTCGCCGACCCGTGGCGGGCGCGCGACATGGACGCCGTCTTCGGCGAGGCGCTGCGCGTCTTCGGCGGCGTCGACGTCGCCGTCGCGATCGCGACCGCGCCGCCGGCGCCCGCCGCCAGTGACCCGTTCGCCCTCGACGACGCCGCCTTCGAGCGCGCCCTCCTCGCCGCCCTGCGGCCGGCCTTCGCCGGCGCGCAGCGCGCCGCACGCCTGATGGCCGGGCGCGGGCAGGGCGGCAGCGTCGTCCTCGTCGCCGACCTCCCCGCGCCCGGCGACAATCGCGCCGACCTGACGAGCGCCGTCGCGCGCGGGGCCCTCGAGGCCCTGGCTCGCGGCATGGCCGCCGCGGCCGGCGGCCGCGGCGTCCGCGTCAACCTGGTGCGCGCCACGCTCGGCGCCGACACGCCACTCGGCCGACCGGCGACCGGCGAGATGGCGCCGCCGCTCGGCGCGCCGGCGACGACCGCCGACGTCGCCGCCGCCGTCGCCTTCCTCGCCTCGGCGCGCGCCTCCTACGTCAGTGGCGCCGTCCTCCCCGTCGACGGCGGCCTGGAGGCCCTCCGATGAGCCCGGCGGCGCCGTTCGCCGGTGTGAGCGCCGTCGTGGCCGGCGGCACCCGCGGCATCGGCCTTGCCTGCTGCCGGACGTTCGCGACACGCGGGGCGGGTGTCGTCTTCTGCGGCACCAGCGACGAGCGCGTCGAGGCGGCGGCGGCCGAGCTCGAAGGCCTCGGCGGTGGCCCGGTCGCCGGGTACGTGTGCGACGTCGCCGACGCCGCGGCCGTCGACGCGTTCGTGGCCGAGGCACTGCGCCTCTTCGGGCGCCTCGACGTGTGCGTCGCCGCCGCCGGTGTCGGGCCGTGGGGTCCGTTCCACCAGCTGCCCGCCGACGAGGTCGAGCGGCAGCTGGCGGTCAACGTCCTGGGCGTCCACCACGTCGTCTCCGCCGCGGGCGCCGCGATGCGCGCGCAGGGTCACGGGAGCATCGTCACCATCGGTTCGATCAGCGGCCTGCGCGCCGACTGCGACGGGGCGACGTACTGCGCCACCAAGGCGGCCGTTCACCTGCTGACCAAAGCGTTCGCCCGCGAGCTGGCGCCTCACGGCGTGCGCGTCAACTGCGTGGCCCCGGGATGGGTCGACACCGACATGAACGACGGCCTGCGCGACGACCCCGAGGCCATGCGCGCGACATTGGCGACGATCCCCCTCGGCCGCCTGGCGCGGCCGGAGGAGATCGCCGAGGTGGTCGCGTTCCTGGCCGGCGAGGAGACCGCCGCGATCAGCGGCGCGGTCGTCGTCGCCGACGGAGGACTCACCGCGTCCTGACCGGAAGGCACCGCGTCCCGGCCGGAAGGCGCCACGCCTGACCAGAACGCGTCGCGCCTGACCGGAACGCGTCGCGCCTGACGTGGAGACGCCGCGCCCGGCCGGAAGACGCCACGTCCTCCGGCCGCCCCTCCCGGGCGTGCTCGCGACGCCACCGGCGCTCGAGCTAGAACTCGATCCCTTCGCGGGCGTGCACCCCGGCGTCGAAGTAGTGCCGCAGGGGCTTCATCTCGGTCGCCAGGTCGGCCGCCGCGACGAGCTCGTCGGGGGCGCGGCGGCCGGTGATGACGAGCTCGACCTCGACCGGCTTCTCGCGCATGAGGCGGAGGACGTCGCCGAGGGGGACGAGCTCGAAGTAGAGTGCCGTGACGAGCTCGTCCAGCACGACGACGTCGTACTGGCCGCTCATCACGAGCTCGCGCGCGCGGGCGAACCCGGCGGCGGCCGCGGCGAGGTCTTCGTCCGTCGCCTCGCCCTTGCGCACCCAGTGATCGAGGCCCGCCTGCACGACCTCCACCTCGAGGCGCCGCAGCATGACGATCTCGCCCCAGCTGGGGTCGGCCTTCATGAACTGCACGACGACGGGGCGCAGGCCGTGCCCGAGGGCGCGCAGCACGAGACCGAGGGCGGCCGTGGTCTTGCCCTTGCCGTCCCCGGTGTAGACCTGGACGAAGCCTCTCGGCAGGGCTCATCGCAGTGCCCGGCCCCCCTCTCCCCGGCGCCCGGCGTTCACTTGCCGTACTCGTAGAACCCGGCGCCGCTCTTGCGCCCGAGCTTGCCGGCCGCGACCAGCTCGCCGAGCACGGCGGCCGGCCGGTACTTCGCGTCGCCGAGTTCGCGCTCGAGCGTCTCGAGGATCGCCTTCGTGGTGTCGAGGCCGACGAGGTCGGCGAGCGCCAGCGGCCCCATCGGGAAGTTGGCCCCGAGCTTCAGGCCGGTGTCGATGTCGGCGGCGCTGGCCACGCCCTCGGCGTACGCCTGCGCGGCCTCGTTGATCATCGGGAAGAGGATGCGGTTGACGACGAAGCCCGGGGCGTCGGTCACCGTGATCGGCGTCTTGCCGACCTTCTCGGCGAAGGCGCGCGCCGCGGCCATCGTCGCCTCACTCGTCCCCGCCCCGCGAACGACCTCGACGAGCGCCATCAGCGGCACGGGGTTGAAGAAGTGGATGCCGACGAAGCGGCTCGGGTCGCTCACCGACGAGGCCAGCGCCGTGACCGAGAGACTCGACGTGTTGCTGGCGATGATCGCCTCGGGGCGGAGGGTCGCGGCGGCGCGCGCGAAGAGATCGCGCTTGAGCTCCATGGACTCGGGAGCCGCCTCGATGAACAGATCGGCGTCGGCGCCGGCGGCCATGTCGGTGCCGGTCGCGATGCGCGCCAGTGCCGCGTCGCGGTCGGCGGCTTCCATGCGGCCCTTGTCGACGAGGCGGCCGAGGCCCTTCTCGATGCCCGCCATGCCGCGGGCGACGAACTCGTCGGCGATGTCGATCATGACGACGTCGAGGCCGGCCACAGCCGAGACCTGGACGATGCCGGCCCCCATCTGGCCGGCGCCGGCGACGAGCACTTTGCTGACGGTCATCGAGTCCTCCTTTGCGAGCCCGCGGCGGCGCGGGGCCGGGAGCGTCCCCGGGCCGCCGGCCGAGGGATCGCGCTGCTGTCGTACGAGGCCGGGGCGGGCGCCGCGGCGCTGCGCGCCGCGGCGCCTCCGCCGGCCCGCCCTATGCTATCGCAGCGCCGTCGAGGGCGTGTCCCACGCGGAGGCCTCGGCGAGGGGGGCGGGGGCTCCGGCCGGTCCGCGACGATCGCAGGTGGAACGGCTCCGGCCGGTCCGCCCCGCGCGAACAGGCCCCGCCCGAGACGGTTCGTCCGGGGGCCGCCCTCCCCGGTCCGCCCGGGCGGCCGCCTCGGCCGTGTCCTGCTACCATTCAGGCATGGAGACGAAGCCCGTCATCGTCAGCTGCGAGGTCCTGCGTGACGAGATCGAGCGCGTCGCGCCCGGCCACGACATCCGCTTCGTCGACGGCGCGCTGCACGATTACCCCGACCGCATGCGAGCGGCGCTGCAGGAGCGCATCGACGAGATCCCCGGCGAGCGCACCGTCCTGCTGTCGTGCGGGCGCTGCAGCAACGGCACCGTGGGGCTGCGCGGCGGCCGCCATCGCCTCGTCCTGCCGGCCGTCGACGACTGCATCTCACTGCTCCTGGGTTCGCGCGCACGCTACCTCGAGGAGCACGGCCGCCAGCCGGGCACCTACTACTACACGCGCGGCTGGGTCGACTACATCGAGGACCCATACCAGGAGTACCTCAAGATCATCCCCAAGTACGGTGAGGAGAAGGCCGCCATGGTGGCGCGCATGATCCTCGAGCACTACACGCGCGTGGCGCTCATCGACACGGGCACCTACGACACCGGCAAGCTGCGCCCGTACCTCGAGAAGGTGTGCGCCTTCTACGACCTGCCGCTGGAGACCCTCGACGGCTCGCTGCGCCTCCTCGAGAAGCTCGTGACCGGGCCGCACGATGAGGAGTTCATCACCGTCGAACCCGGCGACGAGCTGGAAGAGCGCCGCTTCTGGGCGCTCGCCGAGACCTGATCCGGGCGCGCTCCGGGGCCTGAGCCGAGGCGGTCCCGAGGCCCGGGCGGCTCCCGGCGACCGACCTGAGCAGAACGGCCGTGAGACGTTGTCAGTCGGGGGCAGACCCCGGGTCTACCTCGTCGTCCGTCGCCGTCTCGTTCGCCCCGGTGCCCTCCGCCTCCGGGCTCGCGTCGTCTTCGGCGTCCGCTCCGGCACCGTCGCGCGCGGGCTCGGCGGCGGCGCGCGCGTAGCTCAGCTGCATCGCCGCCACCGTGCTGCGCAGGTCGGCGAGGCCCTCCTCACCACGCTCGCGCGCCAGCACGTCGATCCAGGCGCGCAGCGTCTCGATGGCGAGCCGCGCCTCGCCGAGGTCGCGCAGTTCCCGCGTCTGGTCGGTCAGGCCCAACTTCTGATAGCCGACGGTCACCAGCCCGATGAGCATCTCCTCGACGAGGTCGGCGACGCGCAGCCGCTTGAGCCCCTCGAGAGTCTCGCGCCGGCGCTGCGCTTCGCTCGCTGCCCCGCCCTGCTCCTTCGCGGGCCGCACGGTCTCGCCGTCATGCCGCGCCTCGTCGTCGTGCCGCGCCTCGCCGTCATGCCGCGCCTCTTCGTCCGGCCGCAGGTCGTCGTCGCTCACGGTCACACCTCCCCCGCCTCGGGTGCGGACAGGGCCGCCGCCGCGTCCGCGGTCTGCTCCACCACATCGGCGAACACTTCGTACAGGGACCCGCTCTCCCGGAAGGCCGCCGCCTGACGCTGCGCCCCGTTGCCCTCGCGCAGCAGGCGCTCGACGTCGTCGAGATGAGGCTGCAGACCGAGGTCCGCGGCGCGCGGCGCCGCGAGCTCGACCAGCCGGCGCAGCGCGTCGGGCGCCGGCACTTCGCGCTCGGCCTCGAAGTCGACGAACTTGCCGTCGAGGCCGAAGCGGATCGCCCGCCAGAGGTTCTCCTCGACGTAGCGTGTCGGCTGGACGGGAAGGGCGACGCCCTCGTCGTACAGGCCGGTCAGGTAGGCGACGAGGCCGACGCTGAGGGCCGAAACGGCGAGGTTCTGCCAGGGCTCGGTCTGGGCGTCGGCGATACGGAGCTCGACGGTCCCGAAGCGGTGGTGCGGGCGCACCGACCACCAGACCTGGGTGAACTCCTCGATGCAGTTGGTGGCCATCAGCAGCTCGTAGAAGCGACGGTGCTCCGCCCAGCTGCCGAAGACGTCGGGGATCCCGCAGCGCGGGAACATGCGCATGAAGGTCTGCGTGCGCGCCGAGTGCAACTCGGTCCACACGCCCTCGATGAAGGGCGAGTTCGCCGAGAGGGCCAGCAGGTACGGAAGGTAGCCGCGCAGCGCGTCGCACACGGCGGCCGCGCGGTCGAGGCCGCGCACCCCGACGTGCACGTGCGCGGCCCAGGTGTTGTTGCGCCAGGCGACGTACTTGAGGCGCTCCTCGACGAGCCGGTAGTGCGGCGTGTCGATGATCGCCTGGTCCTTCCAGCTCGAGAACGGGTGGGTGCCGGTCGCCGCCAGCCGGTAGCCACGCTCGTCGGCGAGGCGAAAGAGCTCGACCCGGTTGAGCAGCGCCTGCCGCGCGGCCTGGGCGAAGTGCAGGGTGCGCGGCGTGCGCACCTCGATCTCGGAGCGGATCAGCTCGCCGCTGATGCGCTCGGCGAGCCGCGGCCCGGCGGCGTCGCGCAGCTCCTCGAAGCCCGGCGTCAGCTCGAGCGTCGCCGGGTCGAGGATCTGGAACTCCTCTTCGAGGCCCACGGTGAAGTCGAGGGCATTCTCGAAGCGTGCCTCGACCTCGTCGAAGTAGGCGTCAAGTGCGGACGTCATAGCAGGCACACTCTACCCGGCCCGCGCGGGGACCGGAACCGGGAGGGGGTGGCCGGCGAGAGGGTCGCGGCGGACGGCCTGCGGCGGACGGCGTGCGGGTCGCGGCGGACGGTGCACCGAGACGGAATGGCGAGGGGGCGGCCGCCCTTCGGACACGGAATGACGAGGGGGCGGCCGCCGTCGGCGGCCGCCCCCTCGGGAAGCTCCCGGTCGCGGTCCGGGCTCACGAAGCCCCGACCAGCCCCTTGGCCACGACTGACCGCCTCGATCGCGTCCTCGGCGTAGCCGTCGGCGCCGATCTCGTCGGCCCAGGCGCGGGTCGTCGGGGCGCCGCCGATCATCACCTTGGTGGTCTCGCGGAGGCCGGCGGCCTTCAGGGCCTCGATCGTCTTCTGCTGGTTGGGCATCGTCGTCGTCAGGAGGGCGGAGAGCAGGAGCAGGTCGGGGGAGAGCTCCTTGCACTTCTGCGATGAAGGTCTCGACCGGCACGTCGCAGCCCACGTCGGTGACCGTGAACCCGGCCGCCGAGAGCATACTGCAGACGATGGTCTTGCCGATCTCGTGGATGTCGCCGGCGACGGTGCCGGCGACGGCGACCCCGGCCGTGGAGCGCTTCGCCCCGGCGGCGTCGAGGGCGGGCTGCAAGACGCCGACCGCGGCCTTCATCGCCTCGGCCCCCTGGACGAGCTCGGGGAGGAAGAACTCACCGCGGCCGAAGAGGTCGCCGACCTCCTCGATGCCCTTGACGTAGCCTAAGTCGAGGATGTCGACCGCGGGGAGGCCCTCGTCCAGGCCCTTCTGGGCGAGCTCCTCGGCGAGCTCGACCTCGCCGTCGATGACGGACTGCTTCATCTGCTCGTAGAGTTCGGCTCCCACTGACTCCTCCTTACGGCATCATCCGCTCGCGCGACCTTCGCTGCCGGGCGCGGGTGAGCCCGGCGGGAAGACGTGTGGTGCGCAGGCGCCGCAGGCGGCCTGCGCGCTGCACAGGCTACCGGAGCGCTGTACACCGTGGCAAGCAGATGGCCGCCCGCGAGAGCCGCGGCGGCCGCGACTCGAGCCGCACGCGGCGGGGGGGCGGGGCGCCTGCCGGCGCCCCGCCCCCCGTCTTCGCGCACCCGCGCGACCCGTGTCCGCTCCCGCGAGCTAGGCGATGTCCTTGGAGATGCGCGCCTTGAGCTCGAGGCCGACGACGATCACTGAGCTCACCGCGATCATGATCGCCGAGAGGGCGTTGATCTCCGGCGTGATGCCCATGCGGATGGCGCCCCAGAGATACACCGGCAGCGTGTTGTAGTTCTGCCCGATCACGAAGAAGGTCGTGACGAAATCGTCGAACGACAGAGTGAAGCAGAGCAGCGACGCGGCCAGGATGCCGGGGAAGATCACCGGCAGCGTGATCTTGAAGAACACGCTCACGGGGTTGGCGCCGAGATCGGCCCCGGCCTCCTCGATCGCCCGGTCGAAGCCCCTCAGGCGGGCGCGGATGATGATCACCGCGAAGGGGATGTTCCAGGCGATGTGGGCGATGACCACGGTCCAGTAGCCGGGCGAGAAGATGGACCAGAAGTTGAAGCCGAGGTAGTCGAGCAGGAACTCGTTGAGCTGCACGAAGAAGAGCAGCGACGACACGCCGGCGACGATCTCGGCGATGATGATCTTGGTGTAGTTGAGGCCGTCCCAGAGCATCTTCGTGCGGTACTCGAAGCGCTCGAGCGAGAACGAGGCGAACGTGCCGATGACGATCGCCGCGACGGTCGAGATGACGGCGATCTCCATGCTCGTGATGAACGCACTGATCACGGCCTGGTTGTGGAACAGCTTCTGATACCAGTCGAGCGTGAAACCCTCCCACGTGACGTTGAGCTTCTGGCTGTTGAAGGAGAAGACGATCAGCACTACGACCGGCATGTACAGGAAGACGTAGACGAGCACCGACCAGGCGCCGATGCCGAGGTCGCTGTGACCCATGAGCCGGTCCCAGAGCGAGAGGTGCATGCGCTTGTTCCGCTCGATCGGGGCGACTGCTGTCTCTGTCGCGGTTCCGTCAGCCATCAGAAGTCCTTGTTTCCTATGGCCCGCAGGTACAGGGCCACGACGATGAGCATGAACACGAGGAGCACGTTCGACAACGCCGCCCCCAGCGGCCAATTGCGGCCGGCGGTGAAGGCCTGGTAGATGAGCCAGCCCCAGAGCACGACCTTGCCGCCGCCGATGATCTGCGGCACCACGAACTCGCCCGTGGTGGGGATCGCGACCAGCATGCAGCCGGCGAAGATGCCCGGCATGCTCAGCGGGATCGTGACCCGCCGCAGGGTGGTCCACTTGCCGGCGCCGAGGTCCTTCGAGGCCTCGTAGAGCGACTTGTGGATCTTCTCGATGCCGACGAACAACGGCAGCACCATGAAGGGCAGGTAGTCGTAGATGAGGACGAGGTACACGGCGGTGGTCGTGTAGAGCATAGCGACCGGCTCGTTGATGAGGCCCAGCGACAGCATCCAGCTGTTCAGCAGCCCGCCTTCGGTGTTGTTGAGGATCGTGATCCACGCGTACGTGCGCACGAGGAAGCTCGTCCAGAACGGCAGCATGATGAGCAGCACGAAGAGGGTCTTGCGCTTGCCCGACTTGACGGAGATGAAGTAGGCGAGCGGGTAGCCGATGATCAGGCAGCCGAAGGTGTTGATCAGCACCATCTGCATGGTGAGCACGAAGGCCTTGCGGGTGGAGGCGTCGGTGAAGATCTGCTGGTACCACTGGGTGTCGAAGGCGAGACTGACACCGTTCTGGTAGACGCTCTGGGTGCCGAAGCTGTAGAGGATGATCAGGATCAGCGGCACCAGGAAGAACGCCAGCATCCAGAAGGCCATGGGGCTCACCAGCAGGGGCCCCGCGGCCTTGGGATTGATCAGACGAAGGTGCCGCTCCCCCTCGTCACGGACGGTCGCGACCTCAGCCAACCTGTTCCACCTCCGTTGCGCGCGGCCCCCCTCCCGGTGGTGCTACGACCCCGGGCCGGCGGACGATGGATGGACGGAAGCACGAAGCCCAGCGGCACGGCGCCCTCTGGCCGCGCAACGCGGCCGTGGCGGTGGTGGTGTCCCCGTGTGCCGGCACGACTCCCTGCGTCTCCCCCCACGTGTGATCAGACCGGCGTGAACGCCGGGGCTCGCCGCAAGCCCGGGGGCGACGTGCGACTATCGCTGACCCCCCGGCGCCTCCTGGCCGGCCGCCCCTCGCGACCGGCCCTGACGAGCACGGCTCTTCTCATACCGGAGCGGTGCGGGGCGGCGCAAGGGCAGGGACGGCGCGTCCTGCGCTTTCGCGGGGCGCGCCGAAACATCGCTTAACATGTTTAACGCCCGAAGGGGCGGCGGGGGGCGCCGCTCGGCGCCCCCCGCCGCCCCTTCCGGGACCTGCGTCCTACGCTCACGGGACGATCGGGATGAGCGCGTGCACCTGCAGCCGCGTGATCACATAGACCGCCTCGTCGTCACTGTTGTCGACGGTTCCGCGAATGCGCACCCGGATGACGCGCGTCGGATCCGCCTCCCAGAGTGCCTGGAGGCCGTTGTACGTCCTGAGCTCGCCGCCGTCCACGCACTCGACGATGGCGCAGTTCGTCGCGAGCTTCGCCGTGATCTCCGTGCCGACAACGTCCTTGACCGCTCTGGTGCCCTGCGTCAGCCACACGTTCACATAGGGGTCGGCATCGTCTTCACCCACCCACATGAGATGGCCTTCGGCCAGGAACTCGGAGGGCGCGCCACCCAAGTGGTCCTCCACCCCCGGGGTATCCCCCCCGGCCAGGGCAACGGGGACCAGGACCGCGGCGAGCGCGGCGACCAGGGCCACCACCATCCAACGCTTCATCAGGACCTCCTTTGGGGTCCCGAACGGCCCGCACCGCATGAGGCATCCGTGCACTCTCTCGGCGGACGAGGGGAGCGGCATGATACCCCCCGCGGCCAAAGGCTTGCCGCGGCTGAAGACACTTCAGTGGGCTCACCTCCACAGAAGGCTAGTCAGGACTGCCAACGCGGCGCAATCCCGGCGGCACGAGGCGGCGCCAAAAAGGGGGGCGCCGGGGCCGCGGTGGCCGGCCGAATAGAGGTGGCGCATCCCGGCCACCCCTTGTAGCATGACCGCGGCGCAAGGGCCGGTAGGGAAAGGAGCCCTCGTGAAGCTCAGCCTCGTCCCCAAGGACCAGGACTACTTCCGCATGTTCTCAGAGCTCGCCGCGACGCTCGACGCGGCCGCTCAGGAGCTCGTCCGCCTCATGTCGAACTACGGCGACGCGAAGGCGATCACCGCCCGCATCCTCGAGCACGAGCACGTCGGCGACAAGATCGTCCACGACATCGTCAAGCGGCTGAACCGCTCGTTCATCACGCCCATCGACCGCGAGGACATCTACGACCTCGTCGCCACCATGGACGAGGTGCTCGACAACATCGAGGCGGCCGCCGACGCCATGCTCCTCTACCGGGTCACGGAGCCCACGGTGTTCGCGCGGCGCCAGGCCGACGTCATCGCCAAGGCCACCGCCCTCCTCCACCAGATCATCGACGACCTCGAGAAGCGCACCGACCTGATGGAGCGCGTCATCGGCGTCAACAGCCTCGAGAACGAGGGCGACCGCATCGTCCGCGACGCGATCGCCGCGCTCTTCGACGACGACATCGACGCGCGCGAGATCATCAAGTGGAAGGACATCTACGAGATCCTCGAATCCGCCATCGATGAGTGCGAGCACGTCGCCAACGTGATCGAGAGCATCGTCCTCAAGCACGACTGACGTCGCCTGCCGGTGGTCCTCCTCCTCTTCACCCTTGCCCTGAGTCTCGGGTACGCGTACACCAACGGCTTCCACGACACCGCCAACGCCATCGCCACCTCGGTGTCGACGCGCGCCCTCTCCCCCCGCGTCGCCGTGCTGATGGCGGCGGTCGCCAACCTGATCGGTTCGCTCTACAGCACCGAGGTGGCGAAGACCGTCGGCAAGGGCATCGTCGACGTCACCGGCGGCGTGAGCCTGGAGCTCGTGTTCGCCGCCGTCTTCGGAGCCGTGGCCTGGAACCTCATCACCTGGTACTTCGGGATCCCCTCGAGTTCGTCTCACGCCCTGGTCGGCGGCCTCGTCGGGGCCGCGCTGGTCGAGGGCGGCTCGGAGACCGTGCAGTGGGACCAGCTCGTGACCAAGGTGATCCTCCCCATGGTCACCTCCCCGATCGCGGGCTTCATCATCGCGTTCTTCTTCATGACCGGCCTCATGTGGCTCGTGCGCCACTGGAGACCGACACGCGTCAACCGCTGGTTCCGCAGCCTGCAGGTCGTCTCCGCGGCCTGGATGGCCTTCGCCCACGGGCGCAACGACTCTCAGAACGCGATGGGCGTCATGACCCTTGCCCTGCTGGCCTACGGGGCGATCCCCACGTTCGAGGTCCCGACCTGGGTCATCTTCACCGCGGCGGCGGCGATCGCCTTCGGCACGTACTCGGGTGGGTGGCGCATCATCCACACACTGGGCTCGCGCGTCATCCGGCTGACGCCGCTCCACGGCTTCGCCGCCGAGACGACCGCCGGTCTCGTGATCCAGGTCGCCTCCAGCATCGGGGCGCCGATCTCGACCACGCAGACGATCACCGCCGCCATCATGGGTGTCGGCTCGGTGCAGCGTAAGAACGCCGTGCGCTGGGGCGTCGCCCGCAACATCGTCACCGCCTGGGTGCTCACCCTCCCCGCGTCCGCGGGAGTGGCGGCCGGCGTCTACCTGCTGCTCACAACCTTGACGTGAAGCCGGCCGCGCCGGCCGGCCGCGAACCCTCCTGCCGGCCCGCCACGGGGACCCTCGTCAGGGAGCCGCGGCACACCGTGCCGCGCACGGCGCAACGCGGCCCGATGGTGTCCGCCCGGTGGGATGGGTCTAAGATGACTGACGGGACACCCTAGGAGGACGATGAAGATCCGACTGATCGAACCCGCCGCGCCGGGCATGCACGTGTGGTCCAAGGTACTCCTGCCCCGCCTCGGCCTGCCGATGATCGGGGCGGCGCTCAACGAGCGCGGCCACGACGCCCGCGTCTACTGCCAGCAGATGGCCCCCATCGACTGGGAGGACGTCGAGAGCGCCGACCTCGTCGGCATCTCGACGACCACGTCGACCGCGCCCGCCGGGTACGGCTTCGCCGACCGGCTGCGCGCCGTCGGCATCCCCGTGATCATCGGCGGCTCGCACGTCACCTTCATGGCCGACGAAGCACTGGAGCACGCCGACTACGTCGCCCGGGGCGAGGGTGGCGAGGCCGTCATGCTCGAGCTCATCGAGCTCCTCCGCGGCGAGCGCACGCCCGACACCATCGGCGGGCTCTCGTACGTCGGCCCCGACGGCCCCGTGCACAACCCCCTGCGCGAGCGCCTCGCCGACCTCGACGAGCTGCCCTTCCCCGACCTCGACCTGATCGCCGGGCACGAGCGCCTGCAGACCACGCCGATCATGACCAGCTGGGGCTGCCCCTTCGCCTGCAACTTCTGCTCGGTCACGGCGATGTTCGGCCGCCGCTACCGCATCCGCAGCGCCGAGAGCGTGATCGCCGAGATCGAGGCCAAGCGGCCGCAGCGCATCTTCTTCTACGACGACAACTTCGCCGCCGACCGCAAACGGCTCAAGCGTCTGCTCGAGATGATGATCGAGCGCGACCTCGTGATCCCGTGGACGGCGCAGGTCCGCACCGACGTGGCCCGCGACCCCGAGCTGCTCGACCTCATGCGGCGCAGCGGCTGCCACATCGTCTACCTCGGCCTGGAGTCGGTCGACCAGGCGACCCTCGACGCCTTCGAGAAGTCGCAGACCGTGGCCGACATCGTCGAGTCGATCGACACGCTGCACGCCTACGACATCCGCTCGCACGGCATGTTCGTGCTCGGCGCCGATCCCGACACGACGCAGACCGTGCGCGACACCGTGACCTTCTGCCTCGAGCACCACATCGACACGGTGATGCTCAACATCCTGACGCCGCTGCCGGGCACGCAGCAGTTCGCGCAACTCGAGGAGCAGGGCCGCATCTTCGACCACCAGTGGGAGCACTACGACGCCCATCACGTCGTCTTCCAGCCGGCCGGCATGACCCCCTTCGAGTTGCAGAAGGAGGTCGTGCGCGGGTACGCGCGCTTCTACTCCGTGCGCAACTGGCTGCGGGCCCTGGTCAAGCTCGAGGGCGCCAAGCAGCTGCTCTTCCGCGGCTGGGGCATCATGATCGTGCGCGCCTGGCGCAAGGACCGGGGCAACCGCGACTTCATGAAGGCGCTCAAGCGGCTCAAGATACCGCGCTGGGCGCCAGGCGCGACGCGCGACGCCGCCGCACGGTAGGTCGCGGCCCGACACCCGTCCCCCGCAAGGGCGCCGTCTCAGCGATGCGGCAGGGTGGTCGCGACTGAGCAACGGCGTCCGGGCCTGACCCGCGCCCGGCGGCCACCGCGGCTCACACCGCGTACAGCCAGAGCCCCACGATGTGGTACACGACGATGAGCCCGAGCAGCACCGCGAGGGCGGTCGCCGTGTAGAGCACGATCCGGTGGCGGCGGAGCAGCCAGAGGGCGACCAGGCCCGCCGTCACCACGCCGATCTTGTAGAGAGCCACGGGCAGCAGTCCGAGGCCGAAGAGCGCGTCCATCAGCGGGTTGAGCTCTTCGGCACGCCCCGCCTGCAGCGCGTCCGCCGTGAGCACGAAGTCGGCCGCGTTGAAGACCCAGACCGCGAGCAGCAGCCACACGACCAGGGACGACCAGTCGGTCGGCGCGGTGGTGACACGCGCGGGGGGCGCCGGGGTGTCGCGGGGGTGACCCATCAACGACACCACTTCCCGCCCCGGCCCGTCCTCACACGGAACTGTGAGGTCGTCACGACACGTACGCACGGCTGTGATCCGGTACCCGCATATCCCCTCAGTCGCGTCCGCCGTTTTGCCTGTGGCGGCGAACACTACCCCCGGCGCCGACGGTACACGGCCGCGCGGGCGATGACAATCGGCCGGAGGGCAAGGCGTTGCCCGGGGCGGCGACGGAGAGCTTGAGGGGGCGGCGGTCAAGACGCGCCGGTCCGGAAACATGGCGGCCGGCGCGCGACGGGAGCGGCGCCGGGAGCCCGCGGCGCCGGGAGCCGCGACGGCAGGCCCGACGGAGGAGGAGGACGGCCTCCGACGAACGCTGTCGGCGGGGCCGTCGTTTGCCCCGGGCCTACTGGGCTGGTAAGGTACCGCACTTGAGATTCGACGCCGGCCGCACCGAGGCTCACCTCAGCAGGGGCGTGAAGAGCGTTCCCGCCCGTTAGGAGGCGATGCATGACAGGCATCCGACGCGCCGCGAGTCTCCTCCTCATCACCCTCATCTTCATGACCCTCGTGCCGGCAGGGCCGGCCGCAGCCACCCCACTCTCCGAGAAGCGTCAGGAGCTCGAAGAGATCGGGGCCCGCCTCGGCGAGGTCTACCGCGAGTCGGCGATCGCGGTCGAGAAGTACAACACCGCGACCGCGCAGCTCGACGACATCAAGGGAGCGATCAGGGAGAACGAGCGGCTGCTCGGTGTCGCCGAGTACAACCTCGAGCTCGCCAACGCCCAGCTCGAGGCCCGGGCCGTGAGCCTGTACAAGGAGCGCGGCGTCGGCTTCGTCGACGTGCTCTTCGCCACCTCCAGCTTCGACGAGTTCGTCACCCAGCTCGAGCTGATGGAGCGCCTGGGCAACTCCGACGTCGACACGGTCAAGTCGATCGCCGCGTACAAGCGCGACATCAAGAACCGCCACCTCAAGCTCGAGGCCGACAAGAAGGAGGCGGCGCGCCTCGTCGCCGAGCGCCAGGCGCAGAAGGACGAGGTCCTCAGCCTGCAGGCGCGCCTCGAGCGCATGCAGAACCAGCTCGAGCGCGAGATCTCGCGCCTCCGGGCCGCGGCCCGCGCCGCGGCGGCCGCGGCGGCGGCCGCCGCCGCCGAGAGGGCCGCCCTCACCTCCGAGACGACCTCGTACGTGCCGGCCGACCCGGGCGGCTCGGGCAACGCGACGGTGGTCGAGATCGCCAAGCGCTACCTCGGCGTGCCGTACGTCTACGGCGGGGCCAGCCCCTCCGGCTTCGACTGCTCGGGCCTGACCATGTACTGCTACGCCCAGGTCGGTGTGAGCCTGCCGCACGGCGCCACCCTGCAGCAGAAGATGTCGACCCCGGTCCCGCTGCACGCCCTGACGCCCGGCGACCTGGTCTTCTTCGGCAGCGCCTCGTACAGCTACCACGTCGGCATCTTCGTGGGCGGTGGCACGATGATCCACGCCCCGCACACGGGCGCCGTGGTGAGCTACGGCTCGATCAGCGGCGCCTGGATCGGCGGCCGCTTCTAGACCTTCGCACGGCGACGGCCGCCCGCGGCTCGAGCCGCGGGCGGCCGTCGCCGTCCGCGCAGCCGCCGCAGGCCGCTGTTGTCGCCGGCGCAGCGAGGGTGTAATCTCCACTGCTTGAGGGCGGCTGCCCGCGCGGCGCCCGCCGCTCACGCTCCTTGAGGGGGATGCAGGCATGACCGGGACACGACGCGCGACACTCCTTGTACGCCTCCGCTTCGTCCTCCCCATCGCCGTCGGCGTCGTCACGCTGCTCGTCACCGCGAGCGCCGCGGGCACACCCCTGTCCGAGAAGAAGGCCGAGCTGCAGCGCGTCCAGCAGAAGCTCGGCGCGGTCTACCTCAAGGCCGATCTCGCGGTCGAGAAGTACAACATGGCGACCGCCCAGCTGGCCGACATCCAGGCCGCCATGCGGGAGAACGAGCACCTCCTCGACGTCGCCGAGTTCAACCAGGAGCTCGCCAAGGCGCAGCTCGAGACGCGCGCGTGCATGCTCTACAAGTCGCGCGGCGTCGACTTCATGGACGTGCTCTTCGCGAGCTCGAGCTTCGACGAGTTCGTCTCGCAGCTCGACCTCATGCGCCGCCTCGGCGACTCCGACGTCGACATGGTCAAGTCGATCGCCGCCTACGAGCGCGAGATCCGCGACCGCCGCCTCAAGCTCGAGGCCGACAAGGAGGAGGCGGCGCGCCTCGTCGCCGAGCGCCAGGCGCAGAAGGACGAGGTGCTCGCCCTTCAAGCGCGCCTCGAGCGTCTCGAGGGCCAGCTGACCGGCGACATCGACCGGCTGCGCCAGGAGGCGGCGGCGGCGGCCACAGCCGCGGCCGCCGAGGCGACCGGCGAGTACCCGCAGCCCGCCGACCCGGGCGGCAGCGGCCACTCCGAGGTCGTCGGCATCGCGATGCGCTACCTCGGCGTGCCCTACGTCTACGGCGGGGCCAGCCCCTCCGGCTTCGACTGCTCCGGCCTGACCATGTTCTGCTACGCCCAGATCGGCTACAGCCTGCCGCACTCGGCCACGATGCAGGCCGCGGTCACGACCGACGTGCCGCTCAACGCCTTGCAGCCGGGCGACCTCATCTTCTTCGGCACGCCTGCGTACTCGAGCCACGTCGCCATCTACATCGGCGGCGGGCAGATGATCCACGCCTCCAGCTCCGCCGGCCAGGTCGTCATCGCGGCGGTGTACGACGGCGCCTGGATCGGCGGCCGGCCCTGAGTCGCTGAGCACGCCCCGGCCGTCGACGCCGTGACCGGGGCGGCCACCACGACCTGAAGCGCAAACGCCGCCGCCTCGCGCGCCTCGCCACGGCCTCACGGGCGCCGCCCGCCTCCGCGCCGCCGTGGCCACCACGGTCCGGCGCGCATCCCGCCACGGCCTCACACTCGCGCCGCCGAGCCTCCTCACCCCGACCACCGCCCGGCCGCGACCCGGCCGTCAGGCTCGACGGCCGGAGAAAGGGGTAAGGCTTTCGCCCAAACTGACGAATAAGGAAGAGGCGGCCACACGCGAACCCTGGGGGAGCCCAGTGAAAGCCATAGACGAACTCCTTGCCGACATGATCGCGCGCACCTCGTCCGACCTGCACATCAAGGCGGGCAGTCCACCCGTTCTCCGCGTCGACGGCGAGCTCGCGCTCATGGACGAACCGCCGCTCACCCCCGAGGACACCAAGGACGTCGCCGCCTCGATCATGACCGACAAGCAGATCAGGCGGTTCTCGGAGCACAACGAGATCGACTTCGCGTACTCCGCCCCGAACCTCGGGCGCTTTCGCGTCAACGTCTTCCGCCAGCGCGGCAGCATCAGCATCGCCATGCGCCAGGTGACGACGAAGATCCCCTCGTTCGAGGAGCTCCACCTCCCCGACATCCTCAAGCGCCTGGCCCTCGAGCCGCGCGGGATGATGCTCGTGACCGGCACCACCGGCTCGGGCAAGACGACGACCCTGGCGGCGATGATCGACCACATCAACTCCACGATGCGGCGCCACATCGTCACCATCGAGGACCCGATCGAGGTGCTGCACAAGGACCGCAGGGCGATCATCAACCAGCGCGAGATCGGCCTCGACACCGAGACCTACGCGACCGCCCTCAAGTACGTGCTGCGGCAGGACCCCGACGTCATCTTCATCGGCGAGATGCGCGACACCGACACCGTGTCGGCGGCGCTCACCGCGGCCCAGACCGGCCACTTCGTGATGAGCACGCTGCACACGATCGACGCCACCGAGACCATCAACCGCATCATCGACTTCTTCCCGTTGCACCAGCAGAAGCAGGTGCGCATCATGCTGGCCGGCACGCTCAGGGGCATCGTCTCGCAGCGTCTGCGTGCAGCGCGCCGACGGGCAGGGCCGCGTCCCCGCCATCGAGGTCATGATCACCACCAACCGCATCCGCGACTTCATCCTCGACCCGGACCAGGCGATGCTGGTCCACGACGCGATCAAAGAGGGTGACTTCTACGGGATGCAGACCTTCGACCAGGCGCTTCTCAAGCTGTACGAGCAGGGCCTGATCACGCTGAGCGACGCGGCCCAGGTCGCCACCAGCCCGCACGATTTCAAGCTGATGGTGCAGCAGCAGGGCCACGACGTCAGCCTGACGACCTTCTGAGAGACGTAGCAGACGGCGAGACGGCGGCGGGGCCGCGACCTCGGGTGAGGTCGCGGCCCCGCCGCCGTCTCGCTCTACGACTCCCGTGCCCTAGTCGATGACCTTGCGGCTCTCGAGGTGCTGGTCGACCTTGCGCTTGATGCGTTGCAGAGCGTTGTCGACCGTCTTGCAGTCGCAGTCCAGCTCGTTGGCGATGCGCTCGTACGAGAGCCCCTGCAGGTAGAGCCGCAGCACGCGACTCTCGAGCTCGGAGAGCATGTGCGTGAGGCAGGCGGTGAGGCTGCCGACCTCCTCCGAGGAGATCACCTGCGTCACCGGGTCCTGGGTGCTCGGCCCCGGCAGCACGTCGGCCAGCGAGCAGTCGCCGTCGTCGGAGGCGTCGCCCGGCGCCTGACTGAACGAGAGGTAACCGTTCAGCGGATGGTGCTTCTGCCGTGTCGCGGTCTTGATGGCGGTGATGATCTGCCGCGTGATGCAGAGCTCGGCGAAGCTGCGGAACGAGGCCAGGCGGTCGTCGCGGTAGTCGCGCACCGCTTTGTAGAGCCCGAGCATGCCCTCCTGGATCAGGTCTTCGCCGTCGCCGCCGGCCAGGAAGTACGAACTCGCCTTGAGGCGCACGAACTGGTGGTAGCGCAGCATGAGGGCGTCGAGGGCGGCCTGGCTGCCGTGCCGGTAGGCACACACCAGGCCGTAATCTGAACTCTCGCTAAAGGGTTGAGGGTTTTGTGAGTGGGTCGTGCTGCGCCCGGACTCCGCCGTACGCGACGCCTTCATCCCCACCTCCGTACGCGAATCGCCCCGCTTACGGCCCAGTCACCGCAGCGCTCCGGCTGTCTCAGGCTTCGTCCCTGAGACGGCGCAGCTTGGTCAAAGTCTCAGGGTCTACTTTATCCTCAAGCCGTGAGCGCATTGTATGGGAGTCTGGGGCAGAGTCAAGTGCCTGCCCGGGGGAAGCCGTCTCGGCCAGTTCCGAGGCCAGTTCGCGAGGAGTCATACGGCGAACGCCGGCCCGCGCCGCCGTGCGCTGCACCTCCTGGTCCCCGCTGACCACGACGACCGAGGTGTCCGGCGCACGCGAGGCGGTCCGGCGCGCGATCAGAGTGTCGGCGGTGAAGCGCCCGCCGGCGAAGACCATCTCGACGTCGGCGCCCGGGATCGGCCGCGAGCTCGTGGTCTCGGGCCCGCGGCCGTCGAAGACGAGGACGGCGCCGGCGCCGCGCAGGGCGACGTACCCGGCGAGGCGATCGAGCAGCCAGTCGCGGCGGGCGAAGAGCTCGTCCTTGCCGACCCCCGGGAAGAGGTGGTGCAGGAGGTTGTAGCCGTCGACGACGTAGAGGGTGCGGGTCACGGTGCGTCGTCCGGCGGGGCCGCGGCGGCGCGCTGCCGCCGCGCCTCGAAGAGGAAGACGGCGGCGGCCACGCTCACGTTCAGGCTCTCGACCGCAGGCTCCATCGGGATGTTCGCGAGCCCGTCGCAGGCGCGCGCCACCAGCGGACGCAGGCCGCGGCCCTCCGAGCCGAACACCAGGACCGCGCGGTCACTCAGGTCGAGCTCAACGTACGGCCGGGGCGTGTCGCCGGCCGCTCCGTAGACCCAGAGCCCGGCCTTCTTGGCCTGCTTCAGAAAGGCGACCACGTTGGGGACGACCGCGACCGGCAGCAGCTCGAGCGTGCCGGCCGAGGCCTTCACGGCGGCCGGTGTCACGTGCGCCGCGCGGTGGCGCGGCACGACCAGGCCGCCGGCCCCCGCGGCGAGAGCGCTGCGCGCGACGGCGCCGAGGTTGTGCGGGTCGCTGATCTCGTCGAGGACGACCAGCAGATCGGCGCCCAGCAGCTCGCCGGGGCTCACATACGGGTAGTCGCCGACGAGCACGGCCGCGCCCTGGTGCTCGCTCGAGTGCGTCAGGCGCTCGAGCTCGCGTTCGTCCACCGTGTCGACGTCGAGTCCGCCGGGCAGGCGCGCCGCCAGCGCGTGCAGCGCGGCCGGCGTGCCCGCGAGCCGGCTCGGCCGGCGCCGGGCGCCGGCGCCGAGCACCGTCGCCACCACCTGCCTTCCGTATAGCCACTCCATGAGAACCTCACGCCTCCCGTCGATCGATGGGCCGGCCCCGTCGCCTCAAGCCCGCCCTGTCGCCTCAGGCCCGCCTCGTCACCTGCGTGCCCTGCGGCGTGTCCTTCACCTCGAAGCCGGCGGCCGCCAGCGCGTCCCTGACCTCGTCCGCCTTCGCCCAGTCCTTCGCCGCCCGGTAGTGGTCGCGCAGCGCACAGGCGTAGGAGGCGTCGTCGCAGCCCAACCGCTCGGCGTACACCAGCTCGAGGTCCTCCCAGCGACCGTCGTCGGCGAGACGCTCCGCCGGCGGCAGCGCGACGTGGCCGGTAACGCAGCTCTCGGCCGCCGGCCCCTCGACCGTGCCCGCCTCGCTGAGCGCAGCGGAGGCAGTGCCGCCCACGGCCCCGGCGGCGGCACCGCTGGCGGCCTGCGCGGAGACGCCGGCCCCGGCCGGCGTCTCCTCGACGCGCGCCGCACCCCTGCCGGCCGCTTCGGCGGTGGGCGTCTGGCTCCCGGGCACGGGGATCAGCAGCGCCTCGAGCGACTCGGCGATCGTGTCGAAAACGCCCTCGAGGAAGGCGGCGTCGAGCGGCTCGCGACCGGCATCGACCGCGCTCAGGTGCTTGAACATCGCCGAGGCGAGCGCGAAGAGCTCGCCCAGCGCCCCGGCCGTGTTGAGGTCGTCGTCCATGTGGGCGGCGAACGCCTCGCGCGCACGCGCGACCTCTTCGCCGTGGCCCTCGACCTCGCCGCGCGCCGCGGCCTTCTCGGCCGTCCGGACCCTGAACGCGGCCGTCTCGAGCGCCTCGGCCAGCCGTTGGTAGGCAGCCTTGGCCTCGTCCAGCTTCTCGAGCGAGAACTCGAGGGGGCTGCGGTAGTGCGTGGTCAGGAAGTACATGAGCAGCACCGCCGGACCGTAGCGGTCGAGCACCTCGCGCAGGAGGAAGATGTTGCCCACCGACTTGGCCATCTTCTCGCCCTCGGAGCGGATCATGCCGTTGTGCATCCAGACGCGCGCGAAGGGAAGGCCCGCCGCCTCGCTCTGGGCGATCTCGTTCTCGTGGTGCGGGAAGATCAGATCGCGGCCGCCGCCGTGCACGTCGAAGCCGGCGCCGAGGTAGCGCAGGCCCATCGCCGAGCACTCGATGTGCCAGCCGGGGCGGCCCATCCCCCAGGGGCTCTCCCAGGCCGGCTCGCCGGGTTTGGCCGCCTTCCAGATGGCGAAGTCGAGGGGGTCCTCCTTGCCCGGCTCGGCGTCGACGCGGGCGCCCTCCTCGAGCTCCTCGATGCGCTGCCCGGAGAGCTTGCCGTACTCGGGGAAGCTGCGCACGCGGAAGTAGACACTGCCCTCGACCTCGTAGGCGTGAGCCGACGCGACCAACTGGCGGCAGAGGTCGACGATCTCGGGGATCGTCTCGGTGGCGCGCGGCTCGAGGTCGGGCCGCAGGGCGTCGCCGAGGCGGCCCATGTCGTCGTGGTAGGCCTGCGTGTACTGCTCGGCCACCTCGGCCGAGGTGCGCCCCTCCGCCTGGGCCTTGGCGATGATCTTGTCGTCGACGTCGGTGATGTTCTCGACCAGGGTCGCGGCGTAGCCGCGGTGCCGCAGCCACGAGCGCAGCACGGCGAAGGTGACGTAGGGCCGTGCGTTGCCGACGTGCACGAGGTTGTAGACCGTGGGGCCGCAGCAGTAGACGCCGACCTTGCCCTCCTCGCGAGGGACGAACTCCTCCTTCTGGCGCGAGAGCGAGTTGTACAGTCGGATCATGGTCGGGCTCCCTTGGCGGAGGATGACGGGTCTGACGTGGACGGCGAATCGGACGTGGACGGCGGGTCGGCGGCGGCATCTTGGCCGGAGGCCGTCACGGCGCCTCCCGGGCGTGGCGAGCCGGGCGGGAGCCCTGCGGCCGCACGCTCGAGCGCCTCGCGGAGACGGTCGAGGGCGGTGGGGCGGGCGAGGGCCGCGAGCACGTAGTGCAACTCGGGGCCGTGCTCGCGCCCGGTGAGGGCGACGCGCAACGGCATGAGCAGGCGCTTCGCCGACAGCTCGTGGGCGGCGCCCCACTCGCGGAAGGCGGCGAGGAGGTCGCGGGCGGCGGAGGGGTCGAGCCACTCGGGCGCCGCCGCCGCGCACCCCGAGGAAGTGCTCGAGCTGCTCGCGGGCGCCGGCGACGAGCTCCACGGCCGCCGCATCGAGGACGGGCGCGCTCGAGCACGGCGGCCGCGAAGACCGGCGCCTCGCCGTAGGCGGAGAGCGACGGTTGTGCGGCCGCCGCCAGGGCGGCCGCCGCCTGCAGCGGCGTGCCGGCGGGCAGGCGCGCGACGAAGCGCCGCGCGTGCTCCCCCGGGTCGAGACGCATGACGTGCTCGTGTGCGAGCCAGTCGAGCTTGCCGAGGTCGAACGCAGCGGCGCTGGGCGACAGGCGCTCGAGCTCGAACTCGGCCACCAGGCGCTCGCGGTCGAGTATCTCCTCCTCGCCGTGCGACCACGAGAGCAGGGCCAGGTAGTTGACGAGCGCCTGCGGCAGGTAGCCGAGCTCGCGGAACTCGCCGACCGACGTCGCCCCGTGCCGCTTCGACAGCTTGCCGCCCTCGGGGTCGAGGATCATGCCGTGATGCGCGTAGCGCGGCGGCGGCGCCTCGAGTGCGCGCAACAGCAGCAGCTGGCGCGCCGTGTTGGTGAGGTGGTCGTCGCCGCGGATCACGTGGGTGATGCCCATCGCGGCGTCGTCGACCGCGGTGGCGAAGTTGTAGCCGGCGACTCCGTCGGAGCGCAGGATGATGAAGTCGCCGAGAGCGCCCGCGCCGACGGTGACGACGCCGCGCAAGACGTCGTCGACCGCGACCTCGGCGCCGGGCACGGCGAAGCGCACGGCCGCCGGCTCGCCGGCGGCGAGCCGGCGGCCGGCCTCCTCGCGCGACAGCGCCGCACAGCGACGGTCGTAGCGCGGCGTGACGCCGGCGGCGCGCTGCTCGGCACGCAGCGCCTCGAGGCGCTCCTCGGTGCAGAAGCAGTGGTAGGCGTGCCCCGAGGCGAGCAAGGCGGCCCCGGCCGCGCGGTAGCGCTCGAGGCGCTCGCTCTGCCGGTAGGGCCCGACGGGGCCTGCGGTGTCGGGCCCTTCGTCCCAGTCGAGCCCGAGCCAGCGCAGGTCCTCGAGGATCGACTCCTCGTGCCGCGTCTCGGAGCGCGCCACGTCGGTGTCGTCGATGCGCAGCACGACGACGCCGCCCGCGTGGCGCGCGAACAGCCAGTTGAACAGGGCCGTGCGCGCCGAGCCGACGTGCAGTCCCCCTGTGGGACTGGGTGCAAAGCGTACTCTTACCGTCGAGTCGAGCTTGATGGTTCTCTCCGCCGTCGCGGGTTTCTCCTGCAAACCGCCGTCCAGTCTATCACCCGGCCGTGCGGTCCCGGGTGCCGCCGGACCCGCCACTTCCGACGACCCGCGGAGCGCCGAAGTCGGGCGGAGCGCCGCAGACCCCTTCCGCCGGCGCCCTGATAGACTCGCCTTCCCCGAGCGACGTGCTTACCGGGGCGATCAGGGGACGACAGGAGCCGCGATGCCGCACGACCAGGAGACCACTCCCTACCTCGACGCCGTCCTCGCCTACCGGCGCCGCGGGTTCACGCCCTTCCACACGCCGGGCCACAAGCTGGGTCGCGGCGCCCCGGAGAAGCTGCGCGAGCTGGTCGGCGAGACCTGCCTGCAGGTCGACCTCGCGATGGCGGGCGCCGTCGAGGACACCCGCGAGTCGACCGGCCTGATCCACCTCGCCGAGGAGTACGCCGCCGAGGCCTGGGGCGCCGACCGCTGCCACTTCCTGGTCAACGGCTCGACCAGCGGCGTGCACGCCCTCGCCCTGACCCTCGCCGGCCCGGGCGAGACCGTCGTCGTCCCGCGCAACGCGCACAAATCGCTGCTCGCCGCGCTCATCTACTCGGGCGCGATGCCGCGCTACGTCGAGCCCGCGGTCGACGCCGACTGGGGCATCCCCCTCAACGTGACCGTCCGCCAGGTCGCCGCTGCCCTGCGCGAGCACCCCGAGGCCAAGGCCGTACTCGTCACGTCGCCGACCTACAACGGGCTCGCCGCCGACCTGCCCGGCATCGCCGCGACCGTCCACGCCGCCGGCCTGCCGTTCATCGTCGACCAGGCCTGGGGCCCGCACCTGCGCTTCTGCCCCGAGCTGCCCGTCGACGCCATGACGGCGGGCGCCGACGCCTGCGTCGTCAGCACGCACAAGCTGATCAGCGGTCTCACGCAGTCGGCGGTGCTCCTCGCGCGCAGCGAGCGACTCAACCTGCGCCGCCTCGAGGGCATGGTGAAGATGACCCAGAGCACCAGCCCGCAGGCGCTCATGTACGCCTCGATCGACGCCGCGCGGCAGCAGATGGCGCTGCACGGCGCCGAGCTGTGGCGTGGCGCCATCGCCTGTGCGGAGTGGGCGCGCGGAGAGATCGACGGCATCGCCGGTCTGCGCTGTCTCGGGCGCGAAGTGCTCGAGGCCGAGGGGGTGGCCGAGTTCGACCCGACGCGGCTGACGATCTCGGCCCTCGACCTCGGCCTCAGCGGCTTCGAGCTCGAGACGGCGCTGCGCGACCGCCACGCCGTCGCCGTCGAGGCGGCCGACCCGCTGGCGATCATCCTCAACGTCACGTTCGGCGACTCGATGGACGACATGCGCGTGCTCGTGGAGGCGCTGCGCGCCATCGCCGCACGCGCCGAGGGCGGCGGGGGACGTGAGGCGGCCGCGCAGTGGCTGCGCCTGCGGCCGCCGTCCTTCACCCGTCAGATCCTCTCGCCGCGCGACGCCTTCTTCGCGCCCTCGGTCGCGCTGCCGCTCGCGGAGTGCGCCGGCCGCGTCAGCGCTGAGATCGTCACCCCCTACCCGCCCGGCATCCCCGTGCTCGGTCCGGGTGAGGAGATCACGGCCGAGACCGTGGGCTACCTGGAGCGCGCCGGGGCCGTGCACCTCAAGGTGCACGGCCCCGAAGACCTGAGCCTGAGAACGCTCCGGGTGGTGGCCTGACGGCCGCGAGCCGACGCGCCGCTCAGACGGGTTTCTTGATCCCCAGTGAGGTCGCCGTGAACAGCGGGTCGAAGGTCAGGCCGGCGGCCTCGATCTGCTCGCGGCCGCCCTCTTCGCGGTCGACGACGCAGAGCAGCGCCGCGACCTCGAGGCCGGCCTCACGCAGCTTGTCGGCGGCCTGCAGCGCGGCGCCCCCGGAGGTGACGACATCCTCGACCATGACCACGCGCTGCCCGGCTTCGGCGCGGCCCTCCATCGCCTTGTCGGTGCCGTAGCCCTTGGCGCCCTTGCGCACGATGACGAACGGGGTACCCGACTCGAGGGCGAGCGCCGTGACGAGGGCGACGGCGCCGAGCTCGGGGCCGGCGAGCAGGTCGAACGGCCGGTAAGCCGGGAGCTTCTCGGCGAGCCCCTTCGCGATGTCGCGCAGCAGATCGGGCTGCGTCTCGAAGAGATACTTGTCGAGGTAGAAGCGGCTGCGGCGCCCGGAGCGCAGGACGAAGTCGCCCTCCAGGTAGCTCGCCGCCAGCAGGCGCTGGCCGAGGTCGTCCACGTGTGTAGCCTCCTCCGTCTTCCGGTCCTCCGGCCGGCCCGGACGGGCCGGTCTCACAGACTCAGGCCGGCCCGCGAGACGAGCCGGCTTCGAGCCTCTCATCGGCGCGACACTCAGGTGCCGCCGATCGCCATCCCCTCGATGACGAGCGAGGGCGTCAGGATGCTACCGCCCGGCACCCAGCGTGCGTCGTCCCCGGTCGCGACCACCCCGCGCAGCATCCCCAGCAGGTCGCCGGCGAGCGTGACCTCGCGGACCGGCGTCGTCAGGCGCCCGCTCTCGATGAGGACGCCGCTGATGCCCACCGAGAACTCGCCGGAGACCGGGTTGGCGCCCGAGTGCACGCCGACCGCGTCGGTCACGAGGACGCCGCGCTCGATGCCGGCGACGATCTCGTCGACCGGCGTCGCCGTGCCTTCGACGAGCAGGTTCGTCGGGTGCACGCCGGGCAGCGCCTGGTACGAGCCGCGCAGCCCGTTGCCGGTCGAGGCACGGCCCGCCTTGCGGGCCGTGTAGGTGTCGTAGAGGAAGCCCTGGAGGACGCCGCCGGCGACCAACGGCGTGCGCCGGCTCGGCGTGCCCTCGCCGTCGAAGGGGGCGCTGTCGAGGCCGTCGGGGTGGCGGCCGTCGTCGGTCAGCGAGAAGGCCGCCGCGGCGACGGCCTGCCCCTCGCGCCCGGCGAAGAGCGAGCGGCCCTTCTGCACGGCGTCGGCGGTCAGCGCCGAGCTGAGCACGCCGATGACGCTGGCGGCGACGAAGGGGTCGAGCACGACGGTCGCCTTCATCGAGGGGCACTTGCGGGCGCCGAGCAGGCGGCACGCCCGTGCCGCGGCCTCGGCGCCGCAGGCCTCGGGATCGAGGTCGGGCAGGGCCCTGCCGACGGTGAAGGAGATGCCGGTCTCGACCTGCCCCTTCTCCTCGGCGAGCACGTAGGCGAACCCGTAGCACTGGCTCGACCGGTAGCTGCCCCGCACCCCGGTCGTGCTGGCGAGGAAGACCTCGCCCTCGCCGTCGGCGTAGATCGTGTCCTCTACCGTCTTGACGCGCGGGTCGGCGGCGCGGGCGGCGGCCTCGACGGCGAGCGCGAGCTCGACGCGCGCGTCGTCGCTCACGCCCTCGACGCGCGCGTCGTACGGGTCGACGTCGGCCGGCGCGCCGCCGGGCTCGGGGAGAGCGACGAACTCGTCGGGGTCGCCGACGGCGGCGTGCTCGAAGGCGCGCCGCACGACGATGTCGACGCCCTCGGGCGAGAGTTCGGAGGTGTAGGCGTAGCCCGCGGCTCCGCCGCGCACGACGCGCACGCCGAGCCCGGTGCGGCGCGCCGCCGTGAGCTGCTCGACCTCGCCGCCGTAGACCTTGACCCGGCGCGAGGTGGAGCGCTCGCCGTAGACCTCGACGTCGGCTTCGCCGAGCGCGCCGACGCGCTCGAGGGCGGCGTCCAGAAGCTCGAACATCAGCCCGTCCCCCCGACCGTCATCTCGGCGATGCGCAGCGTCGCCTGCCCCGTACCCACCGGCACCCCCTGCCCGTCCTTGCCGCAGATGCCGGACTTGACCTCGTAGTCGGAGGCGATCATGTCGATCTTCATGAGGATGTCGATGCCGTTGCCGACCAGCGTGGCGCCGCGCAAGGGGGTCGTGATGCGGCCGGCCTCGATCAGGTAGCCCTCGGCGACGCCGAAGACGAAGTTGCCGCTCGCCGGCTCGACCTGCCCGCCGGCGAGACTCTTGGCGTAGAACCCGCGCGGCGTCGCGGCGATGATCGCCTCGGGCGTCGCGTCGCCGGGTGCGATGTAGGTGGTGGTCATGCGCGGGATGGGCACGTGGCGGAACGACTGCCGGCGCCCGTTGCCGGTCGGCTGCGCGCCGGCCTGCCGGGCGCGGAGACGGTCGTAGAGGTAGCCGGTGAGGCGCCCGCCCTCAATGACCTGGGTGCGTCGCGTCGCCACGCCCTCGTCGTCGTAGGCGGCGGACCCCCAGCCGTTGACCACGGCGCCGTCGTCGTAGGCGTCGACGAAGGGGGCCGCGACCGCTTCGCCGAGACGCCCGGCGTAGATGCTCGCGTCCTTGGCCACGGCGTCGGCTTCGAGCCCGTGGCCGCAAGCCTCGTGGAAGAGGGTACCGCCGAAGCCGTTGGCGAGCACGACCGGCATAAGGCCCACCGGCGCCGGCTTCGAGTCGAGCATGACCAGCGCCTTGCCGGCCGCCTCGCGGGCGACGCCGAGCACGGCCGGCCGCCCGAGCAGCTCGAAACCGCAGCTGCCGCCCAGCGTCTCGTGGCCCGTCTGGATGACCTCGCCGCGCCGGGCCACGCACTGCACGCTGACCCGCGTGCGCGTGCGGTCGTCGCGCACGACCTCGCCCAGCGAGTTGGCGATGAGGACACGCTGGCGCGCGTCGGCGTAGGCCGCGATCACCTGGGCGATCTCGCCGCCGGCGGCGCGCGCCTCGTCGTCGGCGGCGCGCAGGAGGTCGGCCTTGCGTCGCACGTCGACCGTCTCCGGTGGCACGACGACGGGGTGCGCGCCGGGGCGCGACTGCGCCGCGCCGAGATGGACGACCGGCGCGGCGACGCTGCCGCCGCCACGCAGGGCGGCGGCCACGGCGTCGGCGGCGGCCGTCAGGCCGGCCTCGTCGACCTCGTCGCTGTAGGCATAGAAGGTGCGCTCGCCGTCGAGCAGCCGCACGGCGGCGCCGAAGTCACGGCCGCCGCTGGTCTGCTCGAGCCGTCGGTCCTCGAGGCGCAGGGTGAGGCCGTCGCGCTCCTCGACGTAGACCTCGGCGAACTCGCCGCCGTGCGCGAGCGCGCGCTCGAGCGCGGCGGCGACGAGACCGAGGTCGAAGTCCTTCACACCCACTGCACAGCTCCTTCGCTCGAGGCTCGCGGCGTCGTCACGCGCTCGCTGCCGGCACGAGGCGCCGCCGTGATCGTGGCCGGCCATGCGGGACCTCGCGTCACGGGCGCGACCGGAGGCACAGGCCCCGCGACGCCGGACTCGCGACCGACGAGGCGGGCTCGTGCGGCGCGGGCACCGCCGGACGCGCGGGCCCCCGCGCCGCGGTCGCGCGGTACGCTATCACAGGCGTGACGGCGCCGGTCCGGCGGCTGCGCCGCCCCGTCGCCGGCGCCCGTCCGGCGACGGGGCTGGTCCGGTGGCGCGGCGGGCTGCGCCGATCCGGCGACCACGGCGTCGCCCAGCCACCGGCGCGCCCGCTCAGGCACGCAGCGTGCAGACCAGCCGGCAGCGGTCGTCGCCGAGGCTCAGACGCCCGCCCTCGTCGGCACAGGCGACCGCGCCGAGCGGCCCGAGGACGACCTCGAGCACCCCGGCGAGGAAGGCGCGGTGCATGGCGCAGACGAGCTCCGGATCGGCGCCCGAGAGCTCCTGGAAGGCGCAGTTGCGCACCGTCAGGTGAAGGCTGCCGTCGTCCCACTCCACCTCGGGCAGCAGACCCTGCTCCTCGGCGACGCGGGCGACAAGAGCGGTAGCGGTGTGACGGTCGGCCGGTGGCCCGCCGGCGGTGCCGAGCGCCTGCCGCCCCTCGGCGGCCCCCATCTCGCGACAGGCGACTTCGATCTCAGCCCGATCGCCGCCCTCGGTGAGGGCGCCGAGCGCGAGCCGCGCGAGCAGCTCGTAGCGGCGCGGGGGGAAGCCGAAGGTGAGGACCTTCTCGCTGAGGCGGTACAGTCTCGCCGGTCTTCCGCCTGCCGAGGTCTTGCGCAGGCCCGTGACGAGGAAGCCCGCCTGCTCCAGCTTGGCGAGGTGCATGCGGGCGACGTTGGGGTGGAGGCTGAACCGCTCGGCGATGTCGGCCACAGTGACCTCGACGCGGGGACGCTCGGCGATCGACCTGTAGACCCGGTAACGCGTGTCGTCGGCGAGCACGGCGGCGAGCTCGTGGTCTCGATCCACTCGGTACCTCCGGGGAGCCTGCCCCGATAGTAGCGGTCGCCTCACGCCATGTAAACACGGCGGCTATAGTGAGAACCGCGACGCGCGTGGCGATCACGGCTCGATGTCGTAGCTCCAAGTCACGCGCACCTCGGGCGCGAGCGACGCACGCACCGAGCAGTACTTCCCGTCCGAGAGCTCGATCGCCCGCCGCAGCTTCGCCTCGTCGACTGCGCCGCGCACGTGGTACGTCAGCGTGAGCTCCGTGTAGCGCCGCGGATGCTCCTCCGCCTGCTCGCCCTCGATCTCGATCCACAGGGCCTTGACCGGCTGGCGCATCTTCTCGAGGATGGAGAGCACGTCCATGCCGGTGCACCCGCCAAGTGCGATGGCCAGCGTCTGCATCGGGCGCAGCCCTGCCCCCCCGCCATCGCGCTTGGAGGCCATCTCGACCGTTCCGTCGGCGGAGCTGCCTCTGAAGTGCAGACCATCGCCCTCCCACCGGACTTCGACCCTCTGACCCATGCCGCCGCCTTTCGCGTCGCCGCGCCGTTCGCCTCGCCCGTGCGCTAGACTCCCTTCGGACAGACTGTCGACAAGGGAGTCCGTGTGACCATACTCCAGGCGATCATCCTCGGCATCGTGCAGGGCCTCACCGAGTTCCTGCCGATCTCCAGCTCGGGGCACCTCATCCTCGTGCCGTGGCTGTTCGACTGGGAGTACCTCCTCGAGAACCCCGAATTCAACAAGACCTTCGACGTCGCCCTCCACCTGGGCACGTTCATCGCCCTCGTGATCTACTTCTGGCGCGACATCGGCGTCCTCCTGGCGGCGTGGGCGCGTACGCTGAGGACACGCCGCATCGACGAGCCCGAAGGCCGCCTCGGCTGGCTCATCCTCCTCACCATGGTGCCGGCGGCGATCGCCGGCCTGCTGTTCGAGGAGACCATCGTCAACACCCTCGGGGCACCGTGGCTCATCGCCGTGCTGCTCATCGTCTTCGGCGCCGTGATGTGGGTCGTCGACCGCTGGTCGCGCAAGGTGCGCGAGGTCGACGACCTGGGCTGGCGCGGCGCGCTGGCGATCGGCGTCTCGCAGGCCCTCGCTCTCTCGCCCGGGGTGTCGCGCTCGGGGGTCACGATGGTCGCGGGCCTGCTCGTGGGCCTCAAGCGTGAGGCGGCGGCGCGCTTCTCGTTCCTCATGAGCATCCCTATCATCGGCGGCGCCGCACTCTACTCGGGCATCGGGCTCGTGCAAGAAGGGCTGCCCGAGGGCACGGCGGCGGCGTTCGTCGCCGGCATGGCCTCGGCGGCGCTCAGCGGCTTCGCCGCGATCTGGTTCCTGCTCGCCTACCTCCGCCGGCACAGCTTCCTGCCCTTCGTGCTCTACCGCTTCGCCGTCGGCGGCGGCGTGCTCCTCCTGATGGCCCTCGGCGTGCGCGCCGCCGTCCTCTGAGGCCGCTCCGTGAGGGACCTGCACCGCAGAGACCGCGGCAAGGAGGTCGGCGACGTCCAGCTCCGCCTGCGCGCCCAGGGCTTCGACGTCGGCAGCGAAGGCGTCGACGGGTTCTTCGGCCCCAAGACCGAGGCCGCGCTGCGCGCCTTCCAGCAGCGCCGCGGGCTGCTCGCCGACGGCGTCGTCGGGGCCAACACCTGGCGCGAGCTCGTCGAGAGCGGCCACACGCTCGGCGACCGCCTGCTCTACCTGCGCGCGCCCAGCCTGCGCGGCGACGACGTGCTCGAGCTCCAGGTCAAGCTCAACCTCCTGGGCTTCAACGCCGGCCCCGAGCGCGGCGTCTACGACGAGGGCGTCGAGCGCGCCGTCCTCGACTTCCAGCGCAACGCCGGCCTCCGCGTCGACGGCATGGTCGGGGAGCGCACCCTCGCCACCCTGCGCGCCCTGCGCAAGGCCGAGAGCGGCCGCGAGGGCAAGAAGATCCCCGAGCGCGACTTCGGGTACAGCTCGATCGACACGCTGACCGGGCAGACGGTCCTCGTCGACCCCGGGCACGGCGGCCGCGACATCGGCGTCGACGGCCCCCGGCGGCCCGGCCGAGAAGGACCTCGTCCTGGCCGCCGGCCTGCGCCTCGCGGAGCTCCTCCGTGCCGAGGGCTGCCTCGCGGTGCTGACGCGCGAGACCGACGCGACCGTGCCGCTCTACGAGCGCGCCGAGACGGCGATCGCCGCCGACCCGGCCTTCGTGGTCTCGCTGCACCTGAACGCCCACGAGACGCCGGTCGCCGCCGGCGCCGTCTGCACCTACTTCCAGCGCAGCCACTACTTCTCCGAGCACGGCCGGCGCCTGGCCGAAGCGATCGGCGGCCGGCTGACGACCCTCGGCGGGCGCTACCTGGGCAGCGTCGGGCGCAACTACGCGATGCTGCGCGAGCCGAGGGCGATCGCCGTGGTCGTCGAGCCGCTCTTCCTCACCAACCCGGCCGAGGCGGCGATCGCCGCGCGTCCCGCCTTCCCCGAGATGTATGCTGTCGCCGTGGTCCGGGGCCTGCTCGACTACGTGGCGTCCACGCCGCGTGCGGCCACGGAGACCACATGACCACCGTCACCGGAGCGCGCATGAACGACGGGATCCGCCTCACGCTCACCCAGGCGCAGCGCCTGCGGGAGTTGGGCGCCGACCCCATCGAGCTGGAGCGCGCCTTCCACAGCGTCGCCGACCGCGACGCCGCCTTCAAGAGCGTCGAGGACGACCTCGCCCGCGCCGGGCGGCAGCACCTCGGCGAGTTGCGCGAGCGCCGCCGTGCGCCGCAACTCGTCGAGCTCGAGCTCGAGCTGCGGCGCACGCTCATCGACGCCGGCTTCGTGCAGGTCGTCACCCCGCTGATCATCGGCGGCGAGGCGCTCGAGAAGATGGGTGTCGGGCACGGCCACCCCCTGCGCCAGCAGGTCTTCTGGCTCGAGGACGGGCGCTGCCTGCGGCCCATGCTGGCGCCCAACCTGTACACGTTGCTGCGCCGCCTCGGCCGGCTCTGGAGCCGGCCGTTCGGCATCTTCGAGATCGGCCCGTGCTTCCGTCGCGACTCGAAGGGCAGCCGGCACCTCAACGAGTTCACCATGCTCAACCTCGTCGAGCTGGGGCTGCCCGAGGAGGAGTGCGGCGCCCGCCTCGAAGAGCTCGCCGACGTCGTCGTCAAGTCGGCCGGCCTTCGCGAGTACACGATCGCGCGCACCGTCTCCGAGGTCTACGGGCCGATGCTCGACATCGAGGTCGGCGGGGCCGAGGTCTGCTCGGCCGCCGCGGGCCCTCACCCCCTCGACGGCAACTGGGGCATCGTCGAGCCCTGGGTCGGCCTCGGCTTCGGCCTCGAGCGCCTGATCATGGCCCGCGAGGGCTACCCCAACATCGAGCGTGCCGGGCGCAGCCTGACGTACGTCGACGGGGTGCGCCTCAACATCTGAACCCGTACGCAACCGGGACGCGAAGGGGGGCGGGCCCGCAAGGCCCGCCCCCCTTCGCGTCTGCCGCAGGCACCGAGCGTGAGCCTCACGACCCGCTGCCGCAAGCGCCGGGCGTGAGTTTCACGGCCCCACTGCCGCGGGCGGCGGGGTGAGCCTCACGTCCCGCCCCCTCAGCCGACGAGCGCTCGCGCCGCCTCACGAAGGACCCCGGTGTGCAGGTCGACGTCGGCGACCGTGGTCTGCGGCGCCATGAGCGCCATGTTGTGGAACGGGGTCATGAGGATGCCGCGGTTGAGCATGAAAAGGTGCAGGTAGCCGTCCAGTTCTTCGTCCTCGGCGGCGGCGGCCTCGCCGCCGTTGCGCGGCGCCACCGGCCGCGGCCAGTACTCCGCGCGGCAGCCGAGACGCTTGACGACCCAGGGCAGCTCGAGCTCGTCGATCACGCTCTGCACGCCGTCGGCCCAAAGCCCGGCCAGAGGGATCGTGTGCGCGTACGCCTGGTCGGTGAGCACCTCGCCGAGCGTCGCGCGCATGGCGGCCACGCCGAGGGCGTTGCCGGCCAGCGTGCCGCCGATGCCGCACTCGTCGGCGGCATGGTAGTCCCACTCGGCGCGGATGAGGTCGGCGATCGCCTGGCCGAACCCGTAGACGGCGCTCGGGACGCCGCTGCCGATGGGCTTGCCCAATGTCAGCATGTCGGGCTCGAGCCCCCATGCCTGGGTGCAGCCCCCGGGGCCGGTCGAGATCGTGTGCGTCTCGTCGATCACGAGAAGAGTGCCCGTCTCGCGGGTGAGCCGGCGCAGCGCGTCGTGGTAGCCGTCGTCCGGCAGGATGATGCCGATGTTGGTCATCGCCGGCTCGGCGAGAACGCAGGCCACGTCCCGCGGCTCGAGGGCGGCGGCCAGGGCATCGACGTCGTTCCACTCGATCACCTTGGTGGTGATGCTCGGGTCGACGGGCGGGCCGGCGTTGCCGGGCTTGGGCCCCGGGACGCCGTCGTTGATCGTGATGATGGTCTCGTCGACCGAACCGTGGTAGCAGTAGTTGTAGACGAGGATCTTGGGGCGCTTCGTCACGTGACGCGCGAGGCGCACGGAGAAGCGGTTGGCGTCGGTCGCCGTGAGCGCCGCCTGCCAGTAGCGCAAGCCGAAGCGACGTGTGAGCTCACCGGCGACCCAAAGTGAGTCCTCCGTCGGCAGCATGGTCGTGATCCCGCGCCCGGCCTGCTCCCTGATCGCGGTCACCGCCGCCTCGGGTGAGTGCCCGGTCATGGCGCCGGTGTCGCCGAGGCAGAAGTCGACGTACTCGTGACCGTCGACGCAGGTGACGCGGGCACCGCGTGCCGCCTCGACGTACGGCGGGAAGGGGCTGGACCAGCGCGTCATCCAGTTCATGGGCACGCCGTCGAACATGTACGCCTGCGCCCGCTCGAAGAGCTCACGAGAGCGCGGGTGGCGCGCGACGAAGAGCTCGTCCTCGCGCGCCCTGAGGGCGGCGAGGCGG
Source organism: uncultured Thermoleophilia bacterium (assembly GCA_963814545.1). GTDB lineage: Bacteria > Actinomycetota > Thermoleophilia > UBA2241 > UBA2241 > UBA2241. The sequence goes on along the minus strand of CAWFDC010000020.1, from coordinate 35,118 downwards.
TCGCGGTCGATACGCACGGTCACGGGTCACCTCCCGGCGGGGCCGCCCTGCCGGCCCGAAGGGCCGCCGGGGCGCGAAGGGGGCGGGCCTTGCGGCCCGCCCCCTTCGCATCCCGCCCGTCGCGGCTCTTACTTGCCGAGCAGCGCGTCGATCTTCTTGACGCCGTCGTTGGCGTCCTCGGCGTAGGCGTCGGCGCCGATCTGGTCGGCCCAGCGCTGCGTCGCGGGGGCACCGCCGACCACGGTCTTGAAGGGCAGGCCCTCTTCTTTGAGGACCTTGATGACCTTCTTCTGCTCCTCCATCGTCGTGGTCAGGAGGGCGCTCATGCCGATGACGTCGGCGGAGAGCTCCTTGGCCTTGGCGATGAAGGTCGCGGCGGCGACGTCGCGGCCCAGGTCGGTGACCTCGTAGCCGTTGGCCTTCAGGTAGGCGATGACGATCGCCTTACCGATGTCGTGCACGTCACCCTGCACGGTACCGATGACGATCTTGCCCTTGGCCTCGGCGGCGCCGCCGCCGCTCACGAGGGCAGCGTTGGTGACCTCGGTGGCCCCGGCCATGGCGTCGGCCGCCATCATCAGCTCAGGCAGGAAGACCTCGCCTGAGTCGAAGAGCTCGCCGATCTCGGAGATGCCCTTGACGAAGCCGTTCTGCATGATGTCGGCGGGGGTGAGCCCGGCGGCGAGGGCGCGCGTCGCGACGTCCTCGGCCGTTGCGCGATCCGAGTCTAGGATCGCCTGGACCGCCTCCTGATAGAACTCCTCGTTCGCCATAGCCGTCGACTCCTCCCAACCGTTCGAGTACCCATCGCTCGATGGCCCTTGTGGCAGTGCACCGTCGAGGAGGCCCGTCTGCACCGGGCCTCGTCGCGGGGCTGCGCGGCGGCCGAGGGTGACGAGAACGCCGCCCACCGGCGCGCAGCGCGCCTAGTATACCCGTGCCGGGAGCGTCGGCGCACGACGCCCGCCCGGCGCGGGGACACGCTTTCATCCGTCCGGATGAATGTCAAGGCTGGGTGAGGCCGACATGCCCACCTCGGCGGGCCCGTCGTCCCCCGGCGGCGGCCCGTTCTTCACGCCGCCGCGGTCGCCCGCCGGGCCCGTGCTTCGACTCAAGCCCCGCCGCCCGACGGTTCGCCCGCCGCCTGTTACAATTCGTCCCGTGCGCTACCGCGGCTCAGTGATCCGACCCCCGAGTGAAGCCTCGAGCCTGATCGTGCAGGTCACGTACGGCTGCTCCAACAACACGTGCGACTTCTGCGGCACGTACCTGGACAAGCCGTTCGGCGTGCGCCCCTTCGAGGAGGTCGTCGAAGACGTGACCGGGCTGCCGGGGGCGGTGAAGCGCCGCACCGAGCGCGTCTTCCTCGCCGACGGCGACGCCCTTGCGCTCTCCCCGCGGCGCCTGCACGAGATCCTCGACCTGCTGCACGCCGAGCTGCCGAACCTGGCGCGCGTGGCCAGCTACGCGAACGCGCGCAACCTGCTCGTCAAGCGCGTCGACGAGCTCGCCGGCCTGCGCGAGCGGAAGCTCACGCTGCTCTACCTGGGCCTCGAGTCGGGCGACGACCAGACCCTCGCCGACGTGCACAAGGGGATGACGGTCGCCGAACAGATCGAGGGCTGCCGACGGGCGAAGGAGGCCGGTGTCGCGCTGTCGGTGACGGCGATCCTGGGCCTCGCCGGGCGCGCCCGCTCTCTCGAGCACGGGCGCGCGACGGGCGAGGCCCTCTCCGCCATCGACCCCGAGTACATCGGCATCCTCACCCTCATGCTCACCCCGGGCACCGAGATGCACCGCAAGGTCGCCGCCGGTGAGGTGGTGCTCCCCGACCGGATCGGCATGCTGCGCGAGCTGCGCGAGATCGTCGCCCACCTCGACGTCACGGACTGCCTCTTCCGCTCCAACCACGCCTCCAACTACCTCCCGGTCGGCGGCCACCTGCCCGGGGACAAGGCGCCGATGCTGACGGCCCTCGACAAGGTGCTCACGGCGCCCGAGTCGGTTCAGCTCCGGCCCGAGAGCTGGCGGCTGCTATAGTCGCCCGGTCAGCCGCCCTGCGCGACCTGCGAGGACCCGGCCATGTCACGCCCTGACGACGACGTCGCTCCGCACCCGGACGACGTGACCGCGCCACAGCCCGAGGACGACCCGGCGCGGATCGCCGGCGACCCGGCCGCCCGGGCGCCGGAAGAGGACGAGGCGGCGCGGCTCGCGACCGAGGCCGAGGCGCCTGCGCGACCCGCGGCCGAGGGCGAGGCGCCTGCGCGACCCGCGGCCGAAGGTGAGGCGCCTGCGCGACCCGCGGCCTCGGTACCCGCCGGCGCCCCATCCGGCCGCGCTCGCGCGTCGTGGCGACGCACGACCCTCCGGCTGCTGGTCGGCCTTCTGGCGCTCGCCGCCGCGGCTCTCCTCATCCTCTGGCTCCCTCCCAGCCGGGACGTGAAGACCGTCGCCGAGACCGCCGTCCTCGAGTACGAACTGGCGCGCGAGGCCACGTGGCCCAAGGGGGCGACGCTCGGCCTGCCCCTGTCGCCCGCGGACGAGCACATGCTCGCCGTCACGCTGCGCACGCACGTCGCCCGCCACGCCGCCGGCACGGCGCTCGAGAGCTTCGATGCCGCCGCCGCGGCGGCGGCCTTCGCCGCCGCCGCGGCGGGAGACCTGGTCCACGCCGTCATCAGGTGGAAGGGTGAGGTCGTCTACTTCGATTTCGTGCGTCACTCGCTGCCCGACGGCGTGATCGTGCGCGCCGGAGTCGCGAAAGCGCAGCGCGTCGGGCGCGTCGACGCCCTGCACCAGCGCGTCTTCGCACGGCGCTGGGTCTGGAACGAGGACGTCGAGATCTATCGAGTACACGCTGCGCCAGACCGACGGAGTGTGGAAGGTCGTCGAGGTCGAGCCCTGGGGCTCCTCAGACGTCGACGGCACGAACGTCGTGGAGGGGCAGCGCCCGGACTGAGCGAGTGGCTGCCCCGCCCTACTCCCCCCGCAGGTGCGACCCGTACCCCCGCTTGAAGTGCGTCGCGGCGTACTTCTGCAGCTTCCACTCCGGGATACGACACTGCGGGCAGGCCTCGGCGAACCACTTGTTGCGCAGCCAGCGGGCGGCACGGCTGGTCTTGGAGTCGTGCACCACCATGCGACGGCCGCAGTGGGTCTCGATGATCGCGTACTGCCCGCGCGGCTCGAAGCTCTTCACGCCGTGCAGGATCCCGCGCCGCGACGGCCACAGCTTCATCTTGTCGACCAGCGTGAAGAGCGGGATCTGCTTGCGGTAGTAGCGCGCCTTGGTGGGGTCGGTCGGCACCGGGGGATGACACCTCGCCTGCGTGGTCACGGAGCCCGGCGAGTCTAGCACGCCCGCGTGCGGCGGGCGGACGTGCCGTGATCGTCAGGCCCTCAGGCACGATCCGGATGCGGCTCGCTCGGGCGCAACGGAGACGGCAGGCACGCGCGAGACGGCGTCGAAAGGGAACCTTCTGGGTGGCTGGGCCGTCTTACGTTCGACACATGGGGCGTCACGGGAGGATCCACATGTCGCGTCGCACACTGATACTGATCGTGGTCGCGGTCGTCGCGGCACTCGCCTTCGGCGTCCCCGCGTGCGGGGACGGCGACGAAGGCGCGGGCGAGCCGACCGCCGAGCCCACCGGCGAGCCGACCGCCTCGCCGTCGCCCGCCCCCACCGAGGAGCCGGGCGGCGAGACGGTCACCGTCCTGGTCTACTTCCTCTCCGGTGAGAAGCTCGCCACCGCCGAACGTACGCTGCCGGCGACGCAGGCGGTCGCGCGAGCGGCGATGGATGCCCTCTGCGGCGGCCCGAACGACTTCGAAGAGGCCGCCGGCCTCACCAGCTCCGTTCCCGAGGGCACCGAGGTGCTCGGCATCAGCGTGAAGGACAAGGTCGCGACCGTCGACCTCTCCGGCGAGTACGCCTCCGGCGGCGGCTCGCTCTCGATGATGACGCGTGTGGCCCAGGTCGTGTACACGCTCACGCAGTTCGACACCATCCGCGCCGTGCGGTTCCACCTCGACGGCAAGCCCGTCGAGGCGATCGGCGGCGAGGGCATCATCGTCGACTCGCCGCAACGACGCGCCGCCTGGGAGGACTTCGAGCCGGTCATCTTCGTCGAGCGTCCCGGCGTGGGCGCGACCATCTCGAGCCCCGTCGTCATCAGCGGCCGCGCCACTGTCTTCGAAGCCACGGTCCAGCTCGAGGTGCGCGACGCCGACGACAAGATCCTCGCCCGCGGCTTCACCACGGCGACGCGCGGCGCCCCGGACCGCGGCCGCTTCCGTGAGCGCCTCGCCTATGCGGGCAGTGCCACCGCCGAGGGCTTCGTCATCGTCTACGAGCAGTCGATGGAGGACGGCTCGGCGCTGCACGAGGTGCGGGTGCCGGTGTTCTTCGCGCCCGCCCAGTAGCCGAGCACCCGCCGGCCATCTCGGCAGGCGACGTAGCCCGAATCGTCAACGCTGCATGACCGTCGGGCCATCGCGACCGCGGCGCGGCCACTGCTAGACTGGGCGTCCGCGCCACGGCCAACGCCTCCGAGGGAGCGCGCGTGACACCACAGGGGGGGCCGCCTGCCCTCGTGCAGGCCAAGCTGACCACGCCGCGCACGGTCCAGGCAGCGGTGAGCCCCGCACTGCAGCGGCACTTCGAGAGCTGCGTACAGCGCCGCTTGACGGTGGTCTCGGCGCCGGCAGGCTACGGCAAGACCACGGTCACGGTCGCGGCCCTCCGCGCCCTCCGCATCGCGCACGTGTGGTACCGGGCCGACGTGCTCGACCATGACCCCGCCGCCACTGTCCTCTCCCTCTGCGAGGCGCTCCGGCGAAGGCGCCCGGGCTTCGGTGAGTTCCTCAGGGAGCGCCTCCTCCACCCGTCCGAGTCGCCGCTCTCGGCCGAGGACATGGCCGCGGCGTTCGTGGTCGCCGCACAGGAGGGCGCCCCGACCGAACTGCATCTCGTCATCGACGACTATCACGAGGCCACCGGCTCAGACGAGTTCAACCGGGTCCTTGATTACCTGATCGACAACCTGCCGGAGAGCTGGCGCCTGATCGTGCTCGGCCGCTACGAGCCGGGTTTCGAGACGGCAAGGCTGAAGGTCGCCGGCCGGCTCGGCTTCGTGGGCGCCGACGACCTGCGTCTCGACGTGGCGCAGGTCCACGAACTCCTGCTGAGGCACGTACCCGAGGCGGCTCACGCGCATGCGGCACGGCTCACCGAGCTGACCGAGGGCTGGCCGGCCGCCGTGTCGCTTGCCGCCGAGACACTCTCCGGTCGCGACTTCACTACCGTCGAGGAGATCCTCGCCGACCCCTGGCTCACGAGTGACATCTACGCCTATCTGGCCGAGCAGGTGTACCGGCGGGAGCGACCCGATGTACGGGAGTTCCTCAAGCGCACGTGCGACCTCGATGCGCTCACACCCGAGATCGCCGGCCTCGTGGCCGAGATGCCGGGTGCCCACCGCCATCTCGAGCACCTGGCGCGCAATCGCATCTTCACCTTCAAGGCGTCGGGGTCGGGAGGCTATCGGTACCATCCACTGTTCCGCGATTATCTCCGCGAGGTCTGCCAGCTCGAAGACGGTCCCGAGGCATGCCGGCAGCGTCAGCTCCATACGGCGACCGCTCTGGAGGAGTCTCGCGAGATCGAGCGCAGCGTCGAGCTGCTCATTGCCGCCGGCGAGCCCGAGCTCGCACTCGACGTCATCTCCCGGCAGGGCGAAGCCGCTTTCGGCCGGTATCGAGCCGAGGCGTTCGACGCCTGGCTCGCGCGACTACCCGTCACCCTCGTCGAGTCACACCCGTGGGCTCAGCTGCTCAGCGCGCACCGCGAGACGCGGGACGGGCGCTACGAGCAAGCGCTGCGACACATCGAGGCAGCGACGGAGGCCTTCACTCAGTCCGGCGACACACATGGTCTCTACGCTTCACTCTCGGCCAAGGAGCGGGCGCAGTTCTGGAAGGGCGATCCTCAGGCCGCCCTCGCCACCTGCCGGCAGGCTCTCGAGATCGCCGAATCGGCCGAGGACAGGCTGCACACTATCGGCAGCATGCTCTCCGCGGCGGTCGATATCGGCGACTGGGCCGCCGCCGAGGCGGCCCAGCGCGAGAGCGCCGCCTTGTCCGCGTCCGGCCCCGTTGAAGAGGTGCTGAGGATCCGCGCGCTGCATTGCCATGCGCTGTATCTGCAGGGTCACCTGCGAGAAGCTCTGGCCCAGTTCCGAAGGATTGACAGTACGCTGGTACCTGCATACTCCCAGCCCGTCCTTCTCGTGTCGCGGGCGACGATCGCCTACCTGCTCGCGGAGTACCGGGAGGCGGAGAGCTTCGGAGCCGCGGCCGTGGACGCGGCGCGCCACGCAGGGCACGAGGTGATGCGAGGCTGCGCCCAGGACACAGTCGGTTTCGCACGCCTCCTGAGACACGGGCAGGCGGTGGGTCTTGACGATCTGGAGGCAGCGCGGTGTCGCTCTGACGGCACTGGGCGACGACGTGGCCGCCGCGTGGCCCGCGATGCACATCGGCACCTACCATAGACGACGCGGTGACGCGGAGAAGGCAATGTCGGCGTATCGCACCGCGGTCCTGATGACGGCGCGCGAACGAGACAGCCTCGCCAGGTACAACGCTCGGGTCAACTTGGAGTTCACGGCAGGACTCAGCGGTGACCGAAGCTCATCAGCGAAGCTCCGGGACCTTGAACGCGACGCCCAGGCACTGTCGCTCGAGTTCGTCCGCCACAAGGCCGCGTTCTTCCGCGGCTGCCTCGATCTTCGAGGGGGGCGGGAGGAGCTGGGCCTCTCCACCTTGACCGCCGCCGTCGCAGCCCAGATCGAGCTAGGCCATCTCTCGTTCCTCGGACGCGAACTGCTGACGCAGTGGGACGTGGCCGAGCGGTTGCTCACAGAACTCGCCGGCGACAGCGTCGTGGCTGCGACGATCGATGCTATCGCACGGCACACGGACTCTCGGCCGGCGCTGGCACGCGCGGCGACGCTGGGCGAGACGCACGCCCTCGCCGCCCTGACGGCCGCCGAACGCTGGCACACGGAGCGCGAACAGGCTTCGCTCGCTCGATCGATGCTGCGTCTGCCGTTCCGTCGGGCTCGCGAGCGCGCCGCCGCGACCCTGGTACCCACACCCAGGTCGCCTGACGACCGCGTCCGCCTGGCTCTCGACCTGACCGCGCGCGAGGTACAAGTCCTCGGATTGATGGCTCACGGCCTCACGAACCCGGAGATCGAGGCCACACTTCACTTGAGCCAGGGCACCGTCAAGACGCACGTGAACCACATCTTTCGCAAGCTCGAAGTGACCGATCGCGTCGCCGCGGTGCTGCGTTACACTCAGGCAGCGGAGACCACCGCCTGACCTGCGGCCGGCGACTCGGCCCCGCCCCTGCCGAGAATCGGCCTTGGGGTTGATTCACTCCTCAGCCCCTGTCTCTAGCATCGACCCACAATCGAACACGAGGTGGGTGGATGGAATCTTCAGTCTCCGTGGTCTACGTTGAGTCCAATCACATGAGCCAGCGCAAGCGGACAGTCATCGAGATTCTGCGGGAGAGCCCCGGCTTCGTCTCCGGCGAGGTCATCAGCGCCCGTCTGGGCATCTCGCGCAACGCCGTGCACAAGCACGTCAAGTCGCTGCGCAAGCGCGGTTACCAGATCCTCGGCGTCTCGCGCCGCGGCTACAAGCTCGAGGCCGAGCCGGTCAAGCTGGTCGTGCCGGTCATCACCGAGATGACGCAGGGGTCGATGTTCGGGCGCTCCTTCCGTTACTACGACGAGATCGAGTCGACCAACGTCGAGGCGAAGGAGCTCGCCAGGGCGGGTGCGCCTGAGGGCACCGTCGTCATCGCCGAGTTGCAGCGCGCCGGGCGCGGGCGCCTGGGCAGACGCTGGACCTCACCGGCAGGCAAGGGCCTCCTCTTCTCGGTCATCCTGCGCCCGACCCTGCCGATGAGCCGCGCCCACATGCTCACGATCGTCGCCGCCGTCGCCGCCGCCCGCGGCATCGAGACCCAGACCGACGCCGCGGTGCGCATCAAGTGGCCCAACGACCTCTTCGTCGGCGACCGCAAGGCGGGCGGGATCCTGCTCGAGGTGGCCGGCGAGCAGGACGTCGTGGAGTGGGTCATCGTCGGCATCGGCATCAACGTGAACACCGAGTACGCGGAGTTGCCCGTCGACCTGCGCCGTACCGCCACCTCGCTCAAGATGGCGACCGGCGAGGCGGTAGACCGCAGTGAGCTGCTCGCGCGCATCCTGCTGGCCCTGGAGACCGCGTACAAGGAAGCCCAGAAGCACGGGTTCGACCGCGCCCTCAGTGAGTTCCGACAGCGCGATTACCTCCTCAAGCGGAGCGTATCGGTGCAGACTCGGGAGGGCCCGGTGATCGGCGAGGCCACCGGCATCGACAATCAGGGAGCCCTGCTCGTACAGCTCCCCCAGCGGCACGTGCGACGCTTCCACTCGGGGGACGTGACGCTGCACTGAGCCGCGCCTTCGCATCCCGGCCGGCTGCCCGAAGCACGTTGACAGCCGGCCGGGTCCGCCCCTACATTGTCACCTCTCCGCCCGTCAGAGAGGTTGACGATTGTCCGTTCGCTCGACGCCCGAGATCGCCCGCGTGGCCCTGTTCGCCGCCTTGATCGGGCTGGGCGCACTCGTCACGATCCCATTCGTCGGTCCGGTGCCCTTCACGCTCCAGCCTCTGGTCGTGCTGCTGACCGGCATGGTCCTGGGGCCGCGTCTGGCGCCGCTCAGCGTCCTCGTCTACCTCACGCTCGGCCTGCTGGCCCCGGTGTACGCGGGAGGCCAAGCGGGCATCGGCGTGCTGATCGGGCCGACAGGTGGCTACCTCGTGGGCTTCGTGCTCGCGGCGTGGGTCGCGGGGGTCATCGCGTATCGCGGGCCGCCATCCTTCGCGCGGTTCACCGTCGCCGGTCTGGCCGGCCTCGTCCCGGTGTACGCGCTGGGCGCGACGTGGCTCGCGATGCACCTCGAGATCACGAGCGTATGGGGCGTCCTCGCGACGGGCGTGCTGCAGTTCCTGCCGCTCGACGTGATGAAGGCGCTGCTGGCCGCCGGTCTTGCTGGCGCGCTGGTCAGCTCGCCGCTGGGTCTTCCCGCGCTTCGCCGAGACCGCTGATGTCGGCGAGCGCGCGGCCGCGCATCCGCAAGTTGATGCGGCCGCGCTCGTACTCGACCATGAAGTCGGTCGAGCTGCCGTCGCGGTAGGCGAGGTCCTTGTCGCGCAGGATCTGCGCGAGCAGTTCGACGTACCGTCGGTCGAGGGTGACGCCGCCGATGCGCCGCAGCTCGTTCATGGCCTCGAAGGAACTCATGGCGTCACGGTAGGGCCTGTCCGAGGTCATCGCGTGGTACGAGTCGGCCACGGCGAGGATCTTGCTCAGCTCGGGGATCTGCTCGGACGTCACGCCGCGCGGGTAGCCGCTGCCGTCGAGACGCTCGTGGTGGTAGCGCACGATGTCGGCCACGTCCTGGTAGTTCGCCAGATGAGACAGCACCTCGGCACCCTTCTCCGGGTGCTGACGCAGGAAATCCCAGTCATCATCGCTCAGCTTGGCGGTCTTGCGCAGCACGGCGTCGGGGGTCCCGACCTTGCCGAGATCGTGGAGCAGACCTGCGAGGTGCAACGCCTCGGCTTCCTCCTCGGGGAGGCCCAGACCTGAAGCCATGTCCCGGCAGTACATCGCGACCGCCGCCGAGTGCTGAGCCGTGTACTCGTCCTTGCTGTCGAGCAGGACGACCATGGCCGCCGCGAGGCCGATGTTCATCTCGAGATACTGGTCGCTGAGCTCCTTCTGCCTGGTGACATGATGCTTCTCGCGCACGAGGAGCTTGAACATGTACTGGCTGGCGAAAAGCGGAATGAAGAGCAGGACCACGGCGAGAACTCCCGCCATGGCGTACACCGCCGCGACGACCAGAGCCACGAGTGTCAGGACGACAACTGAACGCAGGAAGGGACAGGCCTCGTGACGCCAGAACGTCCGGATGCTGCGCCCATACTTGACCCGCATACCGACGCTAACGAGCACCATGTTGCTGAACTCGAAGACGGCGCTGGCCACAGCCCCACTGATCAGGAGCTCGACCGTGAGCTGATCCAGCGCGAACCCCCAAGCGCCCTGCAGCGCCGCGAAGGCCAGACTCGCGAGGAACGCGGACAGGCCGTAGACCGCCGTGTTGTAGACCGCGACGGCCTTCGACGACTCGCTCCAAGCGCCCCAAGCGCCGGCTGCGAGCGCGACGAGCACGCTCATCGGCCACCCGACGAACATGATGGCGAGCACAATCGGCAGATTGCCGGCGGTGAGAGTGATTCGGTCGGAGACCTCGACCGACATCTGCTCTGCGATCAGCGCGAACGTGAGCAGTATGAGAGCATCACGGATCGAGGGAGATCGACAGCGACGACGTGCGGCAGCATACGGCGACCGTCCACGCGAACGCCGCCACGGCCAGCCACAGCCGTAGCGGCGACTAGCAGCAGCTGTAGCCTCGTTCAGACGTCGACAAGGCACCCCTTCCCGCAAGTGCCTAGTCTATCGGCAACGAGAGCCGATTCTTGAAGGCGAGGTCGGCGGCCTCAGTGCATCTTCGTGCTCCCCCCCGCCGTAACGAGGGCGAACACCAATGAAGCCGAGCACGCTTTCGATCCTCTTCATGATGTCGACCTAAATCCTTGACTCAGTTCAGTGCATCTTGAACGGGCGGCGCATCTCAATCCCCCTTCAGGTTCCGGCTTGAAGTGCCGATTACATTGGGTTGACGTTTCTGCGCCAGCAGCGTATCCATATCTGGCAACACCGACCCCGCCTTTCCCTTTGGACATACAGGGCAAATCGTAGGCCCGATGTTGCCATCTCGGACAACACAATTTGGACAAGCCTTGCCCGGCTGCCCCGGAGCAGGTTGAATGGCGAACGGGCATTCCCCAGCGGCAACGGACCGGGCATCACGTCGCCGAACGCCCTTTCCACGACCGCGAACCGAATGACCGAATGCCAGGAGCACGCCGACGGACGTAGAGGCAGCAGCGAGGACGACCAGGCCGCGGAGACGCGCGCCGCGAGGCTTGCCGCGCAACGGCAACTTCGTGCTGCTCTGGGTCGGCCAGTTCGTCTCGCAGGTCGGCGACCGGCTCGCCATGGTCGCCTTCCCCTGGCTCATCTATCAGCGCACCGGCTCGGCCATGTCGACGGGCGTGATCCTCGCGCTCTACACACTCCCGTACATCTTCGTAGGACCCTTCGCCGGCGTCGTGATCGACCGGGCGGACAAGCGCCGCCTCCTCATCGCCTCAGACGTCGTGCGCGCCGGCCTGGTGGTCCTCGTGCCGCTGGCCGCGAGTTGGAACCTCACTGCCGTGTACGGGCTGGCCCTGCTGGTCGCCTCGGTGAACGTGTTCTTCGACCCGTGCAAGCTGGCGCTCCTGCCCGACGTCGTCGAGGAGCGCCAGCTCCTCCGCGCCAACTCCGTCCTCGCGACCGGCGAGACGCTCACCGAGGTCGTGGGCTACGCGACGGCGGGCTTCGCGCTCGCGTGGGTCTCGACGGCGACGGCCTTCAGGATCGACGCCGCGACGTTCCTCGTCTCCGCCGTCGCCTTCATCCTGATGCGCTATCAGCGTCCGCTGCGGGAGGCGACGGAGCACGCCACGCTCTCGGTACGACGCGAGATCGGCGAGGGTCTCGACTTCGTGCGCCGTCACCGCGGCCTGCTGCTCAACACCCTGCTCGTGGTCGTCGCGACCCTGGGCATCGGGGCGACCTACCCGCTCACGTTCTTCTTCGCCGTCGACGTGCTCGACGGGGGGACGGCGGCGTTCGGCCTCTTCGAGGCGTCCATCGCCGCCGGCTTCCTCGCCGGCTCGCTCCTCCTGGCGAGCGTTGGGCGCGCGGGTGCCGAAGGGCTACGCGATCCTCGGCGGCCTCGCGGCGTCCTGGGTGCGGCCGTACGCGGCTCGTCGCCGTCACCGACGACGGTCTGGGTCGCCTGCATCCCCTTCGCCGTCGGCGGGCGTCGCCAACGCGGCCGCGCTGATCGCCGTCGACACGTACGTGCAGGCGATCGTGCCCGAGGCGCTGCGCGGCCGCGTCTGGACCATGCGCTTCACGTTCACGCAGGGCGCCTACGCGTTGTCGGTGCTGGCCGGCGGCGCACTCGCCGGGATCGTCGACATTCGCCTGCTGCTCGCAGTGGCCGGGGCGATCATCGCCGTGCCGGCGCTGCTCGGCTTCTTCTCACGCACGCTGCGCGAAGCCTGACCCCGGCGTGATAGCCTCTGGCGCGGGCCGGGCGTGGCGAAGTCGACGCCGCCCGGCCGCGAAGGAGTGACCTGTGGGATCCCCGATGGATGAGACGCGCCCCATCGACGGCGCGACGGACGGCGGCCCGGCCGGCGGCGCCGGCAACGGCCGCACGAGCTGGGGCCAGATCATCGTCATCTCCGCCGGCGGCTTCGTCGTGTGGACCGGCTTCGGCGCGATCCTGCCTTATCTGCCGATCTTCCTCCAGGAGCAGGCGCACAGCTCGCTCTTCATGATCGGGCTCATCGCCTCGATGCTCTACCTCGGCACACTGCTGTTCGCGTCGCCCATGGGCTGGCTGAGCGACCAGATCGGCCGCAAGCCGGTGCTGGTCTCGGGCATCGCGCTCTACGCAGTCGCGACCTTCCTCTTCACGCGGACGACCGACCCCATGTGGTTCGTCCTCTTCCGCCTGCTCGAGGGCGTCGGCACCGCGGCGGTGATGCCCGCCGGCCAGGCGTTCATCGCCGACGTCAGCAGTGAGGCCGACCGCAGCAAAGCCTTCGGCCTGCTGACGACCGCGCAGTTCGGCGGGCTGATCGCCGGGCCGGCGCTCGCCCCTCCGCTCTACCACCTTGGAGGCGGAGGCCAGAGCGGCTTCTACCTCATCTTCTACTTTGGCGCGATCCTCTCGGCCGTGGCGGCCGTGGCCGCCTTCGCCCTGCTCAAGGAGCCGCGGCGGCGGCCGCGCACGTCCGAGGAGCGGCGCGAGAACCGCCGCCTCCTGCCGCCGCGTGCGGTGTTGCTCTCCCCCGCCGTCCTCGCCTTTCTTCTGGTCGCCTTCACCAGTCACTTCGCCATGGGTGCCTGGGAGGTGATCTGGAGCCTGTACCTCAAGGAGCTCGGCGCCTCGATGGCGTACATCGCCGCCACCTGGATCGCGTTCAGCGTGCCGATGCTGCTGGCGTTCTTCGGGGGTGTCCTGGCCGACCGCTACAACCGCTTCCTGCTGATGTTCGTCGGCTACTCGATCTCCGCCGTCGCGTGGATCCTCTACGGCACCACCACGAACCTGCCTCTCTTCCTCGCGGTCAACGTGATCGAAGGCTTCGCTATCGCCTTCTCGTGGCCCGCCAAGCAGGCCTTCTTCGTCCAGGTGGTGGTGCGGCGCTGGCTCGGCACCTTGCTCGGCGTGGAGAACTCGTCGATGCAGCTCGCCGGACTGATCGGCACCCTCTCGGCGCCGATCATCTACGGTTGGGTCGGCGGCTACGTCATGGCCGTCGGCGGCATCGTCAACCTGTTGGGGCTGGCGATCGCCGCGCCGATCCTCTACCGCTCCTACGAGCGCGTACGACACGAGGCGCCGGAGGGCGGCGCGGTCTCCGTCGTGGGCGACGCGTAGCCGGCGCTGTGCCCGGGGCCGGGCCGGTCGGCGTCAGTCGGACCGGCCCGTGAGGCGGAGCCGGCGCAGCGAGCCGGCGCGCCCTACCGGGCTGGGCCGGTCGGCGTCAGTCGAACCGGCGCACCTCGCGGTAGAGCGTGTCGCGCTGCACTGGGGTGAAGCCGGCGGCGCGGATGAGGCGCACCATCTCGTCGACCGTGATGGTGTGGCTCACCCCCGCCGCCTTGACGACGTTCTCCTCGATCATCGTCGAGCCCATGTCGTTGGCGCCGAAGGCGAGCCCGACCTGGCCGACCCTGAGACCCTGCGTCACCCACGAGGCCTGCACGCTGGGCACGTTGTCGAGGTAGAGGCGGCTCACGGCCAGGAGGCGCAGATAGTCGAAGCCGGTGGCGGGCACGTGGCCCTCCTCGAGGGCCGTGTTGCCCGCCTGGAAGGTCCACGGGATGAACGCGGTGAAGCCCCCGGTCTCGTCCTGCAGGTCGCGGATGCGGCGCAGGTGCTCGACACGCTCGGCCGGCGTGTCGAGCGAGCCGAACATCATCGTCGCCGTCGTCCGCATGCCGAGCCCGTGCGCCACGCGCATGACGTCGAGCCAGGTGTCGGTCGGGATCTTGCGGGGGCTGATGGCCTGGCGCACGCGGTCGACCAGCACCTCGGCGCCGCCCCCGGGCAGTGAGTCGAGCCCCGCCTCCCGCAGGCGGCGCAACGTCTCCTCGACCGTCAAGGAGCTCTGCCGGGCGATGTGCACGACCTCGGGCGGCGACAGACAATGCAGGTGCACCTGCGGGAAGTGGTCCTTGATGCCGCTGAAGACCTCCTCGAACCACTGGATGTCGAGGTCGGGGCTGAGCCCGCCCTGCATCATAATCGCGGTGCCGCCGAGGGCGAGCGTCTCCTCGATCTTGCGGTGGATGTCGGCGGTGGCGAGCAGGTAGCCCTCGCCGCTCCCCGGGGTCTTGTAGAAGGCGCAGAAGCGGCAGCCGGAGACGCAGTAGTCGGTGTAGTTGATGTTGCGGTCGACGATGAAGGTGACCTCGCCGCCGCGGTGGAGGCGGCGGCGGACGTCGTCGGCCGCCGCCCCGACGGCGAGGAGCTCACCATGCTCGAGGAGCTCGAGCGCTTCGGCGTCGGGGAGGCGCGTGAGCGGCGGCTCCGTGCCGGAGCCGCCGCTCACGCGCCTCCCCCTTCTCCATCGAGGCGCCGCTCGAAGTGCACCAGGTGCTCACCGTACGGACCGGGATCCAGCGACACCGGCAGCCCGTCGACCTCGTCGTCGCCCGGCGACAGGCGGAAGCCGAGGCCGCGATGAAAGGCGACCGAATCCTTGTTCACCGGTGCCGTCACGGCGCGGACGACCGTGCACCCGTGACTCTCCGCCAGGGCGAAGAACCGCCCGTACAGATCCGCGCCCAGCCCGGCCCGCCGCCACGCCGGATGGACGCCGGCGAAGTGGACGTAAGCTTCGCCGGGGTGATCGGGGCAGACGAAGCCGACGAGGAAGCCCACCGGCTCGTCGCCGTGCTCGGCGACGAGCGACGTCGAGCGGAAGTGCTCGAAGAAGACTCTGGGCAGCATCGAGCGCAGGTCGCGGCCTCCCCACCACTCGACCATCACCGCCATGATGCGCTCCCAATCAGTCGGAGCGGCAGGCCGGATCGTGAGGCCCGAGCAGCTCACAGGGAGCCCTCCTGGAGGTCCATGGAGAAGACGACGTAGTCGCCGCCGATGCCGCCGGTGTCGTGATGCACCGGGATCCCGTCGACGACGACGTCGCCGGGCTCGACGGTGAAGCCGATACTGGTGTGGAAGGCGACCGACCGGCGGTTGAAGCCGCCGGTCTCGGCCATCAACCGCGTGCGGCCGCGCGCGCGGGCGAGGGCGGCGAAGCGGCGGTAGAGCGCGAGGCCGAGGCCCAGCCGACGGTGGTCGTGGCGCACGCCCATGAAGTGGACGTAGGCGGCGTCGGGGAAGCGCTGCGACAGCCACCCGACGAGGAAGGCGACCAGCTCGCCGTCGCGCTCGACGATCAGAGTCGTGTCGCCGAAGTGCTCGAGCAGCTGCGGCCGGACGCAATGCTCGAGGCGCTGCTCCCACCACTCGTCGAGAGCGCGCACGATGGCGGCGGCGTCCGCCGGCTCGCCCTCACGCCACGTCAGACCCGTGAGGTCGGTACTCACCCTGCGCCGCCTTCGCGCGCGGGCTCCGGCGCAAGAGGCCTCGCCGCGCCGTCGAGCTCGGGCGCCTCGGCGGGATCAGCGGCGGCGGCGTGCTCCGCGACGGCGTCGAGGTCCGCGACGGCGTCGAGGTCCGGCGCGCCGTCGAGCTCGCCGACCTCGACGGCGCGCCGGTAGAACTCCCGCAGGCCGGCGCGGTACTCGGGCGCGAAACCGAACTTCAGCCGGTCGAAGTAACGCTCCAGAAACGAGGCGCTGAAGTCGTAGAGCTGCGCCGCGGCGGCGGCCGTCGCCTGCGGCTGCGCGGCACAGGCGTCACGCGAGGCGAGCAGCGAGGCGCCCACAGCGGCGGCGGCGGCGGGGCGCGCGGCGACGAAGTCGCGCCGCGCGGCGCACACCGCGTACACCATGTGCAGACCGGTCGCGTCGTGCCACGCCTCGCCGAGGTCGAGGTGGTAGGGGAAGACCCCGGCGCGTAGCGCGCGCAGGGCGTCGTCGCCGATGAGCAGCATGCCGTCACACGCAGCGAGGACCTCCGCGAAGGTGCCCTCCCAGGCGACGAACTCGGGGGCGATGCCCCACTCGCGGCAGAGAATGCGCAGGAGACAGATCGAGGTCGCGCTCTTCTCGGTCAGCGCGACCCGCGTGACCTCGTGGGACGGCACCCGGCTGAACAGCTGGATCGAGTCGACGGCGCCGAAGGAGCTGATCGAGACGTGCGGCAGGAGCACGAGTCCGCCGGCGTCGCGGGCGAAGGCGATCGAGGAAGGCAGGGCGACGTCGATCGCCCCCTCTACGAGCATCCGGTTGAGGTCGGAGGGGAAGCCGTTGACGACGGTCGCGCTCACGCCGCGGGCGGCGAGCTCGCGCTCGAAGTGGTGGTAGAGCGGGAAACAGTTGACGAAGTCGATGCGGCCGACGCGGACGGGCGGGCCGGCGGCGGAGCGCTCAGCCGTCATCGTGACGGCGGACGACGTTGTAGAGCGTGTCGCGCTCGACCGGCACCCGCCCGGCGCCGCGGATCACGCGGATCAGCTCGGCGCGGCTCAGCGCCTGGGCCGTGTCGACGCCGGCCGAGTGGCTGATCTTCTCCTCGACCACCGTGCCGTCGAGGTCGTTGACGCCGAAGGCGAGCGAGACCTGGGCCAGCTTGAGCCCGACATTGATCCAGAACGCCTTGATGTGGCGGAAGTTGTCGAGCACCAGGCGGCCGACGGCGAGCATGCGCAGATCGTCGAACCCGGTCGGGCCTGGTAGCTCGCTGAGCTCGGTGTTGGCGGGCTGGAACGACAGCGGGATGAAGGAGTTGAAGCCGCCGGTCTCGTCCTGCAGGGCGCGCAGGCGGACCATGTGGTCGGCGAGTTCGGCCGAGGTCTCAACGTGGCCGTAGAGCATCGTCGCGTTCGACTTGAGGCCGGCCCGGTGCGCCGAGCGCATCACGTCGAGCCAGCGGTCGCCGGAGATCTTGCGCTCGCAGACGAGCTCGCGGACGCGGCCGCTGAAGACCTCGGCCCCGCCGCCGGGGAGCGAGCCGAGGCCCGCCTGCTTGAGCTCGGCGAGTACGTCGTCGACGCCCTTGCCCGAGATGTCGGCGAGGTGCGAGACCTCGCTCGCCGTGAACGCCTGGATGTGGACGCCGGGGGCAAGGTCGCGCAGGCCGCGCAGCATCTCGAGGTAGTAGTCGTACGGCAGCGTGGGGTGCTCGCCACCGACGATGTGGATCTCGGTGATGCCGTCGCTCAGCGTCTCGCGCGCCTTCTCGAGCACCTCGTCGACGGTCAGTGTGAAGGCCTCGGGGTCGCCCTCCTCGTGGCTGAAGGCGCAGAAGCGGCACTGGTTGGCGCAGACGTTGGTGTGGTTGATGTGGCGATTGCAGATGAAGAAGACGTCGTCGCCGACGCTGCGCCGGCGGGCGAAGTCGGCCATTGCGCCCACGGCGAGCAGGTCGCGGGAGTCGAGCAGGGCGCGCGCCTCGGCTTCGTCGAGGCGCGCGCCCTGCTCGACCTTCTCCCAGATGCGCTCGAAGCCGCTGCGCGCGGCGAGCCGTTCGATCTCGTGCGTGTTCACAGGGGCCTCTCCCTCTTCACCGCGGGGGCCACGCCGGTCAGCTGTACCGGTCGACCACCCGGCCCGCCAGCTCGGCGAGGAGGTCGCGTTCGACGCCGTCGTCGCACTGGTCGAGGGCTTGGCGGGCCTGCTCAATGTATCCCACCGCCACGGCGCGGGCACGCTCGACGGCGCCGCAGGCGCGCACGGCGGCGATGACCTCTTCCACCTCCGGGTCACCGAGCCCCGGCCGGGCGAGCAGGTCGGCGAGCGCGGGCCGCGCCTCGAGAGCGAAGATCAGCGGCAGCGTGACGGTGCCGTCGCGCACGTCGGTGCCGAGCCGCTTGCCCGTCTGGTCCTCGTCCCCGTTGACGTCGAGGATGTCGTCGAAGACCTGGAATGCCAGGCCGAGGAGGCGACCGTACACGGCGAGACCGGCGGCGGCCTCGGGGCCGACGCCGGAGAGCCGGGCGCCGAGCGTACAGGCGGCGGCGAAGAGGTCGGCCGTCTTGCGCTCGCAGCGCTCCTCGTACTCGGCGACGCTGGTCGTGACCTTGTACGCGGCGGCGCGCTGCAGGAGCTCGCCCCGGGAGAGCTGCAGCGCGGCGGCGCTGAGCACGTCGACGGCCTCGGGCGAGCCCGCGCCGGCGAGCTCGACGAAGGCCTGGGCGAGCAGGTAGTCACCGGTCGACACAGCCGTCGCGGGGCCGTAGGCCTGCACGACCGTCGGGCGGCCGCGGCGCAGGGCGGCGTGGTCGAGGACGTCGTCGTGCACGAGCGTCGCCATGTGCACAAGCTCGACGGCGGCGGCCGCACGCAGGACCGCCTCGGGGAAGGCCGCGTCACGTCGCGCGCAGAGCAGGGCGAGGAGCGGCCTGAGCCGTTTGCCGCCGGCGCCGAGAGTCGAGCGGCACGACTCGCCGAGCCGGCTCGGGTAGCCGCCGGCAACGGCCTCGAGCCGCGCCTCGACGGCGTCGAGCCCGCGGACGTAGCGGCGCTTCTGCGCCGCCGATCGCCAGGAGAGTGTCGCGCGCGCGCTCACGTGGCCGCGACCTTGCCGCGTACACCGGGCACGAGACCGCCAGCGGGAGCGCCAGCCGGGTGGCACCTGCCGCCCGCGGGACCGCCCGCACTCGTGGGAGCCGGATGCCGGCCGCCGCCCGCGAGACCGCCCACACTGACGGCAGCCGGACGGCTCGCGGGCATCACGGCACGATTCCCACGTGCAGCGAGACGGCGCCGAACCCGAGCCGCCGGTAACGCACGGCGGTCAGGCCGGCGCCGGCCATGACCGCCGCGAGCCCATCGGCGTCGGGGAAGGTCGCGACCGACGCCGGCAGGTAGCTGTAGGCGCCAGCGTCGCCGCCGACGAAGCGGCCCAGCAACGGCACGATGCACTCCG
The DNA here is from genome assembly GCA_963814545.1 of uncultured Thermoleophilia bacterium. Classification (GTDB taxonomy): domain Bacteria; phylum Actinomycetota; class Thermoleophilia; order UBA2241; family UBA2241; genus UBA2241. The sequence continues at coordinate 15,787 of CAWFDC010000020.1, read as the reverse complement.
ACCAGAGGGCGTGGAAGCGGCGCCCGGGGCCGGGAGGCGCCGTCGTCATCTCGAGGCAGACGACGCGGCCGCCCGGACGCACCACACGGCGCAGCTCGGCGAAGGCGGCACCCGGGTCGGGCACGTTGCGTACCCCGAAGGCGACCGTGGCCGCGGCGAAGCGGCCGGCGGCGAAGGGCAGGTCGAGCAGGTCGGCGCGGACGAAGTCGACGCGCGGGGCGGCCTCGGCCGACCCGGCCACGGCCGCGCGCCCTGCGGCCGCCTTCTCGCGCGCCCGCTTCAGCATGGCCTCGCTCATGTCGGCGCCGGTGACGTGGCAGGCCGGGCAGTCGCGCAGCAGCGTCAGGGCGAGGTCGCCGGTGCCGCAGCAGGCGTCGAGCGCCTCGTCCCCCGAGCGCAGGGCGGCCTCGGCCGCCGCCAGCCGCCGCCAGCGGCGGTCGAGTCCGGCCGTCATCACGCGGTTCATGAGGTCGTAGCGCGGGACGATGGCGCTGAACATGCCCTCGATATGCTGGGGATCGCGGGCCAGCGCGTCATCGGGGACGCGCACCGGCATCAGCCGCCGTCCCAGGGGGGGAAGAGCGCCTGCTCGAGGCCGAGGGTCGTGAGCACCTTGCCGACGACGTGGTCGACGGCCTCCTGCAGCGTCGCCGGACGGTGATAGAAGGCGGGCATGGCGGGCACGATCGCGGCGCCGGCCTCGCTCGCCTCGAGCAGACGCCGCAGGTGGATCGAGGAGAGCGGCGTCTCCCGTGGCACGAGCACCAGCGGCCGGCGCTCCTTGAGGGCGACGTCGGCGGCGCGGTGCACGAGATGCCGCGACGTCCCGAGGGCGATGTGGGCCGCGCTCGACATCGAGCACGGGCAGACGACGACGGCGTCGGGACCGCTGCTGCCGCTCGACGGCGGCGCCGCCAGGTCGCCGGGCTCGTGCACGGCGACGTCGGCGCCGATGAGCTCGACGAAGCGACGGGTCACCTCGTCACGGCTGCCCCCCGCCAGCTCGAGCTCGTGGGCGACGACGAGGACGCCGGCGTCGGTCAGCGAGAGCGAGAGACGCAGGCCGTCGCCGGTCAGCGCCTGCGCCAGCCGCAGGGCGTAGGCGGCGCCGCTGGCGCCGGTGACGCCGAGGAAGACGTGGTGGAGCGTGCGTTCCATAGACTGCGAATGATGCCGCTCGGGGCCGGGGGGGTCAATCGGCGGCGTCACGGCGAGACCCCGAGGTGGTGGCGTAGGCGGGCCCGATGGTGGCGGCGTAGGCGGGCCCGCCGCCGGCACGATGGCGACCGACGACCCAGCGCGGGCTCTCAGTCGAAGTCGTCGCCGGCCACGTGACACTCGCCACCGTAGCAGCCCATGATGCCGCTGCCGCCGTTGCCGTGGCACTTCACGCAGAGCCCGCCGCCCGAGTAGACGGCCGTCGCGTGGCCGGCGATGAACGACGAGCTGTGCGGCAGGGCGACGCCGTGGCAGTCGTTGCAGTAGGCGGCGCTGTGACAGCGCGAGCAGACGCCCGGCGAAGTGTTCGCGGCGCTCGTGTGGCCGGCGAGGAACCCGCTCGGGTGCGGCATGGCGATGCCGTGACAGGTCGTGCAGCCGTTCTTGCCGTGGCACTTCGTGCAGAGCTCGCTGTCCTTCTCCGCCTCGTCGCCGTGCGCCTTGCGGAAGCTGTTCGGGTGCGGCATGTCGAGGCCGTGACAGTCGATGCAGTAGTCCGGGTCGTCCTTGGTGTGGCAGCGAGCGCAGATGGACTCGTTGCGGTCGAGGACGACCGTGCCGTGCTCCTTCTTCTCCCACGCCGACGGGTGCGGCATGTCGAGGCCGTTGTGGCAGCGACGGCAGGTGGTCTCGTCCTCGTGGCAGCCCTGGCAGTCCTTCGCGTTCATCTGGACCGCCATGGTCACCGGATCGTGGTCTCCGGGCACGGCCCCGAGGTGGCAGACGTCGCAGTCCTCGGGCAGGGTGACGCCGTCGTGGCAGCGCGAGCACACGGACATGACGTTCTGCGAGAGACGCGCCACCTCCATCTGCGTGCCCGGGTGCGAGACGTTGGCGTGGCAGGTGAGGCACTGGTAGCCCGCCTCGCGCAGGCCCTTGTGGTTGACGCGGATGTTGCCGACCACGTGGTCCTGGCCGAGCTCCTCGTTGGAGTGGCACTTCATGCAGTTGTTGGCGCCGACGTAGGCGGTGATCGGCCGCTCGTAGGTGTCGGTGGCGTGGGCCAGGGCGTTGCTCAGGCCCTGCAGGTTGCGCACGAAGTAGGCGAAGACCCCGGGCTTGGTGTGGCACTCCTGGCAGCCGACCCCCGAGGCGTAGTGCGCTGTCTCCTTGTACGTCGCCACCTCGGGCGCGATGACGTGGCACGCCTCGCACGTCTCGATGCGGTTGACCGAGGCGAAGCCGACCACGGCCCCGACGAACACCAGGACGAGGGCAGCCGCGAGGCCCCCCAGCCACAGGCGCGGGATGCGCACCTCGAGGAGGACGCGGCTCCTGGGCGGCTTGTCGCGGTCTCTCGGCATCAGCGGCGGAGGGTCGTGCCCGGCTCGGCGCCGGGCTCGGCGGGCGGCACGTACTCGACACCTTCGAAGAGCTGGTGCCCCTGGGGCGCACCGTCACGGTGCTGGCCGTGACAAGCCTGACAGTTGTCGGCGCGGTGGCAGTTCATACAGCCGGTGCCGATGCGCTCGGCCGCCTTGGTGTGCGAGGCGACGAACCCCGACGGGTGCGGCATGGCCAGCTGGTGGCACGTCTTGCAGTAGTCCTCGGAGGGGTGGCAGGTCGTGCACGCCTCTTCGCCGAGCGCCGCCTCGCGCTCCCCGTGCAGGCGCAGCCACGACTTGGGATGCGGCATCAGCAGGCCGTCGTGGCAACTGCGGCAGTCCGGCGCCCCCGTCTCGCCCAGATCGAGCGTGGCCATCCTCTTGTCGTGGTGGCAGGCGCTGCAGGTCGAGATGATGCCGAGCGAGCCGTGCTGCTTCTCCCACACCGCCGTCTCGTGCGTGGACGGAGTCTCCGCGTAATCCTTCTTCGTGTGGCACAGCTCGCAGTCGGCGATCGCCACCTCGCCCTCGCTCGAGGTGTAGCGGTTGTTGTGGCAGATCAGGCACTGGAACATCGTGGGCTCGTGGCGCGAGCCCTCGGGCACCGCCTCCCCGTGCCCGACGGCGGAGTGGCAGCGGTTGCAGAGGAACCCGGCCTCGATGAGGTGACGGTGCTGCACGTTGATGCCGCTGGTCGAGATCATGTCGAAGAGGACGTCGTTGGTGTGACAGCGGCGGCACGACTGGTTCATCACGGTGCCGAGCATCGGCTCCTCGTAGCCGCTCACCTGCTTCACCGGCTGCTCCAGCGCCTCCATCTTGGCGGTGAGGAAGAGGAAGGGGCCCGGCTTCGAGTGGCACTGCTCGCAGTTGACGGAGGCGTGCCCCGACGCCTGGACTCCGTCGATGTAGGGCGCGTGACTCTTGCACAGCCCGCAGAAGGCGTTCGTCGAGGTGCCGGCCAGGGCCGCGCCGATGCCGACGGTGGCCACGGTGATGACCACGATGGCGATGGTCAGACCGCGGACCGTGAGCCTGAAGTTCACATCCGCACCGCGCTTCGGGTCATGGCGTCCGGTCGTGGACCGCGCGGCGGTGGCAGAGCACGCACTTGAACGGCCCGGTGTGGAAGGCGGCACTCGCGTGGCAGCGCAGGCAGGTGGCGTTGGTCGGCAGCTTCTGCAGCGCGTGCATCCCGCTCCGGTGGCAGGTGCGACAGGTGTAGCGCGGGTGGGTCGCCCGGGCGTGGACGACCTGGGTGTGGCACAGCCTGCAGCGGTAGAGCTTGGTCACGTCCCTCGAGTGCTGGGCGGAGGGATCCTCGAGCGGCGCCTTACCGGTGTGACAGGCTTGGCACCGGTAGCCGGCGATCCGGCTGCCGGCATGCCCGCGGGGGTGACAGTCGCGACACACCTTCGCGGCCGACACCTCGTAGCCGTGATGGTAGGCGACCATGCCGCGGTGGCAGCGCGTGCAGTCCACGGCCGCCTCGGCATGCCGATAGTAGGCGCCGTGGCAGCGCCGGCACGTACCCACGTTGCCGGTGTGGATGTGCTCGGCGTGACACTCGACGCAACTCGCGCCGCTCACGGGCGGCGGCGTGTCGAGGTGGCACGGCGTGCAGTTCGCCGGCACCTCGGGCCGGTCCATGGCCGCGTGGCACTCGAGGCACTCGTGTGGCCCGTGGTTGCCCTGCTTCGAGGCAAGCACACCGTCGTGACAGCGGGCGCACGCGGGCGCCTCGAGCGTCAGCCCACTGTGATGCGCGCTCTCTAACGACGTGCCGGTGGGGGCGCCGGTGGCGTGGCAGTTGAGGCAGCCGCCGTACTCGGGCTCGGCGCCGAAGTGCGGCACGGCAGCGTGCTGGTAAGACGTCAGGTAGCCGTAGGAGTAGAGCGTGCGCTCGTAGAGGTGGCACTCCTGAGCGCACGCCTCGTCGCTCGAGGAGAGCGTGCTCGTGTCGCTGCCGGGGGCATGGCAGCTCCAGCACTTCTGGCCGGGCACGGACTGGAGACCCGTGTGACAGGAGGTCGTGCAGGCGATGTCGTCCATCGCGATGAAGTGACACTGGCAGCCGACGACCGTGCCGTGCACCCACGCCTCGCGCGCGTCAGCCTGCGCGGGGACCAGGACCGGGAGCGATCACGGCGAGGGCCACGGCGAGGACAAGAGAGACCAGGACGAGCGCGCGCGAGCAAAGCCACGCCGGCATCGGCAGCGGCCGAGCCGGTGCGGCTCCGCCGGCGGAACTCGTGCCTGCCCTCACGCTCGTGACCCCCTGCAGCTCCCGCACCCGCATCGCCCCTCGGGACTCGAATGGGAATGCTAGGCGACAGCGATGGCGCGCGTCTACCTCTCTTGCGCTCAGCGGACTCTTGATCGACCCCTGGCCCGCGTAGACCTCACCCGCCCGCCGACAGTCGCCCTCACTGTCTTGTATCGGCCATTCTGGCAATAGAGTGTAGCGCGAGTCAATACGTCGGGGGGTTCCCTCGCCGCCACCGGTCATACCAACGTGGCCAGAACGGCCACCAGCCCGTAGAGCAGTCCGACGACGCCGTTGGTCGTCATGAAGCCCATGCCCACCTCCTGAAGGCCGCGGCGGGCGATGTCGACGTGCGACCAGGCGAGCAGGGCGGCGACCGGGACGAGGCCGGCGTAGTACACGGCGCCGAGCCCGACAAGGCCGCCGACGGCCACGAGGAGGACGGTCGCCGCCACGTGCGAGACGGCCGCCGCGCGGAGCGCCCCTTCGGGGCCGAACGCGGCCGCCAGCGAGTGCAGGCCCTCGCGGCGGTCGGTCTCGAGGTCGAAGATGCCGTAGATCGCGTCGAAACCGCCGACCCACGCCCCGACCGCGAGGAAGAGGAGCACCGCCGGCCAGGCGACCGTGCCGGTGACCGCCACCCAGGCGGCCGCCGGGGCCAGCCCGAGAGTGAGCCCGAGAGCGTAGTGGCACGCCCAGGTGAAGCGCTTCGTGTAGGGGTAGGCGATGAACGATGCGACGGGGATGGGCCAGAGGTAGCGACACGGCTCGGAGAGGTTGAAGGCGGCGAGCACGAGCAGGCCCAGCGCCGCGGCGGTGAACACCCAGACCTCGCCACGACGCAGGAGCCCCGACGGCAGCTCGCGCGTGGCGGTGCGCGGATTGCGCGCGTCGAGCTCGGCGTCGATCAGGCGGTTCAGCGCCATCGCCGCGCTGCGTGCGCCGACCATGGCCACGGTGATCCACAGCAGGTCGCTCCACGACGGCAGTCCGCCGGCCGCCATGAATGCGCCCGCGTAGGCGAACGGGAGGGCGTAGACGCTGTGCTCGACCTTGATCAGGCGGGCAAAGAGAGCCGGCCGGGAGCGGCCGGCCGTCGCCCCCTGGGGCTCCGTCATCCGGCTTCGGCCGGCAGGGGCTGCTCGATGGCGGACCCCGGCTCGACGGCGGACCCCGGCTCGCCGGGCGCCGCCTCGCTCGCCGGCTCGACGGCCGGCGACACCGCGGGTTCGGCGGCCCCCGCCCCTGCCGGTTCGGTGGCGGACGCGTCGAGCTGCGTCGCCGCCACCGTCGTCCGCGTGGCCGCGATCGGCTCGGCGGCTGTCACCGCGGCCTCCGTCGCCGCGGCCGGCTCCGGCGTGGCCGGGATCGCGTCGGCGGCGGTCACCGCAGCCGCCGTCGCCGCGGCCGGCTCCGGCGGCTGCCCGAACCGGGCCGCCACCCAGCAGAGGGTACCGGCGAGCACGGCGAAGATGCCGATCACGAACAGCGTCGTCGGGATGAAGAGACTCGTCGGGCGGGCGATGCCGAGGTAGGCGCTGACGGACCACACGGCCACGGCGAGCAGCCAGTTGGCGATGGACAAGATCCAGAACGTGCGGCGCACCGTCATGGCTGTGGGCTCCGGGTCGCGGATGGTCCCTGACAGTCTAGGACCCAACGCCGGTGGTCCGTCAAGTCGCGAGGTCGTGGGCGACTGACGTGGCACGCCTGCGGCTGACCGGGGCGGCGGGTGTCACCCGAAGGGCAGACCGAGCTCACGCCAACGCGCGTCCACACGGGCCTTCACGGCCGGGTCCATCGCGAGCTCCTCGGGCCACTCGCGCACGTGCCCCTCCTCGGGCCAGGTCTTGGTCGCGTCGATGCCCATCTTGGCGCCGTAGCGCGGCAGCGGGCTCGAGTGGTCGAGCACGTCTAGGGGACCGTCGACGACGAGGCAGTCGCGGCGCGGGTCGACGTTGTTGAACACGCGCCACGTCACCTCGCTGTAATCGTGCACGTCGACGTGCTCGTCGACGACGACGACGAACTTCGTGAACATCATCTGCCCCATCCCCCAGACCGCGTTCATGATCTTGCGCGCTTGACCGGGGTAGGACTTGCGGACGCTGATGATGGCGCAGTCGTGGAAGACGCCTTCGATCGGCAGGTCCATGTCGACGATGTCGGGCTGGACGAGCTGCAGGAGCGGGAGGAAGAGGCGCTCGGTGGCCTTGCCCAGGTAGGCGTCCTCCATCGGGGGCCGGCCGACGATCGTCGCCGGGTAGATCGGGTCGCGACGGTGACTCATCGCCGTGAGGTGGAAGACGGGGTACTCGTCGGCGAGTGAGTAGTACCCTGTGTGGTCGCCGAACGGGCCTTCGCGCCGGCGTTCGTCGCGGTCGACGTAGCCCTCGAGCACGATCTCGGCGTCGGCCGGCACGGCGAGGTCGACGGTGGCGCAGGGCGCGAGCTCGACGGGGGCGCCGCGCAGGAAGCCGGCGAACATGAACTCGCTGATACCGGGCGGCAGCGGCGCCGTGGCCGCGTACGTGACGGCCGGGTCGGTGCCGAGGGCGACGGCGACCTCGAGACGCCCGTCGGCCTCGCGGAAGTTGGCGGCGCCGTCGTGGTGGATGTGCCAGTGCATCCCGGTCGTCTGCGCGTCGTAGGCCTGGAGGCGGTACATGCCGGCGTTCTGGCGCCCCTGTCGGTCCTTGGTGACGACGATCGGCAGGGTGACGAAGGGGCCGCCATCGCCCGGCCAGGTCGTGAGCACCGGCAGCCGGCCGAGGTCGGGCGGCTCGACGACGACCTCGCGGAACGCGGCCTTTTTGACGAGCCTGGGACCGTACGAGGCCAGCTCCTTGAGCTGGCCGAGCGCCTTGACCTTACCGACGAGGCCGCTCGGCACCTGGAGCTCGAGCAGCCCGGCGATGCGCCCGGCGAGCTCGTCCAGCGGGGCGCCGAGGGCGAGCTCCAACCGGCGGTAGGAGCCGAACTGGTTCATGAGCACGGGCACGGCCGGGCCGGCGGCGCCCGCCGACCGCTTCGGCCTCTCGAACAGGAGCGCCGGGCCACGCGCCTTGCTGGCGCGGTCGGCGATCTCGGCCATCTCGAGATACGGGTCGACCTCGGGGCGCACGCGAGCGAGCTCACCCTCGCGCTCGAGCAGCTGGATGAAGGCGCGCAGGTCCACGCTCAGCTCCCTTCGTTTGCGAGGGCGGCGAGCAGGGGGTCAGGGTCGGCGAGGCCGAGGGGAGCGACGGCCGCGGCGACCCGGCCGGCGACCTGGTCGCCGCGGCCGTCGCGGAACGCCGCATCGACCTCATCGAAGAGCGTCGCCGCACCGTCTGCCCCGGCGTCCTGAGCCGCGCCGTCGTCCGCGCCGTCGGTCGCCACCATCGCCGCGACCGTGTACGCCCAGAGGGCGTCGTCGTGCACGAACGGCAGTCCCTCGTCGCGCAGGAAGGCGCAGGCCGACATGAGTCGCGCCAGCAGCCGCACGGAGCCGACGTCGCCGCGCCCGGCCACGACGCGCAGCCCCTCGGCGTACGCGGAGTCGCCGGCGAGCAGCGCCGTCTCGCCGTCGTCCCGGCCGGCTGCCAGGGCGCGGCTCTGCCGGTAGTGCAGCAGGTAGCCCTCGTACATGAGCTCGATGGCCGCGACGTAGTCAGAGTGGCGCCCGCCGAGCGCCTCGTAGAGCAGGCCCCAGCGCAGCTCGGCGCAGTGCCCCTCCGCAGGCGCCTCAAAGCCATCCGCCAGTCCTGCGAGCGCCGCGCGCGCCGTCGCGGTCGCGTGACTCGAGCTCACGGCCACGTCAGTCGGACTCCCGGTCGAGGTGGAAGGAGAGTGACATGAGCTCGCTCGACAGGTCGACCTGGCGCACGAGCACGCCGTCGGGCGTGTGTGCGCGGACCGGGGCGAAGTTGAGGATCGCCCGCACCCCGGCGGCGACGAGTCGCTCGATGGTCGCCTGCGCCTCGCTCGCCGGGACGGTCACGACGGCGATGTCGACGCGCTCCTCGGCGCAGAACTCCTCGAGTTCGGCGACACTGCGCACGCGGCCCTCACCGTAGCTCGCGCCGATGACCGTGGCCGAGCTGTCGAACATCGCCACCAGGTGGAAGCCCTGCTCCCCGAAGCCGCGGTAGCGGGCCAGCGCCGTGCCGAGCAGCCCGGCGCCGATGATGGCGACGTTCCAGGTACGGTGAAGGCCGAGCGAGCGCGTGATGACGTCGATGAGGCTGTCGACCTCGTAGCCGACGCCGCGCGTGCCGAACTCGCCGAAGTACGAGAAGTCCTTGCGGATCTGCGCCGCGTTGAGGTCGATGGCCTCGGCGAGGTCCTTGGACGAGACGCGCTCGACGCCGCGGGCACGCAGTTCCCGAAGCTTGCGCAGGTAGAGTGCGAGGCGCGGCACGGTGACCGCCGGGACGTCCTTCCTGTCGACGTTGCGCACGCTGCCCCCCTCGTCAGGCCGCCGCGAAGAACGCGGCGGCGGCCTCCTGCGCGCGGCGCAGGTCGTCGTCGGTCAGAGCGAGCGAGACCATCGTGGCCTCGAACTGCGAGGGCGCAAGATAGACTCCCTGCTCCAGCATGTGGCGGTGGTAGCGCGCGTAGGCGGCCGTGTCGGCGCGCTTCGCGTCGGCCCAGTTCGCGACCGGCCCCTCGCAGAAGAACATCGTCAGCATCGCCCCCACGCGGTTGATCGTGACCGGGGTCTCACCGGCGGCCGCGCGAAGCCCGCTCTCGACGCGCGCGGCCAGCGCCTCGAGGCCCTCGTACACGCCGGGCGCCGACAACACGCCGAGTGTGGCGGCGCCGGCCGCCATCGCCAGCGGGTTGCCGGCGAGCGTGCCGGCCTGGTAGGTCGAGCCCAGCGGGGCGACGGTCTCCATCAGCTCGCGGCGGCCGCCGAAGGCGCCCACAGGCAGGCCGCCGCCGATGATCTTGCCCAATGTCGTGAGGTCGGGGATCACCCCGAAGCGCTCCTGCGCGCCGCCCCAGGCGACCCTGAAGCCGGTGATGACCTCGTCGAAGACGAGCAGGGCGCCGTACGCGGTGCAGAGGCGGCGCGCGGTCTCGAGGAACCCGGGCGCCGGCGGCACGACGCCCATGTTGCCGGCGACCGGCTCGACGATCAGGCAGGCGATCTCCTCGCCGCGCTCCTCGAAGAGCGCCTCGAGGCCGGCGACGTCGTTGTACTCGAGGAGCAGCGTGTCGGCCGTCGTCCCCCTGGTCACGCCGGGGCTGTCGGGCAGCGAGAGCGTGAGCACGCCGCTGCCGGCGGCGGCGAGGAAGGCGTCCGCGTGCCCGTGGTAGCAGCCGACGAACTTGACGATCTTCTCGCGCCCGGTCGCGCCGCGGGCGACGCGCACGGCGCTCATCGTCGCCTCGGTACCCGAGTTGACCATGCGCACGAGCTCGATCGACGGCACGGCCTCGCAGATCAGCCGGGCGAGCTCTATCTCGAGCGCCGTCGGGGCCCCGAAGCTGGTCCCGTCGTCGAGCACGGCACGCAGGCGTTGCACGACCTGGGGGTGACCCCAGCCGAGGATCATCGGCCCCCACGAGGAGATGAAGTCGACGTACTCGTTGCCGTCGGCGTCCCAGACGTGGGCGCCGCGCGCCCTGGCGATGAAGAGCGGGTGCGGCATGCCGACGCCCTTCATCGCCCGCACCGGCGAGTTGACGCCGCCCGGGATGTACCTGAGCGCCTCCTCGAAGAGGCGGGCAGAGGTCTCGAAGTTCACGCGTTCCTCCAGCGGGACGGACTCATGGTCTCCTCATATACTACGCGGTCAGCGGCCCATGTGAGAGCGTGCACAAGGGCGCGCCTTCGGCAACGGGGCTCGTGCGACCACCGAGCAAGGGAGAAAGCGAGTGAACGCCACGATCCGCGCGGCCGGTGCCGGCGACGCCGGCGCCATCGCCGGCCTGATCCGCGAGATGGCCGCGACCTTCGGCGAGAGTTCGCCGGTCGAGGCCGCCTGGGTCAAGGCCTTCCTCGCCCGCGACGACGCCGGCGCCTTCGTCGCCGACGACGCCGGCGCGCTGGTCGGGGTCGTCACCTGGTTCCTCTTCCCCGGGCTCTACCACGCCGCGCACTGCGCCACGGTCGACGAGGCGATCGTGACCGCGGGGCACCGCGGGCGAGGCATCGGGACGGCGCTGCTCCGCCACACGATGGCGCACCTCGAAGGGCTCGGTGTGGCCGAGATCGGCATCTCCACAGGTCTGGAGAACGAGGGCGCCCAGCGGCTCTACCGGCGGCTGGGCTTCACCGACGCCTCGCTGCTGCTGGAGCGGCACCTGTGAGCGGCGGCCGCGACAAGAGGCGACGGAGGCCGGCTGCCGGGTCGTCGAAGTCCGCTGAGCGGCACGCGGCAGCGGACGGCGGCAGCAGACGGCCGGGCCCGCAGCCCGAGGTCGAGATCCGCGACGCCGGTGCCGGCGACGAGGCGGCCGTCGTGCGCCTCGTCGTCGAGATGGGCCGCGACTTCGCCCACGGCACCACGGTCGACGAGGCCTTCGTGCGCCGCTACCTCGACCAGCCTGGGGCACACATCCTGCTCGCCGTAGGGCCGGACGGTCCGGTGGGCGTGCTCTCCTACTCGGTGACGCTCGACCTGTACCACGCGGCCCCGGCCGGCGAGATCGAGGACGTGGCGGTGACCGCGGCGGCGCAGGGCAACGGCGTCGGCGAGGCGCTCGTGCGCGAGGCGATGCGCCGCCTGGTCGCCGAGGGCTGCGCCGAGATCGGCGTCATCACGAGCCGCGACAACCGGCGCGCTCAGCGCGTCTACCGGCGTGCCGGCCTGACCGACGAGCTCGTCTGCCTGCAGCGGCACTTCATCGATGAGCAGTAGAGGGGCGCCGCCGCCGGACCTCGGCCCACGCCCCGCTCGGCGCGCGCGGCGCCTCGCCGTCGCGGACGCCCGGCGGCGCGGCCGATGACCGGCACGACGCCTCGCCTGCGGCCGGCGCAGGTGACGGACGGACCGTTTCTCTGCGAGATGGTGCGCGAGGCCGACCGCTGGCGGCTGCCGCCGGAGGCGCCGCGGCCGCCGCTCGAAGAGATCCTCGCCGACGAGCACGTCAGGCGATACGTCGACGGCTGGGGCCGGCCGGGTGACGGCGGCGTCATCGCGGAGGTCGGCGGCGCGCCGGCCGGCGCGTGCTGGTGGCGCCTCTTCACCGCGGCCCGCCACGGCTGGGGCTTCGTCGCCGCGGACGTGCCCGAGCTCAGCCTTGCCGTCGGTCCCGCGTGGCGCCGGCGCGGCATCGGCACGCGCCTGCTGACGGCGGCGATAGAGCAGGCACGGGCGGAGGGCCACCCCGCCGTCAGCCTGAGCGTGATGGCCGACAACCCCGCGCGCGGTCTCTACGAGCGCGCCGGCTTTCGCCGCGTGGCGACGGACGAGGGCTCGTGGACGATGGTGCTCGAGTCGCCCGACGAGCCCCACGGCGACTGACCCCGGGCCGGCGCCGGCGCCGGTGACGTCAGAGTGCGGCGGCGGCGTCAGACCGTCGGAGGCGGCCGTCAGGGCGCGGCCGGCGGGCACCAGGCCCGCGGCACGTAGGCGCAGTCGGGCTCCTCGGCCATGTAGTCGCCGGTCGCCTCGTAGGCGCGGGCGCGGCAGCCGCCGCAGACCTCTGAACCCGCAGACGCCGCACTTGCCCTTGAGCCCCGTCGAGGTCGCGCAGCTCGACGAAGAGCGGCGTCGAGCGCCAGATCTCGGGGAACGGCGTCTCGCGCACGTCGCCCGCGCACCTTGTCGAAGTAGCCGCAGGGCTGCACCTCGCCGCGGTGCGAGATGAAGCAGAAGCCGAGACCCGGCGAGGCAGCCGCGAGTGAGCGTGTGCAGGCCGCCGTGGCTGTGCGGGTGCACCTCGATCTTCTTGCCCGTAGCCTTCGCCCGCTGCGCATGACGCGCCAGTAGTGCGGCACGTCGGTCGGCTTGAGGAAGAGCGCCGACTCCTGCTGGGCGTCGAACATCCACTCAGGGCGCGCTCGTACTCGTCCGGCGCGCAACTCCTGCTCCTCGAGCTCCTTGCCGCGCCCACGTCGGCACCAGCACGAAGGGGTGGAAGCATCGACCGCGCCGAGCTCCTCGGCGAGCGCGAGCAGCGCCGGCAGGTGATGCACGTTCATCCTCGTGATCGTCGACGTTGACCTGCACCTCGACGCCGGCGGCCAGCGCGTTGCGGATGCCGCGCACGGCGCCGTCGAAGGCGCCGGGCACGCCGCGGAACTCGTCGTGCTCGGCGGCGCTCGGGAAGTCGATCTAGACGCTGATGCGCCGGATGCCGACGTCCTCGATGCGCCGCGCGCCTCGGGTCGTGACGAGGGTGCCGTTGGGCGACAGACGCCACGCGCAGGCCCCGCTCGACGCCGCGCGCAGGCGATGTCGAAGACGTCGGCGCGCATCAGCGGATCGCCGCCGGTGAGGATGAGGATCGGGTCGCGAACGACGCGATCTGGTCGACGAGCGCCGAAGGCCTCGGCGCGGTCGTTCAGCTCGCCCTCGTAGGGCCCGCGCACGGCCGAGGCCCGACAGTGCTTGCAGGCCAGGTTGCAGCTGCGCGTGACCTCCCAGGCGACGACGCGCGGCGGCGTCGGCCGCCCGTCGCTCGTCGCGTTCGTGCCTCACCGCGGCGCCTCCCGTCGCCGGTCGCTCGCCCGTCACCCGAGCCAGCGGACGAGGTCCTTGGCCCAGTAGGTGATGATGAGGTCGGCGCCGGCGCGCTTGATGCCGGTCATCGCCTCGAGCACGCAGCGCTCCTCGTCGAGCCAGCCCTTCTCGGCCGCCGCCTTGATCATCGCGTACTCGCCGCTCACGTTGTAGGCGGCGAGCGGGCAAGTCGAACGTCTCCTGCTTCACGCGCGCGGATCATGTCGAGGTACGGCAGCGCCGGCTTGACCATGACGATGTCGGCGCCCTCCTCGATGTCGAGCGGCACCTCGCGCAGGGCCTCGCTCGCCGTTGGCGCGGGTCCATCTGGTAGGTCTTGCGGTCGCCGAACTGCGGGCGCCGACTCGGCCGCCTCGCGGAACGGGCCGTAGAAGGCCGAGGCGTACTTGGCCGCGTAGGACATGATGGCGGCGTCGGACAGCCCGTCGTCGTCGAGCGCGTCGCGGATCGCGGCGACGCGCCCGTCCATCATGTCCGACGGGGCGACGATGTCGGCGCCCGGCCTCGGCGTGGGTGACCGCCATCTTGCGCGAGCAGCTCGAGCGTGGCGTCGTTCAGCACCTCGCCGTCCTGGACCACGCCGCAGTGGCCGTGGTCGGTGTACTCGCACAGGCAGACGTCGGTGATGACGAGCAGGTCGGGCGGCCTCGTCCTTGATCGCCTGCACCGCGTGCTGGACGATGCCGTCGGGGTCGTAGGCGGCGGTCGCGGCCGAGTCCTTGTGCGCCGGGATGCCGAAGAGCAGGACGGCCGGGATGCCGAGCTGCGCGACCTCGCGCACCTCGGCCAGCAGGTTGCCGATCGAGAGCTGGGCGCAGCCCGGGCATCGAGGCGATCGGGTTGTTGACGTTCTCGCCGTGGATCACGAACAGCGGGTAGATCAGGTCGTCCGGGGAGAGCGTCGTCTCGCGCAGCATGCGGCGCACCGTGGGGGTGCGGCGCAGGCGGCGCATCCGGTAGCTCGGGTAGTACATCTACCCCCGTCCTTTCATCGTGTGGGTGGAGGCGCTCACGCGCCCCGGGCCAGGTCGACCGCCGCGCGCACGACGCCGATGACCGACGTGCGGTCGCGCAGGCTGCAGACGTGGACGGGGACGCCGTGCCCGACGCCGAGCGCCTTGCGCACGGCGTCGGGCTCGACGGCGTCCACGGCCATCGAGGTGTAGGTGGCGACGACGAAGGGCAGGCCATCGGACTTCTTCACGAAGTCGACGTCGCGGCGGCCCGCCCGCAGGCTGTCGGCGTCGTTGGCGTTGACGAGCACGACGAACGCCGTGGCGTCGCGGGCCACCCGCGACCAGACGGCCTCGGACACCGTGCCGACAGAAGTGTAGACGAGCACCTCCGCGGTCGCGACGAACTCCTCGTCGTCCCCGGACTCGCCCTCGACCGTGGTCAGCGTGCCGGCCACGATCGGCACCTCGACCTCCTTCTCGTCGATGAGCTCGACGCGCAGCTGCTTCGTGACGTTGGAGTCGGTGAGCGTCGTCAGGAACACCTCGTTGTAGAAGTCGATCGGCCCGCGCACGCAGACGCTGACACCCTTGGCGATGCCGTCGATGACCGGCTCGGAGACGGTGACGAGCCCGCTCGAGAAGAGGCTGTAGATGACCTTCGCGCCGTGGAACCGGTCGAGGCCGCAGTCGCGCAGGATCGTGTTGATGTCGGCGCGCCCGTCGATGTGCACGACGACGCGCCACTCGTCGGGGGTGAGGCGCACCTCGCCGCGGTCCTCGACGCCCTCGTTGTAGGCGAGGTGCGGGATGCGCTCGAGCGAGCCCAGGTGCTCGAAGATGAGCTCCCACTCGTCGATGCGCCGGCAGCCCTCCATGATGACGTTCTCGACGTTCATCTCGACGAGGACGTCCTGGTCGTCGGGCCGCTCCTCGGCGCTGAAGGAGAACTCGCCGTCGGCCCAGCTGAAGAAGTCGAAGGCGGCGTCCTGGATCTGCTCGCGCACCGCCTCCTCGAGCGTGGCTCGGGCGATGAACTCCTTCTCGAGCAGGATGGTGCCGATGCGCGGCCCCTCCTTGCCCGCCTTCTTCTGCGCCGAGAGGCCCTGCTTCAGCTGCGCCGGCTTGAGCAGGCCCGCCTGCACGAGGCGCTCGCCGACGGCGGGAGCTGCTGCGGGATCGAGAAGGCGTAGTCGACGAGGCCGTTGGTGAAGAAGATCTTGCCCCAGGCCTCGTCCTTGCGGATCGTGAGAGCGCCGCTCTTGGCGCTCATCTTCACGAGCTGGAAGATGTTGGGGAGGCTGAACTCCTTGAGGTTGCCCTGCAGCAGCAACGGTGGCCTTTCGT
>CAWFDC010000019.1:0-311404 GCA_963814545.1 uncultured Thermoleophilia bacterium | reverse complement strand
ATTTCCGCTTTGGTCGCTCAAGTATCGGCGCGGCCCCGGCCCGTCGCCATACAAGACGGAACCGGCAAAGAGAAAGGTGTGCGTCGGGAACCTGGCCTCCTGGTCCGCAGAAGCGGAGTCATCGGACCTCTTGCTGGAGGGGGCGATGAAATCGCTGATGGGGTGCTCGACCATCTTCCCCTCTTTGCCCTTGAGCACCAGAAACACGTCCACCGGCCCGCCGCTGGGTGGAACGTCAATCCAGCGCTCGGCTTGATCCCCAAGCTGCTGGCGCGTCGCCGGACTTCCAGGTTTGGCGCCCAGCAGCAGGAGCGCCGCGTGAATGTGCACCGGCTTGGCCTCAATCGCGACGATGGACTCATGCTCCTTGGTTCCTTTGGTGCAGGCCACCAACTCCAGCGCGCCTCGATGAAGGCAGACGGAACTTTCCACATCCACGCACCGCTCCTGAACGTTGATCGCCACCCCTGGAAACTTGAGTTGCTGCAAGGCGGCTTGAAGGGTGGCGTTCGTGGCGCCCCCGGCTGATCCTGGCCGGTTGGTGGAAAGGGCCTCGGAGGTGAGCTCGGCCGCGCATAGCGCAACGCAGGGCATCGTCAGCGCCGCCCACAACCTCACGAAACCCGCTGGCTTCTTTCTGTGCTTTTGATTGTTCAGGATCAAGGCATCCTCCATTCCAGCATTTCCAGTGTCATCACGGCGTAGCACGTGACGAGTACGGGATCCGCTTCCCACCACCGCGGTTCGGGATTCACCCACGAACCGTTGGATTTCTGGAGCTTGAGCAAGCGCACGGCGACCTGATCCCGCCAGAGGATTTCCGCGCCATTGGCCAGCTTGAGACGATCCTCATCGGAGGCTGTCAGTGCCTTGGTCAGCAAATGCAGGTAGTAGAAATAACCCTGTTGCTCCATCCCGGGGTTTTCCTCAATGGTGTAGTTTGACCGGAGCCAGTCCTTTACCGCGACGACACGCGGATCCTCTTTGCTCAGCTTGGCGTAGATGTAGCTCAACAATCCGCCATAGCTCATGCTGCCGTAGCTACGCAGGGCCACTTTGCCCGTCTGCGAGTTGGTGACCCCTCCCGCCATGCTATGGCCAGGGTAATACACGAAGCCACCACGATCCTTCGGGTCGCTCGACACCCAGTCCGCAGTGTTCGTGCCTGGCAAGTTCTGGCAGTTCTGGAGGAAATGTGCCACCGCCTTCCAGTCCAAGTCCGGCACCTGGGCGGCGGTCGCGGGAACATCTTTCGGGAAGAGAGCCTCGGAAACCCGCATCGCCTCGATAGCCGTAAGCGTGTTGTTCATGTCGGAGTGGTCATACTTGCTGCCGTAGCCCACTCCGCCATCAAACGGCGTGTCGTTCGTCCCTTTGACGCCCATGTCAATTTGCGTGCTGGCGATGAACTCGCGAGCCTTCAAAATAACGGGCAGGAAGTTCGTGTCAGCGGCCGAGGTCAGCGCCATCAGCGACAGCGACGTGTTGTAGTTCGCCAACCCGGCTTTCTGGATGGAACCATCCGGTTTCACGCAGGAGAGGAGGTAATCAAAACCCCGATTCATCTCAGACGTGCGGTTGCGCTGAAATCTGCGGGTTGGTTCCAGATTCATGGCCGTCAAGACCAGCGCGGTGACCGCAGGTTGATCAGGCGTGGACCACCAGCCATTTGAATTCTGGGCTTTTTGAAGGAAGGCAAGGCCACGCTCAATGGCGGCGCGCACCTCCTGTCGGGTCGGCGCATTGGTCTGCAGGGTAGGCGTGGCCGGCTGGGCATTTGCACCCAGGCAAAGACCACAGAACACGCCTGCAGCCAGAACGGATGTTTCAATTAGTTTGTGTTGCATTTGAAAGTCCAGTTGATTGGACCAGCGTGATGGTTTCCCCTGTCATTGGAGATCCGACGTCTTGAGGCCCTCGATGAAGCAATCCACCTGGCCGAACGGGACTTTCGTCTTCTCGTCGTATTCCACGTTGCTATAGACAGCGATCACGTTAGTGCCCTTTTTCAAGTGTGCGACCTCGCCAGATCCGAGGGGCCAAGGCGCATAGTGGGGTTTGTTCTGCCACCATATGTAGCCCACGATCTGGTGTCCGTTCAGGTAAACCTTGAAGCCTTGCGGGTTCAGGATACTCAGGCGGTAGGAATCGTAGTCGAGGTTTTCCACCTCGAATGTCGTGCGCGCGACAATGAACTCTCCGTTGCCCCAATCGGATTGATTGGCAAAGACATTATTGCCCTGTTTGTAGGTGCCGCGACCGATGGGTGCGCGCCCTGCGCTCCACTTGCTGTCATCAAAATCGGGCTTGAACCAGCCCTTCAAATCATCAGTCAACCGGATGTCGCGATGGCGTCTCTTCTCGCGGGTTGGGACTTGGTCTTTCTCCAGGATGGGATCGAAGGTCTTGAAGCGCCAGACAAGCTCTGACGACGGCACCTTGCCAATCGGTTTCCAGCCGACGGTGGGATTCCGGAGTTTCGCGAGGTCGATGATGGTGCTCACGATGCCTGGCCTATGGGCTTCTTCATAGTCATTGTAAGAGCGAAGCCGCTTGGCGATTTCCGGGCGGTAATCCGTATAGAGGATGTCGGTGAGTTCTTTGCGTTGCTTGGAATCCAGCTTTTCCAGAAGCGTGAAGAATCCGAATGGCTCTCCGCTGGGATTTGCGCTCGGAGCTGCCACGATGCCGACGAGATCGCCAGTTTGCAATTCGCTGAATCGTGGTTTCAGGGCAGTTGCGAGTGCCACGGCAAGGGTGGGGTCGTTCCGCAGGCAAATCTTCAGGGTTTCCATGACGTTGTGACCCCCCTCGGGGGAACGGTCCCCGCTCTTGATCTCGCTCGTGGTCACGCCTTTCCGCAGTTCTGCAAGGATGAGTTTGCCCGCGTCGCTTTCCGGTTTCTTTTGCCGCAGGGCCGCGTTGAGGTGATTCATCATCCACTCGCGGGGCATCGTGTGATATTCGCTGGTCGCCATGGTCAGGAGTGTCGGAAGGATCTTGAGGTAAAGGGCATCGTCTTTCGCGAGGCCGGTGAGCGCCTCAAATGCGGCATCCCTCATCCACCAGTCCGAGTGTTTGATCCATGGCTCGATGAGCTTGTAGCGCTCCTGGATATCCTTGGCCGGAGCGAGCTTGAGTGCCATCAAGGCACCGGCCTTGACATACCATGATTCCTCGGGATCAGAGAGCATTTTGGTGATTGCTGCCAACATCCCGGGGGTAAACTGCTCTGTGGAGATGGGTTGGTTTCCTGGCCCAAACCAGTACCTCCAATCAATGAGGCCATCGAGCGCCGCACGCCGCAAACGCGGATCGGGGTCACTGAGGAATTTCTCAAGTGCATCCAATGCGCCCACCTTGCGCAGTGCTAAGGCGGCCTGGGTGCGGACGATGTAGCGCCGGTGATACATATTTTTCAGCATGATTTCCCGAGGGAGGCTGTTGAGGTCTTTCTCAGGTTTTGTATAGGCATCACCCAATGCGAAGAAGGCTATATGGGCGGGCTCTTCCGGGCCGTAGTCGAAGTATTTCGGGTTGTGGTCGATGGAAAAGAAGGCCAAGTCCGCCTTGGTGCCCCACAAGTGTTCGGGCAGGGTGTATTTTTGCGAGAACTTCGTTCGCGGTGCGCCGGTGATGCGCAACTTTCGCAAGGGTGCGGTATAGGAGAGCCCGATGCCTGGACCTGAGGAGCCGACTTTGCCATCGCCCCATTCCATCGTACCGATGCCGATGCTGCCACCGGGTTCGCGGCTGAGGTCATGCCACCAGGTGAGGCGATCCATGGACTCGCGGTAGAGCGCGGGCTTTTCCTTCATCAGAGAGGAGTTGATGATACCCTGCCAGATGCCGTCACCACGGCCTTCATCACCATGGCCCAACGCCAGTCCCGGATAGCTGTCCATCATCGTCATGGCCAGGCACTTGCTGGCCTGCTCGGTAGATCGTCACATCGCCTTGCGCGCCGGAGGCGATCTGCATGGCGGCAGCGATCATGCCATCCTTGCCATTCGAGCCAAACCCGCCCTCGGCGCGGTGATCGCCGTAGGCGACCCCGCCGTGGCCCGCGAAGCGGTAGAAGTGGCGGAGCGCACCGAGCAAGGTCTGCTCATCGACATTCACGCCGCATTCCTTGCCCAGCAGCAGCGTGGTGAGCAACTGCGCGCCTGCCGCGTGCAGCAGGCCACCCGCCACGTAACCGGGAGAGACGCCATGGCCCCAATGCGTCCACCCGCAGCCGAACTTCTGGCGCGCCTTCGCGTCGTCGCAGAAGTGTTGCATAATGGGCAATACCGACTTGTCCCCGGTGCGCAGGTAGTATTCACCGCAGGCGATCCCGTTGTAGCCGTTGTTCCAGGTGTGGTCGCCGATGGCACGGACATCCTTCGGAAAGGCATCGAAGTAGGCTTTCACCCGCGGGAGATATTTGTCATCGCCGGTGGAAAGCAGGAAGAGGCAGACGAGGGCACCCGGAATGCCGTCCTCTTTGAACTTCTTCGGATCGGCATAAAAGGCGGCGGCCTCCTCGATGATGCGTTTTGACTTCTGGCAATCCAGCGGCCAGGTCTTGCTGTAGGCACCGAGCACGGGAATGGTGACGGTTTCCTTGCGCTGGGTCTTGCCGTCGGCAGAGGTCACCTCAAAAACCATCCGTCCGTCCGTGGCTTCGGCCTTGGTGAGGGCGTTGCCCATCGCGACGAAGGGGTTGAGACCTTTGAGGGCGGTCCCATTGATTCCGGTGAGGATCTCGCCCTTGGCGAACTTGCCCTCGGACGGGGACCCGGGTGCCATTTCCTCGACCTTGAGGACCACACCCGGATAGATCCGCGGCTTGAGGCCGGTGGTGCCAATACCGCCGAAATACCTCTCGCGGGTCGGGTCCGGGCGGGACTGGAACATGGGGGCTTCGGTGTAATACGCTTCGCCGGCCGCCGCAGCAGGCGCGGCGTGGAGGCGCGCGGCGCCCGGCGCGAGGCAAAGCAGCAGGGTGGTGAGGGCGAGGGATGCAGGCTTGTTCATGGTGATGGATGGGTGCTTTTTACGCTTTATAATCTACTTGTTTGCCTTCTCGAGGCGTTCTCTTGCCTTGGCTTGTTCCTTTTCAAAGGCAGCCCTGTCTTTCTCGTATTTCTCCTTGTTTCCGTCGATGAAGGTCTGGGCTTCTTTCAACCGCCTCTGCATGTCGTCCAGGCGGAGCGCCTTCTGTGATTCCCTCGCGCACATGGCGGCGTAATCTTTCCGAGACATGGATTCGCTGCCGGGCCATTTTACGGGGACTTCCTCCATCTTCCAGTCATCGCTGCGTTGGGGCGCGAAGGGAAGATCGTTGGATTCGAATTCCTGAAGGTTGCCCATCGGGTTGCGGCCCCAGGCGTAGCGGAAATGAACCGGTTTGGGAACATGAGGACTGGTCAGCACGAGGACCTGCCTGTCCACCTGCGGCTGGTTTTTACCGTCCTTGGTGACGAGCCAATTCGCCTCGGCAGGCTGAAACCTGCGGTCCTCCCCCGCGATGGCAAAGCCGACAATCGGTGCTTCATCGGGAGATCTGACCCAGGAATCCATGCGAAGGATGATCTTTCCCTCCTCGACCTTCATCTCCGTGCACACCGGCGGCTTCCACTTGATGCTTTTGCCGTACTGTGTCGCCAGCGCCCAACGGGATATTCGTTCGCCCACCGGGATCTTCACCGGGGGATGATACCACGGGTGCCGCTTGTCGTAACTGTCTGAGTATCCAATGTTCTGGTCGCCAGCCCCGCAGAAGTCGAGGAAGGTCTTGTGCTGTGCTTCGCGGATATAGATCCCCGGATCAAGCATCATCTCAAGGTAATTGTCCCTTGTCTGAAGAGGCCCGGCCGTGGGCAGGGAAATGATGCCGAACGCCATGGTCGGGATCGTTGAACGCCGCGCGCCATGCAGTGATCATCTTGCCGAACACCTGGTAATACCTCGCTGCGTTCGGTGATCCCCATTCGAAGCAATTGTTGTATCCCTGGTGGAAGATGGCACCCTTGACCGCAAACCCCGCGATGGGAGCGATCATGCTGGCATAGCAATTGCCCGGCCGGTTCGGGTCCACGGCCGGTCCGGGATTCAGGTCGGTTGGTTCTTTCTGGTCGGCGGGAACCTTCTTCGCCGCGCTTCTCCAAGTCCTTGACCCAGTTGCGATAGTCCTGCACCCGCTTCTGGAGGTCCTTCTGCGGATCGAAGTCCGCCACCTTCTTGTCCCATTCGGCAAGCAGATCCTTCACTTCCTTCGTGTCGATCGTTCGCATCACCGGTGCGGGGGTCCAGGTCTCGACCGTTGTCCCTCCACGGGACGTGTCGATCACGCCGATGGGGATCTGCGAAGCCATATGGATGCGGCGCGCAAAAACGTAGCCGATCGCGGACAATTCACGTGCGATCTTCGGCGAGCAGACATCCCAATCGCCTTTGCGGAAATGCCGACTGAACCATCCGCTCCACTCATGAAGTCTCGGGAAACCCTTCTTCTCTTCATGCCCATTCTGCGCAGGAATCGTCAGGATCCTGATCCCGGCGTAATTGGCCGAGACAATCTCAAGCTGACCGTTCTCAACATCCGTGAGCGGAGCCTCCATATTGCTCTGTCCGCCGAGCACCCAGACATCGCCAACGAGAATGTTATCCAAGGTGAGGGTTTTATCTTTGCCCTGCACGGTCATTTTCTGTGCTTGCGCATTTGCCGGCATCGCGGTGAGCATGACTTTCCAAGCCCGGTCTTTGTCTGCCGTCGCGGTCTGGGTTTGGCCGGCAAAGGATACGGTCACCTTCTCGCCGGAAGCCGCCCAGCCCCAGACGGCCACCGGCTTGTCGCGCTGGAGCACCATGTTTGACTGGAACAGATTGTGGACACAGAGACCCTCGCCGATCGCAGGGACGTCAATGACATCCTCTTTCGGCATTGTCCTATTCTCTGCAGCTATCGCGCTTCCAGTGATCAGGCCGGCAAGAATGATGACTGGCAGATGTGATACTATGTTTCTGTTCACTGTAATGTTTCTTTGTTTTAGAGGTTTTGGAGAGCGCTTGCCAGGACTTTGGGATCCCGTTCATGGCTGAGATCGCTTTTCCCTAAAGAGTCTCACCGTAGCGCCAGCCTTCACGGGCCGGTTCTTTGGCGAAAGCGTTCAGCTCCGGGTGGTTGGTGATGCGGCCGGCCTTGGCGTCCCATTCGATGCGCGTGTTGAAGCGCTGGGCCAGCACCCCGAGGAGAATGATCTCGGTCAGCTTCGCCGAGTAGGTGAAGTTCGATCCAGGTTCCGGGCCGGTCTGCTTGATTGCATTCAACCACTCGCGGAACGGGCCGCCGTTGACGCGGGGGATGGGATTGGCAGGCGGCTTCGCTTGCCACTCCTTGCGTGCTTCCACGGGCAGGATGGTGGACGATCCCGCATGGGTGTCGCAACCGATCAGGCCTTTGGTGCCGACCATCCAGCAGGCCCGTCCGAGGTAGGTGGCATGGTCCGCCTCGAACCGGTCGATGCGTCCGACCTTCGACCAGTCCTGCGGGCCGTCGAACCAGTGGAGCACCACCGGGCCGCGCTTCGCATTGGCCGGGAAAGTGATACTTGATCCGGCTGCCAGCCGGGATAACGCCCTCCAGCGAAGGCTTGCGCTCCAGGCACTCCACCACCGTCGGCGGATCGAGATCGAGCGCCCAGACCGGCGTGTCAAAGGTGTGGGTTCCCCAGTCGGCGAGTATGCCTGAACCGAAGTCGTAGAAAGCCCTCCACTTGTAGGGGAGGTAGTCGCGATAGAAATCCCGCTTGGCCGCCGGTCCAAGCCAGAGATCCCAAGCGAGACCCGCGGGAACCGGGGAAGCGGGGGGCGGCATGGTCGAAGGGTTTGCGAAATGCCTGCCACCCATCTCGGGGCCGCCGTTGTGGGCAAAGACTTCGCTTACCTCTCCGATCACGCCGTCCCGGTAGGCTTCGACCGACTGACGAATCGAGTCAGTCGCATGTCCCTGATTGCCCATCTGGGTGACCACCTTGTAGCGCTCCTTGGCCTTCACCAATGTCCTGGCCTGCCAGATGTTGTGCGTCAGCGGTTTCTGGGTGTAAACGTGGATGCCGCGCTCCATGGCCGCCAGCGTGGCCGCGAAGTGCGTGTGATCGGGCGTGGAAACGACGACCGCGTCAATCTCCTTGTGCAGCTTGTCGAGCATCACGCGAAAATCGTCGAAGAAGGGCTGTGTGGTCTTCCAGTTCTTCATGTTTTCCGCACATTGATCGCGGTCCACATCGCAGAAGGCGACGAGGTTCTCCTCGGAGCATCCCTGGTTGTAGGGCTGTTGGGCGATCCAGCCGCCGGAGCCGATGAAGGCGATGTTGAGCTTGCTGTTGGCGGACTTGCCGGGCTTGGCGATGGCGAACCGCGGAAAGGCCGTGCTGGCGGCGATTCCGGTGACAGTGGTGAGAAAAGTTCTGCGTCTCATAGTGGGCGTTGTGCGACGTGATGGTATTTGGTTCTTGTCATGGTCGGTCTTTGCGCTACTTGGCGTTTGCGTCGGAAGCGAAAAGCTCCGGGTAGTGCCGCCGGATAAGGGATTGCTCCTCGGAGGTCAATTCCGTGAGCGGGACGGGCTGGTCCTGCGGACGGGTGCCTTTTTGGTTGATGCGGTTGATGAGGCTCCAGTTGCGGGAGTGTTTGCCGGGTTCGGGGTTGGCCGGTTCCTTGGCCGGGAGATCGTAGCGGGTGAAATCAATCACCTTTGGCGTGCCGTTTTCCTTCCAGTTCCGCAGCAGGGCGAGACGGAAATCCCGGTTCATGAACCAGCGGATTTCCTTGTCGGCTTCCGAGGCGCGGATGCCGCAGCCGCGGTGGACGAAACTGATAGTCGAGTTTGTCGTTGTTCTTGAAACGCGCACGCCAGAGTTCCCCGAACTCCCCCTGGGTGATGAGTTTGGTGTCAGGCCAGCGTTTTCGGATTTCGGTGAGCCAGAGTTGGAGGCCCTCCATGCCATTGCGGCCGCCATAGCCGTAGATCTTGCGGCCCTCGACCAGGCACATCTCCCAGCCGCAGGTCACCCAGGCGAAGCCGTTGTGCGCGAAGCCGTCGTCGAAATGAGTGGCGGTGGTGGCGAGCATCGCCTTGAGGCCGCGCTCGGTGCCCATGTCGAGCAGCGTCTCGATGGGGCCGACGCCCTGGCGGCTGCGCCAGCGCTCGCCATTGACAGTGCGCGCGCCGGGAATCCGGGCGCAGAGGAAGTCCACGGTCCAGCCGTCGAGGTTGACGCAATCAATGAAGTCGTCCTGGCCGCGGGCGGGTTTGCAGAAGTGCTCGCGCGACGGGTAGTACGGGTAGCAGATGGAGCCTTCGCCGTCGCCGTTATCCACGGCGTATTGGCTCCAGATGTTGCCCTGGCAGACGTGGATGCCTTCCTTCTCGGCGAGGTAGCGGAGGTTTTCGGCGGCGAGAAATCCGGCGACCACGCTCTTCGGGCGGTAGCCGTCGCCGACGATTTCGGAAACCCGCTGGAGACCCTCGTGGAGGTCGCGATTCACCTGTTCGCGGGTGTTGTACATGTTGGCGAAGTAGGCGCCGGGGATGAACGTGATCTCGTCGCCGAACTGCTTGTGATAGGACACGACGAGACCGCGCAACTCGCGGTAGTCAGGCCGCGCATCATGGAGCGCCTGCCAACTGAACGCCCAAGTGATGCGCGCGCCCGGCCAAGCCTCAGCGATGGCCTCACGGAAGATGCGGGCCTCGCGCGGCGAATGGATGCTCGATTCATCCGCGCCCTCGACTTTGTCGCGCGTCACCTCGATCTGGTTGACCCGCACCACCGTGTTGAGGGTGAGGAAGCGGTTGCCGAGTAATTGCAGTCCGCCCTCAGCTCGTGAGACCGCCCTGCCAGCCTTAGCATCAGTCGAAGAATCTACGGGCGTGATCACCTGAACCGGCCCGAACAGCCCTGACCGCATCAACGGAGGAATCTGCGTGTAAACAGGCCGGGTCTTGCCGCGCGGAACACGGCCATAATTGCTATCGGAGGTTGGATCGGTTTGAATCCGGTCGAGGTTGCTGCGCGTGAAACGGCGCGACTCGGGCAGCAGCGAATCGGCGTTCAACCGGTTGGCCCAGAGATTGGCGACGCGAATCTCCAACTGATTCGCGCCGGCGCGGGCGGCCCCGGAAATCTCGATCCGATAGGGCGGCAGCCACGCCAGCCCCAACCGCTTGCCATTGAGCGTGACCTCAGCGATTTCGGCCAGGTCGCCCAGTTGAAGGAACAACCTGTCCTTGTTCAGCCAGCGAGCCGGGCAACTCGAACGACTTCCGATAGGTGGCGATGCCCGAGAAGGACCGAATCCCTTCATGGTCGGACTCGGTCCAGCTTTGCAGTTTCTCAAAGCTCGCCGCGCGCGGCGCGCCCCAGCCTTCGGGAAACTCGACTTGCCATGGCCCGTCGAGAGTCAAGGACGCGGGAGTTTCGGCCGCAGGAAAGGTGTCGCGAGCGAGTGCGTCGAGATCATTGCCGGTGCGCCGCCCTTGCGGAACACCACAAACACCGACCCCAAGGGACCAAGCTCCACGGGCAGCTCGGTGTGACCGCCGGCGATGGCTTTCCAACCGCGGCAAACACTGCGGCGGCCTGAATCGGGCCACCAGAATTCGGGCATCTGCCCGTTGGTTTCCGCCGCGACCCGGAAACGGCAGGTCAGTGCTTGCGGCTCCTTGGTCTTGTTGCGGATGAAGTAGAACTCGTCATCGCCCGTCTTGCGATGGACGAAATCCAGCGGACCGAGATCCGGTTCGCCGCGCCCGGCGATTTCAAAATCCGGGCCGACGCCAATTTCCCGGAGCGCCTTCGTGCGATCACTGGCGATCACAAACCGGCCGCGGCCGATGGACCGGACTTGAACCGATGGCCCGCCCGGTTCGTCCGCGCCCCAAAGCGCTTTGACTAACTGCTCCACTTGTTGGTTCTCCTGTTCGGAACCTCGACGCCCCGGGGCGCGGGTCGGCCGCTGGTGGCCGATCACCGTTGCCCCGTCGGCCACGAGCGCGCGGATCTTCCTGATGACTTCCGGCGGAATGTGATCCTGTTCCGGCAGCACCAGCGCGGCATAGCTCGTCCCATCCGGCAGCACGATCCGGCCGTGTTCCACGCGCATGCGCTGGAGAATCACCTCCGATGAACAGACATCAAAATCGTTCTGCGGGGCGAGGCCGTCCAATAGCGGCTTTTCCTCCACATTGCACAGCGGCGGGAAGAAATTCGGCGCCTGGTCGCCGTAGTAGTAACAAACGTCGGCCACAAACCAGCCCTGGCGGAGCATGTAGGAGCATCGAGCCAGGTAGTCCATGAACCCGCGCACCATCGGCCACCAGGTCGCCGCCGGATTGATATCCGTGCCGGCATGATAGGCCCAGCCGGGAAGCCCCGCCTCGGGCGGCGAACTGGCAAAGGTGTGTCCCGAAAAACAATTCAAACCCTTCGCACAGGGCACGGTCGGCCAGTTCCTTGTGATTCAACGGCCCGTCCACCCAGCGCCGCCAGGTGGTGAAGGACTCCGCGTCCACCAGCCGCTTGTCATAGACATGCGCCGCGGCGGCGATTTCCTTGACCAGGAAAATCCCGCGATGCCGGATCCAAAACTCGCCGCGCGGAATGTCCACGGCGCCGAGCGCCTTGATGCCGTCCACGGGATTGGAATCCCAGATCGGCGGTCCCGGTCCGCCGGCTTCGGCGATGAGCTTCACGCCGTAGGATTGAAGAACCTTGCGACCCGTCGCGTAGTGCGACTCGATCAACCGGTCGCTCACGAACTTTTTCCAATCATAGAGAAACCGCTCCTGGGCTTCGGGATCGGCCAGTTTCCAACCGGTGAGCAAAGGCAGGAAGCCGATCACCGGATAACCCACCTGCCGTTGAAATCCATCGGCCATGGTTTCCGTCCAGGGCGTGAAACCGTCGAGTTCCATGCTGTCAAATTCCATCGTCTGGAAGCTGGTCCCGGCGAACGACTCGCGTCCCAGTTCCTTGAGAATCGTGGCGGCGATGTGGCGGAGATGAAACTCGGTGGCACGCGGGTCGAAGAAATCAATCATGGGGCCGCCGGAATTCGGACTGGGCACGATCAACTGTTGCCCGTGATTCAAACAGACGAGGCGCAAGATGGCCCAGTCCCCCGCGGGCACCTCCCAACGCAACTTGCCGTCGGCGCCAACCTTCGTGGTCAGGTCAATCACCTGGTTCCCGCTGGCGATGGTCTTGGTTGGATTGTCAGGCACCGCCAGCACCGCCACTTCGCGGAGGTAGCTTGGCCGACCCTGCTCATCACGCGGACAATTCTTCGGCAGTTCGGGCAATGGCAGCGCGTCGTGAAAACCCGTGGGTCCCTTCACCGTGGTGGTTGAATGATAGAGTCCCTTGCCAGCGTGCTCCGGCTTGATCCAGCTCCCGCCCGCATTCCAACCGCTCGACGCCACCAAGCCGAGTTCCAGACCGAGCCGGTCGGCCTCGCGGATCGCATGGACAATCAACCGCGTGGATTCCGGCCCGAGGAACGGAGGCCCGGCCGGCACCCGTTGGTCCGGGTCGGCGTACGCGGCCACATCCCAAATCTCGCCACCCCGCATCCCCCCTTGTTTCATCGCCTCAAGGTCGCGGGTGACTTGCTCTGCGGTAATCGAGCCGTTGAGCCACGCCCAGAAACAGCCCGGCCGGGTCTGGAGCGGCGGATCGGCGAAGGCGGCGGGCGAAAGCCGGTCATCGGCCCTGGCTGGTTCCTTTAGTGTCTCGGCGGAGCTGGGCAAGAGACCCCATTGCAGGCCCAAAGCCACCAGCAAGACGATTGAGGTCCAGCAAGATGCTCGGCAATGATCGCTTGGCGGATGATGCTTCATGGAAAGGAAACTCTCATTGGGGCCGGTTTCGGCGGTCTTCGTTGGCTCGAAGCCGATACGGTGGTCTGGGTGCGCGCTTTCATGATCCGGCTCGCTTACCGACGTGGGTTACCTTCCCACAAGCCGGCAATCAAGGCATACCCGGCCTTGTTGCCGTAGTCACGGCCCTTGCCGATGAAGTGATAGTCATACCCGTGCGCCAATTCGTGAAATACGACAAAGGGGTGGCGATAGGAGTCCCCCACGTGCGTCTTGACGCTGAGCGACATGAACGATTGTGGGTCCCTTGGAATCGTGTAGCCGCGTTCGATCAGCCAAGACCTTTCAGGGTGATACGAGAGGTCCACCTTCTCCTGGTACTCGATCCAGATGGCGTTTTCTTCCTGCATGTTGCGCACCGCCAAGGCCGGGGCGGCCAGCTTGATCTGGTAGAGTTCCCACCCCAAATGCTCCAACGTTTTGGCCGTCTGTTCGGGGTATTGCCTGGGCACGTCGCGATTGATGTAAAGCGTCCAGCCTTCCAGATTGCGGACCTCAAAGCGGTCTTCAGTGCTCGGCTGCCTGGCCGCTGTTTCGGCCGGGGCATCCTGGGCTTCGGCTTGCGAGCCCAGCAGGCAGGCGATCAGGCATAGAACTGATTTCTTTGCGTGCAGGGTCGTGTGTCTGAGGATCATATCAGGTGCATGGTTATCGGGTTGTTCAAGCGCCCAGGTCGGGAAGCACCGACCGGATCAGGGCACGGTCGTCGTCTGGCAAGGCAGCCAGGGGGCAAGGCTGGTCTTGGGGACGGGTTTGCTTTTGATGGATGCGCATTATCCGTCTTTCATTTTGCCTTGAAATCGACCCGATACACGAAGGCATAACGACATGGCTTCTCGCGCGGCACCGACAGAGTCAGGCTATCCTCAGCCTGATGCCATCTGACCGCCTCCGAGGACCCCAACAGCCGCACCGCCGCAACCGTTTTGCCGTCCGTCCCCCGCTTACCCAGCGCTTTGACAGACAGTTCTCTTTTCGGCCAGGCCAGGCAAATGGCATAAACCGAGTTTCCCTTTGCGGTGAACCGAACGTTCACCGTGGCCACAGCTTTTGCGTCTGGAGAATTGGCGGTCGTGTCGCCTGACCGCGATGGCTCGTGAACATGCCGAACTTGGCCTCGCGCCACCAGGCAATGCGCGTCGCGTGTTCTTCGGATGATTCGACCGGCTTTACCCGCGCCGAGTGGTCGCCAATTGGTTGCGACGGCTGATCAGCCTGCGCCGTTAACAGCGGCGGCGGCATCAAAAAGGTGAGACCGACGACCGCGGCGATCAGTTTGGATTCCATAATTGATGAACTTCATGATCCGGTAGGATTTGGAGCCCCGGAATAAGCGGTGGCTGAAGGTTGTGTTTCGAGGTTTCATTTGGCAAAACTGGCGTCGTCAATTGGGACTTCGCAGAACGTCAGGGCGGCGATGCCGTTCGCGCCGTAGAGCAGGTTGTTCGGATTCCACGATTTGCTGTCGAGGTAGGTGATGCGCTGCGCGGTCGAAGGACCGGTCAGTTTCAGTGTGAGCACGTTTCCGGTCACGGAACCGGAGGTGACTTTGGCCTTCTTCTCCATCGAGATAGAACTGGCTGACGAGGGCGTCGGTCCACAGGACGGGCTGGTCGAACTCCAGCGCGATGGCGTCCTTCTGCGTCGCTGGTGAAGGCGGCCTGCACGAGATTGGGCGGCGTGATGGCTCTCGGAGGAAACCTTGCCGTAGATGTCCCGCTCGATCAGGGGCTGAATCAAGCGCGCGAACTCGGCCCAGCCGGCCAGCGGGTAGTGGCAGCCGCCGGGCGGTTTGATGCCGAGCGTGGACATGATGCTCATGCGGGAATAGAGCGTCGGGAGCGTGCGCTGGACTTCGCGCAGCATGTTGTCGGAGCCGTTCACGCCCATCGCGCACGCCTTGGGCCAGATTTGGAAAACGTAATAGTGCTGGACGTTGGGGTAGTCCTGTTTCCAGCCCGCGGACATCTCGATGAAGAACTGCTCGTAGGTCTCCCACCCGAAGCCGCCAGTCGGACCGTCTGCGCCCTGGTCGTTTTCCCCCTGGTGCCACAGGATGCCGCGGATGCCGTGAGTCAGTTCGGGCCTGCCGTATGCGCCAGAGAAGTCGTCCGTAGATCGTGGAGGGGTCCTCGGGATTGGCCGGGTTGCGCTGGTGCTGGTCAATGCGCGTGCCGCCGACGGCGCCGTTGATGATGAAGATGGGAATCTGCTGGCTCTCGACGAGGCGCTTGGCCAGTTCCAGTGCCCCAGTAGCCCAATCTGCGCCTTGCTCGCCCTGCTCGATCTCCAGACCGCGTTGCACCACAGCTTCCGGCGTGCGCCCTGCGGGTCGCCGGCGGTCGTGCCGAAGCTCCGAATCCACTCGCTCGTGTAGGTCGGAGTCTTCCTCGCCGATATCCGTCGCTACGGCGTTGGACTGACCATCAATCAAGAAGGCGTCGCCGCAAACGAGATTCGTGGCGGTGTGCAGGACCGTCTCGCGGTCTGCGGTCTTTGCGCCGAACTCGATGCGGTACTTGACGAGACCGGGCTTGAGCTTGGCCGCGAGGGCGTAGGTGCGGTCCGCGTTGGGCTTCCGGGTCTCGGTCGTGATGAGTTTGTCATCGGCATAGACCCGCAGGAACACCGAGTCGGCAGGCTCGGCCAAAGTTCCGTTGCAGTGGAGCGTGCCCTCGTTCTGGTCGTCGCGGGCGATAGAACTGATTGTCCTCCGGCTTTTCGTCCCTCGGCCGGCGACCGCTGCACCCACGCGTCCTGCTTCGGCTCGCGGACGGCGATGGTGGTGCGTCTGCGTGATGGCGGCGCCGCCGTTGCTGAGCGCGAGTCGTGACGACGAGTCGCCCGCTGTTCTGGGCGCGCTTGAGAATGAGCTTGTCCGGCGCGATTTCCTTGATCGTGGCGAGGCCCGAGACGCTCCAGGTGTAGTTCAGTTCGCCCGCGCCCTTCGCCTGCATCGCGGCGAGGTTGGAAATCATCGGCATCACCTCGATGGTTTCCCGTCCGTCCCAGTTGCGCCGGGGCTTTCAATGTGAACACCGGATCCGGAATGGCCTCCTTGATCGTGATGGGGATGTCTTTGGTCTTCACGCCGTCGGCATAGACCGCCTTGAACTGGAGAGTGGCGATCTCGTCGCCCGCGACGCGCCCGGCGTCGAACGTGAAGGTCAACCGGTCCACGCGCGACCACGCTTTCGCGCCCGTCGCGCTGGAGAATCCAATACACCTTCTGCGCGCCGCCGGCTTGCGCGGTGACCGTCGCGCTTCCGCCCTCGGCCACGCTCGACCTGCGCCGGCGACACCGAGAAGGCACTGCCGGGCTGCACGACGGGGCCGACGAGCGTCTGCATCGGCTTCTGGTTCTCGTATTGCAGCCGTATCCAATCGGCGGAGCGCGCCACCTTGGACACACGCACTTCGTCGATGTCGCCGACGAAATCGTAATTGTGATACCAGCCGCCGAGCCAGAGCCGCGCGGGACTGCGGATGTTCAGCGGAGTGCCCTGGCCTTTCGCAGCGCCGTCGAGGACGCCGTTCACGTAGATGCGTGCATCGCCTCTTTGGTAGACGTAAGCCACATGCACCCACTCTGACACGGGGATGGCACTTCGGCCCGCCACGCTGGCTTCGGAAAAGTAACAATCCATGCTGATGTGCGGCGGGCTGCGAAACTGCATGACCACTTTGCCCTGACCCTGCTCATTGCCCCAGGCGAGGACCGTCGCATTCGGCTTCTCCGGGCGGAACCACGCTTCGGAAGTGTGCGCCACGGCGCCGGTGGGATAGCTGGTAATCTTGTCGCCGCCGAAAACGCCCTGCCTGCCCGCGAGATGCCGCGCCGGACCGATCATTCCCGCCGTGGCCGTCGTGCCCACGTCCTTCGACACCAGCGTGCCGACCTCGTCCTTCACCGGCTCGTTCATGTGCCAGACGCTGAGGTAGCCATTGGACTCGTTGAACACCGCCGCGCCGCTGGATTCGCTGGCAGCGTCGGCCTTGCCCCAATGCAGTCTGGATCTCCTGGCGCGCGTTGCCTTGGATGATCGGGATGCGCACCCAGATGCTGGCGGTGCCGCTGGCCGCATCCCATTCCTCGATTTGATACGCCAGCGGTTCGCCGGCGCTGGTGGAGAACCGCACGTCGGCCCCATCCGCTTTGGCCTGGCTGAAGTCGAAGAAGTCCTTGTGCAGCCGCACCAGCAGCGGAAAGTCCTTCTCCGCTGCCGACGCTGGCAAGTCTGCGCCTTCCGGCGTGGTGAGAATGAAGATCGAACCCGAGTGCTGCCAGCCGGAGTATTGCGCGGCAGCTTCCGTCGCCAACAGCGTGAGCAGTGATGGCAACGAGGAACAACGACTTGAGGAGGTGGTGTTTCATAGAGCGACTAACATATTTCGCAGTCTTCCGTATCCGTTTCAATCACTGCCCGGACGTGCGCGAGGACCAGCTCTCCGCGGGGATCTCGGGCAGCACAAGAACCGCATAACTCATCCCGTCCGGCAACACGATCCGACCCTTCTCGACCCGCATCCGCTCCAGAATCCTGCATTCCAACCGCTTGAGGCAACCACGCCCAGTTCCAGCCCCAGTCGCTCGGCCTCGCGAATCGCATGGGCAATCAACCGGGTGGACTCCGGCCCAAGAAACGAAGGCCCCGCAGGCACCCGCCCGTCAGGATCGGCGTAAGCGGCCACATCCCAAATCTCGCCGCCGCGCATGCCACCTTGAAAGTCTCATTGGGTGCGGTTTCGGCCGGGTCTTCGTTGGCTCGAAGCCGAGACGGCGCTCTGGGGCCTGGTGGCAGGCGGAGCCTGACAGAAAGAAGTGAAAAGGCATCGCAGGGTCTCTTTCTGCAACTTCAGCCGCTTTCAGTCGGGGCGGTCTCGCGCAGATGGGGGAAGATGCGAGTGATGGTTTTCATGGTGTGAGAGACTGCGCGGCCAGCTTACGGGTTCAGTTTAGACAACTCCGCCATGGCCCAGCCCAGGCGGACGCCGACTTCCAGGAAGGTCTCAGCATTGCGATTGTAATGGTAGCCCTGGTTCTTCGGCGACACGTTGGCCTCGCGCCAGAGGTCGCGGGAGTCCACGGCCTTGACGTTGCCGGCAAACTCGGGGTGCTTCTTCGCATCGCCGACGGCGAGCTGGGCTTCGGCGAGTTGCAGGCCGAGGCCGTCGCGTCCGGTGACGCCGCAGCCAGTGGCGAGGACGAACTTCGCGTTGGGCGCGTCGTAGTCCTTGCGAAGCTGCGGGATGAGTCGGGCGAGGTTCTGTTCGTAACGGGCGGCGTGGACGGCGTTGAAGGAATCCTTGTTTCCCTGCCACCAGACGAAGCCGGCGATTTCGTAGCCCTGGCCTCGGTAGTCGGGACAAATGTTCGCGAGGTTGGCGAGCGCAGCCTTGGCGTTGGCCATGTCGTCGTCGTATTGCTTGCCGGCATACCAGTCGATGGGTTTGCCGGTTTTCTTGTCGAGCCACGGGGGCGGCTCGGTCGCGGTACCCGTGCCCGCCTCTGCAACCCACGAGTCGGGCTTGTCCTTATAGCCGGCGAAAACCTTCGTGACCTTCGTGCCGCCGCGCTCCGTCACTTCCGCCTGATAGCGCTCGCTGCCCGGCGGCAGCAAATCCCAGCCGAGGCTGCGGTTGCCGATGCAGGACTTGAGAACGAGCACCGGCTCGTCGAGTAACTGGCCCATGACGAAACCGAAACCCAGTTCCGGGCCGATGGAGCGTCCGTTCGACGTGGCGGTGAGTGGGCCGCCTTTCTTCACGCGGGCGTCGTAGTAGTAGACATCCTTCCGCACGGTCCATCGGCCAGCGTCGTCGAGCAGCCACGGATACTTCTTCTCCTTTTTCACGAGCGTGGTGAGCGTGCCATTGATGCCCTCCGGCTCGAGGTCGCCCATCCCGACCATGTTCGACTGGCCCATGAGGATGAAGACCTTCACCTTCTTCGAGTGGCTGGCGGGCTTGTCGTCGGGACGCAATATCTCCGGCGGCGCGGCGGCGCGGAGAACGAAGGCGGCGGACAGAGCGAGGGTCGCGAGGGTTTTGGTGAGCAGCATGCTCTTCGTTCCGTTGGAGTGTTCTTCGGGGAAATTACTTTCCAGCTTTGGCCGGCCACGGCGGGAGCGAGGCGAGTCTCTGCTTCAGCTCCACGACAACTTTCGCGTCGGCGGCGTCGGAGGACAGGTTGCGCGTGTCCTCGGAATCGGCGTCGTGGTCGTAGAGTCCGGTGGGCCCGTCGCTCCATTGGGTGAAACGCCAACGGCCGGTGGTGACGCTGCGGCCAAGGCGCTGCGGGCCGCGCGTGACGAGGGTGAACGCCGCGTCCTTGTTCCACCAACCCCGCTCGCCGAGATCAAGCGATACAGGGTTGGTTAGGGTGCTGGGCGCAAGCACGGTCACCGTGCCGGTGCCGCTGAAATGCGAGTCCTTGTTGGTGGCCGAAGAACTGGCGGAGCCATACACCCCGGCGAGCATGTTGGTGCCGCCGAGCGTCAAGGCGAGGATCGTCCGCGTGCCACTGTAGTTGAGGTTGGCCACCGCCCCGTTGCTGATGCTCAAGGCGCCGGCGCCCAGCGACACCGCCCGCGAGCAGGACAGCGTGCCGGCCCGCACCACATTGGCCCCGGTGCAGGTGTTGGTGCCGGAGAAGGTCACCGTGTTGCCGCCCGTCTTGGTGAAGCCACCGGCGCCGCTGATGTTGCCGCTGAACGCCATACTGTAGTTCGCCTGCAAGGTCGTATTCGAATTGACGGTGACTGGCCCCTTCCATGTCACCCCCCACCCGTTCTGCGATTGGAAGGTGCCGCCATTCAGGATCAAGGCATTGGTGGGACTGGCCTTCTCAAATTGCAGCGTGGCCCCGCTGTTGAGCGTGACCGGCCCGCTTCCCAGGGCATGATTGCACTCGGGACTTATCCCGTTGACCATGGTGCCCCAAATCAGCGTGCCGCGGTTGATGATCGTGCCACCGCTGTAGGTGTTGGGGCTCAGGCCGTAAATGCGCAATGAGCCGTAGCTGTCCATCGTCACCCCGCCCGTACCGCCGATGATGTAGGTGAGCACCACGGAGCCGGCCGAATTGGCAACTGTCAGATTGCTCACCACCTTCAGGGTGCCACTCGTCAGCGTGTAGGTGCCGCTGAAGTTGGTGAACGTGACCCGGTTGGCGGTGACCGTGTCCAGGGTGATGGTTCCGCCCGCGCCGCCCGAGCCGAACCGGGCATTGTAGTTGTCGGCCCAGTTCAGGTTCGTTGTGCCGTTCCACCAGGTATTGGTGGTGTTGATCCACACGCCCCCGCCATCGCGCACCCCCGCGCCACTGCCATTGGCGTCCCAAGTCAAATCTGGCGGCATGAACGTAATGGGCGGGCTGACTCCGGCCGTCAAGCTCATCCCCGAAACCGCCGTGGCCGTCAAGGTCATCGTGTCCGCCGCCGAATAGAGCGCCCCCGAGATCACCACGCTGCTGCTCCCGTTGATAAGCGTGCCACTGAGCGTTCCGCTCAAGGTCCCGGAGCCGGAACTCTTGCTCAATTGCACCGTCGTAGCGCTCGTCACCGCCTGCGGTTTGCCGTTGGCATCCTGCGCCTGCACGGTCACGCTGAACGGAAATCCCGCCGGGGGAAAGACCGGCACCGACGTGAACGCCAGCTTCGTCGGCGTGGTGAAGCTCAACACGTTGGTCGCCCAGACGGTGTACACCGCGTTGGTGGCCAGAAAGGTAAAGTAATAGGTCGTATTCGTATTCATCGCCAGTCCCGTGGCGGTATAGGCAATGTTCGTCGAAACAATATTGGTCCACTTGCCCACGCAGGCCGAGTTGGCCCACGCGGCCGGATTCGTCCCGCCGTCTGACCGTGCCCCAGTACGCCAGCACCGTGGCGTTAGTCCCGCCGTAAGCCAGATTGAAACCCAGCCTGGCATTGAGCGTGGCTTGATTGGTCGCAACCCCCGTGGCCGGCAGATTGGCAATGCTCAGGGGCACCGGCACGGTCACCGTGCCCGTGCCGCTGAAGTGCGCGTCCTGGTAGGTCGCCGGGGAATTGCTCGAACCATAGACACCGGCCAGTTTGTTCACGCCACCCAGGGTCAGCGACAAGATGCTCCGGGTGCCGGAGTAATTGAGGTTGACCATTGCGCCGTTGCTGATGCTCAGGGCGCCAGCGCCCAGCGAATCCGGCGTCGAGCAGGACAGCGTGCCGGCCTGCACCACGTTGGCCCCGGTGTAGGTGTTGACGCCGGACAAGGTCAGCGTGTTGGCGCCCGTCTTGGTCAAGCCGCGAGCGCCGCTGATGTTGCCGCTGATGCCCATTCCGTAATCCGTGCGCACCGTGGTATTCGAGTTCACGGTGACCGGCCCCATCCACGTTGCACCCGCGCTGTTGGCCGCGTGGAGCGTGCCGCCATTCAGGGTCAACGCATTGGTCGGACGGGCGTGTTCAAATTGCAGCGTGGCCCCGCTGTAGAGCGTCACGGGCCCGCTGCCCAAGGCATAACTGCAGTCGGGACTGACCCCATTCGTTATCGCGCCCCAGATCAGCGTGCCGCGCTTGATGATCGTGCCGCCGCTGTAGGTGTTGGGGGTCAGACCGCAGATACGCCAGGTGCCCGAGTTGGTGAGCGTCAGCGAATGCCACGGGCCGGAGATCACATTCGAGATCACCACCAACCCGCTGCCCGTGCCCCCCAGCGTCGTGGACACGTCCAGGTTCAAGGGCGTGTTGATCATTACCGCGTTGGCGCTGTTCTGGTTGATCTGGGGATAGGACCCCACGTCGGCCGTGAGGGTGATCGGGTTCCCGGTGAGCGTCACCGCCCCCGAGAAATTCAA
Source organism: uncultured Thermoleophilia bacterium (assembly GCA_963814545.1). GTDB lineage: Bacteria > Actinomycetota > Thermoleophilia > UBA2241 > UBA2241 > UBA2241. Next base: position 289,643 of record CAWFDC010000019.1, on the reverse strand, counting down.
CTGGTTGGCCGCAAAGCCGCCGTAACCATAGCCGTTGCTGAGGTCATTGGTCGTCGTGTAGCTCCCCGCCGGCGCGAAATTGAGCCGGTAATACGAATGTCCACCACCCTCCGGAGGGGACGCGGAAACCCAGTTGCTCGTCGTGCTCCAGTTACCCGAGGTGGCCTGGTTCCAAGTGGGCGTCACCCACCCGCCCCAGAACTCATTGCTCGCAACCGGCACGTAGCCGACTTCCAGACCCGGCGGCGGCGTGACCAGCAGGGCCGGGTCCACGTCGCACAAGGCTCCCATCGTCGGCGGGGCGAGGTAAGTGCCGCCATTCGTCCAGGCGCTGTGAATCTTCACCATGTTGGCCTGGAGTTGTTCGCGCTCGGCCGGGGTCAGACCGGCCTTCATGATCGCCGGCTGGTCGGCGAAGCGAAACCAGTAATACGTCACCACGTTGCCATCCTCGATCCGCGCCTGGAACGGGCCCACCGCCGGCCCCGGATTCGTCCAGACGGGGTCACTGGGCACCGTGTAGGTCATGGGTGTCGGCGGTGGACTGCCGCTGTCAAAGGTCACGCTCGCGAGTTGCGAAGGCACTGTCGCGGCTGAAACCGGTGTCCACTTCCCTGCTTGAAGCTGATAGAATTCCGGCATCACGGCGGCTGGCGTCCCGTCAGCGAACTGGATGTAGGACACCTGATTCGTCCCCCATTTGAAGCCCCAAGTCGCCGAGTCAGCGTTGTAAAATCCCATGGTGGTCCCCATGGCTAATGGCACGGACCCAAGCGGAGAGTCATAAATCCCCCAACCAAACGAGCCGCCGCCGAGAGTCTGCAGTGCGGCACCTCGGGCATTAAACGGGCCGACCGGCGCCGGGCCGTTGTTGGTCAACCATTGTTGGACCGCGTTCCAGAGCGCGGTCTGGTCGTAAGCGGTGGGACTATTCAACGCGATGCTGCCATTTGTCCCATGATTGATGGCGGAAAACACGGGGGCCACGCGCAAGAAGGATCCCTCGGGACCGTCGTACTCTCTCCCGGGAACATTGTGTGACTCATTCGCGATGTTCTTGTTCGGCCCGGCCCAGCACGAGTCCAGCATCTTCCCGGCGGCATTCGGTATCATTCTTCGTCACTTCCGAGTAAAAGTGCGGCGTGAGGACGGCAACGGGGCCCTGGAAGTTCCGGGTGTTGAAAAACAACGTCCACCAACGATCGCCGGTGGGGACATTGACCCCGTCCGTGGTGGCCTTGCCCGGCAGCAGCGGCAGCGCCAGGTAGCCGTAGCCGACAAGCTGGCCTTTCGAGCCATTGCGAAACATCTCCAACCGCGGTGGATAAAGCAGTCTCGGGCTGATTTGGGCCGCGCCATAGACGCCGACGCCTCTGCCGCTCGAGACGCCGTTGGCAAAGTTAGTGAAGCCATTCCCGGCGACGGCACCAATGCCAAACCCATGGTTGCACCAATGATTCCCGTACCCGCCACCGACACCTGGCCCGCCTTCGATATCGCAGTAGATGCCGGGATCACACTGGGAGCCCATCCAGGTGCCGATTTGCAGGCTGGCCTGGAAATTGGGTGAATAGTACGCATACTGCGGCCGCCCCAACAGCGCCACATACATGGAATACCCGGCATTGTACGTATTGGCGACCCCGTTGTAATTCACGGTCAGATAGCCGCCGAGATGCGGGCTGGACCACGTTTGCGCCTGTGAGGGCAAAACGCCCGCCGCGGCCAGGATAACGACCACGGAGATGAACACGAATCTCACGTTTCGCGCGATGTTGCTCATGGGGTTCCTTGCTTCACGCGGCAATCGCCTATCCTCATCGAGCGTGTTTTGTTTCCTCGGGTTGCTTCGTTAACGGTTCAACGGGCGCACGGAGCCTTTCCAGCATGCATTTGTTCCAGAGCTTCCCGCAAAGAAAGGCCGGAGGATTGCTCCTCCGGCCTTTGAATTCCCCGGTCCTTGGCGGATCGCGGTCCGCTATTGAACTTCGAGCCGGTAAAACCGATAGGCCGGGTAGGGCGTAACGGTATCGGTGAAGGTCGTATTGCCACCGCCCGCGGTCCCGGTCCCAATGCGGGTCCAAGCCGCATCCATCAGGCTGTTCTTGTACGTCAGCCAGTACGTGTATCCGGCCGTCGTCGGAACATCGGTGAACGTCGGCACCCCGCCGGTCGCGATGCTGAAGCTGTCCGCCGGCAGTGTGGGCGTCGGTGGAAGCGGCAGTTGCACGGTCACGGTGCCCGTCCCGGTAAAGACCCCGTTAGGATTCTTGTGGCCAACGCCGAACGTGCCCGCCCCTTGATCCACGCCCCCAATGGATACGCCGGCGACTTGCTGATCACCCGCGTATCCGAGCTTAACTGCCACCCCGGTGTCGATGGCCAGCGGCCCGGTGAAGCTGCTGAGCTTGTAAAGCGCCAGCGTGCCGGGGCCGCCCGTGGACATGGCGTGGAGACCGCCGTCAGGCGTGTTGCCCAGGGCGGGGTCGTGCTCGAGGGCCTGATTGATGCCGCAGTTGTACGAGGCAACGTCAATCTTGGCTCCGCCAAGCCCGACATACGCATGACTCAGGTTGCCCATCAAGTTCGTGCACGCTTCTCTGATCGCACCCGGATCGGTGGAATCCCCTTGCGTGGCTCGGAGAATGCCGCCATTGAACCGGAACACGGCCGAACCATTGGGCGGAGCGGGGGGAGTGTCCCAAGCGCGGTTAATATTGTAGATGCTAGCCACCAGCAGGATGCCGCCGTTCAGATTGTACTCCGCGGTGCTCTCGCCGGTGCCGCCCCAGTAGTCGGGCTTGCTACCGAGGATGAACCCGGGCCCCCCGCAGCACCCCCATCCCTCGCCCACGGGCTTGCCCTTGACGAGCCCGCCATTCTGCACGAGAACGCCGGTCTCGCCATCCCGAAGGGCGATGCCCGATACGCTCGACGACCAGTCCAGCGTGGCGTTGTCGTTGACCGTCACCGTGCCGACGACGTCCATCACTGGGAAGTCATTGGCAACGGTCCACGACCCGGTGCCGCTCAATTCGATTCCGCTCACCTGGTGGAAGGTCCACGCATCGGGGGGTTGGTACGTGACCTGCATCGGGCCAGCGATGTTCAGCACCCCAGAGCCGTTTTTGGTCAAACCGTTGGCCGTCGCATCAATGGGGCAAGCGATGGAGAGCGTGCCCGCCTGCACCTCCACACCACCCCCACTCAACGCCAGGGTCCTGCCGCTGGTGGAGGCGATGGTCTGGTTGGCCACCTTGTTGTTGAATCTCAGACCGCCGACCGTAACGTCGGTGTCCAAGTTGACCGTCGCGCCCGCGCTCGAGCTGTCCGAGAGGACTGCGGTATCGCTCGCGCCGGGCACCGTGTCGTTCCAATTGCCCGCCACACTCCAGTTGGCGCCACCCGCACCCTTCCATCGGAACAGCTTGGCCGGGGTGTAGATGCCCTCGACTCCAGCCTTGCGGATATTCTCAATCTCGTCGGCGGGCAAGGCGGACGCGTAAACCGCCACGTCATCCATGCTGCCCTTGTAATCACGACCACCGTACGGATCGGAACCAAACCGCACCCCACTCCAGGTTGCTGTTCCGTGATTCAGGGTATTGACTGCGGACCACATGCCTCCACCACTATCCAAATACAGGGTCGCCTGTGTCGGTTCCACCACGAGGGCAACGAAGTTCCACTGGTCGGCGGTTGGATACATGCCGGTTTGCCAGTTGTAACTCGCGGCCGCGTCATTCCACGTGTAGCCGAGTTGGCCTCCCTGGGTAAAGGCCAAGCCGGAGGTGCTGCCACCATCCCCGCGGGTAAAGACCAGGCCGGCCCAATCCGATTGAACGGCATCGGGCTTGATCCAGGCAACGATGGTCATCGAGCCATTGATCTGGCCAAACGGTGGCACCGTCACATACCCCCCGTTTCCGTTCAGCTCATAGGCCTTGTTTCCCGTGTCGAAGCCCTGAAAAGCGGTTGGCTCAGGGCCGGGAACATTGGCCGTCACCCCGCTGCGGAGGGTGCCGTCGCGGCCGCCCCAATAGTCGTAGGCGACCGTGCCACTGGTCTCATCCATACGCCAGTAGCCAAGCGGGGTCCGCTCGGTGACCACCCCCGCCAGTTTGGTGGCGGTGAGCAGCGTCAAGGCTGCGCTGGCGTTGGCGGTGCCGTAGGGGTTGGTGATGACCACGCTGTAGTCGCCCGCGTCCCCTGCTCCGACATCGAAGACGGTGTAAGCGGAGGAGGTCGCGCCGCTGATTGGAGTGCCATTAAGACTCCACTGATAGGACAATGGCGCACTGCCAAAAGCCGTGACGCTGAGTGTCGCCATGGCACCCGCGTAACGCTGGATGGACTGCGGCGGCTGGGCGATCAGCGGCGGGCCGGTGAGCACCGTGAGGGCCACAGTCGAACTGGTGACCGCTCCGAACGTGTTGGTAACGACCACGGCGTAGTTGCCGCTGTCGTTCATCGCCAGGTTGCTGAAGGCCAGGTCGGCCGTGGTCTGTCCTGGCATGGGAACGCCGTTCTTGGTCCATTGGTAATGCAGCGGCGACGCGGAGGCGTATTCGTCGCACTGAACGGACAGCGACAGGCTCGTTCCCTCATAGACCGGAGGCGGCGGCGCCTGGGGCTGGACCAGGATGATGGGCGGAACCTCGGCCGCCGCGTAGAGTTGCATCATCTCATTTGTTGTCAGCGCTCGGTCGAAGATGGCCACCTCGTCCATGGCGCCGTTGAAAGCGCTGTTTTCCCCGTAGTACGGCCCCCGGGCGTCATAGCCGATGAAAATCGGGTTGACCGACCAGTCGTGGGGACCGGCCGGCATGGTCGCCTCGGCTTCAGGAACAGTCCTCGAGACTGCATGGGTGTTGAGGTAAACAGTCCGGTTGGTAGGCGTGAACACCACCGCGCAGAAGGCCCATTCCTGGTTGGGAGTATTCAAGCCCGGATCATACTGCCAGTACACATCGCCCTTGTTCCACAGGATGCGCAATTCCTGTCCCACATCCGGGCTGCTGCCATTGGCGCCGAGCGTCAGGCCGGTGCCATTGCCGGCACCATTGGGAGCCGCGGAATCGCTGTCGCGCTGGGTTACCAGGCCCCGCCAGACCCAGTGGTCACCGTTGCGTTTGACCCAGCAAGTGATGGTCATGTCTTCGACAATCCCGCTCTGGGCAGGGATCCTGATGCAACTGCCCGGGGTATCGGGGTCGCCCACGACGCCATCGCTCGAGACCCGCGATGCCCGCGAATAGGGCGCTGTAGTTGCCGGCTCCGAAGCCGGGGTAAGGCACTCCCGGCGCGCCGCCGGTGGCGCCGGACCTGTAGGCGCCATCGGCGCCAGCGCCCCAACTGCCGGCGTTGGCGGTCGTGGTTGCGCTCGCCGCGTCATCCAGCCGGTAATAAGCGACCGGCTGCAGCGATAATACGGTGTGGGCGTAATCGACACGGCCGGGCGGGGCGACCACCACGGAAACGGGCACGACGACACTGGTGACGGAGCCGTTGGGGTTGGCGACCACCACCGCATAATTGCCGCTGGCACTTACGGTCATGACGCCGAGGGCGAGGCTGGCCGTGGTCGCTCCAGGAATGTTGATGCCGTCCTTGGTCCATTGATACGTTGCGGGCGTTGCCGAAGTATTCTCGACCACGACGCTGAGGGTGAGCGGTGCCGGGTCGCCTTCGTAGATTTTGCTTGGAGCCGACGGTTGTTGCACGATGCGGGGGGGATACTCTGCCGCCAGGTAAAGATCGCGAATCTGCGCCGGCGTGAGCGCCTTGTCAAAGAACGCGATTTCATCCAGCAATCCGGGGAAGAAGTACTCCGGCAGCTCTGTGCCCGTATTCCGCCCAGGCGGCGAAGAACATCGGGAAGGATGCATTGGGGGTGTAGCCGGCATTCCCAACCGGCGCCGCAGCCAGGACTCCATTCACGTAAAGATAATTGGTGCCCGTGTCGGTCGCATCATGAACCCCCACCACATGGGTCCACTGATTGAACACGATCGAACTACCGGAGATGGCATTGGCGCGCACGTTGCCAGTGTAGGTGCGGAACCACCATTTCCCGTCACCGTTGCTCGCAAAGAACAGCCAGCCATTCTGCCCACTCGAGGCAGGGTCACGGCTGAAGATTGCCCCCCTGGTCCCATTATCCGAGTTCGTCTTATTGGCCCAGAATCCGACCGTGAACGAACCGGACGGGTTGAAGGCGGCATTGTACGGCACCGACGCATACTGGCCGGTGCCGTTGAAAAGGGCGGCCGGGTCGGTCCCCATGGCGCCGGGCTGTTGCAGGGCGGGGCTGCCGAGATAGGTGGCGTTGCCTAATGCGCCCGCGCTGCCAATATTGACTGCCGTGCCGCTCGCAGCCGGCTCATTCAGCCGCCAATACCCGACCGGGCCAAACGACATGACCATGTCGGAATAATCGGCCCGGGCGGGTAGTATCGCCGCCAAGGCCAGCAAGCCAGCAGCCGCAGCCCGGCGCAGGAATTGACCTCCATATTGATTTGTCTTCATAAGATCCACTCGAGTTTTGACGTCATTCAACGTCGTTTGCCTGGCGTAACCGAAGGGTTCGATGGAAATCAGCAAGCCACCGTCGCAATGCGCCACCGGCACCGGGCTGGAATCTGACACCGCCGCGAACACCCTTGTGTTGAGGCAAAACTGCAATCATGGCCTTGATCATGGTTTGTACATCATGCGGGTGAATCGAGTCGACTACCATTTTGCGTCGCGCTTTGTCCCATTTTGCGCCGCCGGATCTTCTTCCACGGACTGCTTCGAGGGCTGCCACTGCGGGGCGCTGAGGGTGTCGTCGGCGCCGCAATCCTTGTCGTCAACCCCCACGCGCGTGGTCCTGGTCCGTTCCAGAAGCGAGGTAATCCGCTTGCCCTTCCATGGTTTGGTTATTGCAATGATTTGCGGTAGGCATCGCATCGGTCGCGGAGAGTGCTCAACGGCTTGGCGTGTGTCGGGTCGCGGGCCAGGTCCTTCTCCTCCTGCGGGTCGGCCGCGAGATCAAAGAGTTGCTCCACAGGCGGATGAGGCTCGGTGTAGCGGATGTATTTCCAGCGTTCGGTGCGCACGCCTTCACTCTTGGGGATCGGCCGCCGCCCCGGTTCGGGGGTGTAAACGTGTTCGTAATACCAGTCCTCGCGGCCCTTGGTGGCCGCATCACGCAACAGGGGTTGGAGATTCACGCCCTGCATGCCAGCCGGCACCGGCAAACCAGCCATCGTGAGAATCGTCGGCGCCAAATCAATGTTCAAGGCCATCTGCTGGCGGCGTCCGCGCGTGGATACCGGAAGCCGGGGATCGCGAATGATCAGCGGCACACGGATGGATTCCTCATACATGAGCCATTTGCCTTCCAGCGCATGCGCGCCATCGAGCGAGCCGTTGTCGGACGTGTGCATGACCACGGTGTTGTCATCGAATCCTTGCTCTTTGAGGGCTCGGCAAATCTGGCCAATGGCGAGGTCGGAGCGGCTGATCAAGGCATATTCCGACTGCAGCTCGGCCTGGAAGGCCTCCGGCTTTTGCAGCCAATCAGGAACGGCGTTCAAGCCGCGGCGCACGATCTCTGGCAATGCGTCGAACGACTGGCGCGTCAGGTTGAACGGCTGCGGAATTGTGCTCCCGGCGATGGGGTCCTTGAATTCCGGGTCGAAGTAGTTCCGCGGGCCGTGCGGCTCCTTGAGCGCCACGATCAGGCAGAACGGCTGGTCCGGCTTCGTCTCCTTGAGAAAGCCGACCGCTTTTTCGGTCATCACCGTCGTCAGGTAGCGCGTCTTGCCATCAGGGGTTTGCTTGAAGGCGATGCTTTGCGGGAAGCCATACCAGAGGTCGAACTGGTCAGCCGGCAGCGCGAGACCACGGCTATCCTGGGGCGCGCCGATGGCGAACTTGCCGAGAAACGCGGTGCGGTAACCGGCCTCGCGCAAGAGCGCGGGAAACGTCTGTCGCCATTGCGCGGCGGACAGGGGCTTCTTGAAGTCCTCGATTCCGTGGCGGCGCATGTGTTGCCCGGTGTAGATGCTGGCCCGGCTGGAGCAGCAGATGGCTGTGGTGACAAAGGCCTTCTCGAACAGCACCCCCTGGGCGGCAAGGCGGTCCATGTTCGGCGTCTTGAGCACGGGGCTGCCGGTGCAACTCATTCCGTTGTATGGCTGGTCATCGGTGAGAAAGATGACGAAGTGCGGCCGCTGGGCGGCGGCGGCGAAGGGCGGGACAACCGTTAACGCGAACAAGGCCAGCGCCAGGTTGAGGAGAGCTTGGGTTCTCATAGGTATCACTCGATGGGTGACGTGGCTGGGGCTTACGGAGCAATCCTGATCTTCACTGCCCGCAAGAAATCACGGTTCAGCCAGATGACCGTCTTCCACTGATCCAATTCCCGGATCGTGCCATGCTGGAAGTCCGTGCCCGCCACCAGGGGCTTCCCGTCAACCTGAACCACCGGGTTCTCCAGGCGCAGGCCATTCAACACGAACGCGGGTTTGAGCGCAGGATGTTCCTGGTCTGCCTGCAATGTTCCTTCCATGCCTCCCGGGCCGATGCCGCTGATCAGATAGGCCCGTTCCGCAGGTTCGTATCTGGCCTGCCCTTGCGTGACCGCGAGGCTGGGCGGCTGCAGCCAACTGCGGGCCAAGGGCACCAAATCCTGCGCCTTCTTGTTCGTCATGCCGTTAAGCATGATCCGTGTCTTGACCCGCTCATCCATGTGATAATCCTTCCATTGCGTGAAGGTGGTCAGGTTGAAATGCGACGGCTGGTCGTTGTTGACGACCCAGCGACCATCACCGGGCACGGGAGTCACCGGCCAGTGATTCCACCATCCGTAAACACTGGGCACCGAAGCAGGCCGATAGTTCAGTGATGGCTTGGGCCGCACTATACGATCTGAAGAACGGGGAATCGAATCGTCCCTCGGCCGACTCAAACGGCTCCGGCGAAACGACGTAAAAGGGCCTGTATTCGCTCTTCAGGTTCACCAGGTGGATGTTGGCCTTGGGCGGCGCTTTGAGTTCGACGGGCAAGTCCTTCCGCCAGGAGTAATCATGGCGTTCACCTGCCATGTTGAGCAACGTGATCTCGGGATCATTGATCACCTCGTCCGGATGCTGCCCCGGTGATAACAGGATAATGGCTTCCTCCCAGTCGTGTTTGCGCAGCGGCTTGGAATAGAACAAGTCCATCTTCCGAATCCCGACCCCATCCGGATAGATGATGTAGTATTCGTCGGCCCACTCCCCGCTGCCATCCACATCCTTGGCGGCGAAGGTGTATTCGGTGTCCACCAACGCGTAGCGCCAATGCACAATGGCGCGGGCCGGCGAGTTTTCGATGATGCGGACATGGCTGAACCGGCAATCGCGGTCCATCAGCGGCTCGGCGCAACTGACCACATCCCGGCCCCAAGTCTCCAGCCATTCGTCGGTGAACCAGATGCCATTCTCGGTGACCCAGCAAGGAACAAAACTGGTTCCCCGCCAGAACACGAGGCGGCAATTGTTGGCGGCAAAACGCACCAGAATGTCCGGGTGATCGCCAACCCGCCACAGCCTGTCCCACTGCTTGGTGTAACTCAGCCGGGTGTAATGGGCGCCGAACTCCGACGGTCCAGCGGGTCCCGAAGGGAGAATTCGCGCGGGCGATTGCACCTCTGGCAATGGCAGCCGACTGTCGTGTACCTTCTTGATTTCGGAGGCGCTGAGTGCGGCGCCGTAAACCGTGACCTCATCAAGCCTGCCATCCAGAAACGCGAAGCTGTTCGTTGCCGTGTACTGGAAATCGACCCATTTCTCGAGGATGGCGTTCCTGCCGATGGTCAATTTGTGATCGGCGGTTCGGCCGAGAAGCGGGCTGGACGCCGCCTCGCCCACCAGCCGGCCGTTGAGGTACAGCCGTGCCGATTGCCCCGATTCGACCACCAGGGTCAGCAACAACCATTGTCTGAGAGGCAGCAGCGGGCCCTCGATCTCCAACCAGGTGGCGGGCTGCCCCAAGCCCATGGCCAGTTTGCCCGAGCGGTCAACCCCGAGGACCACGCCGTCTCTCTCAGCGCGCCGCAGGTCGAAAACCGGGCTCCTGAACCAAGGATACGATTCCAGAGCCAGCCACGCATGGATCGTGAATTGCCGGGGAAGGTCCCGGCTGAACTTGGCCCGCTCCAGGAAGCTGGTGTAGCCATCCAGTTGAATGGCACCGCTGCCGATGCCGGCAACCGGGTCGTAGAATCCAACGATTGGGTCCGGTTGATTTGAGACCTCCTCAAGCGTTGACGAGCGGTCGAGTTGATCAAATGACCATCTGGCAAGGGTTTCCTCTGCCATGAGGCTGTCACCTGACAGGAGGAACACATGTGCCGCGATGAGCGTCAGGATTGTCTGTCGCATGGTCTTCTTGATGATGATGGACTGATCTGTGCCAGACTTATCGCTCGCGTGTCCACGGGGCGTTTCATTGTCCGAACTTGCTGCCGCCGCCCTTGCGAGGCGGGGCTTTGCCGATGCTGCCAGGCTTCCAGCCGCGTGCGAGTTCGACATCCGCCGCCGCTTTTTCCAGCCAGTTTCGGAATGTCCACGACGCCGACGCGATTGTAGAGCAGCGGTTGTTGGTATTGCTTCGTGTAGGCCGCCGCATAGTCGCGCCAATGGCCGAGGGCGGTTTCGAGATGCTGGATCGCCGCGGCTTGATGCTCGGCCTTCGAGTTGGCGTCGAACAACGCCAGTTCGCACGCGCCTTCGATCTTCGCGGCGTAGTAGAGACCGAGACAGGCGAACGCTTCGATGTCGCCGAGCGTCAGGCGCAGTTCCTTGTTCGCGCCTTGTTGAGGTCGCAATGCCGTGACCGTGCGTTTCGCAGTCTCGGCGTGCCGCCGGAGGTTGGCGGCCACCTTCCGGCGGCGTGACGCCGTCCATCGGTTGTTTTGCCAGCAAGCGCTCGCGCCACTCGCGGATGGTCAGGTCGCCGCTCTCGGGCATGCCCTCGCCTTCGATGAAATGGCGCACGGTGTAGAAGCCTTGTGCCTTGGGATGGCTGAGGCACGCCTCCGGCAGCCACTCCAGATCAATGTTGCCCCAGAAGAAGCGCGTGACCTCGGGAATGACCCGCGACGCCGCGCTCCAGCCTGCGAGGAGCTTGTCCGCCGGGACTTCGGGAAAACGCGCCGCCAGCACGCGCTCGAAGAACTTGTCCGTCAGCGTCGGGTCGTAGCTCAGCCGTCCCCAGAGCATGAAACTGAACCACTGCTTCTGCATCACGAGCTGGCGCGGCGATTCGGGCTCGAGGTCCATCGCCTCCCGCCCCCAGCAATAGCCGTCCGGCCCCATGTAGAAGCCGGCGACCTTGTCCGGCCCGGGCATGGCGGTGATGAAGTCGCGCGCGAACTGCGGATCGCCCCAGCGGAAACTGTAGATGTCATCGTTGCGGACCGTGAGCCAGGTGCGACGGCTGGGGGAGAGCTCGGGCAGGAGCGGCTTGATGAACGGCGGATTGGTCATGCCGTACATGTGGGCCACGGCGTACTTGTAACTGAAATCGAACGGGCCGGGATAGTCCTTCCACTGCGCGGTGACCTCGTCGAGCCCGGTCATGTGGAAGCGATGGATCATCCGGAACTTCCGGTCCGGCTGGTCCTTGAGCGCGTCGCGCACGCCCTCCCCGTAAGTCTGCCAGAGCCATTCCTCCTTGCTCAGCGCGCCCATCTTCTGACCCATGTTTTCGCCCGCCGTGATGCCCATGCCGGCCAGCAGCGGATACGTCCTCACCGTTTCGCGCACGCTGGCGCGGAAGTAGCGCAGCATCTCGCCGTCGGGCTTCGCACGCGTCAGCCCGTGCTTGCCCTCTTCGCTGTCGAGAAAGGCGTTCCAAGTGAACCAATACACGTCCACGCCGCGGTCCTTCGCCCATTGCAGCACCTCGCGCCAGAACGCGATCTTCTCGTCAATGGTCATGCGCTTCACCACCTCGGCGTCCTTGAGGAACTCCGGCCTGAACATGTGCGTGCCGCTGTGCGAAAAGCTGTCATCGAACACTTCGCGCCGGCCGCGGAGCACGTCGTTCAGCGCCACGTCCGGGTACTCGGGCACTTTGACGATGCTGGGGAAGGGATTGAGACTCCAGAGCGTAAGCACGTTGAAGCGATGCCGCGCCATCTCGTCGAGGAACGCGCGCCAGAACTCCCGGCTCCACATCTCGGGGATGTTGGCCTGCGCCGCGTCGCTGTTGTCCGAGTAGCTGGGCGTGCGCAGGTCGAGCGGGATGTTGAACTTGAGGCCGCGCTGCGCGACGTAGGGTTTGCGTTCGCCGGGTTTCAGTTGCGCCAGGGTGCCCAGCCGGATCGCCTCCGCTAACTCCAGCCCGCCGTACATGGCGCCGACCGCATCCGCGCCGCGGACGCACCAGCGCGACCCGTCGCGTTCGAGACGGTAGCTCTGGGGTTCACCCCTGCCGGTCACCTCAATGGCGGCATCAGGTCCCGCAGGCTTGCTGGCAGTTGCCCGGTTGATTTCGTCTCGGGCGAACAAGAGCGGTCCGGGTGGATTGGGCGGCAGGGTCACCTCGACCGCAAGAACCGGGGCGAGCGGGACCAGCAGAGACAGGATGACGGATGGCCATGCGCCGTGAGGCGCGGAGTTGCGTCGGCGGAATCGTCTCATGGGTTCTTGGGCTATCCGTGTGCTATTTCGCATGGGAATCACCTGCTTCTGGCTCCCGCGACGTGCCGAGGACTGTGGGTGCCTCGATTCCCTTGGTGAAGATCACCGAATAGGTCTTCCCGGCTGGCCCCGAACCGGTCATCAGCGTCTCTGCCTCCGCTGCGCACCGTGACCTTCTGCTGATCGCCGGCGCGTTCCACCACCAGATCCCAAGCTCGGCCAAACGCCCGCAGATCACGCAGCGCCATCCGCGGCCAGGCCTTGGGCAGCCACGGCGTGCATTCGAAGGAATCAAGCCCGGTGGGCACAATGCCAAACATGCCCTCGGTGAACACGCGCGGATAGAGGGATCCCGGGCAGAGCATGTCAACAGCGTCCTCATCGGGATACGGTCCCGCGGCACCGAAAATCTGCGCGTTGACCACGCGCCGGGTGAGGTCGAGCGCTTCCTCGGTGCGTCCGGCTTTGAACAAGACCCGCAGGGCATAGTAGGTCTCGCGACCCCATTCGGTGGGCCGGGTGGACTCCGCCAGGATATCGGCGCCCGCCTGCCGGTGGGGCCAGAGCTTGTCTGACATCAGCGCGGCCACGGTGGCCTCCTGCCGCTCGGTGATCCCCATCGCCAAAGGCAGCAGGATCCAACCGCGCAGCGTGGTATTGCCTTCGTAGTAGCGGTAGGTCTTGAAGCCCTCGACCTCGGCGCCGAAATACGATTCTATGCCCTTGCGCAGGGCCTCGGCGCGCTGATCCCACTCCACCGCCGCCGGCTTGCCCAGCGAGTGCGCCAGGCGGGCCGCCAGCCGGTAGCCGCCGTAGGCGAGCGACGACGTGCTCAGGTTGGCGTCACCGGTCGGATAGCGGCCCTCCATTTCATCGGTCTTTGAAGCGACGATGCCCGCCGCCGTGGTGTGCTTGAGGACCGAAGCGGCACTCATTTCGATCAAGGGCCACAGCGCCTCGGCGGCGGGACGGTCGCCTTGGAACAGCAGGAATTTTGACAGGCCATAGAGCACCATCGCGTCGTCGCCACGGTCCCGCTGGACCAGTTTCAGATCGGGATGTTCAAACGATCCCGGGAAGGGTTCGGTGCCGTTCTTCAGACAATACTCCTGCCAGACGCGATACATGCCCATGCTCGCGCGGTTCAATTCCGGGTCGCCAAAGAACGGAAACAGCGGGCTCGAATACTCGACCGGATCGTTCGCCCAGATGCCGGGAGAATACCTGAGACTGCCGTTGTGAACGATCACCCCCTTGATCGTCTCGATCGGACATTCCAGCACGTGCAGCTTCTGCAGGGTGAAGGCCTGGTCGAGCAGCGGCTCGGGCGTTTCCAACCGGCCCGGCCCGCGCCAGGCCGCCTCGGTCAAAGCGCGCCGTGCGGCATGCTCGGCCGCCACATCCATGGCGGAGTTCGCGTCCGGCCCGTCCTTGAGCCGGGCCTGAACGCAGGTCGCCAGCGACACGGTACCGCCGGGTTTCACGACGGTTGACGCCGGCCCCTGACCCGTCCAGACCAGCACGGTGTTTTCCGTGGCCGCCGTCACCGTGGCGGGCGCCTTGAAATCCACCGTCAGCGATGTGTCGGTGGCATTGCGCAGTTGCCATTCCTCAACGACCACCGGGTTTCGCTGCGAGCAATAGACCGTGCGGGTGGCGACGATGCCCTCGCTTGCGGGGTAAACCACCGTCAGCATCCCGTCGAAGGCCACCGTTGATGGCACCTCGCACCGCAGGGGCCGCCCGTTCACCTGCAGCGCGGGATTGGAGTCGGCCTTCACATTGGCCATGACCCAGCCCTTCTTGGTGAGATCCGGATCCACGTGGAAAAAGCGCGCCGTGTAGGAAAGGCCCGCCACCCGGTCCACCCGCACCTGCATGACCACCTTGCGGCCCTGCATGTTCAGCACCAGGGGTTCCCCGTAGCTGCCACGATGGACGATGCCGCCTCGCGCCGTGTCCATCGTCCAGTAGTTTGTCATCGCCGTTTCGTCGGCGCAGGCCGAAAGCAGTGTGGCGGCTGTGAACAGCAACCACGGCGTGGTCAAATCTCGTTTGTTTTTCACCATATGTTGTCTCCTGTCGTTTCCTCAGTTTCTGGGTGTGATAATCCTGACCGGACCGAAAAGGCCGGACTCGTGGGGGCCACCGATGGGAACTTTCTGGGTGACGCGCGTCACGCGCTTTTCCCGGGGAAGTTGTGCATCACCGACCAATCGGTTGGCCCAGAGGTTGACGACGTCGATCTTCAGTTCGTTGTGGCCGCCGCGGATTATGCCGGTCACGTCGCAGATGTAAGGTGGCTTCCAGAGAATTCCGAGCGGCGTGCCATTCAAAGTCGCGTCGGCGACGTTGCGGAGATGGCCCAAGTCCAGTTCGAGCCGGCGATCCCCCTCCAGAAGGGAAGCCGGCACCTCGAATATTTTCAGGTATGTCGCGGTGCCGGAAAAATACCTGATCCCGTCGTCTGGAACTGCCGTCCAGGAAATCAGTTTGTCGAAGACACGGGAGGGTGGCGCGCCCAAGTTCGGGGGAAAACGGACTTCCCAGGGGCCGGCGATCTCGAGCAGGGCGGGCGACTTGCCATCCTCCTTCGCCGCCGGTGTCGGGGCGGCCTCTGGCGCGGGTCCCGAAAAGACGACGAACACCGAGCCGGCGGGTGGCAAACGCAACTTCAACTTCATTCCTCCGGGAACACGCGCGTAACCGGTGCATGGCTTGATTTGACCCGTATCGGGATACCACAATTTCGGCAGCCGTGGCGCGACGCGGAAGGTGCAATCGGCCTCGGCCTCTTCCATCTGAGTGTTGCTGACGAAGTAGATGTCGGCGTCCAGAGTGCGGCGGTGGATGGAGTCGAGGTCGGCCGGTTTTCCCGGACTGCTGCAGGTGAAATCGGGGCCGATGCCGCGCTGCTGGAGGATCTCGCGGACGCGCGTGCGGTCGGCGATCACCCGGCCTTTGCCGTAAGAACACTCGCGCGCATCCTTTCCATCGCCAGAACCCCAGATTCGTCCCGCTATTTCTCTGACCTGCTCGTCGCAGCGTGGGTAATCCGCCAATGACGTGTCACGCTCAGGCCTGGGGCCGAGGAGTGTTGCGCCATCGCGGACGAGCTTCTCCAGTTTGTTCAGCACGGACAGAGGGATGTCTGTGCGTTCTGGCAGGACAATGACCTCGTAACTCACGCCATGGGGCAGCGTCAGGCGGCCGTCCTTGAACTCCATGCGGTTCTCGATCACATCCGAGTTGATGACGTCGTAGTCGTAACCGGTTCCGAGCGCGTCGGCGGGTGCCGGGTTGGGCCTCCCGCAATGGGCACAGGTGGCGCCGTCCAGCCGCTTCGAATCGGGACCAATGCGGCGGGTGGCGACCAGGTTGGGCGCGTCGTCCCCGTAGTAAAAGCAGACATCCGCGACGGGCAGGCCCTGTTGGAGGAGATAGCAGCAGCGGGAGAAATAGGACAACATGGGTGCGGCTTTGGGCCACCAGGTGGAGTTGACATTGAAGTGTTCGCCGGCGTGATACATGTTTCCAGGCACTCCTCCTGAAGGCGGAGTGTGCGCGAAGGTATGGAACGTAATGCGATTCAGACCATCACAAAACGCCGTGCGGCCCTCGATCTCGAAGACTTCTCCCGGAAGGGGTAACGCCTTTTGTGGCTTCGCTGTGTCGGCAGCCCAAGCCCGGTTCAGCGGGAGGGTCACCGTTAAAGCCAATAGCGCCGTGACCAACACGGTGATCCGGGACTGCCGGGGCTGCAATATGGCTCTCATACTACTCTTGAGTGTGACGAGTGGGATGCGTTTCTTCATGAAAGAGATGATCCGGACACCTTTCGCAGTTCGCATTTCGGTCTTCAAGATGTCGGATGCCCGCCCGCGCCCGGTGCCTGTCGAGGCGGCTGGAAAGGCCCGTCAGCAAGACGCGCAACGCGATGGATGTCGTCATCCTCATGGGGTGGCTGAGAGCCTGTCTGAGGGTGTTATCCGACGTCGGTTCATTCCCGCCTTGCACCGCCGAGCAAGGGGTTGATTGCTTCCGCCAGCGTCGCGGCGATTCTCCTGGCTTCGCCCGCATTCGGCAACGCGTCGTCTTCGCCCATGACCTGATCGCGGTCAAATCCCTGATCCGTTGCAGCCACCACCACGGGTGGCCGGGTGGATGCAGACGAGCCAGGAATGCGCCCAACAAATGGCAACAGAGACTGCGGACGGAAGCCGCGCGGATGCCGGATGTCGTTTTCATGACTTGCTCGCCGAAGTCCGGCAGTAGGAAACCATGCGCCACGGGGCTGTCAGCACGTCGGCCTCCAGAACTCGTAGGCGTTCGGATCATTGATGGTTTCCGGCGAGGGCGTGACCCGGGCCAGGCAGGCTTGATCAGCCGTAATCCAACTCAGGTTGGCATCGGCGAAGTCGCTCGTGCAACCCTGGATCACCTCATAGATCGAGCGGTTCATGGCGGTGTGGTTTTTGGGGACATGCTATATCTCTCTTTGGGTCGCTAGCCCGGAAATCTCACCAGTGGGGCGATCGCGGCATACCTGACAGTCCGCGGGTGAGATTTCCTCGAAACCCGCGCCCAGGAGAATCGGCTCATCGGTTCATCAAAGCCGGGATACGCCCCAGCCGCTTGGGCGACCCGGGCACGCCGACACAGTGGGATCGAGTTGGGTCCATCTGTTTGGGGCGCGGTTTCTGAGAGCCCGCATTTCAGGTGCAATGGGACGGTGACCGGTCAGATGACATCAACAGTTGGTGAGAAATGCGGGCTAAGGGAGGAGTCGGCGTCGCTGAGCGGGTCAACGATGTTCCAAGTAACTGCGAGCCAGCCGTTCGCCGAGTTTCACGATGCCCTCGGTGGTGATGACGAGCTTTTCCTGATGCGGGGAAAGATCGAAGGCCTTGAGATGATAGAAAGCAGGGTCACCCGTGGCGATGGCGGCGAGGTGGGCCGTGATGTCGATGGCGTTGAGTCCATCCTCATCAGGAGGCGGCTGCTGGGTGACGTGCCATTTCAGCGCGGGCAGCGCCAGGTCGAGGCGGCTCTGTGTGACCGTGGATTGCAGCCACTTCGCGGCTTCTCTCCGGTAGGGGCCAAACGCCATGTCGTTCTCGCCGACGTGATAGAAAATCCCGGCCACTTCGACGGGATGTCCCTTGGCCTTCAGTTCCTGGATCGCGTTGCGGATGAAGGCGATGAAGGGCTCGTACAGATTGCAGTCCTTCGCGGTCGTTCCCTGCGGAGTCCAGTCGTTCATCTGCGAGCCGCTGTGGGTGAACTTGGCGATGGCGATGTTGCCGGGCACCTTGCCTTGCAGGGTCTGGGCAAAGCTCAGCTCCGGGCCGAAGGTGTCGTAGGGCCCGGCGGGGCCGAGCGGCTCCCAGCCGTTCGAGGTCTTGAAGCCGCCGCCGAGGCTGTATTTGAAGGCGATCCGGAAGTTGTCGTTGGCCCGTGCTTCATTTCCCTTCAGCGCCTTGAGTTCCTGCTTGAAGGCGCGTTCGCCTTCCATGTTGCGATGTCCGGCGAGGATGAAGAGCTTCACCGGGCTGCGTTTGGGGTATGGCCAGGCTTTGAGGGTTCTGGCGGTGGCCTTCTTCATGCCGATCGTGCGCAGATAGGCATCCGCGTAGTTCACGCCATGCTGGAGCTGGCCGAGTGTGCCGTAGTGGTAATGCAAACCGGCATCACCGCCGATCTCCACCGCGTCATGGGACGTGGGGATGTAATCGACCAACGGATCGGCCTCCGCCACAGCTTTCTGCGCCGTGCGGATGGCATACATGTTGTCGCGGTTGTCCATGCCCCAGATGGTCTTGGTGCAGAGCTCGCCGATGTAGAACTTGAGGCTCGGTGCCTGAAGATCACGACGCCATGAGGCGATGAAGTTCTTGAGATTCTCCGCGTAGCGCGCCTTGAATTCTTCTTTGAACATGTCATTCTCGCCCTGGTGCCACAGGAAGCCTTCAACCCTGTAGGGCTTCTTCTTGCGGGCCAACTCGGCGAGCGAGGCGCGCACGTGTTCGAGAGCCAGCGGGTAGAGTCTGAAGCCGCTCGGTTCATCGGGGTTCCAGTCGTCTGCCAAGCCGGTGCCCCCGGAGGCGCATTTGATGATGGCGATGGGGGCCTTGATGTTTTGCGATACGTCTCTGGCAAAGGCAAGCTCCGGCCCGAAGTAATCGCCCGTCGGCTGCATGTCGATCCAGCCATCCGAGGTCGCCATGTCCTCGCGTCCGAGCTTGTATGAAAACAGGACCTTCGGCTGAGGTTTGTCCAGATCGGCGAAAGGCGGGAAGCGCTTGATGTCCTCGACCCTGGAGTGCGTGCCGACCATGTTGGACTGACCGGCGAAGATGAAGACGCGCACGGTTTGGGTGTCCGTGTCGGCAGAGCGGGAGACTGCTGGACCCAGGAGAAAGAGAGTGAGGAGGAGGCGTTTCATGCTATGGGAGTCCAATGAGCTTTGGAGACTCGGTGCTTGCTTCGATGGCGCGACCGGTGCATGCCGGGTAGCGTCATCGTTCCTGTTGTTTTCGCACGCTCGTGAAAGCCAGCGGCCTGCGCACCGACGACGGATGAACGCCCGCCTTCAGGGCCATGATCATGCCCGCCGCCTCGATGTAGTTCTCGACGTAGATGAACTTCGGGTGTTCGGGATGGTTGAGACAGCTCTTGTTCTCGCGCACCACGATCACCGGGATGTTCGCGTCGAGGCACGCCTGGTGCGGCGCGCCGAAACAGCCGTACGGGGAGACCATGCAGTCAATGTCCCGGCAGCTCATGCCGCGCTCGCGGCTGAGCCGCGGGGCTTTGTGCAAGCCTTTCAGCAGGCAGTGGATGAAGTTCTCCGTGATGATCTCCACGGCGATTCTCGGGTCCACCACTTCCTTGAACCCGGTCAGCGCATAGTCCACCGGGCCATGCGCGCACGGTTTGTCCAGCGCCTCGCCAATCAACCGCGTGGCAAGAGCCTCAACTCCACCCACAGGATTCACGCCGCCGCAACGCCAGTAGGTTGCCAAGGTTTGACTGTCGATGGTGATGGGCGTGGCGATGCCCAGGGCGTCATACTCGAGTTCCTGGACCTGCGCCACCAGCTCCTTCCAGTGGATGACGTCGCCCGTGGCGATGCCGTTTTCCATGCGGGCAATCAGTTGGAGCGGCACCTTCAGTTCCAGAATCTCCGCCTCGAGCCCGAGCGTGGCGCGGGCGGCCGAGACGGCGTTGATGGACTGGTAATCCGCCTTGTTCACGACCACCAAGACCTTGTTCGACTTGACCTTCTCGAGGAAGAGCTTTCCCTGCAGGAACCGGTCCAGATGGTTGCCCTCGACATACAGCGCGTTGGGGGGCATCTCGTTGATGTCCGAGGCGTTCACCACGTTGGGATGCAGCACCAAGGTCTCGCAGCAGGCGCCCAGCAAGCGCGCCGGCGCATTCCCGTCGCCGCAATGGCCGCCGATCTCACATCCGATCCCCGTGGGGACGATCATGACTACGTTCATTTCTTTGGTCTCCGGTTTGTTTTGAAGTATCACCTCGCGGGCGGAAAGCGCTTTCCGAATCACACGGAACCGATCGAACGTGATTCTCGGACCTTCATACTGTGCAGTGCGCACGATACGTGACACTGAACCCTCACGCCGTCCCTCTTTCCATCGGCTGGGGGAGAGGGTGCCCGGCTTGTCCGCCGCAGCTCGGAGAGCAAAGGCGGGAAGGCGCGTGAGGGGCGTTGTGTCGCCTATCCTGCGGACTTCTCTGGATGTGCTTCATCGAGAATCTCAGTTCATTCATCATCCCTCCCCCACGGCTTCTTCAAACCAGTTCCGACCTCCCACCACCGGCAGGCGCAGGCTGGTCCCGTCGAGGTCCAAGGTCAGCTCGGTGCCCGGTTTGGGCCAGAGCGTGAAGTCGCGATCGCTGGAGAAGATCATCAGGCCGATCCGTTTGCCCGCTGGGATCACCTGGTCGTCGGGTTGGAGATCGAACGTCAGCCGGTAGAACTTGCCCGGGACCAGCGGTTCGCCGCGTTTCATGGAATGGTAATCGCCGCCGTGCTTCAGCGAGGCATGGTTTTGCGGGTCGGCCCAACCGCGGGTGATGATGTTCGCCGGCCCGATCGGGCCGTCCGTCCACGGCAGCACCACCAGCCAAACCGAGAGGTTCGCCGCCGGTTTGCTCGACGCCAGCCGGAGCGTGATTCGCGGGGTGCCCGAGATGTGCAGCGGCGTCAGCAACTCGGGCGTGGCGTAGAGCAGACGGTGATCCGATGCCCCGGCTTTCGCCAGGTCGGCCCCGGCAACCTCGACGTTATCCACCAGCGTCTCCGTTCCCTGCTTGCGTTTGATGCGCAATCCCAGCGGCCCCATGGCGCCACCCCCCGCCCCGGGGCGCAGCGTCACGACCGACGCCTCGGGGTTCGGGTAATCGGCGTAGGGCGTGGGCAGTTCCGGCGCACGGCCCTTCTGGCCAGGGGTTGTGCCCGGGTCGGACTCGCGCACGATCCACGCCCGCGGCGCCCTTGTCGACCCCGTTGGGAATGTCGTACAGATACCGGGAAAACCAGCGGTTCACCATCGCCATGGGCGGGTCCCCGCCGTGGCCGCCCTGGTGAAAATACATGCGCAGCGGCACCCGGCCCTTCAGCGCGCTGGCGATCCGCACGCTGTGCTCGGGCATCACGTTCCAGTCGTTGAACGCGTGCGCCATCAGCACTGCGGCCTTTACCCCCCGCACCTTCTTCAGCAAGTCCCGCTCCGCCCAGAAGGCGTTGTAGTCGCCGCTCTGGCGATCGCGTCCCCTCGCGAACACCCCGTCCCGGATATGCGTGTCCCCCCACTCCGCCCGCGCCGGCTCCCCGCTTCTCACCCCGTCATACAACGAGTCAATGTCCTCACCCAGCCAGCCCCCCGGGTGCCGCACCAGGCCATGGCTGCGGTAGTAGTGGTAGTAGGACGTGTTCGGCGCCACCGGGATGATGGCTTCGAGGCCCTTCACTCCTGTTGTGGCCGCTGCCAGGGAGATCGTGCCGTCGTACGAAGTTCCGATCATACCCACCTTGCCCGTACACCATCGCGTCGCCCGCACTTCCTCGGTTCCCTCCCGCGTCCGGAACCCCCGCGCCCGGCCGTTGAGCCAGTCGATCACCGCCTTGGGCGCCAGGGCCTCCGGCGGCCCGCCTATGGTCACGCACCCGTCCGAAAGCCCGGTGCCGGGCGCGTCGGAGTGCACCACGGCGAAACCTCGCGGGACCCACGTCTTGAGCAACCCATCTGAAACGTTCGTCCGCCCGGGCTGGTAGGGAACCCGGATGTGATCGGTCCGCGCCGGCGGCACCGCTCCCACTTCCTGCTCGCACGTCCCAGTACAAACCCTTGCTATCCGCGGTCCCTGCGAAATACGGCGAGGACTCGTAAATCACCGGGACCTTCAGTCCTTCCGTCTCGGTTTGCCCCGGGCGCGTGACGTCCGTGAACACCCGGTCACGTCGGCCGTCCCCGTCGGAGTCGAACTCCGTCTCCACCCACAGCGACTCGCGGACCCAGCTCGACGGATCTTCGAACGCCGGAACGACCTGCGCCTGCCCGTCCCGGAACACGGGCCGCGCGGGCACGGCGGGCTCCTCCGAAGCGGAAACAGTTGTCCCACCCAACCCGGCCATGGCCAGGAAAGTGCAGGCCAGCGTCCGTCTCAGCCCCTGAGTTGCAGGGATGAAGCGCCAAGGTTTCACCGCAGGCCCCAAGCAACAGATGAGCATTCGCGTTTCGCTCGCCCTAGTGCGCAGAGCGCTGCGCGGGTGATATGGGTTAAGGTTCATTCAACGCGGCCCTGGGGCAGGTGTTCGATGAGATACCGAATGATGAGCATCCGCAGGTGGACCTCGGTGCCCTTGCCTTCATGCAGGCCGTGGTCGCGGTTGGGATAGGCGAAGTAGTCGAAGCGTTTGCCCAGCTCGATGAGCCGGTCCACCAGCCCTTCGGTGATCTCCACATGCGTGTTCGTCTCCCCGGTGCCGACGATGATGAGCAGGTCGCCGCGCAGGCCCTCGGCGTAGTTGATCGGCGCGCAGGTGCGGTAGCCCTCGGGATTGTCCTGCGGCGTGCGCATGTAAATCTCCTGATACCCGGCGTTGTAATACTGCGGCTGAGGCTTCGGCACGACGGCGATGCCCACGTGATAAACGTCCGGCTTGCGGAACAGCGCGTTCGAGCGTGTTCGAGCCGCCGCCGCTCCACCCCCAGATGGCCACGCGCGAAAGGTCCACGAACGGGCAGAGCCGCGCCAGCGCCTTCAGGCCCGCCGCCTGCTCCTCGGTCGAGAGCGGCCCGAGGCTGCCAAACACCGCCCGCCGCCACGCCGCCCCCTTGGGCGCCGGCGTGCCCCGGTTGTCGATCGAAACCACGATGTAACCCAGGTCGGCCACCGCCCGGTGAAAGAGGCTGTGCCCTTGGCCACCGTACCAGTCGTCCAGCACCGTTTGTCCGGCCGGTTCGCCATAGACGAACACGAACACCGGATACTTCTTCGTGGGATCAAAATCGCGCGGTTTGATCATCCAGGCGTCCATCACCACGCCGCCGCCGATGTCGAGTTGGAGGAACTCGGTGGGCCGCGCGATGAGCGGCTTGACCCGGGCGGCCGGCAGCGGCGTTGTCCTCCAGCACGCGCACGCTCCGGTGTTCCGGCAGTTGCACCAGATCGGTCACCGGCGGCTGGTCGAAGGTGGAATAGGTGTGAAACGCCCAACGGCTGTCGGGAGAAAACACATAGCGGTGCGAGCCGGGCTGATCCGGCGGCGTCAACCGTTCGGGCGTGCCGGTTCCATCCAGGCGCGCGCGGTAAAGGTAGCGTTGCGTCGCGTTGGTCGGTGACGCGAAATAGTAGAACCATCCGTTCTTGTCATCCACCTGGCCGCGCGCGATGAGGTCGCTGCCCGCCGCGGTAATCGGCTTCATGCTGGAACCGTCCCGCGAGACGACATAAGCGCGCCGCCAGCCGTCCCGCTCACTGATGATGACAAAGGCCTCGCCGCCGCGAATCCACTCCAGCCCATCGATTGGCCGACGGCTCCATATCCACCCAGGCGGGATCGGTTTCCGCGTAGGCTTTGGCGATCGCGCCGGTGCGATGGTTGGCGAGCAGGAATTCCCGCGCGTCCCGAGAGCGGCTCAATTTCTCGACCAGCACTTCGTCGGAATTTCCGGCCCAGCTCACTTGGTTCAGATAGAATGTCCCCGGCTTGTCGGCCAATTCGATCCAGCGCGTGGGGCCACCTTCCCCGCCCACGACGCCGATGCGCAGCGTGGAAATCGGCCCGCCGATCCGTTCATATCTCGTTTCCCGGAAGGTGCGATACGTCGGGTCGCCGGGCACGAGGACCGCCCGTTTGGGGACGGCCGAGGAATCGGTCCGGATATAGGCGATCCATTTGCCGTCGGGACTCCAACTGGCGAGGCCGTTTTCGACGGTGTCGGGATCGCCGTCTTTGGTCAGCGGAATCGTCCGGCCGCTGGCCATGTCGAACACGATCAAGTCCGCGCCGCGCGAACCCAAGAGCCGCTGCCCATCCGGTGAAAAGGCATTCGACTCAAACCGCGCTCCGCGCCCGGCGTCCACCGAACGCAACGTCACCCGACTCCGGCTCATACCACCAGCGATCGCTCCCGCCCGTCTCGTCTGTGTGCAGCAGGAATCGCTTGCCCGTCGGCGAGCAGACGAATCCGTGGATCCTCAGCCGTTCGGAGGTGCCGGGAACGAGGAGTTTCGCACCGGCAACCACGACCGTGCGTTGGCCGCTGGCGGAATCGTAGCGGGCGATCTCCGCGCCCGCCGCGCCGGCGGGCGTCTCCAACTTCAGATAGCCCGAGCCGTCCGGCAGCCAGGTCGCGTGAAAGGAGCGCATGCGAAACTCGCCCGTTTCGTAGATCGCCTTGATCCGCGGCTCGACCTGCGCCAACAAGCGGGCGCTGCCTTCCGCCGCGGGGCTGGCGTGGGCGCAGAGGAGCGCCGAGAGCGCCATGAAAGTGAGGAGGGGGCTATTCTGTTTCATGAATGGTGATTTCTACATTGTGAATTCAGCCCACTCGTCATCGGTCGTGGGCCTCAGGAATCTGTGATTGGAAACGATACGAACCCGAACCGACTTCAAAGACTGCGGTTCCCTTTTCGGCGCGCAGGAATTTCACCCCGACGGCCTGCTCCGCGGATTGACCCGATTCGGTCACGCCAGCGGGAGCCTTCGCAGGCAAATGGACCGTCGCCGTGGTGTTCGGCGGGATTTTGACGTCCAGAGTCAGTTGATCACCCTCGCGTTGCCAGTGGCTGAGGATGCGGCCGTGGATCGAGTCATAGCTGGCCTTCACCCACGTCAGGTCGCCGACGACCGCGGGTTTGATGAGGATCGCTCTTGAAACCCGGTCCGGACGGATCGGGGCGGATGCCGGCCAGGCCTTCGTAGAACCAGCCGCCGGGGCTGGTGAAGCAGGAGTGGATCTGGGACCAATAGCCGTTCCATTGCTCCCAGAATGTCGTGGCTCCCTGGGAAACCATGTAGCCCCAACTGGGATAGGTCTTCTGGTTGAAGAGGGTGAAGAGCAGGTCGCTGCGTCCGGTTTCCTGGAGGTATTGGATGAGGAAATAGGTGCCCAGCATCCCGGTGTCCAAGTGGCCCTTCCGCTTCACCAGGATGCCGTCTTCGAGCTTCCGCAGGATGATTCCGCGCAAGTCTTCTGGAACGATCCCCGTCATCAGGGGCATCACCTGGTACGATTGCTCATCGAGAACGTAGAGCTGGCGAGAAGCATCGTAGAAGGCGGCATGAATGAGCGGCCTGAGTTCGCTGATCCGGGTTCGGCAGCGCTGCGCTTCCTCAGTCCGTCCAAGGGCAGCGGCGGCACGGGCGAGCTGGTCCCAGAGATAGAGGCGGTAGGCGTTGTTGAACAGTTCGGCGGCCGGTTTGGGCGGCCAGTTGCTGGTATCCATGCCGCGCCCCGGGGGGACCCAGTCGCCAATGAAATCCCAGTCGCCGCCGTAGCGCCGGAGCACGTCGTTGGTGCATTTGCTTTCGAGGAACTCAACGTAGCGCCGCATCGGCTCGTAGGCGCGTTCGAGCAGACGTCGGTCGCCGTAATGCAGGTACAGTTTCCAGGGCAGCACGCAGCCGGCCCCGCCCCAGCCCGGCCCGCCGCCGCTGTCGCAGAACTTGGGGGCGGTATAGGGAATCTCACCCGTGGAGGGATTCTGCGCCGCCAGCCAGTCGGTGGCCCACTTGGCATAGAAGGCCGCCGCATTGCAGTTCATCATCAGTGATTCGACGCCCACCTGACCGTCGCCATATCCCAGCCGCTCGCGATGGGGACAATCCACCAGGTAACCGCCCAGATTGAGACAGCGGAGCGTCCAGAGGTTGACCTGGTGGATGCGATTGAACAGGTCGTTGGAGCACGCGAACGTGCCGGCTGGTTCGAGGGCCGATTCGACCAGAAGCGCCTCGGCGTCGCCCGGGGTTGGCGGCGCCGGCAAGCCCTCAAGGATGACGTAGCGGAAACCGTGATAGTTGAATTTCGAGCAGAACTGCTCGCCGGATTTGCCGGCGGAGATAAACTCATCGACCTGGTTGAACGTCTGGTAGGCGACGGTTCCTTGGGGCGTGTTGAAGTTGCGCTGTGAGGAGGGCTTGATCTTCCCGGCGGGGGTGTCATCACCCTCCGGGGTCTGGAAGCGTTTGTCCGCGTAGTGCATCACGATCCGCTGTCCGGCCTCCAGGGGTGGCAGGCGCAGCCGGAGCCAGCCGGTGAGGTTGGTGCCGAAATCCAGCTCCCAGGTGTTGGGGCTCAGGGCGGTGCTGGCGGCCAGGGGAAGGACCGCACCAATGCGGTTCGGAGGGCACGATTGGGCGGCCACCGTGCCCGGGGGAGCCGGCACTTCTTGGACTGGCTTCCATTCGCCCGCCAGTGCATTCGGCCGTGCTCCAATCGGGGATGTCGCGGCGAGCGTCGAGGCGTTCGCCGCCCATATTGCCCCAGCTCCAGGTGCCCAGAGCGGTGCGGCTGCTGGGCGCGCAGGTCCAGGTGCGGTCTGAGCCCAGACGGACCGATTGCCCCGCCACGGACAAGTCGAGTTGCACCCGGGCGAGGGGACCCGGCCGGTGCCATCCCGAATCCAGCCACAGCCCGATGCAGTTCGTTCCCGGCCGGAGCAGCGCATGAAGGTCGTAGGTTCGATACCACGACCGCTTGGTGAGGTCGGACACGGCGGGGGAAAGAACGTCGTCCCCGACCTTCTGACCGTTGACATACAGCTCGTAGTAGCCCAGCACGTTCACGTGGGCGACGGCGTGGTCAGGTCGAGTCGCGAGGGTGAAGACCTTGCGCACCCAAGGCGCGGGTGCGTTGTCCTGGCTCGTGGTGAGCTGGCCCCAGGGCGCGGCGCCGAACTTCGCCACCTCCTGGGCGGCGGACCAGCCCGCGTCATCGAACGCGGCCTCCCGCCAGCCGGTCTGCTCGCGATGTCTGGGTCTTCCAGGCTGGCCCCGTTTCCAAAGCGACCTGGCGTCCGTCCGCCAGTTCGACGGTCACCCGGCCGATCAATCCCGCCCAGTTCGGACCGATGTCCAGATTGTTGGCCGCGACGGCGAGGATGTTCTCGCCGGCCTTCAACAGTCCCGTGATTTCGGTCTTTTGGGGTGCATGCCAGTCGTCGCCTTTCAGCGCTTCCTTCCCATTCACGAACAGCGCAAAGGAATTGTCGGCGCACATCACCACGGAGGCGCGCCGGACGACGGCATCCGCCGGCAGTTGCAGGCGCGCACGGAAATAGGCGGTGCCCGGCGGCGTCCGGTCGAAACCGCCCGTCTGAGGGAACCAGATCCAGGAGCAATTCTCGAGGCTGTGTTTGCTTGGAACCGCAACGTCGGGCTTGATCCACGTTGCCTGCCAGTCGTCGGGCTTGAGCAAGCCCATCGACCACGATGGCCGGCTGACTCCAGGCCGACGCGTTGGCCGTCCTTGTCCCAGACGCGCACTTTCCAGTGGCACCGGGTCCGCGACCGCAACGGCTGGCCGGCATATTCCACCTGGATGCTTTGGTCCGAAGCCACCTCGCCGCTGTTCCACAGGTCACCCTGGTCTTTGGCGAGCAGCTCCGGCGTCGAGGCGACCAAGACCTGATACGCCGTCTGCCGCTCGCCACGCTGGGCGGACTCGATCACCCAACTCAGGCGTGGCTTGACGACGTCGATACCGAGTGGATCGGCGAGGTATTCGCAGCGCAGGTTCGCCACATCGGCGGCGTGCAGGGATGCGGCGAGCAGCAGTGGCAGCGCGAGGACGAGGGATCTGCAGAAATGTCGTTGATTCATATTTTCGCCTCCCATTCGAAATTGCCGTCAATCTGGAACGGCGGATGGGAGTCGAACAGGTTCGGATAGACGCCGCCGCCGC
Organism: uncultured Thermoleophilia bacterium; assembly: GCA_963814545.1. Taxonomy (GTDB): domain Bacteria; phylum Actinomycetota; class Thermoleophilia; order UBA2241; family UBA2241; genus UBA2241. The sequence continues at coordinate 261,523 of CAWFDC010000019.1, read as the reverse complement.
TCTCGATCGTGTTGGTGAAGAGGTCGTAGACGATCTCCTGATCGTAGGTCACGCCTTCCTCCTCCGGACCGTGCTCGGGGGACCAACCGTCGGGGGTGACGAGCGTGCCGTCCGGCCGCCGTTTCAGGTGGTCGTCCCAGAACTGGCAGGCTTCCTTGAGCACAGGATACGCGGTCGTCGCCAAGGAGGCAGAGCGAAGGAAGTGACGCCGCGAAATGCCATTCTCTGGTGTGGCCGAGTATGCTTTCATAGTTGTGACCGTGAGTTGCTTGCCGGGATTCCAACAGGCCTTCATTTCGAACCGCGCGCTGTCCCTGGTGATTCATTCCTCAGCAATTCAATCTTCTGGAACGTCATGCCATAGTGGCCGCCGGGCGGGTTCACCGGATGCGGCTTCTGGTTCGGATCGAGTTCCTCGCGGCGTGCCCTGCTACGCTTTGATGGTGTCCACCATCGCCCAGAAGTTCTCCATCGGGGTATCGAGTTGGACATGGTGGGTGGGGCCAATGATCAGGCCGCCGCCTTTGCCGATGGTGTCGAGGCGCGTGAGCACCTCCCGGCGCACATCGTCGGGCTTGCCGAACGGCAAGGTGTGCTGCTGGTCAATCGAGCCCCAGAAACACAGCTTGTCGCCGTACTGCTTTTTCAAAGCCGCCGGGTCCATGCACGCCGGCTGGATGGGGTTGAGGACATCGAGGCCGACTTCGATCAAGTCTGGAATGATCGGGTCAATGACGCCGTCGGAGTGGTAGATGATCTTGAGGCGCGGGTTCAGACGTTTCAACTCGCTGAAGAATTCGGCCCACATCGGTTTGAAAGTCCTGCGCCATAGCCCGGGCGAGATGGCCATCGCATTCTGCGCGCCGACATCGTCGCCAACCCAGATCGCGTCCACGCCCATCTCGACCAGCTTCTTCGCCGCCGTCAGGTGATACCGGTAGGGAATGTCGAGGATGGCTTTGGCACGATCGGGGTCGGCCACCAGGTCCATCAGCATCGTCTCCAGCCCCCGCAGCGCCCAGGCCGTCTCGAAGATCGTCGTCACCGTCACGCCGACGATGAAGTAGTCCTGTTTGTAATTCTTGATCAGGTGGGCGGCATCCGCATACAGCTCAGGCCGATTCGGGTCGGGAGGCCGGTAGGAGGAGATGGCGTTGTCATCCGCGAGCGGGTGGCCGACGATCTCGGTATAGAAACCTTTGCCGAAGGGCGTGGTGTATTCACACGACTTCCAGCCGATGCCCCATTCATCCGTGTACGGTTCTTTCGATTGGTAATAGCAATTCGCCCAGCCGACGCTGGTCAGCAACAGATCCTCGCCCAGCGCGCGCTCAAGTTCGTAGGTGTTACCGCCCCCGTGCGGGTTGTGACCGTCTCGGCCGGTCAGCCCCATGTCCGCTCGCAACCGGGCGGCGAACTCGGGGGTGAAGCTGATCTGCATCGGGCAGCGGTCTGGCTGCTCGCGGCTCAGGGCAGTCAAAACACGATCTCTTGGTTTCATGGTCGAATTCACAAGTCACTTGTCAGCGCCACAGATCCTCGGGGTTCACCAGAAAAGAATGTTCAGCAGCACGCAAGCCGCCAGCACGATCACTCCAAACGTCAAGGGCTGCTGATACCACGCCAGCTCCGGGTGTCTTTGCCGGGCCGTCAGCGAATAGACGAGACCGCGCAACTCCTCCAAGCTCTTGCGCTGGGGCGTCAGCAGGGAAATGACAACGGTAGCGGCAAAGCAAACCGACCAGGCCCAGACGGCCGTCCAGAAGTTCTGCGCCATCTCGCTATGGTAGGTGTGGAGCACCGTGCCCAGCCAGCCGCCTTTCAGCCAGGTCACCGCGCCTTGCGGCATCGTCAGGCCATGATGCGCGGCCGCGGCAACGGTCCCCAGCAGCAGCCCGAAAAACGCGCCGTGGCCGGTCGTGCGCCGCCAGAACATCCCCAGCAGGAAGGTCGCGAACAGCGGAGCGTTGACGAAGGCGAAGACGAGCTGGAGCATGTCCATGATGTTGTTGAACTTCGTCGCGGCGTAAGCGGCCCCGATGCTCAGGAGGATCCCGCCGACCGTCGCACAATGCCCCATCCCCAAGTAGTGCCGGTCCGACTGCCCGGGGCGGATGTAGCTCTGGTAAATGTCATAGGTCCAGACGGTGTTGAAGGCCGTCACGTTGCCCGCCATGCCTGACATGAACGAAGCCATCAGCGCCGTCAGCCCCAGTCCGAGCAATCCACTCGGAAAATAGCGAATCAGCATCAACGGCGTTGCCAGGTTGTAATCGAGCGAGCCATCGGCCGCTTTCGGAAGAAAGCCCTCAGGTGAGGAATGGTGCAGGCTGATCGCGATCATGCCGGGCACGATGACCAGGGCGGGGAAGAGCATCTTTGGGATCGCGGCAATCAACGGTGTGCGCCGTGCGGCGGACATGGACTCGGCGGCCATCGCCCGTTGCACCACGAGGAAATCGGTGCACCAGTAGCCAAAGCCCAGCACGAAACCCAAACCCATCAACATCCCGACCCATTCCACCCCCATCGGGTTGGCTTCCGGCGCCCGCAGCGGCCCCCAAAGCGTCGTCATCGTGTCGGCGGCAAAACCCTGGCTGGTGGCTACGAAGCCAAGCTTCACCTTCAAGCCTTCCCATCCGCCGATGTTCCGCAGCCCGAGATACGTCAAGGGCAGAAAGCCCATGACAATCAGGAAGAACTGGAGCACCTCGTTGTAGATCGCGGAGGTCAGCCCGCCGAGGAAGATGTAGACCAGCACAATCAGGGCGGCCACCCACATGCACCCGTGAAAACTCCACCCCAGCAGCAGTTCCATTAGCTTGGCCAGCGCAAACATTGAGATGCCGGACGAAAGCACGGTCATTGCCGCAAAGGTGATGGCGTTGAGCCCGCGCGTCTTCTCGTCAAACCGCAGCTTCAGATACTCCGGAACCGAGCGGGCTTTCGATCCGTAGTAGAAGGGCATCATGAAGACCCCCACGAACACCATCGCCGCCACCGCCGGCAGCCAATAGAAATGGCACGTCAGCAGCCCGTATTTGGCGCCGCACGCCCCCATCCCGATCACCTCCTGCGCACCGAGGTTCGCCGACAGAAACGCCAGCCCGGCGATCCAGGCGGGAATCTTCCGCCCGGAGGTCAGAAAGTCCGCCCCGGTCCGAATCTGCCGCCGCAACATCCAGCCAATGCCCAGCACGAAGATGAAGTACACGGCCAGGATCAGGTAATCGACAGGCTGAAGGTGGATGAGCTCTTGTGGCATGGGGATGCAGGGTAGACGACGTCCCGGTGATTAGTCGGCTTGGCCCAACGACCGAGGCCCCACCCACTCGCTCTTCGCATACGGCCACACCCTGAGCGCGCGCTCAGGAGCCGGCTTCATCCCTATCGTTTTCAGGGCTGCCGCTGGCACGAGCAGCAGCATGGTGCGAAGGAGGGGTTTCATACTACTTGAGGCGGATGAGTTCCGGGGAGTCCGTCGAGGCTTCAATCGCACGGATCGTTTCGCGGACGCACTTGGCCTTCATGAGCATCAGCTCCTTGGGAAAGTCCTTTTCGTCCTTTTCGAAGTAGTCGGCGATCTTTGTCAGTTCCGGAATGACCGACTTCGCGTGGGCCCCGTAGCTGAGCAGGACTTTCATCAATTCAGGTGTCCGATGCTCGCTGGCCCATGGATTCTGATCGCGGGTGTAGTTCACGCAGGCGCTGATTCCTTCCTCGATCCGATGTTTGGCCAAGAGGCGGAGCCCCTCCACGCGAATCGAGTCGGCGAACATCTCTCCGCTCGGAGCGGGTTCGATGATCGCCTGATAGATGGCGGGCAACAAGGGTTTGATGTCTTCGGCGGAGAGATTGCGATAGACCGATCCGATGCTGCCCCGCGGCGCGACCGTCCTGGTTCCTGAGCCCGGCCCTCACGGCCTTGTAGAGCGCCTCGCGATCCACTCCATCAAGCGACCGGCTCAGCATCCCGCCGTCATCGAAAAGGGCGAAGGAAAGATACCGCTGCTGCATGCCGCGCGGATCGTTCTCCTTGTCCACCTGAGCCAGCAGTTCAAGGAGTTGCGGCACCGTCTTGCATGGCGGGGGCGCCGATGCTTGCCAGGGCCTCGGCCGCCTTGATGCGCAGCCAGAGGTCTTTTTCCGCCAATGATTTCCGCAGTGCTTCAATGGCCGGCGCTCCACGCCCGCGAAGGGCGATCAGGGCCTGGCAGGCGCCGTAGCGGGAATCCAGTGCGGGGGACTCCAGCATTTTCAGCAGGGGTGGAATGGGGACCTCCTTGCGGCGGCCCAGCGCCATCGCGGCCCGCTCGCGGACCACTGGCGACCAACTGCCGAGGCGTTCCAAGAGTTGGTCTTCGCTGAGCTTGTCGTAGGCGCTGTTGCGGTCCTTGTTGCTCCAGCCGCGGCCATCGAGGATGAGTGCTTGCGCCGCGGCGGCATCGAGCTGCGGGGCGACGCCCGGGCGTTTCCCGGTCAGATAGATCTTCTTCAGCGGCATCGCGTAGGCCAGCAGGTAGCCGCCGGTGCAGTCCCAGCCCGCGTAGCTGTCATCGTCCAGCTCCGGCGGGCCTTGGTGGAGGAAAGTGCCGTCCCAGCGCCGTGCGAGGTCGAAATACCAGGCACCGAACTCCTGCATCCAGGCTCCCGTGGCATGGGGGCCGGACTGGGCGACGCCCGGCATCGACCACAGGATGTTGAAGAAATTGCCGGTGTGTCCGGTGTCGCGCTCCGGTCCGTGGGAGGCGATGCTCATGCGTGAGAAGAACTCCGCGCCTTTCGCCTCGCCGAGCAGGTTGAACAGGACGGCGGCCATTCCGCACTTGCCGTTGTCGTCGTGGTTCTCAATCCACGGATGATGATCGCCATAGGGGATCGCCCCTTTGCCGATGTAGAATCGCAACAAGCGGGCACTGAGTTCGATGGCGCGGTCCAACGCCGGGTCTTTCACGCCCGCCGCGCGGGCCATCACCAGCGAAATGGTCAGCGGCACTCCCGGAGAGTTCATCATCCCGTAGCCGCCGAGGCGGCCGTCGGGTCTCGCGAACCCGTGGCCCCACGAGCCGACCGCGCTCTGACCCTTGGCGGCTTCCAGCGCGAGTCGCCGCAGGCCCGGCATGACCGATTCGTCGCCGGTCGCCATCACATACTCGGAGAGCAGCATGCATGACGTAGCCGTAGTGCCAGGTCTGCATCGAGTCGGACGAGTAGCCCGCCGCCCACTGGGCTTCCTTCTTGACCAGCGGGAGGTAGGCGGGATCGCCGCTGGCTAACAAGGCGAGCGCATTGAGGGAACGCACGATGGGATCCTCTTCATGCGAGGATTTCGCCACTCTTGCGGCAAGCGCCTTGCACCCTTGCTCGAGAATGCGCTTCGATTTCGGGCAGTCGTAGGGTGCGGTGGCGCTGTAGGTGCCGAGAACCGGGAGTTTGACGACGACCTCCTCCGATTTGCCAGCCCGCCAGCGGGTCACGGTCAGTTTTCCTCCGCCCGCTTCCGATTCGGCGGTGGTGAGTGCCTTGCCGAACTCGGTGCGCGGGTCGTAGGAAAACGGCTTGCCGCCGACACCAAGGATGACGTCCCCGACCGCGAGGATGCCATCGGCGGGAGAACCCTTCTCCACTTTGGTGATGGAAATCTGCCGCGCATCGGTGGTCACCATCTTGTCGCAAAACATCCACCCGCGCAGCCCCGTGGGGCCGAGATTCCAGTCGTGCTTTGCGCCTGCGGGAATGGTGCCGCCTTTGGTGAAGTCGGGGATCGTCATCGGCTGGCCCTTGCCGGCGGCCAATGCCGGAAGCGGCGCGGCGAAGAGGGCTACGAGGGCGAGAGGGAGGAACGAGGTTTTCATCAGTGTCTTCATCGGTTGGTCTCTTTGAGTGGTTTCACGGCTGGTTTGGCATGAGGACAAATTCCGCCCGGTGCTCTTCGCGTGTGTCGAAGGCGAGCGTCGTGTTCAGCCCGATGGCTTCTGTCTGTGGTCCATTCAGTTTCGCGAACCGATTCAAACTCGCGTTCAATGTTTCAATCTTGTTGATGCTATGCCAGCCTGTGTGCTTTCCGCGACAACTGCTGAAGCACAGCGAAGAGCGCGCTTCACTCGCGCGTACTCTACCGCATTGCCGTCGAAGAAGTACTGCCATTTTGCGTTCAGAAGGTCCCTTTTTGCGTTGGCCTGCTCGCCCGTGGCGCGACGCCACGCCTCGCCGCAGAGCGTCGCTTCCATCGCGGCGATGAGCCGGTGGCCATGCAGGCCAGCTTCGACGATTCGAACTGGCGCGTCGTGGACGTGCCGCACGACTGGAGCAGTGCGGCGGCTTCGACACGGAAGCTGTACCGCGTGTCGCCAACGACCGGTGCGGCCACGCTGGTTGGCACCACGCACACTCCGAGTGAATTGGGCGGGAACCTGATCTACGCCCTGGATTTCGTCACGCCGCCCGGTCCGCCACTGGCGATTCAACTCGCGGCCAACGGCGTGGAAATCGCCTGGCCCTCAGTGGCCGGCGCCTTCTACTGGGTGCAGAGCGCGCCCGCGCTCGCACCGGGCATGCTGTGGACAAACCTTGCCGGTCCTTTCATCGGCAGCGGTGCGGTGGATCGCTTCACCAATCCGGTGAACGGGGAGAGCCCGCATTTCAGGTGAAATGGGACGGTGACCGGTCAGATGACATCAACAGTTGGCGAGAAATGCGGGCTAGACTTGGTCCGTATCGGCTAAGGACGGGGACTGAGCGCCAGACGGCATGGCGGAATGGGGTGCCGGAATCCATGCGCGCCGGGCCCTTTGCGAATCAGTGATTGCGGTGCTGACGTAATGGGTCGAGAAAAGGGCCTCGACGTGCGGATCGCCGTACTTCGTGAAACGCAGCGGTTGGCGGCGGCCCTTACCCCAGGACATGTAAGCCGTGCGGCTCGGCTTCAGCTTCAATTCGCGGGCGTGGACGCGCAATTCGCGACAGAAGAACGCGTGCTCGTTCAGGCTGCCGGGCAGAACCTTTTCGAGATGCGGCACTTGGCGGAAGCGCCATCGCTCATAGTCCTCTTTGGACAACCGGCCCATGGCCAGCAGCACCTCAACGGCACTGACATAGCCCTTGGCTTCGAGAAGCTGCTTCGCAATGACAATCGTCTTGGCTTTGAGTCGCTGTCGGTTCACAGGGCCGTCAAATCCCGCGTTTCATTCGTTCGATTGTGGCGAGTATGGCCTCGGTTGGATAGCCCTGAATCACTCGCGCGTGCGTTGGCGTGGCGTTGTCGATGTACGCAAACAGTCCTCCCTCGATGTGGTAGCGACCTCGCCATTGGATGGCGAAGGCGCGATCGGTCTCGCCAAGCTCGTACGGTCGGGGCATTCCATCCTTCATCAGGCAGATCGCCAGTTCATCTTCCCAGTCGAGCAACCAGGCATCGCGCGTCGCCGTGGAAAACAACACCAACTTGCTGAAGCCGATGACGCGGGACTCCCCCCTGGAGGCAAGCCCGCAAATGTGATCCACCTCTGCGCCTGCGTTGGTCTGGGCTGCAGAGAGCACGCTCTCCCTCATCGGCGACACCGGCGGCTGATCGACCGGCTTCGCTCGGGCGAACGTGGGCACTCGCTTCTTCTTGCTCATCCCTAACTGGTGTGTTGTTGATTCACCCGCCCGGCGCAGTTGCCGGCAGCGATTCATCCGGCCGGTCCAGGGTCCCGACGCGGCATTCGTAACCTTGCTCGCACAGAAACGGTTGCTATTTCAAGCCGAATTATCGTTCCACGGTGTCGCGGGAAACAACCGTGTGGAAGTGGGCCTGATTCTCGCCCGGCTTGGGCCACAAGATGCGTCCCAAGCGCTGTGCCTCTTCCTGGCGGGGGCCGGACGTGCCCGAGACCTGGATGGCCGCCGCCGCGTCCGGGAAGTCCACAGAGACGCTGGCGATCTTCGACAGGACCAGCGCGGGCACAACCACGCTCTATTCCAGCGCCCACCGGATCGACGCCGCGGTCTTGGAGCCGATCCCGTCCACCGCTTGGAGGGACTCGGCGCTGGCGGTCATTACGGCCTCGACCCGCTCGAACCGCTCGAGCAAGGCTGTTGCGCGCGATGGCCCGATCCCGGGCAGGCCCTGTAGCAGCCGCAACTGGACTCGTCGTCTCGTTTTGGGTCTCTTTCCGTGCCGGGGTAGGGCGCCGTCCGCATGCCGGCGCAATTGGTCGCCCGCATAGACGAGCAACCGCGCTGTCTCCGCGGGGTCATGCGATCGCAGGACCGGAAGTTCGTAGATCAACGTGAGTGTGATGACGGCCCCCTGCAAGGCTTCCCGCCGCATCGAACTGCCACTCAAGTCCTGGGCTGTTCCCTCGATGATGAAGGCCGCCCGGTCAGGCCAGGAAGCGAGCCGGCGGGCCTGCGTGAACAAGCGTCCGTCTTTGATGGACTCGGCGAAGTCCAACAGAGTTTTCCGCTCGAACACACAGGAGTTGTTGACCAGATAATCCCCCAACTTGAGTCGCTCGACCCGGACCGCAATGCCCGGGATTTGTTCCAACGCTGTCAGAACACCGCTGCGTGTCTCTCGATGGTCCACAAGGACAACGTTCGCCGAGGTCCTGGGGGTGCTCTCGATACCATCGCCCTCTTTGGCCGCTCCGCTCTCGTCCGCAACTCCTCTTGCTTCATTCATGCATCCTCCTTTCCAGACGCGGCCAATGTCCATCGAGTCTGGCTGGACGTCAACGGTCCCAGTCTCGATCCAAATCCTCGTCTGGGCTCACCACGAAGAGCAGGAAGAGCATGAAGGGGAACAGGCTGTGCCGGCCCGGCGCAGCGGGCCGGATCGTTTCGCGACGCAGGAGCGAAACGATTTGGAGCCAGTTGTCGGATTCGAACCGACGACCGACGGTTTACAAAACCAAACCCAGGCGTGCGTCTTTTCTGCGTGAACGTGCGTCATCCCTTCGTCAACAGGGAGCTTTCGTGCATTATGATCCAGAACGGTCATCACGCACGTTAACGCACGTTTCCCCCGTAAAGTGTCATGTATTGTCATGAAAGAACCGATTCTGTCCTGCCTACCCCGATCCTCAAGGTCGTTTGACCGCTTGCCATCTGCTTGATTCTGACGCTACAATTCAAGCATGGTTTTAACGAAGCGCTCCAGCCTAATCAAACGGCTGCAAAGGACGTTCCCACGCGGAGCGCCATTGGACCAGCGCGATCTGGCCAGAATCGGCGTGTCGTCGGCGCTCGCGCATCATTACTCGAAGTCCGGTTGGCTGGCGCGCCTGGGACGCGGCGTATTCATGTTTCCCAACGACACGCTCCGCGAGGCAGATTGCCTGGAGTTCCTGGCTCGGCGCCTGCCCGGCTTCCATGTCGGTGGCAAGACCGCTTTGGGGTGGCGGGGCGTGCGGCACAACGTCCCGGCGCAAGAATCGCTTTGCCTGTGGGGCGAGCAAAAGGCCCGGCTGCCGGAGTGGTTCGTGGAACGATTTCGCGCGCGCTACACGACGCGCAGCCCCTTCGCGGGCTCCCTTGCCAGGGACTTTGGACTGCAGCCGCTGCCGGAGACTCCCAAGGGAGTTCTGGTTTCCGTGCCGGAAATGGCGGTGCTCGAACTGCTGAGTGAAGTGGGTATCCACCAGGGACTCGAGGAAGCCCGCCACATTCTCGAAGGGGTCCGTTCATTGCGCCCTGAAATCCTGGCCGTGCTACTCAGACACTGCCAGCGTGTTAAGGTGAGGCGGCTTTGCGTGCTCTGGGCGCAGGAACTCAATCTGCCGTGGGCCGCCGCCGCCCGGAGGGCGGCAGGAGGAAGACCGGGACGCGGCCGTTGGACCGCCCGGTTCAAAGACGGGACCACGCTCGTTCTGAAGCCATAATGGACAAAGCCTACGTCGAGACTGTTCGGTTGCTTCTGGAAGCCGCCCCGGTTGTTCTTGAAACGCCCACTTTCGCGATGAAGGGAGGCACGGCCATCAACCTGTTCGTTAAGGACATGCCGCGCCTGTCCGTGGACGTTGACGTGGTCTACACTGACTACAAGGCGCCCCGCGCGGGTGCTTTGGCGTCTATCTCCAGGGCGCTGAGAACGGCCCGAACACGCCTGGCCGAGATGGGAATCGAGTCCGAAGTCTCGTCCACGAGCGAAGGCCAGGAGATCAAACTGTTTGTCCGGCGCGGCCGCAATCAGGTGAAAATGGAAGTGAACCAGGTATTCCGCGGCGCGGTTCTGCCCATCGAGCGACGGAGTCTTCGTGCCGAAGCGCGCCGGCTGTTCACGACGGAATGGACTGCCCCTGTGTTGGCGACTCCGGAGTTGTATGGGAGCAAGCTGGTCGCCGCCTTGGATCGCCAGCATCCCCGCGACCTCTTTGACCTGCTTGGACTGTTCGAGAAAGGCAGGCTGAGCCAAGACGTGGTGGAATGCTTCGTCTGCTATCTGGCCGGACACAACCGCCCGGTGCATGAAGTGCTGTTCTCTCGGGATCACGACCTCTCCGCCGCCTTCGAGCGGGAGTTCATCGGCCTGACGCGGCAGCCGATCGCGGTCGATCAACTGGTTGCGGTCCGCAGCGAGTTAAGGTCCCAATTGCCTTCCGCGCTGACCGATAACCACCGCCGGTTTCTCCTGGACCTGGTGGCTGGAGCGCCGGACTGGCGTCTGATGAGATGCGCGCACCTCGCGGAACTGCCCGCCGTGCGCTGGAAGCTGCAGAATCTGCTGAGGCTCAAGAAAAACAACCCCCGCAAATTCGCCCAGCAGGCTGAAGAACTGCATGCTCGGTTTGGCGACTGACTGAAACGCAGCGGCTGCCGGCGGCCCTTGCCCCAGGACATGTAAGCCGTGCGGCTGGGCTTCAATCTCAACTCGTCGGCAGTGACTTGCGATGGCCTTTCTTCTTGCTCATGGGCTAACTGGCTCCTTTGCCGAGTTACCGGTCCGGGGCACTTGGCGGCCGCGATGCATCGGACCGCTCGAAGAGGTCACCTTGGCCGCCAAGGCCTCCTGTACCGCTCCTGTTGGCCAGCAGCTTCTCAGCCCGCTGCCTCACCCCCCGGTCCGGGTCATCCCGACCGAGTGCGACAAGCACCTCCCAGCGTCCGAGCGCTGCGGCCGTTTGGGCCGCAGCCTTGCGCACGTCGGCCCGGGCGACTTGTCTGCCCGCCGCCATGGCCTCGGCGGCCTTGGGATGATCCGGGTGCGCGGCCATCCAATCGAGCAGGCCGAGTGATCGCCAGCACACCTGCTCGTCTTTGGACGCGACCGGAAGGTCCGAGAGCAGCGTCGCCACCGCCCGATCGGTTTCCCCGCCCGGCAGTGTCGAGAGATACCAAGCGACGAGGGGACGGAGGTTCGCTTCCGAGTTCAAACCACGAAAGCTTCGGACGGCGATGGTCAGCCGATCGATTTCGATTTGTGTCTCGGCGACCTCGAGGCAGACGGCAATCCTCGGCGTCGAGGGTCACGATCAAGCCCTGCCCTGGCTGCCGTACTTCCGGCAGAAGCCCATCGAGCGGGTACCGTCGTACCGCGTCATCTCCTTGCTCGATCACGGAGTGCGCGGCAGCGAGACAGGCGAACGTGCCGAGATCCTTGCCCAGTGCGTCAAGGACCTCGGGCAACCGGAGGCTGAGGCCAGTGCGGCGACGCACCTGTTCCCACGACATCAGGAAGATCGTCCGCAACATCAACCCCTGTTCGGCCTGGGAGAGCGGCGCCATCGCTGCCCGCAACGACCCGATGGCCGCTTCGGCGTTCGCTGCGCCGCTGAGTCGGTTGTCTCCCCGATAGCGGCAGCCAAGCTTCGTCTCCAGCATCCGCACGACCAGCATCACGGCCCAATATCGGCGCTCCCCCATCGGGTCTTCCGCCAGGAAATCGATCAGGTCGCCGTGCTCCAGTCTGTCGTCGTTCATCGCCACAATGCTGCTTCTTACGCTCGGTTGCCCGCGATCTGTCGCGACACGAGGCGGTACTACCGTTCGAGAGCCGAAGTCTGGCCGTCCTTTCTCGCGGGAAAGGCCCGGCCGCCCGCGGCTTTGGGGCAGCGCCACTCATCAGCACGTATGTCGCGCTGGCTGAAGGCTGCTCCAGCGGGCTTTTGGTTTCAAGCGGCAGTCGGGCGGAATCGCCTTTTACCAACGCGCTCTTCCACCTTGTGCGGCTCGCTGCTGGCCGCGAGGCTGCCGCAGCAAGAAGGCGCCTCATTCCAGCGCCCAGCGGATGAACGCTACAGGCTTCGGTCCGATCCCGTCCACGGTTCGCAGCGGCTTGGCGCTGGCGGTCATCACAGCTTCCACACGCTCAAACCGCTCCAATAGTCCGGTAGCGCACGCGGGGCCGATCCCTGGCAAGTCCTGCAGCACGTGTAACTGAACCCTCCGTGTGGCTCGAGGTCGTTTCCTGTGGCGGGGACCTGCCCGGTGGCAAGATCTCGATGCGCGATTTCGGGGCCACTGAACATTGGCGGGGCCTGGCTACCCAGACTCTGCGGCTGCCAAACTCCCTGCAACCAATCGCACCCTTGGAGCGGATACGCTTGATGAACGGAGGCGTCTGCTATCCGTCGCATGTGAATGACAGGAACGAAATGTGAAGACTCGAACCAGGAAGTGATCATGCAAGATCAGCATCCACCGTAGAGATCGTGAAAGGTCGGCACCCAACGTGAGTCGTGGGAATGGAGCCAGTTGTCGGATTTGAACCGACGACCGACGGTTTACAAAACCGTTGCTCTACCACTGAGCTAAACTGGCTTAAACGCTTTGTTTACAATAGCTTGTAAACTTAGCGAGGCTTCGCCTCAGACCGAGGCGGGGCGTGAACAACTCGTCTGCGCTGGGCGGCCACCACCATCACCGGCGTCCGACGCCTCGCTAAGTGGCGCCGCTGCGCGGCGCAACAACTTGACTCATTCACTACAGATTTCAAACGAGGAGTCACTCTAGCAGGGTGACAAATCCTTCAGCCGAAACTGCACTTCCTCTCACCCGGTCCAAAACCGCCAGACGGCACCAGCCTGCCCCGGATGCCCTTCAGCCGCTTTGTCAAAGCGGGCGATTGCCTCTATCGCGATGGCGGTCGGACGGGGTCCATTATGCGATCGTCGAGCACCGCGGCAAACAATTTCGACGATTTCGACGCTCGGTCACCAGGACACAAATGACAGTCATCGAGCCGCCGCCGTGAACGCGCTATTCGTTGCTTTGCGGCTCCGTTGAACTCGAGATCCAACCCTCATCCTCCTTGGCACGCCCTGACGATTGGCATTGAACGCGTGGATCATTTCAGGCATAGTCAATCCGACATAGACGGCGGTAAAGCGCCGCTCAGAATGAGGAAACGAATGATGCGAAACAAACCCTGGTTCTCCCTGTGCGCCGCCCTTTGCGGCGGCCTGATGTGCGGTGCGGTCTACGCGCAGACCGTGGTCGACGATTTCGAGTACTCGAGCGAAGACGACCTGTTGGCGGCTTGGACGCCGAGCCCGAACGCTTTGCTCTCGCTCTCGGAGGAGGTCTCTTCGCACTCGACCGGTCTGAAGGCGATGCGTGTGCAGTTCAACTTCCCGTCCACGGCGTGGGCGACGGAGACGATCAAGGGGCAGGAGTTGAGCGAACCTATTGTGATCGATCCCGCACAATACGTCACCGTGCGGGTCAAAGGCGACCCGGTGTTTGCGTCGGCCGATTTCCGGTACTTCTACGTATACGCCTATGACTGGAACGGGAACTTCGGGCGATGGGGCGCGCCGATTCCGACGACGTCCGAATGGGGCGTGTTTAACTTCAGCGCCGGGGGCATCGCGGCACCTTGGGATTCGCCCGGCCTGCCCGATCTGAACCAGATCACCCGGTTTGCCTTCTATCAATATGGAAGCGAGGCGGCGATTGCCCCTTACACGGCGGCCATCGAACTGGATGAACTGGCGATCCGCGACGAACCGTTGATCGATTCGGTCGTGCCGAAGGAGTTTGTGATCGAGGCCTTCGAGTACGCGGACGATGCGGCGTTGGCGGCGGCCTGGGTGCCAAGCCCGAACACGCTGGTCAGTTTGTCGACTGCGGTGGCCCAGCTTTCGCCGGGCCAGAAAGCGCTGCGCGCTCAGTTGACGTTCCCCACCGGCGAATGGGCGACTGACACAATCCAGGGTCCCGCACTGCCAGCGCCCGTTTCGATCGCATCGACCCAGTACGTCACGCTGCGGATCAAGGGCGATCCGGCGTTTGCAGCGGCGGATTTCAGCGATTTCTATCTGTATGCCTACGACGGGAGCGGCAACTTCGGGCGTTGGGGCATGCCGGCGCCCACGACCGCTGATTGGCAGGTGGTGAATTTCAGCGCAAGCAGCATCGAGAAACCGTGGGATTCACCCGCCTTGCCCGACCTCGGCAACATCGTTCGGTTCGCGATCTTCCAGTACGGCAGCCAGGCGGCGATTCCAGAGTACACGGCGACCATCGAAGTCGATGACATCATGGTCCGGCACACGCCGCTCATCGAAGTCGAAACGAAGGAATACGTGATTGACGATTTCGAGTACGAGACGGAGGAGGACCTCCTGGCGGCTTGGACCGGGTCGGCGAACACCGTTTTGGCCACCTCCGACACGGTCTCGACGGAGTCCCCGGGCCAGAAGAGCATGAGCGCAACCTTCAATTTTCCGTCGGGTGCCTGGGCCACTGAGAACATCCGGGGTGCTTTGTTCGCGGAACCGATTGTGATCGGGCCCAAGCAGTACGTCACGCTGCGCATCAAAGGCGATCCGGCCTTTGCCACGACCGATTTTCAAAGCTTCTTCGTCTATGCCTTCGACGCGAGCGGCAACTTCGGTCGATGGGGTGCGCCGGCGCCCACGACGGACGACTGGCAGATCGTCAACTTCCTGGCTGGCAGTATCGCGCAGCCGTGGGATTCGCCCGGTTTGCCCGATCTGGGCCGGATTGTGCGGATGTCGCTCTTCCAGTACGGCAGCCAGGCGGCGATCGATCCGTACACGGCGACGATTCTGGTGGACGACCTGATGGTCCGCGACACCCCGTTGTTTCCCGCCCCGGCGCCTTTCCGTCCGCTCTTGGACGATTTCGAGGGGTACGCGGACACCGCCGCGCTCGAGGCCTTCTACTCCTATGTCAACAGTCCAGCCGAGTTGACGGCGACGGCGGCGTCGATCCTGACGCCGGCTCCGCAGGGAAACAAAGGGCTCGAACTGGGCATCTACTTCGCCGCGGGCCAGTACCCGTGGGGCAGCGTCCTCTCAGCCATCGTCGAGCCATTCTCGTTCCCTGCCGACGGGGTGGTTTCGCTGCGGTTCAAGGGCGACCCGGCGCTGGCTGCTGTCGCTGATGGTGCGACTGGGTTCTGGCTGACTTTCTACGATCAAGCGGGCCAGGCGATGAGTTTCGTCACCGACAGCGCGCCGGTGATC
The DNA here is from genome assembly GCA_963814545.1 of uncultured Thermoleophilia bacterium. GTDB lineage: Bacteria > Actinomycetota > Thermoleophilia > UBA2241 > UBA2241 > UBA2241. The sequence goes on along the minus strand of CAWFDC010000019.1, from coordinate 246,107 downwards.
TCCGGCGAGTGGACCACACTCGAAGCGCGTCTGGCGGATTTTTGGGACACGTCGGCGGTGGACGTTGGCAACCTGGTTCAGTGGCGTCTGCTCGTGCAGGCCCGCCTGGGGATGCCGGAATCGGAGCCGATCTACGGTGTTTTTTCGCTGGACGACCTGCGAATCAGCATTCAGCCCTCAGAGCCGCCGGTGCTTTCCGTTGGTCGGGACGGCAACACCATCGCAATCACCGCGGCGGGTCTGGCGGCTGGAAAGGTGTATCAACTCTGGACCTCGACGAACCTGACCCAGTGGACGGCAGGCGCCGAGGCCACGGCAACGGGAAGCACCGCCACCTGGACGGTTCAACCGACGCAGAATGTCGAGTTCTTCCGCGTTGCGGAAAAAACGCCATAGAATCCTTGAACTGGGAAATCTGTGGTGAACGAGTCGAGTGTCAGTCGGCTCTGGGATTAGCTCAAGGACTCTCCGAGCGAGGCGCCGGAGGCGAGAGCCGGGAAGACACTGCAATTGGGCATGAGTCTGAGGAGTGGGATTCGTCACAGGCGCGCCTCGCCAGGAAACGAGAGTGGGCCGAGGCGGATGGGCCCCGGGGTCCATCCGCCCCCGAGGTTATATGCTTACTCGTCCCGCGGACGCTCATGTGGTCAGTTGCCTCCCGGTTCCTGGAGAGCCACCTGTTCCTTTTTGAACTGCCCAGTGGCGATGAACCGCCAGCGAACTCCGGTCGAGGTCGCGATCGCCATCGGTATCGGAATCGACAGCAGGCGACCTGCGACGCCGATTCCGATTCCGATTCCGACCTCCGCGCACATGAACCTGTACCGCCGGCTTTCCAGCCGGCTCGGGGGCAGTCACCTGAGATTCCACCGGGCCGACGTGGACGTCGGCGGTACACCCGGTTCATGGGGAGTTAAGTGTTACCATGTGTCCACTTCGTGCAGTTTGGAGAGGATTGTCATTCGACCAACGCGTTCACCTGTTGAACACCTGTGGCTCGCTTGCACGCGCCTTGGTGGTTCCTCTCCTCGGATCCCCTGAGCGCTGCGGAGCATCGCCGGCGCAGCGCGGCGACCTGCGCATTCGTCGGCACCAGAGACGCACGAGTCTCCCGTCGCTTTGGTTGCGGCTCTGCCGCGCTGCGAAATATGCAGACTGCGGCTGCGTTATTCACAGCGTCAGAAGTCCCGCCGCGTGGGGGCACGCGGCCTACAGCATTGTGGGCCGGGTCCCCTGACCCGGCGCTGCATCATTTATGTCGCCCTCTATAGAAGTGCGGATTGACAAATGGCTGTGGGCGGTGCGGGTGTTCAAGACCCGCTCGCTGGCCATCGAGGCATGCCATGCTGGCCATGTCAGAATTGGCGATCAGCGCGTGAAAGCGTCGCGCTGTGTGCGGCCTGGCGACATCGTCACGGCACAGGCTGGCGAGATCACACGCACGCTGAAAGTCGTCGTGCCGATCGAGCGACGGGTCGGTGCCGCAGCCGTGCCGCAGTTCATGGAAGATCTGACCCCGCCCGAGGAATACGCGAAACCCCGCGAGCGATCCGTCGAGCCGTTGTTTCACCGACCCAAAGGGGCGGGGCGTCCTACGAAACGGGACCGCCGGATGCTCGAGCAGTTGGGTTTCAGGACTTAGCGAGGCTCCGCCTCAGACCGACAAGGCTGGTTGACAACTTTCGCACGCTGGACTTGGACCATTGCCGTTGGAGTTCGACGCCTCGCTAACCCGGAAATCTCACCATTGGGGCGGTCGTTGCATTCCTGACGGTCCGCGGGTGAGATTTCCGGGTCTATGAAACCCGCGCCCAGCAAAGGGAATTGGCTCATCGGTTCATCAGAGCCGGGACGCGCCCCTGCCGCGTGGGCGACCCGGGCACGCGGACACAGTGTGGTCGAGATTGGGTCCATCTGCTTGGGGCGCGGGTTTCTGAGAGCCCGCATTTCAGGTGCAATGCGACGGTGACCGGTCAGAGGACATCAAAAGTTGCTGAGAAATGCGGGCTAAGGGGCGCCGCTGCGCGGCACAGAGATGCGACTCAGAAGCCACAGATGTCCGAAGGGAGTCAGTCTGCCGCTCATGATACGTTATCCGAACTGGGCGGCGCCAAGCGGCCCCGCCAGAGTTCGAAGCAGTAGAACGCGGCGATGATGAGCGAGTGGCGAATCCGTCCAGAGGTGACCAGGGCAGGGAGGGCGTCGACCTTTTCGAGATGCGTCGCCACGTCTTCGGTGTGATCGAACTGGACAGCGTGTCGCCGCACGCAATTCTCGATCAGGACGGTGTAAGCGAGGTTGTTTTGGATCGCCGGATTCGGGGCGACGCGCCCGATGACGATGGCATTGTCCCCCTCGAAGCCGGTTTCTTCCCGAAGCTCGCGCACGGCCGTCTCGACGGGCGAAGCGTCGTCCGCATCCATGACCCCGCCGGGGATTTCGAGTTCAACCGTTTGGGTGCCGTGCCGGTATTGCTCAACGAGCAGGATGTCGCGTTCGGGGGTGAGGGCGATGATATTGACCCAGCCGGGACATTCGAGCACGTAGAAGTCGTGCGTCTGGCCGGTGCGCGGCGAGCGCTTGAGATCCTGTCGGACTCGGAACACCCGATACTCGCCCAGTGTCTCGGATTGCAGGGTTGGCCATGGTTCGATCATCCACCGAGGGTGTCGGGAAACCGCCCCGCTGGCAACTCGAAGCCAAAGGCGCGGAGAAAGAGGGTCCCCGGCGCTTCGATCTGAACGGCGCGGCCTGTGAACGGATCTTGATAGGCGAGGCGGACCGCTCGCAAGCCCAGCGGAAAGTCGTCGGGCATCAGACCGGCCTGAGGCGGGCCGTAGAGGTCGTCTCCCAAAACGGGCAAGCCGTCCGCAGCCAGATGCACACGGATCTGGTGCGTGCGTCCGGTCACGGGCTGCGCTTGGATTAACGACCAGGCGCCGCGCTGTTGTTTGGTTGTCTGCTGGACGACGCGGAAGTGCGTTTCCGCCGTTTTGCCGTCAATGCGGTTGACCTTGACTCGGCCGTGTCTCTTGGGGTCGGGGGCGAGTGGCAGACGGCAAACCCACGTGTCTCGAGCCGGTCGGCCCCGCACGACGGCGAGGTAGGTCTTGTGGACCTGCCGGCTTTCGAACAGGTTCCCCAGCGCATCGAGCGCACCGCGACTCTTGGCCAGCAACAGCACGCCGGTTGTCTCGGCATCGAGGCGGTGGACGTAACGCAGGAACTTCAGGTTGCGCGAGCGGACCCAGAAGGCGCCCGACGCAAGGCACGAGAGCAGCGCCGCCTGCAGGTTGCGCCCGGTGTCCTGCCAACTGACCGGCACGAGCATCCAGCCGGCGGGCTTGTCAATCGCCAGTACGGCGCGGTCCTCGTAAAGGATCGCCAGCCGCTGGCCGTTGCCCAACTCGAGGTAATCGGTCTTTGGCATCGGAATCAGCCCAATCCTCCCAGTCGGCGGAACTGCGTTTCATCGATGACGCGAACGCCGAGCTTCTGGGCTTTGTCGAGTTTGGAACCGGCCTCGGCTCCAGCGAGGACGAAGTCAGTCTTCTTGCTGACGCTGCCGCTGACCATGCCGCCCAGCGCTTCGATGTGCGCCGTCGCCTGCTCGCGCGTCAGTGTCGGCAGAGTGCCCGTCAGAACAAAGGTCTTGCCCGCAAAAGGACCGTCCGCGGGAGCGACCTGGAACGTTGTCGACTCAAAACTCAGGCCGGCCGTGCGGAGGCGCTCGATCAAACGCCGGTTCTCGGCGTCACCGAACCACTGGCAAACGCTGGTGGCGATGATCTCGCCCACGTCCTTCGTGGCGGTGAGCTGTTCATGGCTCGCCCGAACCAGGTCATCGAGCGTGGCAAAGCGGCGGGCGAGGGACTTGGCCACGCCCGCGCCGACGTGCAGGATGCCCAAACCGAAAATCAGCCTCCACAGGTCGCGCTGTTTGCTGGCTTCGATCGCGGCGAGGAAGTTGCGGGCGGATTTCTCGCCCATGCGCTCGAGGGCGGCGAGTTCGTCCAGGCGCAGGCGATAGAGATCGGCGACATCGCGGACGAGGCCGGCGCGCACGAGTTGAGCGACGAGCACTTCGCCACCGCCCTCGATATCCATCGCGCCGCGCGCACACCAGTGCTCGATCCGCCCGCGGATTCTGGCAGGGCAATCCGGATTGACGCAGCGCCATACAACGCCCGCCTCGCCGAGGATCGAGTCGCGCGACACCGTCGATTGGCACTCGGGACACGAGCGGGGAAAGTCGAACGGCGTTTCCTCGCCGGTGCGGCGCTGAGCGACAACGCCGACCACGGCAGGGATCACCTCGCCCGCCTTTTCGATGACGACCCAATCGCCGATGCGGATGTCTTTGCGGCGAAGTTCCTCCTCGTTGTGCAACGTGGCGCGGCTGATAGTGCTGCCGGCGAGAAACACCGGATCGAGTTCGGCCACCGGGGTGAGGGCGCCGGTGCGTCCGACCTGGATGGTGATCGCTTTCAGGCGCGTTTGCGCCTGTTCGGCGGCGTATTTGAACGCGATGGCCCAGCGCGGGGCTTTCGAGGTGCTGCCGCAGCGGGCGCGCAACGCGATCGAGTTGAACTTGATGACCGCGCCGTCGGTCTCGTAAGCGAAGTCGCGCCTCTGCCGATCGAGGATCGCAATGGCGTCGAGCAACTCGTCGAGCGAATGGCACAGCCAGCGCGGCTCGGGGGTCTTGAGACCGAGCGCCCTCAGCCAGTCGAGCAGTTCGTTCTGAGTCGCAGGGAGCCAGGCGCCCTCCACTTGGCCGATGCCGTACAGCACGACGTCGAGCGGTCGCTGCGCGACGATGCGCGGATCGAGTTGTTTGAGCGATCCCGCCGTCGCGTTGCGCGGGTTGGCGAACGGTTCCTCGCCATCGGCCTGGCGCTCTTCGTTCAATCGCGCAAATCCTTCTTTGCTCAGGAACACCTCACCCCGCACTTCGAGCACACGCGGAACCTCCTCTGCGCGCGCACCAGACGGGACCGCGCCCGTGCCGAACAACTCACACTGAGCCGGTGGCCGCCGTTGGGCCTCGGGCTTCGTGCCTCGAGGTGCTCCGGGGCGGGCTGCAGGACCGGATCGTGGGTCGTCGAGCAACAAGGGCACGCTGCGAATCGTCTTGAGATTTGCGGTGATGTCGTCGCCTGTCGCGCCGTCGCCGCGCGTGGCCCCGACAGCCAGCCGCCCGTTTTCGTAACGCAAGCTTACGGCGACGCCGTCGATTTTGGGTTCGACGCACCACTCGAGAGCCTTTCCCGGGAGGAGCTTCTGGACACGGTTGACAAACTCCTTCACCTCCTCCTGCGAGTAGGTGTTGTCCAGGCTCTGCATGGGCAGCTTATGGCGAACGGGCTTGAACTCGGTCAGCGGCGCGCCGCCCACGCGCTGGGAGGGCGATTCCGGCGTGATCAGCCCGGGATGCTCGCGTTCGAGTTCGAGCAGTCCGTGATACAACCGGTCGTACTCGCGGTCGCTGACGGTCGGCTGGGCCAGGACGTAGTAGGCGTGGTCGTGGGCGCGGATTTGGGCGGCCAGTTCGGCATGGCGGGTCTGGGCGGCGGCGAAAGTCATAGGGCTCCTGCGGGTCTGCGGCGCGCGCGCTCGAACAACCGGTTCCAGGCGCGGGTCCAGGGATAAGCGCAGACGGATCGGACCATTAATCGTTTGACCTCGGAACGGCTGATCTTGATCCGGTGGGCCTCCTTCAACACGTTGCCGGCACGGAGACGGGCGATGGTTCGAACGCCAATCAAGATCGGCCACGCGCATGCCAGTCGGACGCGCATTTGGCCGGGTGGCAGCGCGTTGCCGTAGGCCCATCCGTCAGCCAAACACGCATCGGCAAGGTCGAGGTAGTCTTCGTACAGCGCCCGGAACTGGTTCATGTTGCGCGGATCCAGCAGCGACGCTGGGTTCAGTCCGTGGGCTGCCAGACGATCGCCAGGGATGTAACACCGTCCCTGGCGCAAATCGCGCGGAATGTCGCGCAGGATGTTGACGAGTTGAAGGCCTTGGCCGAACCGCACGCCGTTTGCCACCAGGAGGCCATCATCGAGACGGGCCTTGGGAAAGAGCCGGGCGCGACAGAGCCGTGTCCAGAATTGGCCGACGCAGCCGGCCACCCGGTAGGTGTAGTCTTCGAGGGCCGCTTCGGAATCGAGCGCAATCGGGCAGCGGGCGGTGGCGTTGGCGAAACGGCGCAGATCGAGTTCCTGCCCGCCGGCGATCGTCAGGAGCACGCCACGCACGAGGCGCCCGTCGTCGGGATCGAGTCCATCGAGGGCCGTCAACGCTTCGTCCAGGCGCGTCAGCAGGGTCCGCTCCGCGCCGGGGTCCGAATGGGAGCGCGTGTCCGCAAGAAAAGGGTCAAGTCGGACCGGGCCAGACTGAGGGGTGGCGATGCGGGTGCGCAGCCGGTCAAGCGCGGCCAATCGTTCCGGAACAGCGATCAGTTGCGTGTCGGCGATGGTGTCGGCAGCGCGGGCCAGCAGATACGCAAGACCCATCTGGGGCCGGACGCCGGGCGGCAGGATGCGCAACGTCTGATAGAACGAGCGCGACACGTCCCGCAGCAGGCGGGTGAGCAAGTCAGGCGAAGCGATCACCGCGGAGGATCGAAGCAGACCCGTGCCCGCGGCGGAAGCCCGGAGTTGCGAATGCGGAACGGTCGTGCATCCGACGGATCCCTCTCTCACAGCGACAACACCCAGATGCATCAGCCAGCCAGCCAACTTTGAGGAGCGCCCGGCGCGGAAACCGGCTGAAGCCGGGACACCAAACCGCGCCGGGGGGCTCGGAACGGTGTTCGGTGTCCCGCCTTGAGGCGGCTCTTGGCCAGAACGAGAACTGCTGCCGCGCTGCGCTCCCGGCTTGCCTGCTCCTTCCACAGCGCGGTAGTCTTTCGCGATGCCCGAACGCGGATCGAGCCGAGCCAGGCCGTGTCTCGATCATTCCGGCTAATGAGATCACTGCACGATGAAACCCGCGGTTGCGCCGATGACGGTTCAAGCTGACATGAAAACAACACCACAGAATTCCGACGGACCAGCGAGCTCGGGTCTCCGATGGTCATGGTGCCGGGCGATGACCCTGCTGGCTGCGGGTTTCACAGACCCGGAAATCTCACCCGCGGACCGTCCGGAACGCCGCGATCGCCCCACTGGTGAGATTTCCGGGTTAGCGAGGCTTCGCCTCAGACCGGCGAGGCGTGTTGCCAGATCGTTCGCGAGTGTCCCAGAGCGGCAGAAGACTGCCGCACTCCAAAACGCTCCGCGCGGTCCGGAGACCTCCGAAAAGGCGCCAGTCCCGCGGCTGCGGGAGACTGCGCCAGTCCTCTGGCGCTTTGGCTCTGCGGGTTTGGTGAGGGTCCGCGTCAGACCGGCGAAGCGTTCGAACGACTCGTGGCCGCTGGGTGTCCACCACGATCACCGGCAGTCGACGCCTCGCTATACAGAGCGACATAAATGATCCAGCGCCGGGTCAGGGGACCCGGCCTACAAACCTGTAGGCCGCGCGCCCTCACGCGGCGCGACTTCTGACGCCGTGTATAAGTGGCGCCGCTGCGCGGCGCAAGAACTTGACTCATTGACCACAAAGTTCAAACGAGAAGTAACCCTAGCGAGGGGCGCCTCAGACCCAATCCAGTCCTCAACCTCATGAACCAGCCTCACCGCTTTCCCGCCCTCCTCTCACGCGCCTCGCTCAGTAGAATCCTTGACCCCTTTAACGCAGCACAGAAACTTGACTTGTCTACAACATGTCTCACCGGTCAAGGGTTTTAGTCGGGATCGTTGTCCTGTCGACGCTGCTTTTCATCATGTTGCGCTGGTTCGAATATCGGCAAGTCTACCACCCCTACCGGGATTGGGCGGAGACAGGCCATGCCCTGGGGCGTCCGTGGGAGGACCTGCGTCTGCGGACCCGCGACGGCTTGGAACTGAGCGCCTGGTTCTTTCCGGCGAACACGACCTCCCCGCGACAGCACCTGTCCGTGGTGGTCTGTCACGGCAACGGTGGCAACATCAGCCACCGCCTCGGGCTCTACGAGGCCCTGCTCGCCACCGGCGTTGCAGTGCTCGCCTTCGACTACCGCGGATACGGCCAGAGCGCCGGACGACCGAGCGAGGAGGGGACCTACCTCGACGCCCAAGCTGCCCATGCGTGGTTGCGGGAGCGCGGCTTCGCCGGCTCGAACATCATCGCCTTCGGCGAATCGCTGGGAGGCGCCGTCGCAACCGAACTGGCCCGGCGTGAAACCGTGGGCGGACTCGTTCTGCAAAGTACGTTCACCAGTGTTCCGGACCTCGGCGCCGAACTGTTTCCCTTCCTGCCGGTTCGGTGGCTGGCATCAATCCGCTACGAGACCCACCGCAAGCTGGCCAAGGTGCGCGTGCCGCTGCTGATCCTGCACAGCCGGGAGGACCGGCTGATTCCCTTCCATCACGCCCAACAGAATCTCACCGCCGCCAACGAACCCAAGCGATTGTGGGAGATTGCCGGCGATCACAATGATGCCCTCGACGCCGATCGCAGCCGGTTTGTGGCCGGACTCGACACGTTCCTGGCCGAGCTTTTCGTCGCCCCCTAGCGCGCATTTCTCACCAGGCTTTGTGCAATGCGAAGCAGAGGTCATCCGCGGAGGCAGCCATGCCCGCTAGAAACGCAAAACCGTGCCCACGTGGACGGATGGAACCGGGCAACAGAGTGTCGCCGCACCCGCGCGGTTTCGGAAACGCTCCGAACCTCATTCTCCCCTATCGGGGCGCGGTTTTGCCACAGCCCGGATTTCGTTGTCATCTCCCCGGTGGTGAGAAACCCGTGCTGTGTATCCTTCCGGCTCACCAGGATACCGCACCCCGGGGGAGCGCGGGTTGCTTTGAGCTGGGTTGCTTTGAGCTTGCTGACTGCGCGGCGCTGTGCGACAAAGTCGCTCAACATGCCGCCCACCGAGAACGCGCGTCGGTCAAGCGATGAACCCGACTCGACTGACATTCAACAATCAACCGATGCCACTATGAACAAACATGCCTGGACACTTACCCGATTGGCCCTGCTCCTGGGTCTCGCTGCCGGCGCGACCGCGCCCCGGACAGTCGCCCAGGACGCGGCGATCCTCGAAATCGCGCTGCGTCCCGAAATCCGCGTCAGCGGGGAAGTCGGGGCAATCTACGTGATCGAGAGCAAGTCAAACGTCGAGGGGGATTTCTGGCTCACCCGGGGATGGATCGAGCTGACCACGCACTCGGCAAACTGGCTGGACCCGATGCCCGCCGCTTCGCCGCAGAGAATCTATCGCGCCGTCAAGGCGAGCAGGCCCGACATCCAAACGATTGCCGACATGGCGTGGATCCCGCCAGGGTCCTTCGTCATGGGCAGCCCGGAGACGGAGTGGGAGCGTTCCGATGGCGAGGGGCCGCTGACGCAGGTGAAATTGACCGAGGGATTCTGGCTTGGGAAGCACGAGGTGACGCAACTCGAATTCTCGTCCGTGATGGGAGTCAACCCGTCCCATTTCCAGCCGCCCGAGTTTCCGGACTCTCAACAGAATAGCCCGGTCGAACAGGTGAGCTGGGATCAGGCGGTCGCCTATTGCCAGAAGTTGACCGAGCAGGAATCAGCAGCCGGACGGTTGGCGTCCGGCTATGCCTACCGGTTGCCCACGGAGGCCGAGTGGGAATATGCATGCCGGGCCGGGACGACGACGCGGTTCAGTTACGGAGAGGATCCAGCCTGCATCGAGTTGGGCCGCTACGCATGGTATGAAGCCAATAGCCTGGACACCACACACCCGGTGGCGCAGAAGCTCCCCAACCCGTGGGGCCTCTACGACATGCACGGGAACGTCCAGGAATGGTGTCAGGATTGGCATGGCCTTTATCCCGGCGGCATGGTCGTCGATCCCCAGGGCCCAGCCGAGGGCTCGACTCGCGTGCTCCGCGGCGGCGACTGGGTGTACCAGTGGGGCTTCGGCGGCGCGCACTGCCGGTCAGCGTTCCGCGGCAGTTACTACCCTGACTCCGGCTACAGCAACTTCGGATTCCGCGTGGTCCTGGCCCGATCACGACCTTGAGCCATCGAGTCGAAAGTCGAGCGTTGAACGTTGAGCGTTGAACGTTCTTGGAAGCGGTTGTGTTGATGACCAACGATGCGTGAAGACGACTCCTTGCAAGAGCCTCTCACGGGCCTTCTGCCGACAACTTCACCAGAATCCAGGCGACGACAAGCAGAGCGCCCAGGCCGACGCCGACGTACATCAAGAAGCGCGGGTGCCGCGCAAGAAATCCGCTCAAGAACGCATCGAGACGGTCGTCTGCCGAGGGGCGGAAACGGGGAGCCCCACCCGACGGACGCCTCATGTACTCTCGGTCCTGAATTCCCATGGGCTTGTCACTTTGACTGACGCGAACCATGCACCATTGGTCAGCCGATTCGCACTTGTCAAACCGTTTTGCTCTTGGTTCAGTCAGCGCATCGGCGCAACGCCGCTATCGGCGTCGATGGACTTACAGAGCAATCACCGGGATGCACTACACCGTTACCCTCAGCCGCTCCCGCAGTCGCGGGGGCACCTTCTCCCACCTGCATGCGCCGAAGCTTCGGCAGGCAGGTCGGATGGGAGAGGGACGGGGCGAGGGGTCCGTGTCGCGTCTATCCTCCCCTAAGCAGTATGCATAGCGACTCGTCGGTGCAAGAGCAACAACCTGGTGTCGTTCCGGATCGAGCCCCACCCAGCGGGGCCGCGTTCCTTCGCGACGCAGGACCGAAACAATGCCGCATCCTGCTCGGGGCCTTGTGTGCGGCGGCACTGTTCATCCCGATCCATGCGCTCTTGGCAACGGGTGCGCACGCCCTGACCGAGTATTCCGACCAATCGCGCCTGGCGGGCTCGGTCGGCGAACCAATGGCCGCGCAGGGATTCAGCGGGGCAGGGCGCAGCGCACGGCCATCGAGTCCCCTGACCCGATACATTCACGGCGATCCGACGGTGCATGAACAGTTGATGCTCGAACTCGTCAATCGCGCCCGAGCGAATCCCAGCGCCGAAGCAGCGCGCGTGGGCATCGACCTCAACGAGAACCTCGAACCCGGCACCATCACGCCCGACCCCAAGCCTCCGCTGGCCTTGAACCCCGAGTTGATTGCGTCGGCTCGCGCCCATAGCGACTGGATGCTGGCCACTGACATCTTCAGCCATACCGGCATTAATAGCTCGACACCCGGTGACCGCATGGAGGCAGCGGGCTATGTGTTTTACGGCAGTTGGACGTGGGGCGAGAACATCGCCTGGCAAGGCACGACCGGCACTCCCGATCTGACCGACTTCACGGTTGATGAGCATGCGGCCCTGTTCCGCAGCGCCGGACACCGTAAGAACCTGCTCAAGGCCGATTATGACGAGGTGGGGATCGGCGTGCGTGGTGGCGTGTTCACCCAGGATGAGATTCAATACAACTCTGTGATGATTACGCAGAACTTCGCCCGCAGCGCCAGCACACCCGGCCCTTTGGTCGTTGGCGTCGTCTACCACGACGCGAATGGCGACCGCTCCTACTCGGTGGGGGAGGGTGTCGCCGATCTGACAGTCACGCCCTCGATCGGCTCGGCCTACGCCGTCACATCAGAGTCGGGCGGCTTCGCCTTTCCGCCCGGCAAAACATCCGGTACGATCACCGTGACCGTGTCCGGGCCGGGGCTGGCAACCCCGATGGTCAAGACCGTCAGCTTGAGCGCAACGAATGTGAAGGTGGATTTCGACACGGCGAACGACGTTCCTTTGGCCTTCGTGCCTGGCAGCCTCGGCTTTGACGCACAGGGCCGATTCCGGTTCGACCTCAGCGGCCCGGCTGGCGCCCGCGCCCAGGTGTCGTTCAGCGCCGATTTGACGTCCTGGCAGAGCCTCAGCACATGCACGCTGAGCAATGGACGGGCAACGGTGGTCGACCCGGCCCCGAAACAGGTCCGCCGGTTTTATCGGGCGACGATTTCGCCCTGACTCAGGCTGAAATCCGAGTCAAGCGGGCACGGCCCGCTGGCCTCCCTGAGTGGATTGGGAGAGTGGCGGAGCTTACTTCGTGCGCGATGCGCCGCGGTGGTAGAACCAGATCTCGATGTCCTCGACATCGTCGATGAGAAAGTAGGGCCGGGCGATTGAGTCCTGCGTGGGGATCTTGAGAGTCCAATCCGTGGCTGCGACGCTGCGCTCGGCGAACTGGATGACGGAGGTGACGTCAGGCTTGGTCCCGGAGGATTCACCGAGCTTGGCGCTAAGGCTCTGGGCGGACAGGGCCTCCACTGAACTCCAGTCGTCGAAGTTCGGACCGTCGAACTGGTAGAACCTGGTGCTGTACGAGGTGAACTCGTCGCGCAATCGGTCTGCCCGGCTGATATCGTATTTCCCGACTGCACGATTGCGAATGAGGCTCGTGCCGCCGTACGTCAGACTGACTTGCGGCACCTCGTTCTTCCCCAGGGAATCTCTGCCTGCGATCCGAATGCGCATTTCCATAATGCGATCCAGGTAGCTCCCCTTCCGGTCCTCATCCAAATGCCCGCTGGCATCGAATGTCGCGCCGAGGAACAAGTTCCGGACAGTCGAGGCGGTATTGAAGTGGAGCACGATAAGCTTCTGGTTGCTTTTCGTGTCCACGGCTTGGCGCAGGAGTTCGCGAAACTCGCCAATCGATCCGCAAGAGAAATGATCGTCACGCAGGGAGAAGTAATCCCAGCCTGGGCTTTGCCAGGGAGTCGTGTTGTCTTTGGGCGAGTCATACTCCATCATGGCCATGAAAAAATCGTTTAGTTCCAGGGCGTTGCGCAGCATGAGAATGGACTGGGAAGACCAATAGCGGTTCGAGTACTTGAAGTTGCCAAAGCCCTCGTTCCATTTGTATTCGAGCGCGCGCACCAGGTAGAAGAGCCACCGCTGAGCCGACTCGAAGGCCTGGTTAGCGCGGACCACGTAGGACTGGACGCTCAGCCGGTGAACGGGGTCGGCAAAATAGCGGCGAGCCAGGCGCAAGTCGCGCAGAGCGAGTCTGTCTTCGAGTTGTTTCTTCTCGCGCAGGAGACCTTCCAGTCGATGGATCTCCTGCCTGAGGGTGAGGGCGGCTTCCTGGGAATCGACCAGGAGCACGTTCATGTCCAGGAGGAGCGTCTTCACAAGGGCGTCGGTCTCGATGCCCACGATGGTGGCTTGTTCGAGTGCGGACAGCCGTTCCTTTTCTGCCTCGAGCTGCGCTTTCCCTTCCTCGCCCAGGGACTGGGCTTCGGCGTTGACAAGGTCGTAAACAAACAGACCCGTCATCAGCTTTTTCGGATCCGAGAAAGCGTTCGCGCCGGCGTTCAGTCCTGCTTGAGCGGCGCTGATGTGTCCAATGACTTCGGTGGCGAAAGCGCGCTGGTTGCCGAAATCGACCATCACATTCGAGATCGAGGCGGCCTTGTTGAGTTCAATGTCCACCTGCATCTTGAGATTCTCGATCCGGGTGCTGTTTTCAAATATGCGATTGCGCGCCAGTTCGATGCTGGTGAACTGCTGATCCAGTTCGCTGCCTGCATGGGCTGTCGGCACGTCGCTGTAAGTCGGGTCAATCGGAAACACGCCAACGATGTCCCGCAACCGATCGTTGTAGGTGATGCTCGAGTCTGAGAATTGCTCCGCCAGATCATCCTGCGAATCCCGATAGCGCTTGTAGTTGTTCTCAAGGACCCCGAGTTCATCCAGGGCAAAGCTCAACGGATTCATGCCGGGAAGGGTCGGGTTCAGGAACGTTTGCAACGTGTTGAATGTGCTCGCGGAGGCCGCGCCATCCGGATTCTTCGGCTGCACAAACATCAGGAAGTCGTCGGCAAAACCGAGCAGGTTGACCTGGCCGCGCTGCGTTTGTCTCACCAACTCGAGATCGGCGAGGCTGTTGTTCATTCTGGCGATGGCCTGGGTGACGCGCGAGGGGTCGTCGGCGGAAAGCTGCAGGTCAAAGAGACCCAAGAGCAGCGCGTTGTGCAGTGTCAGCAACCGTTTCGTGCGACTGACGTGGCTCTGAGCTGCTTGCGTGTCTCCCTTCGCCATGTGCAGGCGGGCCAGCGTAGCAGCCGCTTGGCCGTGGTCGCCGAGCAATTCATAGACCAGCGCCAGGTCCTTGAAACGATCGTAAAGGGATGCGCCCTCTGCTACAGGCGTTTCATACACGACTCCATGCTCGTTTGTTGTCAGGTAAGTGGCCGGGGCCAGCCCGCGCTCGGGCGCCAGGCGCTGGAAAAGACGGCATTCGACGGGATCGCGCAGCAAACCCATGTAGTTGGCCAGGACCACGGAGTTCGAGCTCAGGGCCAATTGATAGGCAGCAATCTCGTTTTCGATGATGAATTTGCCTGGGGGAGGAGGAGCCGCCAGTGTCAAGTCGCCGCCTCCGAACCTGGCCAGCTCGGCCTTCTGGAGCAGTTCCCGGGCATAAACGGTTTCGGCGACAGTATGATCGTAGTAGATATCCAGAAGCAGGTGCCCCAGGATGTCGCTCTCCGGATTCCGAGCCAGCCCCTTTCTCAACTCGACCAACGCATCCTGAATCTGCCGGCGCTGGGCATCGCCGTAGTAGGCCGACAGGTGCTCGAATTGCCGCTGGATGACTTCGGTCTGGTTGCTGACCGGCCCGTACAGCTTGTATTTGTAGAGAAAAGCGATCTTCCCTGGATCGGCGAGCGGGGAAGCGGCGGCATCCGCCAAGTAAAGGCGTTTCCTGAGGTAACTGGCCACATTGGATGGATTGCCGTAGCCCGGTGCGAAAACGGAGGCCGAGGACACGCTCGGGGAGCCTGCAATGATCTCGTCGCCCTGCATGTCCACTGCTTCAAAAGAGTTCTCGCCGGCCATCGGCGTCAGTTTGACGACCTCTGTCCAATCTGTTGCCAACTTGGCGAAGACGTAAACGGAGCCAGATCCTACCACTGCCAGGGTATCCCCGTCCGCGGCCAGAGCCGATCCGAACTTGCCGCCAGGAACTGCGTCTCGAGCTGTCAGTCTCTGTCGCTCGGCCCCGGAGACCCTGTCAAACACATAGACCATGCCGGCATCTGTTCCCAATACGGGATGATCGTCGCCGGGAGCTCCCACCATGATGCTGTCCTTGCCCAGAGCGACGCAGGTCAACCCATCACCGAAGCCATCGCCCGTAGACAGATCACCCGGCGCCAATTTGCGCAGTTGTCGCCACGTACTGCCGCTGAAGCCAAACACATAGACGGCCCCCGCATCCAGCGCCACGGGCGCCGCAATCGGACCTGTCCACACACAGCGGGCTCCAACGAGCAGATTCGTGCCACTCAGCGCGATGGACAGGCCGAACGCGTCCTGCTCCCGGGCGTCGGTGGGAACCAATTTGGATAGCTCGGTCCAAGTGCTTCCGCTTTTGCCAAAGATATAAACGGCGCCGGCGACCGGTTTATTGGCTGTCGTGCTGTCATGTCGGGCCCCGACCATGATCCGCTCGCCATCCACAGCCACAGCCCACCCGAACGTCTGGAAATTGGCCCGAATTGTTGGATTGACACGCTGTTTGTAGGTCCACGTCGCGCCCGATCTTTCAAAAACGTATGCCGTCCCCGTCCACGCCCCTTTGTCACTATTGCCGGGAGCTCCTACCACGAGAATGTTGCCACTCAGAGCGAGCGTCGTTCCGAAGAGGTCGGAGCCCTTTCCATCATCGGCTGTCAGCATCTGCAGTTGCGTCCACTGGTGGGGCCCGGTTCTGCCATAGACAAACACGGCACCTTGCCCTGACCCTGAGTTGAGGTGTGCTGCTCCCACCACCAGGGTGTCGTCCTCGATGGCAATCGAATAGCCAAACCGATCGTCCGGCGCGCCGCCTGTGTGGGTCAGTGTCTGCTGCCGTTCGAGCAGTTCGATCTGTTCCGGGGCGAGTGTCCCCTGTCCGTAGGAATAAACAGCAACAGTCAGGAGAGCGAGAATGGGTGGCAAAGTGAACCACGCCTGCAACACCGCGCGGCAGACCCTCGTCGGCCTCGACGGGCTGCGCAAGGTCGTCAAGGTGGACCGCAAGGCGCCCGAGCTCAAGAGCAAGGTGCGCGAGCTCAAGGAGCGCGCCGTCCTCTTCCTCGAGGGCATGGTCCGCGACGGCGGCTACTTCGGCGCCGTCCAGGAGGGCTACTTCGTGGACTCGGGCGTGTACCCGGAGACGAACGACGACGGCATCGCCCGCAAGATCGACGGCGGGGTCGGCGTGGGCACCGTGGTGGAACGCGCCGCCGACTACATGGCGCCCGTGTGTCACCACTTCGGCGACAACCACCTGCCCGACGGCCTGAAGAAGCCGTGCGACCCCATCGGCGGCTGCACGCTCTGCGACGAGAGCCTGATCCCGTACATCGACGAGCTCGACCCCGAGGACAACGTCAACGTCCGCCTCGAGCGCACCGCCGAGCAGCGCGAGAAGGGTCTCATCAAGCCCGAGGTGCAGTGGGCCGGGGACGGCTTCGTCGTCGTGACGATGTTCCTGCCGGCGGCGGAACGCGTGGCCGAGTTCGCCGCCCTCGAGCTGGCCAAAGCGATGAACCTGCGCGAGCCCGAGGTGATCCACAAGCAGGTGATGCACCCGGCCGAGGGCACCCTCGTCGAGGTGCGCGGCCGGCTCGAGGCGAGCGTCGACCCGGCCAAGCTGGTGATCCCCGCCGAGGTGCAGCTCGTGCCCGAGGACGCGATCCGCGCCTTCGTCAAGGACCACGGCCTGAAGTGCGTGTCCGCGACCGTGGGCGACGACGAGCACTCGGTGGGGATGCGCGAGATCATCGACATCAAGCACGGCGGCATCGAGAAGTACGGCATCGAGTGCGCGTACCTCGGCACCTCGGTGTCGGTCGACAAGCTGCTCGACGCGGCCATCGAGCACGCCGCCGACGCGGTGCTGCTCAGCACGATCATCACCCACGGCGACATCCACCGGCAGAACATGGAGAAGATCGCCGACCTTGCGGTGGAGAAGGGCGTGCGCGACAAGCTGCTGCTGATCAGCGGCGGCACGCAGGTCACCGACGAGCTGGCCCGCAGCTGGGGCATGGACGCCGGGTTCGGCCGCGGGACCAAGGGCCACAACGTGGCCAGCTTCATGGTCGAGGCGCTGCAGGCGCGCGCCGCGGGGCAGGCGCCGGACGGCGGCGCGTGAGCGCGGCGACGGCGCAGGCGGGTCGGCGCGTGAGCGGCGACGACGCGGAGGCGAACGCGGCGCGACGCGCGCGCGGGGTCGCCGCCGCGCGCCCCGTCGACGTGCTCGTCGCCGAGATCGGCTCGACGACGACCGTGGTCAGCGCCTTCGACGGCATCTCGGCGAGAGCCGCGCCGAAGGGGGCGACGCCCGGCCTCCTCGGGCAGGGCGTCGCCGCCACCTCCGTGCTCGACGGCGACGTCACCGTCGGCGTGAACGCGGCACGCGGCCAGATCGAGGCGTCCACGGGGCCGCTGGAGCCGCGCGAGTTCCTCGCCACGAGCTCGGCCGCCGGCGGCCTGCGGATGACCGTGCACGGCCTGACGGCGAAGATGACGGCGATGGCGGCGCGCGAGGCGGCGCTCGGCGCCGGCGGCGTCGTCGAGTACCAGACCGCCGGCAAGCTGCGCCGCCACGACCTCGCGAGGATCGCCGCCGCCCGCCCCAACGTCGTCATGCTCGCCGGTGGGGTGGAGGGCGGCGACGTGGAGACCGTCCTGCACAACGCCGAGATGCTCGTGCAGGTCGACTTCGCCGCCGCGGCGGCCGTTGGCGGCGCGGATGCCGCCGCGGCCGGCGCAGATGCCGCCGCGGCCGGCGCCGGCGCCGGCCGCGACCACGCGGCGCCGATCCAGGACCGCGTCCTCGCCGCCGGCAAGAAGCCGATGGTCATCTACGGCGGCAACTCCGCGGTCTGCGACGAGGCCTGCCAGATCCTTCACGGCGCCGGCTTCGACGTGCGCGTGACGCCGAACGTCTACCCGAGCATCGACGAACTCGACGTGGTCCCGGCGCGGACCGTGATCCACGACGCTTTCGAGGACCACATCGTCCACGCCCCCGGCATGGAGCGCATCGGCGCCCTGGTGACCGGCAAGATCCTGCCCACCCCGGGCGCCGTGCCTGGCCGCCGAGACCCTCGCCGAAGCGCTCGGCGACCTGGTCGTCATCGACGTCGGCGGCGCCACCACCGACGTCCACTCGGTGACCGACGGGAGCGTCGAATACGCCGCTCTCCAGGTCGAGCCGCAGCCGCACAGCAAACGGACCGTGGAGGGCGACCTGGGGACGTACGTGAGCGCCCCGCACGTCGTCGAGATGCTGGCCCAGGGCGAGCGGCCGACGAAGCTGCCGCCGGCGATCCCGACGACCCCGGAGGAGATCCACGCCGCGCTGACGCTGGCGCACTACGCCGCCGTGACCGGCGTGCAGCGGCACGCCGGTCAGCTGGTGCACCTCTACACCCCCACCGGTCGTCAGACGGTGGCCCGCGGCCGCGACCTCACGGCCTGCCGCTGGGTGATCGGCACCGGCGGCGCCTTCACACGCCTGCCCGGCGGCGAGGCCCTGCTGCTCGACGTGCGCGCGAAGAACGGCGGCGACCGCCTGCTGCCGCCGAAGGACGCGCGCTGCGTCGTCGACCGCGACTACATCCTCGCCTGCTGCGGCGTCCTCCTCGCGCGCTTCGACGCCGCGGCGGTCGTCGCGCTCCTGCGCGAGAGCCTCGGCGTGTAGGAGCACCTCGTGCAGGGACTCCGTCTCGTCGCGTGCACGCTGCTGGCGGTCGTCCTGGGGTGCGCGGTCGCGGGCTGCGGGGCCGAGGCCTCGCCGCCCGCCCTTCCCGCCGTGCCGTCGGCGTCCGCCTCGGCCGTGCCGTCGGCGTCCGCCTCGGCCGTGCCGTCGGCGTCCGCCTCGGCGCCGGGTGCCGCGACCGCGTCCCCCGCGTCCCCCGCGCCGGGGGAGGCGCCCAAGGCCTGGGTAGCGGTCTCCGTGGCGACGCTCTGGGTGGAGCCGGGTCTCGCGCGTGCGATCGACGCGCCGGCTTGCGCCGCCCCCGCCGATCCCGCCGGCTGGGCGTCGAGGGTATGACCACCGGGCAGAAGCGCTGGCTCGTGGGCCGACTCGAGACACAGGCCCTGTACGGCACGCCCGTCCTCGTGCTGGGCCAGGCGGGTGAGTGTCGAGGGTCCGGGTGAGTGGTCGAGGGTCGTCGTGCCGAGCCAGCCGACCCCGCGAGACCCTCGCGGCTACCCCGGGTGGGTGCCCACGAGACAGCTCACGACGGTCGCGCCCGAGGTCGGCCCTCGGCTCGCCGTCGTCCGCCAGCCGACGGCTTGGCTGTGGGAGACGCCCGCGTCGACGAGGCGCGTGCTCCGGCTCTCCTACGGCACGCGCCTTCAGGTCGCCGCCTGGACGCCCGCCTGGGTCGAGGTGCTCGCCGTCGACGGGCGCCACGTCTACGTGCGCCGTGCCGCGGTCACGCTGCACACGCCCGGGACCCCGTGGCCAAGGGTGACGGGAGAGGGCCTGGTGAGGGAGGCCGAGCGCTTCTTGGGCCTCCAGTACCTCTGGGCCGGCACGGCGGGCTTCGGCTACGACTGTTCCGGTCTCACGCACGCCGTCCACCACGCGCTCGGCACGACCATCCCGCGTGACGCCGGGCCGCAGGGAGCGCGGGGTGAGCGGATCGCGACACGCGAGGCGCTGCGACCTGGCGACCTGGTCTTCTTTCGCGACGACGCCGGGCGCATCCACCGCTCACACGTCGGGTTGTACGTCGGGGAGGGCGAGATGATCCATGCGCCACGCACGGGCGAGGTGGTCTCGATCACCTCGATCGACGCCGAGCCCTACTCCAGCGAGTTCGCCGGCGGGCGCCGCTACTGGCGCTGACCGCCGCGTGGCGCGCGCCCAGGATCCGCCGTCTTGTCCTCGCCGTGCTGGGAACCCACGGTGCGGGCTCACCGTTGACCCCTGCGGCGAAGGGCGTACGATAGCCCGTGAAGTGAGCCGGCGGAGGGGCCCTGCCGGCGACCTGGGGGGGTCGCCGTGCACGTCTCGACCGGTCCGGCACGATCACGAGACATGGGGGGGACCGTCATGACATCCCACGCACGCGGCGTCGCTCTGCGCCCGGCTCTGCCTCACGGCGCTGACGGTCGGTGGCGCTGCTCGCCGTCTTCGCCGCGCCGGCGTTCGCGGTCGACGAGGTCGACGAGGCCGAGTGGACGTTCGGCCTCTACATCGCCGCCGACAACAACCTCGAGTCCGCCTGGGACGACATCAACGTCCCCGCGCTCCTGGGCGTCCCGGCGAGCAACGACGTGCACATCGTCGCCCTGGTCGACCGGCTCAGCACGGAGAGCACGGAGCTGGTCGAGTTCGAGGGCGACGTGGCCACGGTCGTCGGCACGTACCGACGGAGATGAACTTCGGCGACCCGGCGAACCTGCAGTGGTTCGTCGAGGAGTTGGCGGCTCGGTACCCCTCCGAGCACCTCGCCGTCGACCTCTGGGACCACGGCGGCGCCTGGCGCGGCATCTGCTACGACGACTCCTCCGACAAGGACCGCATCACCATGCCCGAGCTGCGGGCCTCCATCGTCGCCGCCGGAGTGCCGATCGACATCCTCGCCTTCGACGCCTGCAACATGGCCGACATGGCGGTCGCCTACGAGGTCGCCCTCAGCGAGCTGGTCGACATCATGGTCGCCTCCGAGGAGATGATCCCGTTCGCCGGCTTCGCCTACGACCTGATGCTGGCGCCGGTGGCCGTCGAGCCCGGCCGCACGCCCGAGCAGGTCGCCACCGATATGGTCGACGGCTGGGGCGCCTACTACGACGGCGTCGGCGGCTACACGATGGTGTGCCTCTCCGCGATCGACGTGCGCGAGGTGCGCGCGGCGATCCCCGCCCTGCAGACGTGGGTGCAGCGCATGACGGCGGGCGTGCCGCTCTTCAAGCACGACTACAAGATGGCGCTGGTCAAGACGTGGACGGCGCTGAACAGCTGGCAGTACGACTTCATCAGCCTGTGCGACCAACTGGCGCTCAGCCCCGACCTCACGAAGGCCGACGGCATGAAGCTGAAGACCGCGACCGTCGCCGTCGCCGACGCCATGCGGGGGGCGGTCATCGCCAATCACACGACGCGCTGGACGGCCGGCGCCACCGGCATCGCCGTCTGGTGGGCCAACGCCGCCGACTGGGTGTCGTACGAGGCGCTCTTCGGCGCCAACACGGCCTTCGCCGCGCCGGCGCCGACCGGCGCGGGCTGGTACGACCTGCTGCAGACCTACTACGCGAACTGAGTGAGGGGCGGCGCGGGCGGCGGCCGTGCGGCCGCCGCCCGCGCCGCCACCGCGATCCAGGGGGGTACCGGTATGAGGTCACAGGCTTTGCGGCCGGCGTCCGCGCGGGCGGGCACGACGGCGCCGTTCACGCGGGTGCGCACGTCGGCGCCTGCTGCGCGGTCGCGCGCGGTCGCGCTGTCCGCCCTGCTGCTCCTCGCGCTCCTCGTCGCCCCGGCGACGGCGAGCGCCGAGCGACCGGCGGCACGAAGGCGACGTGGACGTTCGCCGTCTACGTCGCCGCCGACAACAACCTCGAGTCGTCCTGGGACGACGTCAGCCTGCCGGCGCTGCTGGGCGTGCCGGCGAGCGCGAACGTGCACATCGTCGCCCTGCTCGATCGGCTGAGCACCGACGGGGCGGAGCTCATCGAGATCGAGGGACGGCGGTGCAGACGGTGGTCGACGACGACTCGCGGAGCCGAACATCGGCGACGGCACCACCTTCGAGTGGTTCCTCGAGGAGGTCGCGGATCGAGTACCCGTCCACGAACCTCGCGGTCACGATGTGGGACCACGGCTACGCCTGGCGCTACGTCTGCCAGGACGATACGTCGGACGGCGACCGCATCACGATGGCCGAGCTGCACGCGGCGCTCGACGGCGCCGGCGTGCCCGTCGACATCCTCGCCTTCGACGCCTGCGCGATGGGCGACATCGCCGTCGCCTACGAAGTGGCGCTCGCGGGCACGGTCGACTACATGCTCGCCTCCGAGGCCATGGTCCCGCTGGACGGCTACGCCTACGACCTCATGCTGGCGCCGCTGGCGGCCGACCCGTCGCGCTCTCCTGAGGATCTCCTCGCGGACATGCTGGCCGGCTGGGGCACGTACTACGCTCCACTGAGCTGGGCCAAGTACGTGTGCCTCTCGGCGGTCGACGTGCGCCTGGTCGGCGCGGCGACGCCGGTGCTGCGCGACTGGGCGACGGCGCTCACCGCGGGGCTGCCGGAGAACCAGACCGTCTATCGTGAGGTGCTCAAGAAGGTCTGGCGGCCGTCGTCGACCAGGCAGTACGACCTCATCGGCCTGGCCGAACGCCTCGCCGCCGATCCGGTGCTCGCCGGCACGCAGGCGGGCGCGGCGAGCGCGGCGGCCGCTGAGACGGTGGCCGCGGCCGTGGTGGGCACGAGCACCTCGCGCTGGTCGGCCGAGGCTCGCGGGCTCACCGTCTGGTGGGGCAACAAGGGCGACTGGAACTACTACGCCGAGGCGTTCGGCGCCGGAGTCACATTCGCACTGCCGGTGGAGGACGGCGGCGTGGGCTGGTACGACCTGCTCGACGCCTACAACGCCGACTGATCCGGGGCCGGCGCGCAACGTCACAGCGACGCGAGAGCCGGCGCGCAACGCCACAGCGGCGCGAGAGCCGGCGCGCAACGCCGCAACGGCTTGCGCGCCGGCGCCGGACCCCGATAGAGTCCTGTATACGTCTTATGCACCGGCGCCTGTCGGGCGCCGGTGTGGCGAGGGTGCGGGTGACGTGCCGTCGCCGCCGGGGCGCGGCCGGGAGCGTCGCGCCCCGTCCGTCGCTCCGCGGCCGGTGTGCCGCGGCGGCGGCAATGCCAGGCGCACGAGCGTCGGGAGGCCCGTGACCGCGTACGCCACGCTGAGCGTCGACGTCGAGAAGATCACCGCCAACGCGCGCGCGGTCGTCGGCCTGCTCGGCGGCATCGAGGTCGTGGCCGTGACCAAGTGCACCTGCGGCGCGCCCGAGGTCGGCAGGGCGCTGCTGGCCGGCGGCGCCGTCGCGCTGGGTGAGTCGCGGCACGAGAACGCCGAGCGCCTGCGCGCCGCCGGCATCGAGGCGCCGCTCTGGCTGCTGCGCACGCCGCCGCCCGAGCGGGCGGCCGAGACCGTCTGCCTCTTCGACCTCTCGCTCGCCAGCGAGCTCGAGACCTGCGCGGCGCTCGACGCCGCGGCCGCCGCCCTCGGGCGCCGGCACCAGGTGCTCGTCATGGTCGACCTCGGCGACCTGCGCGAGGGCATCATGCCGGGCGAGCTGCCGGCGTTCGTCGACGCCGTCGAGGCGCTCGAGCACGTCGAGCTCGCCGGCGTCGGTGTGAACCTCACCTGCTACGGCGCGGTCATGCCCGACGAGCGCAACATGACCGAGCTCGTCGGGCTCGGCCGCGCGACCGAAGCGCGCGTCGGCCGCCGGCTCGTCGTGGGCGGCGGCAACTCGGGCTCGATCGGCATGATCGCCTCCGGCCGCATGCCCGCCGGCGTCACCGCGCTGCGCGTCGGCGAGACGATCCTGCACGGCGTCGACACGCTCACGCGCGAGCCCTTCGCCGGCCTGCACACCGACGTCTTCGAGGTCAGCGCGCCGGTCATCGAGTGCAAGGTCAAGCCGAGCCTGCCGCGGGGCGAGATCGCCCAGGACGCGTACGGCAACCGGCCGACCTTCGAGGACCGCGGCGAGCGCCGCCGCGCGATCCTCGCCCTCGGCCGCCAGGACGTGATGGCCGAGTGGATCGCGCCGCTCGACCCGGGGGTCGAGATCCTCGGCGCCTCCAGCGACCACCTCATCGTCGACGTCGAGGCCATGCCCGCGCCGCCGCGGCTCGGGCAGGCGCTGCGCTTCCGTCCCAACTACGCTGCCACCGTGCAGCTCTCGACCTCACCGTACGTCCACAAGGTGTTCACTCCGCGGGCCTGACACTGGATCGTGGCGCGGAGGGACCTCTAACCACAGGAGTGAGCATGGCAGAGCGCAAGAGAGTCCTGATCATGGGGGCCGCGGGCCGCGACTTCCACAACTTCAACACCTACTTCCGCGACAACGACGAGTACGAGGTCGTCGCCTTCACCGCCACGCAGATCCCGTACATCGACGACCGCAAGTACCCGGCCGAGCTCGCCGGGTCGCTCTACCCGGACGGCATCCCGATCCACGACGAGTCCGAGATGCCGGAGCTGATCGAGAAGCACGCCGTCGAGCAGGTCGTCTTCGCCTACTCCGACGTGCCGTACGAGTACGTCATGCACCGCTCGGCGATCGTCAACGCTCTCGGCGCCGACTTCCGCCTGCTCGGCCCCGACCACGTCATGGTCAAGAGCACGAAGCCGGTCATCGCCGTCTGCGCGGTGCGCACCGGCGCCGGCAAGAGCCAGACCACGCGCAAGATCCAGACCATGCTGCGCGAGGCCGGCAAGAAGGTCGTCAGCATCCGTCACCCCATGCCCTACGGCGACCTCGTCAAGCAGCGCGTGCAGCGCTACGCCACGGTCGAGGACCTGGCCAAGCACGAGTGCACGATCGAGGAGATGGAGGAGTACGAGCCGCACGTCATGGCCGGCAACGTGATCTACGCCGGCGTCGACTACGAGGCCATCGTGCGCGAGGCCGAGAAGGAGGCCGACGTCATCCTCTGGGACGGCGGCAACAACGACTTCTCCTTCTACAAGGCCGACCTCTACATCACCGTCGCCGACCCGCACCGCCCCGGCGACGGGCTCGTCTACTACCCGGGCGAGGTCAACCTGCGCCTGGCCGACGTCGTCGTGCTCAACAAGGTCGACTCGGCCGACCGCGCCGGCATCGAGGCCGAGCTCGACGCGGTGCGCTCGGTCAACCCGACGGCGCGCATCATCATGGGCGCCTCGCCGGTCACGGTCGACAAGCCCGAGCTCGTGCAGGGCAAGAAGGTGCTGGTCGTCGAGGACGGCCCGACGCTGACCCACGGCGAGATGAAGTACGGCGCCGGCATGGTGGCCGCCCAGCGCTCGGCGCCGCCGAGTTCATCGATCCGCGGCCGTTCGCGGTCGGCGAGATCAAGGCGACCTTCGAGAAGTACCCGAACGTCGGCGTGCTGCTGCCGGCGATGGGCTACTCCGACCAGCAGCTCAAGGACCTGGAGACGACGATCAACACCTCGGGCGCCGAGCTCGTCGTCATCGGCACGCCGATGGACCTGCGCCGCATCATCGACATCAAGCTGCCCGCCGTGCAGGTCGGCTACGACCTGCAGGAGATCGGCCACCCGACGCTGGCCGAGATCCTCAGCGAGCGCGGCTTCATCTGAGCCGAGGGCGCGCGCAAGACGGTCGGAGAGCGAAGGAGACGTGGGGCGGGCCGGGCGAGACGCCCGGCCCGCCCGCGTCTTCGTTAGACTGCACCGCGACCGCCGGCCGCTGTCGCGCGACGCCGGCCGCGCGCGCGCCGCTATCGTGTCCGCGCCATCAACCGCCCGAACAAGGGGGTCACATGCCCGAGAACGTCAAGCGCCACCTCTCCGAGCTCGACCTCACCGGCCGCAGCTTCCTCACCATCCACGACTACAGCCCGGCCGAGGTGGTCGCTCTGCTCGACCTGGCCGGCGCGCTCAAGGACGCGCAGAAGCGCCGCGCGCCCCACCCCGTGCTCGAGGGGCGCGCCGTGGCGATGATCTTCATGAAGACCTCGACGCGCACGCGTATGAGCTTCGAGGTCGGCATCGAGCAGCTCGGCGCGCAGCCGATGTTCCTCAACGCCAACGACATCCAGCTCCGCGTCGGCGAGACCATCAAGGACACGGCCAACGTGATGAGCCGCTACGTCGACGGCATCATGATCCGCACCTTCGCCCAGCAGGACGTCGAGGACCTCGCGACGTACGGCCAGATCCCGGTCATCAACGGCCTGACCGACACGCACCACCCCTGCCAGGGGATGGCCGACGCGATGACCGTGCGCGAGCACTGCGGCGACCTCGCAGGGCAGCAAGCTCGCCTTCTCCGGCGACGGCAACAACGTCGCCCACTCGCTGGCCGAGGTCGGCGGCCAAGACCGGCATGCACGTCGTCATCTGCACGCCCGAGGACTACGAGCCCGACGCGGCGATCGTCGCCCGGGCGCAGGAGGACGCGAAGGCGACCGGCGCGACCGATCGAGCTGACGAGCGACCTGCAGGCCGCCGTCGAGGGCGCCGACGTGATCTACACCGACACCTTCACCAGCATGGGGCAGGAGGCCGAGCACGACGGGCGCCTCGCCGCTCTTCGCGCCTACCAGGTGAACATGGACCTCGTGCGCCGCGCCGGCGCGCAGGTCAAGGTCATGCACTGCCTGCCGGCGCACTGGGGCGAGGAGATCACCGACGAGGTGCTGTACTCGCCGCACTCGGTGGTCTTCGACCAGGCCGAGAACCGCCTGCACGCGCAGAAGGCGATCATGGCGGCCGTCATCGCCTGAGGCGGCGGGCAGAAGGCGACGCGGACGGGGGCGCCGGGCCTGTGAGGCCCGGCGCCCCCGTCCGCGTCGCGGCGCCGGCCGTCGTCGCACTCAGATCCAGCTCGGGAACCACATCAGGCGGTAGAAGTCCTCCTTCGAGATGGCGACGTCGAGCACGATGGGGAGGAACGGTACGGCGATGCCGACGATCGCGCCGAGCAGGAGCAGGACGACCCAGGGCCGCAGGCGGCGCGAGTTCAGGGCGATGAGGGCGGCGGTGACGGCGAGGGCGACGCCGACTCCCGCGGCGACCCAGGCCAGCCCCTCGGCGACGCGGCCCGGCAGTTCCCAGAAGAGCAGCGCGGCGAGCCGGCCCAGCGGGTACCAGAGGAGGGCCGCCACGAGCGCCGCGGCGACGACGGCGGCGATGCGGGCCGCGAGCGGAGGCGCGGCGGCCGGATCGACGGCGTCGCCGCCGGCCCGTGTGCGGCGGCGCCCGACGGTGTCCGCGCCCGACTCGCCCCCGGCGCTTCCCACGGCGTCCGGGGGGGCCGCGACTGCCGGAGTGGTCTCGAGTGGGCCCGCGGTGCGGCGGACGCGTCGGCGCGGGCCGTCGACCAGCTCGGCGGCGACCGACGCGACGAGGATGGCCAGGAACGGCGCCACGGGAGTCATGTAGTAGAGGAACGACGTGCGCGTGGTCGCGAACCACGGCAGGTAGAGCACGACGACGAGCAGCGCCACCAGGGCCGGCGTCGCGCTGCGGCGCCGCAGGGCGAGGACCGGCGCCGCGATGAGGCAGAGGACGCTCGTCCACCAGAGCAGTGGGTTGCCGATCGCGACCACGCCGTAGAAGCGGGCGGCGATCTCGCGGAACGAGTACCAGACCGGGCGGTAGTCGAGGATCCAGGTCGGCGCGATCGAGGCGTAGGAGTGCTCCGCCGACAGGGTGAAGTTGAAGTGCAGCATCTGGCTGTGCAGCTCGCGGAAGTCGGCCACCGTGTGGCCGTTGGCGAAGTACGCCGTGTAGCTCGCGAGGTAGACCGCGAGCGGCAGGGCGACGAGACAGAGGGCGAGCCGGGCGACGGTGCGGGCGCCGCTCGCCGGCCGGCGGCCCGGCGGCCGCCGCCGGGCGGCCGCGGCGCGGTCGGCCCGGCGCCCGCGGACCCGTCACCAGGGCGGTCGTCGGCCGGGCGTCCTTCGCCGGTCGGCTCGTCGACTCGTGCGCCGCCGCGGTCGTCGACCGTCGCGGCGGCCCGGTCTTCGCCGGCGGCGCACCTCTCGCCCTCCCAGCCGCCGCCGGCTCGCGCATCGGCGCGCGCGTCGGCTCCCGCCCCGGCGCGCGCAGCGGCGCGTCGCTCGCCTTCGAAGCCGGTCTGCGGCCCGCCCGTCGTCGGCGCGTCGCCCGCCCACGGTCTCTCGGCGCTCGGGCGCGAGCCTGCGCACCTGTCGCGCGAGCAGGACGACGACGAGGGCGGCGACGAGGGCGAGCGCTCCCGACCACTTCGTCGCCACGGCAAGGCCGCCGCAGAGCCCGCCGAGCACGAGCCAGCGAGCGGCGTCGCCGCGCTGCACGTACTTGAGCGCGAAGAGCACGCACAGCGCCGTCCAGGTGGCGACGAAGATGTCGAGCGTGGCGATGCGCGACTGGGCGATGCCGAGCAGGTCGGCGCTCGCCAGCAGCAGGGCGACGAAGGCCCATCCCGGGCTCAGGCCGAGCCTGCGGGCGAGGGGGTACACAGCGGCGAGCAGGACGAGGCCGGCGACGACGGCGGGGAGGCGCCAGCCGACCGGGCCGTCGCCGGCCACGAGGATCCCCAGGGCGATCGCCATCTTGCCGGCGTCGGGGTGCGGCCACGAGACGACGTCGCCCGGCTCCCAGGACGAACCGGGCTCGCCCTCCATGCGTCCGTCGATGATCGCCCGCGCGTCCTTGGCGTAGTAGACCTCGTCGAACATGTGCTCGGGGGGCGAGCCGAGGTTGTAGACGCGAAGCCCCGCCGACACCAGGAGGACGGCGACCACGGCGACGAGCACGAGGCGGCGGCTCGTCCGGCGCCCGCCGCCGGCCGGCCGGCGGCCCTCGCGCCGCCCCCGGCCCGCCGCCGGAGCCGCCCGCCCCCGCGCCGCCCGCCCCGACGCCGCGGTCCGCGCCGCCGGCGTCCGTGACCGGCTCCGGTGAGGAGCTCTCGCCGAGCGTGCCGGTCAGGTGCTCGATGGGTACGTCTCCGAAGGCGTCACTGGTGGCGTCCTCGCGGCGTTGCGCCGTTTGCGACGCAACGAACGTTCTCCTGCGGCCGTGTCGGGTGTACACTAGCTAATCCAAGAGCTGTTCGCTGGCGCCCGCGTCGCGCGCGTCGCGGACAGAGGTGGTAGCGACCGCAGGGCGGCTCGTCCGCCCGGCGGTCGGCAGGGGGGATACCATGCGCAGGACAGCGAGACCGTGGCTCGTCGCGGTGGTGGTCTGCACGCTCGCGACGCTCTTCTTCTCCGGGTCGGTGACGGCCGCCACCTGGACCGTCAGGCAGATCGCGCCCGGTACCACCCAGCGCACCATCTGGGGTACGACGCAGGTGCACATCATCGCCCTGCCGCACGGCGTCGACCACAGAGGGCACCATCCACGCCGAGCTCACCTTCGAGCCGGCCCGGGCCGACCTCGACCTCTACCTGCTCGACGACCAGGGCGCCGTGTTGCAGCAGGAGATGGGCACCATGGCCATGGCTCCCGGCAGGGAGGTCGTGGACTACGCCGTCACCGAGGTCCGCGACCAGACGGTGACCTTCGACGGGGAGGGCCGGCGGGACATGGCCGGCGACACCTACTACCTCGTCGTCGTCGCCTTCAACGAGGCCGCCGACTACCAGATCTGGGGCTACTACCCGCGGATCGACCTCGAGACGGGGTCGTCGCCGTCGTACGACTGGAACTACAGCCTCGAGGAGTTCCGCTATCCCGACGACCCCGGCGAGCACGCCAGCATCAGCGGGCCCGTCTACGGCGAGCCCTACGACTTCAGGCCGACCTCGCTCGGCGACGGCGAGTGCCGCCTCGAGTGGCCGGCCGAGATCGTCAACGACCGCTGGCAGGTCACCTACGACCCGGCCACGGCGCCCATGCCGGTCGACGTCGAGCAGTATCTCTACGCGGGCTACCGCTGGGACGAGGTGGTGCGGCACTACGGCGAGGTCGAGAACCACCTGCCGGCGCCGCTGCCCGACGGGGGCTACGGGTTGAGCGACACGTTCACGGTCGGCGCGCAGCGGCGTCGTGACCCCGATGAGGCTGCTCCACTACGTGCCCAGCCTCTTCCTCGCCTACGCCGACCCGCTGCAGGGCCCCGACGGCGGCGTGAGGGTCGGCGAGACCACGCTCGGCTTCAAGGCGACCCTGACCTACCCCGAGAACCTGCGCCTCGACAGGGTCGTGCCGTGCCCGGCCTCGTACTTCCTCGCCGGCACGCTCTCGCTCAACGGGCGACGCGTGCCCGGGGCCGAGGTCGTCATCGAGCGGCAGGTCAAGGGCGGCGACTGGGTGACCGTGACCACGCTCGAGACCCGCGAGAGCGGCTGGTGGTACGTGCGCCTGCGCCCGGCGCGCACCTGGAAGGTGCGCGCCCACGCCGCCGGCGACCCCGCCACCGGCCTCGCCGACGAGTACTCGGTCGCGGCCACCCTCAAGCCGCTCTGATCCGCGTCTCACCCCACGCGCGGCAGTCGGGCCGCGCGTCGCGCACACCCACGGGCCCGATCGGCCGCCGATGACCCCCGAAGGGGCTGGTATCGGCGCCGCGACTGGCGTACGGTGTGTCGACCAGTGGCGACGCGAGTCCCGTTTACTTCGACCGTGCGTGCCAGTATAGTGTGGCGAGTCAGCCTTTATGGGCGAAAGGCCGAGGGGGTGGGGCGTACCTACGCAAGCGGATCCGCGACGTTCAGTTCCGAGAAGGGGGTCGTCTGATATGCACAAGGCAATGAGGCTCGCGATCGTGGCGCTCACGCTCGTCACGCTCGTGGTGCTGACCGTCGCGGCGTCGGCGCTGGCCGTCACGTACGAGCGACACACAGAGTTCGCCGGGCGTCCACAAGCGCACCATCTGGGACTCGACACAGGTGCAGATCCGCAGGCTCACGCCCGCGGACGGCCCGGGCGTCAATCACACCGGGTACATCCACCTCGAGTTGAAGTTCAAGCCGACGACGTCTGACTTCGACCTGTACCTGCTCAACGAGAAGGGCGAGGTCCTCAGCGCCGAGATGGGCTGCATGGGCATCTTCGCCGGCAAGGAATTCGTCGACTATCAAGTCACCGAGGTCGCCAACCAGAACATCGTGAGCGAGATCGACCCGTACACGCTCGAGCTCATCGAGTACATGGAGGGCGACGTCTACTACGTCGTCATCGTCGCCTTCAACGGGTTCGCCGAGTACCAGGTGTGGGGCTACTACCCGCAGATCGACCTCGAGACGGACGACGACGACGTCTACGAGCGTACAACTACTACCTGCAGTCGTACCGCTTCCCGCTGTCGTCCACCAGCTGGGCCAAGATGACCGGCCCGCGCTACGGCGGCCCCTACGACTTCAGGCCGACGTCGGCGGGCGAGGGCGCCTGCCAGCTCGAGTGGCCGGCCGACGTCGGCGAACAAGGTCGTGACGTATGACCCGGTCAACGCGCCGATGCCGTTCTGCGTCGAGCAGTACCTGTACGCGGGCACGTACTGGGACGAGGTGCTGGCCAACTGGTGGACGGGCGACCCCGAGAACTACCTGCCCGACGGACCAGGGCGGCTGGTACGGCTTCTACGACACGTACGATGTGGCCGTCAGACGCCGACTGAGGCCTGGGACGACATCTGGGCGCAGCGTCTCGCGCACTACGTGCCGAGCCTCTTCCTCGCCTACGCCGACCCGCTGCTCGGGCCTGACGGCGACCTCAAGACTGGTCGCTCGACGATGGGCTACAAGGCGACGCTCTACCTGGCCGGAGAACCTGTGGCTCAAGAAGGTCGCGAAGTACTCGACCTACTACAAGGTCAGCGGCCGCTACTCGCTCGACGGCGTCGCGGGTCCCGGTCGGCACGCCGATCGAGATCCAGCGCAAGACCGCGACCAAGGGCTGGGCGACGGTCAAGACCGTCAAGACGACCGACGCGCTCGGCACCTGGTCGGTCAAGCTCTCGCCCGGCGTCAAGTGGTGGGTGCGGGCGAAGGCCGACGGCAACCCGGCCACGGGCCTCGAGTACGAGTACTCGCTCACGAAGATCCTCGCCGCACTCTGAGAGTGAGCGTCTGAGCGAGGCCGAGGCCTCGCGAAGCAGCGAGGGGGCGGGCGCCGCGACAGCGGCGCCCGCCCCCTTCTCGTTGTCGGGCGCGCACCGGGCGCCGCGGCGCACGGCCGGCCGCGATGCCGCGCCCGGTCGCGCCCGACGCAGGATGCGCCCCCGCGCGCGGCGAATGCGGCGGCCAGGACGCCGGTCCGGGCCCGGCGAGCGTTCGCCGGCCGCACGGGCCGCGGCACGGCAGCGCGCAACGCAGGGAGGGGTCACGCAGATGAGGAAGACGGCGAAGATCTGCACGGTGACGGTGTCGCTGCTCGTGCTCGTGGCGCTCGGCGTCGCGGCGCCGGTCGCGGCGGTCACGGTCGCCGACCGGCAGGTCACGCCCGGGACGCACGAGCGCACGATCTGGGACACGACGCAGGTGTCGATCCGCAAGCTGCCGACCGGCGTGAACCACTACGGCACCATCCACATGGAGCTGTACTTCAAGAACTACGCCGCCGACCTCGACCTCTACCTCCTGAACCAGGAGGGCGACATCGTCACCGAGACCGGGGACCAGGGGTACTGGCTCGGCTGGGAGACCGTCGACTATCAGGTCGGCGACATCGTGACCGAGCCGTCCTCGGTCGGCGACACCTACTACGTGCTCGTCGTCGCCTTCAACGGCGCCTCGGACTACTTCCTCTGGGGCTACTACCCTCGGCTCTTCGACGGGGCGGCCAGCGACCCGGCGGCGGCGCGCAACTACTACCTCGAGGTCTACAACTTCCCGACCGACGGGAGCTGGGCGAGTCTCACCGGCCCTCGAGTGGGGGCGCCGTACGCGGTCACGCCGACGTCGATGGGTACGTTCGGCGCGCGCCTCGAGTGGCCGGCCGACGTCTCGGCGCTCGTCGTCGAGGACGACCTCGCCGAGGGGCTGATGCCCGCCTGGTTCCGCCAGTACGTCTGGCAGCGCACGACCGGCAAGCTGTACATCGCCGACGAGGGCACGTGGGCGCCGGGTGTGCAGGAAGAAGACCCGCTCGACCCGGCCGACGACTGGTACGGCCTCTGCGACTCGTTCAGCACGGAGTCGTGGTGGGACACGGTCGGGCTGGCCGCTGAAGACCGTTCACTACGTGCCGAACCTCTACATGGCGTACGCCGACCCGCTGCTCGGCCCCGACGGCGCGCCGCGGACCGGGCGTACGACGATCGGCTACCGGGCGATCCTCACCTGGCCCGAGAACCTCTGGCTCAGGAAGGTCGTGAAGTACAGCTCGTACTACAAGGTCTACGGCGCCTTCTCGCTCGACGGGGCGCGAGTGCCCGCCGGCACGAAGATCTACATCGAGCGCAAGACGGCGACGAAGGACTGGGCCGTGGTGAGGACGCTCTACACCAACGACCTCGGCGCCTGGAGCGTCAGCCTCAGTCCCGGGGTGAAGTGGTGGGTCCGTGCGAGGGCGGCGGGGCGCCCGCCGTTGGGCGTGGACCCGGAGTACTCGGTCATGAAGGTTCTCCCGGCGCTGTGAACCGCGGCTGCCAGCAGGGCGGACCCTCGACGGTGACGTGGCCGTCAGGGTGAGGTGAGCGACGGAGCGGGCGCCGCGTACGCGGCGCCCGCCCTCTTCGCGTCCTCCGCGCCTGCGCGCGGCGTGGGAGCGACAGCCGGCTCCGCGTTGCGCGCCGCGTCGCCGCGGGCCTAGACTGCCTGCGGCGACGAAGGAGCGCGTGTGGACGACGATCACGATCGGCGACGGACCCCTGACCATCGAGCAGGTCGCGGCGGTGGCGCGCGCCGGCGCGCCGGTGCGGCTGGGCGAGGGCGCGCGGGGCCGCATCGCGGCGGCGCGCGCCCTGATCGAGCGCCTCGTCGCCGACGAGCAGGTCGCCTACGGCGTCACCACCGGCTTCGGCCAGCTCGCCACCACCCACATCCCGGTCGCCAAGGTGCGCGAGCTGCAGGAGAACCTCGTGCGCAGCCACGCCGTCGGGGTCGGCGAGCCCCTGCCGCGCGACGTCGTGCGCGGCGCGATGACGATCCGCCTCAACACGATGGCCCGGGGCTACTCGGGCGTGCGCCTCGAGGTGGCCGAGCTCGTCGCCGCGCTGCTGAACGCCGACCTCGTACCCTGGGTGCCCTCGCGCGGCTCGCTCGGCGCCTCGGGCGACCTCGCCCCGTCCGCGCACCTGGTGCTGGCGATGATGGGCGAGGGCGAGCTGCTGACGGAGGACGGGGGCGCGAGCCGAGCGGGCCCGCCCTGCGGGCCGCCGGGCTCGCGCCCGTCACCCTCGAGGCGAAGGAAGGCCTCTCGCTGCTCAACGGCACCCAGTTCATGGCCGCGATCGGCTGCCTGGCCGTCGTCGACGGCGAGGCGCTCCTCGACTCGGCCGACCTCATCGGCGCGATGAGCCTCGAGGGCCTGCGCGCCTCGGTCGGCCCCTTCCAGGAGCGCATCCAGGCGCTGCGGCCGATCCCCGGCCAGCTCACGAGCGCCGCCAACGTGCGCGCCGCGACCGAGGGCAGCGCGATCATGCTCAGCCACCTCAACTGCGACAAGGTGCAGGACGCCTACTCGCTGCGCTGCATCCCGCAGGTGCACGGCGCCTGTCGCGACGCCCTCGCCTGGCTGCGCCGCGTCGTGGGCGTCGAGGTCGACGCCGTGACCGACAACCCGATCGTCTTCGTCGACTCGGGCGAGATCATCTCCGCCGGCAACTTCCACGGCGAGCCGCTCGCCCTGGCGCTCGACCTCGCGGCGATGAGCGTCAGCGAGATCGCCAGCATCAGCGAGCGCCGCACCTTCCGCCTGCTGACCAGCTCGCTCAGCGAGCTGCCGCCCTTCCTCACCCGCGACAGCGGCCTCAACAACGGCTACATGATCGCCCAGTACACCGCCGCCGCGCTGGTCGCCGAGAACAAGGTCCTCTGCCACCCCGCGAGCGTCGACTCGATCCCCACCTCCGGCGACCAGGAGGACCACGTCAGCATGGGCATGACCGCGGCGCTCAAGCTCGAGCAGGTGCTGCG
Organism: uncultured Thermoleophilia bacterium; assembly: GCA_963814545.1. Classification (GTDB taxonomy): domain Bacteria; phylum Actinomycetota; class Thermoleophilia; order UBA2241; family UBA2241; genus UBA2241. The sequence goes on along the minus strand of CAWFDC010000019.1, from coordinate 211,296 downwards.
CAACGCGCAGACCGTCCTCGCCGTCGAGGCGCTCTGCGCGGCGCAGGCGATCGACCTGCTGGCGCCGCTCGAGCCCGGGGCCGGCACGGCGCGCGGTCGCGCCGTCGTGCGCCGGCTCGCGCCGACGCTCGAGCGCGACCGCTACCTGGCGCCCGAGATCGAGGCGGTGACCCGGGCGGTGGCCGCCGGCGAGTTCGCCGCCGTCGTGCGCGAGCTCGCGTCGCCGCTGAGGCGAGGGCCGTAGCACCGCCGGTGGCCGGCCGCGTCGCCACGCTCGCGAGCGCTCCGTGGCGCTTGCCGGTCACTTCGCCGCCATGTACCGTCGCGCGCGTCCCTCGGTAGACGTCCTGTCGCGCTCCCGGGGGTGGCGTCGCGGTGCGGTCGATGTGATTACATTCCGCCGGTCTGGCGTCGCGGCCTGGAGGGTCGCGGCGCTTGTCGTGCGCGAGAAGCCAGTCATCGAGGAGGCACCAGCGAATGAGTGAAGAGAAGCTGCCCGACGAGTCAGCCGTCCGCAGTGCCCGAGGAGTGGATCCAGGCGATGGGCGAGCGCCGCACGGTGGTCGCCACGCTGCAGGATGCGACCGCCAACCCCGGCCCGCTCGGCCTCATGGCCTTCGGTACGACGACGATCCTGCTGAACATCCACAACGCCGGCTTCTACGAGCTGAACACCATGATCCTCGCGATGGGCATCTTCTACGGCGGCATCGCGCAGGTCATCGCCGGCATCATGGAGTGGAAGAAGAACAGCACCTTCGGCATGACCGCCTTCCTCTCCTACGGCCTCTTCTGGCTCACGCTCGTCGGCGCTCATCGTCTTCCCCAAGTGGATGGGCGTCGAGGGCCCGCGACGACGTCGCCATGGGCTGGTACCTGATGGCGTGGGGCGTCTTCACCGGGCTCATGTTCATCGGCACGCTGCGCATCAACCGCGCGCTGCAGACCGTGTTCGCGAGCCTCACCGTGCTCTTCGTGCTGCTCGCCATCGGCAACTGGACCGGCAACGCAGACGATCACCAAGATCGCCGGCTGGGAGGGCATCTTCGTCGGCCTCTCCGCCGTGTACGCCTCCATCGCCCAGGTGTGGAACGAGCTCTACGGCCGCAGGGTCCTGCGCCTGTGGTCCTACCGCAAGTCCGTGACGCCCGGGCGCCGCTGACGGCGCGGGGTCGTCGAGCGAGGCGGGCGGGGCTGCCGAAGGGCAGCCCCGCCCGCCTCGTCGTTTCGGCGCTCTTCGCCGGCGTCGCCCGGCCCTCCGGCCGCGGTCACCGCGCCCGGACACACCGAGCCCGGCGCTGCGCCGCCGGCGATGCCGCGCCTCGCCGAGAAGCCGCCCGCGCTCCGAAGCCGCTGCGCGTCCGAAGTCACTCGCGTTTCTGTCACGTACCGGGCGGCCGGGAGTATGCTGTCGCCCATGAACGACGAGGACGCCACGCGAGGTAGCCCGCCGGGCGCCGACTGGTTCGACGAGGAGTGGGACGACGGCACGCGTCCGCAGCGCCGCTCCGCCGGGCTCGGCGGGCACGGGCGGCGGCGGGTCGCGTCCGGACGGAGGGCTCGCCGGCGCCGAGGTCCGGCCGCCAGCGAGAGCGAGACCGGCCGCGCGGCACGGCGGACGAGGTTCCGCCGGGTCCCGCTGGCGCCCGCCCCCGACGAGGACTGATCGGTTCGACGTCACGACGATGGGGAGCCGTCGGTGATACCCGCGGCGCACTACCGTTTCGGGCTGCCGCGCGTCGTCGTCATCAACTCGCCGGCCGCGCCGTCGACGGCGCCGCGCGGCTTCCGCGTCCCGGTCAAGACCCTGGTGTTCCTCGCCGCCGCGGCCGTCGGTCTCTACTTCGTCTGGCCGCAGCTCGTCGGCTTCTTCGACGCCGTCCCCGGGCTGCGCACGATCGGCTGGTACTGGTTCGTCCTCATGGCCGCCCTGCAGGCGGCGAGCTTCGCCTGCTACTGGGCGGTGATGCGCGTCACCGTGCACGAGCGCCGCTGGTCGGTGCTGGCCCTGACGCAGCTCGACGAGCAACGCCTTCGGGCGCATCGTGCCCGGGGGGGCCGCCTCCGTCGGCTCGCTCGGCTATCAGATGCTCGTCGCGGCCGGCACCCCGAAGGGGCGCGCCGTCACCGGGCTGACCGCGGCCACCCTGCTCTCGACCGCCACGCTGGTCGTCCTGCCGGTGTTCTCCCTGCCGGCGATCTTCGCCGGGGCGCCCGTCGGTCGCAGCCTGGTGCGGGCGCTCGAGATCGGTGTCGCCGCCGCCGTGCTGATCGTCGCGGGCGGCGCCGTCGTCCTGTTCACCGACCGCCTGCTGCTCTGGCTGGGTCGGCGTCGCGCACCGCGTCCTCGACCGCCTGAGGCCGGCCGGCGCACCGCGCGACGAGCTGCCGGCGCGTCTCGTCGAGGAACGCGACCTCATCAAGCGCTCCCTCGGTGACAAGTGGTGGCTGGCGCTGTCGGCCACCACGGGCAAGTGGCTGCTCGACTTCGCCTCGCTCCTCGCCGCTCTCGCCGCCGTCGGCGCCACGGCGCGGCCCTCGCTCGCCCTCCTCGCCTTCGTGGTCGCCGGCGTGCTGGGGACCATCCCGCTGACGCCCGGCGGGGTGGGCTTCGTCGAGGTGGGGCTCGCGGCCACCTTGGGCCTCGCCGGCGTCGGCGCCGCCGAGGCTACCACCGCGGTGCTCGCCTACCGCCTGGTCTCGTTCTGGCTGCCGATCCCGGTCGGGCTCGTCGCCGGCGCCGTCTTCACCCGGCGCTACGGGAGCAAGCGGCGCGCCGGGGCCCTCGCGGCGGAGGGTGGCTGAGGCGCCGGCCGAGACTCCGGCAGAGTGTGCGCCCCGCGGCTACGCTGCGGGGCGTCGCCTCGGCCGGCATCGCGGGCGCCGGGGCGGATGAAGCGGCGGGCGGCGGCTGCCCTCGGCGGCCGCCGCCCGCCGCCATCACCCTCCCCGTCTCAGAACGGGTGCGTCCCCTGCTCGCCCTGACGCTGGGCGACCTGGGACGCCGGCGCGAACACCCCGAGGATGATCCGTATCACGCCCAGGACGATGAGATAGATGCCGATGAGCCAGAGGATCGCCAGTGCGCCCTCGGCGGGGTAGAGGAACAACACGAGGCCGAAGATGACCGAGATGACCCCGGCGATCAGCGACCAGACCCTTCGCCCACCGCTCTTGTCGCCCATGAACGCACCGAAGACGTCGACCACGCCCATGACGATCGCCCAGCCGGCGATGATGTACAGGAGTGCGAGGGCGGTCATGCCGGGCCAGGCGAGCACGGCGATGCCGGCGATCACGGCGAGCAGGCCGCCGACGACGCCGGCGGAGCGACTCTCCATGTGGCCCGTGAGGCCGGAGAGCGCGCGCAGCACGCCGTAGAGGATCACCATGAGCCCGAAGAGCCAGATCACCGTCGTCAGGCTCGCCTTGGGCATCGCGAGCAGCAGGATGCCCAGCACGATCGCCGTCAGGCCCGTCAGGATCGACAATCCTGGGCCCATCTTGTTCGAATCCGCCATCAAGTCCTCCTCCTCACTCGTCACGCGGTCGACGTCGAGCCGGGGACGCGGTCGCGGTTGCCCCAGGCGCCGCCGCTCCAGAACGCGACGTCAGCGAGCACGCCGAGCACGATCCAGATCCAGTCGAGCGACTGCACGCCGCCCGGGGCCACGAGCACGTAGCTCATCGTGGTCCACGGGGCGAAGATGAAGCCGACGACGGGCCACACCCACGAGGCGAAGGCGAGCTCCCAGCGGGCCGGCTGCCAGATCCACCAGATGAGGATCGCGGCGCGCGGTCCGAGCAGCATGAGCGTCGTAGCGAAACAGCACATAGAGTCCCCTTGGTCGATGCCCGTCGCGCCGTCTCGCCCGTTGAACTGCACCGGTGCATCGCCGGCCCAGGCTGCGCCGCGCTCGTGGTGCGCGTCCTACCCCCTTCGGGGAGGAAGTACACGCGGGGACTTTACCAGTCGGTCACCGGGCGTGGAAGGACCACGACCGTCGTGGCGCGCGGGCAAGCGCGCGCGCCTCGTCGTCGCGCGAGCGGTATCCTTGGCGATGGCCGCGCGCCGCGGAGGGCGCGCGCGACGTGGAGGTGACCATGCCCGAGCCTTCAGGGCCGCGCCCCGTACGGGCGCCGCGCGGGACGCAGCTGAGCTGCCGCGGCTGGCAGCAGGAGGCCGCCCTGCGCATGCTGATGAACAACCTCGACCCCGAGGTGGCCGAGGCGCCCGACGAGCTCATCGTCTACGGCGGGGCCGGCAAGGCGGCGCGCGACTGGGCGAGCTTCGACGCCCTCGTCGCCACCCTGCGCCGCCTCGGCGACGACGAGACCCTGCTCGTGCAGTCGGGCAAGCCGGTCGGCGTCTTCCAGACCCACGAGTGGGCGCCGCGCGTGCTCATCGCCAACGCCAACCTGGTCGGCGACTGGGCCACCTGGGACGAGTTCCGCCGCCTCGACGCCCTCGGGCTGACCATGTACGGGCAGATGACCGCCGGGTCGTGGATCTACATCGGCACGCAGGGGATCCTGCAGGGCACCTACCAGACGTTCGCCGCCGCGGGGCAGAAGCACTACGGCGCCGACCTCGCCGGCCGCCTCGTGCTCACCGCGGGCCTCGGCGGCATGGGCGGGGCGCAGCCGCTGGCGGTCACCATGGCCGGCGGCGTCGCGCTCTGCGTCGAGGTCGACCCGGAGCGCATCCGCCGCCGGCTCGAGACCGCCTACCTCGACGTCTCCGCCGACACGCTCGACGAGGCGTTGCGCCTGGCCGACGAGGCCGTGGCCGCGAAGCGGCCGCTCTCGATCGGCCTGCTCGGCAACGCCGCCGACGTCTACCCCGAGCTCGTGCGCCGCGGCATCACGCCCGACCTCGTCACCGACCAGACCTCGGCTCACGACACGCTGAACGGCTACGTGCCCAACGGCATGAGCCTCGCCGAGGCGCTCGAGCTGCGCCGGCGCGACCCCGGCGAGTACGTGCGTCGCGCCGTCGCGAGCATCGTCGTCCACGTCGAGGCGATGGTCGCCCTGCAGCGCGCCGGCGCCCACGTCTTCGACTACGGCAACAACATCCGCGGCGAGGCGAAGGCGGCCGGCTACGCCGACGCCTTCGCCTTCGAGGGCTTCGTCCCCGCCTACATCCGTCCGCTCTTCTGCCGCGGCAACGGCCCCTTCCGCTGGGCCGCGCTCTCCGGCGACCCGGCCGACATCGCGCGCACCGACCGCGCCCTGCTCGAGCTCTTCCCCGACGAACGAGATGGTGAGCCGCTGGCTCGCGCATGGCGCGGGAGAAGGTCGCACTTCCAGGGGCTGCCCTGCCGCATCTGCTGGCTCGAGTACGGGGAGCGCGCCAAGGCCGGAGAGCGCTTCAACGAGCTCGTGCGCGCGGGCGAGGTCAAGGCGCCGATCGTCATCGGCCGCGACCACCTCGACTCCGGCTCCGTCGCGTCGCCCTACCGCGAGACCGAGGGCATGCGCGACGGCTCCGACGCGATCGCCGACTGGCCGATCCTGAACGCGCTGCTCAACACGGCCGCCGGCGCGAGCTGGGTGAGCTTCCACCACGGCGGCGGCGTGGGCATCGGCAAGAGCCTGCACGCCGGCATGGTCGTGGTCGCCGACGGCACCGCGATGATGGCCGAGCGCCTGCACCGCGTGCTCACGACCGACCCGGGCACCGGGGTCATGCGTCACGCCGACGCCGGCTACCCCGAGGCGCTCGAGAAGGTGCGGGAGTCGGACCTCGACCTGCCGATGGTGCCGTGAGCGGCCGGTCGCCTGAGGGCGAGGAGCGGGCGCCTCAGGGCGGGGGGCCGCCGAGCGGCGGCCCGCCGGCTGCGGCCGGCGGCCCGCAGACCGACGACAAGGGCCGGCGGCTCGCCGACCTCGTGCTGCGCAACGCCGGCGAGCTCGTGACCATGATGCGTCCTGCGCGAGAGGGGCTCGGCGTGCTCGCCGGCGGGGCGCTCGCCGCATACGAAGGGAAGATCGTGTGGGTCGGCCGCGAGGCCGACCTCGCTCGCGAGGTCGGCCTCGCGGCCGACGCCGTCGAACTCGACGCCCAGGGTGCCTGCGTGCTGCCCGGCTTCGTCGACTGTCACACGCACGCCGTCTTCGCCGGCGAGCGGGCCGCCGAGTACGGCGAGCGGCTCGCCGGCGTCAGCTACCTCGAGCTGCTGCAGCGCGGCGGCGGCATCCGCCTGACCGTCGACGCGACGCGCGCCGCGAGCGAGCAGCAGCTCGCCGAGCTGACCGCGCGCCGCCTCGACAGTCTTCCTCGCCCACGGCACCACCACGGTCGAGGTGAAGAGCGGCTACGGGCTCTCCGCCGAGCACGAGGCCAAGCAGCTGCGCGCCGCGACCGTGCCGCACCCCGTGCGCCGGTCGCTCACCTTCTGCGGCGCGCACTTCGTGCCGCCGGAGTACGAGGGGCGCGCCGACGAGTACGTCGCGTCGGTCTGCGAGGAGCAGCTCCCGGCCTGCGCGCCGCTCGCCGAGTGGTGCGACGTCTTCTGCGACGAGGGCGCCTTCACCGTCGCTCAGGCGCGGCGTGTGCTCGAGGCGGCGCGCGACCACGGCCTCGGGCTGCGCCTCCACGCCGAGGAGCTGGCCCACACCGGCGCTGCGATGCTCGGCGCCGAGCTCGGCTGCGCCTCGGCCGACCACCTGATCCTCGCGACCGCCGGCGACATGGCGGCGCTGCGTGCCGCCGGCACCGTCGCCGTCCTCCTCCCGGGCACGAGCTACACCCTGCACGCCGGGTACGCGCCGGCGCGCGCCTTCCTCGACGCCGGCGTGGTCGTCGCCCTCGCCAGCGACTTCAACCCCGGATCGAGTTACTGCGAGAACATGCAGATGGTGATCTCGCTCGCCTGCCAGGAGCTCCGCCTCACGCCCGACGAGGCCCTGTGGGCGGCCACCGCCGGCGGCGCGGCGGCCCTGCGCCGCACCGGCGCGGTCGGCGTGCTGGCGCCGGGAGCCGCCTGCGACCTCGTCGTCCTCGACGCGGCCACGCGCGCCGAGCTGCCGTACCATTACGGGGTCAACCTGGTCGACGGCGTCGTCGTCGGCGGCCGGCCGGCCGAAGCGGGCGTGGCCCGCCCGGGCCCGTCGCAGGGCTCCGGAGCCGGCGAGGCAGGGGAGCGGCGAGCATGACCGTCGAAGTGGGGAGGAGGCGAGCGTGACCGTCGTCGAGTGCGTGCCCAACTTCTCCGAGGGGCGCCGCCCCGAGGTGGTCGACCAGATCGTCGCCGCGATCGCCGCGGTCCCCGGCGTCCACGTCCTCGACCGCCAGAGCGACGCCACCCACAACCGCTCGGTGATCACCTTCGCGGGGCCCGGGGAGGCGGCCGCCGAGGCCGCCTTCGGCGGCGTCGCGGCGGCCGCCCGTCTCATCGACCTCAACGCGCACGAGGGTGCCCACCCGCGCTTCGGCGCCACCGACGTGGTCCCCTTCGTCCCGCTCAAGGACGACGACATGGCCGTCTGCGTCGAGGCCGCGCACGCGCTCGGAAGGCGCGTCGCCGCCGAGCTCGACATCCCCGTGTACTTCTACGAGTCGGCTGCGCGTACCGACGAGCGCCGCAACCTCGCCGTCGTCCGCGAGGGCGGCTTCGAGGGCCTGCGCGAGGCGATCGGGCGCGAGCCGGGGCGGGCCCCCGACGAAGGCCCGCCCCGGGTCCACCCGACCGCCGGGGCGGTCGCCATCGGCGCCCGCGCCGCGCTCGTCGCCTACAACGTCGACCTCGAGACCGACGACCTCGCCCTCGCCAAGTCCATCGCGACGGCCATCCGCGAGCGCGACGGTGGCCTGCCGTGCGTCAAGGCCATAGGTCTTGCCCTCGACGACGGCGTCCAGGTCTCGATGAACCTCACCGACCACCGCGTGACGTCGATGGCGGCCGCGTACGGCGCGGTCGCCGAGCGCGCGGCCGCCGCCGGCGTGGCGGTTCGCCGCAGCGAGGTCGTCGGCCTGCTGCCCGAGGCGGCGCTGGTCGGCATCGCCCGCGAGGCGCTGCGCGCGACCAGCCTCACCCAGGCGCAGGTGCTCGAGTCGCGGATCCTCGACCTCGTCCTTGCCGGCGGCACCGATGACGCCGCGAGTACGCGTGCCGGTGGCTCCGCGGGCGCGCCGGCGGGCGCCGACGGCAGCGCAAGCGCGCCCGCCGGCGCCTCCGGCACCGCTAGCGCGTCCGCCGGCGCCGATGACGCCGACGACCCGGGAGGTGCGCCGTGACCTTCTCGATCGTCGCCCGCGACCGCTCGACCGGGATGCTCGGCATGGCGGTCTCGACCAAGGTCCTCGCCGTCGGCGCGATCTGCCCCTGGGTGCGGGCCGGCGTCGGGGCGGTGGCCACCCAGGCGTGGGTCAATCCCTTCCTGGGTCCCATCACGCTGGGCCTCCTCGAGGAGGGCCTCGATGCCGCCGAGGCGATGAAGGAGGCGCTCGCCGGCGACCCCTGCGCCGCCTACCGCCAGCTCACCGTGGTCGACGCCGAGGGCCGCTCCGCGGCCTACACGGGGGCGAAGGCCGACCCCTGGTGCGGCCACACCCGCGGCGAGGACTACGCCGTCGCCGGCAACCTCCTCGTCTCTGAGGAGACGGTGGCGGCCATGGAGACTGCTTCCCTCATGGCGGACCCGGATCGCGATCTCGCCGACCGCCTGATCGCCGCCCTCGAGGCCGGCCAGGCCGCCGGGTGGCGACCGGCGGGGGCGTCAGTCCGCCGCCGTGGTCGTCATGCACCGCACCGTCGTCCCCTTCGTCGACCTGCGCGTCGACGACCACCCCGACCCCGTCGCCGAGCTGCGCCGCCTCTACACGCTGCTCACCACCGAGGACGGGGGAGAGACGCTGCGCTTCTGCCACGAGATGGCCGCGGACGAGTCGGCCGCCGAGGACCCGGCGGACTACTCCGACTGATCACTGCGCCGCCCGTGTTCCGGCCTGGCTGCGCCGGACAACCATGTGGCCTGGTCACGCGGCGGCTGCCCGACGGGCGGGCACGATGAACGGCTGTCAGGCCTGATCCCCGGCCGGTGTCCGCTTTTCCGTCACCGGCCGTCCCTATCATCCACGTTGACACGAACACACGTTCACCCTACGATGCACACGAACAGGTGTTCGACTCAAGGAGGCAGGGTGAAGGGTCTCACGGCACGTCAGGAGCAGGTCCTCGCGTACATCCGCGAGTGCCTGCGCGATAACGGCTACCCGCCGACGGTGCGCGAGATCTGCAGTGCCCTCGAGCTGTCGTCGCCGTCGACGGTGCACGCGCATCTCGCCAACCTCGAGCGTCTCGGCTTCATCAAGCGCGACCCGACCAAGCCGCGCGCCCTCGACATCACCCGCGAACTGCGCCCGCCGCGCCCGCTGCCGCTGGTGGGGCGTGTGGCCGCCGGCCAGCCCATCCTCGCCGAGGAGAACATCGAGGAGCACATCGACGTCCCCGCCTTCCTGCGGCGCGACGACGGCGACTTCGTCCTCACCGTACGCGGCGACTCCATGATCGACGCCGGTATCCACAGCGGCGACTACATCGTCGTGCACCCGCAGCCGGCGGCCGAGAACGGCGAGGTCGTCGTCGCCCTCGTCGGCGACGAGGCGACCACCAAGCGCTTCTTCCGTGAGGGCCACGCCATCCGCCTGCAGCCCGAGAACGACAATCACGAGCCCATCGTGCTGCCCGCCGACCAGGTCCGGGTCGTCGGCCGCGTCGTGGGGGTGCTGCGTAAGCTATGACTCCCGCGTCCGTCGCCCTCGCGCCCCAGCCCACGCTCGCCGACGCGGTCGACGAGGCACTTGCCGTCGCCCTCGACGGCGGGCCGGTGCTCTGCCTCTGGTGCGGGGCGACGGCGAGCCGCGTCGTCGCCGACCGCTTCAGCGGGCGCGTCGTCGTCCGTTGCCCCGAGTGCGGGTCCGAGTTCGAGGGCATGCGCCCCCGGCGCCCCGGCGAGGGCCGCGCGTGAGCGCGGCCCGGCCCACCGTGCGCGGGGCGCGGCCGATACTGCGTGATGCCGCCCGCCCGCTCCCGCGCCGCCGCCCCGGTCCCGCCGCGCGACGTGCGCGGCGGCGCGGGCTGGTGCGCTTGGCCATCCTCGTCTTCGTGATCGCCCTCGCCGTGTGGTTCGGGGTGCGCGTAGCGACGGCCTCGGGCTCCGTCGAGCCCGTCGTCCACGAGGTCCGTGCCGGAGAGACGGTGTGGGGCATCGCCCAGCGCACCTACAGCGCCGACACCGACCTGCGACGCGCGGTCTATGAGATCGAGCGCCTCAACGGACTGGGTGCCGGGTGCCTCCAGCCCGGCGACGATCTGGTGCTGCCGGCCGAGGGCGCGCTCTGAGCGTCAGAGCCAGCCGCGCCTCTTGAAGGTGGCGTAGAGGGCGACCGCCGCGGCTGCCATGAGCGCGAGTGCGCCCGGGTAGCCGGCGCTCCAGCGGAGCTCGGGCATGTCCACGAAGTTCATCCCGTAAATGCTGGCGATCACGGTGGGCACGGCGATGATCGCCGCCCAGGCGCTCACCTTGAGCACGGTCTCGTTCATCCTGTTGGACACGATCGAGAGGTGGCCGTCGAGTGCGCTCGCCAGCAGGTCGCGGCTCATCTCGATCTCTTCGTGCACCGTCACCACGTGGTCGTAGAGGTCGCGCAGGTGCTCGTCCATGGTGTCGTCGAAGACGCCGTGCTCACGGCGCACGACGATCGTCAGCAACTCGCGCAGCGGCGCGACCAGGCGTCTGAAGCGCACGAGGTCGCGCCGCAACGCGAAGGCGCGCGCCAGGTCGTCGCTCGTGAGGCCCTCCCAGACCCGCTCGTCGATGGCCTCGATGCGCGATTCGATCTCGTCGCTCACGTCGAAGTAGCCGTCCACGACGTGGTCGAGCACCGCGTACGCGAGGGCGCTGCTGTTGCGCAGCGGCCGTCCGTCCGTCACCGTCAGGGCTCTGCGGAGCGGTGCATCGTCGAGCGCCGGCTGCTGGCGCACCGTCAGCACGTAGTCGCGTCCCAGGACGACGTCGATCTCGTGGAACGACATCGCTTCGTCTCCGGGGGCGTACCTGGCCGCGTAGCAGACGATGAGGGCGCCGTCCTCGTACTGGTCGACCTTGGGGCGCTGGTGCGCTTCGCGCACGTCCTCGATGAGCAGCGCCGGGAGCGAGAGCTCCTCCTCGAGCAGGCGCAGCTCGTCGTCGCCAGGCTGCGCCACATCGAGCCACACGACCTCATCCGCGGCGCGCGGTGTGTGCGCGAAGCCCGCCGCCGCGGCTCTTGGCGCTTGGGCTTGGCCACCGACGAAGGCTGTCAGTGTGATGGTCACGGCCACGGGTTCTGCACGCCGTGCCTGCCTCCTGCAGCGGCTGGGGTATACTTTGCCGGCGCCGGGACGTGGCGCAGTCTGGTAGCGCACCTGCTTTGGGAGCAGGGGGTCGGCGGTTCAAGTCCGCCCGTCCCGACCACTACTACCCACGGGCGGGAGTAGCTCAGTTGGCTAGAGCATCAGCCTTCCAAGCTGAGGGTCGCGGGTTCGAGGCCCGTCTCCCGCTCCACTTCACCTCACCCGGTCACGCGCGGCGCGGCGTGGCCATCGCGCGCCCGTAGCTCAGCTGGACAGAGCAGGAGACTTCTAATCTTCAGGTCGCAGGTTCGAATCCTGCCGGGCGCGCCAGTCTCCTGAGGTAGACCCGGCTGCTGCTCGGCACGTGGGCGACGGTCAGACCAGCAGGCTCACGCTGAGGAGGACGGGGCGATCACGCCGATGACGGCGAACACCAGGAAGATGTACGTGAGCCCGGCGGGGTTCTCGGCCGGGGTGTTCGGCGCCGGCGCCGCCCGCCCGACTTGCTGGTCCTGGCCGTCTTGCCCAACGGTTCGCAGCGGCACCGCTGCGGGCAGGGTCAGGGTGCGACGAAGAGAGCGCTCCCGATGGTGAGGCGCACGGCAAGCGTCACGACGTGAGGGAGTCCGACCGAGGCAAGCCGAGTGCTGAGGGCTTGCGGCTGGCGCTGCGCACAGCGCCCACGGACCCATGTCGTGTGGAGCGGGGCGGGACGACCGGTGAGTCGACGGCGGCCCGCCCCTTCGTCGTGTCCGTGGCGCGCACGGTGCGCGCGACGTGCCCTGATCTGGTCACCCCGACGTCACCGTGACGTACCCGTGTCACCCCGGCGCGACGGCGACGCATCCGCCTCGTCCCGGCCGCATCGCGGCCGGTCCGCTGGGGTCGTCGGATCTCCTCATCTGCCGCGCCCGTCTCGTTAGGCCGCTCGAGGGCGGGGGTAGAAGCCCCGGCGACCCGTGACGACCGACGTACGAGAGGGCGGAGGTTCCGTGGCCGACGATCACAGCGCGTTGCGCCGAGCCGTCGCCGAGGCGCTGAATGAGCACGACAGGGCCACGGCCGTGCGCACCGCGGTCGAGGCCGTCAGCTCGGGGGCGATCGACGTGCCCTCGCTGTACCGCGAGGTCCTCGTGCCCGTGCTGCACGACACCGGCGAGGCGTGGCGCGCGGGCGACACGACGGTCTGGGAGGAGCACCTCGCGAGCCAGGCGGTGCGCAGCATCGTCGAGCTCGTCTACCCGGCCGTCCTCAAGGCCAAGGCCGACGTGCCGCCGACGGGGAGGTCGGTCCTGCTCGCCTGCCCGCCCGAAGAGGCGCACGACCTCGGCTTGCGCCTCGTCGCCGACCGCTTCGACATGGCCGGGTGGACGACGTACTTCCTCGGCGCCGACACGCCGTTCGACGAGGTCGTCGACGCGGCCGGCACCTTGCGGGTCGACGCCGTCGTGCTCAGCTCGTCGACCCACTTCCACCTGGTCGCGCTGCGGCGTCACGTCGACCGCCTGAGAGCCGAACTGCCGGACGTCGACGTGTGGGTCGGTGGACCGGCGTTCGCCGTCGAACGCAACGGTTGGCGTGACGACGAGATCGTCGATCTCGATGCGCTCCTGGGCGACGCGGGCGCGCCGGCAGAGGCACGGCTCGAGGAGGACGCGGGCGCCTCGCGAGTGCCGGCGACACCGGAGGACGCCGCTTCGTCGCCGGCGGACGGCGACTCGGGCGGGGCTGTTCGTCCGGACGACGCTGACGTGCCGGGGGGCGCGGGCTGATGCTGAGCCTGCGCATCGCCGCCCGGTTCCTGCGCAAGAGCCCCGTCCAGTCGGGGCTCATCGCCGCCGGCATCGCCTTCGGCATCGGCGTCCAGGTCTTCCTCGGCTCGCTCATCATCAGCCTGCAGGAGAGCCTCGTCGACGAGACCATCGGCAGCAGTCCGCAGGTGACCGTGACCTCGGCTGTGGAAGGCGAGCCGGTCACGTACACCGAGGCGCTCCAGGCCACGCTCGAGGGGCACCCCGAGGTCACGACCGTGGTGCCGACGCGCGCCTACTCGGCGATCTACACGCGCGGCGACGAGAGTGCCCCCCTCCAGGTGACCGGCGGCGAGCTCGAGCGTCTCGACACGATCTACGACCTCAGCGGTCGGGTGACCGCCGGCGAGCCGTCGCTCGAGGCCGGCGAGGTCATGGTCGGCCGCGAGTTCGCCGCCGAGTTCGGGCTCGAGCCCGGCGCAGTACTCACCCTCGTGCGCCCCGACGGGACGGCGGACGAGGAGACCGTCACCGCCGTCGTCGATTTCGGCGCCGCCGCCGCGAACCGCTCTCTCGCCTTCGTCGCCGGCTCCACCGCCGCCGGGATCCTCGGGCAGGAGCCCGACGAGTTCACTGCCGTGCAGTTGCAGGTCGACGACGTCTTCGCCTCGGTCGACGTGGCCGAGGAGCTCGCCGCGGAGCCCGCCCTCGAGGGGCTCACGGTGAGCGAGTGGCAGGCCGAGAACGAGGATCTGCTCGGCGCCCTGCAGGCGCAGAGCTCGTCGAGCTACACGATCCAGTTCTTCGTGTTGCTCGCGGTGGCCCTCGGTATCGCCTCGACGCTCGCCATCTCGGCGGTGCAGAAGACGCGCCAGATCGGCATCCTCAAGGCGATGGGGATGAAGGACCGCGGCGCCGGGCGCATCTTCTTCTGGCAGGCGCTCGCGCTCGGGGCCGGCGGGGCGGCGCTCGGCGTCCTCCTCGGGGTCGTGCTGATCCTCGTCTTCGCCCAGGTCGGGACGACCATCGCCCTCGCGCCGCAGTGGGGCTTCACGGGCATCTCGTTCGTCGTCGGCGTGGCCGTGGCCGTGCTCTCGTCGATCATCCCGTCGCGGCGCACCTCGCGACTCGACCCGATCGAGGTGATCCAGGGTGGGTGAGGCGCTGCTCGTCGCTGAAGACCTCGGCAAGACCTACGGGACCGAGGTCCAGACCGTCGCCCTGCAGGGCGTGTCGTTCACCCTCGAGCGCGGCGAGTTCGCCTCGATCGTCGGCCAGTCCGGCTCGGGCAAGTCGACGCTGCTCAACCTCATCGGCCTGCTCGACACGCCGACCGCCGGGAGTGTCACGCTCGACGGGCACGACACGCGGCGGCTCGCCGGCAACGACCGGGCGCGGCTGCGCAACGAGCTGCTCGGCTTCGTCTTCCAGTTCCACCACCTGCTCCCCGAGTTCTCGGTGCTCGAGAACGTGGTGATGCCGGGGCTGATCGGCGGGGGCTCGGCGGCGGCACTGCGCGAGCGGGCCGTCGAGGTGCTCGGCCTGCTCGGCCTCGACGGCCTCGAAGAGAAGAACGCGAACCAGCTCTCGGGCGGGCAGAAGCAGCGCGTCGCCATCGCCCGCGCGCTGCTCAACCGGCCCGCCCTCGTGCTCGCCGACGAGCCCACCGGCAACCTCGACACAGTGAACACCGCTGCGGTCTACGACCTCTTCCGCACCATCCACCGCGAGCTCGGCACCGCCTTCCTCATCGTCACCCACGACCGGGCCGTGGCGCAGCAGACCGACCGCATCCTCGAGGTCGCCGACGGGCGTCTCGTGCAGGACGTGCGCGACGTTTACGCGGCGCCGGCGGCGCCGTCGCCGGGCGGCGGGGAGGAGGCTGCGGAGCCACAGCCCGAGACCTCGCCGGGCGGCCGGGAAACGGCCGGTGCATCCCCGGCCACCGCCTCGCCGCGTGGGGAAGACGAGGCCGGCGGCGCCCCCCAGCCGAGCGGCTCCGAGGCCGGCGGCGAGCCCGAGGCGGGCGGCCCCGCACACGTGTGACGCTCGCCGGACGAGGTGGTATCCTGTCTTGCCGCCTCAGGCACGGCGGCCGGGGCGACCACACCCGGCCGCGGCGGCGTGTGGTCCCGGCGGTGGAGGTAGCTCAGTCGGTAGAGCTCCAGGTTGTGGCCCTGGCGGTCGCGGGTTCGAATCCCGTCCTTCACCCCAACCTCTCCCTTTGATGCACGCTTAACGTCCGCGGGTGTGGCGGAACTGGTAGACGCGCTAGACTTAGGATCTGGTGGGCGTTGCCCGTGGAGGTTCAAGTCCTCTCACCCGCACCATCGCCTCCCGGGGCCGCCGCAGGCGGCCCGTTCGGGACAGGGCCGCGGCAGGCGGCCCGTCTGACCAGGGGCCGCCGTCGGGCGGCCCATCCATACGGGCTCGTGCCGCGCCTGTCGGGACCCCCCGGTCACGTGGCGACCCGCCGACAATTGGAGAATCGCGAGTGAAGACAGAGGTCAGCCCGGCGGGCGAGAACGAGGTCGTCCTCAGCGTCGAGGTGCCGCAGGAGGCCGTCGCGCGGATGTACGAGCGCACACTGAAGCGCCTCGCCGGCGAGGTCCAGATCCCCGGCTTCCGCAAGGGCAAGGTGCCGCGCGCCATGGTCCTCAGCCGCCTCGGCGAGGAGTACGTGCGCGGCGAGACGCTCAACGACGCCCTCCCCGAGTGGTACGACACGGCTCTCAAGGAGGCCGAGGTCGACGCCGTGTCGATGCCCGACCTCGACCTCGGCGACTTCGACGAGACGGCGGCGTTCTCGTTCAAGGCCACCGTGCAGGTGCGCCCGACCCCGGTGCTCGGCGAGTACAAGGGCCTCGAGGTGCCGAAGCGCGAGATCGAGGTCACCGACGGCCAGGTCGAGGCCCAGCTCGCGATGCTGCAGGAGCGCTTCGCCAGCCTGCAGCCGGTCGAGGGCCGGCCGGTCAAGCACGGCGACTTCGTGCTCATGGACCTGGCCGGCTCGTCGGCGGGTGAGCCGATCGAGGGCGCCCAGGCCGATGACTACATGGCCGAGATCGGGCGCGGCAACCTCATCCCCGGCTTCGAGGAGGCGCTCGAGGGCGTCGCCCACGGCGAGCAGAAGAGCTTCGACCTGACGTTCCCCGAGGACTACCATGCCGAGGAGCTCCGCGGCACGCCGGTGACCTTCGACGTGACCGTCAAGGAGATCAAGGAGAAGGTCGTCCCCGAGCTCGACGACCAGTTCGCCACCGAGGCCAGCGAGTTCGCGACCATCGCCGAGCTGCGCGCCGACGTGCGGGCGCGGCTCGAGACGGCGGCCGCCTCGTCGGCCGAGCAGGAGTTCCGCGCCCGCGCCCTCGACGCCGCCGTCGAGCGCGCCACCGTGACCGTGCCGCCGGCGATGATCGAGCGCCAGGCGCACGACCTCTTCCACGACCTCGAGCAGGAGGTCGGCGAGCGCGGCCTCACCATGGAGTCGTACCTCGCCCTGCTGCAGAAGACGCAGAAGGAGGTCGAGGAGGAGATGCAGCCGCGCGCCGAGCACGTCATCAAGCGGCGTCTGGTGCTCGAGGCGGTCATCGAGGCCGAGGGTCTCGAAGTCTCCGACGACGAGATCCGCGAGCGTATCAAGGCCGACGCCGAGCTTCTGGGGCGCGACGCCACCCAGCTGGTGCTCGACGTCTACAAGTCGGGCAGGCATGAGCAGTTGCGCGAAGAACTCCTTATCGCCAAGGCGGTCGACGTCATCGCCGAGAGCGCCGTACCCGTGGCGCTCGAGGACGACGAGGACGCGGCCGGCGAGGCCGAAGCCGACGCGCCGGCCGCCGAGGCGGCCGCCGCGGAGGACGAAGCGCCGGCCGCGGCTGATGAGGCGCCCGGTGAAGAGCCGGCCGCGACCACGGAGAAGGCCGGCGAGCCCGAGAGCGAATGAGCCGGCCGCACGACAGCGACAACGACCGGCGCCCCGGGCGCCGTGAAGAGAGGATGGACGTGAGCCCACTCGTCCCGTTCGTCATCGAGCAGACCAGCCGCGGAGAACGCTCCTTCGACATCTTCTCGCGGCTCCTCAACGAGCGTGTCGTCTTTCTCGGCACGCCCGTCGTCGACGAGGTCGCGAACCTCATCGTCGCCCAGCTGATCCACCTCGAGTCTGACGACCCCGACAAGGACATCAGCCTCTACATCAACAGCCCCGGCGGCTCGGTCTACGCGGGTCTCGCCATCTACGACACCATGCAGTTCATCAAGCCCGACGTGTCGACCATCTGCGTCGGCAGCGCCATGAGCATGGGCGCGCTTGCTGCTCGCCGGCGGCGCCAAGGGCAAGCGCTTCGCGCTGCCCAACGCCCGCGTCCTCATCCACCAGCTGATGGGCGGGTACGAGGGCCAGGCCACCGACATCGAGATCCACGCCAAGGAGGTCCTCAACCTCCGCCGGCGCCTCGACGAGATCCTCGCCGACCACACCGGGCAGCCGTTCGACAAGGTGCGCCAGGACACCGAGCGCGACTACTTCATGACCGCCGCCGAGGCGAAGGAGTACGGCATCATCGACGACGTGATCGCCCACCGCTGAGGCGGGGGGTCGCGCGCCGCGCACGATCGCGAGAGGAGACGACGTGGCAGGAACCACCGACGGCAACGACCAGCTGCTCTGCAGCTTCTGCGGCAAGTCGCAGCGCCAGGTCAAGAAGCTCATCGCCGGCCCCGGTGTGTACATCTGTGACGAGTGCATCGATCTCTGCAACGAGATCATCGACGAGGAGCTCGCCGCCCCGGCGACCCTCGATCTCGCGACCCTGCCCAAGCCGCGGGACATCTACGCCAACCTGAACGACTACGTCGTCGGCCAGGACGAGGCCAAGCGTGCGCTGTCGGTGGCCGTCTACAACCACTACAAGCGCGTGCAGGCGGTGGCGGGGGGCGAGGTCGACGTCGAGCTGCAGAAGTCGAACATCCTTCTGCTCGGGCCGACCGGCTGCGGCAAGACCCTGCTCGCCCAGACCCTCGCCCGCGTGCTCAACGTGCCGTTCGCGATCGCCGACGCGACCGCCCTGACCGAGGCCGGCTACGTCGGCGAGGACGTCGAGAACATCCTCCTCAAGCTGATCCAGGCGGCCGACTTCGACGTCAAGCGCGCCGAGACCGGCATCATCTACATCGACGAGATCGACAAGATCGCGCGCAAGGCCGACAACCCGTCCATCACGCGCGACGTCTCCGGCGAGGGCGTGCAGCAGGCGCTGCTCAAGATCCTCGAAGGGCACGACGGCGAGCGTGCCGCCGCAGGGCGGCCGCAAGCACCCCCACCAGGAGTTCCTCACCATCGACACGACCAACGTGCTCTTCGTCTGCGGCGGCGCCTTCTCGGGGCTCGAGAAGATCATCGAGCGCCGCATCGGGCGCCAGGGCGTGGGCTTCATGGCCGACATCGCCAGCAAGGCCGACAAGGACCCGGGCACGATCTTCGGCCACGTGCTCCCCGAGGACCTGCTCAACTTCGGCCTCATCCCCGAGTTCATCGGCCGCCTGCCGGTGGTGAGCGCGGTGCACAACCTCGACGAGGGCGACCTCGTGCGCATCCTCACCGAGCCCAAGAACGCGCTCGTCAAGCAGTACCAGAAGTTCTTCTCGCTCGACGGGGTCGAGCTCGTCTTCGCCGACGAAGCGATGAACGCGATCGCCGTCAAGGCGCTCGACCGGGGTACCGGGGCGCGCGGCCTGCGCACCATCATCGAGGAGTCGCTGATGGGCGTGATGTTCGACCTGCCGTCGCGCACCGACGTGCGCAAGTGCGTCATCACCCGCGAGACGATCGAGAGGGGTATCGACCCGACGCTGGTCACCGAGGCCGACAAGTCCCACCTCGAGCTGGACGAAGAGTCGGCCTGAGGCCGGGCCGGCCGGCGGCCGGCGCGGCCATCGCTCTCGTGAGGCCGCGGGCGGCTGCCCCGCCCGCGGCCTCACGCTCTCTCGCCCCGCCCGCGGCCTCACGCTCTTCTCGCCCCGCCCGGTCCGGGTACACTGGGCCGTGACGCCGGCTTCGCCGGCGAGAGGAGGCCCGATGACCGACGGACACGACCACCAGATCCCCGGCGCCGCCAGCGAGCCGGGCGTCGACGCCGGCAGCGGCCAGCTCGAGCAGCACTGCTCGCAGTGCGGTGCGCTGATCGAGGGTTCGCACGAGTTCTGCCAGGTGTGCGCGCTCGAGGCGAGCGGCGGGGAGCTCCCGCCCGAGGCCGACGGCTGACGCGCGCGGCACCGCGTGCCGCCGCGACTGAGAGGGCGGCGGCGAGTGCGGTGCACGCCCGCCGGTAGCGGCCGTCGTCAGGCCGCCGCCTGCCTTGGCAGCGAGCCGCCGTCGCCGCCGCGCTGAGCCGCCGCCGGGGCGCCCGCGGCCGTCGCTCGGCGACGGTCGCCGCCGGCACGCCAACGCGCCGCGCGGGCTGCGAGCCGGCCGGCACTTCCCGGTATACTGTCGCGAGGCCGCGGCGGGCGTGAGCACCCCCGCGGCCGCCCGCCGCCCAACCGGCCCCGTGCCGGCCGGCGAGCGGGCCGGCCCACGACCAGCCGCCGACGCCGAGGTCCGATGAGCGACGCACTGAACCACCTGAAGGAGACGACCCGCTTCGAGCCGGCCGCCGTCGAGGCACGCTGGACGCGCGAGTGGCTCGAGAGCCGGCTCTTCCACGCCGAGCCCGACGAGGCAAGGGCGTCCTACTCCATCGTCATCCCGCCGCCCAACGTCACCGGCAACCTCCACATGGGTCACGCCCTCAACGGGACGATCCAGGACGTGCTCATCCGCTACCACCGCATGCTGGGCGAGAACGCCTGCTGGCTGCCGGGCACCGACCACGCCGGCATCGCCACGCAGAACGTGGTCGAGAAGCAGCTCCGCGCCCAGGGTCTCACGAAGGAGGACCTGGGCCGCGAGGAGTTCGCGAAGCGCGTCTGGGCCTGGCGCGAGGAGTACGGCGGCAACATCATCAACCAGCTCAAGCGCCTCGGCTGCGCCTGCGACTACGAGCGCGAGCGCTTCACCTTCGACGAGGGCTACGTGCGCGCCGTGCTCAAGGTCTTCGTCGCCCTCCACAAGAAGGGCTACATCTACAAGGACTCCTACCTCGTCAACTGGTGCCCGCGCTGCGGCACGGCGATCAGCGACCTCGAGGTCGCCCACGTCGAAGACCAGGGCCGTCTCTACCACGTGCGCTACGAGCTCGAGGGCGGCGGTAGCGTGACGATCGCGACCACCCGCCCCGAGACGATGCTCGGCGACACGGCGGTGGCCGTGAACCCCGACGACGGTCGCTACGCCGACGTCGTCGGCCGCACGGCCGTCCTGCCTCTGCTCGGCCGCAAGCTGCCGGTGATCGCCGACGTCCGCGTCGAGAAGGACTTCGGCAGCGGCGCCCTCAAGATCACGCCGGCGCACGACATCACCGACTTCGAGATCGGCCGCGACCACAAGCTCGACGCCGTCCAGGCGATCGGCACTGCGGGCGTCATCACCGAGGCCGGCGGACCGTACGCCGGGCTCGAGATCATGGAGGCGCGCCGGCGCGTGATCGCCGACCTCGACAAGCTCGGCGCGCTCGAGAAGGTCGAGGACTTCCCGCACAGCGTGGCGAGCTGCGACCGCTGCGGCACGTTCATCGAGCCGCTGATCAGCGAGCAGTGGTTCATGGACATGGACGAGCTGCGCAAGCCCGCGACCGAGGTGGTGCGCGACGGGCGCGTGAAGTTCACGCCCGAGCGCTGGGGTCGCGTGTACATCGACTGGATGGAGAACCTGCGGCCCTGGTGCATCAGCCGCCAGCTCTGGTGGGGGCACCAGTTGCCGGTCTGGTACTGCGAGGCCGAGGGCTGCGGCCAGGTGATCGTCGAGGAGGAGGCGCCGCCGGCGTGCCCCGCCTGCGGCGGGCGGGCCCTGCGGCGCGACACCGACGTGCTCGACACCTGGTTCAGCTCGGCCCTCTGGCCGTTCGCCACCTGGGGGTGGCCGGACGAGACCCCGGACCTCGCCTGCTTCTACCCCACGGACATGCTGAGCACGGCGCGCGAGATCATCTTCCTCTGGGTCGCGCGCATGGTCATGATGGGTCTCGAGTTCGTCGGCGAGATCCCCTTCCGCGACGTCTACATCCACTCCGTGATCCAGGCGGCCGACGGGCGCCGCATGAGCAAGTCGCTGGGCACCGGCATCGACCCGCTGGAGATGATCGACAAGTACGGCGCCGACGCCACGCGTTTCGCCCTGCTGCTCATGTCGAGCACTCAGGACGTGCGCTTCTCCGAGGAGCGCATCGCCATGGGCCGCGGGTTCGCCAACAAGCTGTGGAACGCCTCGAGACTGGTGCTGCTGGCGAGCGAGGGCTGCGAGGCGGCGCGCAGCGACGCCCACCAGGTCGACCGCTGGATCGCGAGCCGCTTCCAGCGCTGCCTCGGCGCCGTCGAGGGCGCCGTCGCCGCCTACGACTTCGCCCGCGCCGTCGACACCCTCTACCACTTCGTCTGGGACGAGTTCTGCGACTGGTACCTCGAGATGGTCAAGCCGCGACTGTACGGCGAGGACGAGGCCGCGCGTCGCGCCGCCGGCGGGCACGCGCGCTGGGTGCTCGACGGTATCGTGCGCCTGCTGCACCCGTTCCTGCCGTACGTGACCGAGGAGATCGCGGCCCAGTACGGCGCCGCACCGCTGCTCACGGCCGAGCACCCGCGCCGCGACGATGCCTTGCTGTCGCCGCACGACGAGGCCGCGGTGGCGCGGGTGCAGGCGGCGGTCAACGCCGTCCGCGCCTTCCGCGCCGAGAGCGGCGTCGCCCCGGGGCAGGTCCTCGAGGCGCGCTTCGTCGCCGACGAGGCCGGCGCCGAGGAGGCGTACTGTTCGTACGCGCCGGCCTTCAGGGCGCTTTCCAGGGTCGAGCTCGCGACGGGCGCCGGCGGCGGCCCGGGCGCGACTGAGGGCGATGCAGGAGCGGGCGCGGACGGCGACGACGAGAACGTGCTCCTCGTGCCCGGCGGCCGTCTCGTCGTGGCCGCCGTCGTCGACCGCGCCGAGGAGGCCGTGCGGCTCGCCGCCCAGCTTGCGAAGCTCGAGGCCGAGGTGGCGCGCGGCACGGCGAAGCTCGGCAACGCCGCCTTCGTCGAGAAGGCGCCGCCGGCGGTCGTCGACAAGGAGCGCGCCAAGCTCGCCGGCTACCGGCGCGAGGCCGACGAGGTGGCCGCGCGCCTCGCCGCCGTGCGCGGCGGGTGAGGGGCCCGGCGACGCGGCGGGCTCCCGCTCGGGCCTCTGGGGAGGAGCGCGTGACGACTGACTGGGAGCGCTACCTCGAGTCGCTGGCCGCCTTCGGCATGCGACCCGGGCTGGAGCGCGTCGGCGTCCTGCTCGACGGCCTCGGGCGGCCTCAGGACGCGTATCGCGTCGTGCACGTCGTCGGGACCAACGGCAAGTCGTCCACGACCCGGTACGCCGCGGCGCTACTCGGCGCGCACGGCCTGCGCGCGGGCGCCTACCTGTCGCCGCACCTGACGGGGTTCTGCGAGCGCGTCGTCGTCGACGGCCGCCCGATCAGCGCGGAGCGATTCGGCGGCGCCGTCGAGGTCGTGCGCGCCGCCGTCGCGCGGCTGCCGGCCGAGCTCGGCGACACCACGCAGTTCGAGGTGCTGACGGTGGCGGCTCTGCTCGCCCTGGCCGAGGAGTCGGTCGAGGCCGTCGCCCTCGAGGCGGGTCTCGGCGGGCGGCTCGACGCGACCAACGTGGTCGCCGCCCCCGTGGTCGTGCTCACCAACATCGGCCTCGAGCACACCGAGGTCCTCGGCGACACGCGGGAGATGATCTTCGCCGAGAAGGCGGCCGTCATCAAAGGCGGCGACGTCGTGTTCGGCTGCCTCGACGGGCTCGAGACGGCCGCCGTGGCGGTCTGCCGGCGCGCCGGCGCGCGGCCGTGGTTCCTGGGCCGCGAGTTCTCGGTCTCCGGCGAGCCCGCCGAGTTCCGTGTCACGACGCCCACGCTCACGCTCGACCGTCTCCGCCTGCCCACGGCCGCCCTCTACCAGCGCGACAACGCCGCCCTCGCGGTGATGGCCGTCGAGCGCCTGCTCGGGCGGCTCGACGCGGGCGCCGTGCGTGCCGGCCTGGAGGCGGCGGTCGTGCCCGGCCGCCTGCAGGTCGTCGCCGGCCGGCCCCTGCTCGTCGCCGACGGGGCGCACAACCCGGACGGTGTCGCCGTGCTGGCGGCGAGCCTCGCGGCGCTGGCGGTGCCGGCGCCGCGCGTCGCGCTCGTCGCGATCATGCGCGACAAGGACTTCGGCACGATGCTCGACGGCCTGGTCGCGCACTGCGACACGCTCGTCTGCACGCAGGCGAGCCAGGCGCGGAGCCTGCCCGCGTCACGCCTGGCCGCCGCCGCCCGCGACGCGGTGACGCGCGGCGGGGCGACCTGCCGCGTCCTCGCCGTAGCCGACCCCCAGCAGGCGCTCGGCGAGGCCAAGCGCCTGGCGACGCCGGTGGGCAGCGTCCTCGTGACCGGCTCGCTCTACCTGCTCGAGGACCTGCGTGACGCGGCTGGGCTCGTCTGAGTCCCTCGTTGAAGGGTCTCTCACCTTCGGTATACTTGCGCGGACCCAGGGAGGGAGGATGGCGCGTCAGAGAGCGAGACCGGTCGTGCGCTTCGTCGTCGCGCTCCTCGTCGTCCTCATCCTGGCCCTCGTGGCCTTCTTCGTCGGCTACCTCGTCGGCGACGACCTCGCCGGGGTGACGCTGCCGGCGCTCGGGGCGGGCAGGTGAAGCACAGGCGCGGCCGGCGGCGCGCGGCGCGGCCGGGAATCGCCGACAGAGGGAGCCCCCATGGACCCTGATGTCATCCTCGTCACCGGTGCGACGGGCTACGTCGGTGGCCGCCTCGTCCCGCGGCTGCTGGCCTCCGGGCGGCGCGTGCGCTGCCTCGTACGCGACCCGGAGCGCCTGAAGGGCCGCGGCTGGGCCGGAGCGGTCGAGGTCGTGGCCGGCGACGTGCTCGAGCCCACGAGCCTTCCGAAGGCCTTCGAAGGTGTGGACGTCGCGTACTACCTCGTCCACTCGATGGCCGCCGGGCACGGCTTCCACGAACGCGACGTCACCGCCGCGCGCGCCTTCGCCAAGGCAGCGGCGCGCGCGGGCGTGCGCCGCGTCGTCTACCTCGGCGGCCTCGGCGACCCCGACGCCGACCTCTCCCAGCACCTGCGCTCGCGCCAGGACACCGGCGACGCCCTGCGCGAGAGCGGCGTGCCGGTCACGGAGTTCCGCGCCGCGGTCGTGGTCGGGGCGGGCAGCATCTCGTTCGAGATGATCCGCTACCTCACCGAGCGCCTCCCGGTCATGGTCTGTCCGCAGTGGGTCTTCACGCGCGTCCAGCCGATCGCCGTCGCCGACCTGCTCGACTACCTCGTCGCGGCGCTCGACGTGCCGGCGAGCGCGGGGCGGGTCGTCCAGGTCGGCGGCGCCGACGTGCTCACCTACGGCGAGATGATGCAGGGCTATGCCCGCGTCCGCCGCCTGCGCCGGCGGCTCCTGCCGGTCCCGGTGCTGACGCCGCGGCTCTCGTCGTACTGGGTCCATCTCGTCACGCCGATACCCGGGGCCGTTGCCCGGCCCCTGATCGAGGGTCTCCGCAACGAGACGATCGTGCGCGACGGCAGCGCCGGCGAGCTCTTCCCCGGCATCCGGCCGGTCAGCTACGAGGAGGCCGTGCGCCGGGCCGTGGCCCACCTCGAGGCGCGCGACGTGGAGACCGCCTGGTCAGACGCCCTCGTGACCTCGCAGGGCGACCGTGCTCCGGTCATGTTGGGCGTGCGGGAGGGTCTGCAGCTCGAGCGCCGGCAGACGCACGTGCCGGCGGCGCCGGAGGCCGTGTTCGCGGTGATCGCCACGATCGGCGGCGAGCGGGGCTACCCGGTCTACGACTGGGCCTGGGAGGCGCGCGGGGCGCTCGACCGGCTGGTCGGCGGCGTCGGTCTGCGGCGCGGGCGGCGCGACCCGGTCGAGCTGCGGCCGGGCGACGCCCTCGACTTCTGGCGCGTCGAGGCGGTCGAGCCCGGCCGCCTCCTGCGCCTGCGGGCCGAGATGAAGGTGCCGGGGCGGGCCTGGCTCGAGTTCGAGACGCGGCCCGAGGGCGACGGCACGCGGCTCGTCCAGACGGCCTACTTCGCGCCGCGCGGGCTCGCCGGGCTGCTCTACTGGTACGCGCTCTACCCGGCCCACGGGCGCATCTTCTCGGGTATGATGCACGCGCTGGCCGCTGCCGCCGTGGGCACGCGGCCGCCGGCCGCCGCCGAGGGGGGCGGCACGGACGCCGGCTCGACCGTCGAGAGGAGACTGGGTGCTTGACTGGCCGCTGGTCGCTGAGACCACGAACGACGATCCTCTGCAGACCGTCACCGACTTCTTCGGCTCGGCGACCTGGGAGTTCATCGTCCTGCTGTTCTACTTCCTCGTGATCGTGGTGTGGCTGGCCTGCGCCTACTGGGTGTTCAAGGACGCCCGGCGCCGCATCGACGACAAGATCGTACTCGCCGTCGCCGCCCTGACCGGCCTGGTGTTCGGCCCCCTGGGTGCCTTGGTCTACACCATCGTGCGGCCGCCCGAGTACCTCGACGACGTCCGCGAGCGCGAGCTCGAGATGAGGATGATGGAGCAGCGCCTGGCGAGCGAGGAGCGCTGCCCCTTCTGCCGCACGCCGACGCGCGAGGACTACCTCATCTGCCCGACGTGCGGCCGGCGCCTCCGCGGCGTGTGCCACTCGTGCCGCCGGCCGGTCGATCCGCAGTGGCGGGTGTGCCCCTACTGCGAGGCCGAGGTCCACAGCGGCGCCGGCGAGCTCGAGAACGCCTACAGGTGAGCCGCGGCGACGCCGCGGCGCTACGGCTCGCGATCCGCGAGGGTCGTCTCTGAGTCCGGGAGGAGTCTGGTGGAACGCACGTTCGTCATGGTCAAACCCAACGGGTTTGCGCGCGGCCTGGTCGGTGAGGTGATCGCGCGCTTCGAGCGTCGCGGCCTCGAGCTGCGGGCGATGAAGCTGATGCGCATACCGCGAGACCTCGCCGAGCGGCACTACGCCGAACACCGCGAGAAGCCGTTCTTCGGCGAGCTCGTCGACTTCATCACCTCGGGGCCGGTCGTGGCCATGGTGTGGGAGGGCAACGAGGCGATCACGGTGGCGCGCACGATGATGGGCGCGACCGACCCCGTCAAGGCGGCTCCGGGCACGATCCGCGGCGACTTCGCCACGGTCATGGCCGAGAACGTGGTCCACGGCTCGGACGGCCCCGAGAGCGCGGCGCGGGAGATCGGCCTCTTCTTCGCCGCTGGGGAGCTCGTCTAGGTCTGGGCGGCCGGTGGGCGGCTTCGCGGTCATCCTCGCCTCGCGCTCGCCGCAGCGGCGGGCCATCCTCGAGCAGCTCGGGATCCCCTTCGAGGTCGTGGTCAGCGCCCACGACGAGGGCGTGCTCGCCGGCGACCCCGTGGCCACGGTGGAGCAGAACGCCCTCGGCAAGGCGCGCGAGGTGCTCGCCCGCGTCGCTCTCGAGCCGGGCGAGCTCGTGCTCGGCATCGACACGGTGGTCGTCGTCGACGGGCGCATCCTCGGCAAGGCGGCCGGGGAGGAGGAGGCGCGCGCGTCGTTGCGCCTCCTGGCCGGCCGGCGCCACGAGGTCTTCAGCGGCCTCGCACTCTGCGACGGCCGGCGCGAGGCCGTCGGGCACGCCGGCACGGGCGTGCGCTTCCGGCCTCTCGACGAGGCCGCCGTCGCGCGCTACGTCGCCGCCGGGGAGTGGCGCGAGCGCGCCGGCGCCTACGCCATCCAAGGAGTCGGGTCGGCCCTTGTTGAATCCGTAGAGGGCGACTACTTCAACGTGGTCGGCCTGCCCGTCGCGCTGCTCGTCGAGACGCTCGCAGCCTTCGGCGTGGCGCCGCTGTCGTGGGCGCCGCCGACGCCGTGAGCCTTCGGCGGGGCGCCGTTCTCAGGGGCGCCGCCGGCGACCTGCGGCCCCGGCGCCGCGTTGGCGACGGGCAGGACGATGCTCTAGACTAACCGTTCGGCGCCTGCGTGCGGCGCTCGCGAAAGGAGCAGTCATCGGCGTCTTCGACTTCCTGACCGGTTTCGGTGCCCGCGACATGGCGGTCGATCTCGGCACCGCCAACACGCTCGTCTACCTGCGCGGCCGCGGCATCGTGCTCTCGGAGCCCTCCGTCGTGGCCATCGACCACCGCAGCGGCGAGGTGCACGCCGTCGGCGCCGAGGCCAAGCGCATGCTGGGCCGCACGCCGGCGACCATCAGCGCCGTGCGCCCGCTCAAGGACGGCGTGATCGCCGACTTCGACGTGACCGAGCAGATGCTGCGCCACTTCATCCGCAAGGTCATGCAGAACCGCTGGGCGCACCCGCGGGTGGTCATCTGCGTGCCGTCGGGCGTGACCGGGGTCGAGAAGCGCGCCGTCGAAGAGGCGACCTACTCGGCCGGCGCCCGCTGGGCGACCCTGATCGAAGAGCCCATGGCCGCCGCGATCGGCGCCGGGCTGCCGGTCGCCGAGCCCACCGGCAGCATGATCGTCGATGTCGGCGGCGGCACCAGCGAGGTGGCCGTCATCTCGCTCGGCGGCATCGTCGTGAGCCAGTCGATCCGCGTCGGCGGCGACGAGCTCGACGAGGCCGTCATCAGCTACGTGAAGAAGGAGTACAAGCTGCTGATCGGCAGCCAGACCGCCGAGGAGATCAAGCTCGAGATCGGCTCGGCGTACCCGCTGCCGCAGGAGGAGCAGGCCGAGATCCGCGGCCGCGACCTTGTGACCGGCCTCCCCAAGACCGTCGTTCTCTCCTCAGAAGAGGTGCGCACCGCGCTCGAGGAGCCCACGCAGGCGATCATCGACGCCATCAAGGCGACCCTCGACAAGACGCCGCCCGAGCTGGCCAGCGACATCATGGACCGCGGCATCATGCTCGCCGGCGGCGGGTCCCTCCTGCAGGGCTTCCCCGAGCGCCTGCGCGAGGAGACCCAGATGCCGGTGCATCTCGCCGAGTCGCCGCTGACCTGCGTGGCCGTGGGGTCGGGCAAGTACCTCGAGGAGTTCGATGTGCTCGTCAAGAGCAAACACTACGCGCGGCCGCGAGGGCGGTAGGCGAGCCATCCCGGGCTTGTGAACCGCCGGCGCGCGCTTCGGCGGCGGGTGCTCGTCGTGCTCCTGCTGCTCGTCTCCATCGCTCTGCTCACGCTCTACTTCCGCGAGAGCGAGAGCGGCTTCGCCCACCGCGTGCAGGACACCGCCCTGCGCGTCGTCGCCCCGCTGCAGTACGGCAGCGCGCGCGCCACGCAGCCGTTCCGCGACGCCTGGAACTGGAGCGCCGACCTGTTCCGCGCCAAGTCCGAGAACGAGCGCCTGCGGGCCGAGCTCGACGAGCTCCGCGCCGGCGTCGCCCAGGAGCTCGTGACCCAGGCCGAGAACGACGAGCTGCGCGCGCTCGTCGAGATGCAGCGCAAGAAGGTCTTCCCGGCCGACGTGCGCCTCGTGGCGGCGCGCGTGATCGCCCGCTCGACGACCGCCTGGTACTCGTCGGTGACCATCGACGTGGGCAGCGCCCAGGGCATTCGGCGCTACGACGCCGTCATCAACGGGGAGGGGCTCGTCGGGCGCGTGTCGCGAGTCACCCCGCGGGCCGCGCAGGTCATGCTCATCACCGACCAGCAGAGCTACGTCGACGCCGTCGTGGTCCCCGGCAGCGCCCAGGGCATCCTCGCCGGCAGTGTCACCGGCGACCTCTCGCTGCAGTACGTCGACAAGAAGGAGGAGGTCGTGGTCGGGCAGTACGTGACGACCTCGGGGCTCGAGGGCTCACTCTTCATCAGGGGCATCCCGATCGGCGTGGTCGAGACCGTCGCCGTGCAGGACGTCGACCTCTACCAGTCCATCACCGTGCGGCCGTTCGCCGACTTCCGCACCCTCGACATCGTGAGCGTCGTGTGCCGGTGACCCGCCGACAGCCGAGCGAGACGACCGAGCGCGCCTGGCCGACCTGGCCCGACCTGGCCCGGCTGGCCGGCGTGCTGCTCGTCGCCTGGCTCCTGCAGACGACCGTGGCGCCGAACGTGCGCATCCTCGGCGCCAACCCGGACTTCGCCCTCATCATCCTGGTCTGCGTCGGCCTGCTGCGCGGCTCCGAGATCGGCGCCGCGTTCGGTTTCATCACCGGCACGCTCGTCGCCGTCTCGCTCATGGAGCCCCTGGGCGTGAGCGCCTTCGTCTTCGTCCTCGTCGGCTACTTCGCCGGCCGCTACGCCGAGACCGCCGACCTCTCCACCGGCGTGGCGCCGATGGTGAGCGTCTTCGCCGGCACCCTGCTGGCCGACCTGCTCTTCATCACGACCCAGTATCTGCTCGAGCGTCAGGTGCCGCTGGGGTTCACGTTCACCCGCGTGGTGCTGCCCTCGCTCGTCCTCAACACCTTGCTGGCCGTTCCCTTCTACGTCGCCGTGCGCGTCGCGCTGCGCGGCCCGGGGGTGCTCCGTGCGCACGAGACGGCCTAGACAGCCCGTCCGCCGCGAGCGGCCGATCCGCACCGGGCGCCCCGACCAGCCGCTTCTGCTGACGCCGTCCATCGCCCTGCGCGTGGCCGTCCTCGTCGGCATCGCCGTCGTGCTGGTCGCGGTCATCCTCTTCCGTCTCTGGTTCCTGCAGATCCTCAGCGCCGGGCGCTACGTCGACCAGGCCAACGACAACCGCCTGCGCTCCGTCGAGATCGTCGCGCCGCGCGGGGCCATCGTCGACCGCGACGGCAAGGTCATCGTCGAGAACCGCCCCGGGCTCGCCATCGGCATCCGGCCGATGGACGTCCCCGAGGAGGACTTCGAGGCGGTCACGGAGCGCCTGGCGAAGGTGCTCGGCATGAGGACGAAGAAGATCCGCCGCGAGCTCGAGGAGTACGGCGGCTACCCGTACGACCTCGTGATCCTCAAGGAAGACGTGTCGCGCAAGGTGGTCGGCCGCATCCTCGAGCGCACGGATCTCTTCCCGGGTGTCGAGGTGCAGCGCAACTACCTGCGCTCGTACCCCGAGGGCGACCTCGCCGCGCAGCTCCTCGGCCATCTCGGCGAGATCAGTGCCGAGCAGCTCAAGCAGCCGGCCTACAGGAGCTACTCGGCCGGCGACGTGATCGGCCAGGGGGGCGTGGAGGCCGGCTACGACCGCTGGCTGCGCGGGCGCGACGGGGTGGCGACGATCGAGGTCGACGCCTATGGGCGCCCCAAGGGGAGCGACCCCGTCGGGG
Organism: uncultured Thermoleophilia bacterium; assembly: GCA_963814545.1. GTDB lineage: Bacteria > Actinomycetota > Thermoleophilia > UBA2241 > UBA2241 > UBA2241. The sequence continues at coordinate 180,891 of CAWFDC010000019.1, read as the reverse complement.
GCCGCCTGCCCGAGTCCGGCGACACGCTGGTCACGACGCTCGACGCCGACGTGCAGGAGGCGGCCGAGCGGGCCCTGCGCTACGGCATCGACCTGGCGCACGCGAACCACGACTGGGCGGCCAACGGGGCCGCCGCGGTCGTGCTCGACGTGCGCAACGGCGAGGTGCTGGCGATGGCGAGCTACCCGTCGTTCGACCCCGAGGTGTACGTCGGCGGCCTCTCCCCGAAGGATTGGGCGAAGCTCAGGAAGCCGTCGGCCAACAACCCCATCGTCGACAAGGCCTTCCAGGGCCTGTACGCACCGGGCTCGACCTACAAGGCGATCGACGCCGTGGCCGCTCTCGAAGAGGGCGTGATCAGCCCGTACACGCGCTTCTACTGCAACGGGCGCTTCCCGTCCTCGGGCGAGCTCGGCAAGACGCACTGGAACTGCTGGCTGTCGGGCGGCCACGGGCACGACAACGTGACCGAGGCGCTCTCCGAGTCGTGCGACGTCTTCTTCTACAACGTCGGCTACGCCTTCTATAGGCGGCCCGGCTCCGAGCTCGCCGAGTGGTCGGTGCGTCTCGGCCTGGGGCGGCCCACGGGGCTCGACATCCCCGGGGAGGCGGGGGGCCTCGTGCCGACGCCCGAGTGGCGGCAGGAGTACTTCGAGACCGAGATCGACAAGATCTGGAAGCCGGGCAACTCGATCCTCATGGCGATCGGCCAGGGCGACCTGCAGGTCACGCCGTTGCAGATGGCGGTCGCCTACGCGGCGATCGCCAACGGCGGCAAGGTGGTGCAGCCGCACCTCGCCCTCAAGGCGCTCTCGCCCCAGGGCAAGGTGACGCGCAAGTTCGTCTTCGATCCGCGGCGCGAGCTCGACGTCTCGTCGGGCACCCTCGAGCAGGTGCGCCGGGGGCTGCGCCTGGCGGCCACGGTCGGCACCTCGGGGCCGGTCTTCGCCGGCTACCCGGTGGAGGTCGCCGGCAAGACCGGCACCGCCGAGGTGTACGGCAAGGGCGACTACGCCTGGTACGCGAGCTACGCGCCGTACGACGACCCGAAGTACGCCGTCGTCGTCATGGTCGAGCAGGGCGGCCACGGCGGCGCCGTGGCCGCCCCGGCCGCGCGCATGATCTACGACGCGCTCTTCGACCTCGACACCGGGCTCTCGACGGGCGCCACCGGGACGGACTGATCGTGGGCTGGCGGGGCTACCTGCGCCACCTCGACTACCTGCTGCTCGCGGTCACCCTCGGCGTGGTGGTCGTCGGCATCGCGGTCGTCTACTTCGCCACCCACCAGGACGTCGAGGGGCAGCCCGGCTACTACGCCGTCCAGCAGGGCGTGTACGCCGCCGTCGGCCTGCTCGTGCTCCTCGTGCTGGCGGCGATCGACTACGAGCACTACCGGCGCTGGCAGTGGGCGCTGTACGGGGCGATGGTCCTGTCGATCGCCGCCGTCTACGTGGTCGGCAGCGTCACCCGCGGCTCGCGGCGCTGGATCGAGCTGCCGTTCTTCAATTTCCAGCCCTCGCAGTTCGGGCTGCTGCTGCTCACCGTGTGCCTGGGCGCGTTCCTCGTCGACCGCATGGAGTTGCTCGGTTCGCGGCGCATCACGGCCGAGGCTCTGCTCTACGCCGCCGTGCCCGGGGCCCTGGTCTTCTTCCAGCCCGACTTCGGCACGGCCTCGGTCTACGCCGTGCTGACCCTCGCGCTGCTGTACTTCTACGGCACCCGCTGGACACACTTCGCCGTCCTCGGCGCCGCGGCCGCCGGCGTCGCGGCCTTCGTCCTCGGCGTCCTGCCGCGGCTGGGCGTCGAGCTCATCAAGGAGTACCAGATGGAGCGCCTGCTCGTCTTCGTCGACCCCGGGCGCGACCCGTCTGGCACGGGGTACAACATCGTGCAGTCGACGATCGCCATCGGGTCGGGCGCGCTGACCGGGCGCGGCGCCGCGGCCACGCAGACGGCGTTCGACTTCCTCCCCGAGCACCACACCGACTTCATCTTCGCCGTCATCGGCGAGCGCTACGGCTTCGTCGGCGCCTGCGTGCTCCTCGCGCTCTACGGCCTGCTGTTGTGGCGAGCGCTGCGCATCGCCACCCTGTCGCGCGACATGTACGGCAGCATCATGGCGGGGGGCATCGCGGTGATGTTCCTCTTCCAGATGTTCGTCAACATAGGGATGACTATTGGTATCATGCCGGTGACAGGTATCCCGTTGCCCTTCGTGAGCTACGGCGGCGCCGCGATGATCACGTTCCTGATGATGATCGGTCTGCTGCAGAGCATCCACGTGCGGGCGACCGCCGACCCCAGGGAGCGCCGTGCCCGCCCTTAGCGTCAACCGCATCCTCAAGCTGCTGAGCGAGGTGCGCGACCGCACGGGCAGGAGCCCGGCGCTGTGCCTCGTCGGCGAGGGGGAGGCCCTGTCCGAGCTCGCCCGCGCCCTCTCCGAAGGCGCCGGCGACACCCGCGGCGGCCTCAGCGCCGTCTTCGACGTCCTGCCGCTCGACGGCTTCCCTCGCGACTCGGCCGTCGCCGGGCGCTGGGACGTCGTCGTCGTGGTCGCGCCCGAGACGGCGCCGGCCGCGGCGGCGCCGGCCGCCGCCGCGGCCGGCGCCGCGGGGGCGCAGGTCGTCGTCTACGCGCCGCGGGCGGGCTCGCCGGCGGCCGTCGCCCGGCTGCTCGGCGGCGGGGTGTCGCCGTCCGATGTGGCCGTGTCGCTCGGGCGCCCCGGCGACCCGGGCCCGACCCTGGCCGCGCGCCTCGCCGACGCCGCCGGGGACGGGGCGCCGGGCCTCGCCGCGCGGCTCCCGTTCCTGCGCCGCGCCGTCGCCGAGGATCTCGTCCTCAAGGGGGCGCGCCAGAACGCCGTGATCGGCGCCGTCGTCTTCATCCCCGGCGCCGACATGCCGGCGATGACCGCCAACCAGATCCGCATGATCCTGCGCATCGCCCAGGCCTACGACGAAGAGCTGGGCTTCCAGCGGGCCCTCGAGATCCTCTCCGTCGTCGGCGCCGCGTTCGCCATGCGTACGCTGGCGCGACAGTCGCTCACCTACGTCCCGGGCTTCGGCTGGGCGCTCAAGGGCGCCGTCGGCTTCACCGGGACGATCGCCCTCGGCCGCGCCGCCATCGCCTACTTCGAGGCCGGCGCGCCGCTCACCACGACACGGGTGACGAAGCTTGCTCGACAATTCGACCGCCTCAAGGCACGTCTTCCAGGAGGACTGGCCACCGGATGAGCTAGAAGATCTGCTGGCGCGGGTCGTACGACCCGGGCGCTACGTGGGCGGGGAGTTCAACCTGCGCCGCAAGCCCGGGGTCCGCCCGCGCATCGTGCTGTCCTACCCGGACGCCTACGAGGTCGGCATCTCCAACCCCGGCCTGCAGATCCTCTACGAGCTCGTGAACGACCGCACGCCGGCCGCGGCCGAGCGGGCCTACTGCCCGCTGCCCGACATGGCCGACCTCATGCGCGCCCGCGGCGTGCGGCTCTGGTCGCTCGAGTCGGCGGAGCCGGTGGCCGCGTGCGACCTGTGGGGATTCACCCTGCCGCACGAGCTCGCCTGCACGAACGTGCTCGAGATGCTCGACCTCGCCGGCGTGCCGCTGCACGCCGCCGAGCGCGGGGAGGGGGATCCCATCGTCATGGGCGGCGGGCCGGCGGTGGCCGACCCCTGGCCTCTGGCGGCGTTCTTCGAGGCCTTCTTCATCGGCGAGGTCGAGGGGCGCATGGCGGCGATCGTCGAGGCGCTCGGCGCACCGACGCGCGCCGGGCGCCTCGCGGCCCTCGCCGCCGTCCCCGGCGTCTGGCTGCCACACGAGGCCCAGACCGGCCCGGTCGAGCGCCAGGTGTTCACTGACTTCGCGCATACGCCGCCCGTTGAGCGGCCGCTCGTACCGCTGGTCGAGGCGGTGCACGACCGCGTCGTCATCGAGGTCATGCGCGGCTGCACGGCCGGCTGCCGCTTCTGCCAGGCCGGCATCTGGTACCGCCCGGTCCGCGAGCGGCCGGTCGATATGGTCGTCGCGGCGGCCGAGCGGGCGCTCGCGGCGACGGGCTACGACGAGGTCTCGCTGGTCTCGTTGAGCTCGTGCGACTACTCCGGCATCGACGAGGCCGTGCGGCGCATCCGCGCCCTTCGCCCCGGCATCCGCGTCTCGCTGCCCTCGCTGCGCATCGACTCGGCGGCGACCTCGCTGGCCGGCTTTGCCGCCGAGCAGCGCGGGTCGGTCACGCTGGCCCCCGAGGCGGGCACGCAGGAGCTGCGCGAGCGCCTCAACAAGCGCGTCGACGAGACACAGTTCGAGGAGGCCGTACGCGCCGTGTTCTCGGGCGGCTTCACCGGCCTCAAGCTCTACTTCATGATCGGACTCCCAGGCGAGAGCGACGACGACGTGCTCGGCATCGCGGCGATGGCGGCCGCGGTCGCGCGCCGGGCGAAGGAGATCGCGCGCGGCCGCGCCCGCCTCTCGGTCTCGGTCTCCTCGTACGTGCCCAAGCCGCACACCCCGTTCGAGCTCGAGCCGTTCGCCGGCGAGGCGACGCTGCGCCGGCGCCAGTCCCTGCTGCGCGAGGCCATGCCGCGCCACGTACGCCTCTCGCTGCACCACCTGGAGAGCTCGCTCGTCGAGGCCACGCTGGCCCGCGGCGGGCCGGGCACCGACCGTCTCGTCGAGGACGCGTGGCGCCGCGGGGCCCGCTTCGACAGCTGGACCGAGCACTTCGACGAGGCCGCGTGGCGCGGCGCCGCCGCGGTTGCCGGACTCGCCCTCGGCGAACCGGCCGGCGAGGGGGCGCCGTGGGGCGAGACCGGCAGCGCGGCGCCGTGGCACGCGGTCGTCGACGCCCGCGTGACCTCTGCCTTTCTCGAGGAGGAGCGCCGGCGGGCCGCCGAGCTGGCGACGACGGCCGACTGCCGCGGCGGGGTCTGCGTGTCGTGCGGCGTCTGCGGCGCCGGCGTCGAGATGGAGGTGCTGGCATGAGGCTGCGGTCCGGCGGCACCACGACCGGGGCTCGGCGGGAGCTGCCGACGTGAGGACGTGGCTCGTCAGCTTCGCCCGCCGCGGCCCGGCGCGCTACCTCTCACATCTCGACACCCTGCGCGCCGTGCAGCGCACCTTCGCTCGGGCCGGGGTGGAGCTGGAGCTCTCCGAGGGCATGCGGCCGAAACCGCGCCTCTCGTTGCCGCTGCCGCTCCCGGTGGGCGCGGCGGCCGACGACGAGCTCGCGGTGGCGCGCGTCACGGACGCTGCGCCGAGCGCGCGGGACGGCCTCGCGGCGCTCAAGGCGGCAGCACCGGAAGGACTGGAAGCGATCGCGCTGCAGGAGTCGCCGCTGCGCGCCCGGCCGCAGCCGTTGCGTGCCCGCTACGCCTGCGAGGTCCGCGGGGACGCGGTCGCCGTCGCCGCCGCGGTCCGAGTGTTCGAGGAGGACGAGCCGCCGCGCGTCGTGCGCCGCGGCCCCAAAGGGACGAAGACGGTCGACCTGCGCCGGAGCGTGGGGGCCATGAGCTGTCGCGGGACGCCCGGCGGGGCGCACCTCGAGTTCGAGGTGCGCTACGACGTGGGCACGGCCGCGCGCCCGCAGGAAGTCATCGAAGTCATCGCGGACAAGGCCGGCATCGAGCCCGTGCTGCATCGCTTGCGCCGGGTCGAGGTCGTGTTCGCCGAAGCGGCGCGTGCACAGCACGCGCCCACGTGAAGGAGTGCGAGGACGTGAGACGAGACAAGGATGCCGAGGCCCCCGAGGGGCTGCCGCGCGACTCGAAGGAGAGTGCGGGTGAGCCCGGTCAGGACCCGACAGCCGGGTCCGCCGCGAGCGGGGACGACACGGCGGGGGGTGCGAGCCCCGCAAACAAGCGCAGGTCGCGGCGCGGCGGCAGAGGTCGCTCGCGCAAGAAGGCCGAGGCCGGCCCCGAGGGGACGGCCGGGTCAACGCCGGCGCAGGAGACCGCTGCCGGCGCCGAGGGAGCCACGCGCCCCTCACCGGACACGCTCGACGCGGCGCCGGAGCCGCCGGCCGGCGGCGAGGCGGCACCGGCGGCACGTCCGCGCCGGCGCCGTCGCAAGAGCGAGGCGGCGGCCGTGCCTGAGACGGCCCAGCCAGAGGCGATCGCGGGGAAGCCGGACGCCGTCGCGAGCACGTCCGGGGCCGGCGCGGGTGCCGGGGCGGCCGAGACGCTTGCCGCTGAGTCCGGAGCTGCCGAGCAGGCGGAGACGAAGCCGTCGCGCCGACGCCGTGGCGGACGACGCAAGAAGACCGCGGACGCCGGTGTGGCTGCCGAGCACGGCGAGGCCGAACCCGGCCCCGGCGTCGACGTCGAGGCGGGTACCCCCGAGGCCGGTACCCCCGAGGCCGGTACCCCCGAGGCCGGTACCCCCGAGGCCGGCGCCGGCGAAGACGCGGCGAAGAAGCCGCGACGCCGCCGCGGCGGACGGCGCAAGAAGCCGTCCGGCGCCGAGGCCGAAGAGCGCGCTGGCGACGAGGTCGCCGGCGACGGCCGGGTCGAGAGCACGCCGCAGGCCGCGGACGAGGCCCCGAAGGCCGGCGAGCCCGAAGCCGCCGGCGACGGGGCGGGCGCCGCGGGGGGCAGCGGCGAGAGTGCACACGTAGCCGAGGGTGGCGGCGAGGCCGCCGACGAGTCCGCGGCGCCGAAGCGCCGGCGCGGCTCGCGCGGCGGTCGCCGTTCACGGGCCCGCAAAGCGCGTCTCGCGGCCGCCGAGCACGAGGCCCTGGACCGTGCCGCCGCCGAGGTGGCGCCGGACCACGGCGCCCTGCTCCCCGAGGCCGAGATCGCCGAGGGCGCCTTGCCGCCGCTCCCGGCGGCCGGCGAGGAGGCGGCGACGAAGCCGGCCCGCAGGAGGGGCCGGCGCGGTGGCCGCAAGGCGGCCGCCGAGGGCGCCGAAGCCGAGACGGGACGGCCCGCGGAGGCCGAAGCCGAGACGGCGGTCACCGTGGAGACCGCAGCTGCGCGCCGGCCCGAGGCCGAGCCGCCGAGGCTCGAGGAGCCGAAGGCTGCCAAGCGCGCACGGGGTGCGAAGGCCGAGAAGCCCGCGAAGGCCGAGAAGCCCGCGAAAGGCGAGAAGCCCGCGAAGGTCGAGGCTGCCGAGGGCGCGAAGCCCGAGGGCGCCAAGCCCACCGAGCGGCCCAAGCGCCGCGAGCGCGGCCGCCCCAAGGCGATCGTGCGCGAGAACGCGGAGCTGGCGGCGAGGCCGCCGAGCGACCGCGCGGCGGTCGGCGTCACCGGCGCCGAGCCGGTCGAGCACAAGATCATCCTCGTCAGCGAGCAGCGCAACGAGATCCGCGTCGCGCTGGTCGAGGACGGTCATCTGGCCGAGATGTACTTCGAGCGGCCGGGCAAGCCGTCGTACCTGGGCGACATCTACCGCGCCAAGGTCGAGAACGTCGTGCCGGGCATGGACGCCGCCTTCATCGACTTCGGCCTCGAGAAGAACGGCTTCCTCTACGTGGACGAGGTCGAGACCGAGGAGGGCCGGCGGCGCGGCCGTCGTATCGCCGACGTTCTGCGCCCCGGTCAGGAGATCACCGTCCAGGTGATGAAGGACCCGATGGGGAGCAAGGGCGCGCGCCTCACGACCCACCTCTCGCTGGCCGGGCGCTACCTGGTGTACGTGCCCGGCGGCAGCGGGGTCGGCGTCTCGCGCCGCCTCGGCCAGTCGGAGCGCGAGCGTCTGCGCGACGTCTCGAAGCAGCTCAAGCCGCGCAACGCCGGGCTCATCGTGCGCACCTACGCCCAGGGCAAGGGGCTCGAGGACCTGCGCCGCGACATGCAGTACCTCTCGCGGCTGTGGTCGCGCTTGAAGAAGAAGGCCGAGACGGTCAAGGCCCCCGGTCTCGTCTACGGCGAGGCCGACATCGCGCTCGAGGTGGCGCGCGACACGTTGAACGAGACCTGCGAGCGCATGCTGGTCGACGACGAGAAGCGCTTCAAGGCGATCAGGGCGTACCTCGAGAAGATCGCCCCCGAGCTCGCCGGCCGCGTCGAGCTGTACACGGGCGACGAGCCGCTCTTCGAGGCCCACGGGGTCGAAGAGCAGATCGCCCGCGCCCTGGAGCGCCGCGTGCCGCTGCCGAGCGGCGGCAACCTGGTCGTCGACCACACCGAGGCGCTGACGGTGATCGACGTCAACTCGGGCCGCTTCACCAGCGGACGGTCCCTCGAGGACACCATCCTGAGGACGAACATGGAGGCCGCCCGCGAGGTCGTGCGCCAGCTCCGCCTGCGCGACATCGGCGGGATCATCGTCATCGACTTCATCGACATGGCCCACGCCCGCAACCGCGAGGCGGTGCTGGCCAAGCTCGAGGCCGAGCTCGAGACCGACCGCACGAAGAGCTACGTGGTCGAGCTCTCCCCGCTCGGCCTCGTCGAGATGACGCGCCAGAACACGACCGACGGCGCCCGCGGGATCCTCACGCGCACCTGCCAGACCTGCATGGGGAAGGCCCGCGTGCTGTCAGAAGAGACCGTAGCGCTCGCGGTCGAGCGCCGTGTGCGGGCCCACGCCCGCAAGTCCAACGCCAAGGCCGTGCTCGTCGAGGTCAACCGCGGCGTCGCCGAGCGGCTCGAAGCCAACGGTCGCCTGAAGCTGCTCGAGAAGGAGACCAAGCGCCGCGTCTTCCTCGAGAGCTCGTCCACCGTGCCCGTCGACGGCATCCGCATCCTCGCCGAGGGCTCAGTGGCGCACGTGCAGGAGCTGCGCGTGCCGGTGAGCGAGGGTCAGGAGGTCGACCTCGAGCTCGAGTTCGCCCTCACCTACAGCCCGCGCGACGCCGTGGGCTACGTCGAGGGCTACATGGTGATCGTCGAGGGCGGCAGGCCGTACCTCGGCGAGCACCGGACGGTGCGTATCACGGCGACCGCGCGCACCGGGGCCACGGCGGTGCTGGCGGGAGGCTCGCGTTGACAGCCCTCCCCGCGATTGACTACCATCATGGGCCGTTGTCCCGAGGGAGATCCTATGAAGCAGAGTGACGTCGCCTACGCCATCGTGCGCGTGGGCGGGCAGCAGTTCAAGGTGAGCACCGGCGACATCTTCGTCGTCGACCGTGTCGACGCCGAGGAGGGCAAGAGCCTCACCCTCGAGCCCCTGGCCGTGCGCACCGGCGACGGTGAGTACGACGCCGACGCCGCCCGGCACGCCAAGGTCAAGGTCAAGGTGACCGAGCACGTGCTGGGCGAGAAGATCCGGGTCTTCACCTACAAGCCGAAGTCGACCTTCAAGAAGACGCGCGGTCACCGCAGCCGGCTCTCGCGGCTGACCGTCGAGTCGATCACCTTGAAGGCGGAGAAGGAGAGCAAGGGTGGCGCATAAGAAGGGCGCCGGCACCAGCCGCAACGGCCGCGACTCCGAGTCCAAGCGTCTCGGGGTCAAGGTCTTCGCGGGCGAGGTCGTGCCGGCCGGATCGATCATCGTACGTCAGCGCGGGACCCGCTTCCGCGCCGGCGAGGGCGCCGGGATCGGCGTCGATCACACCGTCTTCGCCAAGGTGGGCGGCCGCGTGGTCTTCGTCGAGAAGGCCGCCGGGCGCTTCGTCTCGGTCGTCCCCGAGGTCTGACCAGCGCCGGCGAGCGCCGGCCCGCCCGTCATGCTCGACAGGGCCAGCATCTGCGTGCGCGCCGGACACGGCGGCAACGGCTCGGTCAGCTTCCGCCGTGAGAAGTACGTCCCCAGGGGCGGCCCCGACGGGGGCGACGGCGCCCCGGGCGGCGACGTCGTGCTCGTCGCCACGCGTCAGCTCCAGGATCTGAGCCACTTCCGCCACCGGCACCACTTCAAGGCGCCCGCCGGCGGCCACGGCCGTGGCGGCGGTCGCCGCGGCGCCGAGGGCGCCGCGCTCGAGGTCGAGGTCCCGGTCGGGACCGAGGTCGGCGACGAGCGGGGGGCGCTGCTCGCCGACCTCGTGCACGAGGGTGCCCGCCTCCTCGTCGCCCGCGGCGGCGAGGGCGGCCGCGGCAACGTCTGCTTCAAGAGCTCGAGGCGACAGGCCCCGCGCTTCGCCGAGAAGGGCCTGCCGGGCGAGGAGCGCTGGCTCACGCTGACGCTCAAGCTGCTCGCCGACATCGGCCTCGTCGGGCTGCCCAACGCGGGCAAGTCGTCGCTGCTCGCGGCGCTGACCCGGGCGCGACCGCGCGTCGCCGCCTACCCGTTCACGACCCTCGAGCCCAACCTCGGCGTGCTCGAGCTCGACCAGACCCGCGCCGTGATCGCCGACATCCCCGGGCTGATCGACGGGGCCAGCGGCGGGGCGGGCCTCGGGCACCGCTTCCTCGCCCACGTCGAGCGCACCGCCGTGCTCGTGTACGTCGTCGACGGCTCCGAGGGCGCGGCGGCGGCGCTGGACGCTGTCGAGACCGTGCATCGCGAGCTCGATGCCTTCGCCGCGGCCCTGACCGAGCGGCCCGCCCTGATCGCCGTGAACAAGGCCGACCTGATGGACGGGACGGCGCGCGACGAGGTGGCGCGGGCACTGGGTGCCCTCGCCTGGCCGCGCGCCGTGGTCGCCGTGTCGGCGACCAGCGGCGAGCACCTCGAGGCGCTGGTCGCCGAGCTCGACGCGTCGGTGGCGGCGACCCGGCGCGCAGCGAGCGCCGCGGCCCATCCGGTGGCCGACATCACCGCGGCCGCCGTCCTGCACCCCGGCGCCGAGCGCCTCGAAGCCTTCACCGTCTCCCGTGAGGCGGCCGGCTTCAGGGTGCGCGGCATCGCCCTCGAGCGGCTGGTCGGCAAGGCCGACATCGAGAACCCGGAGGCGCTGGCCTATCTGCAGGAGGTGATCGAGCGCGCCGGCCTCAACGCCGCCCTGCGGCGGGCCGGCGCCGAGCCCGGCGACACCGTCCTGGTCGGCGAGCGCGAGTTCGAGTTCGCCTGACGGGCGGCGGCCGCCCGCGGGCACCCCGTGGTACGCTTGGCCGCGGGTCGAGCGAGGAGGGTCGAGCGTGAAGGTCGACGAGCTGTGCACCGCGGCGCAACGCGCGGCGCGTGTGCTTGCCACACTGTCGCGCGAGCGCAAGGACGCGGCCCTGCACGGCGTCGCCGAGGCTCTCGAGCGCCGTGCCGCCGAGATCCTGCGCGAGAACCAGGAGGATCTGCGCCTCGCCCGCGAGCAGCGGCAGCCCGACGCCCTGATCGACCGCCTGCTGCTCGACGAGGACCGTCTCGCCGACATGGTCGCCGGGGTGCGCGCCGTGGCCGCGCAGCCCGACCCCGTCGGGCGCGTCGACGACGGGTGGCGGCTGCCGAACGGGCTCGAGCTGCGCAAGGTCCGCGAGCCCCTGGGCGTGGTCGCCGTCATCTACGAGGCGCGGCCCAACGTCACCGTCGATGCTGCCGCTCTCTGTCTGAAGACGGGCAACGCCGTGGTGCTGCGCGGAGGCACGGCGGCCAAGCACTCGAACCGTCTTCTCGCCGAGGTCGTCCAAGGGGCGGTCATCGAGGCAGGGCTGCCACGGGCGGCCATCGGCTGGCTCGGCCCCGACCGCGCCGAGCTCGACGAGCTGCTCCGCCAGAGGGACCTCGTCGACGTCGTGATCCCGCGCGGCGGCGAAGCCCTCAAGGACTACCTCCTCGAGCACAGCCGCGTCCCCGTGATCTACGCCGCGGGCGGCAACTGCCACGTCTACGTCGACGCGAGCGCCGACGTCGAGATGGCGACGCGCATCATCGTCAACGCCAAGTGCCAGCGCCCCGGCGTCTGCAACGCCGCCGAGACGCTGCTCGTGCACCGCGACGTCGCGCCCGCCTTCTTGCCCGGCGCCGTCGCCGAGCTCAAGCGGCGAGGCGTCGAGCTGGTGGTCGACAAGGCGACGGCCGACCTGCTCGACGACGGCGACCTCAAGCGCGCGAACCGCACCCACTACGAGACCGAGTTCCTCGGCCCCAAGCTGGCGGTGCGCACCGTCGCCGGCCTCGACGAGGCGCTCGAGCACATCGCCGCGTACGGCACGCGACACTCCGAGGCGATCGTCACGAGCGAGCTCGCCGCGGCGCGACGGTTCTCGCGCGAGGTCGACGCCGCCTGCGTCTACGTCAACGCCTCGACGCGCTTCACCGACGGCGCCGAGTTCGGCCTCGGCGCCGAGATGGCCATCTCCACACAGAAGCTCCACGCCCGCGGCCCGATCGGTCTCGAAGAGCTGACCTGCGTGAAGTACGTGGTCTGGGGCGAGGGTCAGATCAGAGCATGAACGCTCCCGTGCGCCGGCGCCGCATCGGGGTGCTCGGCGGCAGCTTCAACCCGCCGCACCTCGGCCACCTCGTCATCGCCTCCGAGGCGTGCTATCAGCTCGGCCTCGAGCGCGTCGTCTTCGTGCCCGCGGCCGACCCACCGCACAAGACGGTCGCCGATGCGACGCCGGCCGCGGTCCGCGTCGAGATGGCCAGGCTGGCGATCGCCGGCGACGAGCGCTTCACCGTGTCGACGGTCGAGCTGGACCGGGGGCTCAAGTACACGGTCGACACGCTGCGCGCCCTCGCCGAGGAGTACGCGGGCGCCGAGCTGGTCTTCATCATGGGTTCCGACTCGCTCCTGCAGTTCGAGACCTGGCACGAGCCGCAGGCGATCCTCGAGCTCTGCCGTCTGGCCGTCGCCGTGAGACCCGGCGACGACGAGCGGCGGCTCGACGCGGTCGCCGCCGGCCTCGGCCGCCGTCGCGCCCTCGTGCTGCGCACGCCGCTGATCGCCGTCTCCTCGACCGACCTGCGCGGCCGGGTGCGCATGGGCATGCCGCTCACCTACCTGGTGCCGCACGCGGTCGAGGCGTACGTGCGCCGGCACGACCTCTACGTGGTGCGGTGATCGGCGTCGCCGAGGCCGAGGCGCGGCTCGCCGGCATGTCGGAGAAGCGCGCCGCCCACGCGCGCCGCGTGGCCGGCGCGTGCGCCGACCTGGCCGGGCGCTTCGGCGCCGACGTCGAGTCGGCGCGCCTCGCCGGGCTCTTGCACGACTCCTGTCGCGAGTGGACCCCCGAGGCGCTGCTCGTCGCCGCGGCGCGCCACGACATCCCCGTCGGACCTCTCGAGCGCGCCCAGCCCGTCGCCCTGCTGCACGGGCCCGTCGCGGCGGCCGAACTGGCCGCGGTGGGCCTCGACGACGCGGCCGCGCGGGCCATCGCCCTGCACACCGTGGGCGGCGCCGGCATGACGACGCTTGAGAAGTGCCTCTACCTTGCCGATTTCTCTGAACCGGGGCGGGTGTTCCCCGGCGTGGACGAGGTACGCCGGCTGGCGGAGACCTCGCTCGACGGGGCGCTCGCCGAGGCTGCGCGTATGAGCCTCGCCTCCGTCCTGCGCAAGGGACGGGGAATCGCCCTCGGCGGCGTCGAACTCTACAACGAGCTCAATGACAGACTCGGGCGGCTATAGGGTCACAAGACTGAAGGAGCGGCGGCGCGGGAGGCTGCGCCGCTGGCAGTCGCTCATGCTCTACGTGCTGGCCGCGGTGGTCGCCCTCGGGGCCATCGTCGGGGCGCTGCGTCTCGCCGGATGGATCGCCGGGGGAGACGAGGCGGCGGCCGAGGAGAAGGGCTACCTCCTCACGATGACGTTCGGCGTCGGCGAGGCCGAGCGAGCCCCGATGGGCCTCCTCACCCTGCGCGCCGGCGACGACGCCTTCGACGCCTGGACGCTGCCGCGCTCCCTGCTGCTCTCGGGCCCCCAGGGCGAGTACATCATGGCCGGCGACGACTTCGATCACCCCGAGTTCGCCGCCGATCTGGGCCGCGTGCTGCAGATGCCCGTCGAGCACGTCGCCCGGCTGCCGCTCTCGGCGCTCGCCGAGCTGGCCGGCGACGAGCGTCTCGTGTTCACCCTTGAGGAGCCGGCGACGGTGGAGGTCGAGGGCATCGGGCGCACCTACGAGGGCAGGGTGCGCCTGCCCTCGGACCAGCTGGTCGACGTGCTCGGCGCCGGTGGGGAGGAGGACGAGGCTCGCGTGGCCTTCGACGCCGCCCTGGTACGCGCCGTCTTCGACGCCGCCGCGGCGCGCCCGGAGGCCGAGCTGGCGGCCTCGGTCGAGGCCGTCGCGGCGCAGGCCGGTGACGAGCAGGAGCTCGTGCACGACGCGCTCACCGAGCTGGTCAAGGGGGAGACGTTCATCACCGCGCTGCCTTCGGAGGGGCGCGTCGCCGAGGGCCAGTTCGCGCTCGTCCCCGACCCGGAGCGCATCCAGGCGGCCATCACACGCCGCGCCCCCGGCTACGACGCGCCGTACACCGTGCTCGTGCGCAACGGGAGCGGCGAGCTCGGCATCGGCGACCTCGTCGTCCAGCGGCTCGCCGTCCTCGACGTCGAGCTCCCGCCACCCGACAACGCCGACTCCTTCGACTACCGTGAGACGCAGATCCAGGCCTCGGCCGGGAGCCTCGGAGTGGCCCGCGAGATCCGTGCTATACTCGGCCGCGGCGTCGTGCTCCGCGGCGCCCAGCTCCCGCCCGACACCATCATCGTGGTCGTCGGCTCCGACCTCCAGGCAAAGGACTTGCAGTAGCAGAGGACGCACAGCTCGACGCCGCCCTGGCCCTGGCACTCGAGATCGCCGGCCTGGCGACCGGCAAGAAGGCCGGCGACGTCACCGTCCTCGCGATGAGCGAGGCCGTCAGCTACACCGACTTCTTCGTCCTCGCGACCGGCGCCACCACCCGTCAGACCAAGGCCATCGCCGACGGCATCCTCGAGGGGCTGCGCACGACGCGGCGGCCGGCGCGCGCCGAAGGCGAGCGCGAGGCCGAGTGGATCCTCCTCGACTTCATCGACGTCGTCGTGCACGTGTTCACGCCCGCGGCGCGCGAGTTCTACCGCCTCGAGGTGCTGTGGGGCGACGTCCCGCGGGTAGCGCTGGGCGGCGACGAGACCGGCACCGGCGGCACGGCCGCCCGCGCTGCCGCCACCGAGAACGCCTGACCTCGGCCCTCCGCGCCGCCACCCGAAGCGGCTGACCCCGGCCCTCCGCACCGCCACCGGGAACGCCTGACCCCGGCCCGCCGCTTCGTCACCGAGAACGCTGTGCGCCTGCCGCGCCGCGCCGCCACCGAGAATGTCCATGCCCGGCGCGCCGCCCGTCTTCAGACTCCCTCGTGACACTCCGGGGCCTTGCGGCGGCGGAGGCAGTGCCCTAGAATACGAACGTATGTTCGTATCCACTCGCGCACTCCTGCACGTCGACATGGACGCCTTCTTCGCCGCCGTCGAGCAGGCGCGGCGCCCCGAGCTGCGCGGCCTGCCCGTGGTCGTCGGCGGCGAGCGCGGCGGCCGCGGCGTCGTCTCCACCTGCTCGTACGAGGCGCGCGCCTTCGGGGTGCGCACGGCGATGCCCATCGGGCAGGCCGAGCGGCTCTGCCCGCAGGCCGTCTTCCTGCCGGTCGACATGGGGGCGTACGTCGCCGCCCACCACCGGCTGGTCGAGCTCTTCCGCGGCGTCACCGACCTCGTCGAGGTCGTGTCGATCGACGAGGCCCGCCTCGACGTCACCGGCTGCCGGCTCCTCTTCGGGCCGCCGCGTGCCATCGCCCGCCGCCTGCAGGAGCAGGTCCACGACGCCTGCGGCCTCGGCTGCTCGATCGGCATCGGCCCCAACGTGCTGCTCGCCAAGCTCGCCGCCGAGCTCGCCAAGCCGGGCGGTATCGGCGAGCTCGCCGAGGCCGACGTCCGCGGCCGCCTGCGCGACCTGCCGGTCGCCGAGCTCCACGGCGTGGGGCCGGTCACCGAGGAGCGCCTCGCCGCCCTCGGCCTCACCACCGTCGGCATGCTGCAGGACGTGCCCTTCGCCGTGCTCGCCGCGGCCTTCGGGCGCGGCGCCCACGGCCTCCGCCAGCTCGCCTTCGGGCGCAGCGTGGCGACGCTGCGGCGCACGCCGGCGGCGCCCAAGTCGGTGGGCCACGAGGCCACGTTCGCCGAAGACGTCAACGACGCCGAGACGCTGCGCCGCACGCTGGTCGCTCTCGCCGACCGGGCCGCCGCCGACGCGCGCCGCCACGGGCTCGCGCCGTACACGGTCACGGTCAAGGTCCGCTTCAGCACCTTCCACACCGTCACGCGGCGGCGCACCTTCGGGTGCCCGCTGGCCACCGCGCCTGCGGTCGCCGCCGCCGCGCTCGGGCTCCTCGACGAGCTCGCCGTCGGGGCGCGCTGGGTCCGCCTCCTGGGCGTCGTCGTGAGCTCGTTCCGGCACGGCGCCTTCCAGCTCACGCTCGACGACGGCTGGCGCGAGGTCGCGCTCGCCGAGGCGGTCGACCGCGTGCACCGGCGTTACGGGTCCCGGGCCCTGCGCCTGGCCGGGGGGCTGGGTGGCGGCGCCTCTGGTGTCGCGGGCGAGGCCCCGGGACGGGTCGGCGATCGCGGCGACGGCGACTCTGACGGCGCCCCAGCCAACGCTCCGGCCGCCGGCCCGGCCATCGCTCCGTCTGCCGCGGGCGGGGCTGTCGGCGGCTTCAGCGGCGGCTCTCCCGGGGCCCTCGCCGGCCCGCCCGTCGTGCGCGCGTGAAGCGCCCCGCTCCTGTGCTAGACTCCTTGACTCTGGACGCACGCCATCAGGCGCCCGCCCGCCCGTCGCCGGCGGGCGCCGTCCGACCACGAGGAGAAGGCACGTGAACGACCCAGCGAAGATCAGGAACGTCGCCCTTGTCGGCCACCGTGGCACCGGCAAGACCTCGCTCTTCGAAGGGCTGCTCTACAAGGCGGGGGTGACCAACCGGCTGGGCCACGTCGCCGACGGCACCACCGTCTCCGACTGGGACGACGACGAGAAGCGCCGCCAGCTCAGCCTCTCGGCCGCGCTCGCTCACGTCGAGCGCGGCGGCCTCACGTTCAACCTCATCGACACACCCGGCGACTCGAGCTTCCTCGCCGACGCCATCGCCTCGGTGCACGTCGTCGAGACGGCGCTCATGGTCGTCAACGCGGTGCTCGGTGTCGAGGTGCAGACCGAGCGCCTGTGGGCGCGCGCCGCCGAGCGCGGCCTCGCGCGCCTCTTCTTCTGCAACATGCTCGACCGCGAGCGCGCCGACTTCGACCGCGCCGTGGCCGCCCTGCAGGAGGCCTTCGGCCAGCAGGTCGTCGCCGTGCACCTGCCGATCGGGCGCGAGCACGAGTTCAGCGGGGTCGTCGACCTGCTCGCCATGAAGGCTTACACCTACGCCGACGGCAAGGCGCAGGCCGGAGACGTGACGGCCGAGCTCGCCGACGCCGCGGCCGCGGCGCGCGACAAGCTCGTCGACGCCGTGGCCAGCACCAACGACGACCTCGCCGAGAAGTACCTCATGGAGGAGGAGATCGGCGAAGCCGAGCTCAAGCAGGCCTTCGCCGACGCCGTCGCCGGCGGGCAGATCTACCCTGTCGCGGCCGGCTCGGCGACGCACCTGATCGGCGTCGATCTGCTGCTCGACCTGCTCGCCCTGGCGCCGGCGCCGTCCGCCGTGCCGGCGCCCGTGGCCGCCGGCGCCGACGGCGCCGAGGTCGTGCTCGAGAGCGACGCCGAAGCGCCGGTCGCGGCCTTCGTCTTCAAGACGCTCGCCGACCCGTTCAGCGGGCACATCAACGTCTTCCGCGTGTTCCAGGGCACGGTCGCCGGCGACAGCGCGGTGGTCGTCACCCGCAACGGCCACAAGGAACGCCTCGGGCAGCTCCTCAAGCCGCAGGGCAAGGAGACGAAGCCCGTCGACGCCGTCGTCGCCGGCGACATCGGCGCCGTCGCCAAGCTCAAGGACGTCGTCACCGGCGACGCCCTCTGCGCCGAGGGCGCGCCCGTCACCTTCCCGGCGATCGAGTTCCCCGCGCCGCTCATGTCGTTCGCCGTCTCCGCCAAGAGCAAGGGCGACGAGGACAAGGTCATGCAGGCGCTCCGCCGGCTGGCCGAAGAAGACCCGATGCTCGACGTCCACCGTGACGCACAGACCGGCGAGACCATCGTCGCCGGCATGAGCCAGGTCCACGTCGAGGTCATCGTCGAGCGCATGAAGCGCCGTTTCGGCGTCGAGGTCGAGCTCAAGCCGCCCCGCGTCCCGTACCGCGAGACGGTGCGCGGCGCCGCCAAGGCCCAGGGCAAGCACAAGAAGCAGACCGGCGGAAGGGGCCAGTTCGCCGACACGTGGATGGAGGTCTCCCCGCAGCCGCGCGGTGAGGGCTTCGCCTTCGTCGACAAGATCGTCGGCGGCGCCATCCCGCGCAACTTCATCCCCGCGGTCGAGAAGGGCGTGCGCGCCGCCATGGCCGAGGGCTTCCTCGCCGGGTACCCGGTGGTCGACGTCCAGGTCAGGCTCTACGACGGCAAGCACCACCCCGTCGACTCGAGCGACATGGCCTTCCAGATCGCCGGCTCGATCGGCTTCAAGGCCGCCGCGGAGAAGGCCCAGCCCGTGCTCCTCGAGCCCATCATGAACGTCGAGATCACCGTCCCCGAGGAGAACGTCGGCGACGTCATCGGCGACCTCAACTCGCGGCGCGGCCGCGTGCTCGGCACCACGCCGCGCGGCCACAGCAACGTGGTCGCCGCCGAGGTCCCGCTGGCCGAGATGCTCACCTACGCCCCCGACCTCACGTCGATGACCGGCGGCCGGGGTGACTACACCATGGAGTTCCTGCGCTACGAAGAGGTGCCGGCCCACATCGCCCAGAAGGTGATCGACGACGCCAAGAAGGAGCGCGAGGAAGCGCAGAAGGGGTGAGGCGCGGTAGGATGAAGGCAAGCAAGGCGTCCCACCCCCCGGAGGTCCCAAAGTGACAGACATCGGCACCATGCGCGTGAAGAGCGGTCTCGCCGACATGCTCAAGGGTGGCGTCATCATGGACGTCACCAACGCCGAGCAGGCGAAGATCGCCGAAGACGCCGGCGCTTGCGCGGTGATGGCGCTCGAGCGCGTCCCCGCCGACATCCGCGCCCAGGGCGGCGTCGCCCGCATGGCCGACCCGACCAAGATCCGCGAGATCCAGGAGTGCGTCTCGATCCCGGTCATGGCCAAGGCGCGCATCGGCCACTTCGTCGAGGCCCAGATCCTCGAGAGCCTCGAGGTCGACTACATCGACGAGAGCGAGGTCCTCACCCCGGCCGACGAGGCCAACCACATCAACAAGTGGAAGTTCACCGTGCCCTTCGTCTGTGGCGCGGTCAACCTCGGTGAGGCGCTCCGGCGCATCAGCGAAGGTGCGGCGATGGTCCGCACCAAGGGCGAGGCCGGCACCGGCGACGTGGTCGAGGCGGTGCGCCACATGCGCACCATCATGGGCGAGATCCGCCGCTTGCAGACGCTTGACGCCGACGAGCTCTTCATGGCCGCCAAGCAGCTCCCGGCCCCCTACGAGCTCGTCGAGTGGGTGGCCGAGCACGGCAAGCTCCCGGTGGTCAACTTCTCCGCCGGTGGCATCGCCACCCCGGCCGACGCCGCCCTCATGATGCAGCTCGGCGCCGAGGGCGTCTTCGTCGGCAGCGGCATCTTCAAGAGCGACGACCCGGCGCCGCGCGCCAGGGCCATCGTCAAGGCGACGACCAACTACCGCGACGCCAAGGTCCTGGCCGACGTCTCGGTGGGTCTCGGCGATGCCATGGCCGGCATCGACGCGGCGCGCATGCCGGCAGAGGCCAAGATCCAGCACCGCGGCTGGTGAGCCGCAAGGCCTGGTGACGTGGTGCCGGGCGTGGAGCGTCTCGACCGCATCCTCTCTCCGGAGCCGGCGGTGCCCGGCGGCGGCGCGGGCACCGGGCTCGCCGTGGGCGTGCTCGCCCTGCAGGGCGACTTCCGCGAGCACCGGCTGGCCCTCGAGCGCCTCGGCGCTTCCACCCGCGAGGTCAGGCGGCCCGACGAGCTCGACGGCCTCGACGGCCTCGTCCTGCCCGGTGGCGAGAGCACCACGATCCACAAGCTCATGGAGGCCTACGGGCTGAGCGGCCCGATCCGCGCCTTCGCGCGCGCGGGCCGCGCCGTCTACGGTACCTGTGCCGGGCTCATCACCGTGGCGCGCGACACCGTCGAGGGCTTCCCGCCGACGCTGGGCCTCATGGACATCGTCGCCCGTCGCAACGCCTTCGGGCGCCAGGTCGCGAGCTTCGAGACCGATCTGGCGGTCGCCGGCCTCGGCGGCCCCCCGGTGCGCGCCGTCTTCATCCGCGCCCCGTGGATCGAGTCCGCCGGGCCCGGTGTCGAAGTGCTCGCCCGGCACGGCGGTCACGCCGTGGCGGCGCGCGAGGGCGGCGTCCTCGTGACCGCCTTCCACCCCGAGCTCACCGACGACACCCGCCTGCACGAGCTCTTCATCACGATGGTCCGCGACAGCGTGGCGGCCGCGGCTCGGGGGGCGTCGCCGGCGGGCGCCCGTCGCGAGCCCGCCTCGGCCGGCACGCGCTAAGCGAAGGAGGTGGTGTCCCCGTGTCCGGGCACTCCAAGTGGTCCACCATCAAGCACAAGAAGGGCAAGGAGGACGCCAGGCGCGGGCAGCTCTTCTCGAAGCTGGCGCGCGCCATCCAGGTCGCCGCGCGCGAGGGCGGCCCCGACCCTCTGACCAACGCCGCCCTCTACACGGCGATCGAGAAGGCGAAGACCTACTCGATGCCCAAGGACAACATCGAGCGCGCCGTTCAGCGTGGCGCCGGCAAGGGCGCGGGGGAGGACTTCGAGGCCATCGTCTACGAGGGCTACGGGCCCAGCGGCGTCGCCATCATCGTCGAGGTGCTGACCGACAACCGCAACCGCTCGGCGGCAGACGTGCGCTCGATCTTCTCCAAGCACGGCGGCTCGCTGGCGCAGCCCGGGGCGGTCGCCTGGATGTTCGAGCGTCGCGGCTCCATCGTCATCGACGCGACGCGCTATGACGAGGACGAGGTGATGCTCGCCGCCGTCGAGGCGGGCGCCGACGACGTCGTCCAGGACGGCGACCAGTTCGAGGTGCTCACGCAGCCGACCGAGTTCGTCGCCGTGCGCGACGCCATCGCCGCCGCGGGCGTCGAGTACGAGCAGGCCGAGCTCACCATGGTGCCCAAGACCACGGTCCGCCTCGAGGAGAACGACGCGCGCAAGACGCTGAAGATCGTCGACGCCCTCGAGGACTCGGACGACGTCCAGGAGGTCTACGCCAACTTCGACATCCCGGCCGAAGTCCTCGAGGCCTTGGCCGGCTGAGGGCCGGGGCGAGCCGTGACGGGCGAGGGCCGACGATGATCGTCCTCGGGTTCGACCCGGGCACGGCGAGCACCGGCTGGGGTGTGGTCGAGCAGCAGGGCAACCGGCTGCTCTCCCTCGGCCACGGCTGCATCGTCACCTCGCCGCGCGAGCCTACCGTCCGTCGCCTGCGCCGCATCCACGACGAGGCGGCCGCGCTCATCCGGCGCTTCGACCCCGACGTCGTCGTCATCGAAGAGCTCTTCGTCAATGCGAACACCCGCACGGCGCTGGCCGTGGGGCAGGCGCGCGGGGTGCTCATGCTCGCCGCCTCCGACCTGGCCTCGGCGCCCTACGAGTACTCGCCGCTCGAGATCAAGCGCGGCGTCACCGGGTACGGGCGCGCCACCAAGGTGCAGGTCCAGGAGATGACCAAGGTGCTGCTGGGGCTCAAGCGCATCCCGCAGCCCGACCACGCGGCCGACGCCCTCGCGGTGGCGATCTGCCACGCGCACAGCCACGGCGACGGCGTGCCTGCGGCGGCACGCAAGGGGCGGCAGAAGTGAGCCGGGGCTCCCCGTGATCGCCCACGTCAGGGGTGTCGTCCTCGGGGTCGAGACCGACCGCGCCGTCGTCGCCGTCGGCGGGGTCGGGCTCGAGATCTTCGCCGCGGGGCGCACCCTGGCTCGTCTCGCGGGGCGGTTGGGCGAGGAGGTCGAGCTCACGACCTACCTCCACGTACGCGAGGACGCCCTCCAGCTCTACGGCTTCGAGGCACCGCGCGAGCGCAGGTTCTTCCTGGCCCTGATCGGGGTGAGCGGCGTCGGGCCCAAGGTCGCGCTCGCCGTGCTCTCCGGCTACCCGGTCGACGAGCTCGAGCTCGCCGTGGCGCGCGACGACGTGAAGAAGTTCGAGTCCATCCCCGGCATCGGCAAGAAGCTCGCCCAGCGCCTCGTCGTCGAGCTCGGCGACGTGGTCGCGGCCGGCGCCCCCGCCGCGGGCGTGCCGGCCGGGGGCGGCGTGGACACGTTCGTGGCGGCGCGTTCGGCGCTGCAGAACCTCGGCCTCAGCCTGCGCGAGGCCGAGGAGGCGCTGCGCGGGGCGCCGCCCGATGCGCCGGTCGAGGAGCTCGTGCGCTTCGCCCTCAGCGCGGCGAAGAAGGAGGCGTTGTGAGCCGGCGCCCGGTCGAGCGCCTCGCCGACCCCAACGAGCGCGTCGACGAGCGCGAGGCCGAGCTCACGCTGCGGCCGAAGCGCTTCGCCGACTTCGTCGGGCAGGGCGTGGCCAAGGAGCAGCTCGAGATCTTCGTGCAGGCGGCGAAGAACCGCGGCGACACCCTCGATCACGTGCTGATCGCCGGGCCGCCGGGCCTCGGCAAGACGACGCTCGCCGGCATCATCGCCAACGAGCTCGGGGTCGGCATGCACATCACCTCGGGCCCCGCCCTCGAGCGCAAGGTCGACGTCGCCGGCCTGCTCACCAACCTGCAGGAGGGCGACGTCCTCTTCGTCGACGAGATCCACCGCCTCAACGCCGCGGTCGAGGAGGTCCTTTACCCGGCCATGGAGGACTACGAGATCGACATCATGATCGGCGAGGGGCCGGCGGCGCGCAGCATCCGCATGCAGGTGCAGCCCTTCACGCTGATCGGGGCGACGACGCGCACCGGCTTGCTGACGACGCCGCTGCGTGACCGCTTCGGCGTCTGGCAGCGCCTCGAGTACTACGAGACCGGCGAGCTCGCCCAGATCGTGCGCCGCTCGGCCGGGATCCTCGGCGTCGCCGTCGACGACGCCTCGGCCGCCGAGATCGCCGGGCGCTCGCGCGGCACGCCGCGCGTCGCCAACCGCCTGCTGCGCCGCGTGCGCGACTTCGCCGAGGTGCGCCACGAGGGCGCCGTCGAGCTCGAGATCTGTCTCGCGGCCCTGCAGCTCTTCCAGGTCGACGCCGAGGGCCTCGACCGGCTCGACCGCGAGATCCTCTGCACGATCGCGCAGAAGTTCGACGGTGGCCCGGTCGGCGTGGAGACCCTCGCGGTCGCGCTCGGCGAGGAGGCCGACACGCTGCAGGACGTGTACGAGCCGTACCTGATCATGCAGGGCTTCCTCAAGCGCACGCCGCGGGGCCGTGTGCTCACCCGCACCGGCTTCGCGCACTGCGGCATCAAAGCGCCCCGGGAGGGTGGGACGCTCTTCGAGTGAGCGCCCGGAGGGCCCGGCGCCGGCGGCGCGCCGCGACCGGACCGACGACCCGTCGCGAGACGCGTGGCGACCCGGCGCAAGAAGTGTGACGACCCGGTGCGACCGGGCCGGCGACCCGGCGCGACCGGGCCGACGACCCGGCGAGGGCGGCCCGACGACCGCTGCGGCCACCGCCGCGACTATAATCGGCCCGTGGACTCACTCCTCCTGCACACGTGCTGCGGCCCGTGTTCGACGGTCGCCGTGCCCGCCTGGCGCGAGCGCGGCCTCGAGCCCGTGGGCTGGTTCCACAACCCCAACATCCAGCCGGCGGCCGAGGTCGAGCGCCGCCTCGAGAGCCTGCGGCGCTACGGCCGCGCCGCCGGGCTCGATCTGGTGGTCGAGGAGCGACCCCGGGCGTCGGCGCCGTGGGGCGCGTGGCTCTCCGGTCTGGCCGAGGCGAGCCCCGACGAGCGCTGCGCCGCGTGTCTCGGCCTGCGTCTCGACGCCGCCGCTGCGGCCGCCGCCAGGCTCGGCTTCGCACGCTTCTCGACGACCCTGAGCGTGAGCCCCTGGCAGCGCCACGATCTCATCCGCGCCGCGGGCGAGGCGGGGGCGGCCGCGCACGCGGTCGACTTCGTCTACCTCGACCTGCGCGAGGCCTACCCCGAGAGCCACGCCGAGAGCCGCCGCCTCGACCTGTACCGCCAGCCCTACTGCGGCTGCGCGGTGAGCAAGTGGGAGGCATGGCACGAACGCGCGGCCAGGCGGCGGGCACGCACCGCGGTCGTGAAGGCTGTCCGGGCGGGGCACGGACCCGCCGCCGCGGCCGGAGACGGCGAGACGACGCGCGACGCGGCCGGCGAGGGCGCGTCGCCGCGAGACGCGGCGGGTGGGCTTTGATGAGCGCGACCCGCGCCCCCTACGACGAGACCACTCCGGGCGACTCCTTGACGGGGGCGACGATGCGGCTCGCCGACCTCGACTACGAGCTGCCGAAGGAGCTGATCGCGCAGCAGCCCATGGAGCCGCGCGACGCGGCCCGGCTGCTCGTCGTCGAGCGGTCGTCGGGGCGCCTGCAGGACCGCACCGTGCGCGACCTGCCGGGCCTGCTGCGGCCTGGAGACCTGCTGGTGCGCAACGACACCCGCGTCTTCCCGGCGCGGGCCTTCTTCCGTCGCGCCAGCGGCGGCCGCCTCGAGGTGCTGTTCCTGCGGCCGGTCGAGACGGCGCCGGCTGCGGCGGCCGGCGAGCGCTGGGAGGCGCTCGTGCGCGGCCGCCCGCGGGCCGGCGAGGAGCTCGCCGGCGAGGGGCCGGCGGCCGCCTGGCGCCTGGTCTGCGAGCGTCCGCTCGGCGACGGCCGCTGGGTCGTCGCGAGCCGCGGGGGAGAGGCGGTGCTGCGGCGGCTCGAGGCCTTCGGCCAGACGCCGACGCCGCCGTACATACACACGCCCGTGACCGACCCCGGGCGCTACCAGACCACCTACGCGCGCCGCACAGGCTCGGCGGCGGCGCCGACCGCCGGCCTCCACTTCACCGGGGAGCTCGACGCGCGCCTCGCCGCGGCGGGCGTCGACGTCCTCGCCCTCACGCTCCACGTGGGCCTCGGCACCTTCAAGCCGCTGCAGGAGGAACGCCTCACCGACAACCGCCTGCACAGCGAGGCCTACGAGGTCGACGAGACGGTGTGGCGACGGGTCGAGGACGCGCACGCCGCGGGCCGCCGCGTGATCGCCGTCGGCACCACGACGGTGCGCGTGCTCGAGCACCTGGCCCGGGGAGGACCGCTGCGCGGCGAGACCGACCTCTTCATCACGCCCGGCTTCGCGCCGCGCGTGGTCGGCGCCCTCCTGACCAACTTCCACCTGCCGCGGACGAGCCTCATCGCTCTGGTGATGGCGTTCGCCGGCGTGGCGCCGACGCGGGCGGCGTACGAGCACGCGGTGCGCGAGCGCTACCGGTTCTTCAGCTTCGGCGACGCGATGCTGGTCGTGTGAGGTCGGCGATGACCGCCGCTCCGGAGTACAGGGCGAAGGGGTTCGCGTTCACCGTCGAGGCGGCCGACGGGTGCGCCCGTGCCGGCCGCCTCGAGACCCCGCACGGCACGGTCGAGACGCCCTGCTTCATGCCCGTCGGCACCAAGGCGACGGTCAAGGGGGTGGCCCCGCGCGACCTCGCCGCGCTCGGCGCCGGAGTCGTGCTCGCCAACACCTACCACCTCTACTTCCGCCCCGGCGTCGAGATCGTCGCCCTGCACGGCGGGCTGCACGGCTTCATGCAGTGGCTGGGGCCGATCCTCACCGACTCCGGCGGCTTCCAGGTGTTCAGCCTCGCCGACACGCGCCTCGTCACCGACGACGGCGTCGAATTCAGCTCGGTGTACGACGGCTCGCGTCACGTCTTCACGCCGGCGCTCGCCATGGAGGTCCAGGAGCGCCTCGGGGCCGACATCGTGATGTGCTTCGACCAGTGCGCCCCGGGGATGCTGGAGCGAGACGAGCTGGTCGCGGCGGTGGAGCGCACGACGCGCTGGGCGGCGGCCTGCCGCGAGGCTCACGGTCGCCGCGACCAGATGCTCGTCGGCATCGTCCAGGGTGGGGTCGACGAGGAGCTCCGCCGCCGCTCGGCGGCGGAGCTCCTCGGCATCGGTTTCGACGCCTACGCCATCGGCGGGCTCTCGGTCGGCGAGCGCGGCGACGAGATGCTGGCCACCGTCGAGCTCATGGACGAGTTGCTGCCGCACGACCGCCTGCGCTACTTCATGGGCATCGGCGACCCCGCGGGGCTGATCGAGGTGATCCGCCGCGGGGTCGACGTCTTCGACTGCGTCCTGCCGACCCGTATGGCGCGCACCGGCACGGCGCTCACGAGCGACGGACGCCTCAACCTGCGCAACGCGCGCTTCGCTCGCGACCTGAGCCCGCTCGAGGAGGGCTGCGACTGTCCGGCCTGCGCCGGCTTCACGCGCGCCTATCTGCGCCACCTCGTGCTGCAGAAGGAGATGCTGGCGGCCCAGCTCTTGAGTCTCCACAACCTCCGCGTTCTGATACGATTGACCGAGCGAGCCCGTGCGGCCATCCGTGCGGGCGCGTTCACAGAGTTCGCAGAATCGATCACGTCGCGCTATCGCGCAGGAGGTTGAGTCAGTATGGCCAACGGTGGCGTACTCCTTATCTGGATCCTCGTCTTCTTCGGCATCTTCTATTTCCTCGCCATCCGCCCGCAGCGCCGCCAGAAGCAGGCGCACCGCGAGATGGTGGGGATGATGAAGCGCGGCGACGAGGTGGTCACCATCGGCGGTATGTTCGGCACCGTGCGCAAGATCGGCGACGACTGGATCGAGCTCGAGGTCGGTCGCGGCACGCGCGTGCGCTTCCTCAAGCGCGCCATCTCCTCGATCGTCAGCGAAGAGGAAGAGGACGAGGAGGAGTTCGTCGGCGACGAGGAGTACGACGAGGAGCTCGAGCTCGAGGCCGGCGCCGAGGACGAGGGCGACGAGGAGCTCGTGGCCGAGGACGAGGGCGAAGAGGAACTCATCGCCGACGACGAGCTCGTGGTCCCCGACGCCGAGGAGCCCGGCGCCGACGAGGAGGGCGACGGGCAGAAGGCTTGACCCACGGGGCGTCGATCTCGATCGCCTGGTCATGAAGGGTGCACGCGGCGAGCCCCACAGTCCCCTGTGGGGCTCGCCGCGTGCAGGGATTCTTTGAGCCGGGGCGAACTCAGCCCTGACGTGGTGGCAACAGAGGAGCGGGACCCCATGACGCACGTCATCGCCTTCGCCAATCAGAAGGGCGGCGTCGCCAAGACCACCTCGACGGTCAACCTCGGAGCCGCCCTCCGTGAGCACGGCCTGCGCGTGCTGGCCGTCGACATGGACCCCCAGGGCAACCTGACCATGAGCCAGGGGGTCGACACCGAGAGCCTCGAGAAGAGCATGTTCGACGTGCTCGTGCACCGCACGCCGATCGAGGAGGTCATCTACGAGCGCGAGCTCGACGTGGCGGCCTCGACCATCGACCTCGCCGGCGCCGAGATGGCGCTCTCGCAGATGATCGGCCGCGAGCGCGCCCTGCAGCGCGCCCTCGAGCCGGTCAAGGAGCGCTACGACTACATCCTCATCGACACGCCGCCGTCGCTCGGCCTTCTCACCATCAACGCCCTCACCGCGGCCGAGGGCGTCATCGTCCCCGTGCAGTGCGAGTACCTCTCGCTGCGCGGCCTCCTGCAGCTCGAGCGCACCCTCGAGATGATCCGCGAGAACCTCAACCCGAACGTCAAGATCAAGGGCATCCTGCCGACCCTCTTCGACGCCCGCACGCTGCACGGCAGGGAGTCGATCGAGGTGCTGCGCGAGAACTTCGGTCCGCTCGTCTTCGACACCGTGGTGCGCAAGACGATCAAGTTCGCCGAGGCGCCGGTCATCGGCAGCTCGGTCCTCAAGTACGACCCGAAGGGGAGAGGGGCAGAGGCGTACCGCGCCCTCGCGCGGGAGGTGCTCAATGGCCGAGCGACCTAGCATGAAGGACGGGCTCAGCGAGCTCTTCCGGCGCACCAACGACAGCGTGCGGCCGGCGGACCCGCTGGGCGCCGACCAGCCGGTGAAGGGCCGGCCCTACGTCACGACCATCAAGGTCGTCGGCGTCGGCGGCGCCGGCACCAACGCCGTGAACCGCATGGTCGACACCGGCGTCAAGGGCGTCGAGTTCATCGCCGTCAACACCGACGTGCAGCAGCTCGACGTGTGTGACGCCGACGTCAAGATCCACATCGGCCAGGAGATCACCCACGGTCTCGGCGGCGGCGCCGACCCCGAGGTGGGGCGCGAGGCCATGGAGGGCTCGCGCGACCAGCTCAAGTCGGCGCTGCGCGGCGCCGACCTCGTCTTCGTCACCGCCGGCGAGGGCGGCGGCACCGGCACCGGCGCCTCGCCGGTCATCGCCGCCATCGCCCGCGAGCTGGGCGCCGTCACCATCGCCATCGTGACCAAGCCGTTCTCGTTCGAGGGCCGGCGGCGCATGGACCAGGCGAGCGCCGGCATCACCGAGCTGCGCGGCGTGACCGACACGGTCATCTCGATCCCCAACGACCGCCTGCTCGAGGTCATCGAGCGCAACACCTCGGTGGTCGAGGCCTTCCGCCACGCCGACGACGTGCTGCGCCAGGGCGTCCAGGGCATCACCGACCTGATCACCGTGCCCGGCCTCATCAACCTCGACTTCGCCGACGTGCGCACCATCGTCAAAGACGCCGGCACGGCCCTGATGGGCATCGGCGTCGGGCACGGCGAGAACCGGGCCCACGACGCCGCCGACGCCGCCATCAACTCGCCTCTGCTCGAGACCTCCATCGAGGGCGCCAAAGGCATCCTGCTCAACATCACCGGCGGCGCCGACGTGTCGCTCTACGAGGTCAACGACGCCGCCGGCCTCATCGCCGACGCGGCCGACGACGACGCCAACATCATCTTCGGCGCCGTCGTCGACGAGCGCCTCGAGGGCACCATGGCGGTCACCGTGGTGGCGACGGGCTTCGGCGAGGGCGCGACGCGGCGCGAGGCGCCGCCCGTGGAGGCCGGCCCGCGCGAGAAGAGCCCCGAGCGCGAGCCGGAGGGCACGCCCTTCGAGCGCCCGCCGCGCTACGACGGCGAGTTCGAGATCCCGTCGTTCGTCCGCCAGCCCGAGGAGTGACGCGCGTGAGTCGCGGCGCGACGGCAGTCGACCTCGAGGCGGCCGTCGCCCCCTCCGAACGGCTCGAGCTCGACCTCGACGTCTTCGACGGGCCGTTCGATCTGCTCGTCACCCTGATCCTCAAGGACGAGATCGACATCTGGGAGGTGCGCGTCTCGCGCATCATCGCCGAGTACGTCGTGCGCCTCGCCGAGCGCGAGGAGTTCGACCTCGACGCGACCTCGCAGTTCGTGCTCCTGGTCGCGGCGCTGCTCGAGATGAAGTCGCGTCTCCTGCTCGAGCAGGACGTCGAGGAGGCGCTCGACGAGCTCGACCCCGAGGAGGCGGCCCGCGAGCTGCTCGCCCGCCTCGTGCGCTACGGCCAGTTCCGCAACGCCGGCGTGCACCTCGGCGAGCGCTGGGCCCTGCATGCGGGGCGGCTCTACCGCGCGGCCCCACTACCGGCCGCGCTGCTCCGCCGGCCGGCCGACGACGTCGTCCTGCCGGCCGGCATGCTGGCCGCGGCCCTTGCGCCGCTGCTCGAGGAGCCGCCGCGGCCCGACACGAGCCACCTCGCCGACCTCGCCGTCTCGCTCGTCGCCGAGCTGCGGCGTCTGCGCACGATCCTCGACGCCGACGGCGCCTTCAGCTTCCACGAGGTGGCTCCGCAGAGCCGTCTCGAGCGCGCCCTGACCTTCTTCGCCCTCCTCGAGCTGCACGCCCAGGGCGAGGCGCGCCTGCGGCAGCGGCGCGCCTTCGACGACATCGTCGTCACTCGCGTCGCGCCGGCCCCGGCGTGACGCCGTGGCGGGCGGACACGCGCCGCACGCCGGGGCCACGGGGTGACGGCACCGGCGCCCCTGCGGTAGCATCGCGTGACTGAGGCTGTGACTGCCATGGACCCTCTCGCACGGCGCCTCGAGGCGCTCTTGTTCATCTCGCCCCGGCCCGTCGCCACGACGGAGCTGGCCGCGGCCTGCGCGGCGAGCGAGGCCGACGTGACGGCCGCCCTCGACGCGCTGCGCGCCGAGTTCGCCGGCGGCCGTCACGGTCTCGAGCTCGCCGCCGTCGGTGGCGGCCACACCTTCGCCGTGGCCGACGACTGTGCCGAGGCCGTACACGAGCTCACCGGCGCGCAGCGCCCCGACGATCTCACGCCCGCGTTGCTGGAGACGCTCGCCGTGGTCGCCTACCTGCAGCCGGCGACGCGCGCCGACGTCGCCGAGGTACGCGGAGTGTCCTCCGAGTGGGCGCTGGCCGCGCTCGAGGAGCGCGGGCTCGTCGAGCAGTGCGGCCGCTCCGAGGCGCCGGGCTCGCCGATCCTCTACGGCACCACCGGCCGCTTCCTCAAGCTCTTCGGTCTCGAGGACCGCGACGCCCTGCCCGACCTCGAGGGCTTCGCCCTGGGGCCGGACGACGTCGAGGCCCTGCGCCGGCGCCTCGTGAGCAACGCGGAGCGCCGCCGGTGAACCCCATGAACCTCGTCGTGTACCTCGCCCGCGCCGGCCTCGGCTCGCGACGCTCGTGCGACGACCTCATCAAGTCCGGCGCCGTCACCGTGAACGGCGAGGCCGTGACCTTCCCGCGGCACAAGGTCGGCGAGGGCGACGTGGTCGCCGTCGACGGCGTGGTCGTCGAGCCCCGCGAGCTGCGCTACGTGCTGCTCAACAAGCCGCGCGGCGTGGCCAGCACGCGCAGCGACCCGCACGCCGAGCGCGTCGTCGTCGATCTCGTGCCCAACGGCCGCGTCCTCTTCCCGGTCGGGCGCCTCGACCTCGAGACCACGGGCCTGCTCATCCTGACCAACGACGGCGCGCTGGCGAACCGCCTGCTGCACCCGCGCTACGGCGTCCCCCGCACCTACGTCGCCCGCGTGCGCGGCAAGGTGACGCGGCGCGCCCTCGCCGCGCTGCGCGCCGGCATCGAGCTCGAGGACGGTCTCACCAGCCCCGCCGAGGTCGACCTGAAGAAGCAGAGCCAGAAGACGGCCCTCGTCGAGATCACGATCCACGAGGGCCGCAAGCGCCAGGTCCGGCGCATGCTGAGCGCCGTCGGCCTGCCGGTCGAAGAGCTGCACCGCCGCCGCCTCGGCCCCCTGACCGACAAGGGCCTCGACAAGGGCGCCTTCCGCGAGCTCAACGGCGACGAGGTCGACGCCCTGCGCCGGGCGAGCGAGCAGATCCTGGGGGCGATCGAGGAGGAGTCCATCGGCGACCCCGTCCCGCTTGCCGCCGAGCCCATCGCGGCTCCGCGGCCCGCGCTCGAGCCCGAGCCTGCGCCGGCGGAGCGGCCCGTCGCCGCGCCGGCGCCCGCCGGACGAGCCCGAGTCCGGACCCGACGAGCCGCGTACCGCGGAGGCAGACTCGGGGTCCGAGCCTGAGCCCGAGCGGTCGCCGGCCGACGATGTCCGAGCCGGGGCCCGAGCCTGACGCAGCCGCGAGGCCGGTCGCACGGCCGCGAGACCGCGCGAGTCCCGAGCCGAGAGATCGACCTGCCCGTCGACGTGGCCGGCGATGCGCACGGGTCCGAGTCGGCGCACCTGCCCGCCGACGAGCCGGACGCCACGAAGGCGCCCGAGCCCGGCGCCTGACGGCGGGGAGCGGCGACACGCCGCGGGCCGACGCCGGCCCGGGCGGTGTATACTCTCAGGCTCGACGCAGCCTCAGACCCGAGAGGGAGTACGACCGGTGCCCGACCCTGTGACGACCGACCTTCGCCTGCGCGCCGTCCGCGGCGCCATCACCGTGCCCGGCGACAGCGGCGACGAGATCGCCGAGGCCACGGGCGAGCTCCTCGCCGCCGTGCTCGAGCGCAACGGGCTGGCCGTCGACGACATCGTCAGCGTCGTCTTCACGGCGACTCCCGACCTGACCGCCGAGTTCCCGGCCGCGGCCGCGCGCCGTCTCGGGCTCTCGGCGACGCCGATGCTCTGCGCCCAGGAGCTCGCCGTCGAGGGCTCCATGCCGCGCTGCATCCGGGTGCTCGTCCACTGCTCCATGCCGGCCGCGCGCGCCGCCCGCCACGTCTACCTGCGCGAGGCTCGCCAGCTGCGCCTCGACCTCCCGGAGTGACCTGATGAAGTTCATCCCAGCCCTGTCGCACATGGTGCCGTACGAGCCGGGGCGGCCGCTCGAGCTCGTGATGCGCGAGTTCGGCCTCGAGCACGTCGTCAAGCTCGCCTCCAACGAGTTCCCCCTGCCGCCCTTCGACGAGGTCAAGCAGGCCATCGTCGCCGCGCTCGACGACCTCAACCGCTACCCCGACGGGCACGCGACCGACCTGCGCGCCGCCCTGGCCGCGCAGTACGGGCGCACGCCCGAGCAGGTCGCCGTCGGCAGCGGCTCCTGCGAGCTCCTCATGCTGCTCGGCGACGTGCTGCTCGAGAAGGGCGACGAGGTCGTCTTCGCCGACCCGTCCTTCGTGGTCTACAACGACATCTGCCTGCGGCACGAGGCGAAGGCCGTCACCGTGCCGCTCGTCGACCACGCCCACGACCTCGAGGCGATGACCGCGGCGGTCACGCCGCGCACCAAGATGGTCATCGTCTGCAACCCGAACAACCCGACCGGCACCTACGTGCCGGCGGCCGACATCGCGCGCCTCGTCGAGCGCGTGCCCGGCGACGTGCTGGTCGTGATCGACGAGGCCTACAACGAGTTCGTGACCGCGGCCGACAGCCAGGACGCGCTCGCGCTCCAGGCCGCGCACGACAACGTGATCGTGCTGCGCACGTTCTCGAAGATCTACGGGCTCTGCGGCCTGCGCGTCGGGTACGGGCTCTGCTCGCCCGAGCTCCGGGGAGCCCTCGACAAGGTGCGCCAGCCGTTCAACGTGAACCGGCTCGCGCAGGCGGCCGCGCTCGAGGCGCTCAAGCACGGCGACCAGGTCGCCGAGCGCCGGCGCTTCAACGCCGAGCTTCGCGCCTACCTCGTCGAGCGGCTCGCCGCCGCGGGCCGGGCCACGGTGCCCAGCGAGGCCAACTTCATGCTCGTGGACACGCGCGACCTGTGCCGCCCCCAG
This sequence comes from uncultured Thermoleophilia bacterium, assembly GCA_963814545.1. Classification (GTDB taxonomy): domain Bacteria; phylum Actinomycetota; class Thermoleophilia; order UBA2241; family UBA2241; genus UBA2241. The sequence continues at coordinate 147,921 of CAWFDC010000019.1, read as the reverse complement.
GACGAGGTCTGCAGGGCGCTGCTCGCGCTGGGCGCGATCGTCCGCGACGGCAACGCGCTGGGCTGCCCCGGGTGGGCGCGGGTCAGCGTCGGCACGCGCGAGGAGGTCGACTTCTTCCTCGAGAAGCTCGCCTCGCTCGCGGCGCCTGACGAGGGGGGGTCGAGCTGAGCATGATGGTCATCATGCACGAGTCGGCGACGACGGAGCAGGTCGCCGGCGTCGTCGCGCGCGTCGAGGCGGTCGGGGCCAGCGCCCACGTCTCGGTCGGTGAGCGGGTCACGGTCATCGGCGTGCTCGGCGACCGCGAAGAGCTCACCGCCCTGCCGCTCGAGGCCATGCCGGGCGTCGAGCGCGTGGTCGCGATCCTCAAGCCGTACAAGCTGGTGAGCCGCGAGTTCCACCCGGCCGACACCGTCGTCGAGGTCGGCGGCGTGCGCATCGGCGGCGGCCACTTCTGCCTGATCGCCGGCCCGTGCTCGGTCGAGACCGCCGAGCAGGTGCTGGCCGCGGCGCGCGCCGTGAAGGCGGCCGGCGGCCACGTGCTGCGCGGCGGCGCCTACAAGCCGCGCACCTCGCCGTACGCGTTCCAGGGGCTCGGCGTCGAGGGCCTGCGCATGCTGGCCGCGGCGCGCGAGGAGACCGGCCTGCCGATCGTCACCGAGCTCATGGACCCGCGCGACCTCGATGACGTCTACGAGTACGCCGACATCATCCAGATCGGCGCCCGCAACATGCAGAACTTCCAGCTGCTCGCCGAGGTGCGGCCGTCGCGACAAGCCGGTGCTCCTCAAGCGGGGGCTCTCGGCGACCATCGAGGAGTGGCTGATGGCGGCCGAGTACGTGGTCAAGGAGGGCAACCGCGACGTGATCCTCTGCGAGCGCGGCATCCGCACCTTCGAGACCGCGACCCGCAACACGCTCGACATCGGCGCGGTCGCGGTGGTGAAGCTCGCCAGCCACCTGCCGGTCATGGTCGACCCCAGCCACGCCACGGGGCGCCCCGAGCTGGTCCTGCCGCTCTCGCTGGCCGCCGTGGCCGCGGGCGCCGACGGGGTGATCGTCGAGATCCACCCCAACCCCGAGCAGGCGCTCTGCGACGGGCCGCAGTCCCTGCCGACGAGCGCCTTCGGCGAGTACGCGGCGCGCACGCGCGAGCTCGCCGCCTGGTGCGGCAAGACGCTCGGCTGACCGTGGGCCCGCCCACTCTCGCCGGCGCCACCCTCGCCGTCGTCGGCGTGGGCCTCATGGGCGGCTCGCTCGGGCTCGCCGCGCGCGAGCGCGCCGGGGTGGCCGCGGTGCGCGGCTGGAGCCGCACGCGCGAGACGCTCGAGCTCGCCCTCGAGCGCGGGGCGATCACCCACGCCTGCGCCTCGCTCGAAGAAGCGGTCGAGGGCGCCGACCTCGTCGTCGTGGCGACGCCGGTGCGCCTCGTCGCCGACACCGTCAAGGCCGCGCTGCGCGCGGCCCCCGAGGCCATCGTCACCGACGTCGGCAGCACCAAGGCGCCGCTCATGCGCGCCCTCTCGCCGCAGGGAGCAGGCGCGCTGCATCGGCGGCCACCCGCTCTGCGGCTCGGAGACCGCCGGGGTGGCCAACGCGCGCGCCTCGCTCTACGACGGCGCGACCTACTTCCTGACCCCGGGGGCGCACGTCGACGCCGAGGCGTACCGCCGCCTCTACGGGTTCGTCGCCGACGTCGGCGCCCGGCCGGCGGCCGTCGACCCCGAGGAGCACGACCGCCTGATGGCGCTCATGAGCCACCTGCCGCACGTGCTCGCCAACGTGCTCATGGCGCAGGCCGGGCAGCACGCGGGCTCGCGCGACGCGCTGCTCTCGGCGGGCCCCAGCTTCCGCGACCTGACGCGCATCGCCGGCAGCAACCGCCGGGTCTGGACCGACATCTTCCTCGACAACCGCGCCGCGCTGCTCGCCGCGCTGGCCGCCTTCCAGGACGGCCTGCAGGAGGTGCTCGAGGCGCTCGCCGCCAACGACGGCGCGCGCCTCGGCGAGTCGATCGCGCGCGCCGCCGAGCACCGCGAGCGCATGCTCGCCGTCGGCGACCTCGCGGCCGGCGATCTCTACCGGCTGGTCGTCCCGATCGCCGACCGCCCCGGCGTGCTCAAGGAGATCATGGTCGCCCTCGGCGACGCCGGCATCAACGTCGAGGACCTCGCCCTGCACCACATGAGCGCCGAGCTCGGCGGCAGCCTGACCGTCTACGTGCAGGGGGAGGAGGTCTGCCGCCGCGCCGCCCACGTGCTCGGCGGGCTCGGCTACGACGTGGCGACCGCGAGGGCCGTCGAGTGACGGTCGTCGCGATCGACGGCCCCGGGGGCTCGGGCAAGAGCACGGTGGCGCGGCGCGTCGCCGAGGCTCTCGGCTTCGTCTACCTGGACACGGGGGCGATGTACCGCGCCGTCGGCGTGCTGGCGCACGAGGCGGGCCTCGACCTCGCCGACGAGGCGGCCGTCGCCGCCACGGCGGCGACGGCCGCCCTGCGCTTCGACGACGAGGGCCGGCTCTTCGCCGGTGAGCGCGACCTGAGCGCCGCGATCCGCACGCTCGCCGCCGGCGAGGCCGCCTCGCGCGTCTCGGCCCTGCCGGCCGTTCGCCGTTTGCTGGTCGAGCGGCAGCGCGCCCTGGCGGCGGCCGGCGACGTCGTCATCGAGGGGCGCGACATCGGCACCAACGTGTGTCCTGCGCGCCGAGCTCAAGGTCTACCTCACGGCGAGGCCCGACGTGCGCTCCCGCCGGCGCTACGACGAGCTGACGGCCTCGGGCCACGAGGTCGCCCACGACGAGGTCTCGCGCGCCGTCGAGGAGCGCGACCGTCGCGACACCACGCGGGTCGTGAACCCGTTGCGCAAGGCCGGCGACGCCGTCGAGATCGACACCTCGGAGCTCACCCTCGATGAGGTCGTCGCCGAGGTCGAGCGCCTGGCCCGTGAGAGGCTCGCGCGGTGAGGGTCGCCGGTCTCCCGCTCCGCGGCCACGGCGACCGGCCGCTGTACACGTTCTGCCGCTGGCTCGTCCTCGCGGTCTTCGCCGGCCTCTACCGCTGCCGGGCCGAAGGCACGGAGCACCTGCCCGCGACCGGGCCGGCCCTCGTCGCCGTCAACCACAAGGCCGAATTCGACCCGATGGTCGTGGGGATCGTCTTCGACCGGCCGTTCGCCTACATGGCGAAGCGTGAGCTCTTCAAGGTCCCGGTGCTCGGCCGTCTCATCAGCGCCCTCGGCGCCTTCCCCATCGACCGCGGCGCCGGCGACCGCGCGGCGCTCCAGACCGCGCTCGACCTGCTCGCCGACGGGCACGTGCTGCTGATGTTCCCCGAGGGGACGCGGCAGCCTGACGACGAGATCCACGAGTTCCTGCCCGGCGTGGCGCTGCTCGCGCTGCGCAGCGGCGCCCCCGTCGTGCCGGTCGCCGTGCACGGCACCGAACCTCATACTCCGCAACGGTCGCCTCGGGTGGCCGGCGCTGCGCGTCAAGGCGGGGCCGCCGGTCGATCTCTCCGGCATCGAGGGCAGGGGCAGCGCGGCCTACCACGAGGCCGCGCGCCGGATGCGCGCCGACGTGATCCTCCTGTACGACGCGCTGCGCCCCGAGCGCCGTGGATGACCGGGACGACACACTGAGGTCACGCGCTCGCGAGGGCGGGTGCCCGGAGATCGTCGTGGCCCGCCACGCCGGCTACTGCTACGGCGTCGAGCGCGCCCTGCGCCTGACCGAGGAGGCGGTGCGCACGGCCGAGGGCCCCGTCGCCACGCTGGGCCCCATCATCCACAACCCGACCGTCGTCCGCCGCCTCGAGGAGCGCGGGGCGCGGATGGTGGAGGAGGTCGCCCACGCTGCCGAGGGGACCCTCGTCGTGAGGACGCACGGGGTGCCCCCGGAGGCCGTCGACGAGGCGCGACGCCGGGGGCTGCACGTGGTCGACGCCACCTGCCCCTTCGTCGCCGTCGCCCAGCGCAAGGCGGCCGAGCTCCGCGAGGCCGGCTACCTCGTCGTCATCCTCGGGGAGCGCGACCACCCCGAGGTCGTCGGCCTTCAGGGCTTCGCCGGGCCGGAGGCCGTCGTCGTCGAGGACGCCGACGGCCTCCGGCCGGCGCTCGTCCGTGGCCGCCGGGTCGGTGTCGTCGTGCAGACCACGCAGTCGCGGGAGCACTTGGCCGACGTGGTCGCGGCGCTCGCGCCTCTCGCCCGCGAGACCCTCGTCTTCAACACCATCTGCGACGCGACGGAGAAGCGGCAGACGGCGGCCTGCGAGCTCGCCGGGCAGGTCGACGCGGTCGTCGTGGTCGGCGGTCGCAACAGCGCCAACACGGCGCGGCTCGCCCAGCTCTGCCGCGAGATCGAGCCGCGCACCTTCCACATCGAGACGGCGGCGGAGCTGCGGCCCGAGTGGGTGCGCGGCTGCCGGCGGATCGGGGTGACGGCGGGGGCCTCGACCCCGGAGGACGAGATCGAGGCCACGATCGACGCCCTCGAGCGGCTGTGTGCTCCGGCAGCCGGTGAGTAGGCCCGGGCCACGGCCGGCCGTGCGCGTGAGTCACATCCCCGGGCCGGCCCTCGAGCGGCGCGTGCGCCTGAGCCCCCGGTGAGCGCGTCGCGGGTGCCCTTGACCGTGGCCGCCGCCGACGGGCCCGCGGCCCGTGGCGGCCTGCGACCGGGGGACTGCATCCGTGCCGTGAACGGCGCCGCCCCTCTCGACGTGCTCGATCTCGAGTTCGCGGCCGCCGACGGGCCGCTCTGGCTCGAGGTCGTGCGCGACGGTCGCGCCCTCGAGCTCGTGGTGCGGCCGCGCGCCGACGGCTGGCACGGCATCTCCCTCGCCCACGAGCTCGGCGTCCCTCCGCGGACCTGCCGCAACCGCTGCCGCTTCTGCTTCGTCGACCAGCTGCCGCCGGGGTTGCGGCCGAGCCTGTCGGTGAAGGACGACGACTACCGGCTCTCGTTCTTGCACGGCAACTTCACGACCTTGTCCAATCTGGATGAGGACGATGTGGCCCGGATCCTCGCCCTGCGCCTCTCGCCGCTGTACGTCTCGCTGCACGCCTGGGACGACGACGCGCGCGTGGCGCTGATGGGGCGCGCGGCACGCGGCGCGCGGGCGACGCTGCTGCGGCTCGCCGCCGCCGGGGTGGAGCTGCACCTCCAGGTCGTCCTGTGCCCGGGCTGGAACGACGGCGCCGTGCTCGAAGAGACGGTGCGGGAGAGCTCGCGCCTCGACGTGGTAGCCGATCTCGGCATCGTCCCGGTGGCGCTCGCCGAGGAGGGCGACCTGCGCCGTGTCACGCCCGAGGACGCGATCGCGCTGCTGCGCCGCGTCACGGGCTGGCAGCGCGACGCCCGCCGGCGTCTCGGGCGCGGCTTCGTGCACGCCGCCGACGAGCTGCACCTGCTCGCCGGCCGGACCCCGCCGGCCGGCGACGCTCCGTTGCAGTACGAGAACGGCATCGGCGTGGCGGCCGTCTTCCTGCGCGAGGCGCGCTGGCCGTTCGCACACGAGGGGCGTCTCGCCCGGAGGCGCCGCCTGCCGCGCCTGCGACTGCTCTGCGGCGCCCTGGCCGCGCCGGTCGTCGAGCTCGCCTGCCGGCGCCTCGCAGCCCACGGGATCGCCGCCCGGCCCTTCGTCGTCGCCAACGAGCTCTTCGGGCCGCACGTCACCGTGACGGGGCTGCTCGGCGGCCGCGAGGTCGCCCGCGCCGTGGCGTGCGAGCCGCTCGCGGCCGAGGAGTGGCTGGTCGCGCCGCGCGACTGGCTGCCCGAGGCCCTGGGGGCGACGCTGGACGACGTCGGCGAGCAGGAGCTGGCGGCCGCCTGCGGCGGCCGCCTGGTGCTCGCCGACGGCCTGCGCGCCGCCTTTGCTACACTGGCGCGATGATGCGCTCGCCCTCCGTCGTCGTCGTCGGCTCCCCCAACGCCGGCAAATCCACGCTGATCAACCGTCTCAGCGGCACGCGGACGGCCGTCGTGCACGAGGAGCCGGGCGTGACACGAGACCGCAAGGAGATCGATCTCGAGTGGCGCGGCCGGCGGCTTGTCCTGGTCGATACCGGCGGGTACGACACCGAGCCGGACCGGCCCTTCGCCGGCGAGGTGCGCGAGCAGGTCCGCGCCGCGATCGACGACGCGGACCTGGTCCTGTTCGTGGTCGACGGCCGGGCCGGGCTGCTCGCCGACGACCACGAGATCGCCAACCTGCTCCGCCGCTGCGACGCTCCCGTCGTGCTCGTAGCGAACAAGGTCGACGACCCGGCGCTCGAAGCGCTGCCGGGCGAGCTCTACGGGCTCGGCTTCGGCGAGCCTTCCGTCGTCTCGGCGGTGCACGGGCTGGGCACCGGCGACCTGCTCGACAGGGTCCTCGAGATGCTGGAGGAGCGCGGCCTCCTCGGCGAGGCCGGCGGGGAGGAGGCGGCCGACGACACGGTGCCGGTCGCCATCGTCGGCCGGCCCAACGCCGGCAAGTCGTCGCTCTTCAACGCCATCGCGGGCCAGCCTCGGGCCATCGTGAGCGAGCTCGCGGGTACCACGCGCGACGCGATCGACACCGTGGTCGAGACGGCCCACGGCGGGTTCCGTTTCATCGACACCGCCGGCATGCGCAAGAGCTCCAAGGTGCAGGGCGTCGAGTACTACGCCTATCTGCGCAGCCTGCAGGGGCTCGAGCGTGCTCACGTCGCCGTCGTCGTGCTCGACGCGACGCTCGGTCTCACCGAGATCGACCTGAGCGTGTCCAGCGAGGCGATGCGGCGCGGCTGCGCCACCGTGCTGGTCGTCAACAAGAGCGACCTCGTCGAGCCCGACCTCGACGAGCTGGGTGGCATCGCCGCGCGCAAGCTGCGCCAGAAGCCGCTCGTGCTGGCCGTCTCGGCGCGGACCGGGCGCGGGGTCGACCACCTGCTCGCCGTGGTCGCCTCCCTGGACGCCCGCTATACTGCCCACATCGCGACCGGCGAGCTCAATCGGGCGCTGGCGGCGCTCGCGGCGGACCGGCCGCTGCCGGCCCGAGGCTCGCGCCGGCTCAAGATGTACTACATCGCGCAGTATCAGACCGCGCCGCCGCGGTTCGCCATCGACGTCAACGAGCGCACCCTGGTCACGCGCGATTTTGGCTACTTCGTGGAGAACAGGCTGCGGCGGCGCTTCTCTCTCGAGGGGGTCCCGTTGATCATCGACTTCAAGGGCAGGCACGGAAGGTGACGATCGCGCTGTTCGTCGCGCTGCTCGTCCTCGCCTACCTGATCGGGGCGATCCCCTTCGGCCTCATCGTCGGGCGGCTGGCCTACGGGGTCGACGTGCGCGAGCACGGCTCGGGCAACGTGGGCACGACCAACGTCTTCCGCGTGCTCGGCAAGAAGGCGGGCGTCGCGGTCTTCGTCCTCGACGTGTGCAAAGGTTTCCTGCCCGCCCTCGTCGCGACGCTCGTCTTCGGCCCCTGGCCGGCGACCTTCATCGCCGCCGCACCGGTCGTAGGGCACATGTACTCGGTCTTCCTTCGCGGCCGCGGCGGCAAGGGTGTCGCGACGGGGGCCGGCGCGGTCCTCGCCCTCGAGCCCACGGTCTTCCTCATCCTCTTCGTCACCTGGCTCGTGCTCGTCTTCACGGTGCGCATCGTGAGCCTCGCATCGCTGGTCGTGACGGCATCGCTGCCGATCCTCCTGATCGTGGGCGACAGTCCGCTGCCGTACGTGATCGCCGCGCTGCTGGCGGCGGCGATCGTCTTCTATGCCCACCGCGGCAACATCAAGCGGCTCCTGCACGGCGAGGAACATCGCTTCGCGCCGCCCTGGCGCTCCCGCCCGAGCGGCGGCCACGGCGCCGGCGAGGTCTCGTGATGGACGTCACCGTCGTCGGCTCGGGCAGCTGGGGCAGCGCCTTCTCGCGCCTCCTGCAGCGTCGTGGGCACAGAGTGCAGGTGCTGACCATGACCGCGGCCGAGGCCGGCGAGCTGAACCGTCGGCACGAGAACCCGCACTTCCTGCCCGGCGTGGCCCTGCCGGCGGAAGTGCGCTTCGTCGCCATGGACGAGGCCGACCTGGGGGCGAGCGAGCTCGTCGTGTACGCGGTGCCGACCCAGGCGGTCCGCGCGGTCGCGCGCTGGGTGGCGCCGCGCCGCGCCCCGGCGTCGCTGCAACTCTCGCTGGCGAAGGGCGTCGAGCTCGGCACGCTGGAGCGCCCGTCGCAGGCGATCCTCGAGGAGACCGGGGATGCCGCTGCGGTGCTCTCCGGCCCGAACCACGCCGAGGAGGTGGCGCGCGACATGCCGTCGGCCACCGTCGTGGCCAGCGCCGACGAAGAGGTCGCCGCTCGCCTGCAGGCGGCGATCATGTGCGACACCTTCAGGGTGTACACCAACACCGACGTGCTCGGGGTCGAGTTCTGCGGCGCGGCCAAGAACCCGATCGCGGTCGCGGTCGGCATGTCCGACGGCCTCGGCTTCGGCGACAACTCGCGCGCCGCCCTCATCACGCGCAGCCTCGCCGAGGTGACCCGCCTCGGGCTCGCCATGGGCGGGCGCTTCGAGACCTTCGCCGGCCTCGCCGGCATCGGCGACCTCATCGCCACCTGCACCTCGCGACACAGCCGCAACCGGCACGCCGGCGAGCTGCTCGCGCAGGGGGTGTCGCCGGCGGACGTCGAGGCGACGGTGGGCCAGGTCGTGGAGGGCATCCCGACGGCTCGCGCCCTGCACGACCTGGCCGCCCGCCTCGGGCTCGAGCTCCCGGTGACCGAGCAGGTGTACGCGGTCCTCGAGGGCCACAGCACGGCGGCCGAGACCGTGCAGCGGCTGATGGGGCGCGAGGCCAAGCGCGAGCACCAGTGAGCCCGGTCGCGCCGCGTGCGGCGCGCCCTGGTCGCGCTCCGGGGGTCCGGTCCGGCGCCTGTCGCCTCACCAGGAAAGCACTCCTGGCTCGGCGTTGAGGCCCCCCGGGGCCTCTGGTAGACTCCGCAGGGCCGCGGGGCCGGCAGGTCTCCGTGCCGCGCGGCGCCCAGACAGCACCCGGATCGTCTCGCGCGCCGTCGTCCCGACGGCGCGTCGGTCGTCAGGAGGTACGGTGGAGAAGCGCAACTACCTGTTCACGTCCGAGTCGGTCACCGAGGGCCACCCCGACAAGCTCGCCGACCAGATCTCCGACGCCATCCTCGACGCCATCCTCGCCGAGGATCCCGACGGCCGCGTCGCCTGCGAGACGCTCGTCACCACCGGTCTCGTCTTCGTCGCCGGCGAGATCTCGACCGAGACCTACGTCGACATCCCCGGCATCGTGCGCGACACGGTGCGCGACGTCGGCTACACCAACGCCCTGTACGGCTTCGACTACGAGACCTGCGGCGTGATGGTCGCGATCGACGAGCAGTCGCCCGACATCGCGCAGGGCGTCTCGCAGTCGCTCGAGGTACGCACCGATGTGAACGACGACGACGCCCTCGACCTGATCGGCGCCGGCGACCAGGGCATGATGTTCGGCTTCGCCTGCGACGAGACCCCCGAGCTCATGCCGCTGCCGATCTCGCTCGCCCACAGCTCTCGCGGCGTCTCGCCGAGGTGCGCAAGGCCGAGATCCTCCCGTACCTGCGGCCCGACGGCAAGACGCAGGTCACGGTGCGCTACGAGGACGGCGCGCCCGCTCGAGGTCACCAAGGTCGTGCTCGCGCGCGCAGCACGCCGAGAGCGCCGACCTGCAGAGCTCATCTACCCGGACATCATCGAGCACGTCGTCGAGCCGATCCTGCCCGAGGAGCTGTACTCGGGCAAGCTCGAGGACATCGTGGTCATCAACGCCACCGGCAAGTTCGTGATCGGCGGGCCGATGGGCGACACCGGCCTCACCGGGCGCAAGATCATCGTCGACACCTACGGCGGCGCCGCCCGCCACGGCGGCGGCGCCTTCTCGGGCAAGGACCCGACCAAGGTCGACCGCTCGGGCGCCTACGCGGCGCGCTACGTGGCCAAGAACGTCGTCGCGGCCGGGCTCGCCGACCGCTGCGAGCTGCAGGTGGCGTACGCCATCGGCGTCGCCCACCCCGTGTCCCTCATGGTCGACTGCCTCGGCACCGAGAAGGTCGGCCTCGCGACCATCGAGGCCCTGATCCGCGAGCACTTCGATCTGCGCCCGGGGGCGATCATGCGCGACCTCGACCTGCGCCGCCCGATCTACCGCAAGACGGCCGCCTACGGGCACTTCGGCCGCCACGACCACGACTTCACGTGGGAGCGCACCGACAAGGCCGAGGCGCTGCGCGCCGCCGCGGGTCTCAAGTAGACGCCGCCGGGCTTCGCCGGGGCGCCGTGCGACCGGGGACGCCTGGAGCGCGGCGTGCCCGGAGGCCGTGATGACCGGCGTGAAGCGGAGCTTCTCGTGACCTGTGCCGCCGGCGGTGCGGCATGACCTGCGTAGCCGTCATGCCCCTGGTGCGCACGAGGGCCTTCGAGGAGCCCTTCGAGTACGCGCTGCCGGCTGAGCTCGAGGGGCTCGTCGGCGAGGGCTCGCTCGTCGTCGCCCCGCTCGGCACCCAGACCGTCCTCGGGCTCGTCCTCGAGCGCCGGTCGACGCCGCGACACGCGGGCGCGCTCGTACCGCTCCACGACGTGCTCGACCTGCCCCCGGTCCCCGCCGACCTCCTCGACCTCGCCGGGCACATCGCCAAGTACTACCTGGCGCCGCTGCCGGCGGCGCTCGCGCTCGTCGCGCCGCCCACGGCGGCGCTCCGGATCGAGCGCCGTTACGCGCTGACCGACGCGGGGCGTGCGGCCGCGGAGGCCGGGGAGGAGGCGCTGCTCGCGCTCGACGGCGCGGCCGCTCGCGGCCGCGCCGTGACGCATGCGGCGCAGCGCTTCCGCCGCCGCGGCTGGCTGCGGACCTCGTACGACGTGCACGTCGTGGGTCTCGTCGACAGGGGGACGTGCCTGGCTCGCGGCGAGGCGCCGGCGCCGCCACGCAGCGGCCCGCGACAGCGGGCCGCCCTCGAGGCGCTCGAGCGCGCGGGGCCGACGAGCGAACGCGAGCTGCGGGCGTCGACCGGGGTCGCCGCGGCGGGCCTGCGGCGCCTCGTCGAGGCCGGCGCCGTGATCGAGCTACCGGCGGCGCCCTGTCCGGCCGCGGCCGGTGGGGGGGAGCCGCGCACGTCGAGCGCGGCCGACGGCGCCCCCGCGCCCGAGGCGGCGGCCACGGTGGCCGCGCGCCGCCTCGCCTGCGCGGCGGGACGACAGCTCGCCGACCTGCTGCCCGAGCAGCGCCGGGCGCTCGACGCGGTGCTCTGCGAGGCGCGCGCCGGCGACGAGGTGCTCCTCCACGGCGTGACCGGCAGCGGCAAGACCGAGGTCTATCTCCAGGCCGCGGCGGCGATGCTCGACGCGGGGCGGACGGTCCTCATCCTGGTTCCCGAGATCGGCCTCACGGGGCAGACCGTCGACCGCGTGCGTGAGCGCTTCGGCGCCGAGGGCGTGGCGGTGATGCACTCCGCACTCGCCGCCGGGGAGCGCCTCGCCACCTACGTGGCCATCGCCCGCGGGGAGCGACGCATCGTCGTCGGCGCCCGCTCGGCCGTCTTCGCTCCGCTGCCCGGCCTCGGGCTCATCGTCGTCGACGAGGAGCACGACACGTCCTACAAGCAGGAGAACGTGCCCGCCTACGACGCCCGCCGGGCGGCGCGCTGGCGCGCCGAGGCGGCGGGCGCCGTCGTGCTCCTCGCCTCGGCGACGCCCAGCCTCGAGGCGTACGCGCGGGTGGCGCTGCACGTCGACCTGCCGCGGCGCGTGGACGGCTCGTCGCCGCCCCCGCTCGAGGTCGTCGACATGCGCGACCGCCACGACGTGTTCTCGCCCGAGCTCGCCGCCGCGCTGACCGCCACGCTCGAGGCGGGGAAGAAGGCCATCCTCTTCCAGAACCGCCGCGGCTACGCCTCGTCGCTCGCCTGCGACCACTGCGGCTTCGTGTGGGAGTGCCCGCGCTGTGACGTGTCCCTGACGCTCTTCGCGGGGGGCAAGGGGCTCCGCTGCCGGACCTGCGGGCACAGCGAGCCCACACCGGCAGTGTGCCCGTCGTGCGGCAGCGCCGACGTCGTGCGCTACGGGTTCGGCACCGAGCGCGTCGAGCGCGAGGTCAACACGCTGGCGCCCGGCGTGCCCCTGCTGCGCCTCGACTCCGACGTCGCCGCCTCGCACGCACGCCTGCGCGCCGTGCTCGACGGTTTCGGCCGCCCGGCCCCGCCGTGCTCGTCGGCACGCAGATGATCGCCAAGGGTCACCACTTCCCCGACGTCACGCTGGTCGGCGTCGTCAGTGCCGACCTGACCCTGCACTTCCCCGATTTCAGAGCCGAGGAGCGCACCTTCGCCATGCTGGTGCAGGTCGGCGGCCGCAGCGGGCGCGGGCCCGGCGGCGGGCGCGTGATCGTGCAGACGCTCGACCCGGAGGCGCGGCCGATCGCTCTCGCGGCCTCAGGGGAGTGGGAGCGCTTCTACGCCGAGGAGCTCGAGCGCCGGCGGGCGCTCGGCTACCCGCCGGCGACGCACCTCGTCGGCCTCGAGGTCTCGTCGGCCTCCGCCGACAAGACCGAGAAGGGCGGCTCGTACGTCGCCCGCAAGGTCGCCGAGCTGCTCGGCGACGGCGCCCAGGTCCTCGGGCCGGGACCGCTGTGGCGCGAGCGCGACCGCTCGGTCTGCCGCACGCTCGTGAAGACCACTGCGCTGCCCTCGACGCTGGAGCTCCTCGGGCCCTGGGTCGCCCTCTATGCGACGCGCTTCTCGGCGCGCGGCGCGCGCCTCGTCGCCGACGTCGACCCCGAGTGGTTGTGAGGCGGGGCGCGGAGGTACCATAAGGGCATGGCGACACCACATCAGACGGCGGAACGTGACGACGAGCTGACCCGGCGGCAACGCGCCGCGCGGCAGGAGATCCGCGTGATCGGCGACCCCGTCCTGCGCGAGCGGGCGCGGGAGGTCACGAGCTTCGACCGCGCCCTGCGCAAGCTGGCCAAGCGCATGGTGCGCGTGATGCGCGACGCCCCCGGTGTCGGTCTCGCGGCGCCCCAGGTCGGCGTGCTGCAGAGGCTGCTCGTGTACGAGGTCGACGAGGGTGAGCCGCAGGCCCTCGTGAACCCCGAGATCGTCGCCACCTCCGACGAGACCGAGGTCGGCGAAGAAGGCTGCCTCAGCGTGCCCGAGGGCCGCGTGCCGGTCGAGCGCGCCGTGCGCATCACGGTGCGGGCGCGCGACGTGTACGGCGAGCCCGTCGAGTTCGAGGCCGAGGCGCTCGAGGCGCGCGTGATCCAGCACGAGCACGACCACCTCGAGGGCATCCTCATCGTCGACCGCACCACCCGCGAGGCGCGCGCCGCCACGTTGCGCGCCCTGCGGGAAGGCGTGCCGCCGGCCGACGGCGCCGCGCCGGCGCGCTTCAGCGGCGCCGAACTCTGACCGCATGCGCGTCGCCTTCGCCGGCACGGCTCCGTTCGCCGACGCCGTGCTGCGTGGCCTCTTCGACACTCCGTACGAGCCCGTCGTCGTCGTGACCAACCCCGACCGTCCCAAGGGGCGCCGGGGCACGCCGCAACCGCCGGTCGTGAAGGTCACCGCGCTCGAGCGCGGCCTCCCCGTGCTGCAGCCCGAGCGGCTGAGCGGCCCCGCGGCGCTGGGCGAGCTGCCGGGTCACGCTCCCGACGCCCTCGTGGCCTGTGCCTACGGGCAGATCGTCGGCCGTGCCGTGCTCGAGGCGCTGCCGTGCCTCGTCGTCCACCCCTCGCTGGTGCCGCGCTGGCGCGGCGCCGCGCCCGTCGAGCGGGCGCTGATGGCGGGGGAGACCGAGCTCGGGGTGACCGTGCTGCGCATGACCGCGGGGGTCGACGAGGGCCCCGTGGCCGAGACGCGCGTCGTGCACGTGCCGCGCGAGGCCGACGCGGGGGTGGCCTACGCCGCCCTGGCGCCGGCCGCGATCGAGGCGCTGCAGGCGACGCTGGCTGCGATGGAGGCGGGCACGGTGGTCTGGGAGGAGCAGCGTGGCGAGCCCACCTACGCGGCGAAGATCGCGCCCGAGGACCGCGTCATCGACTGGTCGCGCGGTGCACAGGAGGTCGTCGATCGGGTGCGCGCCCTCGCGCCGCACATCGGCGCCGTGACGGAGGTGCTGGGCGAGCGGACGCGGGTCTGGTGTGCGGTCCCGGTGCCGCAGCCCGAGGCGGGGACCGACCGTGGGCTGCCCGAGCCGGTGGTCCACGGCTCGCCGGCCGGGGCGAAGACTCCCGGCACGTCACCCGAGATCGCCACCCCCGGCGCGTCTCCCGCGGCGGCGCGCCCCGGCGCGCCGTTCGTGATCGGGGGTGACCGCCTGTTCTTCGGGGCGGGCGACGGAGCGGTCGAAGTGCTGGAGCTGCAGCGGGCCGGCGGACGGCGGATGAGCGCCGCCGAGTTTCTGCGCGGCGCCGGCCGCGCCCTGGCGGCCCGTTGAGCCGCGCGCGCGGCGGCACGGTCAGCCCGGCGCGCGCCGCCGCGCTCGCCGTGCTGCGACGTCTGCGGCGCGAGAACGCCGCCCTCGACGAATCGGTGGCCGGCCTGAGGGAGCTCGAAGGCCTCGAGACGCGCGATCGCGCGCTGGCCTTCGAGCTCGTCACCGGCGTGCTCCGGCGTCGCGGCTCCTGCGATGCCGTCCTCGAGCACGCGGCCACCGCGCCGCGCCGCATCGAGCCCGACCTTCTCGACGTCCTGCGTCTCGGCGCCTACCAGCTGCTCTTCCTCGATCGCGTGCCGGCGTACGCCGTCGTCGACGACGCGGTGGTGATGGCGGGCAGGTCGCGGCATCGGCGCGGCTTCGTCAACGCCGTGCTGCGCCGCGTCGCCGCCGAGGGCCGCGAGACCCTCGAGCGTCTCGGCGCAGGGGAAGACGACCACGCGCTGAGCGTGCGCTTCTCGGTCCCCGAGTGGATCGTCGCGCTCCTGCGCCGCGACCTCGGTGACGCTGCGGCGACCGGCGTGCTCGAGGCGGCGGGGCAGGCACCCGAGCGCTGTGTGCGCGTCAGCACGGCCGTGATCGCGCCGGTCGCCGCCCGTGCGGCACTCGAGGCGGCGGGGTACACGGTCGCGGCCGTCGACGGTCTGGACGACGCGCTCGTCGTCGACGGACCCTCGCTGGAGTCGAGCGCGCCGTTCCGCGACGGGCTCGTGACGCCGCAGTCGCGCGGGTCGCAGCTCGTGGCGCCGGTGGCCGTCGCCGGAGCGGAGGGCACGCTCCTCGACCTCTGCGCCGCCCCGGGGACCAAGACGGCCCACCTCGCCGCGCTGAGGCCGCGGGCGCACATCGTCGCCGTGGACATCGACCCCGGGCGAGTCGAGGCGCTTGAGAGGAACCTTCACCGCTTGCGGGTGCCGCTCGCCGCTCTCGCCGGGGCCCCGGGGGTCGCGGTCGTGTGCGCCGACGCCCACGCCCTGCCCCCGGAGTATGTTGGCGCCTTCGACGCGGTGCTCGTCGACGCGCCGTGCACCGGTCTCGGTACCATGGCCGCGCGCCCGGACCTCCGCTGGCGCCGGCGGCCGGACGACGTCGCCCGTATGGCGGCCCTGCAGCGTCGCCTCCTCGCCGCCGGAGCCGCCTGCGTCCGCCCCGGCGGCGCCCTGACGTACGCCGTGTGCACGCTGACCCGGGGGGAGACCACCGCGGTGGTCGAGGCCTTCGCCGACGGCGCCGAGTGGTCGTTCGACGATCTCGGCGCCGTCCACCCGCGGTGGGCGCACCCGGACAACGGCGCGTACCTTCGTACGCTGCCGCCGCGCGACGGCTCGAGCGGGTTCTTCGTCGCCCGGCTGCGCCGGCGGGTCTCGGGGGCGGGCGCCGGTCGATGACGATAGAATCGGGCGGCTCCGGCGAGAGACCCGCGCGGTGACCTGACCGAGGGAGGAGACCCATGACCGACCTGTTGCACGAGACGCTCATCGCGCCGTCGATCCTGTCGGCCGACTTCGGTCGCCTGAACGACGAGGTCGAGCTCGTGCTGGGCGCCGGCGCCCGGGTGATCCACGTCGACGTGATGGACGGCCACTTCGTGCCCAACATCACCATCGGGCCGCTGGTCGTCAGTGCGCTCGCGCCGCTCGTGCACGGCGCCGGGGCGCTCCTCGACGTCCACCTCATGATCGAGCGCCCCGAGGCCTTCGTCGGCGCCTTCGCCGCCGCCGGCGCCGACGTCCTCACCGTGCACCAGGAGGCGTGTCCCCATCTGCACCGGGTGACGCAGTCGATCCGCGACGCGGGTTCGGCGGCGGGGGTGTCGCTGAACCCGGCGACCCCGGTCGAGACCCTCAGCGAGATCCGCGACCACTGCGACCTCGTGCTCGTCATGTCCGTGAACCCGGGCTTCGGTGGCCAGTCGTTCATCCCCGGCTCGCTGGAGAAGGTCGCGCGGGCCCGCGAGTTCCTGCCCGAGCACGTGGCCCTCGAGGTCGACGGCGGGGTCACCGAGCACAACGTCCGCGAGCTGGTCGACGCCGGGGCGAACCTCCTGGTCGCCGGCAGCAGCGTGTTCGGCGGGCCCGACGTCGAGTCCCGCTTCCAGGCGCTTCAGCAGGCGGCGACGGCCTGAGGCACCGGACCCCATCGGCGGATGACGGCCCGGGGGCCGACTGCCGGCCCCGACCGGCGTGTTGCGGGCCCGTGCGCCGAGGCCCTATACTGAACGGGCAGTACACGTAGAACGTGGCTTCGGGGCGGGGTGGAAGTCCCCACCGGCGGTGAGAGCCCGCGACCCTCGCAAGAGGTTGACCAGGTGGAACTCCTGGGCCGACGGTCAGAGTCCGGATGAGAGAAGACCACGACGGCGAGCCCGGCTCGCCGGATGCCCTGGAGCCCCGCGTGCGGGGTTTTCTTGTGGCCGAAGACCGCTACATGGACATGGCGTTCGAGCTCGCCGAGCGAGGGCGGGGGCGGACGCATCCCAACCCGCTGGTCGGCGCCGTGGTGGTGCGCGACGACGAGGTCGTCGGGCGCGGCTACCACCGCGGGCCGGGTGAGCGCCACGCCGAGGTCGTCGCCCTGCGCGAGGCGGGCGCCGGCGCGTCCGGGGCGACGCTCTACTGCACCCTCGAGCCCTGCAACCATCACGGCCGCACGCCGCCCTGCGTCGAGGCGATCGCCGCCGCCGGCGTGGCGCGCGTGGTGGTCGCGCGACGCGACCCCAACCCGCTGGTCGACGGTCGCGGTCTCGCCGCCCTCGAGGCGGCGGGCGTGACGGTCGACCTGCGCGAGGGGGAGTACGGGCGGCGTGCCCGAAGCCAGAACGCCGCCTTCGTGAAGTTCCACGAGACCGGACTGCCGCACTTGACCTACAAGGCGGCGGTGAGCCTCGACGGCAAGGTCGCCGCCGCCGGCGGCGACGCGCGCTGGATCTCGTGTCTCGAGAGCCGGCGGATCGTCCACGAGCTGCGCGCCGTGGCCGACGCCGTCGTGGTCGGGGCCGGCACCGTGCGCCGCGACGACCCCGAGCTGACGGTGCGCCTCAGCGAGGGGCGCGACCCCGTGCGCGTGGTGGTCAGCCGGAGCGGCCGCCTGGACGCCGGAGCCAAGGTGTTCGACACCACGGTGGCGCCGACGGTGGTTGTGAGTGAGCGCCTCGACGAGGAGGCCGCGCCGCTCTTGCGGGCGCGCGGCGTCGAGCTCATCGAGACCGGCCCCGACGGGCTCGCCGAGGGCCTTCGCGAGCTCGCGAGACGCGGCCTGCTCGACCTGCTCTGCGAGGGCGGGCCCACGCTCGGCGCGTCCTTGCTCGCCGCGGGGCTCATCGACCGGGTCACGCTGTTCATCGCCCCGGTGGTCATCGGCAGCGGCGCCCCCGAGCTCTTCGCAGCGCCTGCGGTCGGCGCCGTGTCGGCCGCCTGGCGGCTGGACGAGGTCGAGTCGCGCCGGGTCTGCGACGACGTCATGCTGAGCGGGCGCCCGCGGCGCGGGGGTGGCTGAGGTGTTCACCGGTATCGTCGAGGAGGTGGGGCGGCTGCGCCGTCTCGAGGTCGGTGCGCAGAGCGCCCGCCTCGAGATCTCGGCCGCCCTCGTCCTCGACGGCACGCGCGTCGGCGACTCGATCCTGACCGACGGGGTCTGCCTGACGGTCACGGCGCTGGGCCGCGACGGCTTCACCGCCGACGCCATGCCGGAGACGGTGCGGCGCACGACGCTGGGCGAGCGCCGCCCCGGCGACGGCATCAACCTCGAGCGCGCGCTCACGTTGCAGTCCCGCCTCGGCGGCCATCTGGTCACCGGCCACATCGACGGCGTCGGCGTCGTGCGCGCCGTGCGACCCGAGGACAACGCCCTCGTCGTCACCGTCGATGCTCCTCAGGAGGTCGCCGCGGTGTCGGTGCCGCAGGGCTCGGTCGCGCTCGACGGCGTGAGCCTGACGCTGGTCGCGGTCGAGGACCGCGAGGTGCGCGTCTCGCTGATCCCGCTCACGGCGGCGGCCACGACGCTGGCCGGGCTGGCCGCCGGACGCCGGGTCAACCTCGAGGCCGACCTGATCGGCAAGTACGTACGTACGTTCCTCGACCGCGGTCGCGCGAGCGAGGGACTCACCTGGGACAAGCTGGCAGAAGCGGGGTTCGCATGAGTGGCACCGAAGGAGTCAAGGCACGCGAGGACGAGGCGGCGGCCGCCCGGGGCGCAGCGCCCGACGACGGCGGCGGGGGCGCCGACAGCACGGGCGAGCGCCCCGACTCACGGGCGAACGCCCCGACGCCGCGGGCGAGCGCCCGGACGCCGACGTCTTCGGCTCGATCGACGAGGCGCTCGACGACCTGCGCGAGGGCAAGATGGTCATCGTCTGCGACGACGAGGACCGCGAGAACGAGGGCGACCTCACGATGGCGGCGCAGTTCGCCACCGCCGAGCGCATCAACTTCATGGCCAAGGAGGGGCGAGGCCTCGTTTGCCTCTGCCTCACGCCGCAGCGCTGCGCCGAGCTCAACCTGCCGCCGATGGTCTCGCACAACGAGGCCCGCCTGCAGACCGCGTTCACGGTCTCCATCGAGGCCCGGGAGGGCGTGACCACGGGCATCTCGGCGGCCGACCGCGCGCACACGATCCAGGTGGCCATCGACCCGAGCTCACGGCCCGCCGATCTCGTGCAGCCGGGCCACGTCTTCCCGCTCATGGCCAAGCCCGGCGGGGTCCTCGAGCGCAGCGGGCAGACCGAGGCCGGCGTCGACCTCGCCCGGCTCGCCGGCCTCATCCCCGCGGGCGTCATCTGCGAGATCATGAACGACGACGGGACGATGGCGCGCGTCAACGACCTGATCCCGTACGCGCGCCGCCACGGTCTCAGGATCATCACCGTGGCCGACCTCATCAAGTATCGGCGGCGCAACGAGAAGCTCGTCCGCCGCGCGGCGACCGTCGCCCTGCCCACGCGTTACGGCGAGTTCAAGGCGATCGGCTACGAGTCGGTCGTCGACGGCGCCCACCACGTGGCCATCGTCAAGGGCGACGTCGCGGGGCGGCACGACGTGCTCGTGCGGGTGCACTCGGAGTGCCTGACCGGCGACGTCTTCGGCTCGCTGCGCTGCGACTGCGGCGAACAGCTCGCCGAGGCCCTCTGCCGCATCGAGGAGGAGGGCGCCGGCGTCGTCCTCTACATGCGCCAGGAGGGGCGCGGCATCGGGCTGATCAACAAGCTCAAGGCCTACGCCCTGCAGGAGGAGGGCCTCGACACCGTCGAGGCCAACGTCGAGCTCGGCTTCGCCCCCGACCTGCGGGACTACGGCATCGGGGCGCAGATCCTCGCCGACCTCGGTCTCTCGACGATCCGCATCATGACCAACAACCCGAAGAAGATCGTCGCTCTCGAGGGGTACGGCCTGACCGTGACCGGGCGCGTCTCGATCGAAGCCACGCCGCGCCCCGACAACCTCTGCTACCTGCGCACCAAGCGCGACAAGATGGGCCACCTGCTCGAGCACGACGACCTCTTCGAGCCCGACGAGGGCGTCGAGGGCTGAGGCCTGCCCGAGCCCGGCTACAGGACGAACGAAAGGACACGAGGATGGCGCACTTCGAAGGCAAGCTGACAGGCGAGGGCCTCAAGTTCGGGCTCGTCGTCGGACGCTTCAACGAGCTCATCTCGAGCAGGCTCTACGAGGGCGCCCTCGACTGCCTGCGCCGCCACGAGGTCGCCGACGACGCCGTCGACACGGCGTGGGTGCCCGGGGCCTTCGAGATGCCGCTCGTGGCGCGGCACCTGGCGGCCAGCGGGCGCTACGACGCCGTGATCTGCCTCGGCGCCGTGATCCGCGGCGGCACGCCGCACTTCGAGTACGTGGCCTCGGAGGCCGCCAAGGGCATCGCCAAGGTGTCGCTCGACACCGGCGTGCCGGTGGTCTTCGGCGTGCTCACGACCGACACCATCGAGCAGGCCATCGAGCGCGCCGGCACGAAGGCCGGCAACAAGGGCTGGGCCGCGGCGTCGACCGCCCTCGAGATGGCCAACCTGCTGCGCACCCTGCCCTGAGGCGACGAACGTGACGGGACCACGTCGCCGCAGCTGGGCGGAGCCCTACAAGATCAAGATGGTCGAGCCCCTGAGGATGACGACCCGCGACGAGCGCGAGGCGGCGATCCGGGAGGCCGGCTACAACACCTTCCTGCTCAGGAGCGAGGACGTCTACATCGACCTCCTCACCGACTCCGGCACCTCGGCGATGAGCGACCGCCAGTGGGCGGGGATGATGCTCGGCGACGAGGCCTACGCCGGGAGCCGCAACTTCTACCACCTCGAGGCGGCGGTCCGCGAGGTCTACGGCTACCGTCACCTCGTGCCGACCCACCAGGGCCGTGGCGCCGAGCACATCCTCAGCCAGATGCTGATCAAGCCGGGCGACGTGATCCCCGGCAACATGTACTTCACGACCACGCGCCTGCACCAGGAGCTCGCCGGGGGGCGCTTCGTCGACGTCATCATCGACGAGGCCCACGACCCGGCGAGCGAGCACCCCTTCAAGGGCGACGTCGACCTCGCCAAGCTCGAGCGCGTGATCGCCGAGCACGGCGCCGAGAAGATCCCCTACGTCTGCATCGCCACGGCCGTCAACATGGCCGGCGGGCAGCCGATCAGCCTCGCCAACCTGCGTGCCGTGCGCGAGCTCTGCGCGCGGCACGGCATCCGCATCATCCACGACGCCACGCGCGTCGCCGAGAACGCCTACTTCATCAAGGAGCGCGAGCCGGGCTGCGCCGACAAGAGCGTCGGCCGGCATCGTGCGCGAGATCTGCGACCTCACCGACGGCTGCACGATGAGCGCCAAGAAGGACGCGCTCGTCAACATCGGCGGCTTCCTCGCGCTCAACGAGGACGAGGTCTTCGAAGCGTGCCGCAACCTGGTCGTCGTCTACGAGGGCCTGCACACCTACGGCGGCATGGCCGGCCGCGACATGGAGGCCGTGGCCATCGGGCTGCACGAGAGCGTCGAGTACGACCACATCAGGGCGCGCGTCGGCCAGGTGCTCTACCTGGGGCAGAGGATCCGCGACTTCGGCGTGCCCATCGTCCTGCCGATCGGCAGCCACGGCGTGTTCCTCGACGCCCGGGCCTGCCTGCCGCACCTCGACCAGGACCTCTACCCGGCGCAGGCGCTGGCCGCCGAGCTCTACCTCGAGAGCGGGGTGCGGGCGATGGAGCGCGGCAACGTGAGCGCGGGTCGCGATCCGGCGACGGGCGAGAACCGGCGCCCTCGCCTCGAGCTCGTGCGCCTCACCGTGCCGCGGCGCGTCTACACGCAGGCGCACATGGACGTGGTCGCCGAGTCGGTGGCCGAGGTCTACGAGGATCGCCAGGCGATCAAGGGCCTCAGGATGGTCTACGAGCCCAAGGACCTGCGCTTCTTCCAGGCGCGCTTCGAGCCGCTGGGCTGACGGGCGTGCCCGAGCCCGCGCGAAGCGCTACAGAGCCCTGTAGCTGTCTGCAGGTACCAGAGAGCCTTGGCTAGAGAGCCTTGCGCACGCGCCCCGACTTGAGGCAGCGGGCGCAGACGTAGGCCATCTGCGGGCGCCCGTCGACGAGCACGCGGACGCGCTGCAGGTTGGGGTGGAAGAGGCGCTTGGTGGCGCGGTTCGAGTGGCTGCGGCTGTTGCCCACGACGGGCGCTTTGCCACAGGTGAGGCAGACTTTGGACATCGGGTATCCCTTGGCTTGATAGCGGGCAGGCGCGAAATTATGCTACACGCGGACGTCGGGACGCAAACGCAAGCTCCCGACGCCTTCTCGTTGGGGGGAGCGGTGACCGGGTTCGACAAGCACATACCCGTTGTCCAACACTCGCGGGCCGGGAGCCTGTAGACTACGCGCCATGGCGAGCGGCGACCTGACACTGCCGATCGAGACCCCCGGCCCTCCCGGCGAGGTCGTCGTGGCCCCCGTGGTGGTCGCCAAGCTGGCCGGCGCCGCGGCGCGCTCCACCTACGGCGTGGTGCGCATGGAGTCGTCGCCGATGCGGCGCCTCGCCCGTTTCCTCAAGGGCTCGCTCACCGAGGGGGTCGAGATCGAGGTCGAGGGTGAGGCCGTCAGCATCGAGCTGCACGTGGCCATGGAGCGCGGGGTCAACCTCGCCCAGGTCACGGCCAACCTCCAGGAGCAGGTGCGCTACCAGGTCGAGGGTGTCGCCGGCGTGCCGGTGGACGAGATCAACGTCAGGGTCGAGGACCTCGAGGACTGATGGTCCGCGCTATCGCCATCGCCGCGATCGAGGCCGCGCTCGTCGCCGTCGAGGCCGAGCGCCAGCTCATCAACGACCTCAACGTGTATCCGGTGCCCGACGGCGACACGGGCACCAATCTGGCCCTGACCGTGCGCGCCGTGCTCGACGAGCTCGAGCAGAGCGACGCCGAGGGCATCCCCGAGGTCGCCGCGGCGGTCACCAAGGGCTCGCTGATGGGCGCGCGCGGCAACTCGGGCGTCATCCTCTCCCAGGTGGTGCGCGGCGTGTGCGAGGTCTGGGGTACGTCGGGCAGCCTCGACGTCCGGGTCGTCAAGGAGGCGCTCGACGCCGGCCAGGCGGCCGCGTATCGGGCCGTCAAAGAGCCGGTCGAGGGCACGATGCTCACCGTGATCCGCGAGATGGCGATCGCCGCCCAGGCGATGCCCGACAGCCTCGGCCTCGAGACGCTGCTCGCCGCCGTCGACGAGGCCGGCAGCAGCGCCGTCGAGCGCACGACGAGCCAGCTCGCGGCGCTGCAGAAGGCGGGCGTCGTCGACGCCGGGGGCTACGGCCTGCTCGTGCTCTTCCGCGGGCTCGCCACCGGCATCGAGGAGCTGCTGCGCGGCGGTGGCGTCTCCACGCGTCCGCGCCGCGGCCGTCCGGTGGCGGTCACGTCGGCGGGTCTCGCCCTCGAGACCGAGAGCGAGCTGTCACAGTACCGGTACTGCACGAGCTTCCTCGTCCGCGGCGAGGGGCTCGACGCGGCCGCCTTCGAGGCCTTCCTCGCCCCGCTCGGCGACAGCGCCCTCGTGGTCGGTGACGAGCGCATGATGAAGGTCCACGTGCACGTCGACGACCCCGGCGTCGTGCTGTCGCGCGCGGTCGCCCTGGGCGCCCTGGGCGAGATCGATATCAACGACATGCACGAGCAGACGCGGGCCCGCGACGAGCGTCTGCGCCACGACGGCGCCGGCGACGACGCGGCGACCGTCGTCGTCGCCGTGGTCGCCGGCGAGGGCAACAAACAGCTCTTCCGTGAGCTGGGCTGCGGGGCCATCGTCGACGGCGGTCAGTCCATGAACCCGAGCGCCGCCCAGCTTCTCGAGGCCGTCGAGGCGCTGGGGTGCGACGAGGTCGTGATCCTGCCCAACAACGGCAACGTGATCCTCACCGCCGAACAGGCGGCGGGCATGAGCGCGCGCCACATCGCCGTCATCCCCTCGAGCTCGATCCCGGCCGGGCTCGCCGCCATGGTGGCCTTCGAGCCCGAGCGCGACGCGGTCGATAACGCGCGCCTCATGGAGGAGGCGATCGACGGCATCCAGAGCGCCGAGATCACCTACGCCGTGCGCGACTCCGAGGTCGACGGTGTCGAGGTACGCGAGGGCCAGGCGATCGGCATCGTCGACGGTACGCTCGTGGCGGCCGGCGATGCCGTCGACGAGGTCTTCGGGCGCGTGCTCGAGGCGCTCGCGGCCAACGGCGCCGACCAGCTCACGGTCCTCACCTCACTCAACGGCTCGGGCACGACCCTGGCGCGGCTCGACGAGCTCGCCGGCCAGGTGGCGCCCGACCTCGAGCTGCACGTGTACGACGGTGGACAGCCCCTGTACCCGATCCTGGTGAGTGCCGAATGAGCGAACCACTCCTCACACTCGACAACACGGCGATAGTGCTCGACTCGACCTGCGATGCGCCCGAGGGCTTCTTCGAGCGCGACGGCCTCTCCATGGTGCCGCTGCGCGTGCACTTCGGCGACGAGAGCTTCCGCGACGGTGTCGATCTCGGCCACGACGAGTTCTTCGCCAAGCTCGAGAAGTCCGAGGTGCTGCCGACCACCTCACAGCCGACCGACGCCGAGTTCGCCGCCGCCTTCGAAGAGGCGCGGCGGCGCTACGAGCACGTCTTCTCGCTTCACCTCTCGCGCAAGATGAGCGGCACCTTCCAGGCTGCCGAGCGCGCCGCCGAGGGCTTCGACGGGGTCGAGGTCCACGACCTCAAGACGGTGTCGGCGCCGATGGCCATGTGCGCCGAGCGCCTGCGCGCGCGCCTCGAGCCAGGCTGCACGATCGCCGAGGCGCGCTCGTACATCGAGCACTTCGCCGCCCACTGCCAGCTCCTCGTCCACGCCGCGACCCTCGAGTACCTGCGCCGCGGCGGGCGCATCGGCAGGGCCGCCTCACTGGTCGGCGGGGTGTTCGACATCAAGCCGCTGATCGAGTGCGTCGACGGCGAGTTCACGCCGTACGCCAAGGTCCGCGGCCAGAAGAAGGCCTTCGCCGCCATGGAGCGCTTCCTCGACGAGCACAGCAGGCCTGACGACGAACTCCACTACTGTCTCATCGACGCGCTCAACCCGGAGGAGATCACCCTCGTCGACGAGATGATCAGGCGGGCGCGCCCCAAGGCGCACTTCCACTTCCGCGGCCGCGTCGGGGCGGTCGTCGGCACCCACATCGGCCCCGGCACGACCGCCTTTGCACTGATCGTCGAGTGACCGGGGAGACACTCCCGCTGCGCTTCGGGGGCGGCCGGTACGAAGACCGGCCGGCCGCCCCGCGACTCTCCCTCGATCCGTCCGCTCTCGCCGCGCCGCTCTCCTCGCTGGAGGGCGTCACCCCGGCCGTCGCCCGCCGCCTCGAGGGGTTCGGGCTCGTGACCGTCGGCGACCTCGTGCGTCACTACCCGCGGCGCTACGACGACTTCCGCCAGCGCAAGCAGATCCGCGAGCTGCGCATCGACGAGGAGGCGACGGTGCGCGGTGTCGTCGAGCGCGTGCGCGCCGACCGCACGGCGCGCCGCAAGGTGCGCGTGGTGAAGGCGCTCGTGCGCGACGCCACCGGCGCCGTCGAGGCCGTGTGGTTCAATCAGGGGTACCTCACCCGGGTCCTCGCCGAGGGTACGCATTTGAGCCTGCGTGGGACCTACCGGCCGCTCGGCGGGCGGCCGCAGTTCGTCGTCCGCAGCCACGAGATCCTCGAGGAGGACGAGGGGGAGGGCGTCCACACGGAGGGCGTCGTCGCCGTCTACCCGGCGAGCGAGCAGGTCTCGGCACGACTCTTGCGCTCGCTGGTGCGACGGGCCGTGCCGGTGATGCGGCGCCTGCGCGACCCGCTGCCCGCCGCCCTGCGCACCGCCGAGTGCCTGCCCTCGCACCGCGAGGCGACGCTGGCCGCGCACCTGCCGGCCGGGCTCGAGCAGGCCGAGCTCGCCCGCGAGCGCCTCGTGCTCGAGGAGCTGCTCCTCATGCAGCTCGGTCTGCTGGCGCACAAGCGCGAGCAGCAGCTCCGGGTCCGGGCGCGGCCGCTGCCGGCGGCGGGCGCGCTGAGCACCGGTTTCGTCGCCGGCCTGCCCTTCGAGCTGACCGGGCACCAGCAGGCCGCCCTCGAGGAGATCGACCGCGACCTCGGCGGCGCGCGAGCCGATGCGACGGCTCCTGCAGGGCGACGTGGGCTCGGGCAAGACCGTGGTCGCTCTGTACTGCCTGCTGCGCGCCGCCGAGGCCGGCCTGCAGGGCGCGCTGATGGCGCCGACCGAGACGCTCGCCGTGCAGCACGCTCACACCACGGCACGCCTCTGCGGCGACGCTCTGCCGCTGCGAGGTGCTGACGGCGGCGCTCGGCGGCGCGCGAGCGCCGGGAGGCGCTCGCGCGCCTCGCCGCCGGCGGGCCGCAGCTCGTCGTCGGCACGCACGCCCTGATCCCGAGGACGTCGTCTTCCCGGCGCTCGGCGTGCTCGTGGTCGACGAGCAGCACCGCTTCGGCGTCGCGCAGCGCGACGAGCTCGTGCGGCGCGGCGAGCACGACGGCCTCGCGCCGCACGTGCTGCACATGACGGCGACGCCGATCCCGCGGACCCTCGCGCTGACCGTCTACGGCGACCTCGACGTGACGACCATCGCCGGCGTCCCGGCCGGGCGCAAGCCGGTGACGACGCGGCTCGTCGACGAGGCGAAGCGCGCGGAGGGCTACGACCTTCGTCGCCCGCCAGCTGCGACAAGGGCCGCCAGGCGTACGTCGTCTGCCCGGCCGATCGACGAGTCGGAGTCGATCGAGGCGGCGACGGCGATCGCCGAGGCCGAGCGGCTCGCCGCCGGCGAGTTCGCGCGCTTCCGGGTCGGCCGTCGTGCACGGGCAGATGAAGCTCGGCCGAGCGCGACGGCGGTGATGGCGGCGTTCACGGCGCGGCGAGATCGACGTGCTCGTCGCGACCAGCCGTCATCGAGGTCGGCATCGACGTGCCGAACGCGACCGTGATGATGGTCGAGGGGGCCGAGCGCTTCGGCCTCGCCCAGCTGCACCAGCTGCGCGGCCGCGTCGGGCGCGGGAGCGCGCGCTCCTACTGCCTGCTCTTCTCGAGCAGCGACGACGCCCGGCGGGCAGGCGCGGCTCTCGGCCCTGCTCGACACGACCGACGGCTTCGAGCTCGCCGAGCGCGACCTCGAGCTGCGCGGCGAGGGCCAGCTCATCGGCGCGCGCCAGGCGGGCGCCGGCGACCTGCGCCTCGCCCGCCTGGCGCGCGACCGCGAGGCGCTGGTGCGTGCCCGCGGCCTGGCCGAGCGTCTGCTCGAGGCCGACCCCGAACTCGCGGCCGCCGAGCACGGGCCCCTGCAGGCGGCGATGCGCGAGGCCTTCGGCGCCGAGCTGGGCTGGCTGCTCAAGGCGTGACGGCGCCCGCGGCCCCGGCGTCGGCGCCCGCGGCCCCGGCGTCGGCCGCCGCCGCGCCTGCCTCTATACTGGGGCCATGCGACCCCGGGAGCTCATCGCCACGCACAGCAACACCGACTTCGACGGCTTCGCCGGCATGGTCGCCGCGCGCAAGCTGTACCCGGAGGCGCACATCTGCCTGGGCGGCGCCGTCAACCGCAACGTCCGCGAGTTCCAGGCGCTCTACGCCGACCTCGTGCCGGTGGTCGACCCGGTCGAGCTCGACCTCGAGGAGGTCGAGCGCCTGATCATGGTCGACACCACGCACGCCAACCGCATCGGCGACCTCGGGCGGCTCTGCGGGCGCGACGGCGTCCAGGTCGTCGCCTTCGACCACCACGGCGAGGAGCGGCCGCCGTACCTGAGCGACGAGCATCTCGTCACCTCCGACGACGGCTCGATCGTCACCCTGCTGCTGCGCATCGTCGCCGAGCGCGGCATCCCGGTCACGCCCTTCGAGGCGAGCCTCTTCGCCATCGGTATCCACGAGGACACGGGGTCGCTCACGTTCGCGACCACGACCGAGCACGACGCCGAGGCGCTCGCCTTCTGCATGCGCCACGGCGCCGACCCGGTACTGATCGAGCGCTGGCTCACGAACGCGCTCACCCCGGGGCAGCGGAGCACGCTGGCTGCTGCTCTCGAGGGGGCCGAGGAGCACGAGGTGGGTGGCCGCCGCGTGCTGCTCGCCGCCGTGGCGCGCGACGACTACGTCGAGGGCGTCAGCGTGGTCGCCCACCGCGTCATGGACCTCACGGCATGCGACGCCTTCGTGCTGCTGGTCGAGATGGAGCAGCGCGTCTTCGCCACGGCGCGCAGCCGCGGCGGGGGAGTCGACGTGGCCGCCCTGCTCGCGCCGGTCGGCGGGGGCGGGCACAGCGCCGCCTCGTCGGCGGTGCTCAAGGACCAGTCGCTGGCGGAGGCGCGAGCGGCGGTGCTCGCCGCCCTGCCGGGCGCCGTGACGCCGGCGCCCAGCGCCTTCGAGGTCATGACCCCCGGACTGCCGGCGGTCGACGCCGCGTCGAGCGTCGACGACGCGCTCATCGCCTGCCGGCGGCAGGGTCTCGACGGTCTCGCGGTCACGAAGGACGGCATGGTCGCCGGCAGTGTCGGGCTCGTCGACCTCGAGCGCGCCCTCGGGCACGGGCTCGGGCACGCCCCGGTCAAGGCGGTGATGACGGCGCGCCTGCCCGCGGTCGCGGCCGCGACCGCGGTCGAGCGCGCCGCCGAAGCCATCGTCGACGGCGGCCTCGGGTGGGCGGCCGTGGTCGGCGACGGGGCGCCGCGGCCGCCGCGCGTGGAGGACGTGCTGGGCATCGTCTCGCGGCGCCTCTTCGCCCGCGAGCAGGTGGCGCCGGCCGTGCCGACACCCGAGGTCGCCGGCAACGTCGCCGGCCGCCTCGCCGATCTCGGCCTCGACGAGCTCTTCGCCCACGTCCAGGCGCTGGCCGGTGACGTGCGCGGCGTCTACCTCGTCGGCGGCGCGGTGCGCGACCTCCTGCTCGGCGAGCGCAGCTTCGACGTCGACCTCGCCGTCGAGGGCGACGGCATCGCCTTCGCCGAGGCGCTCGCCGCCCGGCTTCACGGCCACGTGCGCGCCCACCGCAAGTTCGGGACCGCGGTCGTGGTCACGTCACGGCGGGCGCCGCACGTCGACGTCGCCTCGACGCGCTCCGAGTCGTACGAGTACCCGGCCGCCCTGCCCAAGGTCGAGCACGCCGGCATCCGCAGCGACCTCGCGCGGCGCGACTTCACCATCAACGCGATGGCGGTCGCCCTGCAGCCCGAGCTCTTCGGGGCCCTTCTCGACCCGTTCGGCGGCCTCAGCGACCTGCAGGCCAGGCGCATCGTCGTGCTGCACAACCTGAGCTTCATCGAGGACCCGACGCGGATCCTGCGCGCCCTGCGCTACGAGACCCGCTACGGCCTGCGCATGGACGAGCACACGCTCGGCCTGGCGCGGGCCTGCGCCGGCATGGACCTGATCGGCGACCTCTCGTCGGCGCGCCTGCGCGACGAGCTCGTGGCCCTGCTCGACGAGGAGAAGGTCGAGTTCGCGCTCGAGCGACTCGAGGACCTCGGTCTCGAGCAGGCGGTGCACGCGCGCTTCCGCGCCGGTGCGCGGGAGCGCGCCCTCGTGCGCCGCGGCGACGCGGTCGTGAGCCTCCACGGCCTCGAGCGCGAGTTGCCGCGCTGGCGCCTGCGCCTGCTTCTGCTGCTGCTCGAGCTCGAGCCCGAGGAGATCGCCGCCTGGGCGCGGCGCATGCGCGTCAGGCGCCGTGACGCCGACGTGCTCGAGCGCGGGCATCTCGTGGCGCGGCGGGTCGTGCGGCGCCTGGCCTCGGGCCCGGGAGAGGCCGAGCTCGCCGAGCTCCTGCGCCACGAGCCGCTCGAGGCCGCGGTGCTGGCGATCGTGCTCGGCGAGAGTGTCGCCGCGCCCTCGCGGGTCGGGCACTACCTGGGCGTCACCCGCCACGTCCGGCTCGAGATCGGCGGCGAAGACCTCCTCGCCCTGGGGTTGTCGCGCGGGCCGCGCGTGGGCGAGGTCCTCGCCAGCGTGCTGCGGCTCAAGGTCAACGGCACCGTCGCGGGACGCGAAGAGGAGCTCGCCGCCGCGCGGCGTCTGCTGTGAGGAGGCCCCCATCGACCAAGATGTGATCGTACAGTTCCTGGTGACGCTGCCGCTGCTGCTGCTCAGTCTCGCCGCGCACGAGCTCGCCCACGGCGTCACTGCAGACCGGCTGGGCGACCCGACCCCGCGCCTCGCGGGGCGCCTGACCGCCAACCCGCTGCGCCATCTCGACCTCATGGGGACGCTCGTCCTCGTCGCGACCTTCGTCTCCCAGGCGGGCCTTTTCTTCGGCTGGGCGAAGCCGATCCCCGTGGACCCGCGTCGCTTCGCCGACCCGCAGCGGGGCATGCTCCTCGTGGGCCTCGCGGGCCCCCTCGCCAACGTCGGGCTGGCGGCCGTGGCCGCCGGGCTCGTGTGGGTGACGCTGGACATGTCGCTGATGCTCGCCGAGGCGCTTGCACTGGTCTTCCTGCTCAACGTGCTGCTGGCGCTGATCAACCTGGTCCCCGTGCCTCCGCTCGACGGCTCGCGGGTCCTCGGCGGGTTCCTGCCCCGGAGCTGGTATCCCGCCTGGGTCGCCCTCGACCGCTACGGCACCTGGGTGCTGCTCGCGCTGCTCGTGCTGCTGATCGCGCGCCCGGAGGTCTTCGAGGCCACGCTGGGCAGGGCGCTCGACTTCGCCTTCGAGACCTTCCTGCCGGCGTGACA
Organism: uncultured Thermoleophilia bacterium; assembly: GCA_963814545.1. Taxonomy (GTDB): domain Bacteria; phylum Actinomycetota; class Thermoleophilia; order UBA2241; family UBA2241; genus UBA2241. Next base: position 117,267 of record CAWFDC010000019.1, on the reverse strand, counting down.
CGACGACGGTTCGGGGTCAGCGGGGAAGAGAGGGAGCGATGAGCGGATTCACCTGCGAGTGGCGCGCCGATGGCGGTCTGCACTGGCTGCGGTGGGGAGGGGCCGGCGTCGAGGCCGCCTTCCCGAGCCGGGAGGGCGGCCTGTCCGCCGGCCCCTACGCTACCCTCAACCTCGGCCTCGCGGTGGGGGACGACCCCGCGGCGGTCCTCGAGAACCGGCGCCTCCTCGGCGCCGCGATCGGTCTCGACGTCGGGCGCTGGGTGGTGCCGTCCCAGGTGCACGGCACGCACCTCGTGGAGGTGGGTGAGGCGGAGGCCGGGCGCGGCGCCCGCGACCTCACCTCGACGATCGCCGAGACCGACGCGCTGCTCACCGCCGCAACCGGCGTGGGCCTCGCCGTCAGCCACGCCGACTGCGTGCCGGTCGTGATCGTCGCGGCTGGGGCGGAGGGCGGCCTCGTCGCCGCCGTGCACGCCGGCTGGCGCGGGATGCTGGACGGTATCGTCGAGCAGGCGGCCGCGGCGCTCGCGCGCCGCGGCCGCCTGCTCGGTGCCGTCGTCGGCCCCAGCATCGGCCCGTGCTGCTTCACCGTCGACGACGCGCTGCGGCGGCGCTTCGACGCCCGGTTCCCGGGCGTCGCGACGGGCGCCGCCGTCGACCTCTGGGAGTGCGCCGCGCGCCAGCTGCGTGGCGCCGGCGTACCCGCCGGCGAGATCACGCTCACGCGGCTCTGCACGTCGTGCGACGGGCGCTTCTTCTCGCACCGTCGCGACAAGGGCGTGACCGGGCGTCACCTGACGCTCGCGTGGCGCGCAGACAGGGCCGCGGCCGCGGACGGCGAATCTTGACGGGGCCGGAGTGTCCGTGCCCTCGGCGTGTCGACGAGGAGTGACGTGGTCAGGCAGTACAGCGGGTCCGCCGCCAGCGTGCGGGAGAAGTACGAGGAGGTCGAGGGCCGGGTCGCCGAGGCGGCGCGGCGCGCCGGGCGCGACCCGGCCGCCGTCGAGATCCTCGTGGCCACGAAGTACGTCGACGTCGACCATCTGGGCGTGCTCGCCGAGGCCGGCATCCGCCTGATCGGCGAGAACCGCGCCCAGGACCTCGCCGCCAAGCACGAGCGCTACGGCGACATCTTCACCTACGACTTCATCGGCCACCTGCAGAGTCGCAAGACCAGGGCCGTGCTGCCGCTGGTCCGTCTGATCCACTCGGTCTCGAGCCTGAGCGTGGTCACGGAGCTCGAGGCGCGCGCCGCCGCCCCGGTCGAGGTGCTGCTCGAGGTCAACGTCGGCGGCGAGGAGAGCAAGAGCGGCGTGCCCTTCGCCGAGGTGGACGCGTTCGTCGCGCAGGCCGCCGTGTTCGAGAAGGTCGTCTTCGGCGGCCTCATGTGCATGCCGCCCCTCTCCGACGACCCCGAGGAGGCGCGGCCGTTCTTCGCCCGCACGCGCGCGCTGGCCGAACGGCTTTCAGCGGACTGGCGCGGCCGATATACTTTCGCCCGACTCTCGATGGGTACGAGCGCCGACTACGAGGCGGCAGTGCTCGAGGGCGCGACCATCGTGCGCGTCGGGAGCGTGCTCTTCTAGAGAGCGGCAGGGAGGGACTGAATGGGCCTCGGAGATTCCTGGCACAAAGTCGCCGTGTACTTCGGCCTCGCCGACGAGGACGAGGAGTACGACGAGGACGAGACGCTCGCTCCGTACGAGGAGCTCGAGCGCTCCTACCAGGACCGCCCCAACGTGCGCAAGCTGGGCAGCTCGCGGCGCAACGACTACGACGAGATCTTCTCGGACGAGCCGCCGCGCCGCGCCGCCGCGCCGGTGCGCGCCGTCGAGAGCGTGCGCCCGCCGCGCGTCGAGGTCCACCTCGTCATCCCCAAGACCTTCAACGACGCCCAGCAGATCGCCGACAAGTTCAAGATCGACGTGCCGGTGATCATCAACCTGCAGGGCTCCGACACCGAGCTCGCCAAGCGCCTCATCGACTTCTGCAGCGGCCTGACCTACGCCCTCGACGGCGGCATGCAGCGCGTGGGCGACAAGATCTTCCTGCTCACGCCGCGCAACGTCGAGGTCTCCGCCGAGGAGAAGGCGCGGCTCATCGAGAAGGGCTTCTTCAACCAGTTCTGAGCCCGGCCTGCAGCCGCTCGGCCGCGTCGCTCGCCGGCGATGACCGGCGCGTGACGGCGCACGCGCAGGAATCCGCGCCGTCGCGGCACAATAAGATGAGAAGAGAACGCTGAGCGCGTCCCTCGCGTCGCCCGCGCGGGCAAAGGAGTGCTGCATGAAGCTGACACCGCTCGACATCCGCCACAAGGAGTTCAAGCGCGGCATGCGCGGCTACGCCGACGAGGAGGTCGACGAGTTCCTCGATCAGATCGCCGATGAGTTCGAGCGCCTCTTCAAGGACAACATCGACCTCAGCGAGCGTGTCGAGAACCTCGAGGAGCAGGTGACGCGCTACCGGCGCATCGAGGAGACCCTGCAGAAGACGCTGGTCTCCGCCCAGCAGAGCGCCGAGGAGGTCAAGCAGAACGCCACCAAGGAGAGCCAGCTGATCCTGCGCGACGCCGAGCTCAAGGCGCGGCAGATGGTCAACGAGAGCTACGCCGACAAGCAGCGCATCGAGGGCTCGCTGACCAAGCTGCGCGGCGTCGAGGAGGAGTTCCGCATCCGCTTCCGCCAGCTGCTCGAGGGCTTCCTCAAGCAGGTCGAGCAGGCGCCGCCGGTGGCGCCGCCGCCGCAGAACGACCTCAACCAGAAGGCGGAGGCCATCAAGGAGGCCATCGCCCGCGAGGAGACGGTCGTGGCGCCGCCGCCTCGGGCGCCGAGCGCCGCGCCGGCGCCTGCCGGCTCGACCGCTCAGCCCGCCACGCCCGCTCCTGCGGCGCCCGCGCCTCCCGAGCGAGCCCCCGAGCCGCGTCCGGCCGAGACGGCCCAGCCGCCCCAGCCGCGTCCGGATCCCGCGACGAGGAAGGTACCGCGCTTCGGCCACGGGTCCGGCGACCTCGAAGCGATGACCTCCGTGGTCCCGCGGACCGAGCCTGGCGCCTCTGAGCCGGGGGCCGGCGGGGCCGAGCCGCCTGCGGCTCCGCCGTCGTCACCCGCGCCCGGCAAGGGGACCCCGGGCGGCGCGCCGGCCGGCGGCACGCGCCCCGACGACCGTGACCTGGTGGTCGACGTCGACGCCGGGGTCTCCGACGACGAATTCAAGTGGTGAGACCGGCCCCGTGCGGCGCAGCCGCAGGGGCGTGACCCTCGCCCTCTGGGTCATGCCGGGGGCGGCCGACGACAGTGTCGTGGGCGTCGCCGACGGGCGCCTGAAGGTGCGGCTGCGGGCGCCGGCGCGAGAAGGGGCCGCGAACCGCGCCCTGGTCAAGTACCTGGCAGGGCGCCTCGAGGTGGCCCCGGCGCGCGGTGCGCCTGCTCCACGGCGAGGGCGGGCGCCGCAAGCTGGTCGAGGTCGAGGATCTGGATGAAGCCGGGGCGCGACAGCGCCTCGGCCTACAGTAAGGGAGACGGCATGGCGAAACTCGCCTACTGCAAACGCTGCAAGGCGACCTACCCGCTGGCGATCGTGCAGAACGACGGCGGGCGCTCCGGCAAGGTGAAGGTCCCGGCGTGCCCCATGGGGCACACGAAGCTCCAGGAGCTGGACGCGCCGCGCCGGCGTGGCTCTTCCTGAGAGCAGGGCCGCCGCCGGGCTGATCGCCCTGGCGGCGCTGGCCGTCGACCAGCTCGCGAAGTGGCTGGTGCGCGGCGCCGACGCGTTGCCGTACGACCTCGTCGGCGGCGCGCAGATCGTCCTCGTCTACAACACCGGCGTCTCGTTCGGCCGCCTGCGCGACCTGGGTGGCGTGCTGGTCGCCGGCGTTGCCGTCCTCGTCGTCTGCCTGACCGTCGCCATGCTGCTGGCGCCGGGCCGGTATCGGTTCGGGCTTGCCCTGATCCTCGGCGGCGCGGCCGGCAACCTCGTCGACCGGCTGCGCTTCGACGGCGCCGTGCTCGATTTCCTGGACACGCCCTGGTGGCCGGCGTTCAACCTCGCCGACGCGTTCATCGTCGCCGGCGTCGGCGTGGTCTTGCTGGCGGTGCTGCGTGGCGCGCGCGCCTGAACGCGGCCGCTGGGAGGTCGCCGCCGGCCAGGCCGGGCGGCGGATCGACGCCGCCCTCGCCGAGCGGCTCGGTGCGTCGCGCGCCGCCGCCCAGCGCCTGATCGCCGAGGGCCGCGTGCGCGTCGACGACGCGGCCGTCGACAAGGGCCACACGCTGCGGGCGGGGGAGACCGTGACCTGGGAGCAGGCCGCCGGCGGCGCCCTCCGAGCTCGTCGCCGAGGCCATCGCCGTGCCGATCGTGTACGAGGACGACTGGCTGCTCGTGGTCGACAAGCCGGCGGGCATGGTGGTGCATCCCGCACCGGGTCACGAGCGCGGCACGCTGGTGCAGGCGCTGCTCGACCGCGGCATCGCCGGGGGGCACGGACGGCGCCCCGGGGTGATCCACCGCCTCGACCGCGAGACGTCGGGCCTGCTCATCGTGGCCCGCGGGGAGGAGCCCTACCGGCGTCTCGTGGCGGCGATGAGCGCCCGGCGCATCTCTCGTACCTATCTGGCGCTGCTCTGTGGCGAGCTCGCCCAGGACGAGGGGACGATCGACGCCCCCATCGGCCGGCACCTGCGCGATCGCCGCCGCATGGCCCTGCACAGCGTGCGCGCGCGGCCCGCGATCACCCACTTCACCGTGCTCGCCCGGAGCGGGGGGTACACGCTGGCCCGGGTGCGCCTCGAGACCGGCCGCACCCACCAGATCCGCGTCCACTTCGCCGCCCTGACTCACCCGGTCGCCGGCGACGCCACCTACGGCCGGCGCCCGGTCCCCGAGGGTCTCACGCGGCACTTCCTGCACGCCGCTGAGCTGCGCTTCGCGCACCCGGACGACGGCCGTGAGCTCCACTTCACGAGCCCGCTCCCGGTCGGAGCTCGCGGCCTTCCTCGGGCGGGTCGGGCTGCCCCGGCCCTGAGACTCGCGTGCCCGTCCTGCGCCCGCGCCCACAGCGGGTGGTGGGCGTGCGCTCAAGCGTGGCGGCCCGCGGGCCGACGACACGGCGTCCCTTCGGCCACGTGTCTGATGCATCGCCGACCTCATCCGGCAGCGACCCGAGTCGAACGGGCCGATGCGCCTTGACGTCGCGCTTGGCTACAAAGTACATTCCGCATCGTCACAGTAAACAACCCGGAGGCGACAGGCGATGCCACGAACACGCGGGGCCGCTCAAGAGCCCGGGGAGGCCACGACCTCCCCGGCGCCCGTGCAGGTGGACCTCCGGCTGTGCAAGGGCTGCGGCATCTGCGTGGCGCTGTGCCCGCAGGGTGTCCTGGTCGCCGACGGACCGGCCGTCGGGGTGGTCGCGCCAGAGTCGTGCACTCGCTGCCGGCTGTGCGAGCTTCACTGCCCCGACTTCGCCATCGACCTGGACTTCGAGGGGCGTGGCGCCGGCGGTGACGGGGAGGTCGACTGATGCCGCTCGAGCGACGCCTGCTGCAGGGCAACGAAGCCTGCGCCGAAGGGGCCATCGCGGCCGGTGCGCGCTTCTTCGCTGGCTACCCGATCACGCCGTCCACGGAGATCGCCGAGGTGCTGTCGCGTCGTCTGCCGGAGGTGGGCGGGTGCTTCATGCAGATGGAGGACGAGATCGCCTCGATGGCGGCCGTCATCGGCGCCTCGCTGGCCGGCGTGAAGGCGTTGACCGCCACCTCGGGTCCGGGGTTCTCGCTGATGCAGGAGAACCTCGGCTACGCGAGCATGGCACAGGTCCCGTGCGTCGTCATCGACGTGATGCGTGGCGGGCCGTCGACCGGCCTGCCGACCGATCCCGCACAGGGCGATGTCATGCAGGCGAGGTGGGGTACCCACGGCGAGCACTCGGTCATCGCCCTGTGTCCGTCGTCGGTCCTCGAGTGCTTCACCCTGACGGTCGAGGCGTTCAACCTCGCCGAGAGCTACCGGACGCCGGTCGTCCTGCTCTCGGACGCCTGTGTGGGCCACATGCGCGAGGCCGTGGCGCTGCCCGCCGGGGACGAGTTGCGCGTCGCGCAGCGGGGGCAGCCTTTCTGCGAGCCGGACGAATACGACACCACGGCGTCGACCGTGGACCAGATCATCCCGGCGCCGCCACTCGGCTCCCGGTACAAGGTCCACGCCACAGGCCTCGTGTACGACCGGCGCCGGCGCGGCCTGCCCGACACCTCCGACCCCTGCGTCGCCCAGGACCTCGGCGTCTACCTGCGCGAGAAGATCTACCACCACCGGGGCGCGATCGAGCGGGTGGATGAGTACGAGATGGAGGGCGCCGAGGTCGCCGTGTTCGCCTACGGGTCGACGGCGCGGTCCGCCAGGGCCGCGGTGCGGTGGGCAAGGGGCGAAGGCCTGCCGGTCGGCCTCGTACGTCCCGTCACGCTGTGGCCCTTCCCCACGAACGCGGTCGATCGCATGGCTGAGCAGGTCCGCACCATCATCGTCCCCGAGATGAACGTCAAGCAGATGTCGTGGGAGGTGCAAGCCGCCGTAGCCGGCCGCGCCGCAGTGGTCGATCACGGGCGCATCGACGGACGGCTGATCAGGCCCGAGGAGATCCAGGATCTCTTGCGAAAGGAGTTCCGCTATCACCGCTTTAGTTGACGAGCCTCAGATCGAGCGTCCGCCGGTCGATTGTCGGGCGCTCCGCGTCGTGCCCCGCCCGACTGCGGAGATCGTCGAGCACCTGGTGACGCCGCGCACCATCTGGTGTCCGGGGTGTACGAACGGCCTCGCGATGCGAGCGCTCGTGGATGCCCTCCTTGCGCTGGACGTGGACCCCGACAAGGTCGCGGTGGTGGCCGGCATCGGCTGCAGCGGCCGCATCGTCCAGTACCTCGACTACTCGACCGTCCACACGACGCACGGCAGGGCCCTCGCATTTGCGACGGGGGCGAAAGCCGCCGACCCCAGCCTGCATGTCATCGTGGTGATGGGCGACGGCGACGGCGTCGCCATCGGTGGGAACCACCTCATCCACGCCGCTCGCCGCAACCTCGATCTCACGGCCCTGGTCTTCAACAACAGCATCTACGGGATGACCGGAGGGCAGACGAGCCCGACGACCTTCAGCGGCGACCGATCGACCACGAGCACGTACGGGAACGTCGAGCAGGCGTTCGACATCTGCGAACTCGCCCGCTCGGCGGGCGCGACCTACGTGGCGCGCGGCACGGTCTACAGGTACAGGCTCCTGGCGCAACTCATCGCGGGGGGTATCGCGCACCGGGGTTTCTCCTTCGTCGAGGTCATGGTGTCCTGCCCCACGTACTACGGGCGCCAGAACGAGCCGGCGACGCCGTCCGAGATGCTCTTGCGCCAGCGAGAGCGGGGCGCGCCGGTCGAGATCTTCGAGGGGCGCGGCCCGCGTCGGCAGGAGCGCTATCCGGTGGGCGTCCTCCATCACGTGGAGCGCGACGAGTTCGCCAGCGCGTACGGGGAGGTGGTCCGCCGTGCCCAAGGTGGCTGAGAAGGACACCGTCGCGACCTCTGCGGGCTCCTCGCTCGCCGCGAGGACCGAGATCCGGCTCTCCGGCTCGGGGGGGCAAGGCATCATCCTCGCGGCGACCCTGCTGGCCGACGCGGCCATGCTGGCCGGCAAGCAGGTCGTGCAGACGCAGAGCTACGGGCCCGAGGCGCGCGGCGGCGCGTCGAAGGCCGAAGTGATCGTCGCCGACGACGAGATCGACTTCCCCGAGGTGCGGCGGGCGGACGTGACGCTCTGCCTGTCGCAGGCGGCCTTCGAGAGGTACGTCGGGGACGCGCGACCGGGTGGGCTGGTGGTGTACGACGAGGGTCTGGTCGAGGCGGGACAGGGCACGACGGAGCGGGAGCTCTGGAGCGCCCCGTTCACCCGCCTCGCCGTCGAGAGGCTCGGCAAGGCCGTGAGCGCCAACGTGCTCGCCCTGGCCGCGCTGGCGACGCACACAGGTATCATTGACCGGAGCGCGCTCGACGCGGCCATCGCGGCACGTTTGCCCGAGCGCCTGGTCGGTCTGAATCTGCGAGCCGTCGAGGTGGGCTGGACGGTCCGCCTGGCGAGGAGGTGAGGGATGCAGCGTGTCGTAGCGGTCTGCCGGCGGCGTCGCGAGCCCTCCGGTCTCGAGGACCGACGCATATCCCGTAACGCCGGCGCGCGGCGGTGTCCGCTCGGCCGGCTCGGGGCCGGCGCGTGAGCGCCGCGCAGCAGGCGGGGTTGTTCGATCGCCTGGTCGCCGCCGCCGTGCCTCTCGTCCCGGACCCGATCGTGAAGCGGCTCGGGGCCCCGTACGTAGCCGGCACCACGCTCGAGCACGCTCTCCGAGCCCTCGCCGAATTGAGTGCACGGGGGCTGCACGCGACGCTCGACATCCTCGGCGAGCAGGTCGCCGATCGCGCCGACGCGCGCGCGGCCGCCGAAGCGTACCTCGAGACGCTCGATGCCGTGCACGGCCGCGGCCTCCAGACCCACGTGAGCGTGAAGCTCAGCGGGCTAGGGTACGCGCTCGGCCTTGACGTGGCGCGGGACGGCGTCGAGCGTGTCGTGCGCCGTGCCGAGGAGCTGGGCACCTTCGTGCGGATCGACATGGAAGACGCGTCGATGACCGACGACACGCTCGCCCTCTACAGTGAGCTGCGGGCCGCCGGTCACGAGCGCGTCGGCGTCGTGCTGCAGGCGCGCCTGTGGCGCACCATGGCCGATGTCGAAGCGCTGGCTTCGCTGACGCCCGACGTGCGCCTCTGCAAGGGGATCTACCTGGAGCCGCCGGACATCGCGCTCCAGGACCGCGAGGCGATCCGACTGAACTTCGGCCGCCTTCTCCGCCGGCTCCTGCGCAACGGCAGCCACGTCGCCGTCGCGACCCACGACGAGCGCCTCGTCGTCGATGCGCTCGAGGCCGCGGCCGAGACCGGCGTGGGTCCGGACGCGTTCGAGTTCCAGACGCTCCTGGGGGTGCGCGGTGATCTCGCCCGGCTGCTCGCCCAGGAGTACCGGGTGCGGGTCTACGTGCCCTTCGGGGTCGACTCCTTCGCCTACGCGCAGCGCCGCCTGCGTGAGAACCCGCAGATCGCCGGGTACGTGGCTCGTGATGTCATCCGCGACACCGCACGCGCGGTGTGCGCCCTGGCCGACCAACGACGAGGAGGCGAAGGTCCGTGAACGATGCTCTCTCCGCTCCGCCGCGCCCGCGCAACGAGCCCGTGCTCGGCTTCGCCCCCGGCTCGCCGGAGCGCGCCGCCCTGGCGGCGCGCGTGACGGCCATGGCCGCCGAGCGTCTCGAGATCCCCTGCATCATCGGCGGTCGCGAAGTGCGCACCGGGCGCACCGCGCCGGCGATCGTGCCTCACGACCACGGGCACGTGCTGGCCGACGTGCACATGGGCGGCCCGGCCGAGGTGCAGGCCGCCGTCGCCGCCTCGCGCGAGGCGTGGCAGGACTGGAGCCGGATGCCGTGGGAGGACCGCCTCGCCGTCTTCCTGCGCGCCGCCGAGCTGCTCTCCGGGCCCTGGCGCCACACGCTCAACGCCGCGACCATGCTCGGGCAGTCGAAGACGGCCCACCAGGCCGAGATCGACGCCGCCTGCGAGCTCATCGACTTCTGGCGCTTCAACGCCGCCTACGCGGCCGAGATCTACGCCGAGCAGCCTGTCTCGAGCCCCGGCGTCTGGAACCGCATGGACTACCGGCCGCTCGAGGGCTTCGTCCTCGCGGTCACGCCCTTCAACTTCACCTCGATCGCCGGCAACCTGCCCACGGCGCCGGCGATGATGGGCGACACCGTGGTGTGGAAGCCCGCCTCGACGAGCATGCTCAGCGCCTACTACGTCATGCGCCTGCTCGAGGAGGCGGGTCTCCCGCCGGGCGTCATCAACGTCGTCTACGGTCGCGGCGCCGAGGTCGGCGCGCCGGCGCTCGCCGACCCGCGCCTCGGCGGGGTGCACTTCACCGGCTCGACCGCCGTCTTCCGCGAGATCTGGCGCACGATCGGCGGCGGCATCGAGCGCTACGCCGACTACCCGCGCATCGTCGGCGAGACCGGCGGCAAGGACTTCATCCTCGCCCACGCCTCGGCCGACGTCGGCGCTCTCGTGGCGGGCGCCGTGCGCGGCGCCTTCGAGTACCAGGGGCAGAAGTGCTCGGCGGCCTCGCGGCTCTTCGTCCCGCGCTCGCTCTGGCCGGCGGTGCGCGAGCGCCTCGTGGCCGAGGTCGAGAGCATCACCGTGGGCGACGTCACCGACTTCACGAACTTCATGGGCGCGGTCATCGACGCGACGAGCTTCGCCACGCAGGCGAAGGCGATCCAGGACGCGAAGGACGACCCGGCCTGCGAGATCCTCGTCGGCGGGGAGTGCGACGACAGCGTGGGCTACTTCGTGCGCCCGACCGTGATCGTGACCTCCGACCCGGCCTTCCGCACCATGCGCGAGGAGCTCTTCGGGCCCGTGCTGACGGCGTTCGTCTACGAGGACGCCGCCTGGGCCGACACCCTGCGCCTCGTCGACACCTCGACGCCGTACGGGCTGACCGGCGCGGTCTTCGCCCGCGACCGCGCGGCGATCCGCGAGGCCGCCGACGGCCTGCGCCACGCCGCCGGCAACTTCTACGTGAACGACAAGCCGACCGGCGCGGTCGTCGGGCAGCAGCCCTTCGGCGGCGCCCGCGCCTCGGGCACCGACGACAAGGCCGGCTCGAAGTGGAACCTGATCCGCTGGGTCAGCCCGCGGACGACGAAGGAGATGCTCGTGCCGCCGACCGACTACCGCTACCCGTTCCTGGCGGCGGGGGACTGAGCGGGTGGCGTCCGGCGCGTCAGTAGCGTGCCGGGGTGAGCGACCAGACGATCTCGGCTGCGGTCTTGCCGGGGTTGGTCACCGTGTGCGGCAGTGCGCCCGGGAACGTGAGCGCGTCCCCGGCCCGGAGCTCGTAGCGTTCATCGCCGAGATCGACGATGATGCGCCCCTTGAGCACGAGCGCCACCTCGACGTCGGACCCGTGGGTGTACGGCTCGGGTCCGGTGCTGCCGCCGGGCTCGATCACGCTGCGCATGACCTCGAGCCGCTTGGTCGAGTCTGAGGAGACGATCTCGTCGTGGTAACCGGCTTCGGCGAAGAGGTAGACCGCCCTGTCCGCGTGCCTCACGACGCGGCCCCTCGGCAGGGCGTCGGAGAGGATCGTGCCGACCTCGATGTCCAAGGCGGCACACAGCCTGATGAGGGCGGCAATCGAGGGCATCACGCGGCCGTTCTCGATCTGCGAGATGAACCCTGAGGTGAGGTCGCTCTTCTTCGCCAGGGCGCGCAGGGAGAGTTCCTTCGACGCGCGGGCGGCACGCAACCTGTCGCCGACCGCGCGGCGCAGCTGGGCGAGGCCCTCGTCATCGGCCGACGTTGCCGGGGAGACGGTCGCGTCGACGCCGGTCTCATCGTCCGGCCCACGGGTCGGGCTGTCTGAGGATCTGGTCACGCGGCTCCCGCCTCGTCTTCGTGCTGCGCCGCGCGCCGTGCGAGCGCCGCAGTCGGGCGTCTCCTGCGCCGAGTCTCACCTGTGCACGTCCGGAGACTCCCGGAGTCTACACCGACCGGGGTGCTCCCGCGCCTGCCCCCGCAGGCGGCGGCGCGGACTCCTTGTCGGTGCGGTGGACCGCTGCGGAGCGGGGGGAGGTGTGAGACTGCTCGCCGGCGACCGAGGCTCGGAATGGGCAGGTATGGGCAGTGCCGAAAAGGTGGTCGCGACCGTTGACAGTGGGCCGAATTGGTGTTTAGTATCCGGCCTGTATACAACCTTCGAAGCCACGACTGCCGTCTGGGGGCGGTCTCAGGTGTGTCGCGCGGCCGGGACGATCACATGGATCATGAGTCCTTCTGGCATGAGCCGCACTCCTGAGAGCCAGGGTCACCGACAGGAGCGTCGGGCAGGACTTGCCGAGAACCCGGCAAGGCTTCCCGTCGCTGCGGAGACGCCACCGGTGTGGTGAGAAAGGGGGCATTCGCTGGGGACGTGCTCGAGCTTCGCGCGACTCTCCAGAGCGAGGACGGGATGTGCTCGTCATCGCGGTTCGGAGAGTGAGTGGACGCCGGCGGGCGGAGGGGTCACCTTTGCGAGAGACTCTTCTCGTGCGACGGCCACGGTTAGGGAACGCTCCGGGACGGTGAGTGCCACTTGGCGCTCTCCCTGGGGCCTGAACCATATGGGGGTGACATGAAATCGGGTCACAAGCCGGATGGCGCGCCTGAGGGGCGCATGACTCGGAGGGATCTGCTCAAGGCCGGCGTCGTCACCGGGGTCGGCGCGAGCCTGGCCGGTGGTGCGCTGCTTGGCGCCGGTTGCGGAGATGATGGCGGCGAGGCGACGGGGACGGAGTCACCGGCCGCCGGATCGCTCAAGGCCGGCGGCATCATGACCCTGGCCACCGACCAGCTCCTCCCCAAGGACAGCCTGAACACGCTGACCAACATCACCGATGGGGTCGACGCTGTGCAGGGCATGATCCGCGAGGGACTCGTCACCTACGACTTCGGCTTCGCGCCGCAACCACGCCTGGCCGAGCGCTGGGAGATCAACGAGGAGGTCACCGAGTACACGTTCTACATGCGGCCCAACGTCGTCTGGCACGACGGGTCCGCCTTCACCGCTCGGGACGCGTACTACTCGCTCGAACGCATCCTCGACCCCGACGAGGGTTCCGGGATGTACGACCGGCTGGCCACCAGCATCGAGAAGGTCACGGTCGTCGACGACATGACGCTGAAGCTGGAGCTCAAGCGACCTGATGCGCTCATCCTCATGCCGCTCGCCAACCAGCAGTGCTACCTGGTGAAGGAGAACGATCCCGACCTTGAAGCCGGCATCGGGACCGGCCCCTTCAAGCTCAAGTCGTGGAACCCCGGCCAGAGCTACGAGGTCGAGAAGTTCGATGGCTACTGGATGGAAGGTGCGCCGATCCTCGACGGTGTGCGTGGTATCGCCATCCCCGAAGCCTCGACCATGCTGCAGTCAGTCGCGACCGGCGATGCGGACGTCTGCCAGGTCCCCTTCGATCAGCTCTCCGTGGTCCAGTCCAACGCGGACCTGCAGATCACCCCGTACGAGAAGGCGATCATGTACTGCGCGGTCGCGCTCGTGACGGCCGATCCCTGGAAGGACCCGAGAGTCCGCGAGGCCCTCAAGCGTTCGCTCGACCGCGACAAGCTGATGGAGGTCGCGTACGCCGGTCAGTCGTCCATGTCGCCCGACTCGTGCATCGCCATGGGCGACCCCGACATGAGCCCCGAGCTCGAGGCGCGGACGGTCAGGGATCTCGCTGCGGCGGAGGAACTGATGGCCGCGGCGGGCTACCCCGACGGTATCGATATCGAGCTCAAGTATCCCGGCGACCCGACACACGCCAACTTCGGGCTGGGTGTCGCCGCAGGCCTCAAGGGATCGCCGTTCCGCGTGACCCCCAAGGCCGTCCCCGCGGACACGTATTGGGACACGGTCTGGATGAGCGACCCCTTCTGCGTGAGCGACTGGAACCGCCGTCACCCGATCGAGACGATGGCCCTCCAGGTGCAGAGCGAGGCACCGTGGAACGAATCGGGGTGGAAGAGCCCGAAGATGGACGAGCTGATCGAGACAGCCTTCGCCGCCAGCGCCGACGAGCTGTCAGCCGTGACCACAGAAGCCTGCCTGTGGCAGTCGGGCAGTGCTGATGACGGCAGCGGCGAACTGATCCCCGCCTACATGAACCGGCTCTGGACAGCGAGGCTCGACACGAAGGTCGTCGTCTCACCCTTCTCGATGCTCGACTTCCGTCAGTGTGGCTTCGTGGCATGACGCCGACCCAGGACCCGCTGATCGCCGAGACCGCTCTCGGGCCGCAGCTGGAGGAACCGGCCGTCCCCCCGCGAAGGGGGGGGCGGCCGGGGCCATCCTCCGCATCCTGTGGACGCGCTTCCTGCCGGCGCTTCTCACGCTGTGGCTGATCTCGGTCATCGTCTTTGCTTCGACTCACGTGCTCGGCATCAACGTTGCCATGCGCGTGCTTGGTCGTGAGGCGACGCCGGAGCAGCTCGCCGAGTTCAACAGGGCGGCCGGTCTGGACAGGCCCGTCATCGAGCAATACGGGGTATGGCTCTGGGACTTCGTCCGCGGAGACTGGGGCATATCGGCGGTGAGCACCGGCCGGCCGATAATGGACATCGTCGTCCCGCGGACCGTGTACACGCTCATCCTCGCGGTGGCGTCGATCATCGTCGCCCTCCCTATCTCGATCGCGTTCGGCATCTACCTCGCCAGACCCGGATCGCGCGTCCGAGAGCTCACCCTGTCGCTCGCGAACGTGTCGTTGGCCGCCATACCCGTCTTCGTGATCGGCATCGTGCTGATCTACGTCTTCTCGGTGAGGCTCGGGTGTGACGCCCACCGACAGCGGCGGCTTGGCCTTCGGCGGCGTTCACGGACAAGGCCATGGCGTTCGTCCTACCGACCGCGACGCTGGTCATCTCACTGCTGCCGCACATCTCGCGCCTCACTCAAGTGTCCGTGCGCGAGACGATGACCACCCCGTACGCGCGGGCGGCTGTGCTCCGCGGCCTGTCGCGGCGCACCATCACCTACCGGCACCTCATGCCCAACGCGGCCGGTCCCATCGTCAACGTCGTGGCGCTCGACCTGATCTGGCTCATCGGCGGCGTCATCATCGTTGAGAACGTCTTCGGTTTCCCCGGGCTCGGCGTGCCTGCTCGTCCAGTCGATCGCGGCCGGCGACCTGCTCGTGGTCCAGGCGGTCGCCATGGTGATGCGGCGTCCTGTTCATCGGCATCGGCATGGCCGCGGACATCCTGGCGGCCGTGTTCAACCCGCGACTGAGGAACGGCTGAGATGAGCACCGTGGCTGCTGATGTGACGATGTCCTCTGCGCCTGTCGTGCAGCGACGGGAGGCTCTCTGGCGCATCGTCCTGCGCACCGGCGAGGGCAAGATCGGCATCGGTCTGGGCACTTCATGATGCTGCTCATCGTGCTCGGGCAGCTCCTGTTCGGTCCCGAAACGGACTACGGCGTAGGGGCGCCCGGCTCGGGTTCGTCGACGGAGCACTGGTTCGGCACCGACGCCCTCGGACGCGACGTCCTCAGCCGGTTCCTCGACGGCGGCGCGCACCGTGCTGCTGATACCGCTCGTCGCGGTCACGCTCGTCGCTCATCATCGGCGGCAGTCTCGGGCTGTTCGCGCGCCTACTGGGGCGGCTGGCCGGACATCGTTATCTCCAAGGTCTTCGACGTCGTCCTCACCCTGCCGCCGCTGCTCATCGTGCTGGTCATCATCGGCGGCTTGGGTGCGTCGACCACCGTGCTCGATCATCACCGTTGCGCTCGTGTACGCGCCGGCCTTGGGTCGGGTGGTGCGCGGCACGGCGCAGTCGGTGATCGTCAATCCGTACGTGCTCTCCGCGCAGGCGCGTGGAGAGTCGCGACGCCTCAATCATCTTTCCGCGAGGTACTGCCCAACGTGTCCGGGCCCGACGCTGGCGGAGTTCGGTCTCAGACTCACCTACGGCATCCTCTTCGTGGCGACGCTCAGCTTCCTCGGCCTGGGCGTCCAGCCGCCGGCGCCCGACTGGGGGCTCATGGTGGCCGAGAACCGGGGCCTTCATCACCGTGGCGCCGTGGGCGCACGCTGCTGCCGGCGCTGGGCATCACCGCGCTTGCGGTCGCGTTCAATCTCAGCGCCGACGCGCTCTCAAGGGTCCTTGGCCGGCGACGATCTGAGCCGGCTGGCCGTGATATGAGCGCCGCAGCTCACGACAGGAGAGACGACCGGCCGGAGCCTGCGCGGCTGCCTCAGCGCCGACGGCGCCGCGCTGGTCGTCGAGGAACTGAGCGTCGGCTACCACCAGAAGGACGGCAGCGTCCTCCGCGTGGTCGCCGGGGTCGACCTGAAGCTCTATCCCGGGCAGGTCCTCGGTCTGGCGGGCGAGTCCGGGTGCGGCAAGAGCACGGCCGCCCTGGCTGCCGTCGGCTACCGGCACCCCGGCGGGGTCATCCTCGGCGGACGGTCGACCGCTCGGTGACACCGAGCTGCTGCAGATGTAGCCGTCGGCGCTGCGGCTGCTTTGGGGCGGTCAGGTGGCGTACATCTCGCAGAACGCGGCGATGTCCTTGAACCCGGCGCTTGACCATACGCCGGCACTTCGACGAGGTGCTCCGCCGTCACGCGGGGCTGCAGCGGCGTCGCAGGCCGCGGAGCGCGAGCTCGAGTTGCTCACCTCCGTCCAGCTGCCCGATCCCAGCCGGCTGCGCTGCGTCGCTACCCTCACCAGCTGAGTGGCGGCCAGCAGCAGCGTGTGGCGCTGGCGCTCGCGTTCGCGTGCCGCCCGTCCGTCCTCATCCTCGACGAGCCGACGACCGGCCTGGACGTGACGACGCAGACCTACATCACGGCGCTACTGCAGACGCTCATCGCGGAGACGCAAGTCGCGGTGATGTACGTGAGTCACGACCTCGCCCTGCTGTCGACCGTCTCGCAGGACGTGGCCGTGATGTACGCCGGTGAGATGGTGGAACGCGGACCGGTGAAGTCGCTGGTGACGGCCCCGCTGCACCCGTACACGAAGCGCTCTGCTGCGGGCCGTCCCGAGCGCCCGCGCGCGGCAGTCGATCGCCGGCATCGCCGGCGAGCCGCCCGTGAGCGTGAGCGACGACAGCTGCTCGTTCGCTCCGCGCTGTCCGTACGTGCAGGATCGCTGTCGCACCGAGCATCCGGAGATCCGGCAGATCGAGCCTCGGCGCACGTCGCGCTGCTTCCGCACCGAGGAGCTGCGGGACGAGCTGCGCATCGTCGTCGAGAGTCGACGAGCGGAGTCGTCGCCCGCGCAGGCCGGCGCCGCCACGGAACCGCAGATGCAGCCTCCTCGAGGTGGACGCCGTCTCCTGCTTCTACGGCTCGCGCGGCGGCGTTTCGCGGCGGTGCAGGACGTCTCGTTCCGGCTTGCGGATGCCGAGGTGCTGGGTATCGTCGGGCTCAGCGGCAGCGGCAAGTCCACGCTGCTGCGCGCGATCGTCGGCATCCTCGACGACTACACCGGCACGATCGCCCTCCGCGGCGAGCACGCTGGCCGCAGCGCGCCGTCAAGAGGCCGCGCCCCTTGCGACGTCAGGTGCAGATCGTGTTCCAGGACCCGGCGTCGTCGCTCAATCCGCGGCACACCGTCGACCAGATCATCGCGCGTGCCGTCCGTCTCTTCCGCGACGACGTGCCGCGCGACAAGACCGCCGACGCCGTCGCCGAGCTGCTCGAGAGCGTCAAGCTGTCGCGCTCGTTCCTGCCGCGCTACCCGTCCGAGCTGAGCGGCGGGCAGCAGCAGCGCGTCGCCATCGCACGGGCGTTCGCGGCGCGTCCCAGCCTGCTGCTCTGCGACGAGGTCACCTCGGCGCTCGACGTCTCCGTCGCGGCGACGATCATCGAGCTGCTGCGCGACCTGACGAGCAGTTCGGGTACGGCGGTGCTCTTCGTCAGCCACGACCTGGCGGTCGTGCGCACGCTGGCCGACAGCGCGATCGTCATGCGCGACGGCAGGATGTGCGAGCAGGGGTCGACGGAGAAGCTGTTCTGCGCGCCCGAGCACCCGTACACGATCGAGTTGCTCGCGTCGATCCCGGACATCGTCGACGTGCGTGCGGGCAGGCGGCTGCGGCCGGTCCGAGCGACGGTGCGCTGAGCACCGGCCGGCCGCACTGGCACGATCGGGCTGGAGGGAGAACGTGGGTAGCAGGCCGGTCGTCGTCCTCGGCGGCGATGCGTGCCACCGTTGTATCGCCGGTCGACTGGCGCTCGGTGGGCATGAGGTCGTCCTCTGGGAGGCGCCGTCCGCCGCCGGGGTCGAGCTGCGGTCCTGCGAGCGGCCGCAGGTCCGTCTGAGCGGTGCAGGCGGCGAAGCGACGGCCACACTCGCCCGCGCCACCGACCGACGTCTTCGAAGCGCTCGCGGCCGGCGACGTGTTGCTGACGTGCGCGCCCGCCGCAGGCCCAGGAGACGCTGCACGGCCTGGTGCTGCCGCTGGTCGAGCCGCGGCACACCCTCGTGCTGCTCGATGGTCCCTTGAGCAGTCTTGTGCACGCGAAGTGGCTGAGCGACCGCGGTCGTGGCGCAACGGCCTGCCGACTCTGGTCGACGAGCGACACCTTCCGTTGGTGGCCCGCGGGCCCGCGCTCCGGCCAAGTGCATGTGGTCGCCGTCGCGGCGGAGCCGGGTTTCGGCGTGTTCCCGTCGTGACGCACCGCCGCCACGCTCGACGTCTGGCGGCCCCTTCTCCCGGGCGTCCGGCCGCACCGTCACGTGCTGTCCGCGGCCTGGCCGCGGTGGAGCCGTTTCTGCGTGCTCCGACGGCTTTGCTCATGGAGCTCTGGCGCATGCGGGGGTCCAGTCCGGGCTCCTCGCGGACGGTTTCTCAGCCTGAAGTCGCTCGCGTCGTCGAGGCGCTCGACGCCGAGCGCCTGGCGATCGCGTCGGCGCTTGGGCTCGAGCTGCCGACGGCCGCCGAGACGCTGCACGGGTGGGGTCTCGCCCCTGTCGGCGAGCTGTGGGCGGCCGTGAACGGGAGCTACGCGCTCACCCGCGAGCCCGAGCGCCCCCGGGCCGCGAACGGGTGTGTCCGGATCAGCCAGTCGATGCAGCTGCGCCCTGCCTGCGCGCCTGGCTCGAGGTCGCCGGTCTATTCGGTGTGCCGACGCCTTTGCTGCAGGCCTTCGTCGCTCTGAACGATGCGGCCGCGACGCCCGACGCCGAGGCATCGAGCCGGTCCCTCGGCGACCTCGGACTCGGAGGCATGGACCGGGACGGCCTGATCCGGTTCCTGGAGACCGGCAGTGAAGCGCCCCGAACTGATGACGACCAGACGCCGGTCGGTCGTTGATGATGGGCAGCCGCCCTGATTGAGGAGCCGTCCCGAAAAGTCAGAGGTGAATGGGAGGAGTCGCATGAGCGACGGAACGACGAGCGAGACGATGGCGGCGATCATCGCGGCCTTCACGGAGGCTGACTACGACCGGGTCCCGGAGCTCGTCCAGAAGGGCTTGGACGAGGGCCTGGCGGCCCGGGTGCTGCTCGATGACGGCGCTGGTGGCGGGTATCCGCGAGGTCGGTGAGATGTTCCGCCGCGGCGAGGTGTACCTGCCGGAGATGATGCTGGGGGCCGAGGCCTGGCAGGCGGGGATGGACGTGCTGGAGCCGCTGCTGAGAGCGGAGCCGCAGGCCGAGGCCAAGGGCAAGGTCGTCATCGGCACCGTGAAGGGCGACATCCATTCCCTCGGCAAGAACATCGTCTCGCACGATGCTCAAGACGGCCGGGTTCGACGTGATCGACCTCGGCGCCGACGTCGCGGCTTCCAGCTTCGTGACCGCGGCCGTCGACGCGCAAGCCGACGTGATCGCCGTCTGCGCCCTCATGACGACCACCATGCCGCAGCAGAGGGAAGTGATCGAGCACCTGATGGCCGCCGGTAAGAAGGAGCGACTTCTTCGTGATGGTCGGCGGCGCCTCGACCTCGGCGGCGTGGGCCGCGGAGATCGGGGCCGACGGCCACGGAGAGACCGCCGCAGACGCGGTGGCCCTCGCCGAAGAGGTCGTCGGTCGCGTCGACAGGAGCTAGGCATGCTGTCGAACCTCGAGATCTACCGTCGCGCGACGACCGGCGAGATCTGCAGCGAGAAGGACTTCGATCTGAAGCGCTTCATCCCCGCCGTGCGCAGGCTGGTCAAGAAGTACGGCATCAAGTACGACCGCGCCACTCCCGTGTCCGTCCGACGACGACCTGGCGGAGCGCGTGTGGCAAGCGGGAAGGGAGCTGTTCCTCGACGTGGGCGTGTACTGCGTGGACACCGAGCGCCTGATCACGTTCGACGCGGCGGAGCTCGACCAGGCCCTCGCCCACGCTGCGCGAGCCGGTGATCCTCGGCACCGGCCAGCATGCCAAGGCCATCCCGGTTCGTCGGCCTGAGAGCGCCGATCCTTCCCTTCTTCTCGCTCGGCGCCTGCGGCGCCGGTGTGACCAGCGACGACGTCTTCATGAGCCTGACGCAGGCCTACTGCGAGCTGCCGTACACCGACGCGATCACCTCGCCGGCGCTGACTCAGGTCGACGGAATGACGATCGTCGCGGGCAGCCCGCTCGAGGTCGAAGGCTGCGTGCGGACCGTCACCATGACGCGCGAGGCGGCGCGACGCGCCAATCGCTCCGGTCTGGGCATCGCCAACACGGTGGCCACCGGCGTGCGGTCACAGGGGCACATCGCCGGCAACGCCGCGGCCGCGGACCAGGACGACATGATGGAGATCGGCGGCATCGCCGAGCTCAAGATCGACTTCGACAGCCTGAGCAAGATCGCCTACATGCAGGGGCGTGGCCGCACGATCCTGGGCGAGACGGGCCCGGTGCTCGGTGGCTACGCGGGCGGTCCGGAGGGCTGTGCCGTCACGCTGGCGGCGTATCACTTCTTCGCGCTGCTGGTGCTGCGCGCCAGCGTCCAGCACCCGTATCTCGTCGCACTTCCAGACGCAGTCGTGCACCTCGCGCGAAGCCCTCTGGCTGCGGTCGGTCGGCGCTGCAGGCCATCACCCGCCACAGCGACGTCCCGTGCCTGCAGACCGGGCACCTTCGCCGCCGGACCTGCGACCGAGATGTGTCTCTACGAGGCCGCGGCGTATTCCGCGGCGGGCGTGGTCTCGGGAGGCGAACATCGAGGCGGCGCCCATCGCGCGCGGCACCCACCTCGATCACTTCTCGCCCATGGTGAGCCTGTTCGCGGCGGAGGTCGGGCGCTCTGTGGTCGGCATGTCGCGAGATGACGTCAACACGATCGTCGTGCAGCTGCTCGGCAAGTACGAGGACCACCTCACGGACCCGCCCTTCGGTGAGCGCTACCAGGACTGCTACGACATCGGCGAGTCGCCACGCCGAAGGCGGAGGCGCTCGCGGTCTACAGGCGAGTCCGCGCCGAGCTCGTGGAGATGGGGTTGGAGTTCAGGGATCCGTCCTTCTACAGCTGACGACGGTGGGCGGTCGTGCACGCAGGGGCATAGGCGCGGCGACTGGGAACGCGATGGGGCCGGATGTGCGGCTCCGGAGAGAGGAAACGGCATGAATCGTATCGGGATCATCACTCCGGCGCTTACGTTCTTCGACGACGTCGGCGCCATCGATTGGGAACGGACGAAGTCGCACGTCGGGTGGCTCCTGGACGCCGGCGTCAACGGCCTGCTGGCCGGCGGGACGTGCGCCGAGGCCACGGCACTCGAAGACGAGGAACGCGAGCTCGTCATCGCCCGTGTGGTCGAGCGGGCGGCCGGTCGCGTGCCCGTCTACGCGGGAGTCATGCACACCTCGACGGCGGCGGCGATCCGCCTGGCGCGCAAGGCGGAGGAGGTTGGCGCCAGCGGCGTCTTCAGCGTGCCGCCGTACTACTCGACGCCGCCGGAGCGTGAGACCATCGAGTACTACAGGGATATCGCGGCGTCGGTGCAGATCCCGCTGATGGCCTACAACAACCCCGCGATGTCCGGCGTGTCGCTCAGCGTCCCTTGTCTCGTCGGCCTGGCCCAGGAGGGCACGATCGGGCTCATCAAGGAGTCGCACGGCGATCCGGCGCGGATCCATGATCTGCGGGCCCTCTGCCCGGAGTCCGTCCAGGTGATCTACGGCGAGGATTATGGCTCGTTCGAGGGCATCCTCGCCGGTGCCGACGCCTGGGTCGCGGGCGTCAGCAACTTCATGCCCCACCAGGCGGTCAAGCAGTGGAGCCTGTGTGTCTCCGGCGATCTGGAGGCTGCGCGTGAGCACTGGCACCAGATCCTGCCGCTCGTGAACATGACCTCGTTCAAGTGGAGCTACGGTCGCCCGGACGAGCGCCCGGACTTCATCCAGATCTTCAAGGCCGCGCTGGACCTCATGGGGCTGCGAGGCGGCCCTTGTCGCCGTCCGCTGCTGCCGCTGCCCGCCGAGGACATGGCCCACCTCGAAGGGCTCATGCGGGCGGCCGGCATGAGCCCGGAGACAGCCGGCCAGGCTTGATCAGGGTGATCCGCAGCCGGGAGAAGAGACTGGTGACGCTGCCACCGGCGACGGTAGAGAGGGAGTGGAGATGAGGAAACGGCCGGTCGCGAGATCAGCACTGTGGCCATCGTGGGCACCGGGATCGTCGGGTTCAGCTGGGCGCACCTCTACAGCCGCAACGGGCTCGAGACGCGTCTCTGCGATCCCGATCGGGCCAGTCTCGACAAGGGCCGCCAGAACGTCGTGGACGCACTCGATCTGTTCCGCACGCTCGGCCTCCTCGACGAAGAGGCCAGGGATGTCGCGGTCGCGCGCCTCCGCGTGTGCGACAGCCTCGAGGAGGCGGTGTCCGGCGCCGACTGGGTCCACGAGAACGCGCCCGAGGACCTGGCCCTCAAGCAGGGGCTCTTTGAGGAGATGGATCGCCTCGCGCGCCCCGACACGATCCTCGCATCGAGCGTGTCCGGCTCGTCCATGACCTCGGTGAGTGAGCGGACCGTGCATCCGGAGCGCTGCGTCGTGGTGCGACCGACCAACCCACCGCACATCATCCCCTACTGCGAGATCATCGCCGGCGAGAAGACCTCGGCGGACGTCGTGGCTCGCGCCAAGGAGTTCATGCTGCGGATGGGGCAGTCGCCGGCCGTCGTCAACAAGGAGGTCTACGGGTTCGTGCTCAACCGCCTCCAGTTCGCCCTCATCGGTGAGGCGATCTGGCTGCTCAGAGAGGGTGTCGCTTCACTCGCCGACATCGACCGCTGTCTCACGGACGGGCTGGCCATGCGCTGGGCGTTCACAGGCCCGTTCCTCGGGGAGGAGCTCAACTCGGCGAACATCGAAGAGGAGCTCCGCAAGTATCGCGATTCCTTCGGTGAGATGTGGTCGTCGCTGGAGCGGATCACGAGCCTGGAGGAAGGCGACATCACTCTCGCCTGTGAGGGGATCGACGAGGCCCTTGCGGGCAGGAGCCACGACGAGGTCCTGGAGTGGCGCGACCGCATGATCCTCGCGCTGCGCGCGCAGAAGGGGCTTCTGTGAGCCGCGACCGCGGTGAGAAGCGCATGCCGGGGGCGGCGCAGCGCACGGACCTCAACAGCCAGGACGTGCCCGCCGACGCCATGTACCAGCGGTGGAGCCTGCTGAAATCCATGGGCTTCGGACAGCCGGACGTCGAACGGCCGCTCATCGCCATCGCCAACTCGTGGAACGAGTTGTTGCCGGGGCATGTCCACCTCCGAGACCTCGCGGGATCGGTCAAGGCGGGTGTGTGGCAGGCCGGCGGCACGCCACTCGAGTTCAACCACTTCGCGCCCTGCGACGGCTTCGGGGACGGGAACAAAGGTCGGTACTGGACGCTGCCCAGCCGCGATGTCATGGCGGCAGACATCGAGATGATGGTGCAGGCCAGTCGGGTCGACGGGATCGTCGCCCTCTCCACCTGCGACAAGATCGTTCCCGCCCAGATGATGGCCTTGGCGCGCCTGGATCTGCCGGCGCTCATGGTCACCGGTGGCTTCATGCTGCCGGGCGAGTTCCAGGGCAGAGAGGTCAACGTCGGTGACATCGTCGAGATGTACCCTTTGTGGCGCCAGGGTCGCCTCAGCGACGACGAGTATGGCGAGCTGGTGGAGTGCGCCTGCCCCACGGCGGGCGCTTGCTGCATGATGGGCACCGCCAACACCATGTGTTGCCTGGCCGAGGCCCTCGGGCTGACCTTGCCCGGGAATGCCACCGTGCCGGCGATCGCCGCGTCACTCAGGCGTCTGGCCGAGGAGGCCGGCCGTCAGGTCGTGCGCCTGGTGCGAGAGAACGTGCGCGTCCGCAGCATCGTGACCCCCGAGTCGGTCGAGAACGCGATGATGGTCAACGCGGCTATCGGTGGGTCGACGAACGCCGTGGTCCACCTGACGGCGCTCGCCCATGATGCCGGCTTCGAGCTGCCTTCGGAGAGCTGGAACGCCGTCAGCGATACGGTGCCGCATCTGGCGGACATCACGATGGGTTCGGCTCACACCATGATGGATCTCGCGGCGGCCGGCGGCGTGCAGGCGGTCATGCTCGAGCTCAAGGAGCGTCTGCATCTTCAGCGGCCCACGGTCGGCGGCGGCACGGTCGGCGAGCGGCTGGCCGCGGCGAGCAATCGTGACCCTCGGGTGATCCGTAGCGCCGATGATCCGGTGCACCCTCGCGGTGCGTTGGCCATCGTGCACGGCAACCTGGCGCCGGGCGGCGCCGTCACCAAGCAGACCGCCGTCCCCGCGGACATGCTCGCCAATCGCGGTCCGGCTCGGGTCTTCGACGACGAGGACCTTGCCATCGATCTGCTCGAGGGGGGGGAGATCAAGCCCGGGGACGTCGTTGTCGTCCGCTACCAGGGCCCCCGGGGAGGGCCGGGGGCGCCAGAGCTCTATACCTTCCTGAGCATGCTCCACGGGCTCGGTCTTGGGGACTCCGTCGCCTTCGTCACCGACGGGCGCTTCTCCGGGTTCACCCGCGGAACGGCGTTTGGTCACGTCTGTCCCGAGGCGGCGGCGGGAGGGCCGCTGGCCGTCGTGAGGGAAGGCGACATCATCTCCTGGGACATCGCGGACAAGCGTCTGTCGATCGAGCTCGCGGATGAGGAGATACGCGCACGACTCGTCGACTGGGAACCTCCGGAGCTCGAGCTCTCCCAGGGCTTCCTCAGAGACGTCTACGTCAAGAGCGTCGGCCCGCTGATGTCGGGGTCGGTGCTGGGAGGGAGTTGACGCGAGGAGATGGATGTGGTGAGCAGTGTCAGCTACACGCCCCCCGAGGGCGCCGACATCATCAGGACCGTCGACGTCCACGCCGCCGGCGAGCCGCTGCGGGTGATCGTCGAGGGCCTCGCGCCGATCCCCGGCGACAGCATGCTCGCGAAGCGGCGCCACGCGCGCGAGCACCTCGACACCCTGCGCCGCAGGCTCATGTGGGAGCCCCGCGGCCACGCCGACATGTACGGAGCGATCCCCACCGAGCCGGTGAGCAAGGGCAGCCACTGCGGCGTGCTGTTCCTCCACAACGAGGGGTTCAGCACGATGTGCGGTCACGGCATCATCGGTCTCACGAAGGTGCTCTTGGAGACCGGCATGCTCCCCGGGAGCGAGGGGACGTCGACCATCCGCATCGACACGCCGGCGGGACTGGTCGTGGCGCGGGCGACGAGAGAGCGAGGCGGGACGGTACGACACGTCAGCTTCGTCAACGTACCGTCCTTCGTGTACCGGCGCGGCATCGCGGTCGACCTGGACGGCATCGGCGAGACCGTCTGCGACATCGCCTTCGGTGGGGCCTACTACGCCTACTGCGATGCGGCCGACCTGGGTCTGTCGCTGGAGCCGTCGCAGCACGACCGGCTGGTCGAGGTCGGCAGACTGCTCAAGCGGGCCGTGCTGGCGCAGACCTCCATCGAGGATCCGGTCGCACCGGACCTCGGGTTCCTCTACGGCGTCATCTTCACCGGCCCGCCGGCCGACGAGCGGCATCACAGCAGACACGTCTGCGTCTTCGCCGAAGGCGAGGTGGACCGCTCTCCGACCGGCACCGGGGTCAGCGGGCGAGCGGCCCTGCTGCACGAGGCCGGACGGCTGCCGGAGGGCGACACGATCCTGATCGAGAGCATCCTCGGCACGTGCTTCGGCGTGGCCGTCGTGGGACGGTCCCTGGTCGCCCACTACCCGGCCGTGATCCCCGAGGTCTCCGGTGAGGCGTACGTGACCGGGACGAGCGAGTTCTTCCTCGATCCCGGAGACCCGCTCGGCGACGGGTTCATCTTCCGTTGAACAGGCAATCGACACTCGCCGTCGCCGGGAGGTCAGGTGCGCTCGCCACGGCCGCAGGAAGCGGCTCACATGTTGACGAGGAGAACTTCGGCAGACTAGTATCCGCGTTGTATACAACCTCTGCCCGAACCCGAGGCCATCGCCGGCCAGTGAGCCTGATGGGGGGCTGATCGTATGCAGGACTCCGTAGGGGATTTCGGCGATCCCTACCGGTGGATGGAACGCACGAGCAAGTTCCCGCCGGTGATCGTCACCTGCGCCGTCAACGGCGGTATACAGGGTAAGGAGAGCCACCCGGCGTTGCCCGAACAGCCGGGGGAGATCGCGGTGCAGGCGCGCGAGGCTTACGAGGCCGGGGCATCCGTCGTGCACATCCACGGGCGGGACCCGCACGACTTCACCAACTGCACCGACGACCCCGAGGTCTATCGGGAGATCCTCGGCCTGGTCCGTGAGGTGTGCCCCGACGTGGTCATCAACATCACGACCGGGGGCGGCCCCACCACCACCGACGAGGGTCGCCTCGCAGTCCTTGACGCCGGTCCGGAGATGGCCAGCCTGAACCTGGGCCCGGAGATGGGCCGGTACGAGCTGGCGGCGCGCAAGCCGCCGCTTCCGCACCCGCGTGAAGCGATGACCGTGGACATGCTCATCCCGTTCACCTACGGCTTCATCGACCGGCTGGCTGAAGCGATGCTCGAGAAGGGCATCAAGCCGGAGCTGGAGACCTACCAGCCGGGGCATTACTGGGTGAGCCGGGGGCTGGCGGAGCGGGGGCTGATCAAGCCACCTTACGCGCACCAGCTCGTCATGGGCGTCCAGACCTGCATCTACCCGACGCCCTGGAACGTGCTGACGATGCTCGCGGAGCTGCCCGGCGACTCGCTTTTCGCGGTGGCGGCTACCGGCAAGTTCCAGTGGCCGCTCGTCACCATGAGCATCCTCCTCGGAGGCAACGTCCGCGTGGGCCTCGAGGACAATCTCTATCTTCGTCGCGGCCAGAAGCTGAACGGCAACGGCGAAGCGGTCGAGAAGGTCGTCCGGCTCGCCGGGGAGCTCGGTCGCGAGATCGCCACGCCGGCACAGGCACGCGAGATGCTCGGCCTCTCCGCGACTCCCAGCAGCTACTGATCCAGAGGTGATCATGAAGACGGAAGAATCAGCGAGGGTCTTCCAGCGCATGTGCAGAGTCATGCCCGGAGCCTGCACGCGGACCGCGACCCACTACGACCCGTTCCCTGTCGTCATCGCACGCGGCGAGGGCTGCCGCATCTACGACGTCGACGGCAACGAGTACATCGACCTCCTCAACAACTACAGCCCGCTCGTGCACGGCCACCAGCACCCGCGCATCGTGGAGGCGATCATGCGGACGGCCACCGAGGGTCTGGCCGCGGCGGTGCCTGCGCCAACCGCCGTGCAGGGCGAGCTCGCCGAGCGTATCTGTGCCCGCACTCCGTCGATCGACCTGGCGCGGTTCACGAACTCCGGCAGCGAGGCGGTGATGATGGCCGTGCGGGTGGCGCGCGCCTACACCGGCCGTGACGACATCGTCTTCCCGTCCAATGGCTATCACGGCGGTTGGGACCAGGTCCAGGTGAGCGGCGCCGACGAGTGGCATCCCGAGGGACGCGAGGGGGGTGTGCCGGGTACCCCGAAGGCCGTGGCCGACATGGCGCACCTGGTCCGCTACAACGATATCGGGCACCTTGAAGAGCTCATGGGGCGGTACGGCGACCGAGTCGCAGCGATCCTTCTCGAGCCGATCCTCGGGCACAGCACCATCCCGGGCGAGCTCGAGTTCATCCGCGCCGCCGAGCGACTGGCTCACGACTGCGGCGCCCTGCTGATCCTCGATGAGGTGATCACGTACCGCCTCCATGTCGGCGGCTGGCAGGTGCGGTATGGGGTCGAGCCGGACCTCACGGTGCTCGGCAAGACCATCGGCGGCGGCATGCCGGTCGCGGCGTTCGGTGGCAAGCGGCACGTCATGCAGATCCTGGACCCTCGGCGCGAGGACGCCTTGTCGGGGCATGGCACGATGAATGGGCATCCGTTGTGCATGGCTGCCGGCTGCGCCAGCCTCGACCTGCTCGACCACGCCGCTATCGACCGCATCAACGGCATGGGGGAGTCTCTGGTCGAGCGGCTGAACGATGCGGGGCGCGATGCCGGCGTTGACATGCAGGCACACGGCTACGGGTCGCTGCTGCAGGTCGACTGCCCCGATCCCGACGGCTTCCACCGCGCCTGTCTGGAAGAGGGTCTGTACATCGCGCCGAGGGGCAGCATGAATCTCTCCACGCCGATGGACGAGGCGGTCCTGGACGAGGTCGTCGAGCGCTGGGGGCGGGCGATCGCGCGCGTCGACTGGCCGGCAGGAGGAGAGACCGGTGTCGCGGCGCAGCAGGCTCCGGTCTCGGCAAAGGGCAGCGCCTGACGTGGCGACGAAGACGGTCAGCCTCCTCGATCGTCGGTCTCTCGACCGCATCCACTCCGAGTCGTTGCGCCTGCTCGACGAGGTCGGCGTGAGGGTCGAGAACGCCGGCTGTCGTGAAGTGCTGCTCCGGGCGGGAGCGAAGGCGGTCGGGGTCACCGACGTGGTCCGTCTTCCCGGAGCCATGGTCGACGAAGCCCTGGCTCAGGTCACCAAGACGTACGATCTGGTGCATCCGGGCGGAGAACGCTTCAGGATCCCCGACGGCAGGCAGCACGCCGGTGTGCGCGTGAAGATGCCCAAGCTGCTGGACTACGGGGCGACCGACTTCCGGCCGCCGCGGCGTCTCGACGTGATCGATCTCTGCCGCATCATGAACGCGCTGCCGGGGGCCGAGTTCTCCCTTGCGATCCAGTACCCGTCCAGCGACGTGCCCCCGGAGATCGACGTCGCCGACACGCTGGGGCTCGTGTTCGCCGTCACCGGCCGATTCAGTCTTTGCGCCCCGGGCAACGTCGATGACGCGCGCACGTCCCTCGACCTGGCGATGGTCGCGGCGGGCACCGACAGCCTCGACCGCGACCCGGGGACGTGGGTCGAGATCAACACGACGACTCCGCTCACCCTCGGGGACCGCGAAGGGAGCATCATCCTGCACGTGGTCGGACGGGGGTGCCCGGTCGACCTCGGCCCGATGCCGATCGCCGGCGTGGCTACCCCGGCGACCCTGGCCGGCAACCTGCTGCTGGGCAACGCCGAGGCGCTGTTCCTCTGCACTCTGGCCAACGCCGTCTGGCCGGGTATCAAGGTCCTCCACGCGACGACCGGTTCTCTCATGAACATGCGCACCGGCTATCTCTCGATGGGTTCCGCCGAGACGTGCCTCATCAGCAGCGGGGAGCTGGCGCTGGCCCAGTACTACGGCATGCCCACGACGCGCATGGGCGGGTACAGCGACGCGCAGTGGCCCGACGTGCAGGCGGGCATCGAGAAGGCCATGGCGATCCTCACGTTGGCGCAGAGCGAAGCCGACTTCGTGACCATGGGGGGGCCGCTCGACAACGCGGCACACCACAGCTTCGAGCAGGTCGTCATCGATCACGACATCTGGGAGATGGCGCAGCGACTGACGCGCGAGATCGTCGTCGATGACGACACGCTGGCCTCCGACATCATCGAACGGATCGGCCCCGGGGGGTCGTTCCTCGGCGAGCGACACACCCGCCGGCACGTGCAGGCCGGCGAGCACTACTACGGCGGGTCGTTCAACCACAGCGGGCGCAGCCGAGAGGAGTACACGATGCTGGCGCGCGCGCACCAGCGGGTCGAGGAGATACTCGCCCAGCCGTTCGAGTACGGTGCGCCGCCGGAGGTCGTACGACGCATCAGGGACTACGTCCGCGATCACGCCAAGGCGAAGAACGTCGCGGTGCCCGCGTGGACGGACTAGCGAGGCTTGATCCTGCATCCGACGCCGGCAGCCTCCGGCTGCCGGCCCAGGGGCGTGAGGTCGCATCCGTGCGCGCGACCCACGCTGACTCACGACTGATGCTCACGCACGGCGCAGTCCCCACGCCTCCGCTGCGACGTGCTGTCTCCCGCCCGTTCGACGGTCTCCCCTTCCCCTGGGCCGTCGCCGGGGCCGAGGGCGGCCGCTCCCCTTCAGAGGGGGAGCGGCCGCCGGTCGTTCGGACAGCACGGAAGTGACCGAGACAGAGGCTCGCGCCGCCTCGCGGGACCGAGCGCTGGGCCCGCAGGTCGACGAGGCTCTCGCCGACCAGGCGCCCACCCGACGGGGCACGCGGTGAGTGAGGTGAACATCGATACGGCAGTGCTCGCCGACCTCGAGCGCGAGACCAGCGAGCTGCTGAGTCAGCTGATCCAGATCGACACCACCAACCCGCCCGGCAACGAGACCAGCGTGGCGGAGTCCATGGCCGCGTGGTTCCGCCGCCATGGGCTCGAAGGCGAGATCGTCGGGGAGCCCGCCGACCGGGCGAGCTTCGTGCTTCGCCTCGAGGGACAGCGACCCGGCCCGTCCCTGCTGCTTCTTGCGCACGAGGACGTGGTGCCGGCCGACGCCGCCGGCTGGCAGGTCCCACCGTTCTCCGGCCTCGTCAAGGACGGCTCTATCTGGGGCAGGGGGGCGACGGACATCAAGAACCTGGTGGCGGCGAACGCCGTCGCGGTGCGGCGGCTGGCGGCCGCCGGAGCGCCCTTCGCGGGCACGGTCACGTACGCCTGTACGGCGGACGAGGAGCGGCTGAACGGGGGCGGCGTCCGCTGGCTCCTGCAGCATCGCCCGGACCTCGTGCGCTGCGACTACGTCCTGAACGAAGGGGACAGCGCGTTCACCCCGCGTGGCGACCGTCGCGTGTTCATGCTGCAGAGCGGCGAGAAGGGCACGGCGCAGTTCCGCCTCGTCGTGCGCGGCGAAGCGGGTCACGCCTCGATGCCCCTGCGTCGCGGCAACGCCATGCTGGCCGCCGCGCGCATCGTCGAAGCGCTGGCGATGCACGAATTGCCGGTGGTCATCGACGAGGCGTCCCGCGACCTCGTCGAGCTGCTGGTCGAGGATCCGGGTCTTCGCGGCCGGCTCCGCGATGCCGCGCAAGCCCGTGACGCCCTCGCGTCCCTGGCGGAGAGCGACCCCCAGCTGGCCGACAGGATCGAGCCACTCTATGGGTTCACCCTCGCACCGACCATCGTCCGCTCCAACAGCGAAGCCGTGAACGTGTATCCCACCGAGGTGGTCCTCAGCGTCGACTGCAGGACGCTGGCGGGCCACGATGAAGGCGAGGTCGAGGCCGAAGTGCGGGCCGCACTCGAGGGAGTCGAGGCCACCTGGGACCTGGAGTGGATCAAGGTCATCCGCGGCACCGCGTCTCCGTATCCCACACCGCTCTCGGAGGCCGTCCGCTCGGTGCTCCAACGGCACGTTCCTGGAGCGGAGCTCGGTCACGACCATTGCGTCGGATTCACCGACTCTCACTGGCTCCGCGCCGCCTTGCCGGGGGTCGTGGCCTACAACGTCGCTCCGTACGTGCAGGAGAGCCACGCCGAGGTCTACCTGAGGCCGCACAACGTCGACGAGCGCATCCATGTGCGCGACCTCGCCTTCCAGGCGTTCTTCGCCGAGCAGGTCGCGCTGGAGCTTCTGCGGTGACCGCCGTGACGGAGGACTACGACGCCGTCTGGCGGATGCTGAAGGCGCGTCGGGTCGCGGTGGTGGGCGCGTCGCAGGACCCGACGAAGTTCAGCGGCGTGCTGGTCCCGTCGATCCTCTCGGGGGGCTTCACCGGCGAGGTCTTCCCGGTGAACCCGAGGGCCGACGTCGTCGCCGGCTTGAAGGCCTACCCGAGCGTCAGCGAAATTCCCGGGACCCTAGACCTGGTCGTCATCGCCGTGCCAGCCAGGTTCGTGCCGGCGATCCTTCACGAAGACGGCCGACAAGGGTGCGGCCGGCGCCGTCGTCATCAGCGCCGGGGGTCGAGAGTCCGGCAAGCCGGAGTTCGACAGGGAGATCCTCGCGATCGCGCGCGACCGCGGGCTGCGACTCTTCGGCCCCAACATCCAGGGGTTCGCCTACGGCCCCAACCGGCTCTCGGCCGTCTTCTGGCCGGTCGTCACCGAGCACGGCCCGCTGGCGGTGGTGGGGCAGAGCGGCACCGTGGTGGCCGCCCTCACCGACTGGGCGCAGGACGACGGCCTCGGCGTGAGTGCTTCCATCAGCCTCGGCAACCAGGCCGACATCTGCGAGTCGGACGTGGTGCGACTGATGGCGGAGGACGAGCACACGGGGGTCACCGCTCTGTACCTCGAGGGCCTCGACGACGGTCCACGCTTCGTCGCCGCCCTCAAGGACGTGGCGATGCAGAAGCCGCTCGTGGTGCTCGAAGTGCGGCCGCTCCGCAGAGGGGTCGCGCCGCGGTCGCCTCGCACACCGGGTCGCTCGCGGGCTCCGACAGGGTCTTCACGGGCGTCTGCCGTCAGTTCGGCGTGGTCCGCGCCGAGGACTCCGAGGGGCTCTACGACGCGGCCAAGATCCTGGCCTGCATGCCGCTGCCGGCGGGCCGCCGCGTGCTCGTCGTGTCCTCCTCGGGCGGCAGTTGCGCTCTTGCCGCCGACGCCGGCGACGCCAACGGGCTCGTGCCTGCCGGACCTGCCTGAGGACTACGTCGCCGGCCTCCGTGCGCTTGGTCTGGCCGAGTGGGGTTCGTTCGCCAACCCGCTCGACATGGCGTCGATGGCGGTCGAGCACTTCCGTACCGCCGTGCCGATGGCCGACGCCGCCGATCTGGCCGATGTCATCCTGCTCATGTTCGGCGATCCCGTCGTGGGGTCGGCTGAGCTCGCGGCCGAGCTCGCCGCCGAGTCGCGGGCCTGTATCTGCGCGGCGTACTACGGGGGCGGCGCCGTCGAGCAGATGGAACGTCGCAAGATGCAGCGCGCCGGTGTGCCGGTGTTCCCGTCGCCGGAGCGCGCGATGAGAGCGATCGGCGCGAGTTGCTGGTATGCAGAGCGGAGGCGCCGGTGGGAGGCAGGAGCGATGACCGGCGCCTGCGACGGCTCGACGCGCATGCTCGCTGAACCCGAGGCCGCCGACCTGCTGGCGTCCTGCGGCATTCCCTACGTGGAGCACGGCGTCGCCGGCACGGTCGATGCGGCGCGTAGCCGTCGCCGCGCCGCATCGGCTATCCGGTCGTGCTCAAAGTCGTCTCGCCGGACATCGTGCACAAGACCGAGGCCGGCGGCGTGGTCGTGGGTCTGAGGGACGAGCAGGCGCTCCGCGAAGGCTACGACGAGGTCCTGGGGCGGGTCCTCGCAGCTGCCCGGAGGCACGCATCGCAGGCGTCCTCGTGGGCCGCCACGTCTCACGCCCGCCGCGAGTTGATCGTGGGAGCGATCCACGACGCCACGTTCGGGCCCACCGTGATGGTCGGCTTCGGTGGCGTCTTCGCCGAAGCGCTCTCGGATGTCGCGTTCCGCCTGGCGCCGCTGCACCGGCAGGACGGGTTGGATATGCTTCAGGAGCTGCGCGGGGCCCGTGTGCTCGCCGGGTTCCGCGGCGAGCCGGCGATCGACCGCGATCAGGTCGCCGGGGTGCTCGTCGGCGTCGGCGACCTGTTGCTGAGTCACGCCGAGATCGCCGAGATCGACCTGAACCCGGTCGCGGCTTCGTCCGACGGGTGTGTGGCACTCGATGTACGCATCGTCGTGAAGGACTGAGGTGTGCGATGGACGGCTCTCTTGATACCGGCAAGGCCCGTACGACGGCCGAGCAGATAGCCCCGCGCCGGCGCGCCAGCGATCGTGTCCTGGCCCAGTTGCGCCGAATGATCATCACCCTCGAACTGCCGCCCGGCGCCGTGGTCACCGAGGAGAGCCTCTGCACGCTCCTCGAGTGCTCCCGCACCCCACTGCGTGAAGCGCTTCGGGTGCTGGCCCGGGAGCACCTCGTGGTGTCCGTGCCGCACCACGGCGTCTCTGTTGCCGAGCTGAGCATCGCCGACTTCTCCGCTCTCGTCGAGGCGATGGAGGGTGTCGGGTGCCTTCTGTCTCAGCTGGCGGCAGAGCGCATCAGCGACGAGCGGCTGGCTCTGCTGGAGGAGATCGTCGTGGAGGAGGCGAGCGCAGCGCGATCTGGCGCAGGCGGCAGAGCTGGACTTCCGCTTCCACCACGCCCTCGCCGAGGCCGCCGGCAACCGCTTCATGATCGAGGTGCAGGACACGTTGAGTCGCCTCATTCTGCGGTTCACCTTCCTGGGGTTCAAACGGGCCGGTACAGCCGCTGGCGCCGTGACCGACCACCAGCGCGACTCATCGAGGCTCTGCGCAGCGGCGACCCCGACGCTGCGGCAGGAGCCATGCACCATCACATGCACGACGCGCGGGAGCGCATGCTGGCGGCATTGTGAGGTAAGGCGCGGCCGGCTCCACCATGATCGCAGACCGGCGGCCCACCGGGCGAGGTTGCGGTGGGCGAGTTGTGGCGAGTCGCCGGTCCTTCGATGGCGCTCAGCTCTCAGACGGACCTCATCCGCCCGAGCACGGTCTCCACGCGCTCCATCGCGGCTTCGAGCGTCTCCTGCTCGATCACGAGTGGCGGGGCGAAGCGGATGACGTCCTCGTGGGTCTCCTTGCACAGCAACCCCTCGGCCATGAGGGCCTCGCAGTAGCGGCGCGCCCCCCCGGCCTCCGGTTGCAGCTCGACGCCGACCAGGAGGCCCATGCCGCGCACCTCCGCGACCTCGGGGCAGTCGATCGCCCGCAGGCGCTCGAGGAGCCACTCGCCCAGGCGCGCAGCGCGTTCCGCGAGGTGCTCCTCCTCGAGCACCCGCAGCGACTCGCGGCCCACGGCGCAGGCGAGCGGGTTGCCGCCGAAGGTCGAGCCGTGCTCGCCGGGGGTGAAGAGGCTCAGGACCTCGCGCGTGCCGACGGCGGCGCTGACGGGGTAGACGCCGCCGCCCAGCGACTTGCCGATGGCGATGAGGTCGGGCTTGACGCCCTCGTGCTGGCAGCAGAAGCGACGCCCGGTGCGCGCCAGGCCGGTCTGGATCTCGTCGCAGATCAAGAGGACGTCGTGGGCCTTCGTGACCGCGCGCGCCGCGCGCAGGAAGCCCTCGGGCGCGAGGCGCACCCCGCTCTCGGCCTGCAGCGGCTCGACGAGGAAGGCGGCGGTGTGGGGCGTGATCGCGGCCTCGAGCGCTGCCACGTCGCCGAACGGGACGATCTTGAACCCCGGGGTGAACGGCCCGAAGTCCTCGCGGTAGAGCTCCTCGGTGGAGAGCGAGACGGCGGTGATCGTGCGCCCGTGGAAGTTGTCGGCGCAGACGATGATCTCGGCCTCGTACCGAGGCACGCCCTTGACCTGGTAGGCCCACTTGCGGGCCGCCTTGAGCACCGTCTCGACGGCCTCGGCGCCGGTGTTCATCGGCAGGGCCATGTCAGTGTCGCAGTACGCGCAGAGCTCCTGGAGGAAGGGACCCATCTCGGCGTTGTGGAAGGCGCGCGAGGTGAGCGTGACCAGGTCGAGCTGGCGCTTCATCGCGGCCACCAGACGAGGGTGGCGGTGGCCGTGGCTCAGCGCCGAGTAGCAGGAGAGGAAGTCGACGTAGCGGGTCCCGTCGGAGTCCCAGACGTAGGCGCCCTCGCCGCGCTCGATGACGACCGGGAGCGGGGCGTAGTTGTGGGCGCCGTAGCGCTCGGCGAGCTCGATGGCGGCACCGGCACGCCGGGCCTCGTCTACCGTCGCAGTCATGCCGCCCCCCAGTCCGTTCTTTCGCCGGCCGCTCTGCCGCTCGGTGCGGCGCGTCGGCGCGACCCCTGCCTCGAAACGGCGTGCAGGGCAGCATTCTACTCGCCGCCGCGGCGTAGTCACGTGTGAGGCCGGCCCGCCCGGGCGCCGCCGCCGCCTGCGCGGCCCCGCTCGCGAGCGCCGCGCCGGCACCGTGCCTGCGGATGACCTTGCGCCCCCGCGGGCGCGCTGCTACACTCCGCCCGGCCTTTAACCGTGTCCCGAGAGACCGAAAGGGGGGTGATGGCGCTGCCGTACCGCGACGACGGTGACGGCGGCATTTTTTATGCCTGGATCCAGACCTGAGACCGAGGCCGTGGTGCTCACGGCCGACCAGATGCGCCGCACGATCACGCGCATCTCGCACGAGATCCTCGAGAAGAACCCCAAGGAGAGCCGGCTCGCCGTGGTGGGCATCCACACGAGGGGCGCCTTCCTCGGCGAGCGTATCCACCGCCTGCTCTGCGAGGTGGGCGGGCGCGAGCTGCCCCTGGGCAACCTCGACATCTCCTTCTACCGCGACGACGTCGCCGCGCGCGGCGTGGTCGGGGTGATCCCGCGCACGCCGCAGCCCGAGGTGAAGGACACCAACCTGCCCTTCGAGATCGACGGCGCCACCGTGATCCTCGTCGACGACGTGCTCTACACGGGGCGCACGATCCGCGCCGCCATCGAGGCGCTCTTCGATTTCGGGCGGCCGGCGCGCGTGCAGCTCGCGGTCCTCGTCGACCGCGGCCACCGCGAGCTGCCGATCCGGCCCGACTACGTCGGCAAGAACCTGCCCACCGCGCCGCGCGAGCGTATCTGGGTGCGGCTCGAGGAGCCCGACGGGGTCGACGAGGTCGTCCTCGTTCGGGCCGGGAAGGAGGCCTGACCGTGGCGAAGCGCGATCTCATCTCCATGGAGGACCTCTCGCGCGAGCAGGTCGAGCTCCTGCTCGACACGGCCGAGAGCTTCCTGCCCGTGCTCGAGCGCGACATCAAGAAGGTGCCGACCCTGCGCGGTCGCACGATCATCAACCTCTTCTGGGAGGCCTCGACCCGCACCTCGTCGAGCTTCGACCTCGCCGCCAAGCGGCTCTCGGCCGACACCCTCGGCCTCAAGGCCAAGGGCTCGGCGGTCGAGAAGGGCGAGTCGCTCAAGGACACGGCCATCACCCTGTCGGCCTACGGGCCCGACATCATCGTCATGCGGCACCCGTCGGCCGGCGCCTGCCAGGTGCTCTCGGCCAACACCGAGGCCAGCGTCATCAACGCCGGCGACGGCAAGCACCAGCACCCGACGCAGTGCCTGCTCGACCTCTTCAGCCTCCGTCAGACCTTCGGCCGCGACCTCACCGGCATGAAGATCTGGATCATCGGCGACATCCTCCACAGCCGCGTCGCGCGCAGCGACATCATGGGCTTCCAGATGCTCGGCATGGACGTCGACCCTGGCCGCCCCGCCGACGATGATGCCGCGCGGCATCGAGGAGATGGGGGTCAGTGTCGAGTACGACCTCAGCCGGCTCAAGGAGGCCGACGTCCTCTACCTGCTGCGCATCCAGCAGGAGCGCATCAAGGCCGGGGCCAACTTCCTGCCCTCGCTGCGCGAGTACAGCCGCCTCTTCGGCATCACCACGGCGCGCCTGCACCCGCACCAGCGGGTCATGCACCCAGGCCCCATCAACCGCGGCGTCGAGATCGGCGCCGACATCGCCGACGACGACGAGAACCTCATCGCCCACCAGGTCTTCAGCGGCCTCGCGGTGCGCATGGCGATCCTCTACCGCACCATCGTCGGCTACAGCGACGTCTCGAGCGGCGGGGAGGTGCTCTGATGGAGCGCACGTGGAGCCGGCCGGGCCCGGCGCTCGACCTCCTGCTCAAGGGAGGCCGCGTCGTCGACCCCGGCGAGGGCGTCGACGAGGTCCAGGACGTCCTGATCCGCAAGGGCAAGGTCGCCGAGCTCGGCACCAGCCTCAAGGCGCCGGGCGGCGTGCGCGAGGTCGACGCCCGCGGGCTGCTCGTGCTGCCCGGCTTCGTCGACCTGCACACGCACCTGCGCACCCCGGGGCGCGAGGACGAGGAAGACCTCGACACCGGCACCCGCGCGGCTGCGGCCGGCGGCTACGTCGCCGTCTTCGGCATGGCCAACACCGACCCCGTGGTCGACACGGCGGCGCTGCTCTCCGGCCTCGTCGAGCGCGCCCGGCGCGAGGCGGTCGTGCCGGCCGGTTTCTTCGCCGCCGTGAGCCGCGGCCTCGCCGGCGAGCAGCTCACCGAGATGGCCGAGCTCGCCGAGGCCGGTGCCGTGGGCTTCAGCGACGACGGGCAGCCCTTGGCGACCGCCCAGCTCGTGCGCCGCGCCCTGCAGTACGTCAAGCTCACCGACCGCTTCGTCGCCGTGCACGCCGAGGACGTCTCGCTGGTGCGCGGCGGCCAGATGCACGAGGGCCCCGTCTCGGCGCGTCTCGGTCTCGGCGGCATGCCGTCGATCGCCGAGAGCATCGACGTGCAGCGCGTCCTCGAGGTGGCCGCCTACGAGGACGGCCGCGTGCACCTCTGCCACCTCAGCGCGGCCGCCTCGCTCGAGCACCTTGAGCGCGCGAAGAAGGCCGGCGTGCGCGTCACCGCCGAGGTCACGCCACACCACCTGACGATGACCGACGACGAGCTCGCCTCGCTCGAGAGCACGCTCAAGATGAACCCGCCGCTGCGCGAGGAGAGCGACCGCGCCGCGCTCGTCAAGGCGCTGAAGAGCGGCCTCGTCGACTGCGTCGCCACCGACCACGCGCCGCACGCCCCCGAGGAGAAGGACGTGCCCTTCGAGGAGGCGCCCTTCGGCACGACCGGGCTCGAGACCGCCTTCGCCGCGCTCTACACCGGCCTCGTCAAGAAGCGGGCGCTGCCCTTGGGCACCCTGGTGGCGCGCATGAGCGCCGGGCCGGCGGCGATCGCCGGCATCGACCCGCCGGCCCTGCGCGCCGGGGCGCGCGCCGACCTCTGCGTGGTCGACCCCGAGGCGGTCTGGACGGTCACACGCGACGGCTTCCAGTCGCGCTCGAGCAACTCGGCCTGGCTGGGCAAGGAGCTGACCGGAAGGGTACGGCTCACCGTGGCCGCCGGCCGGCTGGCCTGGGAGGCCGATGCCTGAGCGCGCTCTCGTCGTCCTCGAGGACGGCGTCTGCTTCAGTGGCGAGGCGCTCGCCGGGAGCGGCACCGTGGGCGGCGAGCTTGTCTTCACGACGAGCATGACCGGGTACCAGGAGGTGGCGACGGACCCGTCGTACGCGGGCCAGATCGTCACTTACACGTTCCCGATGAACGGCAACTACGGCGCCGACCCCGAACGTGACGAATCGGGGTCGGCGCACCCGCGCGCCGTGCTGGCGCGCGAGCTCACGAACTACCGCTTCAACCGCACCTCCTCGTCGACCTGGCTCGAGTGGCTCAACGAGCACGGGGTGCTCGCCGTGAGCGAGGTCGACACGCGCGCCCTGACCCGGCACGTCCGCGAGCAGGGCGCGCTGCGCGCGGTCGTCTCGACCGAGAGCAACGACGTGCGCGACCTGCGCCGCCGCGCGCAGCGGCTGCCGCTGATGGCGGGCCTCGACCTGGCGCGCGCGGTCACCACCGACGCGGCCTACGAGGTCGCGCCGCACGGCGACGGGGTGCCGGCGGTGGCCGGGACCCAGGCGGAGGCGCCGCCGCCGGAGGCGGGTGCGGCGCCCTGCCGTCACGTCGTCGTCTACGACTTCGGCGTCAAGCGCTCGATGCTGCGCCTGCTCGCCGCCGAGGGCCTGCGGCTCACCGTGGTGCCGGCGGCGACCAGCGCCCGCGAGGTCGCTGAAGCTGCAGCCCGACGGCGTCTTCCTCTCCAACGGGCCGGGCGACCCGGCCGCCGTCGAGTACGCCGTCAAGGCCGTCGGCCGCCTGCTCGGCAAGGTGCCGGTCTTCGGCATCTGCCTCGGGCACCAGCTGCTCGCCCTCGCCCTCGGCATGACGACCTACAAGCTGAAGTTCGGGCACCGCGGCGCCAACCACCCGGTGAAGGACCTGCGCGACGGGACGCATCGCGATCACCACCCAGAACCACGGCTTCGCCGTGCGCGAGAGCGACACCGCCCACCCGGCCGCGCGCATCACGCACCTCAACCTGAACGACGGCACGGTCGAGGGGCTGGCCGCGCCCGAGCTGTACGCCTCTTCGGTGCAGTACCACCCCGAGTCGACGCCGGGGCCGCACGACTCGCTGCACCTCTTTGCGCGCTTCGTCGCCGAGATGGAGCGCTTCGCCGTGGAGAGGAGCGCCTGATGGCGGGGCAGAACGACGGGGCGAGGGGAGGCGCCTGATGCCGCGCCGCGACGACCTGAAGAAGATCCTCATCATCGGCTCGGGGCCGATCGTCATCGGGCAGGCCTGCGAGTTCGACTACTCGGGCACGCAGGCCTGCCGCGTCCTGCTCGAGGACGGGTTCGAGGTCGTGCTCGTCAACTCGAACCCGGCGACGATCATGACCGACCCCGACTTCGCGACGCGCACCTACGTCGAGCCGCTCGACCTGCCGACGCTGACGCGGATCATCGACGATCGAGCGGCCCGACGCCCTGCTGCCGACGCTCGGCGGGCAGACGGCGCTCAACCTGAGCGATCGAGCTCGCCGAGGCCGGGGTGCTCGACCGCTGGAGCGTCGAGATGATCGGCGCCGACGCGGCGCGCCATCCGCCGCGCCGAGGACCGCGCCGAGTTCCGCGCCACCATGGAGGCCATCGGCCTGCGCGTGCCGCGCAGCGCCCTGGTCGCACACGCTCGAGGAGGCCGAGCTGGCCGTCGCCGAGCTCGGCCTCCCGCTCGTCGTGCGCCCGGCGTTCACGCTGGGCGGCATCGGCGGCGGCATCGCCCACGACCTCGAGAGCCTGCGCGCGCATCGTCGCCGGCGGCCTGCGCGCGCAGCCCGATCACCCAGGTGCTGCTCGAGGAGTCGGTGCTCGGCTGGCAGGAGTTCGAGCTCGAGGTGATGCGCGACCGCGCCGACAACGTCGTCGTCATCTGCTCGATCGAGAACGTCGACCCCATGGGCGTGCACACCGGCGACAGCGTCACCGTCGCGCCGGCGCTCACCCTCACCGACCCCCAGTACCAGGAGCTGCGCGACGCCGCCATGGCCGTGGTCCGCGCGATCGGGGTCGACACCGGGGGCTCCAACGTGCAGTTCGCCGTCCACCCGGGCACCGGCGAGGTCGTCGTCATCGAGATGAACCCGCGGGTCTCGCGCAGCTCCGCCCTGGCCTCGAAGGCGACCGGCTTCCCGATCGCCAAGATCGCCGCCAAGCTCGCCGTCGGCTACACCCTCGACGAGATCGACAACGACATCACGAGGAAGACGCCGGCCTGCTTCGAGCCGACGCTCGACTACGTCGTCGTCAAGATGCCGCGCTTGGCGTTCGAGAAGTTCCCCATGGCCGACCCCGAGCTGACCACGCAGATGAAGAGCGTCGGCGAGGCGATGGCCATAGGGAGGACCTTCAAGGAGGCCTTCCTCAAGGCGCTGCGCTCGCGCGAGCTCGACACCGCCGTCGAGCTGCCGACGACCGCGCAGGAGACGCTCAAAGCCCTGGCGGCGCCGACCTGCGCGCGCTACGACCTGCTCCTGCACGCCTTCAGGCAGGGTGTCGCGGTCGCGCAGCTCGCCGATCTGACCGGGGTCTCGCCCTTCTTCCTCAGCGAGCTGCGCGACATCACCGGGCTCGAGCGCGAGGTGCGCGACGCCGCCCTCACGCCCGAGCTCCTGCGGCGCATGAAGCGCTACGGCTTCTCCGACGCCCGCCTCGGCGAGCTCTGCGGGCGCACCGAGCGCGAGGTCCGCGCCCTGCGCCTCGAGTGGGGGGTCACGCCGGTCTACAAGGCGGTCGACACCTGCGCCGCCGAGTTCGCCGCCGAGACGCCGTACTTCTACTCGACCTACGAGCAGGAGAACGAGGCCGAGCCGGGGGAGAGGCCCCGCGTGGTGATCCTGGGCTCGGGGCCGAACCGTATCGGGCAGGGCATCGAGTTCGACTACTGCTGCGTGCACGCCGCGCTGACGGCGCGGCGGCTGGGCTACGACGCGGTCATGGTCAACTGCAACCCCGAGACGGTCTCGACCGACTACGACGTCTCCGACCGTCTCTACTTCGAGCCCCTGACCTTCGAGGACGTCGCCAACGTCTGCCGCAACGAGTCGCCCGAGGGGGTGATCGTGCAGTTCGGCGGCCAGACGCCACTCAAGATCGCCGCCGCGTTGGTCGAGGCGGGCATACCGATCCTCGGCACCCCGCAGGCCTCGATCGACCTGGCCGAGGACAGGGGCCGCTTCGGCGAGCTGCTCAAGGAGCTCGACATCCGCTGCCCGCCGTACGGCCTGGCGCGCACCGCGGCCGAGGCGCGCGCGGTCGGCGACCAGATCGGCTACCCCCTGCTGGTGCGCCCGTCGTACGTCCTCGGCGGCCGCGCCATGGAGATCGTCTACTCGGCCGCCGAGCTCGAGGAGTACATGGCCACGGCCGTCGCCGTGAGCCCGGGGCGGCCGGTGCTGATCGACCGCTTCCTCGAGGACGCGATCGAGGTCGACGTCGACGCGGTCGCCGACGGCGAGACGGTCTACGTCGGCGCGGTCATGCAGCACGTCGAGGAGGCCGGGGTGCACTCCGGCGACTCGGCCTGCGTGATCCCGTCGATCAGCCTCGGCGAGGGCACGCTCGAGAAGGTTCGCCGCCAGACGACGCAGCTCGCCCTCGCCCTGGGCGTCAAGGGCCTCATCAATGTGCAGTTCGCCTACCAGAACTACCAGCTCTATGTACTCGAGGTGAACCCCCGGGCCTCGCGCACGGTACCCTTCGTGAGCAAGGCGACGGGAGTGTCGCTGGCGAAAGTCGCGACCGAGGTCGCGCTCGGCCGCCGGCTGGCCGACATGGACCTCCCGGCGCGCGCGGTGCCCGAGCACGTGAGCGTCAAGGAGGTCGTGCTGCCGTTCGCGCGCTTCCCCGGCACCGACAGCCGGCTCGGCCCGGAGATGAAGTCGACCGGCGAGGTCATGGGCATCGCCGAGGCCTTCCCGGCGGCGCTCGCCAAGGCGCACAGCGCCGCCGGCGCGCCGCTGCCCGCTCGAGGGCGCCGTGTTCCTGTCGGTCTGCGACAGCGACAAGTCGGCGGCGACGATCCTCGGCCAGCGGCTGCATGCGCTGGGCTTTGCGATCCTGGCCACGCGCGGCACGGCGCGCGCCCTGCAGAGCCTCGGCGTGCCGGCCACCGAGGTGAACAAGGTGCAGGAGGGCGAGCCGCACGTGGTCGGGCTGATCCAGAGCGGCGCCGTCGACCTGGTCGTGAACACGCCGTACGGGCGCGGGGCGCGCAGCGACGGCTACGAGATCCGCACGACGGCTGTGCAGCGCGGCGTGCCCTGCATCACCACGCTGGCGGGGGCCTCGGCGGCGGTCTCGGCGATCGAGGCCGCACGGCGCCCGCGAATCGCCGTGCGCTGCCTCCAGGACCTCCACGGGACGGCTTGACGCGATGACGGGGTGCGATGAGGATGCGGCGGACGGCGGAGGCGGGGCGGCCGCGATGACGGCAGGCGACAGCGCACACGAAGGGCACGGCGAACACTGGGCCGAGACGGTCGCCTGCCGGGTGGTCGCGGCGCACTCGTTCGGGGCCTTCGCCGCCGTCGAGGTCGTGGCCCCGGCCATCGCCACCGCGGCGGCGCCGGGGCAGTTCGTCATGGTGACGGTGCCGGCGGAGGGCTTCTTCCTGCGCCGCCCGCTCTCGCTGTTCACCGTGCGCGACGACCGTGTCGGCCTGCTCGTCGAGGAGCGCGGGCCGGGCTCGCGCGAACTGGCGAGGGTCGCGGTGGGGGAGACCCTCGAGCTTGCCGGCCCGCTGGGCACGCCGTTCCCGGTCGAGGCCGTGACCTCCGGGCTGCTCGTCGGCGGCGGCATCGGCTGCGCGCCGCTGCAGTACCTCGCCGACGAGCTGCGGCGGCGCGGCGCTCTCGTCACCGCCGCCTTCGGCTTCAGGGATCTGCGCCAGGCGCGGGCCGCGGCCGCCTTCGACATCGAGCGTCTGTGGCTGGCGACCGAGGACGGCAGCGTGGGTCGCCCGGGCACCGTCGTCGACCTGCTGGTGGGAGTCGACGCCGCGCCCAACACGGTCGTCTACACCTGCGGGCCCCTGGCCATGGTCGCCGCCGTGCAGCGCTGGGCGCACGAGGCCAGCCTCGGCGGCTACGCCTCCCTCGAGGCGCACATGGCCTGCGGCACGGGCTCCTGTCACGGGTGTGTGGTCGCGACCACCGAGGGTTACCTGCGCGTCTGCAGCGAGGGCCCGGTCTTCGCCCTCGACACGGTGGTGGCGCCGTGAGCGCCGGGCCCCCCGGGGCGCGCCCGGCCCCGGCGCCCCTCCCCGAGGCGGGCGTCGACCTGCGCGTGAGCCTGGGGCCGATCGAGCTCGAGCACCCGCTGCTCGACGCCTCGGGCACCTTCGACGCCGTCGAGTACGCGCGCCGGGCACGGGGCGACTTCTTCGCCGCCTTCCCGTACGCGGCCTACGTGCCCAAGACCGTCACCGAGGAGCCGCGCGCCGGCAACCCGCCGCCGCGCGTCACCGAGACGGCCGCGGGGATGATCAACGCCATCGGGCTGGCCAACCCGGGGGTCGAGGCGTGGCTCGGGTCGCTCTCCGAGCTCGAGGCGCTGCGCCAGCCGATGATCGTCAGCGTCGGCGGCAACGCGC
This sequence comes from uncultured Thermoleophilia bacterium, assembly GCA_963814545.1. Taxonomy (GTDB): domain Bacteria; phylum Actinomycetota; class Thermoleophilia; order UBA2241; family UBA2241; genus UBA2241. The sequence goes on along the minus strand of CAWFDC010000019.1, from coordinate 72,899 downwards.
CCGAGCACTACGCCGCCGTCGTACGGGCCGTCGAAGCGTGGGCGGCCGGCCGCGCCGGGGCGCGGCCGGCCGTGGCCGGCTACGAGCTCAACGTCTCCTGCCCCAACCTGTCCGGCGGGCGGCTGATCGGCGCCGACCCGTCGGCGACCGGCGAAGTCGTCGCCGCCGTGCGCGCCGAGACCGGGCGCCCGGTCTTCACGAAGCTCACGCCGAACGTCACCGACGTGCTGCCGGTCGCCGCGGCCGCCGTCGAAGCCGGCTCGACGGGGCTCGCCCTCGTCAACACCTTCAGGGCGATGGTGCTCGAGCCGAAGAGCCTGCGCCCGTTCCTCGGCAACCGCACCGGGGGTCTCTGCGGGCCGGCGATCAAGCCCATCGCCCTGCGCATGGTCGCCGAGGTGGCGGGCGCCTTCCCCGGCGTACCCCTGGTCGGGATGGGCGGCGTCGTCTGCGGTCTGGACGCTCTCGAGTTCATCGCCTGCGGGGCCACCGCGGTGGCCGTCGGGGCAGCGAACTTCAAGGGCGTCGAGGCGCCGCGGCGCATCCTCGCCGAGCTCCGCCGCGAGCTGGCCGCGCGGGGCTTCGCCGCCGCGCGCGAGGCCCGCGGCGTCGCCCTCGCCGGGGCCTGAGCCGCGACGCCGCGAAAACTCCCGCAAAGAGCGGCGTTTGCCGGCCGGACCGGCAGTTGAACTCGACGCCCCTCTTCCATATACTGCCGACCGTGCCCATCTCTGCGAAGTCATCGAGCAGCGCCCCCGCCCGTTCACTGAGCCAGCGCATGGAGGCGCTCGCGCGCGCCAACGACATCCGCTCGCGCCGCGCCGCGCTCAAGTCCGACCTCAAACACGGCAAGGTCGCGATCACCGACGTCCTCGCCGCGCCGCCCGAGTACCTGATGACCGCCAAGGTCCTCGACGTCCTCATGGCGGTCCCCAAGTGCGGCAGGGTCAAGTCCGCGCGCATCATGGAGCAGTGCCGCATCAGCCCGAGCAAGACGGTCGGGGGTCTCTCCGGCCGGCAGCGCGGCGAGCTGCTCGCCTTCTTCGGGCGGTGAGCCATCCCCCTGGTCTTCGTCATCTCGGGGCCGTCGGGCGCCGGGAAGGGCACCGTCCTCGCCCGCGTCCGCGAGCGTGTGCCACACCTGGAGTGCTCGGTGTCGGCGACCACCCGGCCGCCGCGGCCCGGTGAGGTCGACGGCAGGGAGTACCGCTTCCTGAGCGAAGACGACTTCGAGCGCGGCGTGCGAGAGGGTCGCTTCCTGGAGTGGGTACACTACAGTGGACACCGGTACGGCACGTTGCGTGACGACGTCGAGACGCGGCTGGCCGCCGGCGACGACGTCGTCCTCGAGATCGAGCTGCAGGGGGCCCGCGCGGTGCGCGCCGCCCTGCCGGGCGCGATCTCGGTGTTCATCGCGCCGCCGTCGCTGGCCGAGTTGGCCGAGCGGCTGAAGGGCCGCGGCACCGAGGGCGACGCCGCCATCGCCCGGCGGCTGCACATCGCCGAGGGCGAGGTCGCGGCGGCCGACGAGTTCGACCACATCGTCGTCAACGACGACGCCGACCGGGCGGCCGCCGAGGTGGCCGCCATCATAGAGGCACGGAGAAAGGACAGCGGGTGGACAAACCACGCATCGACGAGCTCCTCCCGCACGCAGGCGGGTCGCGCTACGCGCTCGTGATGGTCGCCGCCAAGCGTGCGCGTCAGATCAACTCGTACTACCACAGCCTCGGTGAAGGCTTCATGGGCGAGGGGGAGGCGCTCACTCCGCCGCTCATCTCGACGCGCAGCACGAACCTCCTCACCATCTCGCTCGAAGAGATCGCCGACGGCCTGCTCGAGTCGACCGCCGTCGAGTGACGCTGCCGTGACCGGGGCGGGCGAGCAGAGCGGCGCCCCGGGCCCCGGCCGGCGGGTGCTGGTCGGCGTCACGGGGGGCATCGCCATCTACAAGGCGGTCGAGCTCGTGCGCGGGCTCGCCCGCGAGGGCTTGGCGCCGACCGTCGTCACGACCGCCGCGGCGCGGCGCTTCGTGACGCCGCTCACCTTCGCCGCCGTCTCGCGCGGCCCGGTCCTCGACGACGAGAGCGCCTGGCAGTCGACGGGCGGCTGGTTCGAGCACATCGATGCCGCCCGCGAGGCCGACGTCATGGTCGTGGCGCCGGCCACGGCGAACACGCTCGCCAAGATGGCGGCCGGCATCGCGGACAACCTTCTCACCGCCGTGTACCTCGCCTTCCGCGGCCCGGTCATCGTGGCGCCGACGATGAACTGGGCGATGTACGAGCACCCCGCGACGCAGGAGAACCTGCGCCGCCTCGCCGGGCGCGGGGTCGAGGTCTTGCCCACAGGGCGCGGCGAGCTCGCCTGCGGCGAGGAGGGCCTCGGCCGCATGGCCGAGCCCGAGGCGATCCTCGCCGCCGTGCGCCGCGCCTTCGCGGGCGCGGCCGAGGGGCCGTTGCGCGCCCGTCGCGTCGTGGTCACGGCCGGCGGCACGCGCGAGCGCATCGACGCCGTGCGCTACGTCGGCAACCGCTCGAGCGGCAAGATGGGCCGCGCCCTGGCCGACGAGGCCTACCTGCGCGGCGCTCATGTGACCCTGGTGGCGACCCACCCGGTCGAGGGTGCGCCGTACGCGACGGTGTCGGTCGAGTCCGCGCAGGAGATGGCGGCGGCCGTGCGCGAGGCGACCGCGGCCGCCGACGTGCTCGTGATGGCGGCCGCCGTCGCCGACTTCAAGCCGCGTGAGGCCGAGGCGGGCAAGATCGAGCGCGGCGGGCGCGAGACACTCGGCCTCGAGCTCGAGCGCACGGTCGACGTGCTGGCCGCCGCGGCCCGGCCGGGGTTGCTGCGCGTCGCCTTCGCCGCCGAGGCCGGCCCGCGGATCGACCGGGCGCGCGAGAAGAAGGCGGCCAAGGGCGTCGACCTGCTGGTCTTCAACGACGTGCTCGCCGAGGGCGTCGGCATCGGCGCCGACGAGAACGAGATCACGATCCTCACCGGTGACCGCGAGATCCACGTGTCGCGACGCGACAAGCGCGCCTGCGCCGTAGCCGTGCTCGACGCGGTCGAGGAGGCCCTGCCATGAGTGCACCGTCGCGCGACGCCGTCCTCGCCCTCGTCGAGGCGCGCGTCGCCAACGAGAACACCCGCCGCCACATGCTCGCCACCGAGGCGATCATGCGCGCCCTCGCCGCTCGCCTCGGCGAAGACCCCGACGTGTGGGGCCTCGCCGGGCTCGGCCACGACCTCGACGTCGAGGCCACGGAGGGCGACTTCAGCAAGCACGGTTCGCAGGCCGCCCAGGCGCTGCGCGCGGCCGGCCTGCCCGAGGCCGCCGCGCACGCCGTGGAGGCGCACAACCCGGCCACCGGGGTCGCCGCCGAGTCGACCCTCGACGTCGGCCTCATCGCCGCCGACCAGCTCAGCGGGCTCGTCACCGCGGCGGCGCTGGTCCGCCCCGACAAGCTCCTCGCCGAGGTCAAGCCCAAGTCGGTGCGCAAGCGCTACCGCGAAGGGGCCTTCGCCCGCGGCGTCGACCGCGAGTCGATCGCCCGCTGCGGCGAGCTCGGCCTCGAGCTCGACGAGTTCCTCGAGCTCGGGCTCGTGGCGATGCAGGGCGTCTCCGCCGACCTCGGTCTCTGAGGGCGTCACCGATGTCGCCGATGGATCCCGCGCCGCGGCGCGCGCCCTCCTTCGACGCCGAGAGCGAGGCGTACAGCCTCTTCCGCCGCGGCGTCGCCCTCCTGCGCGAGCGTCACTCCGCCCAGGCGGCGCTGCTGCTCGGGCAGGCCCTGCGCCTCGAGCCCGGGCGCAACTCGATCCGTGAGGCGCTCGGCCGTGCCGAGTACGCCCTCGGGCGTTACGAGACGGCGGCCGAGCACTTCGCCGCCGTCTCCGGTGACGCCCCCGACAACGACTACGCGCGCTACGCCCTCGGCCGCTGCCTGCTGCGTCTCGGGCGCAGGGAGGAGGGGCAGGGGCAGCTGCGCCTGGCGCGCGCCCTGCGGCCCCAGAGCGACCTGTACCGCGCCGCCCTCGACGAGCTGGACTGAGCCCGGCTCGCCCCGACGGATCCCGCCGGCGCTCGCTCGTGCGCGCCGCGGGTCACCGGCCAGGTTCACCGCCCTCGAGTCGCAGCGGTCGCCCCGTACCTATCGACGGCGGGCGAGGTCGTCGGAGCGGGTCTGAGAGCGGCCTCAGCCCGTACGGGGCGTGGGGGCGGCGGTGCCGCCGGCCGCCGGCACCAGCGCCTCGGGCCCCACGTGCGCCATCTTCAGCAGCACGGCGATGCGCTCGTCCACGGGGGGGTGCGTGGCGAAGAGCGCCCCGGTGTGCTGCCGGCGCAGAGGGTTGGCGATGTAGAGGTGGGCGGTCGCGCGGTTGGCGCTCTCGAGCCGGCCGGTGTCGCCGGCGATCTCGTGCAGGGCGCGGGCGAGCCCGAGAGGGTTGCGCGTGAGCTCGACCCCCGAGGCGTCGGCCAGGTACTCGCGGCGCCGCGAGATGGCGAACTGCACGGCGGCGGCGGCCAGCGGCGCGAGGATCGCGAGCAGGAGCGCGACGAGCATCATCGGCCCGCCCCCGCTCGAGTCGCCGCCGCGCCGCCGCCCCATGCCGAAGAAGGTCGAGCGCAGGAAGAAGTCGGCGACGAGGGCGATGACGCCGACGAGGATCCCGACCAGCGTGGCGAAGCGGATGTCGTAGTTGCGGATGTGTGAGATCTCGTGGGCGACGACGCCCTGGAGCTCCTCGCGGTCGAGGCGCTCGAGGAGGCCGCGCGTCACGGCGACGGCCGAGTGCGTGGGGTCGCGGCCGGTGGCGAAGGCGTTGAGCGCTTCGTCCTCGATGACGTACACCGCCGGCGGCTGCGCGAGGCCGGCGGCGATCGTCATCTCCTCGACGACGTTGTAGAGGCGGGGCTCGTCGGCGTGGGTCACGAGGCGGGCGCCGCTGACGGCGAGGACCATCTTGTCACCGGTGTAGTAGCCGATGACGCTCCAGGCGATGGCGACGACGCCGAAGACCCCGAGGAGTCCGAGGCCGCCGGCCTGCTCGCCGGTCCAGGCCAGGCCGAACACGTAGCCGATGAGGGCGAAGAGCGCCACGATGACCCCCATGAGGAGCCACGAGGCGCGCCGGTTGCGGGTGATCTGCTCGTACATGACTCTCTAGCGCTCGTCCCGACGCCCGTCCGCGTCACGCGCGCCGCGGGCGCGGCGTCGCGAGCGGCGGCGGGTCACCGCAGGTCGACCTTGGGCACCTCGCGAGCGGCTCTCCGGCGCCTCGAAGTACTGGCGCGCGGTGAAGTTGAAGAGCCCGGCGACGAGGTTCGACGGCACCGTCTGGATCTTGTTGTTGTAGGTCAGCACGCTGTCGTTGTAGAACTGCCGCGCGAAGGAGATCTTGTTCTCGGTCGCGGTGAGCTCCTCCTGGAGACTCATCACGTTCTGGTTCGCCTTGAGGTCGGGGTAGTTCTCGGTCACGGCGAAGAGCGACTTCAGGGCGTCGCTCAGCATGTTCTCGGCCTGAGCTTGGGCCTCGGGGCCGCGCTGCCCGGCGGCGATGGCCATGGCGCGCGCCTCGGTGACCTTGGTCAGCGTGTCCTGCTCGAACTCCATGTAGTCCTTCACAGCTTCGACCAGGTTGGGGATGAGGTCGTGCCGGCGCCGCAGCTGCACGTCGATCTGGCTCCACGAGTTGTCGACCTGGTTGCGCCGCTTGACGAGGCTGTTGTAGATCGCGACCAGGGCCAGCACCACGACCGCGATCACGACGAGGACGATGATGACGGTGAGGGTCACTCGCGCTCCTTTCGGGGTTGGACGCTCCGCAGGTAGTGTACGCCGCCGCGAGCGGGCATCCTGTGTACACGTGCTCCGCCTTCAACTACCCTAGGAGACGCATGTCGTCACGTACCCGCGATCTCGTCCTCAGCCTGGCGGCGGTCGCCGCCCTCGTCGCTCTCGCCGCCGGCGGCTGGTCGGTCGTCCGCGCCCGGGCGGAGGGGAGTGGCGCCGTGCAGTCTCCGGCGGCGGTCGTCGTGCCGACGCCCGGACCGACGGCGAGCGAGGCCCCGCCCGCCGAGCCCGCCTACGAGACCTGGCTGGTCGGCAAGGCCGTGGGCGAGGTCGTCGTGCGCACGAGGCCCTCCGACGAGGCGGCGGTCAAGGTGCGCCTCGACAAGCGCAACTACCACGACTACCCGACGGTCGTGCTGGTCGACACGGCGCGCACCGTCGACGGGGTCACCTGGCACCGGGTGTGGCTCTCGGTGCGGCCCAACGGCAGCCGGGGCTGGGTCAAGGAGGGCCAGCTCGCCTTCTACACGACGTCGGCGAAGATCGAGATCGACCTCTCCGAGCGCATCCTCCGGGTCTACCGCCGCGGCGAGCTGCGCGGTGAGTACACGGTGGCCGTCGGCAAGCCGGCTCTGCCGACGCCGACCGGCTTCTACTTCGTCAACCAGAAGCTGAAGCCCGCCGACCCGGGCGGCGTGTACGGGGTCCTGGCACTCGGCATCAGTGCCTTCCAGCCCGACCTCGCCGACTGGCCCAACGGCGGCCCGGTGGCGATCCACGGCACGAACCAGCCGGAGCTCATGGGGCAGGCGGTGAGCCACGGGTGCGTGCGCATGCGCGACCGTGACATCCGTGAGGTCGGGCGGCTGGTGCCCGCCGGCAGCCCGGTGGTCATCGGCGAGTAGCGTCGCGCGGGCGCCCGCCGGGCCGGGGCGCGACTCAGTCGAATCCTCTGTACGGGCGCGGCGCGCCCGCCGGTCTCACCAGTAGTCGCCCTGGATCAGGCGCATGTCGTGCGCCTTGCACTTCGGGCAGGTGTACGAGGCGGCCTTCTCGAGGAAGAAGAGCTGGCTGCCGCAGTCCGGGCACTCGAACTCGTCGACCATGAGGTCGGCGCCGGTCAGGTCGACCTCGCGGATCGTCCCGCACTCGACGCAGTAGGCGGGCATGCAGCGCTGGCGCGGGTCGTTGACGCTGACCCCCCAGCGCACCCGTTCGGCCTTGTAGCCGCAGGCCCTGCACTCGAAGGTGGTGTACTCGCCCATGCTCGGATCACGCCTCTCTGACGCGCGCTGTGACGCGGCGGCGCCGCGCCGACTCAACGGGGGATATCGGCAGAATCCCCCCGCTCATTGAGGGCTCCCGGCGTTGTGAGGGCGCGCCGGGCGGTGCTATACTGCCCCGGTCAGGCAACACGCGCGGAGCGATCTGTGAAAGTCGGTGCGCAGCAACCGGCTTTTGTTTTTGTAGGGAGCGGTACATGCGGCGCAGCAGGCAGGAGCTCGAGGCCGTCGTCGAGGCGGCGCTGGCCGAGCCCTTTGCCGAGGTCGAGGTCGTCGATCTCGAGCTCAAGGGTGAGCGGCTGGTGGTGTACATCGACCGGCCCGGGGGCGTCGACCTCGACCTCTGCGCGGCGGTGACCCGGGCGCTCGACGGGCTGCGCGAGGAGTTCGCCCTCGAGGTCTCGTCGCCGGGGCTCGACCGCCCGCTGCGCAAGCCGGCCCACTTCGCCGCCGCCGTGGGCCAGGAGGTCGCCGTACGCACAGTGGCGCCGGCCGGCGGTCGCCGCCACTTCCGCGGGCGGCTGGTGAGCGCCGACGAGACGAGCGTGACCGTTGAGCTCACCGACGGCGGCGGTGAGGCAAGGCTCGAGATGAGCGATATCGCGCGCGCCCACGTGGTGTACGCGTTCGACAGGTGAACCGGAGGCCGTTGTGAGCAGAGAGATCATCGAGGCGCTGCACCAGATCGAGAAGGAGAAGGGGATCGCCTTCGACGCCCTGCTCGAGGCGCTCGAGGACGCCCTGCTCTCCGCCTACAAGAAGACGCCCGACGCGGTCGAGCACGCCAAGGCCGAGGTCGACCCCGACACCGGCGACATGAAGGTCTACCAGCTCATCTTCCCCGAGCACATCGACGTCGAGGCGCTCAAGGTCTACCAGGAGAGCGCGGGTGAGGCGGGGCCGGCGGAGAACCGCGAGGACTGGGTCCTCGACCTCTCGGGCGTCGACATGAGCGAGGTCGAGCGCATCGACGTGACCCCCGACGACTTCGGCCGCATCGCCGCGCAGACCGCGAAGCAGGTCATCATGCAGCGCATCCGCGACGCCGAGCGCGACCTCATGTTCGAGGAGTACATCGACCGCGTCGGCGAGCTCGTCACCGGGGTCGTGCAGCAGAGCGACGCGCGCTACACGCTCGTCGAGCTCGGCCGCGTCGAGGCGCTGCTGCCCAAGAGCGAGCAGATCGAGACCGAGCACTACGAGCACGGCGCCCGCGTCAAGGCCGTGATCGTCAAGGTCGAGGACTCGACCAAGGGCCCGCAGGTCATCCTCTCGCGCAAGAACGAGCAGCTCGTGCGCCGGCTCTTCGAGATCGAGGTGCCCGAGATCGCCGACGGGCTCGTCGAGATCCGCCAGGTGGCGCGCGAGACCGGCTACCGCGGGCGCGACGGCAAGCCCGTGCCCGGGCGCTGCAAGATCGCCGTGATCTCGCACGCCGACGGCGTCGACCCGGTGGGCGCCTGCGTCGGGCCGCGTGGCTCGCGCGTGCGCATGGTGGTCAGCGAGCTGCGCGGCGAGCGCATCGACATCATCCCCTACCACGACGACGCCGCGCGCTACGTCGCCAAGGCCCTGTCGCCGGCGCGCGTGCGCGAGGTGCTGGTCGACGACGAGGACCAGTCGGCGACGATCATCGTGCCCGACGACCAGCTCTCGCTGGCCATCGGCCGCGAGGGGCAGAACGCGCGCCTCGCGAGCAAGCTCACGGGCTGGCGCATCGACATCCGCAGCCAGCAGCAGCAGGCCGAGGCCGAGGCCGACATGGAGTTCGCCGAGGACGAAGGCGTCGTCGGCCAGTGTATGGCGGTCACGGCGACCGGCAAGCGCTGCCCCAACCAGGCCGTCGGCGGCTCGCGCTACTGCAGCATCCACGCCGACTACGTCGAGCCCGAGGCGCCCGCCAGGCCGCGACGAGGCCGGCGAGGCGCCGGCCGGTGGCGACGCGGAGCCGGAGGCGTGACCCCGTGGTCGCGCCGGAGCGCACCTGCGTCGGCTGCCGCGAACGCAGGCCGCAGGGCGACCTGATACGATTCGCCCTGCGTGACGGGCGGTTGACGCTCGCCGGGCCGGCCGCGCCCGGCAGGGGCGCGTACGTGTGCCCTGCGCAGAGCTGTCTCGACGCGGCCCTCGGGCGACGCGCCTTCGCGCGCGCCTTCCGGGGCCCCGTGACCATCGACAAGGCGACCGTGCACGAGTTCGCGGTCGCCTGTGAACAGAGAAAGGCGGTGAGGTGAGTGGCCCAGAAGCGCAAGGTCTCCGACATCGCCCGCCAGCGCGGGACGAGCGTCGACGACGTCCTCGCTCACCTCAAGAAGGCGGGCATCGAGGTCGTCGACGGCGAGGTCAACGTCGACGACGAGGCGATCGAGAAGGCGTACGCCGGGGCGACCCCGGCGCCGCGCCGTCGCGGCGGCCAGGGCGGCCGCCGCCGGCGGGTCATCATCGACGCCGGCGCCGCGCGCCGCGGCGGCCCGCAGGGCGGCGGCGGCCAGCGTCGCGGCCGCCGCGGCCGCGGGGAGCCGCGCGAAGCGGCGCCGCCCACGCCGCCGCCGATCCCGAGCGGGCCCGTCAAGATGCCCTCCGGGGCGAGCGTCAAAGAGATCTCGCAGCTCCTCGGCATCTCCACCGCCGAGATCATCAAGACCCTGATGGGGTACGGCGAGATGGTGACCATCACGCAGTCGCTCTCCGACGAGGCCATCTCGGTGCTCGCCGGCGACTTCGAGCCGCGAGGTCGAGATCGTCCACGCGGCCGACGAAGAGGCCGCCCTCGAGACCGAGGCCGTCGACGCGCCCGAAGACCTCGAGCCGCGCGCCGCGGTCATCACCGTCATGGGGCACGTCGACCACGGCAAGACGAGCCTGCTCGACGCGATCCGCGACACCGCCGTCGCCGCCGGCGAGGCCGGCGGCATCACCCAGCACATCGGCGCCTATCAGGTGCGCACCAGGGCAAGCTGGTCACCTTCATCGACACCCCGGGTCACGCCGCCTTCACGGCGATGCGCGCCCGCGGCGCCAAGGTCACCGACATCGCCGTCCTCGTGGTCGCCGCCGACGACGGCGTCATGCCGCAGACGATCGAGGCCATCGACCACGCCAAGGCCGCCGGCGTCCCGATCGTCATCGCGGTCAACAAGATCGACAAGCCCGAGGCCAACATCGACCGCATCAAGCAGCAGCTCACCGAGTACGACCTCGTCCCCGAGGAGTGGGGCGGCGACACGATCTTCGTCGAGGCCAGCGCCAAGAAGCGCGATCGGCCTCGAGAACTTCCTCGACATGCTGCTCCTGGTCGCCGAGGTCGCCGACCTCAAGGCCAACCCGAAGACGCAGGCCAGCGGGTTCGTCATCGAGTCCCGCGTCGACCCGGGCCGCGGCGTCGTCGCCACCGTGCTCGTCAATCGCGGCACCCTGCAGGTCGGCGACGCGATCGTCGCCGGCGGCGCCAGCGGCCGCGTGCGCGCGATGCGCGACTTCAAGGGCGAGACCCTCGCGAGCGGCGGCCCGTCGACCCCGGTCGAGATCATCGGCTTCGACGAGCTGCCGATCGCCGGCGAGCTCTGCCGCGTGGTCAAGGACGAGCGCGCCGCGCGCGCCCTGGCCAGCCGGCGCGCCAGCCGCCTCAAGACGGAGCGCCTGGCGCGCGAGCGGTCTCTCACCCTCGACGAGGTCTTCGCGCGCATCGCCGCGGGCAAGGTGCTCGACCTCAACCTCGTGGTCAAGGCCGACGTGCAGGGCAGCCTCGAGGCGCTCTCCGACGCGCTGCTCAAGATCCAGCACCCCGAGGTCAAGGTGCGCATCCTGCACTCCGGCGTCGGCGGCATCAACGAGTCCGACATCATGCTGGCCGCGGCCTCCGAGGCGATCATCATCGGCTTCAGCGTGCGCCCGAGCCAGGCGGCACAGACGCTCGCCGAGCAGGAGGGCGTCGACGTACGCACCTACCAGGTCATCTACAAGGTGACCGAAGACGTGACCGCGGCCCTCATGGGCATGCTCAAGCCCGAGTACCAGGAGGTCGTCCTGGGCCAGGCCGAGGTGCGCGCCACCTTCAAGGCGTCGAAGGTCGGCACCATCGCCGGCTGCATGGTGACCAACGGGATCATGCAGCGCGGGGCGAAGGCTCGCGTGCTGCGTGACGACGTCGTCGTCCACGACGGTCGCATCGGCTCGCTGAAGCGCTTCCAGGAGGACGCGCGCGAGGTCCAGGAGGGCTTCGAGTGCGGCATCCTTCTCGACGGCTTCAACGACGTCAAGGAGGGCGACGTGTTCGAGGCGTACGAGACCCGCGAAGTCGCCCGTGAGGTCTGACGCCAGCATCGGCGTCCTGCTCGCGGACCTGCACTTCCCCGGCACGCGATCGCTCAAGGAGAAGCGTGGCCCGCTGAGGTCGCTGCGCGACGTCGTGCAGCGGCGCTTCAGGGCGTCCTTCAGCGAGGTCGGCGGCCAGGACACCTGGCAGACCTCGCGCGTCCTCATCGTCCTCGCGGCCTCGTCGCCGCGCCAGGCCGACGAGCAGCTCTCCGAGGTCGACCGTTACCTGCACGGCCTCGAGGGCGACGTCCGCGTCGTGCTGCGCACGGTCGAGGGGGTGGAGAGCCTGTGGGACATCGCCTCCTGAGGATCAACGAGCGCATCAAGGAGTCGGTCTCGGCGGCGATCGTCGAGCGGCTCAAGGACCCGCGCGTCGGCTTCGTCACCGTGACCGGGGTCGAGACGTCCCCCGACCTGCGGCACGCCAAGGTGTTCGTCGGCGTCCTCGGCACGGCCAAGGAGCGCGACGCGACCCTCGAGGTGCTGCGCCAGGCGCGCGGTGTGTTGCAGGCCTCCATCACGACGGGCCTGCGCCTCAAGCGCACCCCGCAGATCGAGTTCGTCTACGACCCGACGTCGGTGAACGCCCAGCGCATCGAGAGCCTGATACGCCGCGAGGCGGCCGAGCTCGAGGCGCGCGGCGGCGCGGCGGGGGAGCCTGAGGCGGAGGACGACGCCGAAGCCGCCGTCGAGGGCGCCGGAGCCGAGCCGGCCGGAGGCGCGACAGGCCTCGACGAAGCCGAGCGGGCGGGCGTCGCCGAGGCCGCGCACGACGGTCACGAGGACGCGCACGACGGTGACGAGGGCGCGCAAGAGGATGACGAGGCCGCGCACGACGGTGGCGAGGAGGCCGGCTCGTGAAGGCGCTGGCCGCCGATCTCGCCGCGGTCGCGCGCCGCATGCGCGGCGAACGCCACGTCGCCCTCGCCGTGCACGAGCGGCCCGACACCGACGCGCTCGGCGCCGCCGCCGGCATGGCCGACCTCTTCGCCCAGCTCGGCGTCGACGCGACCCTCCACATCGTCGGCGAGCCCGAGCTGCCCGCGGCCGACGTCGCCCTCGGCGGCCTGCCCGTGGCGACGCAGGCGCCGCCCGCCGGCACGCCGCTCTACGCCCTCGACAGCGGCAGCGTGCCGCGCCTCGCCCTGGGTGTCGAGACGTGGGGCGGTCCCGTCGTGAACATCGACCACCACCAGGACAACACGCGCTTCGGCGAGCTCGTGCTGCTGCGCCCCGCGGCGAGCAGCACGGCCGAGGTCGTCTGCGACCTCGCCCGGGCCCTCGACCTCGCGCCGCGGCCCGCCGCCGCGGCGGCGCTCTACGCCGGCATCTCCTTCGACTCGGGCCACTTCAGGCACAGTTCCACCAGTGCGCACACCCTGAGCACGGCGGCCTGGCTCGTGAGCCTCGGCGCCGACCCGACGGCGATCTATACGGCGCTCTACGAGCGTCGCCCGCTGGGCGGGCTGCGCCTCTGGGCGCGGGCCGTCGCCGGCGCCCGCGAGGTCGCCGGCGGGCGCGCCCTCGTCGCCGTGCTGACCTTGGCCGACGTGGCCGCCGCCGGCGCCGCCGAGGGCGACACCGAGGGCGTGGTCGAGAGCCTGCGTGCGGTCGACGGCGTCGAGGCGGCGGGGCTCGTCAAGGAGCAGTCCTCCGGCCCGCGCTGCCGCGTCAGCCTGCGCTCGAGCGGCCTCGACGTGAGCGCCGTGGCCGCCGCCCGGGGGGGCGGCGGGCACCGCCAGGCAGCCGGTTTCTCGGCCGACGACTCCCCCGGGGAGGTGACGGCATGGCTCAGTTCCGAACTCGCAAGGCGCCTGAAGACGGCCTCCTCCTGATCGACAAGCCGGAGGGCTTCACGTCGCACGACGTCGTCGCCCGCGTGCGCCGCGTGCTGCGGCCGGCGGTGCGCAAGGTCGGGCACGCCGGCACCCTTGACCCCTTCGCCACCGGGCTGCTCGTGGTGCTCGTGGGGCGGGCGACGAAGCTGGCGCGCTTCTTCGTCGATCTGCCCAAGGAGTACGAATGCGTGGTGCGCTTCGGCGTGCGCTCCGACACCGGCGACCGCACCGGGACGCTCGAGGAGAGCGGCCGGTGCGTGACCGCGGCCGAGGTCGAGGCCGTGCTCCCGCGGTTCGTCGGGCGTGTCAGCCAGCGCGTGCCGATGACGTCGGCGGTCAAGGTCGACGGCGAGCGCCTGTACAAGAAGGCCCACCGCGGCGAGGTCGTCGAGACCCCCGTGAAGGAGGTCGAGATCTCGGCCATCGAGGTGCTCGGGTTCGACGAGGCGGCGCAGACGATGGACTGCCGCATCGCCTGCTCGAAGGGCACCTACGTGCGGCAGCTCGCCACCGACATCGGTGAGGCCGTCGAGGCAGGGGCTCACCTGCACGAGCTCTCGCGGACGGCGACCGGCGCCCTGCGCCTCGACGACGCGCAGTCGCTGGAGGCCTTCGAGGCGGAGGTCGGCGAGCGCGCGCCCGGCGACCTGCACATCCCCGGCCTCGTGCCGCCGGGCGCGGCGCTGCAGTTCCTGCCCGCGGTCGAGCTCTCCGCCGCCCAGGTCCCGCTGGTGCGCAACGGGACGCGCCTCTCGGGCACCGCCGAGGGGGCGGTGCGCGCCGTGTACCGCGGCGAGCTGATCGCCGTCTACGGCCCCGTCGAGGACGGCCCCGGCCTTCGGCTCCTCGTGCGGATCTGAGCCGTGGGCGACCCGGTGACCCTGGCCGACCCGCTGACCGTGGCCGACCCGGCGACCGTGGCCGACCCCGTGCGCGTGACGGCGACCGCCGGGAGGCTCTCGTGACGACACCCGGGCCGAGGGACCCGTGATGCTGCTCGTGACCGACGTGATGGACGCCGAACCCGTGCCGAGGGCGCTCGCCCTCGGCACCTTCGACGGCGTCCACATCGGCCACCGCCGCGTCATCGAGACCGCTCTCCGCGCGGCCGCGGAGCGCGGCCTGCGGGCCACGGTCGTGACCTTCGACCGTCACCCGCTGGCCGTCGTCGACCCCGCGCGCCAGCCACGGCTCCTGACCTCTCTGGAGGAGAAGCGGCGCCTGATCGGCGCCCTCGGCCCGGACGAGCTCGTCGTGCTGCCCTTCGACCGCGCTATGGCCGAACTCCCTCCGGCGGACTTCTGCGGTGCCCTGCTCACGGGGGCGCTGCAGGCGCGCGTCGTCGTCGTGGGCGAGAACTTCAACTTCGGCGCCGGGGGAGCGGGCGACGCCGCCGCCCTGAGGCGCTGCGGGGCCGAGCACGGGTACGAGGCGGTCGTCGTCGACCTCGTGACCGAGCACGGTCACACGATCAGCTCGACGCGCATCCGGCGCCTGCTGCGCGAGGGCGACCTCGACGACGTGCGCGAGGTCCTGGGCCGGCCGCCGTCGGCCACCGGACGCGTGGTCGCCGGGGTGCGGCGCGGGCGCACGCTGGGCTTCCCGACGGCCAACGTCGAGGTCGAGGCCGGCACCATCTTCCCGGGGATCGGGGTGTACGCGGCGCGCGTGCAGGTCGGTGATCACTGGTACCGCGCCGCGGTCAACGTCGGGCACAACCCCACGTTCACCAGCCCCGACGAGGAGAAGGCCCCGGTCAGCGTCGAGGCGCACCTGCTCGGGTTCGAGGGCGACCTCTACCACCGCGACCTGCGGGTCGACTTCCTCCACCGCCTGCGCGGGGAGGAGCGCTTCGCCTCGCCCGACGAGCTCGTGGCGCGCATGCGCCGCGACGTCGACGAGACCGCGGCGCTCGACGACCCCGCCTACGCCGAGGTCGGCCTGGCGCCGTCCTCCGTCTGAGGGCGGCGGCGAAGGCCCCGGCGGCGACAGTGACGGCGAACGGTCGTCTCACCGGCGCCGGAGTCGCCGACGCGCGGCGCGCGGCGGGCCGCCGGCTCGCCGACGCGCGGCTGGGCCGGCCGACGGCCGCCAGGTTTGTCGGCCCCCGGGCCTGTGGTACCCTACCGCGGACCGTTTCTCGGTCACAGGCCGCCGACCTGTGACTGGGTCTCCGGAGTAGCCTCCGAAGGAGGTGTTTCCCCTGGCACTCACGACCGACGACAAACAGGCGATCATCGCCAAGCACGCCAAGCACGACGGCGACACCGGGTCCCCCGAGGTGCAGATCGCGCTCCTCACGAAGCGCATCGACGAGCTCACCGAGCACCTCAAGCTGCACAAGAAGGACCACCACTCACGCCGTGGACTGCTGAAGATGGTCGGACGGCGCCGCAGGTTGCTCGACTACCTGCAGGCGCGCGACCTCGAGCGCTACCGTGCGCTCGTCAAGGAGCTCGAGCTCCGCAAGTAGCGGCTCGAGTCACCCCCGTCAAGTCAGCGCGCCCCACCCTGGGACGACCGACGCTGCAGCCGTGGCGGGGAGGAGAGGATGACGAAGGAAGAGATGAATAGAGTAGAGGTAGAGATAGGCGGCAAGACGATCTCGTTCGAGACCGGCCGCATGGCTCATCAGGCCGACGGCGCGGTGCTCATGCGCTGCGGCGACACCATGGTGCTCGTCACCGCGGTCATGCGCGACGAGGTGCGCGAGGGGCAGGACTTCTTCCCGCTCACGGTCGACGTCGAGGAGCGCCACTACGCCGCCGGCAAGATCCCCGGCGGCTTCATCAAGCGCGAGTCGCGGCCGAGCGAGAAGGCGATCCTGGCCGACCGCCAGATCGACCGCCCGATCCGGCCGCTGTTCCCCAAGGGTTTCATGAACGAGGTCCACGTCGTGGCGACGACGCTGTCGAGCGACCGCGAGAACGCCTACGACGTGCTCGCCAGCATCGGCGCGTCGGCCGCCCTGACGATCTCGAAGATCCCGTTCAACGGGCCGGTCGGCACGGTGCGCGTGGGCCACATCGACGGCGAGCTGGTCGTGAACCCGACGCTCACCGAGGTCCACGAGGAGTCGACGCTCGACCTCATCGTGACCGGCACCGCCGACGCGATCGTGATGGTCGAGGCCGGCGCCAAGGAGGTCGGCGAAGAGCTGATCCTCGAGGCGCTCGAGCTGGCCCACGGCGAGATCAAGAAGCTCGTCGACGTGCAGCTCCAGCTGCGCGAGCTGGTCGGTGTGCCCAAGCGCGAGGTCGCCGAGCCGACCCTCGACCCCGGCGTGTTCGCCGAGGTGCAGGCCGCCTTCGGCGCCGACATGGACGCGGCGACGCAGGTCGTCGAGAAGCTCGAGCGCCAGACGGCGACCGCCGAGGTGCGCACCCGCGCCCTCGAGCAGCTCGCCGGCGGCGACGAGCCCGACCCGGAGCGCGTGCTCCAGGTCAAGCGCGCCGTGGCCAAGCTCGAGAAGGACATCATCCGCCACCGCATCGCCGTCGAGAAGCGTCGCCCCGACGGGCGCAAGACCGACGAGATCCGCCTGATCACCTCCGAGGTCGGCCTCGTGCCGCGCACGCACGGCTGCGCGCTCTTCACGCGCGGCCAGACGCAGGCGCTCACGCTGCTCACGCTCGGCGGCACCGGCGAGTTCCAGCGCATCGACGACCTCTCCGTGGTCGAGAAGAAGCGCTACATCCACCACTACAACTTCCCGCCGTACTCGGTGGGGGAGACGGGCTTCATGCGCGGCCCCAAGCGCCGCGACATCGGCCACGGCGCGCTCGCCGAGCGCTCCCTCCTGCCGGTCCTGCCCGAACGAGGTCGACTTCCCGTACACGATCCGCCTCGTCTCCGAGATCCTCGAGAGCAACGGCTCGTCGTCGATGGCCTCGGTCTGCGGCTCGACCCTCTCGCTGATGGACGCCGGCGTGCCGATCAAGGCCCCCGTCGCCGGCATCGCGATGGGTCTCATCATGGAAGGCGACGATTTCGTCGTGCTGACCGACATCGCCGGGGTCGAGGACCATCTCGGCGACATGGACTTCAAGGTGGCCGGCACCAGCGAGGGCATCACCGGCGCTGCAGATGGACATCAAGATCACCGGCGTGACCTTCGAGATCCTGAAGGGTGCGCTCGAGCAGGCCAAGCGGGCCCGGCTCTTCATCCTCGAGCGCATGCTCGAGACGCTGCCCGAGCCGCGCGCCGAGCTCTCGCCGTACGCGCCGCGCATCTTCACCATCCAGATCAACCCCGACCAGATCGGGCTCGTCATCGGCAAGGGCGGCGAGACGATCCGCGGCATGACCGACGAGTTCGGTGTCGACATCGACATCGAGGACGACGGCACGATCTTCATCTGCGCCGCCGACAAGGAGTCCGCCGACGCCGTCATCGGCCGCATCACCGCCATGACCAAGGAGGTCGAGGTCGGCGACGTCTTCACCGGCAAGGTCGTCAAGACGACCGACTTCGGCGCCTTCGTCGAGCTGAAGAAGGGCACCGACGGCCTCGTCCACATCTCGCGCATCGGCCCCAAGGGCCAGCGCGTGAGCTCGGTCGAGGACGTCATGAAGCGCGGCGACATCGTCACCGTCGAGGTGGTCGAGATCGACAAGGCGCGCGGCCGTATCGGCCTGCGTCCCGTGCAGGCGCCCGAGCAGCCCGAGTCGTAAGCGGCCGTCGGAGGTCGTCACGCCGCACTACGAGCTCTCTCTGCTCACGAACGGCCTGAGGGTCGCGAGCGAACGCGTCGACGGCGTCCGCTCGATCGCCCTCGGGGTGTGGATCGCCGCCGGGTCCCGGCTTGAACCGCCGGAGCTCGGCGGCGTTTCGCACTTCATCGAGCACCTCGTCTTCAAGGGCTCGGCGCGCTTCTCGGCGTGGGACATCGCCCACATCTTCGACGACATGGGCGCCGAGCCCAACGCGGCCACCTCGAAGGAGCACACGATCGTCCACGTGCGCTGCCTGGACGAGGACCTCGACAGGGCGTTCGAGGTGCTCGCCGAGATGGTCGCGCGGCCGTCCTTCGCCGACCTCGACCACGAGCGCGAGGTCGTGCTCGAAGAGGTGGCGATGTACGAGGACTCGCCGCCCGAGCTCGTACACGACGACCTCGCGCGCGCGGTCTTCGGCGAGCACCCGCTGGGGCGGCCCGATCATCGGCCACACCGCGACGCTGGCCGGGCTCGACGACGCCGTCGTGCGCTCGTACCACGACGCGCACTACGTGAACCCGGGCATCGTCATCGCCGCGGCCGGCCACGTCGACCACGCCCGGCTCTGCGACCTGACCGCGCGGCACTTCCGCCCCGAACCGGGGGCCGAGGTGCCGCGCCCCGCGCTGAGCCGGCCGGCCGAGCGCCACGTGGCGAGCTTCGCCGAGAAGGACACCGAGCAGTACCACGTCTGCCTCGGCGGCCCGGGCCCGCGGCGCGCCGACCCCGACCGCTGGGCGGTGTTCGTCGCCGACGCGATCCTCGGCGGGTCGTGGAGCTCACGCCTCTTCCAGGAGGTGCGCGAGCGGCGCGGCCTCGCCTACTCGGTGTACTCGTACACCTCGCTCTACGCCGACGCCGGCCTCACCGCCGTCTACGTCGGCTCGCGCGAGGGCGCCGTCAGCGAGGCGCTCTCGGTGACGCTCGACGTGCTCGCGCGGCTCTCCGACGAGGTCACCGACGAGGCCGTCTCGCGGGCCCGCAACCACCTCAAGGGGCAGCTCGCGCTGAGCCACGAGAGCGTGACCAGCCGCATGCAGTCGCTGGGGCGCTCGGTGCTGCTCGAGCTGCCGGTCCTGTCGCTCGACGAGATCGTGGCGCACGTCGACGCCGTCAGCCGCGACGACGCGCTCGCCGCGGTCGCGCGCTACTACGCCCCCGAGCGCTGGTCGGCGGTCTGCATCGGGCCCGACGCGGCGCCGTTCCGGGCCCTCACCGAAGAGTTCACCTGGGAGGAGCGATGACCGACGTCCTCGTCGTCGGCGCCCTGGGCAAGATGGGCGCCCTCACGGCTCGAACGTCGCGGCGCAGGAGGACCTGCGCGTGGTGGGTCTCGTGGACCCGAAGTTCGGCTCCGGCGAGGCCCCGCCGCCGCCCGTCGAGGCGCCGGCCTTCGCCGACGTCGGCGCGGCCCTCGCGGCCGTCCGCGCCGAGGTCGCCGTCGAGTTCAGCCTGCCGGCCTCGGTCTACGAGAACAGCCTCGCGACGCTCGCCGCCGGGGTGCACACCGTCGTCGGCGCGACCGGGCTGGGCGACGAGCAGCTCGCCGGCCTGCGCGCGCAGGCCGCGGCGAGCGGCGCCAGGCTGTTCGTCGCGCCCAACTTCGCCCTCGGCGCCGTCCTGCTCATGGAGTTCGCCCGCCAGGCGGCGCGGCACTACGAGCACGCCGAGGTCGTCGAGCTGCACGAGACCGGCAAGAAGGACGCGCCCTCGGGCACGGCCCTGCGCACGGCGCGGCTGATGGTCGAGGCCGAAGGTCTCGCGCATCGCCGGGCTGCCCGGGCGATGCGCCCTCCCGCGGCCTCGACGTCGACGGCGTGCGGGTGCACAGCGTGCGCCTGCCCGGCCTCGTCGCCCACCAGGAGGTCCTGATCGGCGGCGACGAACGAGCTGCTGACCCTGCGCCACGACTCGTACTCGCGCGCCTCCTTCATGCCCGGCGTGCTCCTCGCCGTGCGGCGGGTCTCGACCCTCAAGGACTCCGTCGTGGGTCTGGAGAACCTACTCGGTGAGTGACCGGGCAGTGACCGGGCCGGCCGACACGGAGGGCGCAGAGATGGACAGCCAGCTTCGGGACCATCATCACGGCGATGGTGACGCCGTTCGACGGCGAGCTCGCCGTCGACCACGCTCGCCTCGCCGAGCTCGCGGTCCTGGCTCGTCGACCACGGCTCCGACGGGCTCGTCGTCGCCGGCACGACCGGCGAGTCGCCGACCCTGACCGACGACGAGAAGCTCGCGCATGTTCCGCACCGTGATCGAGGCGGTCGGCGACCGCGCCAGCGTGATCGCCGGCACCGGCACCTACGACACGCGCCACACCATCGCGCTGACGAAGAGGCGGCGGAGTGCGGCGTCGACGCCGTCCTCGTCGTCACGCCCTACTACAACAAGCCGCCCGAGCGCGGCCTGCATCGAGCACTTCAAGGCCGTGGCCGCGGCCAGCCCGCTGCCGGTCATCATCTACAACATCCCCGGCGCGGTCGGTGGTCAACCTCTCGCCGGACGCTGCTCGCCGTGCTCGGCGAGGTCGAGAACATCGTCGCCGTCAAGCAGGCCAACCCCGACCTCGACGATCTCGCGCGGCTCGTCGAGCGCTCCGACATCGCCTCTACGCCGGCAACGACGACATGCTCGCTCGACGTGCTCGCGCTCGGCGGCCTCGGCGGCATCTGCGTGGCCAGCCACCTCGTCGGCCCGCGGATGGCCGCGATGTGCGGCCGCGTGCGCGACGGCCGCCTGCGACCGAGGCCGAGGCCATCGACGCCGATCTGC
The DNA here is from genome assembly GCA_963814545.1 of uncultured Thermoleophilia bacterium. Taxonomy (GTDB): domain Bacteria; phylum Actinomycetota; class Thermoleophilia; order UBA2241; family UBA2241; genus UBA2241. The sequence continues at coordinate 52,169 of CAWFDC010000019.1, read as the reverse complement.
AGCCGCTCTACGAGGCCCTCTTCGTCACGACCAACCCCATCCCCGTCAAGGCGGCGCTCGACCTGCTCGGCCTCGATGTCGGGCGGCCTGCGGCTGCCGCTGGTCGCGGCCACCGACGAGGAGCGGGCCGTCGTCGCGCGGCCAACTCGAACGACTGGAGCTCCTGTGAGCGCAACGACCGACGGTTCGCATCATCCCGCTCGGCGGGGTCGGTGAGATCGGCAAGAACATGACCGCCATCGAGTACGACGGCAAGATCGTCGTCGTCGACTGCGGTCTCGACTTCCCGCGCGACGAGATGCTCGGCATCGACCTCGTCCTGCCCGACGTCACCTACCTGCGCGAGCGTCGCGACGACGTCGTCGCCTATCGTCATCACCCACGGCCACGAGGACCACTCAGGGCGCCCTGCCGTTCGTGCTCAAGCAGCTGAACGTGCCGCGTGTACGGCAGCCGGCTCACGCTGGCGATGGCGAAGTCGAAGCTCGACGAGCACGGGCTGCTCGCGCGTCGAGCTTCACGAGGTCACCGAGCGCAGCCAGCTGCAGCTGCGGACCGTTCGAGGTCTCGTTCGTGGCCGTCACCCACAGCGTGCCCGACGCGCTCTCCGTGGTCCTGCGACACCGGCCTGGGCCCGATCGTCGTGACCGGCGACTACAAGTTCGACCACACGCCGATCGACGGCCGCAAGACCGACGTCGACGAGCTTCGCGCGGCTCGGCGAGGAGGGCGTGCTTGCCCTGCTCGGCGACTCGACCAACGCCGAGTCGCCTGGGCTCGACGCCGTCGGAGAGCACGGTGGGGCAGGCGTTCCACCAGATCTTCGCCGAGGCCGAAGGGCGCGTCATCGTCGCCAGCTTCGCCTCGCACATCCACCGCATCCAGCAGGCGATCCAGATCGCCCACCTGCACGGGCGCAAGTTCGCCGTCTCCGGGCGCTCGATGGTGAAGAACGTCAACGTCGCCCGCAACCTCGGCTATCTGAAGGTCCCCGAGGGCTCCATGGTCAAGCTCGCCGACATCGACGAGTACCGCCCCGACGAGATCCTCGTGCTGTCGACCGGCAGCCAGGGCGAGCCGCTCTCGGCGCTGTCGCGGATGGCCTACTCCGACCACCCCAGGTCGTCCTCAACGAGGGCGACACGGTCGTGATCTCGGCCAAGGCGATGCCCGGCAACGAGCTCAGCGTGACCGACACCATCAACCGCTTGTTGCAGTCGGGCGCACGGGTGGTCCACGGCGAGAACAGCGGCGTGCACGTCTCCGGGCACGCCTCGCAGGACGACCTGCGCATGCTCTTGAACCTCATACGCCCGCAGTACCTCGTCCCGGTGCACGGCGAGTACCGCCACCAGCACATCCACGCCCAACTCGGGCGCGAGGCCGGCATCGGCGACGAGCGCATCTTCATCCTCGAGAACGGCGATGTGCTCGACATCGACGCCGAGAGCGCCGAGGTCACGGGCAAGGTGCAGGCGGGCATGGTGTTCGTCGACGGGCTCGAGCTCGGCGACGCCGACGGCGCCGTGCTGCGCGACCGCCAGCAGCTCTCCGAGGACGGCATCCTGATCGCGGTCGTCACGCTCAGTGTGCAGACCGGCAAGACGGTGCGCCCGATCGAGCTCGTGGCGCGCGGCTTCCTGCACGACGGGGAGACCGAGCAGGATGTGCTGGGCAAGGCGGCCGCGGCCCTCGAGGAGCGCCTCCGCGAGGCGGCGCGCGAGCGCGTCACCGGCCAGACGCTGCTCAAGCAGGACGTGCACGACGCGCTCGCCGACCACGTCTTCAAGACGCTGCGCCGGCGCCCGCTCATCATGCCGGTGGTCGTCGAGGTCTGAGGGGCCCGTCCGCCGGCGCGGCGGTGAGGATTCGCGCCGCCGGCGTCGAACAGGCATGTCATGGCGAACGCACGCTCGAAGCCGGCGAAGGGGCGGGCGGGCGCCGCGCAGCGTCCTCGCCCGCGCGCCACACCCGCCCACGCCGAACACGACGAACGCCGCTCGCGCCACGGGCGCGAGCTGGCGGCGATCGCCTGCGTCGCCATCGCCGCCTTCCTCGTCTTCACCCTGTACTTCGGCTGGGAGGGTGGCCGTCTGGGCGGCTGGCTCGCCGAGGGTCTGCGCTTCGCCGTCGGCGTAGCCGCCTACGTCGTCCCGCTGCTCCTCTGCTACGTCGCCTACCTGCTGGTGAGCGGCGGCGACCGGCCGGCGCGACGCGGCGTCAGCGCCGGCGTCGCCTGCCTCTCGGTCGCCCTGCTTCTGGCCGCCGCCGCGGACAGCTTCGGCCTCTTCGCCGGCGAACGCCCCGACGAGCTCTTCGTCGGCGCCTACATGGCCGAGCACGGCGGCCTCGCCGGAGAGGTCGTCTACGCGCCGCTTCAGGCGCTGCACCGGCCGGCTCGGCGTGAACGTGCTCGTGATCGCGCTCGCCTTCGCCGGCGTGCTGCTCGTGACCGGCTCGTCGCTCGGGCTCTGGGCGCGGCGCTCGCGCGCCGGCGTGAGCGCGGCCGGGCGCGCCGCCCGCGAGCGCGCCGTCGCCTTCGAGGAGCGCCGCCGCGAGGCGGCGACGAGGCTGCTGGAGCACGGGGAGGAGGCGACGGTCGCGCTCGGCGCCGGGGACACCCGCGTCACGAGCTACGGCCCCGCCGCCAGCGCCCACGACACGCGCCTGATCGACGGCGTGCAGGCCGCCCCGGAGATCTTCAGCGCGGCTGCCGGCGGCATCGGCGGCTACGCGGCCGCGACGGCCGCGCCGCCGCAGCGCATCGAGGAGGTCGACGACGGCGAGCAGCTGGCTCTCGACGCGCCGGGTGGCGCGGCGGCAGACGGGGTGCACGACGGCGAAGCCGGCCCGAACGCCGCGTCCGACCCGTTCGCCGACGAGGCCCCGCGGCGCCTGTGGGCGCTGCCCGAGCCGGGGATCCTGCGCCACCTCGGCGAGGGCACCGGGGAGCCGCCGGCGACCATCGAAGAGGTCTCCCGGCGGCTCATCGAGACGCTCGGGCACTTCGGCATCGCCGCGAGCCTCCTGGGCACGGTCTCCGGCCCGCGCGTGACGCGCTACGAGCTGCAGCTCGCCCCCGGCATCAAGGTGAGCCGGGTCGCGGGCCTCAAGGACGACCTCGCCTACTCGCTCGCCGCGACCGAGATCCGCGTACTCGCGCCGATCCCCGGCAAGACCGCGGTCGGCGTCGAGGTGCCGAACACGCAGGCCAACTACGTCGCCCTCGGCGACATCCACGGCCCCTTCCCGCAGAACGCCTCGCCGCTCGCCTTCTGGCTCGGCAAGGAGATCACCGGCAGGGCCGTCCTCGCCGACCTCGTGCAGATGGTGCACCTGCTCATCGCCGGTACCACGGGCTCGGGCAAGAGCGGCTGCATCAACGCTCTCATCAGCTCGATCCTGCTGCGTGCCACGCCGGACGACGTGCGCATGATCATGATCGACCCAAAGAAGGTCGAGCTCTCGAACTTCGACGGCATCCCGCACCTGCTCGCCCCGGTCGTCACCAACATGAAGCAGGCGAACTACGTGCTGGAGAACATCTGCCGCGAGATGGACCGCCGCTACGACGTCATGTCGCGTGACGGCGAGCGCCCAGAACCTGCGCGAGCTCAACAAGAAGCGCGAGCGCCGCGGCGACGAGCCGCTGCCCTACATCATGGTCGTGATCGACGAGCTCGGCCGACCTGATGATGGTGGCGCCCGGCCGACGTGGAGGAGCACCGATCACCCGCCTGGGCCAGCTCGGCCGCGGCGCCGGCATCCACCTGGTGGTGGCCACGCAGCGCCCGTCGGTCGACGTCGTCACCGGCCTGATCAAGTCGCAACATCCCCTCGCGCATCGCTTTCGCCGTGTCGTCGCAGACCGACTCGCGCGTGATCCTCGACCAGGGCGGGGCCGAGAGCCTGCTCGGCGACGGCGACATGCTCTTCACCCGCTGGGCCAGCCGCGGCTCCTGCGCGTGCAGGGCGCCTTCATGTCGCCGGACGAGCTGAAGCTGATCACCGAGCACTGGAAGCGGCAGGCCGAGCCCCGAGTTCCGGAGGACCTGCTCGAGAACCCGGCCCTGCAGGACACCGAGGCTCCGCAGGGCGGAGGGGGTGACGAGCTCCTCGCCGAGGCGATCCGCACCGTCGTGAGCACGGGCGCCGCCTCGGTCGCCCTGCTGCAGCGCCGCCTGCGCGTGGGCTACGCGCGCGCCGGGCGCCTCGTCGACATCATGGAGCAGATGGGCATCGTCTCGGGGTACGACGGCAGCAAGGCGCGCGGTGTGCTGATCACCGAGGACGACCTCGCGGCCACGCTGGCCGGGCTCGACGGCGGCGGCGCGGCCGCGCCGGAGGCGGAAGCCGGCGCCCGAGGAGGCCCTGGTCGCCGACGAGTGACCCGCGCGACGCACGATTGCGATGCCGGCGGGGGCTGACTAGACTCTAGCTTCGGGCCGCGGTCGGGTGTGCCAACCGGCCCCGACGTCCCTCGAGACCACAGAGGCGGGCGCGAGTGTTCGAGATCGGCACGACGTTGCGCGAGGCGCGGGTGCGCCGCAAGCTGACGCTTCAGCAGGTCGAAGAGGACACGAAGATCCGCGTCAAGTATCTCCAGGCGATGGAGAACGAGGACTTCGACCTCATGCCCGGGACGACCTACGTCAAGGGCTTCCTGCGTACCTACGCCACCTATCTCGGCCTCGACGCGCGTATCGTCCTCGACGAGTACACCTCGCGGCTCGGCCCGCGCGACGAGCACGAGCCCTTCGGCGGCTCGTCGGCCCTGCGACCGCGGGTGCACCGGCGGCGCAACACGCTGCTCTTCGTCGCCGTGCTCTGCCTGCTGATCCTCGCCGTGCTCTATGCCCTCGGTCTGGGTCGCGAGCAGGCCGAGGAGGCGCCCCCGGCGCGCCCCGAGGCGCTCGGCATCGAGAGTGCGTCGCCCTCGCCGACGGAGTCGCCCGAGGCGACCGCCTCGCCCTCGCCGACGGCGGCCAAGGCGCCGGCCAACGAAGTCCGCATCACCGCCCGCGACGGCGACTGCTGGGTGCGCGTGCGGCGCGGCGGCGCCGAGGGCGAGATCGCCTTCGAGGGCGTCATCCCCAAGGGCACGACGCGTGTCTGGGAGGCCAAGGTGCTCTGGGTGCGCATCGGCAGCCCGTCGGTCATCGGCATCCGCGTCGGCGGCGAGAAGCTGCCCCCGATCGAGCAGTCCGGGCCGGTCGACGTCCTCGATCCAGGGCGGCGAGCTCGACCTGCAGCGCTGAGCCGGGGCCGGCGACGCGCTACCACGTCCACACCGTCGGCTGCCCCAAGAACGAGGCCGACTCCGACCGGCTGCGCAGGACGCTCGACGCCGCCGGCCACCGGCACACGGCGGCGGCCGGGGCCGAGGTCGTCATCGTCAACACCTGCGGGTTCATCGACGCCGCCAAAGAAGAGTCGATCGACGCCCTTCTCGAGGCCGCCGGAGTGGCGGCGCGCAGCGGCGCCCGGCTCGCGGCCGTCGGCTGCCTGGTCGAGCGCTACCGCGACGAGCTCGAGCCCGAGCTGCCCGAGGTCGACCTGTGGTGCGGGCTCGACCTCGCTCCGCTGCTCGCGGCGTTCGAGCGGTGGGGAGGGGCGAAGCCCGAAGGCGGCCGTCGACCGACTGGCGCCGCGCCGGGCGCTCCGCGCGGTCGCCCCCGCCCGGTCTCGGCCTGCGTCAAGGTCTCCGACGGCTGCGACCGCCGCTGCGCCTACTGCGCCATCCCGCTGATCAAGGGCGACTACGAGGTCGTGCCCCCGGCCGAGGTCCTCGCGCAGGCGCGCGCGGCGCTCGCCGAGGGCGCGCGCGAGCTGGTGCTCGTCGGCCAGGACACCGTCGCGCTATGACGCTCCGGGCTACGGCGGTCTCGAGCGGCTGCTCGCCGACATCGCCGCCCTCGGGCCCGCCTGGATCCGCCTGCTGTACCTGCAGCCCGACGGCGTCGACGCACGCCTGCTCGAGGCCATGGGCAGGCACGCCCTGCCGTACGTCGACGTGCCGCTGCAGCACGCCTCGCGGCGCATCCTCGGGGCGATGGGGAGGAGCGGCGACGGCGAGGCCTACCTCGAGCTCCTGGCGAAGGTCCGCCGGGCGCTGCCCGAGGCGACGGTGCGCTCGACCTTCCTCGTCGGCTTCCCCGGCGAGACCGAGGCGGACGTCGACGAGCTCGTCGCCTTCGTCGAGGAGGCGCGCCTCGCGGTCGCCGGGGTCTTCGCCTTCGACGCGCAGGAGGGGACGCGGGCGGCCGCGCTCGACGGGCAGGTCCCCGAGGGTCTGCGGCTCGAGCGCGCGGCGCGCGTCGGCGCCGCCATCGACCGCGCCGCGGCGCCGTACTGGGAGGGTCTCGTGGGGCGCACGGTCGAGGCGCTCGTCGAGCACGCCCGTCGTGGCCAGCCGTCCGCCGCCCTTGGTAGAATCGCCGCGCAGGCGCCCGACGTCGACGGGATCGCCCTGGTCGAGGGGCCGCGGCTGCGCCGCGGCCGGATCTGCAGGGCGCGGGTCGTCGCCGCGCAGGGCTACGACGTCACGGCCGAGGTCGAAGCACGATGAACGCCGCCAACCTCATCACTGTCGCGCGCATGCTCCTCATCCCGATCTTCGTCGCCCTCGTCTTCTCCGAGATCCCGTACGGCGACATCATGGCCGCCGGCGTCTTCATCATCGCCGCGGCGACCGACAAGCTCGACGGCTACGTCGCGCGCTCGCGCAACAGCGTCAGCACCCTGGGGGAGTTCCTCGACCCGCTGGCCGACAAGCTGCTCGTGGCGGCGGCGCTCATCGCCCTGGTCGGCATGGACCGCGTCCCCGCTTGGGTCGCGATGGTGATCCTCGGGCGCGAGATCGCGGTGAGCGTGCTGCGCATCGTGGGTCTCGCCCAAGGCGTCTCGATCCCCGCCGCCGGGCTCGGCAAGGCCAAGACGCTCAGCCAGATCGTCTACATCGTCTACTGCTTCTTCCCGACGGCCGAGATCCGCGACTGGTGGGGCGCGCCCATCTGGCTGCACGAGCTCATCACGGGGACCCTCATCGCCGTCGTCGTGACCCTGACGCTGGTCTCCGGCGTGCGGTACTTCATCAACGCGCGCGGTGTCATCCGCATACCGGGCACCACGGGGTGAGGCGGTGAGCGAGCGCGCGGGAGCAGGAGGCGAAGAGTGCGCGGGAGGACGAGGCGATGACCCCACGGGCCCGTCCGTCGGCGGCCATCGTGCTCAGCGGCGACGAGCTGCTCGACGGCCGCACGCGCGACAGCAACGGCCGTCTGCTCGCCGGGGTGCTGCAGCGGCCGCGGCGTGCGCGTGGTCAGCCTGCGCCATCGTCGGCGACGACCGCGCCCGGCTGGCGGCGACGCTGCGCTGCGCGCTCGGCGGCGAGCCCGACCTGCTGCTCGTCGGCGGCGGGCTCGGCACCACGCACGACGACCTCACCGCCGAGTGCCTCGCCGACGTGCTCGGCGTGCCGCTGCGCGAGCACGACGACGGCGCTCGAGATGGTGGCCGAGCGGGCGCGCGACGTCGCCGAGCGCCGGGGGCTCGACTTCGACGACGTGCTCGAGCGGGCGCGCCGGCAGGCGCGGCTGCCGGCCGGCGCGCGTCCGTTGCCGCCGGCCGGCGTCGCCCCCGGCATCGCCGCCGTCGCCGGCGCGACGCGTATCTTCGCCTTCCCCGGCGTGCCCTGGGAGCTCCGCCGCATGTGGGCCGAGGTCGAGGCCGAGCTCGAGCGCGAGGGGTTCTTCCCCTCGGTCGTGACACGCTTGGTGCGTCTCTACGGCGCCGGCGAGCTGCAGATCTCGCCGGTGCTCGAGGCCTGCACGCGCGATCTGCTCTGGGTCGGCATCAACATCGGCGCCGGCGAGGTGACGGTGATCCTGCGTCACGACGCCGACGAGGCGGCGCGCGCCCAGGCCGCGGCGGTGGTCGCGGCCCTCGAGGCCGAGCTCCCCGTGTTCAGCAGCGACGGCCGCACGGTCGACGACCTGGTCGGCGAGGCGCTGCGCACCCGCGCCGAGACGGTCGCCGTCGCCGAGTCCTGCACCGGCGGGCTGCTCGGAGCGCGGCTCACGGCGCGCGCGGGCAGCTCCGACTACGTGCGCGGCGGGGTGATCGCCTACGCGAACCAGGTCAAGCAGGGGCTGCTCGGCGTGCCCGCCGAGCTGCTCGAGCGCCACGGCGCCGTCTCCGAGGAGGTCGCGGCGGCCATGGCCGAGGGCGCCCGCCACGTCACCGGCGCGACCTGGGGTCTCGGGGTGACCGGGGTGGCGGGGCCCTCGGGGGGCAGCCCCGAGAAGCCGGTCGGGCTGGTCTACGTGGGGTGCGCCGGGCCCGGCGGCGTCCACGTCGCCGGCAACCGCTTCCCCGGCGACCGCGACAACGTGCGCGACTGGAGCGTCGTGCGCGCGCTGCACCTGCTGCGCGAGCAACTCGGCGTATGAGCGGCCGCCGGCGGGGGACCCGCGGCCCGACGCCGAAGGGCCGCGTGACGCGGGGACTGCCGCCGGCCGGGCGGGGACGACGGCTCCCGCCCGCCGCGAGACACGCTGAGGCTGTTCGTCGCCGGCGAGCTGCCCGGCGACGTGCGCCGCGCCATCGCGGCCTGGCAGGAGGCGCAGCTCGCGCCGCGGCGCGAGCTGCGCCTCAACCGCAGCCTGCACCTCACGCTCTGCTTCCTCGGCGACGTCGCGCCTGAGGCCGTCCCCGGCATCAGCACGGCGCTGGGCGCCATCGACTTCGCCGCCGTGCCGCTGACCCCGGCCGAGGCGCTCTTCCTCCCCGAACGCGGCCCCAGGCGCGTCGTCGCCCTGCGTCTCGACGACACGACGGGGGGGCTCGTCCGCCTGCAGGGCGAGGTGTCGGCGGCACTCGCGGCGCTCGGGGTCTACGAGCCCGAGCGCCGCCCGTACCTCCCGCACCTGACGGTGGCCCGCTTCCGCCAGAAAGGTCACCCATTTCCCCTGCAAAACGTCAACATCCCGGAGTTTCGGCTGGGGCGCGTGGTCCTGTATAGTAGCCTCCTGGAGAGGGGCGGCGCCGTCCACACTCCACTCGAGATCTTCCCGGCGTCATAAGAGAGGAGCCCGCACGTGGACAAGGACAAAGCCCTCGACGCGGCCGTCACCCAGATCGAGCGCCAGTTCGGCAAAGGCAGCGTCATGCGCATGGGCGACCACCCCGTGAGCGACGACCTGCAGTGCGTGCCGACCGGCTCTCTCGCCCTCGACATCGCCCTCGGCGTGGGGGGCATCCCCCGCGGCCGCATCCTCGAGATCTACGGCCCCGAGGCGTCCGGCAAGACCACGCTGGTCTACCACCTCATCGCGCAGGCGCAGCGCCTGGGCGGGCAGGCGGCGTTCATCGACGCCGAGCACTCGATGGACCCGACCTACGCCAAGACCATCGGCGTCGACGTCGACAGCCTCCTCGTCTCGCAGCCCGACTACGGCGAGCAGGCGCTCGAGATCGCCGAGATGCTCGTGCGCAGCGGGGCCCTCGACATCGTCGCCATCGACTCGGTCGCGGCGCTCACGCCCAAGGCCGAGATCGAGGGCGAGATGGGCGACAGCTTCGTCGGGCTGCAGGCACGGCTGATGAGCCAGGCGCTGCGCAAGCTCGCCGGCACGCTCAACCGCTCGGGCACCATCTGCTGCTTCACCAACCAGCTGCGCGAGAAGATCGGCGTCATGTTCGGCAACCCCGAGACCACGACCGGCGGCAAGGCGCTCAAGTTCTACGCCACGGTACGCCTCGACATCCGCCGCATCGAGACCCTCAAGGACGGCACCGAGGCGGTCGGCAACCGGGTGCGCGTCAAGGTCGTCAAGAACAAGGTCGCCCCGCCCTTCAGGCTCGCCGAGTTCGACATCTTGTACGGCACCGGCATCTCACGCGAGGGCTCGCTGCTCGACCTCGGCGTGCAGTTCGAGGTCGTACAGAAGAGCGGCGCGTTCTACAGCTTCGCCGACGACCGTCTCGGCCAGGGCCGCCACAACGCGCGCCAGTTCCTCAAGGAGAACCCCGACATCGCGGCGACGATCGAGGCGCAGATCCGCGCCAAGGCCGGGCTGCCCGCGCAGCCGGCGGCTCCGGCGGGGGCCGGCGGGGCGGCCGCGCCGGGCGAGGCGACGGCCTACGACGTCGGCGCCGTCGCGCCCGAGGCCGAGTCCGCCGGCTGAGCCGACTGTGCCGCTCGTCACGGCACTGCGCGCCACCCGGGGCGGGGGCATCGCCGTCCACCTCGACGGCGCCTACCTCTGCACGGTGAGCGAGGCGCTGGTCGCACGCCGGCGGCTCTTCAAGGGGCTCGAGCTCGACGAGGCCGAGGCCTCGGCGCTGCGCGCCGAGGCCTCGGCCGAGCGCATCATGGGCGACGCCTACCGGCTGCTCGGCCACCGGCAGCGCAGCACCGCCGAGCTGCGCCGCCGACTGCTCGACAAGGGGCACACCGACGAGGCCGTCGCCGGAGCGCTTGAGCGCCTGACCGCCGACGGCCTGCTCGACGACGAGGCTTTCGCGCGGGCCTTCGTGCACGACAAGCGCGCCGCCGGGGGGTGGGGCCGTGCGCGCCTCGAGCGCGAGCTCGGGCGCCTCGGGGTGCCGCCGGCGGCCGTCGCCGCGGCGCTCGCCGGCGAGGGCGAGAGCGACGAGCTCGAGCGCGCCCTCGCGATCCTGCGCCGCCGCCCGCGCCCTCTGCCGCCGTACGAGGGCGACAAGCGGCGCGCCCTCGCCGCCCTGCAGCGCCGCGGCTTCGCGAGCGAGGTCGCCTACGCCGCCGTGCGGCGCTGGGTGGACGAGTCGCGCGACACCGGGCGCGGTTGAGCGCGGCCGACCGGGGCGGCCCAGGCCGGCTCGCCCCCGTCGGCAAGGCCTCAAGCTGAGCTTGAGACTCGCCCTCCCGGGCCTGCGCCCGCCGCCCGCCGCAGGTGGGCCGGGGCAGCGCCAGACCTCTCCAGGCCCCTGCGGCGAGCAAGAGCGCCCGTCCACTGCTCGCGTCCGCATCCGTGCTGCATTTGACAGCAAATCCGCCGAGTCCCTATTATCGAGTCACGCGACGACGTGCGCGTGTGCCTGTGACCGGCACCTGCGCTTGCAGAGCCTGTAGCACTCCCACGGCGCCTGGCGCCGTGTTCTAAACGAGAGAACGTGCGGCCCATGGTGTGAGATCCGGGAGGTGAGACCTCCCCGAGTCACATCCCCGCACCGGCATTGAGTGCCACACGCTGCATCGCTCTGCAGGCGTGAGGAGGCGCGAGCAGGCTGGGCATCCGCCCGGCCTTTTTTCGTGCCCTGACGTGCTTGAAGGGATGCGACTGACATGACTGTGCTCTATGTGGCGCTGGCGCTGGCGGTGGGCGTCGGCCTCGGGTACCTGATCCGCCGCTATCTCGCCAGCAACAGCCTGGCGAACGCCGAGCGCGAGGCCGAGCGCGTGCAGCGCGATGCCAAACGCGAGGCCGAGACCGTGCTCAAGGAGGCCCGGCTCGAGGCCAAAGAAGAGGTGCACCGCGTACGCACCGAGGTCGAGACCGAGCTCCGCGACCGGCGCGCCGAGGTGGCCGCGCTCGAGCAGCGCATGGTACAGCGCGAAGAGCAGCTCGAGGCGCGCGCCGCCGAGCAGGAGCGCCGCGACCAGTCGCTGCGCGACCGCGAGGCCAACACCGAGCGCCTCACCGAAGAGCTCGACGCGGCCCGGGACGAAGCCGTCGCCGCCCTCGAGCGCATCTCCGGCCTGAGCCCCGCCCAGGCCCGCGACCTGCTCCTCAAGCAGGTCGAGGACGACGCCCGCCACGACATGGCCAAGCTCGTCCGCCAGGTCGAAGAAGAGGCCCGCCGCGAGGCCGACCGCAGGGCGCGCAACATCCTCTCCCTGAGCATCCAGCGCACCGCGGCCAATCACGTGGCCGAGACCACGGTGACCGTCGTCCCGCTGCCGTCCGACGACATGAAGGGCCGCATCATCGGCCGCGAGGGCCGCAACATCCGCGCCCTCGAGGCCGTGACCGGCATCGACTGCATCATCGACGACACGCCCGAGGCCGTCGTCCTCTCCGGCTTCGACGGCGTGCGCCGCGAGATCGCCCGGCTCACGCTCACCAAGCTCATCGCCGACGGGCGCATCCACCCGGCGCGCATCGAGGAGATGTTCGAGCAGTCGCGGGCCGAGGTCGAGGCGGCGATGGAGGAGGCCGGTGAGCAGGCCTGCTTCGACACCAACGTGCACGGGGTGGCGCCCGAGCTCGTCAAGGTCCTCGGGCGCCTCAAGTTCCGCACCAGCTACGGGCAGAACGTGCTCAACCACTCGGTCGAGGTCGCCCACCTCGCCGGCCTCATGGCCGCCGAGCTCGGCGCCAACATCAAGATCGCCAAGCGCGCCGGCCTGCTGCACGACGTCGGCAAGGCCGTCGACCACGAGGTCGAGGGCTCGCACGCCGACATCTCCCAGCAGCTCGCGAGGAAGTACCGCGAGTCGCAGAGCGTCGTCCACGCGATCCACGCCCACCACCAGGACGTCGAGCCGCAGACGATCGAGGCGGTGCTCGTACAGGCCGCCGACGCCGTGTCCGCCGCGCGCCCCGGCGCGCGCCGCGAGTCGCTCGAGAATTACATCAAGCGCCTCGAGGCCCTCGAGGAGATCGCCGAGAAGCACAAGGGCGTCGAGAAGTGCTACGCCATGCAGGCGGGGCGCGAGGTGCGCGTCATGGTCAAGCCCGCCGAGATCAACGACAACGGCACCGCGCTGCTGGCGCGCGAGATCGCCAAGGAGATCGAGGAGCAGCTCGACTACCCCGGGCAGATCAGGGTCACCGTGATCCGCGAGAGCCGCGCGACCGAGCTGGCGAAGTAACGCGCCGGGCGCGAGGCACCACGGGTGACGGCGGCGCGGGCCGCCGGCGGAGAGGCGCCATGAGGACGTACTACCTGCGCTCGTTCGGCTGCCAGATGAGCGAGCACGACGCCGAGCGCCTGCGGCACCTGCTCGAGGCTGAGGGCCTCGCCCCGGTGGGCGAGCCCGAGGCGGCCGACGTGCTCGTGTACAACACCTGCACCGTGCGCGAGAGCGCCGACGAGCGCCTCGCCGGCCACCTCAGCGGGGCGGGGCGCCTCAAGCGCGAGGACCCCGGCCGCGTCGTCCTCGTCACGGGCTGCCTGCCGCAGGCCGAGGGCGCCGCGCTCTTCGCGCGCTTCCCCTTCGTCGACGGCATCCTCGGGCCGCAGAACGTGCACCGGCTGCCCGAGCTGCTCGAGGCGGCCGTCGCCTGCGCGGCGCCGGGCTGCGCGGAGACGCCGCCGGGCCGGCCCGCCTTCGTCGCGGACGGGCCGCACATGAGCGGCGCGCTGCCCGGCCGGCGCGCGCGCCCGTTCCAGGCGTGGGTGCAGGTCATGTCGGGGTGCACCAACTTCTGCTCCTACTGCATCGTGCCGTACGTGCGCGGCCCCGAGCGCAGCCGGCAGCCTGAGGCGATCGAGGCCGAGGCTCGCGACCTCGTCGCCGACGGCGTGCGCGAGGTCACCCTCCTCGGCCAGAACGTCAACGCCTACGGCCGCGACCTGCACGGCGGGGGAGAGGCCGGCAGCGGGGGAGAGGCGCTCGATTTCCCAGCCCTGCTCGCCCGTCTCGACGGCGTGCACGGTCTCGACCGTCTGCGCTTCGTGACCTCGCACCCCAAAGACCTGAGCGAGCGCCTGATCGCCGCGGTCGCCGAGCTGCCCAGCGTGTGCGAGCACGTGCACCTGCCCCTGCAGTCGGGCTCGGACCGCATCCTCGAGGCCATGCGCCGCGGCTACACGGCGGAGGCCTTCCTCGGCCTCGTCCGCCGTCTGCGCGCCGCGGTCCCCGACGTGAGCGTCACGACCGACCTGATCGCCGGCTTCCCCGGTGAGACCGAGGACGACTTCGCGGCCACGCTGGCGGCCGTCGAGGAGGCGGCGTTCGACGCGGCCTTCACCTTCGTCTACTCGCCGCGGCGCGGCACCGCCGCCGCCGACCTCCCGGGCCAGGTGCCCGAGGGCGTCCGCCGCGAGCGCGTGGCGCGGCTGGTCGAGGTGACCCAGGGTCTCGCGCTCGCCGCGCACCGGCGCTGGATCGGGCGCCGCGTCGAGGTGCTCGTCGAGGGCCCGAGCCGGCACGCGGGCGGCGTGCGCGGGCGCACGCGCCAGCACGTCACGGTCAACTTTGGCGGCGCCGCCGCGGCAGGTACGATAGTAGAGGTGGAGATCACCGGGGCGACGTCGACCACACTGGCCGGCCGGCGCTGAGCCCCGACGAGGAGGCGACCCGATGCACGGCTGCATCTGCCCGCACCCGCCGCTGCTGATCCCCGAGATCGGCGGCGACGCGCTCTCCGAGGTCGAGGCGACCGTACAGGGCATGCGCCGCCTGGCCCACGACGTCGGCGAGCCCGAGACCCTGGTCGTGATCTCGCCGCACACGCCGTCGACGGGCGACACCCACCTGGTGAAGGTCGGGGCTCATCTGAGCGGCGACTTCGGCGCCTTCGGCTGCCCGCAGGTGGCGTTGTCGTTCGAGAACGACCTCCCCTTCGTCGAGCTCCTTCTCGCCCTCGCCGGCGGCGACGGCGCGGTCCGCCTCGAGCCGACGACCGACGAGGTGCTCGACCACGGGGCGCTGGTGCCTCTCCACTTCCTGCCGCAGGCGCGGCTCGTCTCGCTGTCGATCGTGGGACAGTACGGCGAGCACCGCGCCCTCGGCCGCCTCGTGCGGCGCTGCGCCGAGGAGCTCGGGCGCGATGTCCTCTTCGTCGCCAGCGGCGACCTCTCGCACCGCCTCACGCGCTCGGCCCCGGCCGGCTACGACCCGCGCGCCCGCGAGTTCGACGAGCGCATCGTCCAGTTGGTCCGCGCCGGCGACTTCGCCGGCCTCACGACCCTCGACCGCGACCTGGTGCGCGCCGCCGGCGAGTGCGGGCTGCGCTCGCTGATCGCTCTCGGCGGGTTCCTCGGCGACGACGCCACCGACCACCCCGAGGTGTACAGCTACGAGGGCCCCTACGGCGTGGGCTACCTCGTGGCCCGCTTCGGGGTGCCGGCGCCGCCGCCGCTCTGAGGCCGGGGCAGGGGAGCGGACCGGCGTGAGCGCGGCGGATGAGACCGGGCAGGGGCTTGCCGGTGCGGGCGACGGCTCCGGGGCGGAACCCTCCGGCGACGCGGCCGCGCCACACGGCCCCGCCGACTTCGCCCGCGCCTGCCTCGCGGCGCTCGTGCGCGATGAGCGCCCGCCGGCGCCCCCGGAGGGCGGCATCTACGGGCGCCGCGCCGCCTGCTTCGTCTCCCTGAAGGACAGTGGCGAGCTGCGCGGCTGCATCGGCACGCTGGTCCCCGCCGAGGTCGACCTGGGCCACGAGATCGTGCGCAACACCGCGGCCGCAGCCTTCAGCGACCCGCGCTTCCCGCCGGTCGGGCCGGACGAGGTCGAAGGGTTGAGTTGCTCGGTCGACGTGCTCGGCGCGCCCGAGCCCACCGACCTCGGCGGGCTCGACCCGCGCCGCTACGGCGTGATCGTCAGCGCGGGGGCGCGCCGCGGCGTGCTGCTGCCCGACCTGCCCGGCGTCGACACGGTCGCGCAGCAGGTCGGCATCGCCCTGCAGAAGGCCGGCATCTCCCCGGACGAGCCGTTCGCCGTCGAGCGGTTCACCGTGGAGCGCTTCAGGGAGGGCGACGACGCCCCGGCCTGAGTCGGCCGGCGAGAAGCGGCCGCCGGTCGTCGCGCTGTTCGGCGTCACCGCTCTCGGCAAGAGCGACATCGCCCTCGCGCTCGCCGAACGGCTCGGCGCCGACATCGTCGTCGCCGACTCGATGCAGGTGTACCGCGGACTGCCGATCCTGACGAACCAGCCGGACGCGGCGCGCCGGCGACGGCGGCGCTACCACCTCGTCGGCGTCGCCGACCCGTACGCCGAGTTCTCGGTCGCCGCCTACGCGGCGCTCGCCCACTCGGCGATCGACGGCGCCCTCGCCGCCGGGCGCCGGGTGGTCATCGAGGGCGGCTCCGGCCTGTACCTGCGCGCCGCCCTCGGCGGCCTGGAGTTCCGGCCCGCCGCCGCCGGCGAGCACCGTGACGCGCTGCGCCGCGAGCTCGAGGCGCGCTGGGCGCGCGATCCCGCCGGGGTCGTCGAGGAGCTTCGTCGTCGCGACCCCGTCGCCCTCGCGCGCCTCGACGCCGCCAACCCGCGGCGCGTGCTCCGCGCCCTGGAGGCGGCCCTCGAAGCGCCGCCGGACGCCCCCGGCGCGACGCGGGCCGAGGCCCAGCACGACGCGCTGTGGGCGCCTAGAGGACGCTACGAGCACCGTCTGGTCGCGCTGGCGCCCGACCGTGAGGCCCTGCGCGAGCGCGTCGCCGCGCGGGTCGCGGCGATGCTGGCGGCCGGGGCCCTCGCCGAGGTCGAGGCGCTGCTCGGCGCCGGCACCCCGGCGCGCACCGTCCAGCAGGCGATCGGCGTGCGCGAGCTCACTGCCGTCCTCGCCGGGGAGCTCTCCCTGGACGCCGCGGCGGCGGCGATGGTACGGCGCACGAACGCGCTGGTGCGCCGGCAGCTCACCTGGATGCGCAAGCTGCCGGCGAGCGCCACCGTGCCGGCGGGCGGCCGGGCGCCGGGCGCGGTGGGGGAGGAGATCCTCCGACTCCTCGACTGAGGGCCGCCGACCGGCCGACCCACGAGCCTCTTCGTAGGCCCACGCGCCTCCTGCCGACCCACGAGCCTCTTCGTAGGCCCACGCGCGCCTCGCCGGCCCACCGGCTCCCGGTCGACTCCCCGTGGTAGGATTGCCCCTCGATGCGGGCCGGGTCGCCCCCGAGAGGGGCGGGCCTCATCGCTTCCGTACAACCAGGGAGGTCGGGCGTGGCGTCCACGTGGCAGGGTCCGGGGAAGATGCAGTTCTCGAAGTGGCAGGGCCTCGGCAACAACTACATCGTCCTGCACCGCGAGGAGATCCCCTTCGACCTCACCCCCGGCCGCGTGCGGCTGCTCTGCGACCGTGACTTGGGTATCGGCGCCGACGGCATCCTCATCGTCGGCCCGCGCACCGCGGTCGACCGTTTCAAGCTGCAGATCTTCAACCCCGACGGCTCCGAGGCCGAGATGTGCGGCAACGGCGTGCGTATGGTGGCGCGCAAGCTTCAAATGGAGGGCCTGCTGGAGAGTGATACAGTCGTGCTCGAGACGGGGGCGGGGGAGATCGTGCCCCGCCTCGGCGACGGCTACAGCGTCACCGTCGACATGGGCGTGGCCCGGTTCGGCGGCGACAAGCTCGCGGGCTTCGACGGCGAAGCCGTCGAAGCCTCGATCCACGCCGCCGGGCGCAGCTTCACCTTCACCTTCGTCGACGTGGGCAACCCGCACGCGGTGATCAGCTCGCCGTGGCCGCTCGAGCTCGCCGCGGTGCACGAGTTCGGCCCCGTGCTCGAGGAGCACAAGTACTTCCCGCGCAAGGCCAACATCGAGTTCGTCGTCGTGCAGGACGAGCACCGCGCCAAGGTGCGCGTCTGGGAGCGCGGGGTGGGGGAGACGCGGGCCTGCGGCACGGGCGCCACGGCCACGGCCGTCGCCCTCGTGCGCACCGGGCGCTGCGTCTCGCCGGTCACCGTCGACCTGCCGGGCGGTTCGCTCGAGGTCGAGGTGCGGCCCGACTGGCGCGTCTTCATGACCGGGCCCGCCGAGGAGATCTACCACGGCGACCTCTCCCGCGAGTTCCTCCGACACCTCGAATAGGCGGTGACCATGCGTCTCTCCAGCCGCGTCGCGAGCCTCCCGCCCTACCTCTTCGCCGAGATCGAGCGCAAGGTGGCCGCACGCCGTGCCGCCGGCGCCGACATCATCAGCCTCGGCATCGGCGACCCCGACCTGCCGACCCCGCCGCACATCGTCGCCGCGCTGGCCGCGGCGGCCGCCGACCCGGCGACGCACCAGTACCCGAGCAACCGCGGCGAGCGCGGCTTCCGCGACGCCGTCGTCGGCTACTACGACCGGCGCTTCGGCGTCGCTCTCGACCCCGAGACCGAGGTGATGCCGCTCCTCGGGGCCAAGGAGGGCATCGCCCACATGTGCCTCGCCCTGCTCGACCAGGACGAGGTCTGTCTCGCCGCCGACCCCGGGTACCCCGTCTACACCACGGGGCCGCTGCTCGCCGGCGGGCGCGCCGTGCCGCTCGCGCTGCGCGCCGAGCTCGGCTTCCAGCCCGACCTCGAGGCGATCCCGGCCGACGCGCTCGCCGCGGCGAAGTTCGTCTTCGTCGGCTACCCGAACAACCCGACCGGCGCCGTGATCGAGGATGACTTCTTCGCCCGGCTCGTCGAGTTCGCCCGCCGGCACGACCTCGTCGTGGTGCACGACAACGCCTACGCCGACATCACCTTCGACGGCTACGTCGCCCCGAGCTTCCTCGAGACGCCGGGGGCGAAGGAGGTCGGCGTCGAGCTCTTCTCGCTCTCCAAGAGCTACAACATGACCGGCTGGCGCGCCGGCGCCGTGGTCGGCAACGCCGAGGTCGTCGACGCCTTCTGGCGGCTCAAGACCAACATGGACTCCGGCATGTTCGCCGCCGTGCAACGCGCCGCCGCGGCGGCCCTCGACGGCCCCCAGGACTGCGTGCGCGAGATGTGCGAGGTGTACCGCCGCCGGCGCGACCTGCTGGTGCCGGCGCTGCGCCGTGTCGGGCTCGAGGCCGCCTCTCCCAAGGGCACCATCTACCTCTGGGCGCCGGTGCCCGCCGGGCACACCTCGGGCAGCTTCGCCGACCTCGTGCTCGCGCAGGCCGACGTCATCGTCTCGCCGGGCGCCGCCTACGGCCCCTCCGGCGAGGGCTACGTGCGCCTCTCGCTGACCGTCGCCGACGAGCGCCTCGAGGAGGCCGTGCGGCGTATCGAGGAGCGAGTCCGTCTCTAGGGTCCCGTGAGTGCTGAGGCAACAGCGCCGGAGCGGCCCCGGGCCGTGGTCTTCGCCGTCCTGCCGCCGGGCAGCGACGCGTCGACCGACGAACCCCTGGCCGAGATCAAGGAGCTCCTGCGCTCGGCCGACATCGACTGGCTCGCCGACGTCGTCCAGCACCGCGAGCACGCACACCCGCACTCCTACCTCGGGCGCGGCAAGATGGACGAGCTCAAGGCCGCGGTCAAGGAGACCGGCGCCACGGTCGCCGTCTGCGAGGACGACCTGACGCCCGCCCAGGTCGCGGCCGTCCTCGACGTCCTCGACGTCGACGTGCTCGACCGCACCGAGCTGATCCTCAGCGTGTTCTCGAAGCACGCGCACTCGCTCGAGGGCACGCTGCAGGTCCACCTCGCCCAGCTCGAGTACGAGCTCACGCGCATGCGCGGCAAGGGCCTCGTGCTCTCGCGCCTCGGCGCCGGGGTCGACATGCGCGGCCCCGGCGAGACCAAGCTCGAGGTCGACCGCCGCGTGGTGCGGCGGCGCATCCAGACGCTGCGCCAGCGCATCGAGCGCATGGCGCAGACGCGGCGCACGCAGCGCGCCCGCCGCCTGCACAGCGGCGTGCCGCTCATCGCGCTCGCCGGGTACACCAACGCCGGCAAGTCCACGCTCCTGAACGCTCTCACGGGCTCCGAGGTGGCCGTGCGCGACCGCCTCTTCGAGACCCTCGATCCGACGACGCGCACCTTCCGTCACCGCGACCGCGACTACGTGATGACCGACACGGTGGGCTTCATCCGCAAGCTGCCGCACCAGCTCGTCGACGCCTTCGCCTCGACGCTCGAGGAGACGACCCTCGCCGACATCGTCGTCGTGGTCGCCGACGCGAGCCTCGAGGCGGGCGAGATCGCGGTGCGCGAGCAGACGGTCGCCGAGGTGCTCGACATGATCGGCTCGAAGGCGCCGAGGCTCACGGTGCTCAACAAGGTCGACCTCGTCGACGAGGGCCGCCGTCACCGCCTGCGGGCGCTGTACCCCGAGGCGGTGCTCGTCGCCGCGTCCCGCGCCGAGGGCCTCGAGGAGCTGCGCGAGCGCCTCGCCGCGTTCTTCGACCGCACCCTCGAGCGCGTGCACCTGCTGATCCCGTACAACGAGGCCGGCGAGCTGCACCGCCTGCACGGCGCCGCCGCCGACATCCGCGAGGAGCACACCGAGCGCGGCGTGCTCGTCGAGGCGCGGCTCACGGCGGAGATCGCCGGGCGCTACGCGCGCTTCCGCGTCGAGCCGGCTGAGCCGGGGCTCGCGGTCGCCGGCGGCGAGGCCGGGGATGCGTCGGCGGGCAAGGCTGGGGATGCCGTCGCCCGTCGACGCCGGGGACCCGTCGCCCATCGACGCCGGGGACCCGTCGCCCATCGACGCCCCCGAAGCGCCGCCCGTCGCTGCCGCAGAGGCGCCGAGGGAGCCGCAGACCGAGCCCCCGGCGACCCCGCCCGATACCGAGGAGACGGCTGATGACGACCGGCCCTGAGCCTGAGACCGTCGGCGCGCAGGGCGACGGCGGCGTGCTTCGCGTGCCGTCGCTCCGCCACGCCCCCTTCGCGGTGCCGGTGCAGCTCCTGAGCCCCGAGGCGCGCCTGCCGAGGCGGGCCTACGAGCACGACGCCGCCTTCGACCTGCACGCGGCGGAGGGCGTCGTCCTCCCGCCCCTCGGGCGCGCCCTGATCGGCACCGGCATCGCCCTCGGCCTGCCGCCGGGCCTCGCCGCCCTGACGCTCCCGCGTTCGGGCCTCGCCACGCGACACGGCATCTCACTGGTCAATGCTCCCGGGTTGATCGATCCGGGGTATCGTGGCGAGGTGCGACTCGTTCTCCTCAACACCGACACGCGCGAGCCGTTCACCGTACGTACGGGCGACCGGGTGGCGCAGCTCCTCTTCGTGGAGCTGCCCGCGGTCGCCCTCGCCGCGGCCGAGACGCTCGACGACACCGCCCGCGGCGCTCAGGGCTTCGGCTCTAGCGGCAGCGCCGGCCACGGCGGGGAGGGGGCCCCATGAGCGATGGAGACCGCGCGCAGGCGCTTCCGCCTGCCGAGCCGCCGCCGGTCGCCGACGAGACTCCGGCCGTCGCCGAACGTCCTACGATTCGCGTCGGAGGCTTCCTGCAGCATGAGGGCCGTATCCTCGTCGTCAAACAGGGCCGTGGGGAAGAGCGGTACTGGCTGCTTCCCGGTGGTGGCGTGCGCTTCGGCGAGACGCTCAGCGAGGCCCTGCGGCGCGAGTTCGACGAGGAGCTCGCCCTGCGCGTCGCGGTGGGCAGGCTGCTGGCCATCGTCGAGTCCATCTCGCCCGAGCCCGCGTACCCGAAGCACGTCGTGCACCTGGTCTTCGACGTCTCGGCCGCGCCCGAGGCCGACATCATCCCTCAGGAGGCGGCGGTACTGCGCGCCGAGTTCCTCGACGAGCGCGGCCTCAGCACCGTCGACTTGCGCCCGCCGATCGCCGAGTTCCTCCTCGACTGCCTGCGCGAACTGCCGTCGTCGCCGCAGTACCTCGGCCGGCGCTGGTAGCGGCGGGCTGAGGGTCCGGCGCAGGTACGCCGGCCCAAGACATCTCCGACGCGGGGCGTACACGGCTCCGAAGACCCTCCGCGGCATCTAAGCGCGCCTCATAAGGGCCACTCATCTCCTGTCCGGGGTACCACGACGACCGAAGAACGCCCTGCCGCCGTCTGTTTGGCGCACGCGATAATCCTCGTTATGTAAAGTAGGACGTCGCGACGCCGTTGAGCCGGGATCGCGCACGTCGGCACCTGCCCGACGGTGCCGGTCTTCCCTACCTGCGGCGAGCATGGAGGACACCGATCCGAAGGCGCCTGTGGCGTCACATGTGGGGCCGGTTGTGACGCGGGATCCGCCGATCGCTTGCCCTCGATGGCGCCGCACGCGCTTGTCATGCACGGCCCCGCGACGGCCCCTGCGGCGTCTGCGTCCGGCGCGATCCCCCGATCGCTTGCCCTCGCCGGCGCCGGCGGTCTTCCCCGGGACTGCAGGAGCTGAGCACACGACCCCTTGTGAGGTGTCGTCGTGTCGGACGGCGTGCAGCGGTGCCGCGCCGGCGCCGCTCCAGGCCCCGCAGACTGTCTTCGGCCCTATGAACAATTGTTCATGATCGTGTCCAATTGTTCATAGCGCCGTGAGGGCGGTCCGGGTCGAGAGTCGACCGTTGCTGAGCCGGGCGAACGGCGGCGCGTCAGATGGCCGGAGGCTGGTTACGAGGTCAACGATGCACAGAAGACGAACGTGTGTTCGGTAGGCGTCGGTCGGCGTGGGTCACGGGCCTGGACGCCGCACGCACCGCGCCCCGGTGCGAGGCGCGCCGAGACGGCAGCCCCGGTACGTGGTGAGTCTGCGTGGCGCAGTCCACGTGGTGAGTCCTCAGTACGTGGGCAGTCGTCAGTACGTGGGCCGTCGTCAGTACGTGCGCGGGCCTCAGTACGTGATCAGCGAGAAGACGTCGTAGCCCTCGAGCTTGCTGCGCCCGTCGAGGGCGGCGAGCTCGATGATGAAGGCGACGCCGACGACCTTGCCGCCGAGCTTCTCGGCGAGCTCGACCTTGGCTCTCGCCGTGCCGCCGGTGGCGAGGAGGTCGTCGTGGATGAGCACGTTCTGCCCCGGCTTGATGGCGTCCTCGTGCAGCTCGAGGCGGTCGGTCCCGTACTCGAGGGCGTACTCGGCGTGCACCGTGTTCCAGGGCAGCTTGCCGGGCTTGCGCGCGCAGGCGAAGCCGGCGCCGAGGCCGTAGGCCATGGCGGCGCCGAGGATGAACCCGCGCGCCTCCGCCCCGAGCACGACGTCGACGTGCTTGCCGGTGCCGTACTCGACGAGGCGGTCGACGGCCTCGCGCAGGGCGACCGGGTCCTGGAGCATCGGCATGATGTCGCGGAAGAGGATGCCCTCTTTGGGGAAGTCGGGGATCGCGCGGATCTTGCTCGCGAGGTCGAGACGCTCGCTGCGGGGCTCGGTCATCGCTGGCTCCTTGGGCTCGGTCGGCACTGCCGCGCTCGCGCCGGGCTGCGGCTCGGCGTGCCGCACGGCGCGCGCCGTGCGCGGCGGGGCCGCGGCGCGGGGGTCACGCCCCGCCGCGGCCTCCGGTCATACGCTGGATGATGCGCGTGAGCAGCAGCTGGCGCAGCTGCGACATGGCCTGGACGATCTCTTCGAGCTCGTCGAGGGCCTCGCGCCGGCGCTCCTCGCGCTGCGAGCGCAGGCCGGGCAGCGAGACCTGCTCGATGAGGCCCGCCTCGCGGTCGACGGCGCTCTTGAGCAGGCGCAGGTTCTTGGGCCTGCAGGCCGTGGCGCGCGAGCTCGACGGCCGCGCCGACGATGCCCGCCTCGGTCTGCGTGTAGCGCCGCACGCCGCTGACCTGCTTGCCGCGGACGAGCTCGAACTCCTCGAGCTCGTCGAGCAGGGCGCTGTCGGCGCCGGTGGCCTGCAGGAGCTCCTCGGCGGTGAACTCGCGGCCGTCGGCCGGGAGCACGAGGTCGACCTTGCGGATGCCCTGCCGCGTGGGCGCCAGCGTCTCGCTCGGGCTGCGCTCGAGCTCGCGGCGGATCACCTTGAGCGGCAGGTACTCGTCGCGCTGCATGGCGAGCACGCGGACCAGGCGGCGGAAGTCGGTCTCCGAGAAGAGCCGGTAGCCGGACTTGGTGCGTTGCGGCATCACCAGCCCCTGCTCCTCGAGGTAGCGCAGCTTGCTCACGCTGATGTCGGGGAACTCGGGCCGCAGGCGCTCGACCACCGAGCCGATGGTCAGCAGCTTCTCGGCGCCGACGTCGAACAGCAGCTCGGGACTCTCGGTCGCGCTCACGGTGTGCGGAGGGCCGGCCGCGTCACGGCGCCAGGAAGGTCAGTTTGTACTTGCCGATCTGGATCTCGTCGCCGTCGGCGAGCACGCTGCGGTCGCTGCGCCGCCGGTTGACGTAGGTGCCGTTGAGGCTGCCCTCGTCGGAGATCACGTAGTGGTCGCCCTCGCGCTCGACGACGGCGTGGTGACGCGAGACGGTGACGTCGTCGAGGAAGATGTCGGCCTTGGGGTGCCGCCCCAGCGTGAGGCGCTCGTGCTCGTCGTCGAGCGCGTAGTACTCGCCCGCCCGCCCCCCGCCGCAGCGTACGACGAGCGCCGCGCCCTTGACGGGGCGCTGCTCGGCGTCGGCGTCGGCGCACTCGTCGGACGGCGGCGGGTAGCTGATCGTCGTCTGAGCGTCGTCGGGCGTCGTGAGCAGGCTGGCGGCGCAGCGCGCGCAGAAGGCGGCGCCGTCGTCGTTCTTGTAGCCGCACTGCGGGCAGAACACCGTCAGGCCTCGCGCGTGCCCTCGTCGGCGGCGGGCTCGTCGCCGGCGGCCGCGGCGTCGCGCTCGCCGGCCGCCGCCTCGGGCACCTGCCCGGCGAGGATGCGGGAGAGCGCGTCGACGTCGACCGCGTCGATGACGGCCTCGCCCTCGCTGTGGGCGCGCTGCAGGCGCATCACGAGCTCGGCGCGCAGGATGTCGAGCTTGCCCTGCAGGATGCGTCGCCGCCGCGAGATGTCGCGCTCTTCGGCCTCGAGCTGGGTGATCAGGGCGCGCAACTCGTCGTCGGAGCGTGACACCAGGTCGACGATGTCGTCCATCGTGACGATCCCTCCCCTAGGCGGCGTGGACCACAGACAATAGCCCAGCGGGTCTCAACGTTCAAGTTCAGGTTGAGGTGGGCCGCCGGAGCCGCCCTGCCCCGCGGCCGGCCGGGCGACGGCGACGACGCCGCGCGCCTCGAGCCGGGTGATCGCCTTGAGGGCGTCGTACTCGTCGGCGTCGGCGCCCACGAGCACCCCGTCGACGATGTCGCCGATCGTGCGCGCGCCGGGGCCGAGGTAGCCGAGCACGCGCGACTCGAGCGCGTCGCGCGCCTGGCCCTCGACGAGGCGCGCGTAGGCCGGCGCCGGCAGCGTGCGGCGCAGCTCGGCGAGCTCGTCGATGCGGCGCATGCCCTCCATCAGCAGCGACGCCGTGGGCAGGTTGCACTGCTCATCGCCGATCGCCGTCGTGGGCTCGAAGCGGAAGCGCCCCTCCTTGACGGCGAGCAGGGCGTAGAACGACTTCTCGGGGCCCAGCGAGCCGCAGGAGGCGCCGACCAGGCGGCCGTCGCGGAACACGAGGCGGCCCACCTCGGCGCCCTCGTGGTGGTGCAGCAGCACGAGGCCGGTCTTGCTCCCCAGCGCCGTCATCTCGATGAGGCTGGCGAGCGGCAGCTCTCTGAGGTCTCCTTCGAGGCTCATGGTGGCGGCGGCTCCCTGTGTGTCCCGTCGCGACAGTACATCACACTCCCCCGTCGCTCGCAGCCTGCGACGCGACGCCGGCGGCGCCCCTTCGCCCTCCCCGGGCGCCGTACCGTGAGCTTCGCGCGCCGGCGCCCGTCCCCTCCTTCCCCGGCGCCGACCCCCAGCCCGGCGCGCTCCCAAGGCCGGGCGCCGCGGTCTCAAGCCTCGAGTCGCGCTCGAGCCTGAGCCCCTGCGGGCGTCCTGACGCTCGCAAGACTCTCGCCGGCTTCGGCGCCTCGCTCCAGACGGCCCCGGCGAGGCTCATGATTCCGCAGCCCGCGGCCGATAGTGGAGAAGGCGGCCGCCGCCGCGGGCCACGCCGTCAGGCCTGACAACGCCTGATGTATACTTGCGCGGCCGCGGGCTCGAGCGAAGGGAGCGTTCGTGACAAAACGCAAGGGTCTGGTCATCAACGACCGCCAGCTGGACCTCTGCGACGACCTCCTCCAGAAGCTCAAGGAGGTCTCCGGCTCCACCTTCCTCGCCCTCATCAGCACCTCCGGCCAGCCGATCACGACGGCCTCCGACGAGTACCACCCGGAGACCCTCTCGCTGGCTTCGCTCGCGGCGAGCTCGTTCGCCGCCACCCAGCAGCTGGCGCGCATCCTCGACGAGAACGAGTTCACGCTCCTCTTCCACGAGGGGCGGGCCCTCAACCTGCACGTCACCCAGGTCACCGAGCAGGTGCTCCTCATCGTGACCTTCGGGCGCGAGACGCAGGTCGGCAAGGTCCGCCTCTACACGCAGCGTGCCGTCGAGGTCCTGCGCCAGATCTTCGAGGTCGACGAGGACGAAGAGACGCCGGCCATGGACGCCGACTTCGAGAGCTCGGCCGGCCGGGCCATCGACGACCTCTTCCAGGACGCCTGAGGCCGCCTGCGATGCCGCTCATCAACTTCGCCGCGCGCGAGATCAACTACAAGATCGTCTACTACGGCTGCGGGCTCTGCGGCAAGACGACGAACATCCAGTTCATCCACCGCAAGATCAACCCCGACGCGCGCGGCAAGCTGGTCTCGATCGCCACCGAGGAGGAGCGCACGCTCTACTTCGACTTCCTCCCCCTCACCCTGGGCAAGGTCAAGGGCATGCAGACCCGCTTCCACCTCTACACGGTGCCGGGCCAGAGCTACTACAACGCCAGCCGCAAGCTCGTCCTGCAGGGCGTCGACGGCATGATCTTCGTCGCCGACTCGCAGATCACGCGCCTCGACGAGAACGTCGAGAGCTACCTCAACCTCTGGGACAACCTTCTCGGCCAGGGCGACGACCTCAGCAAGCTCGCCTTCGTGATCCAGATGAACAAGCGCGACCTCACCGAGACCTTCTCGGTCGAGGACCTGAACGAGCTGCTCAACCACACCGACTCCCCGGTGATGCCGGCCAGCGCGGTGACCGGCGAGGGCGTCTTCGAGACGCTCAAGATCGTCTGCAAGCAGGTCATCGCCAAGACCGCCTGAGCGGCGGGCGCGGCGGGGCTTCGTCGCGCCCCGCTCGCCGGGGGCGCCGTCAGCCGCCGGTGCCGACCCGCTTGATCCAGTCCATCGGCCGGTAGGTCGAGACGAACGTGTCGCGCATGAGCACGCGGTCGCCCTGCTTCACGACCCGCGTCACGCGCACCGTGCGGCCGTCGCCGCCGCGCTCCCAGCGCACGACGCCCTTCGAGAGGTCCTCGTCGTAGACGACGCGCGGGTCGGACTTGCCGTGAGCGGGCTTGCGCACGTCGGTGAACGGGCCGGTCTCGTAGGTGACCGTCCGGCCCGTCCTGCCCACCAGCGCCACCGTCAGGGCGTTGCCCCGCACCCAGCTGCGCAGCGTCAGCGGCTTGCCGGTGTCGTTGCGGAACCTGATGTCGGGGCCGCCCCACGAGACCGTCGCGTCGCGGCCCACGGGGTAGTGGTCGATGAAGAGACCGTGCGCGTGCCGCTCGACGATCGGCAGCCCGGCGAAGAAGGCGGCGTTGAAGAGCGTCGTCGCGTACTGGCAGATGCCGCCCCCCACCCCCTGCCGCAGCACGCCGTCGCCGGCGATCGACCGGCGCGTAGTCGAAGCCGCGGTTGACGCTGCGCGGGCCGAGGGTCTGGTTGAGCGAGAAGGTCGCGCCGGGCGGGATCACGGTGCCGTCGGCGAGACCGGCGGCGCGGGCGATGTTCTGCACCCGCGCCGCGTTCGCGGTGTCGAAGTAGGTCACGAACTGCGCGCCCTGCGAGGCGAGGCCGTTGCGCTCGGCCTCCTCGCGTGCTGAGCCTCGGCTCCACGGCGACGACGGCGACGTGCACGCTGTGCCGGCCGCCGCCGCTCGCCGCCGCGTCGAGGTCGGCCAGCAGCTCGTCCATGTCGAGGGCGACGCCGGCGCGGCTGGGCTTGATCGTCAGGCGGCCGGCGGAGCTGACGACGAGGCGCGCGTCCACCGCCGGCCGCTCGACCTTCGAGAAGAGACGCCGCAGCGTGCGCCGCGCCTCGGCGTTGTCGAAGGTCAGCGGCGCGACGTCGGCGTCCTCGCCGCGGTTGACCGAGAGCATCCCGGCCATCACCTTGGGCTGGCAGGACGATGCGGCGTGACTTGAAGCGCAGCTCGAGCGGCCGCTCGAGGTACAGACGGGCGATCGGCAGCCGCTCGCGCGCCTGCTCGGTCGTGACCTCGGGCGCGACGAGGGCGGTCGGGGCCGGCCCCTCGAAGGGCCGGCCGGCCTTCACCGCCCTCACGAGCGCCGCCCGAAGCGCTCGGTTCGTCGAGGCCCAGGCCGTCCTCGGAGAGCGTCACGTCGAGCGCGTCGCCGTCCCAGCGCAGCCGGGCGTCGCGCGGGGCGCGCCCGAGCTCGGCGTTCGCCGCCTCGACGCCGGCGGCGAAGACCTCCTCGTCGACGGTCACGACCGGGGCGACGTCGCCCTGACCGGGGAGCCAGACCTCGACCCCGAGGGGGAGCCGCCGCCACCCGGCGGCGGAGGCCGCCGCCGGCCGTCGCCTCGAAGTCGACCCTGACGCCGAGCTCGGCGCAGCGTCGTCTCGTACGTGCCTTCGCGGGTCTCGAGACGGACGGGCTCGACACGCTCGGCGAACTCGGCGACGAGGCGCTCGCGGGCGTCGGCTTCGTCCGCGCCCTGCAGCGAGACGCCGGCGACGGCGACGCCGAGGCCGATGCGGTCCTGGAGCCAGACCTCGAGCGCGACCAGCGGCCCGACGACGAGCAGGGCGACGAGCGCGACGACGGCGACGCGACGGACACGCCGCCGCTTACCCTGCCGGCGCGCCATCCGGGAGCTGTCCTGGAGCGTCGGCGGGCTGGGCGCCGGGGCGGCCGGGCGCTCCGCGCCCGTGAGCCCGGCGCCCCTCGCCTCGCTGTCCAGTCCCTCGCGCATCCCTGCTCCGTCCCGGGCCGCTCGTCTCGCGGCCGGCGTGCGTGCGCGCGCACGCGTCGCCCGTCCGGTCGCCCGCCGTCCGGGCGGGCCACCTTGGGGTTCGCCCGCCGCGGGCGACGTCCTGCCGCGCGCACGTAGCGCGCCCGCGTGAGTGCACACGGTCAGGTTCGGTCGAAAGGCGCTCGGGCTTGAGCGTTCAGGCGTGCGCGCGGTGCTGCGCGCCGAGTGCGTGCGGCTGGTGTGCACGCCGAGTGCGTGCGCGTGCGTCGGCGCCGCCGGGACGGGTGGCGCACGCCGCGGTGCGTCGCAGCGCTGCCGCCGCGATCCGGGCGGCGGCCCTCTCCCCTACTCGGCGTCCTCGTCGATCAGCCCGCGGACGATGGCCCCCAGCTCGCCGGCCATGCGCTCCGAGGCGTGGTGGTCGGCGCCCTCGGCGTAGATGTGGAAGAGCGGCTCGTCGGCGTCGGGGAGCAACTGCATCCAGTCCTCGCCGCGGTTCACCTGGATGCCGTCCACGAGGCTCAGGCTGCCGGCCTCCTCCCCACCCTCGACCTGCCGCGCCAGCGCCTCGGTGGTCGCCCGCATCACCGTCCCCTTGAGCGACCAGGGGCAGCTCACGGTGTGGTGCACGAGCGTGCTGGTCGGGGATCTCGGCGAGCACGGCGCTGAGGCGGCGGTCCTGCGGGGCGAGCAGCTCGAGCAGCTTGCCGAGGCTCATGACGGCGTCGAAGGCCGGCAGGAACTCGGGGAAGATGTACCCGCCCCCGAGGCCGCCGGCGAACACGACGCCGTCCTCGGTCGACGCCCGTGCCAGTGCCGGCAGCGAGACCGGCGTGCGCACGACCTCGACGCCGAACGGCGTCGCGAGGCGCTCGGCCAGGCGGGTCACGGTGAGCGGCAGGGCGATCCGCGACCCGCTCGGCGCCTGCTGGGCGACGAGCCGCACGAAGAGCAGCAGCACCTTCTCGGCGGGCACCTCGAGGCCGCGGTCGTCGACGAGGTAGAGCCGCTCCGCGGCCGGCCCGACGACGAAGCCCAGGTCGGCCTCCATCACGCCGACCACGCGGCCGACCTCGGCGATGTTGGCGCTGAGCTCCTCGGGGCCCATCGTCGGTCGGTCCGGCTCGGTGAAGGCGCGCAGGGCGAGGACCTCGGCGCCCAGCGGCCGAGGATGTTGGGCAGCGAGTAGGCGGCCGGCGAGTACGAGTAGTCGACGACCATGCGGTAGGCGCGCGAGCGGATGCGCTTCAGGTCCCACGAGCGCATCGAGCGCGCGCAGGTACCCCTCCATGGCGCGGTCGGGGAAGTGGATCTCGCCGAACTCGCTGTAGAAGGCGCGGCGGAAATCCTGGCGGCCGTAGTACTTCTCGATGTCCTTCTGGCGCTTGTCGGCGATGTTGACCCCGGGGGGCTCGAAGACCTGGATCTGCATCGACTCCGGGTCCCAGGGGGCGATGCGCACGTGCATGCCGCCGTCGGAGTTGCCGCTCTTGACCTCGAAGCGGTTGACGGCCGAGCTCGCGATGCGCAGGTCGCGGACGACGACGCCGGTCGAGTTGAGCCCGCACATGAGGGCGCGCTTGATGACCCGCGAGGCGGGGTGGGCGTCGCGGCTCGTGCTCACGCGCGCGCCCTTGGGCAGGGAGGTCCCGTACGCCATGGCCATCTTGAGGGCGCGCTCGGCGGTGATGTCGACGTTGATGAGGCCGACCACGCCCTCCTTGCTGAAGAGCTGCGAGGTGCCGCGCGACTCCCAGATGATGCTCGAGTTGACCTGGGCCCCGGACTCGACCGTCTTGAACGGGTAGATGCGCACCCCGGGGGCGACGTAGGCCTGCTCGTTCGATCATGCACTCGTCGCCGACGGCGACACCCTCGCTGAGCGTGACGCCGCCCTTGATGTCGACGTTCTTGCCGACGATGCTGCCGTAGACCTTGCTCGAGGCGCCGATGTAGGTGTTGGAGTCGACGACGCTGTGGCGCGTCTCGGCGTAGCCCTTGACGACGACGTTGTTGCCGAGCACCGAGTAGGGCATGATGCGCGCCCTCGGGTCGATCTTGGCGTAGTTGCCGATGAAGGCGGGCCCCTTGACGTTGTCGAGCGAATCGATGCCCGAGGTCGCGCCGATGAACACGCGCCCCTCGAGCTCGATGCCCTCGATCGCGGCCCGCACCTTGCCGTCGAGCAGGTCGCGGTTGGCGTCGAGGAACTGCGGCAGGCTGCCGATGTCCTGCCAGTACCCCTCCTCGGCCACGTAGCCGTAGAGCGGCGCCCCCTGGTCGAAGAGCAGCGGGAAGAGGTCCTGGCTGAAGTCGAAGGGCCTGTCGGCCGGGATGTGGCCGAAGATCTCGGGGTCGAGCACGTAGATGCCGGTGTTGACCGTGTCGGAGAAGACCTGACCCCAGGTCGGCTTCTCGAGGAAGCGCTCGATGCGGCCCTCGCCGTCGACGACGACGACGCCGAAGTCGAGCGGGTTCGCCACCCGCTTGAGGACGATGGTGACGAGCGCCCCGCGCGCCTTGTGGGCGGCGACGACGGCGTCGAGGTCGATGTCGGTGAGGGCGTCGCCGGAGATCACGATGAAGGCCTCGTCGGCGAGGTACGACTCGGCCAGCTTGACGCTCCCCGCGGTGCCGGCCGGCGAGGTCTCGACCGAGTAGTTCAGGCTCACGCCGAGGGTCGAGCCGTCGCCGAAGTAGTCGCGGATGATCTTGGGCAGGAAGGCGAGGGTGACGACCGTCTCCTCGATGCCGTGACCGCGCAGCAGCTCGAGGATGTACTCGCATGCACGGCTTGCCGAGCAGCGGCACCATCGGCTTGGGCTGGTTGCTGGTCAGCGGGCGCAGGCGCGTGCCTTCGCCCCCTGCCATGACGACTGCGCGCATCGCGTGCCCCTCTGCGCCGTGGTCGGCGGGGTCCCGCTCGTATCCGGCCTATCGTACCAGCGGAGCGACGGCGCGGCGACAGGTGCTGCGCGGCGTCGGCCCTGCTCCGCCGCCCGGCCGCCCGCTCCTCAGCCCTGCTCGGCCGCCCGCTCGACGAGGTAGAAGCGCAGGCCGCGGTAGAGGTAGAGGAAGGCCGAGCCCACGTAGAGCACGAGGCCGATGCCGTAGAAGAACCAGCCCAGCACGCGCAGGTCGACGATGAAGAACTGCAGCCCGAGGATGAGGACGAAGTTGGCCGCCCTCCCCCAGGCGCTGACCGCCGGGCCGGCGCTCGTGAAGCGCTTGACCGGCAGGGCGAGCAGCAGGATCACCCCGTCGCGCAGGAGGATCGGCAGACACGGCGAGGAGCGGCAGCGTGTCGTACCACCAGAGCATCGCGACGATGGTGAAGAAGAAGGCGCGGTCGACGACCGGGTCGACCCAGCGCCCGAACTCGCTGCGCGCGTCGAACTGGCGCGCGATGAGGCCGTCGATCACGTCGGAGAGGCCGGCCGCGAGGATGATGACGGCCGTCGTCCACGACGGCCCCGGCACGTCGCGGCCGTACACGACGACGATGACCGGCAGGGCGGCGAGACGCGCCAGCGTGAGGAAGTTCGGGATGTAGCGGATCACCCGGTGCACGGCGCAGAGTCTACCAGCCGGGCGCCGCGCCCCGGCGTGAGGAAGACCCGAACGAGCGGTGAGGACGGGCGCGAGTGGAAGCGCCGCTGCGACGCTGAGCTGCTCGTGCGGGGGCACGCCGGCACGACGCTGAGCCGCCCGCGAGCCTGTGCTACACTTCTCCTGCACGGTCGGCGTGTGGCGCAGCCTGGTTAGCGCACTAGTCTGGGGGACTAGGGGTCGCCAGTTCGAATCTGGCCACGCCGACCATTTTCTGTGCATCGATGAGGTCGAGTGAAGTGAGTCGCTCCACGCTGTTCGCGCTCTCGCTGGGTCACGGCTCCGCCGACCTCTGCTCGAGCGCCCTCTTCGCCGTCCTGCCCTTCCTCGTCGTCGCGCACGGGTACGGCTACGTCCAGGCCGGCGCCTTCGCCCTGACCGCCAGCCTCGCCGGCGCCGTGGTGCAACCGCTGATCGGCGCCCACGGCGACCGCGGCGAGGCTCACCGGCTGCTGCCGGCCGGGCTCCTGCTCTCCGCCGCCGGCATCGCCGCGGTCGGCTTCACGGCGGACTACGGGCTCACCCTGCTCGCGGTCGCGGTCTGCAGCGCCGGCGTCGCCGCTTACCACCCCGAGGGCGCCCGCTGGGCGCGGCGCGCGGCGGCCACCGACCGCGTCACCTCCGACATGAGCGTCTTCTCCCTCGGCGGCGGCGTCGGCTACGGGCTGGGCCCGCTGGTCGTCGCCGCCGCGCTCGCGCCGCTGGGGCTCCGCGGCACGCCGCTCGTGGCCCTGGTCCCCGTCGCGGCTGCGGTCATCGTCGTCGTGGCCCTGCGACGCTTCCGCGCACGCCCCGTCGAGGGACTTCCTTCGCACCACGCAGCCAAGCCGCCCGGCTGCGAGTGGGGGCCGTTCGCCCTCCTGCTGGGTCTCTTCTTCGTGGCCAGCGGGGTCGCCATAGGGCTGCTCACGTTCGTCCCGCTCTACCTGCTCGAGGCCCGCGGCGCGAGCCCGGCCGCCGCCAACGTCATGACCAGCGTGCTCCTCGTCGCGGGCGCCGCCGGCACCCTTCTCGGCGGTCTCGCCGCCGACCGTCTCGGCCGTCGCTTCGTGCTCATCGCGCCCCAGCTCGTCCTGGTGCCTGCCATCGCGCTGCTGCCGGCCTTGAGCTACACGCTCATGCTCCCGGTGATGGCCGTCGTCGGGCTGGCGATCAACGCCAACATGAGCACCACGCTCGTGCTCGCCCAGGAGTACCTGCCGACACGCATGGGTCTCGCCACCGGGCTGATGATCGGCTTCTCCGGCGGCGCCGGCGGCCTGATCGCACTGGCGCTCGGGCTCCTCGGCGACGCCGCCGGCCCGAGCGCCGTGCTCTACGCGCTCGCCGCCCTGCCGCTCGCGGTCACGGCCTTCGCGCTGCGCCTGCCACGCCCCGTCGCCGCACCGGCCGGGACCCTTTGGGGCAGGCGGGTGGTCACCGAGCCCTGAGGCGCGCCGGCCGCGCAGCGCCGAGAACGCGCGCACCCTTCGCCGCCCCCGCCCCCTCCCGCGCCCCCACGTTGCGGCACACCGCCGCACCGGCCCCTGCCCGTCGGCATCCCGCCGCGCTGCGTCCGACTTCGTCCATTGACAGAAGATGGCCGTGTCGGGTATATTTTGTGCGGCATAGCACAAGCTCTCGTGATTTCTTACAGGAGGCTCCAGATGGCACGTGGTCTCATGCCCAAGATCGAGCGCTTTCTTCCGCCGGGGCGAGGACGTCCGCGACCGTCTCCGTGAGCTGCAGTCGATCAAAGACCACGCGGTCAAAGAGCAGAGCTTCTTCGGTCGTTGACTGAGAGGGGCTGAAGCCGGGGCCGCGCAGCCGCGCCCACCCCAGCCTCCCAGGCCCCCCGACCCTCCCTCCCGACACCGACACACAGGGCCGGCGCTGGATCCCCAGCGCCGGCCCTTTTCGTCTCACTCCTAGCGGCGTTCCGCCCCCGAACGCCCTCCATGCTCCGGCTACGCTCAGGCTGCCTGCCGACACCGGCCCTGCGCCTGGCCGGACGCGCCGCCCGCCGTCCCGGCTACGGCTTGGTCACCAGGTCGAAGGCGAGTGCCTGCAGTTCCAGCGCCTTTCGCACCGAGCGCAGCCCGACGGCGCCTGAATAGCCTGTGAGGTACTCGGCGGCCGCCTCGGGATCGGCGCGGTACAGCGCCAGAGCGCGTCGCTCGACCTTCCGTTGATCCCTGAGAAGCCGCTCCTCGAAGACGCTCCACTCGCCCTGGACGGCGGCGTGGGTCTCGGCGTAGTGGTCGTCGACGGAGTGCGCGAGGTCACGGAAGGCCCAGTACGCCGAGCCCTCGGTCGGCTTGTCGGTGCCGATCGTGAACGCCTCGGGCACCTTCGTGATGCCCATGTACCAGGGCACGTAGACGCTGCTGCACGGAGTCTTGAGGCTCATCCACATGACGGCGCCGACCGGCGCCGGCAGCCACCCGCGCAGCTGCGCGACGACGCTCACCTCGGTACTCAGGCGGCAGCACGGTGCGCACGTCGGTCGAGTGCGGCGAGATCGCGTACTGTCGCTCTCGTCGTACTGCGTGCCTTCATAGTGCCAGCGGAGGATGCGCATCAGGTCGGCCTTGCCGATCTCGCCCCGCAGGCGTCGAGGGCCCACTGCACCATCTCGTGACGGAGCGTGTTGGACGGGTTCACGAGGCTGTCCTCGGAGCGTACACCGCGGCGAAGTCGAAGGGCCCGTCGGCCGGGTCGTACCAGCCCATCGAGACCGCGTAGTCGACGAGATGCGTCGACCACAGGTAGTCCTCGGTGTCGGAGAAGTCGATCTCGCCGATGCGGAAGCAGTTGGCGCGCATGCTCGACTCGTCGTCGGCGACGCGCACCGCCGCCCACTGGCCGCCGCGGGCGATCTCGATCCACCAGCCCTCGTCGGCGTCGGCGATGCCGAACATCGTGCCGGGGTCGGCGCTGAGCTGCCGGGTCTCGCACAGGTACCCCATGATCTGGACCGCCTCGCGCGCCGACGAGGCGGCCTGCAGGGCGAGCTGGTTGAACTCCGTCCAGATCACGCCACCCGGGTAGACGCGCCACGGGTACGTCGGGGTACTCGCGACTCCAGGCCATGTTGTTGAAGATCGCCACCTGGTGCTCGTTCACCCCGGCGGTCACGTCGCCGGGGATGTAGTCCTTGTCGAAGACCTGCGAGGTGATGTAGGCGTAGGTCGTGCACGGCTCGGTGACCGTGCCGCCCGAGTAGAGCTCGTAGTCTCCGCCGGGCCGCGCCGGGTACACGGCGTAGTGCTGGCAGGCGTCGTGGCCGAGCTCCTCGTTATGGGCGATGAGCACCGAGCCGTCGGGTGTCAGGTCCTTGCCGACGATGATCGTCGTGCAGGCGCCCCACGCGACCCCGGTGCCGTACAGAAGGAGCGCGAGCACGACCAGACAGACGAGTACGGCCAGACGTTTCATTGCTGTCCCCCCTCGGACGCGTGAACGTGACGTTGACCTCGTCGCCGGTGGTCGGCGGAGCGGCCGCGGCGACTCGCCCGCAGTCTAGTACGCGCCCCTCGATGCCTCAATGCGCGGCCTTCGGCGTCCCCGACGGACCCTCTCGGGCGGTTCGTCGTCGACCCGGCGCCGCCACGGCGTTCGCCGAGCCGGACTCGACGTCGGACGATTGGAGTGCCCGGCCATTCCCTTCCCTGCCTCGGTCACATAGTGTTAGGCCATCACTCGCCTGCCGCGCCGCCGGAGGGGACGGCCCGTGCGGCAAGCCGCCCGAACCGTGCCGCCGCGGCGGCGGAAAGGAGGCCGGGGCTCGCAGCCGATTCTCGCGTTCGAAGCCGACGTTCCGAGGTAGGGTCCACACGAGGAGGAAGAATGCACGGCAGCGCACGTAAGCTGTTCCTGGGGGTACTGCTCACCGTCCTGTGTCTCGCGCTCTTCGTGCCCGCGGCGTGGGCGGCCGACGGCGACGTCACCGTCACCGTCGGCCCCACGCCCATCGAGAACGGCAGTTGCCTCGGCGCCAACGACATCACCGTCGAGAACGGTCTCTTCGCGGTGTCGTTCGCCGTCGACTCCACGCCGCCCTGGGGCGTGCCGAACGGCAGCATCCTCGACGGCGCCACGTACGACGCCGCCGGCAACCTGAACGACCGCCTCACGCTCGTCGACTTCCTGCCCAACGGGTGGGCGGCCTGGCCGAACACCTACCAGAACATCGACGTCCTGCGCTGGACACCCCCGACCTCGTCGTCGTGCAGGTCGAGCGCGACTACATGGGGCTCGAGCTGGTCACGACCTTCAGTGTCGAGAAGGGCAGCCGCTTCCTCGCCATCGACACCGTCGTGACCAACCCGGTCGCCAACCCCGACACCTACACCGACATCTACTGCGGGTACACCTTCTGCACGAGCGGCGGCTTCATGTTCGGTCCGTTCAACCGTGACGCCTACACGGTGTCCGACCCGTACGGCAAGTACGTGCTCGGCTACGACAAGACGTACTCGATCGGTCTCCACTACGCCGCGGCCGACGTCTACGACGGCGGCACCGGCTGGAAGGACCTCTACCAGACGACCACCATCGCCCCGGGCGAGACGCGCACCTTCAACGCGCTGGTCCAGTTCGAGGACAGCGCCAGCATCTCGCGCTTCGTCGAGGCCGTCGCCGACGAGCGTGGCGACCCGACCGGCACCATCGCCGGCGAGGTCACGCCGGCCGCGGACGCCTTCCCCGAGCCGCCGATCGTGATCGTCGAGAAGGACGGGGAGACCTTCACCTGGGCGGTCGCCGAGGGCGGTCTCTACTCGTTCGACCTGCCGGCGGGCGACTACGACGTCTACGCCGTGGCGATGGGCTACTCGCCGACGGCGAAGGTCCCCCTGACCATCACCGAGGACGCGACCACGACGCAGGACTTCCTCGGCCTCGAGGCGATGAGCACGCTCACGGTGAAGGTGAAGAAGGAGGGCACGACCACGCCGATCGACGCCCGGATCCGCGTGACCGGCGGCATCGCGCCGGTCGTCGGCTTCCTCGGCAAGAGCGTCTTCTTCACCGACCTCGGCAAGGTCGGCACCGCCCAGTTCCAGGTGGCGGCCGGCGACATCACCCTGAACGTCACCTCGGGCGACAAGTTCACCTCGAAGGCGGCGGTCAGGGACCTCACCATCGAGGAGGGCGTCGACAAGTCGATCAACGTCGCCGTCGAGACGCTGTTCACGCCGAGCCTGGGCCGCTGGTTCTCGGCCGACCTGCACCATCACTCCAACATCCTCGACGGCGTCACGCCGCCGCGGGACCTGGTGCAGTCGCAGCTCGCGGCACGCCTCGACCTCACCCTGGTCAGCGACCACGACTCGATCGCCAACAACGTGGAGGTCAGGACCCTCTCCAAGAGCCGCGGGGTGCCCTTCATCTCGGCCAACGAGGTCTCCCCCATCTGGGCGCACTTCGTGACCTACCGCGTGAACCTCCTCACGCCGGTGCTCGTCGACCCGGCCGGCACGGCGCAGGAGATCTTCGACCAGGCGCACGCCGCGGGCATGACGATCTCCATCGCGCACCCGTACATCGCCTACGGCTACTTCACCGCCGACGAGGCCGGCGCGATCCCCGGCGACTACTCGGACGACTTCGACTTCATCGAGCTGCAGTCGACGCGCGTGACGGCGAAGGGCACGAGCCCCGACGAGCGCACCCTGGCCAAGGTCTACGAGCTCTGGACCGGCGCGCTCACGAACCAGAACAAGAAGCACTACCTGACCGGCGGCTACGACGTGCACGACGTCTGGGCGCACATGTCGGGCGGCACGCGCACCTACGCGAAGATCCCGCTCGACCTGGACGTGAACCAGAAGAACTACGTCGCCGCCCTCCTGGCCGGCCGCGCCTACGTGTCGACCGGCCCGCTGATGCGGCCCTACTACTTCAACTTCGGCGACACGAAGGCCGTCAAGAAGAGCAACCCGCGCGTCACCTTCGACATCAGGGGCCAGGCGGCCTACGGCCTCAAGAAGATCGAGGTCGTGCGCAACGGCAAGGTCATCCGCAGCCTCACCTTCGGTGACGAGACCACCAACGAGCGCATCGTCTTCAGCATCAAGAACGTCGAGAAGTCCTGGTACTGCTTCATCGTCGAGGACGTGAACGGCGACCGGGCGATCTCGAACCCCGTCTGGACGAAGATGGTCAACTGACGAAAGGCCGCTCGAGGGCGGCCTGACGAGAGCCCGAAGGACGAGGGGGCGCCTCCGCAGGAGGCGCCCCCTCTGCGTCGGGCCGACCGGGGCCGTCGCCTGCGGGGTCGCGCCCTGCGCGTCGCGCCGTCCGGCGCCGTCGCCTGCGGGGTCGCGCCCTGCGCGTCGCGTCGTCCGGCGCCGTCGTTCGCGCACTCGCCGGCTCCGTCTCGGGGCCGTCGCCTGTCGCGACAACGCCTGCCCCCTTGCCCGGCGTTGCGCTCGTGCTAGGCTGGTTTCGTGGCTCTGCGGGGTCTACAGGTGGGCCTGCGGCACCGCGGAGCGTCGGGCGAGAGAGAGCACAGGGGTAGCGCCATGCAGCACACGTCGCCGTTCATGGGCCTTCCGCCTCGCGCGGCCGCGAGCCTACCGCGTCGCGCTGCGCCATCCCTTGTGCGTCGCGCGGCCCCGACCCTCCGCTCGCCTGCCGCGATCTCCGACGCCGTCTCTACGCGAACGGCCATCTCCGATCCTGTTTCTGCGCGAGCCGATGTCTCCGACCCCGTTTCTGCGCGAGCCGATATCTCCGACCCCGTTTCTGCGCGAGCAGCAAAACGCGGGTGTTGAAAGGCCCGGGGGCGGCCCGGTCATGACTGATGGGGCCCGGGCCGCCCCCGCCGCCTCCTCTGTCCAGCCGGGCTAGCGGCCGGTCCAGACCGGCGCCGTCCAGGCGGTGACGCCCGGGCCGCCGGTCACGGTCGAGGCCGTCGAGACGCGCACGTAGAAGTACCGCGCCGCGCTCGCGTCGAGCTCGACGAGCCACTCGACCGCGGTCGTGTCGCCGTCGGCCTCGCCGAAGACGCGCTCGGCGACGACCGCGCCGCCGTCGGAGACGATCTCGAGCTTCGTCACGGCGTCGGCCGGGTCGGCGTCCGGGTCCTCGACGTGCACCCACGCCGTGGCGGTCTCGGGCGCGGCGTCGAGGGTCTCCCCCATCACCCGGCCGTCGAGCGTGTACTGCACGCGCAGGTCGTCCTCGAGCGTCGCGTAGCCGCGCTGCTCGCGGATCGCCTCGACGAGGTCGTCGAGCTCGAGGCTCGGGGCGAGCAGCACGGTGCGCACCGGCGAGCCGGCGCCCCAGTCGGCCGAGTGGGTGTCCGAGTTGGCCGCCGGCATGATGTGCCAGCCCTTGCCGAGGGCCTTGTTGAAGGCCGGCTCGTCCTCGTCCAGGTAGCCGTACATGATGAAGCTGCCGTAGTTGTGGATCTCGAGGGCGCCCATGCCCACGTCGCGGACCGGGGTCCAGTGGTCGAAGTCGTCGAAGTCGTCGCCCAGGTAGTGCGGGTGGTTGTACATGGCGACCGCGCCGTGGGCCACGAGCCAGTCGTAGAAAGCGGGCTTCGGGGTCCACTTGAGCTGGCGCTTCTTGAAGCGGTTGTGGTCGGTCTTGCGCGTGCCGTCGCCCGGCTTCTTCTTGATGTCGCAGAGCTCGGTCGTACCGAAGACGTTGCACTCGCAGGCGCCGCCGCCGCGCAGGAAGAACTCGACGCCGGGGACGGCGACGAAGCTCGCGGTCGTGGCCTCGGAGGCCATGCGCAGGGTCTCCTCCCACTCCCACAACTCCATGAGGTAGTCGTGGTCGGTGGTGGCGTAGTAGTCGAGGCCGGCAGCCATGGCCGCCGCATACGCGTCGGCCGGCACCGTGTCGTGGGCCCCGTCCGAGTACGACGTGTGCGCATGCAGGTCGCCGAAGTAGAGGTTGTAGGAGGTGATGGGCAGCGGATCGCCGGCGTAGGCCGGCTGCGCCGCCAGGGCGAGGACGACGAGGACGCTGAAGAGCAGGAGCACCCCCGCTATCGGCCGGCGTGATGCCGGCGAGCCGGGTCTGGTGCGAACGAGCGGTGCGCGCGACCGGACAGGCATGAGTCCCCCCTTGCTCGTGCCCCGGCCGGGGCTGTGCCGTGCCGGCCGGGGTCTCCCCCCATGG
The DNA here is from genome assembly GCA_963814545.1 of uncultured Thermoleophilia bacterium. Lineage (GTDB taxonomy): Bacteria > Actinomycetota > Thermoleophilia > UBA2241 > UBA2241 > UBA2241. Next base: position 11,832 of record CAWFDC010000019.1, on the reverse strand, counting down.
ACCGTTGTGACACCTGCCAACGCGCACAGGCTACTACACAGGCTCTCGCTTGCCCATGAAGGGAGCGTGAGCGCGGCGGGGGTGGGCGATCGCCGCGCTACGAAGGGAGCGGGTCACCGGGCGGGGCGCTCCCCTCCCTGGACAATTGCGCGGTATCCTGGCGAATCGTCCAGGAGACCGGAGACGGCCACCGGCCCTCGCGGGCAGGACCCGAGCCCGTAGAGGCCGCAGCGACGTGGGCCCGCAGATTGCGCGCCCCACCCACTCAGGGTGACAGCCGGCCATCGTCAACGTGAACGGAGGGCCGGTCTTCGCAGAAGACCGGCCCTCCGTGGCCCCAGTGTGAGGCGCCTTGCCGTCAGCCCATCAGGCGCCTCGTTGCGATTCGCGACACAGAAGTCGAGGGTCGAGAGCCAGGAGTCGAGGGTCGATCAGCAGAAGAAGAGGGCCACGACCCGCGACCGGGCACCCGAGGCTCAGAACCCGATCGCCTCCGCGTCACTCGCGTCGCTCGCGTGTCCGTGCCCGTTGCCGTTTCCGTTCTTGCCGTTCCCGCCGTTGCCACCGTGCTTGCCGGTGCCGCCGTCGTTGGGCGGGTTCGAGAGCAACTCGAGGACCTCGTCGGAGACCGGCTGCTCGCGCAGGAGGATCCCGTACAGCGTGTCGGCGAGCACGGGAGCCTGGCCGAGCACGTCGGCGACCTGGCGCAGCCGGTACTCGAGGAAGTAGTCCGCCTCGACGCAGAGCGCCGTGGCGATCACACCGATGACGGGGTCGGCCGGCACGGGCCGCGTCCCCTTGGTGAGGTGGTTGAGGTAGCCGGCCGACAGCTTCGTCTTGTAGGCGAGCTGGCGGTAGCTCAGGTGGCGCTCCTCCATGAGGCCTTTGAGAGCTTCGGGGAAGCGCTCGCGCGAGAAGCGGTCACGCGCAATGGTTGTGAACGGGCTGACCATTCCAGTGACAGGTATCGCCACGGAGGAGCGAATACTTGAGTGGCAACACGTACACAGTTCCTGCGTGCGGGCTGCGGGCGTGGGCGTGTTGTCACCGGGGACAACGCCTGCGGAGCCTGCGGACGCGCGCGCGAGGCCGAGGAGGCCGCCCAACCTGCGGGCGCGCGCGAGGCCGAGGAGGCCGCCCCGCCTGCGGCGGGCGCGCAGGAGGCCGAGGGGCCGCCGCTGCGGCGGGCGGCCGCCGGCGCGCTCAGCCCCCGAGCAGGGCGCGCAGCTCGCCGCCGAGGTCGTGCACGGGCACGTCGCGGCGCTCGCCGCTGACCCGGCTCTTGACCTCGACGATGCCTTCGGCGGCGCGTTTGCCGACGACGACCTGGGCCGGGCAGCCGAGCAGGTCGGCGTCCTTGAACTTGATGCCCGGCGAGAGCTCGCGGTCGTCGTAGAGCACCTCGAAGCCGGCGGCGGGCAGCTCGTCGTAGAGCCGCTCGGCGAGCTCGCGCTGCGTGTCGTCGGAGGCGCGCACGAGCACGAGGTGCACGTGCCACGGGGCGATGCTCGCCGGCCAGGCGATGCCGTCCTTGTCGTGGTGCTGCTCGACCGCGGCGGCGGCGATGCGCGCCAGGCCGATGCCGTAGCTGCCCATGACGATGGGCTTCTCGGCGCCGTGCTCGTCGAGGTAGGTGGCGCCCATCGGCGCCGAGTACTTGGTACCGAGCTGGAAGATGTTGCCGACCTCGATGACCTGCGCGGTCTCGAGGACGTCGTCGCACTGGGGGCAGGGGTCGTCCTCGCGCGCGGAGCGCAGGTCGTGGAACTCGACGCCGGGCAGACCGGCGACCGAGACGCCGCCCAGGTGGTGGTCAGCCTTGTTGGCGCCGGCGACGTAGTGGCCCCGGCGCAGCACCTCGTCGGCGACGAGCGGCAGCGGCGTCGGGTCGGGGCCGACGAAGCCGGCCTCGACACCCTGCGCCGCCAGCACCTCGTCGCCCGTCGCCATGCGGAACTCGCCGAGCACGCGGCGCAGCTTGGGCTCGTTGAGCTCGTGGTCGCCGCGCACGAGGACCATGTGGGCGACGTCGGCGGGCTCGTCGACGGCGCCGACGGCGCCCATCGCGGCGGCGGCGGCGCTGACCGGGGCGGCGGCGTGGGCGCCGCCGCCCTCCGGCGCCGCCGTCATCACGACGAGCGCCTTGACGAAGGCGCGCGCCGGCAGCCCGAGGTAGGCGCCGACCTGGGCGATCGTGCGCGTTCCAGGAGTGTGCAGCTCGCGCTTCTCGGTGAGCGCGACGGGCTCGCCGAACGGCGTCGCAGCAGTGGCCGGAGCGTTGACGGTGGACTCGTCGGCTGCGGTTGAGGCGGAGTCGGCCGGGGCGTCGGCGCCCGCCTCTCCCCGCTCCCGGCCGCGCCGGTCGCGCCGCGCGGGACGGGCTCGCCGTCGACCGCCGCCGGGCCGCGGCGAGCCGGCCGCCTGCAGCTCGCTCTCGGGCGGCACGCGGTCGGCGCCGGCGCGCGCGAGCTCGAGGTTGGCGGCGTAGCCGCAGGCGCGGCAGAAGGCGACCTCGTCCTCCCCGGCCTCGCTGAACGCCATGTACTCGTGGGCGATGGCGCCGCCCATCATCCCCGGGTCGCTCTGCACCATGATCGTGTGCACGCCGCAGCGCTCGAAGATGCGGTCGTAGGCGCCGACGTGCTTGTCGTAGCTCTCCTGCAGACCCTCGACGCTCGCGTCGAGGCTGTACGAGTCCTTCATGATGAACTCGCGCGTGCGCAGGATGCCGCTCTTGGGCCGCGCCTCGTCCCTCTCCTTGGTCTGGAAGTGGTACCAGAGCTGCGGCAGCTGCTTGTAGCTCTGCAGCTCGCGCGCGGCGAGCCAGGTGATGACCTCTTCGTGGGTCATCGCGAGCACCATCGGCGAGCCCTTGCGGTCGGTGAGGCGGAACATCTCGTCGCCGATCTCGTCGTAGCGGCCCGACTCCTGCCAGATCTCGGCCGGGTGCAGGACGGGCATGAGGAGCTCCTGGCAGCCGATCGCGTCCATCTCCTCGCGGATGATCTGCTCGACCTTGCGCATGACGCGCCAGCCGGCCGGGAGGAAGACGTAGATGCCGGCCCCCAGCTGGCGGACGAGGCCGGCGCGCACCATCAGCTTGTGGCTGACGGCTTCGGCGCCGGCCGGGTCTTCTTTGACCGTCGGCAGGAGGAGACGTGAGGCTCGCATCGTCGCAGGGCTCCGGTGACTCGGATGGACAGGGCAGAATCGCGGATGGACAGGGCCTCGGCGGCCGGTCTCGCCTGCGGCGAGCGGCGCGGCCGCCGAGGCCCCATCGTACCGGCCGGGCGCCGTGTGAGGCAACGCGGGGCACCTCGCGCGGCGGCGCGGTGTCGCGTGCGGATCGGCGCGTCACGATGTGGAGAACGACGCGCAGCGACGCGGTGTCGCATGCGGGGCGGCGGGTCACGGTGCGGAGAGCGAAGCGGGGCGGCGCGACGGGCCTGCGGCTCCGCGCCGTGAGTGAGGCCATCGGAAGCTGCTGCGATCCGGCCCGAAACGCGACGAAGGAGCGAGAAGCTCGCTCCTTCGTCCGCCGCCGGCGCCGGGACTCTCAACCCCCGGATCACTTGTGTACGCGGCTCCGGCGGGCCTCACAGGACCCACCGTCACGGGTACGTGGTCGAGGAGAGACTCTCCACCTCACCAGCGACGCCCCAGCAGTCATACCTCCGCGTCAGCCCCGTGAAGCCCATTGTCATCTTGCGGTGGGGCGCGCAACCGGCGGTACAATGATCGTGTCCGAGCCGCTCAAAGTGAGGTGCGCCCCATGACCGTCGACGAGCTCAAGGCAGCAGCGTTGCGTCTAGCCCCTCAGGCCCGCGCCCAACTCGCCCGCGAGCTGCTCAATAGCCAACCCGGACGCCAAATGGTTACAAAAGAAGACTGGGTGAAGCCAGATTCCCCTTGGTGAAGCCCCTTGAGACCTTTGATTTCGGAGCGGCATCGGAATTGGATGCCCGGTTGATTAAAGAGCTTTCCGGGTGTGAATATGTGCCAAAATCCCGCAACATCATTTTGATGGGCAAAAGCGGCACCGGTAAAACCCATCTGGCCACCGGACTGGGCATGGAAGCCTGCAAAAACGGGATTAGGACACGTTTCGTGACCGGATGCGGTCTTGCCAATGAACTCATAGAGGCAAGGGATGAAAAGGCATTGAGTCGCATCCTTAAACGTTATGCCGGTTACGGGCTGCTCAGTTATAGACGAGTTGGGGTATGTGCCGTTTTCCAAAGAAGGCGCTCAATTGATATTCCAGATTTTAGCCGAGCGTCATGAACGGAGCCCTGTGATTATCACCACCAACATGGGGTTCGGAGACTGGACGCAAATCTTCGGGGATGCCAACATGACCGCAGCCCTGCTTGACCGGATCACACACAAATCCCATGTGATCAGCTGCACTTGGGAAAGTTATCGGCTCAAGGAAACCTTGAAAAACAAAAACAGGAGCGTCAAATGAAAGAGCTCGAAATATACAATACATTAAAGGGAAGACGTGAAACCGTCCGTTTCGAGTTCACCTCCGAAAACACCACATGGTTTGACGACTGTGAGCCTGATCTTATTTACTGGATCGCAGATGCTTTCGGCGGGCTATTGATCCAGGAAAGCAATTATACCTGCCCGATTTTAATCGACGATGTATCCAGATCCGATATCGGGCGTAATCAAAAGAAAGTTCTTAAGCTGCTACGCCAGTTAGACTGAATCAACTTGTCGAGGCCCGGAAAGGGATGAGCCTTCGGTCGCTACGCTCCCTTCGGCTCATCCCTTTCCGAAGAACACGCCTTACCCACAATAAAGATGAAACACGAAAGCTAACAGGGATATTTTATCTTAACAACAGGGGGGTCAAAATTGGGTTATCGCAGGGGGTCAATTTTCGGTTGACGTTTCGAATGCCATTTCGGCGGGCGTGATGTCAAAAACCGGGGCTCACGCAAAGACGCAAAGACGCCAAGAAAAGACAATGTTGGGGCGGGACGATTATTTCGTCTGTTACGTTTGTCTCGTTAGGGCGTTTTGCTTCTGTTCACTGTTCACTGTTCACAGCTTTTCCTTTGCGGCTTGGCGGCTTGAGCGAAGCGGGCGTGAGAACAAAATTCGTGCTAAATAAATTGATCCAACCACAAATCTTCTAAAAATTTTTCCCAAAAAATGGCTCGAGTGTTTTTATCCTTTGTATTAACAGGATCTTGGCTGACAAGAACATAATTTTTAAAAATTTTTTCCTCTTCAAGGGCTCTCAACCCATTAAAATCTGTTTTAGCGATTCTTTGTGAGGCTTTTATTTCAACGGCAGTCATGGTTCCGATGAGAAAATCAACTTCATATCCATGTACCGATCGCCAGTATGACAGGTCATGTTTTATTCGTTTGTAACTGAGATAGGCTCTAATTTCCATACCGATGAACTGCTCAAATGATTTTCCATAGATATTCGAGTTCCGGTCCAGGGTTTGTGTTCCTGCCAAGGTGTGGGTTATCCCCGGGTCAAAAAAATAAAACTTCCCCGTGCTGATGGCCTTGCGCTTTTTGGACGCTGTCCACGCCGGAAGCAAAAACCCAATCAGGGTGTCTTCGAGGAGTCCCACATATTCTGTTACAGTTGAGGGTGGCACTTGGCAATCATTCGCCAGCTTGGTAAAGTTGAGCATTTCCCCGTTTGAAAGAGCCATGGAACGCAAAAACCTTGAAAATGGGGGCAATTTACGAATAAGCCCTTCTGCCATAATTTCTTCTTTTAAATAGGTATTCACATATGCATAGAGTTCTTCTTCCGGATATTCGCTAGCGTAAACCGACGGCAAACCACCGTATAGCAGGTATCGATCAAGATCAAACTCGGGGATTTCTCTACGGATTAAAGGGAAAAGACGTGCTTCCCAGGCTCTTCCCGCCAGCAGGTTGCCTTTGCCTCTTCGCAGTTTTCTGGCGCTGCTGCCGGTGAGTAAAAAGGTTATCTTATTGTTTTCAATCAATCTATGGACTTCGTGAAGGAGCTCCGGCACCCGCTGGATCTCATCGATGACAATGATTTCCTCTTTATTTCTTGAATTGATAATGATTTCCAGGTCACAAGGCGAATCCAAAAGTCTGAGATACAACCGTGAATTAAGCAAATCGATAACCATCGCCGATTCACCCAGATCCTTTTTTATCAGGGTTGATTTTCCGGTTGCCCTGGGCCCAAAAAGAAAAAAGGATTTTTTGGCCAGCAAATTTTTTAAATTAAGCTCCCTTTTATATTCCATTGTAAAATCCCTATTACTATTGTGAAATATCCGTATAATCCTCAATAGCATTGCCAAATATAAACATCAAGTCTTTAATCAACCGGTCCACAGATTTCGCAGATTCACGCAGATTAAAAACCGGGGCTCAAGCAAAGACGCTAAGAAAATCAGGGGAAGGGGAGAGGCAGGAGTGAGGAGTGAGGAGTGAGGTGTGAGGTCAAAAACATGGGTTCACGCAAAGACGCAAAGGTGCCAAGAAAAGACAGAAAGAATAATATCCAATAACCGGTAACAACAATCGCTTGACGTCAATGATTGCAATGCATACAATGCTGTCCTATCATTAATGAAACGAGGTGATTTTTATGGCCAGTCTAACCATACGCAACATGGACGAATCGCTAAAGGCTGTGCTTCGCATGAGAGCTGCTGGAAATGGGCGCTCCATGGAGGAGGAGGCCCGGCAGATACTCAAACATTTCCTACTGCACAAAAAGCGGACAACCGGTATCGGGACACGGATATCCAAACGGTTTGCCGCGGTTGGAGGTGTTGACCTGCCCGAAATACCCCGAAGGCAGCCCCGGCAATTGAATAACCCCACGATGGATGACTGATGTTTCTTCTGGATACAAATATCTTATCGGAAATGATGCGTCCTTTACCGAATTCCAAGGTTTTGGCTTGGCTGGATTCCCTACCCGATCTGAAAGTCTGGATTTGCGCCGTTACAGTGGCTGAAATCCGGTTGGGCATTGCTCTTTTGCCAAACGGGAAACGTAAAGACACCTTATTGGATTTGGCGGAACAGATGTTTGTAAATGATTTTCCCGATCAATGCCTTCCGTTTGATTGTGACGCGGCCCGGGAATATTCTCACATCATAGCAAAACGGCAACGGATGGGACATCCGATCAGCGTTGAGGATGCGCAAATTGCCGCCATTGCCAGGGTCGGAGGATTGACTTTATCCACCAGGAACACCCGGGATTTTATGGATATTGACGATCTGCAGATGATCAATCCTTGGCATTACGCCTAAATAGGCTTTGCAAAGGCGCTAAGAAAAACAGGGAAGGGGCAGGAGTGAGGAGTGAGGTCAAAAACATGGGTTCACGCAAAGTCGCAAAGAAAAGACAATGTTGGGGCGGGACGATTATTTCGTCTGTTTCGTTTGTCTCGTTAGGGCGTTTTGGTTCTGTTCACTGTTCACTGTTCACTGTTCACAGCTTTTCCTTTGCGGCTTTGCGGCTTGAGCGCAACGTGCGTGAGATATTTTGTTGCAATTTTGTGTTAATTTTGTGTATTAAATATGAAATTCCAGTGGGACAAAAACAAGAACGATTCGAATATGCAAAAGCATGGGATTTCTTTTAATGATGCCCAAGATTTATGGAATGACCCTTTAAAGATTGAGATTCAAACATCATTCCCTGATGAGGATCGCTGGATTTTAATTGCAGAACTTAATGGCAAAGTTTGGGCGGCAGTATTTACAATTAGAAATGACTCCATACGCATCATTTCAGTAAGAAGTGCCAGAGAAAAGGAGACCTTGCTCTATGGCCGGGAATAAATACGCAAAAAATGCAAAGGAATTCGACAATCGCTTTGATTCGGGTGAAGACATTACTGAGTTGGTGGATATGAAGAAAGCAAAGGTCTCCAAACCCGGCAGGAAAGTCCGCATCACCATTGATATGGCCGAAGACCTGGTTAATGAAATTGATCGAATCAAAGAAAAAATCGGGGTTGATCGAGGCGCTTTGATCAAAGTCTGGATTCATGAACGCGTTCAACAGGAAAAATCAGCTTAAAAACAGGACTCACGCAAAGTCGCTAAGAAAATCAGGGGAAGAGGCAGGGGCAACCGGTCCACAGATTTCGCAGATTGACGCAGATTAAAAACCGGGGCTCAAGCAAAGACACTAAGACGCTGAAAAAAACCAGGAATTGTGAGTGGACGGTTGATGGTCCTATATGGATGGGCAGACCCCATAATCACATAACAACTTAACCACTTAACCACATAATCACCTAACCCCCAACTTTCAGTTTTAGCGCCTTTCTTTGCGACTTGGCGTCTTGAGCGCAGCGGGCGTGAGAACATGATTTTGGATTGACAAATTGAGTCTATGTCCATAGAGTAAACTAACTTCTGTAAACTTAGTTCAACCTAAATTGAAAATTAGGTTCAATTCGATTTTCATAGGGGTGAAATATGCAAACTTTCAATATTCATGAGGCAAAAACAAAACTTTCCCGATTGGTGGAAGAAGCCGCCAAGGGAAATGCCTTTATTATTGCAAAAGCGGGGAAGCCTATGGTCAAGGTTCTACCTCTGTCGGCAGACGATTGCAAAGACACCGGAAAACTTGGATTCATGGCGGAAGAAATATTAATACCCGATGATTTTGATTCATTCATGGCTTCGGAAATCGAGGAAATGTTTGAGGGCAAATCCGTTTGAAACTGCTGCTTGATACACACATCCTCCTGTGGGCGGCCGGGCAGCCTGAAAAACTTTCCGAATCAACCCGAAACCTCATCTCAAACAGCGAAAACCAAATTTTTTTCAGCGCTGCGAGCATATGGGAAATTATCATCAAACTGGGCCTTGGAAGAGAAGATTTTAAGGTCGATCCCCATCGTTTAAGAAAAATGCTTGTCGTTAATGGATATACTGAACTGCCTGTTTGTGCTGAACATGCCTTGAAAGTGAACTCCATGCCACGAATTCATAAAGACCCTTTCGACCGAATTCTACTGGCCCAAGCCCGGGTGGAAGGCATGGTTTTGCTGACCTGCGATGAGCAGGTTTCTCAATATCAAGAATCGGTTTTGTTGGTATAAGGTTCACGCAAAGGCGCTAAGACGCTGAGAAAAACAAGGGAAGAGGCAGGAGTGAGGAGTGAGGAGTTAGGTGTTAGGTCAAAAACATGGGTTCACGCAAAGACGCAAAGAAAAGACAATGTTGGGGCGGGACGATTATTTCGTCTGTTTCGTTTGTCTCGTTAGGGAGTTTTGCTTCTGTTCACTGTTCACTGTTCACAGCTTTTCCTTCGCGACTTGGCGTCTTGAGCGAAGCGGGCGAGAGAATAAAAACTTTACAAAAACAGGCTTGACATGATCCCCTTCCCTGCTTAAAAAGGGCTCATCCATCAATCTTTTACCCTATCCGGAAGGCGTTCAAACACCATGCCGGTCTTGAGTAGCAATGATTTGCACATGATTCACAAACGGTTTTCCCTATGCCTCTAATCCATATAAACACCCTTTTCATCATATTGTCTGATATGGTTCTGCTTGCCTGCGCTCTTGCGGCATCCTATTGCCTGCGATTCAATTTCAGCCTTTCGAACGAAATCCTGAATCAGTTTATCCATTTAGCGCCGTCGTTGATTCTCATCAAGATTGTGATTTTTTACTATTTCAATCTCTACCGGGGCATGTGGCGTTACACCAGTACCAGAGACCTGATCAACATTGTCAAGGCCTGTATCTTCAGTTCCGTGCTGATTCCGATGCTCCTGCTATTCACGAGCAACCTGGGGGATTTTCCAAGATCTGTTTTCATCATTGATGCCGCCCTCACCGTGGTGCTCATTTCCGGAACAAGAGTTGGCATTCGGCTGTTTTTTGAACTGGGAGGCAGCAGTAAGAAACATATCTTCAAATCCCTTATGGGGATCGCCCGAAAAAAAGCCCCCGGCACAAAAAGTCTCATAATTATCGGGGCCGGGGGAACCGGAGAGAAAATCCTTCGTGAAATCCGGGACAATGCCAATTTAACCTATCATGTGGTGGGATTTCTGGATGACAACCCGGTAAAAATTAATAAAATGATCCACGGCATCCCCGTATTGGGCAGCGTGTCCCAACTCGCCGTCCTTGCAAAAAATATCGAGATTGAAGAGATTCTGATTGCCATTCCCTCGGCCACAGCAGAGGAGATGCGCACCATCATTTCCCATTGTAAAAACACGACGATTCCTTTTAAGACCTTACCCAGTCTGGGTGAACTCATTGATGGGAAAATTACCGTAAATGCCATTCGCGATGTGGCCTACAGAGATCTTCTGGGCCGGGAAGTCATCCAACTGGACCAGGAAAGCATTGGTTCGTATCTCAAGAACGACACCATTTTGGTGACCGGTGCAGGAGGATCCATCGGCTCGGAACTCTGCCGCCAGATCTGCCGTTTCCGGCCCGAAACCCTCATCCTGTTTGAAAGGGCGGAAAGCCCCCTGTATGATATTGAATTGGAACTCAGAAGCAGCTTCCCTCGATTCAACTTGTTCCTGTGTTGGGGAGTGTTCAGGACAAAAAACAACTGGAGCCTGTTTTCAACCATTACCACCCCGGGGTGGTGTTTCATGCCGCTGCATACAAGCATGTTCCCATGCTGGAAATACAGCCCTGGAAAGCCATTACCAACAATGTTCTGGGCACAAGGAATCTTGTGGAAGTATCCTCCGAATTCAACGTTAAACGGTTTGTTCTGGTTTCAACGGATAAAGCCGTCCGGCCCACCAACATAATGGGAGCCAGCAAACGGATCTGTGAATTGCTGGTGGGGGCGCAAGCCCAGGTTCCGCAAAACCGTACCCGCTTTATGATCGTTCGTTTCGGAAACGTCGTTGGAAGCGTGGGAAGCGTTATTCCCCTGTTTAAAAAACAGATCGAACAGGGCGGGCCGGTGACGGTAACCCATCCGGAAATCACCCGTTACTTCATGACCATTCCCGAAGCCTGCCAGTTGATTCTCCAGGCCGGTTCCATGGGAACCGGCGGGGAAATTTTCATCCTGGAAATGGGAAAACCCATTAAAATTATTGACATTGCAAAAGACCTCATTCGACTGTCCGGATTTACGCCTGATGTGGATATTGCCATTAACTTTATAGGGTTAAGGCCTGGCGAAAAACTGTACGAAGAGTTGATCACCGAAGGTGAGGGCATTGTCCCCACCTCCCATGAAAAAATCCTGGTGCTGAGGGGCAATGGCTGCAACAAAGACCACTTGAATGAGCACGTGGATTCCTTATTGGCCTTGGCTCAGGGCCGGGACATCCCCGAAATTCAATCCGCGGTCAAAGAAATCGTTCCGGAATATCAGCCGCAAGTTGTGGTAAAGAGTAATGGGGAATGAGCAAGGACTAATATAGGAGAGGGAAACATGGATCGAAGCAAACAGATTTTCAGTGTGGGCCTTTTCATCGGTATCGCTGTAACCGTGTTCTTTTGCCTTATATTCGCCCCCAGATACACTGTGGACCAATCCTCGGGGCATGCCATCAAACTGGATAAGTGGACGGGTGAAACCTGGCATTTTTCCAGGGGAGCCTGGATAAAAACCCAGAAAATCGATCAGGACTGGAAAAAAATTGACGATGCCCTTTTCAATGCTTTGAATCTTAAGCCACAAAAAGATCAAGCGGGAAATTACGCCTCCGATCTGCTTCAGATCTTAAGGGGAAAATATCCCATTCTGGAGGACGTCCCCAATGAAGACATTCTGGAAAGAATCAATATCGTTTACTCCAAGGCCATTCTCACAGATATGTATTTGAAGAATATCGAGAAA
>CAWFDC010000018.1:0-13498 GCA_963814545.1 uncultured Thermoleophilia bacterium | reverse complement strand
GCCGGCCCGGTGGTGACGCCGCCGGTCGGTGGCGCGCCCAGTGGTGGCGCCACCAGTCGGTGACGACGACAGGGTGCTCAGCGACGGTCGTCACCCGTTCGACGGCATCGGCTACGACGCATCGGCCGAACGTCGGTACGACGACGAGGGCGACGGCGGCCGTGGCGCGACGCGCCGCGCCACCATCGCCCTTCCCCTCGAGCTCCGCGCTGCAGCCCTGCGCGCTGGTCATCTTCGGCGTCACCGGCGATCACGCGCACCGCGCTGATCCCCGCCCTCTACGATTGGCGTGAACGTCGTCCTCGCCGAGGAGTTCACCATCGTCGGCGTCGGCGCAGGCGCTCGGCAACGCGGCTGCCCGGGAGCTCATGCTCGGCGCCATCGACCGACCACTACGGCGAGGAGCAGATCGACGGCGGCGCCTGCGAGCGTGTGCTTCGCGCGCCACCGCTACGTGCAGGGCGGTTTCGACGATCCCGAGACCTACAGGCGCCTGGCCGGCGTGCTCGACGAACTCGCAGCCGTCACGGCGGCACCGCCGGCAACCGCGTCTTCTACCTGGGAACCGCCCAGCCAGTTCCCCGTCATCGTGCGCGGCCTCGCCGGCCGGGGGCCTCGCGCGCCGGGGGGCGTGGGCCGGCGGGCCGGCGGCGAGCGCCGCCGTGCGAGCGCCCCCGGGGCGGCGACGCCGGCCGTGGAGCTTCCGCGGTCGCGCACGCAGGCTCCCCCGCCGATCCGCCCGACGCGCCGCGGCCCGGCGCGCGGTCCGCCACGGCGCCGGCAGGCCGGTTCGCAGACGGCCGCTACCCACGTCTCCCGCGCCGCCGCCCGGGGAGACCGCCGCCGCCTCCGTCCGCGGCTGGACCCGGATCGTCGTCGAGAAGCCGTTCGGCCGCGACCTGGCCAGCGGCGCCGAGCTCAACGCGCATCGTCGCCGAGGTCTTCGACGAGCGGCAGGTCTACCGCATCGACCACTACCTCGCCAAGGAGACGGTCCAGAACCTCCTCGTCCTGCGCTTCGCCAACACGATCTTCGAGCCGATCTGGAACCGCCGCTACGTCGACCACGTGCAGATCACCGCCGCCGAGACGCTGGGCGTCGAGCACCGCGGCACCTACTACGAAGAGGCCGGCGCGCTGCGCGACATGATCAAGCCCCACCTCATCCAGCTCTTCGCCCTGGTCGCGATGGAGCCGCCGGTCACCCTTCGACGCCGAGGCGATCCGCGACGAGAAGGTGAAGGCTGCTGCGCGCCGTGCGGCCGATCCGCCCGCGACGGGTCGACGCTGTTCGCCGTGCGCGGCCAGTACGTGCGCGGCGTCATCGACGGCGGGGGCGTCTCGGCGTACCGCGAAGAGCCCAAGGTCGCGCCGGACTCCATCACCGAGACCTACGCCGCGCTCAAGCTGCTCATCGACAACTGGCGCTGGCAGGGCGTGCCCTTCTACCTGCGCACCGGCAAGCGGCTGGCGCGCAGGGTGACCGAGATCGCCATCCAGTTCCGCAAGCCGCCGGTCCTCCTCTTCCGCGACGCGGTCGCCGGACAGGGAGGGCTCGTCCCCGACCAGCTCGTGCTCCGCGTGCAGCCCGACGAGGGCATCTCGCTGCGCATCGAGTCCAAGGTGCCCGGGCAGGAGGTCGCCCTGCAGCCCGTGTACATGGACTACTCGCTACGGCAGCAGCCTGCGCGAGCTGCCCTTCAGCGCCTACGAGACCGTGCTGGTCGACGTGATGCAGGGCGACATGACGCTGTTCAAGCGCGGCGACCAGGTCGAGGAGGCGTGGGCATCATGGCGCCGGTCCTCGAGGCGTGGTCGGCGGCGCCGCGCGGCAGGTTGCCGATCTACGAAGCCGGGACGTGGGGGCCGGAGGCCGCCGACGCGCTCGTAGCGCGCGACGGCAACGCCTGGCGGCGCCCCGAGTGGGGGCTCGAAGGCGGGTCCCGTGACGGAGGTGCACCGTGACCATCGAGATCCTTCCGACGCTGACGCCCTCGCGGGGCGCGCCGCCGACCTCTTCGCCCAGGCGGCCCAGGAGGCCGCCGCGGCCCGCGGCCGCTTCGCGGTCGCGCTCAGCGGCGGCACCTCGCCGCAGCCCCTGTACCGCCTGCTGGCGCGCCAGCAGTTCACGCAGAAGGTGCCGTGGCGCCGCGTCCACCTCTACTGGGGCTGACGAGCGCTGCGTGCCCCCGGGCGACCCCGCGAGCAACTACGGCGCCGCCGAGCGGCTCTTCATCCGGCACGTGCCGGTCCTCGCCGAGAACGTGCACCGGGTACGCGGGGAGGAGGGGGCCGAGCGCGCCGCCGACGCCTACGAGGCGGAGCTCCGCGCCCTCGCCGCGCGCGAGCGGCCGACGAGCGAGCTGCCGGTCTTCGACCTCGTGCTCCTCGGCCTCGGCGCCGACGGGCACACGGCCTCGCTGTTCCCGCACAGCCCCGCGCTCGAGGAGGTGGAGCGCTTGGCCGTCGCGACCGAGGCGCCCGACGCCTCGCCACGGGTCACCGTGACCTTCCCGGTGATCGACGCCGCGCGCCGCGTCTGGTTCCTCGTGAGCGGCGCCGACAAGGCCGGGATGGTCGCCGAGGTGCTCGAGGGCCTGCGCGTGCCGAAGGCGGTCCCTGCGCAGGCCGTCGCCCCGGTCAAGGGCTCGCTCACCTGGCTGCTCGACGAGGCGGCCGCGGCCGAGCTCAGCCCCGCGTTGCGCGGCTGAGCCGGACGCCGCGGCCTGCCTGGCGTCATCCTCATCGGCGAAAAGGGCTGAGTGACCGCCCGGCGGCCGCGGGGCGGCGCCGCTGCGTCGAGCGCCGTGCTGGGTGGCAGCCTCGTCCCTCGCGGTCTCTCGGCGCCTCTCCGAGCGGGGACCCCGGTCTCCCGTGTCACGCCGTGCATGGTCGATGGCAAAGACGGCATACGCTTGCGCTATCGATGGCGTACGCGTAAGATGACGGCGGTATCGAAGGAGGTCAGCGATGGCACTCGCCGTCATCTCGCCCAAGTTCCAGATCGTCATCCCCAAGGAGATCCGCGAGCGCATGGGTCTTAAGCCCGGGCAGACGGTCAGCCTCATCGATCGGGGTGAGATCATCACCATGGTGCCGAAGCGGCCGTTGTCGGAGCTTCGAGGGATCGTCCGCGGAGCCCCGCTCGATGACTACCGCGACGAGACCGACCGGCTGTGAGTGACGAACGACGCCTGAAGGTCGTCGACTCGTCGGGCTGGGTCGAGCATTTCGCCGACGGCCCGCTGGCCGATCGGTTCGCTCCATATCTGGCCGACCCCGACCAGCTCGTGACGCCGACAGTCGTCCTGTACGAGGTCTACCGCTGGGCTCGACGACACGGCGATGACGCTGATGCCATGGAGATCGTCGGTCACCTCGAGTACACGAGGTTCGCGCCGGTCGACACCGCCGTCGCCATCGCCGCCGTCGACTACAGTCTCGATCACGGCCTGGCCGCGATGGGCGCGCTCGTCTACGCGACGGCTCGGCTGAACCGCTGTGAGCTCGTCACCTCAGACGCCGACTTCCGCGGTCTGCCCGGCGTGACCCTCATAGGTTCAGAGGGCTGAATCGGGCGTCAGTCCGCGGCGGGGAGCAGCACGACCCAGCCCGCGGTCGCCTGGACCGGGTACGACTCGGCGATGGGGCCGACGAAGGCGACCGCCACGGTGCGTCCGGTGAGGGCGGTGGCGTCGGGGGCCGTCTCGAGGCCGGCGAGCGCGCCGTCGACCACTTCGTACCAGGTCGTCTCGGTGGTGGTCGTGATGCTCGCCTTGTCGTACTCGCCGCGCCCGTCCTCGATGAGCAGGGCGAGGGTCGGCCCGGCGCCGCCTTGCGGCGACGAGTCGTAGACCGCGGCGCTGGCGACCGGCCCCGTGATGTCGGCGCCGGCGATGTCGCCGGCGGCGGTGACCGACGGGGCCGACGGCTGGGGTTCCGGCCTCGCCTCCGGCGGTGAGTCGCCGCAGGCGATCGCGCCGGCGGCCAGAGTGAAAAGGGCCGTCACGACGAACGCGACGTCCCGGAGCGCGCCGCCGCGTCGCGCGCCGGTCGGTCTCGATACGGATCGTCGGCTTCGTAGATCCATGTGTCCTCCTTCAGCAAACACCCGGTCTCGCCCCGATGAGACGTGCGGCGCGCCGGGCCGGTTCGCCGGCCCGGCCCTCTGCGTCATGAGCGACTAGAACTGGAAGTAGAGGAAGGGGTTGGGCTTGCCGATCATCGGCAGGGACGCGCCCAACAGTGCGCCCAGGGCGAGGGCGTAGCGCACCCGCGGCCTGAGCTCGACGTCCCAGGTGTTCGGCGCCGTCTGCACCCAGACGAGGGCGGCGAGGATCAGCAGCGCGAACCGGGCGCCGATGGCGGCCCGGGCTTCCTGGGGCGACTCGACCCCGTTCAGGCCGGCCATCGCGCGGAGCACGTCGCCGGCGACGCCGAGGGTCGGCGCCCTGAAGAAGACCCAGGCGACGACCGCCGCCAGGAACGTGAGGCCTCGGTTGAGCCACGTCCAGCCCGGCGTGAGGCCGTAGCGCCGGGCCACGACGTGGACCGACTGGAAGACGCCCCAGAGTCCGCCCCACACCACGAACGTCCAGCCGGCCCCGTGCCAGAGACCGGCGATGAGGAAGGTGATCATCAGGTTGCGCACCGTCGCCGGCAGGCCGCGGCGCGAGCCGCCGAGCGGGATGTACAGGTAGTCGCGCAGCCAGAAGGAGAGCGTCATGTGCCAGCGCCGCCAGAACTGCGACGGGTTGACGGCCTTGTACGGCGAGTCGAAGTTCTGCGGGAACCTGAAGCCGAGGAAGAAGGCCAGGCCGACCGCCATGTCGGAGTAGCCCGAGAAATCGAAGTAGAGCTGCAGCGTGTAGCCGAGAGCGGCCGCCCAGCCGGCAAGGAGGCCGAGGCTCTCGGCGTCGGCGAAGAGACGGTCGACGTGGGGCAGGAGCAGGTCGGCGACGAGCAGCTTCTTCGCCATGCCGCAGGCCAGGAAGTAGACGCCGCTCCCGGCGAGCGCCGCCGTGAGTCGTGGCTCCATGTGGCGCAGCTGCTCGTCGACG
This sequence comes from uncultured Thermoleophilia bacterium, assembly GCA_963814545.1. Taxonomy (GTDB): domain Bacteria; phylum Actinomycetota; class Thermoleophilia; order UBA2241; family UBA2241; genus UBA2241. The sequence goes on along the minus strand of CAWFDC010000018.1, from coordinate 8,438 downwards.
TCGCCGTAGCGCAGGATCGGCCCCGCCGTGAGCCGCGGGAAGAGCGCGATGAAGGTCGAGTACCGCAGCAGGCTCGGGGTCGCCGCGATCGTGCCGCGATAGACGTCGATCACGTACGACATGGCGCTGAAGGTGTAGAAGGAGATGCCGATCGGCAGGAGGACCCGCAACGCGGGGAGCGGCTCGTCTAGCCCCAGCAGCGCGGCGACACCGTTGAACGAGTCGAGGAAGAAGCCGCGGTACTTGAAGTACCCGAGCACGGCGACGTTGACGGTGAGGGCGGCGGCCAGCAGCCATCGCCGCCGCCCCTGGCTCGACGTGCCGGCGAGCGCGCGCGCCGCGATCCAGTCGACGCTCGTCGACAGCACCATGAGCGGGACGTAGCGCCAATCGAAGAGCCCGAGGAAAACGTACGAGGCGAGCGTGATGAACGCGAGCCGCCAGGGCCCCCTGGGCAACAGCCAGTAGACGAGGAGGGTGACGGGCAGGAAGGCGAGGAGGAAGCCGTAGCTCGTGAAGAGCATCAGAGCTCGCCGCCGGTCTCGCGCAGGACGGCGCGGAGAAGGCGGTCGTTGTTCACGTCGTTCATGTGCACGCCGTCGTAGAAGCCCTTGAGATCGGCGCCGAAGCGCGCCGTGTCGTGCATGTCGACGAAGGTGAACCCGTACTCCGCCTGGGCTGAGCGCAGGTAGTCGACGACCCAGCCGCGGCGCTCCTCCCAGCCGAGCGGACGCAGCTCGGCGTACAGGTCCGGGTGCATCGGGGTGAGTACCAGCGTCGGGCTGCCGCCCAGCTCGCGCATCAGCGCGATGGTCGCTTCGAAGTACTGCCGCGCGCCGGGGTCGAGCCGCTCGAAGTCGTCGCGGTAGATCGGTACGTACTGACCGAGGGAGGTCTGCAGGCCCTTCGCGTAGGCGCGGCGGGCCGCCTTCGGCGTGCGCTCGTGCGGCAGGCGATACCCGTCGTCGAGGAAGGTCCTGCGGTAGCGGACCTCGCGCGTCGAGGCCTTGTCCTGCTGTCGCAGCAGGGCGATGGAGTCCTCGACCGTCGTCCACGCAAGGACGCTCTCGACGCCGCTCAGGACCTCGGCGACCGCCGAGCTCAGGTGCTGCCGCGAGGTGAGCCCCTCGCCGGCGTACTTGAGCAGCCGGGGCTCGCCGGTCAGGCGGCCGCCGATCTCGGAGTTGGAGAAGGTCTCGACGTCGACGTACCACAGGTAGTCGAAGCGCGCCTCGGGCCAGCGGTCGTGCAAGTAGTTGACGAACGCCCAGACGTCGACCGCGCCGCCGATGCCGTTCACGCCGGCGTTGAACGCGGTGCGTCCGGTGGCGTCCTCGATCAGCGTCGGCGAGACGCGCATCGAGCGCGACGAGCCCACGACGACGACCTTCGGTGGCGCCGCGAGCTTCTCGATGAGATCGGCCTTCACGGTGCGGTCGGAGAAGGTGCCTTTGACGAAGAGGCCCGTGCCCAGCAGGCCGTACGGGTCGACCACCATGTTGAAGGCGGCGACCAGGGCGGTGACGGCGAACGCGGTCACCAAGGCCACGGCGATGAAGCCCCGCGCGCCGCTGGCCCCCGGGGCGATCTGCGGCAGCCGTTTCGTGCTGCGACGCGCGACCGCCGCGTCGCCGGTCGGCGACGGCGGTCGTGGCTCCGGGGTCGTCGGCTCGGTCTTCATCGGCGGTATTGTAGACGATGCGACGGTGCCCCCGGCGGCCGGTCGCGGAGCCCGCCGCCGGCACCGCCGCCGCCGCCCGGACCTCTCGCGATCCTCGTTGCGTGTCCCCCTCCACCGGTGACCGGCGGACGCTCGTCGGGTACACTGCGAGGGCAAGCCAGGTGGCCGCGTCGGCCCCGCGTCTCCCGTCTCCTCGGAGCGGGCGAGGCAGCCGTCGAGGAAAGTCCGGACACCGCAGAGCAGGGCGCTGGATAACGTCCAGCCGGCGAAAGCCGAGGGAAAGCGCAACAGAGAGCAGACCGCCAGCGGCCCCTTCGGGGTGCGGGCAAGGGTGAAACGGTGGGGTAAGAGCCCACCAGCGGTCCTGGTGACAGGCCGGCTCGGCAAGCCCCGCCCGGTGCAAGGCCAAATAGGGGAGCGTTCGAGGGCTGCTCGTCCGAAGCTCCCGGGTTCCGGCCGCTAGAGCCGCCCGGCAACGGGCGGCCGAGATGGATGGTCACCCACGACAGGATCCGGCTTACGGCTTGCTACTGTGAGGCCCCTCCCGCCAGCTGGTGGAGGGGCCTCACGACGTCACGGGTCGCAGCCGGACGCGGGCCGGGAGAGCACCGCGAGCCGCTGACACGACGGCACGTCGCGGCTATGCTGGGAGCATGCGACCCACGGCGACGGACCTGGTGACGACCCTCGGCCTCGCGCCGCACCCCGAGGGCGGGTTCTTCAGGGAGACCTACCGCGCCGCGACCTGCGTCGCGACCTCGCGTGGCGAGCGCGCCGCGGCGACGGCGATCCTCTTCCTCGTGACGGCGGATGCGCCGAGCCGACTGCATCGCCTGGCGAGCGATGAGCTCTGGGTCTTCCAGTGCGGTCGGCCGCTCGAGTTGGTGCGGCTCTCGGTCTTCGGTGAAGCGAGCGTGCTGCTCGGCGACCCCTGCGGCGCCGGCGGGGCGGGGCGGCAACCGCAGGCCCTCGTCCACGCCGGCGTGTGGCAGGGCGCGCGTGTCGCCGGTCCCCGGCGGCAGCCGGCCGAGCGCGCCTGGTCGCTCGTCTCCTGCATCGTGACCCCGGGCTTCGAACGCAAGGACTTCGAGCTCGGGCGCCGCGACGAGCTGCTGCGCCTCTTCCCGGAGCAGAGGGCGCTGGTCGAAGCGCTCACCTGAGGGTACGCGCAGGAGCGCCGACCTGAGGGACGTGGTCGTGGCGACGACCTGAGAGTGCCGGGGGGAAGCGCTCACCCGAAGGTGCAGATGGGGGCGCTGGTCTCCGGTCGTCGCGGGGCGGCCGCGGCCGCCCCGCCTACTTGAAGCAGCCGGGAGCCTCCCGCACGACCGTGTCGAGGAGCCGCCGCGCATTGCTGCGCGTGATGTGGAAGCCGTCGTAGAACTCGTCCGGGTCGCCGTCGACGCTCTCGAGACGACTGAAGTCCAAGGTGACGAAGTCGTAGCTCCTCTGCAGGCCGTGGAGGTAGTCGAGGACCTCGCGGTGGCGTGTCTCCCAGCCCGCCTCGCGCACGGCTTCGAGCAGGGTGGGGTGCAGCGGCATCAGCACGATCACCGGTCGCGTGCCCAGGCGCTCGAGCAGGCGCAGCGTGTTCTCGAAGTACTTCATCGACGTCGGGTCGAGGGCGGGTGTCGTGGTCGCGTATCTCTCGAGGGCCCGCTTCACCGCCCACGCCACGCCGCGCTCGAGCTTGTAGCCCTTCTCGACGCGGATGTCGTAGCGGTTGCGCAGCACGACGCCGTCGGGCCCGTAGGTGGTCAGCGCGAGGTCGCGGCCGGCGGGCATCTCGGCCTCGGTGCGGGGCAGCTTCTCGCGCTCGCGGGCGAGCAGGGCTTCGGGGAAGAACGGCGAGAGGCGCTCGTCCTGGATGAGGCCTACGGAGAGCCCTTGGGCGCGGAACGCCTCCACGTGGATGAACCAGAGGACGCGCAGGCGCGTCTCGGGGTGATCGCGATGGACCCGGTTCACGAAGGCCCAGGCATCCTCGGGGCGGCCGTTCTGCAGGGCGACGTTGAAGCCGCGCAGCCCCGTCAGGCGCTCCAGGTAGGCAGGCTCGAAGCGAGTCGCTCTCGAGCCCCCGAAGATCAGCACCTGTGGCGGCCGCTCGAGCTGCTCGAGCAGGTCGGCCTTGACGGTGCGGTCGTTCGGGACGATCAGCTCGCCCGTGGCCGTGGTCTCCGTGGGCGTCGCGGGCGCAGCGGTCGCCGTGAGCTCCTGCGGCGCCGGGCTCGAAGATCGGTCACGTGCCGCGGCGCCATCGTCGCCGACCTGCCGCCACGCGACGGCGGCGCCGATGACGACGACGCTCGCCAGGGCGAGGACTGCGAGGGTGGGGCGCCGGCGCTTGGCGCTGGATGCACGGCTCATGATGAATGGGCTTACGCGAAGAGCCGTGGACCTCCTGCCCACGGCCGCGCCACGATGGTACCACGGGGCACTAGCAGGTCGCCCCCAGCGGCGACGGCGCGCCGGCCTCTTGCGAGAGGAGCCGGTCGCGTCCGCGCCCCGTGGTAGGCTGCCGCCGACCGTGGGTCCCGAGGCGACAGCAGGCAGCGCAGGGCCGACCGTCCTCGTCGGCCGCTTCGCCGAGCTCGAGGACGCGCTCGCAGAGCGCGTCCTCGAGCTCAAGCGCGGCCGCCCTCTCGAGCCCCTCACGGTCGTCGTCGGGTCGGCAGCGGTGCGTACGCGCACCCGCGACCTCCTGACACGCCGGCTGGGGGCCGTCGCCAACGTCTCCGTGGTGACGCTCGAGAGACTGGGGCGCGATCTGGTGACGCGGGCACGGGGCGCGCCGCCCGTCGTCCTCGGGGGCTTGGCCCGCGAGCGCCTGCTGCGGCGCCTCGTCGCCGAGCGGGCCGCTCGGGGTCTCGTGTACTACGGCCCCGTCTCGGCGCGACCGCACTTCGCCCAGGCGCTCGCCGCCACGTTCGACGATCTCCGGCAGGCGCTCGTCGAGCCGGGGGCGGGCTGGGCGGCAGTCGCCATCGCCGCCGGTTCCACGGTCGCCGACCCGACGGCCGCCGCCAGCCCGATGGCCGCCGACGACCCGACGGCCGCCGCCGGTGGTCCGGCGGCCGCCCCGGCTGACGCCGACCGCCGCATGCGCCGGGCCAAAGCCGCCGACCTCGAGGCCCTGTACGCCGCGTACTGTGGCGAGCTCGCGAGCCGCGGGGTCCTCGACGCCGCGCAGGTGAGCCACGAGGCCGCCCAGGCCATCCGTGACGATCCGCTGCCCGGCCGGGTCGTCCTCTACGGCGTCTACGACGTCAACCGCGCCCAGGAGGCGCTCGTCGTGTCGTTGCTGGAGCGCGGCGCCGACCTGCTCGTGCCACTCCCGTACGGCGGTGACGACGGTCTCGCCGCAGCGCTCGCCGCGGGCCGCACGCTGGGGCTCGAAGAGCGTCGTGCGGAGGCGCCGCCCGTGACGCGCGACCTCGAGCGCCTGGCCGCGGTCTGGAGCGGCGCCGAGGTCGCTCCCGCAGTCCGTCTCGAGCTCATCGGCGACGGCACGCTGGCGGTGGTCTCCGTCGCCGACGAGCGCGGCGAGGCACGAGAGGCGACGCGGGTGCTGCTCCACGCGGCCGCCCGCGGCGTCCCCTTCTTTGACTGCGCCGTCGTGGTCCCGCACGGCGACGACGTCGAGCGCCTCGCAACGGCGTTCGCCGCGGCCGGTGTCCCCGTCGCCTGCGGGCTACCCGACCGCGGCGAGGGCGCCCGCGTGCTGCGGCGCCTCGTCGAGTGTCTCGCGCCCGAGGCCGGCCGGCCCTTCGCCCGCCGTGCCGTCGTCGACCTGCTGGTCGCGGCGCCGCTCCGTACGCCGGCGGCGCCGCGCGAGACCGCGTTGTGGCTCGACGAGGCGCGACAGGCTGGGGTGGTCGCCGGTCTCGATGAGTGGGCCGCGCGCCTGGCGCTCCGCCTCGGAGACCTGCGGCGCCGGTGTGAGAGGGAGGAGCAGGCCGGAGAGGCGCTCACCGGCGACGACGATGTCGAGAGCCCGTCGCTTCTGCAGCTGCGGTCGGTTGCGGCCGGCAGCCTCGCGGCCGCCGTCGCGACCCTGAGGCGAGCCTGCGCAGCCCTTCCTGCGGAGGCGTCGTGGGTGGCGTGGGCCGACGGCCTCGCCGCTGTCGCCGAGGCGCTCTTCAGTGCGCCGGTCGCCGCCGCCGCGCGCGACCTCGCCGGTCGTACACGGGCGCTCGACGTACTTGGCGAAGAGGTCGACGCCGGCGAAGTGGCCGCCGTCGCGCGCGAGCTGCTCGCGAGCCACACAGTGCCCGTGGGCAGGGCGACACGCGACGGGGTCGCGATCGTCACGCCCCTCGAGTTGCGCGGCCACCGCTTCCACGACGTCGTGTTCGCCGGCCTCGCCGAGGGCGGGTTCCCCAGCCGCGGGCGGGCCGACCCCGTCCTCGGCGACGCGGAGCGCCGGCGCCTCGTCGAGGTCCTCGGCACGCGGCTGCCGCTCGCCGAGCAGCGTGACGCCGAGTCGACGCTGCTGTTCGCCTTCGCTTGCGAGGCGGCCCGCGAGCGCCTCACCCTCCTGGTGCCGCGCACCGACGCGGCGTCCGGCCGGCCGCGGCTGCCGTCGCGCCTGCTCCTGCGCCTCGCCTCCCTCGCCGCCGGCCACCCGGTGAAGCTCGACGAGTTCCTCCGGGGGCTCCACTTCGCCCCGTGTGGAGGCGCACGGGCGCGACTCCCGACTACGAGGGCGCGCACTCGTCCACCTGGACCGACATCCGCGAGTTCGACACGGCCGCACTGCTCGCCCTGTCGGCGAGCCGGCGCGGCCGGGGGCGCGAGTACCTGGCGGTCGTGCTCGGCGACGCCGCGGCGGCCGAGCGTCGTCTGGGGCAGTGGCGCGCCGGCCGCAGCCCCGACCTGGGGGCGTGGGACGGCCTGTTCGGCGACGACGCCCGCGCCGCCCTCGCCGGGCTCGGCGAGCGGCACCCGCTCGCCGCCGAGCTGCACCCCACGCGGCTCGAGCGCTACGTCGGCTGCCCATTCGCCTTCTACGTGCGCGACGTGCTCGGGCTCGAGGCGCCCGAAGAGCCCGGCGAGAGCCTCGAGATCGAGCCGCTCGAGTTCGGCACCCTCGCGCACGGCATCCTCGAGCGCGCCTACGGGCGGGTCATCGACGACGGGCTCGACCGCGACGGCGCGCTCGCCGCCGTGTCCGCGGCCTGGGAGGAGCGCTGCACCGACGCCGAGCGTCGCGGCGTCACGGGCGCGGCGCTGGCGTGGGCGGTGCGCCGCGAGATGCTGCTCGAGGACCTCCGCCGCTCGGTGGGCCTCGACCCGGTGTTCATCGACCGGGGCGGGCGGCCGGTCGCCGTCGAGCTGCGTTTCGGCGTGCGGCACGACAGGGTCGTGACGCTCGCGCTGCCCGACGGCCGCGAGGTGCGGTTCGCCGGGCGCCTCGACCGTGTCGACGAGACGCCGAGGGGCGCGCGGGTCGTCGACTACAAGACGGGCGGCGGCTCGACCGAGCGCGAGCGCATCAAACGCGGCCTGACCGTGCAGCTCCCCGTCTACCAGCTCGCCGTCCGCCAGACCACGGGCGAAGCCTACGAGGCAGTGACCTCGCTGTACCGGCTCATCACCCGCAAGGGCGGCTTCGAGGAGCTCGAGCTCGAGGGCGACGAGCCGACCGCCCGGGCGCGCCTGGCGGCGCTCGTCGCCGAGGTGCTCGACGGGATCGAGGGCGGCCTCTTCCCGCGTACCAGCCACAAGGGCTGCGACTACTGCGACATCAGGTACGCCTGCGGCTTCTCGTCCTGGGCGCGTGCCCGCAAGCGCGAGCACGAGCGGCTCGCCGGCCTCGTCAGGCTGCAGACCGAAGGTCCGGAGGAGGTGCCCCCCGATGAGCCGGGCTGAGCGCCCCTCCGAGAGCCGGGCTGAGCGCCCCCCGCTCGACCAGGCGGTCCGCGATCGGGTGACCCGGGAGCTCGGCACCACCTTCCTGCTCGAGGCCAGCGCGGGCACGGGCAAGACCCACGTCCTCGTCGACCGCTACGTCAGCTGCGTCCTCGACCCCGAGGCGGGCAGCGGAGACGTGCGCACGGTCGCCGCGATCACGTTCACCGAGAAGGCGGCCGGCGAGCTGCGCCAGCGCGTGCGCGAGAGGTTCGAGCAGCTCGCCGGCGAGGCCTCTCCCGGCACGCCGCGAGCGGCGCTCCTCGAGCAGGCCCTCGAGGCGCTCGACGACGCGCCCATCCACACGATCCACGGGTTCGCCGCGCGCCTCCTGCGCGAGTTCCCCGTCGAGGCCGGCGTCGACCCCGCCTTCGAGCAGCTCGACGCGCTCGCCGGCGAGCTCGAGGCCGATCGGCTGTGGGAGACGTGGCTCGCCGAGCTCGCCGCCGGCGAGTCCGGTGGCGACGCACGCCGCTGGCTGGGGCGGCTGCTGCGCGCCGGCGTCCGCCTCGACACCGTCCGCGAGCTCGCCCTCGGGTCCAACGGGGTGTTCGGCGAGCGGTACGACCTCGTCCAGCCTGTCCCGGCGCCGCCGCCCGAGCCCGACCTGGCGGCGGGTCTCTCCGCGCTGGCGGCCCCGGTCGAGCGCCTGCGTGAGTTCTGCGTCACCGCCTGCTCCGACCCCGGCGACAAGGGCTGCAGCGGCGCGCTCGACCTCGTCGAGCGCTGCGAGCGGCTCGTGAGCGAACCGCCCCCGGCACCCGACGAGCTCGCCGCGAGGCTCCTTCGCCTGCCGGTGAAGAGCTCGGCCGGCGGTCTCGGCGGCCGGCAGGGCAACTGGCGCGGA
>CAWFDC010000017.1:0-29782 GCA_963814545.1 uncultured Thermoleophilia bacterium | reverse complement strand
GGACGCCCTTCCGGCTGCTGGCCATCGCCGCCACGCTCGTCGTCGTCACGGTCGCGGTCGCGCTGCTCGACCTGCCCTCCGTCGCCTTGGTCGAGGACATCGCCCCGATCCCGACGGCCTGCCGCTGCCCCAGCTGCCCGACCTGTCGCTCGCTCCGCGCCTGCTCCTCCCGCCCTGGCCCTCACCATCATCGCCCTCGTCCAGGGCGCGGGGATCAGCTGGACGGTACCCGAACGACGACGGCAGCTGGGGCGACACGAGCCGCGACTTCGTCGGTCAGGGTGCCGCCAACGTCGCCGCCAGCTTCTTCGGCGGCGGGCCCGTGGGCGGCTCGGTGCAGGCGACGGCCCTCAACGTCCGGGCCGGCGCCCGCTCACGATGGTCGCTGGTGGTCGCCGGCGCCGCCGTGGCGGCGGTCGTCATCGGCGCCGCCCCGCTCGTCGCCCAGGTGCCCCTCGCGGTCACCGGCGGCATCCTCCTGGTCGCGGCCGCGAGCGCCATCGACCTCCGCGCCGTGCGCGACATCTGGCGCGCCGACAGGCTGTCGGCAGGCGTCATGGTGATCACCTTCGTGCTGGTCCTGCTGATCCCGCTCCAGTACGCCGTGCTCGCCGGCGCGGCCGTCTCCGTGCTCAAGTACATCTACCTCGCGTCGCTCGACGTGCGTGTGGTCGAGATCGAGGTCTGCGACGGCCACCGGCACGAGCGTTCCTGCCCGCTCGCGCTCCGCGACGACAGCGTCACCGTGCTCGACATCTACGGCAGCCTGTTCTACGCCGCCGGCCCCAAGCTCCGCGCCTCGCTGCCCGCCGTGGGCGCGGCGCGGCGCGCCGTGGTCGTCCTCCGCCTGCGCGGGCGCGAGACCCTGCAGAGCGCGACCATCGCCCTCATCCGCAACTACGCCGCCGAGCTCGCCGCTGGCGGCGGACGCCTGTACCTGTCGGGCGTGGGCCCGAGATGATCGAGCAGTTCCGGCGCACCGGGCTGCTGCAGACGCTGGGCGAGGACGCGGTCGCGCCCGCCACCGACGAGCCCTACGGGTCGTGCGAGGCCGCCCGCACGCGGGCCGAGGCCTGGCTCGCGACACAGAGGGTCAGGGCGCGGCGCCGCGGGATCCGGCGGCAGGCTGAGACGACACGGCGAGTCGGCGGCTCCGCAAAGGGGCGCCGCCCGGCACAGGTCGCCGGTGCCGAGGCAGCGCGCGGGCGGCGCAGGTCGACGGCCTGCGTGCGATCAGTGCCTTGCGGTCGCGGAGCGATCGCCTTCTACGACCGGTCGCCGCCGCCGCCTCCGTCCTCTGCAGGATCTCGGCCACCTCGGGCCGCGTGAACCAGGCGGGCAGCCTCTTGCCGGTGGCCAGGTACTCCTTGCGCACCTGGGTCCCGGAGATGGAGCGCACACGTGCGCCGGGCGGGACGCTGCCCACGGCTTCGTATCGGTCCTCGTCGGCGAGGTAGACGAGCTCCTCGAACCCGACCGGCTGCACGCCCACCTCGCCGGCGTACGCCTCGGCCATCTCCAGCGCCTCGTACGGGCCGTAGAACGGGCTCGCCCCGCGAATCCTTGCCGGGGCCCGCGTGGTCCCGCCCGACGATGAGGTGCGAGGCGCCGTAGTTGCGCCGCACGATCATGTGCCACACGGCCTCGCGCGGCCCGGCGAAGCGCATGGCCAGAGGCATCAGCGAGAGCAGCGTCGCGGCGGGGTCGTAGTAGTTGCGCACCAGCACCTCGTAGGCCTCGACGCGCAGCGCGTGGTGGACGTCCTCGGGCCGCGTCACCCCGACGGCGGGATGGATGAGGAGCGCGCCGCCGACGGCGCGCGCGGCGCGCTTCGTGATCTCCTCGTGGATGCGATGCATCGGGTTGCGCGTCTGGAAGGCGACCACCGCGGCGTGCCCGAGGGCGGCGAGGCGCGCACGCGTCGCCGCGGGCGTCCGGCACAGGGCTCCGTGCAGGCGATGCCGGGGCAACTCGAGCACGCGGGGACGGCCGGCGACGTAGTGCCCCGGCCACGCCGCCGACTCCGCGACGAGGGGGTGCGTGCGGTCGGCCGTGCCCAGCACGGCGCGCATCTCGGCGGTGACGTCGACGGGATAGACCTCGTCGACCGCGAGCACGGCCAGCACCGCGCCGCGGTCGTCCGTGAGCGCCACCTCGTCGGGGGCGCCGTGCAGGTCCTCCGCGCGCACGGGCAGCGTGACGGGCAGGGGGAAGACGGTGCCGTCGCCGAGCCGCAGGTCGCCGAGCACCGACCCGTAGTCGTCCGCGCCCATGAGGCGGTCGAGGGGTGAGAACGCGCCGACGGCGAGCATCTCGAGGTCGTACTGCGCGCGCAGCGAGAGGGCGACGCGGGGGAGCCGCTGCGCGCGCTCGAGTAGCGCCGCCCGCTCCTCGTCGGGGACGACGAGATCGACGAGGCGGCCCCCGAAGGGCGATATGAGGCCGGAGGGGCGCGGTGACGACGACATGGTCGTGCTCACCGCGCCCCCCAGCCCCGGACGGCCCTCGCCCTCGTCCTTACGGACGGAGGCGCGCCTCGTACATCGCCTCGTAGTACGGCAGGCACTTGTCGTACATCTCCTTGAGCTCGGGTACGTCGTCGACGGTGTAGTCGAAGCTCTCCATGTCCCTCTGGAAGCCCGTGCTGTCGCCGGCGTCGAGGTGCCACATCTCCCAGTCCTTCCATTCAGGCTGGAACTCGGGCTCCCAGGTGAGCGACCCGGGCAGGTGAGGGATGCCGACCTTCTCGCAGTACTGCTCGACCACCGACGCGGCGTCGATGAGCAGATCCTCGGCGTCGACGACCGCCGGCACCTCTCCCGTGATCTCCTTCGCCAGCTCGAAGAGCTTGAACTGCGACTCGAAGCCGATCTCCCGCAGGGTGACGCCCGGGTCGAGCTTGTGGTAGGAGACCAGCGTCAGGGCGGGGTCGCGGATGATGAACGTGTTGACGAAGCGCTTCATGAAGTCTGTGTCGGCGCGGTCGCTGACGTAGTACGACATGTCCTTGAAGAAGACCGGCTTGTCGGCGGCCGCGGCCTCGATCATCTCGAGCGTGCCCTCGAACGTGCGGGGATGGCCCTCCTGGGGCTGCATGCCCACCGGCTCCTTCGCCTTGGCCTCGAGGTAGAAGTAGTATCCGAACGGCTCGTGAACGACCTTGAAGTCGCCGCGCTCCATCATCATGCGCTCGAAGCCGGTCGAGATCGAGCGGGGTACGGACCAGAGGGGGACGATCTTGTTCATGCAAGTGCTCCTCGTCGAGCGGTACAGGGCCGGTGACGCGACGACGGATGGTTGCCGGGCGCGATGCGCATTGGGGGAGTCCACGCTCGCGGCCAGACTCTCGTGACGTCCGCCGACACCCTAGCATCACGGCCCGGCGCTGGCAACATCGCGTCGACGGAATCCTAGCAATCCGAAGAGATTCTGATACGGTACTGAACTGTAGAGGACGAATCACGATGCCAAGCGATTTCAGGGGGCGAAAACGATATGAATCCTGAACCACCCCCGGTGGTCCGCCAGGGGTCATTGCCCCACGGCACCCTGACCCTCGACGACCTCGACCGCCACATCATGAAGCTGTTGCGCCACGACGGACGCCTGACGTACGCCGAGATGGCACGCACGGTCGGCGTCTCCGAGCCGACGGTGCGCAAGCGCATCGACCGCCTGATGCACGCGGGGGCGATCACCATCATGGCCCGCATCAACCCCGCGCCGATCGGGTTCCCCGTCGACGCCTTCATCGGCGTCAGGGCGGAGCGCGGCCGCGTGATGGAGGTCGGGAGCAAGCTCGCGGCCATGGAGCACGTCGCTTACGTGGCCTACGTCGCCGGCAGCTTCGACATCGTGATCGAGGCCTTCCTGCCCGACACCGAAGGCCTGTTCAGGTTCCTCAACGAGGACCTCGAGGCGGTCGACGGCATCAGCTACTCGGAGACGTGGCACGTGCTGCGCACCGAGAAGTTCTTCTACAACTGGGAGGGCGAGGACGTCGGCCTGAGCGGCGCCGGCTGAGGCCGAGGCGGCAGCGAGGCGAAGGGCGGCGGGGAGGCCTCACGGTCGCCCCGCCGCCCTTCGCGCATCTCTCGCCTCGTCGTGCGCGCCCCCCTCATCGCTGCGTGCGCCGCGCGGCGGGAGGCACGCCGCGGCTCTATGAACAATTGGGCATGATCATGCCCAATTGTCCATAGACAGGCGCACACGGGGCGAGCTCGAGCGAGGCTCGAGTTCAGGCCGAAAGGAAGCGATGAGGCTCGCGCAGGCCGCCGCCGGGGGCGACTCGACTGGTCCGCCCGCCACCGCATCCCCACATCACCGGCCGCGGAGTCGGGGCGGCACCACGACCGCCGCGGGGTCGGGGCGGCACCACGACCGCCGCGGGGTCGGGGCGCCACCACGACCGCCGCGAGGGCGGTCGCGCCGCCGTCTCGGGCAGCCGCGCGATCGCGGCCGTGCCTCGGGCGGGCGCTCGACTCAGCCGGCCGCCGCCACAGCCCGGCGGAGGGGCGGCCGCGCGCTCGCGGCGGTGCGTCAGCCGGCCGCAGCGGCCTCGAGCACGCCGGCGATGACCTCGCCGGCCTCGTCGACGTCGGCGTCGTCGACGTCGATGTGGGTCACGAGGCGCACCTGCCACGGCGACTCGTCGAGCGTCAGCACGCCGGCCTCGTCGAGCCGGCGGACGAGCTCCTTCGCCGGCAGCCCGGTGCCCCGAGTGCCGGCGTAGACCATGTTGGTCTGCACCTTGCCGAGGTCAACGGCGAGCCCGGGTACGCGGGCGAGTCGCTCGGCGAGCGCGCGGGCGCGACGGTGGTCGTCGACCACGCGCTCGACGTGGTGCTCGAGCGCGTAGAGGCCCGCCGCCGCGATCACGCCGGCCTGGCGCATGCCGCCGCCGAAGAGTTTGCGCGCGCGCAGCGCGCGCTGGATGAAGGCGGCGTCGCCGAGGACCAGTGACCCGACCGGGGCGCCGAGCCCCTTCGAAAGACACACCGACACCGTGTCGAAGGGTGCGGCGATCTCGGCCAGGGTGCCGCCGCCGGCCGCGGCCGCGTTCCAGATGCGCGCCCCGTCGAGGTGCAGCAGCAGCCCGTGCCGGTCGCAGAAGGCGCGGACCTCGTGGAGCTTCTCGAGCGGGTAGACGAGCCCGCCGCAGTGGTTGTGCGTGTCCTCGAGGCAGACGAGGCGCGTCGGGGCGAAGTGGATGTCGTCGTCGTGGTGGACGTACTCCTCCATCGCCTCGGGGTCGAGCGTGCCGTCGGCGGAGTCGAACGTCCGCAGCTGGAGCCCGGAGAGCACCGCGGCCCCGCCCTGCTCGTAGAAGATGATGTGCGCCTGGGCGTGCAGGAAGACCTCGTCGCCGCGCCGCGTCTGGGCGTGCAGGGCGACCTGGTTGGCCATCGTCCCGGACGGCACGAAGAGGGCGCCCTCCTTGCCGAGCATCTCGGCCGCCCGCCGCTCGAGGCGGAGCACGGTCGGGTCGTGGCCGAGGACGTCGTCGTCGACCTCGGCCTCGGCCATCGCCCGGCGCATCTCGGGCCCGGGCCGCGTCACCGTGTCGCTGCGCAGGTCTATCGTGTGTGAGGCGCGTACGGCTTCGGTCATTGGTCCACCCTCGCTCATAGCAGCCACTCCCCGTCGTCGAGCAGGCGCCGGCCGTCGACCTCGACGGTCGGCCGCAGGATCATCATGTCCCAGTGCAGCAGCGAATCGTTGACGCCGCCGAGCATGCGGTTGTCACCCAGCGCCAGGTGCACGGTGCCGAGGATCTTCTCGTCGGTCAGCGTGTAGCCGCAGGGCTCGCCGACCGCCGGGTTGAGCCCGATGCCGAGCTCGCCGATGACGCGCGCCGCGTCGTCGGCGGCGTCGAGGACGCCGCGGAAGAAGTCGAACTCGTGCTTCGCCCGCAGCGGCGTCGCGACACCGCCCTCGAAACGCACCTCGAGGTCTTCGATGCGGCGGCCGTCCCAGAAGGCGAGGTCGAAGACGACCGTGCCGTCGCACTCGTCCTCGAGCGGGGCGAGACAGATCTCGCCGGCCGGCAGGTTCGAGAGATCGGTCTCGCGACCGACGAGACCGACGTCCTTGTCGACCGGCCGGCCGGCGACCCCGAGGGTCACGTCGGTGCCCTTGGGCGAGCGGATGCGGACCTGCCGCGCGCCCTCGAAGAGCCGCGTGGCGGCGTCCGCCTTCTCCTGCAGCGCGCCGTAGTCGACGTCGAGGCTGCGCCAGAACATCTCGCTGAAGGCGTCCCACTCGAGGTTGAAGGCGGCCGCCTGGGCCGGCGTGGGGTAGTCGGTGCCGATCCAGCGCTTGCCGCCGCCGAAGATCGCGTCGATGACCGGCTTACGGCCGCGCTGTTGGGCGGCGCGCCGCGCCGGCGTGACATCGGCGAAGAGGCGTGGGTCGCCGTCCTCCATGCGCACCACGAAGACGACGTCGGCGGCGCGCACCGCCTCGAGCTCGGGCGCCGAGGTCGCGGCGAGCTGCTCCTCGCTCAGCTCGGTGAGCCGACGGTGCATGTGCTCGTCGCTGCGCGCCACGACCAGCGCCGTGGCGCCGGCCAGCTCGCACTCGTGCGCGAGCTGCTCCAGATACGCCGCCGAGTCGAGGCGCCCGTCGATGTAGACGTGCTCGCCGGCGCGCACGGCGGCGCACTCGCGCACGATCCTGCGCGCCACGGCGCGGACGCGCGGGTCGAGTGAAGTCATCGAGGCTCCACGGTCGCGGGTTCAGCCCCGTCGGCGACGGCGCGACGGACCCCGCGGCCGCCGTCGGGACTCGGCCGTGAGGCTACACCCCCCGCACAGGCGCGGCCAAACCGCAGCCGCGGCGGCCGTCTTCGGCGACCCGAGTCGCGGCCGGGGGGCGCGGCAGGGCCGGCGTCAGGCGGCAGCGCCGGCCGTCGCCGGCCAGCCGGTCGAGCCGTCGCTGAGGTAGGCGTCGATGTCGGCGGCCGCCAGCCGCGCCGCCCCCATCGCCAGGATCACCGTCGCCGAGCCGGTGACGATGTCGCCGCCCGCCCAGACGCGCGCCAGGCTCGTGCGCCCGGCGTCGTTGAAGGTGCGGATGTAGCCGCGCTCGCTTCGCTCGAGGCCGGCGCACCCGGCGAACAGGGTCGGGTTCGGCCCGGCGCCGATGGCGACCAGGACCATGTCCACGTCGAGGAGGTACGCGGCGCCGCTGATGGGGATCGGGCGCGGCCGGCCGGAGGCGTCCGGCCGGCCGAGCTTCATCGGCACGCACTCCATCTGGCGCACCCACCCCTGCTCGTCGCCGACGTACCTCACGGGGCTGGTGAGGTAGCGGAACTCGACGCCCTCGTGCTCGGCGTGGACGATCTCCTCCGTCCGCGCCGGCATCTCGTCCCTCGTGCGCCGGTAGACGACCGTGACCTCGCGGCTGCCCATGCGCAACGCGGTGCGGGCGCAGTCCATGGCCACGTTGCCGCCCCCCAGCACGGCGACGCGGGTCCCTTTGGGCGCGGGCGTGTCGTAGTCGGGGAACAGGTAGGCCTTCATGAGGTTGACCCGCGTCAGGTACTCGTTCGCAGAGACGATGTTGCAGAGGTTCTCGCCCGGGAGGCCGAGGAAGACCGGCAGGCCGGCGCCGGTGGCGATGTACACGGCGTCGTAGCCCTCCGTGAAAAGATCCTCGATCCCGAGGAGCTTGCCGACCACCGCGTTGACCTCGAACTTCACGCCCAGGTGCCGGAGGTAGGCGATCTCGGCGTCCACCACGTCCTTCGGCAGGCGGAACTCGGGGATGCCGTAGGCGAGGACGCCGCCGGGCTTGTGCAGCGCCTCGAAGACGGTCACGCCGTGGCCGAGGAGCACGAGGTCGGCGGCCAGCGTCAGGCCCGCCGGCCCGCTGCCGACGACGGCGATCCGGCGCCCGGTCCGCGGCGCCCGCTCGGGCAGGCTCACGGCGTCCGTCGCGCGCTCGAAGTCGGCGACGAACCGCTCGAGCGCGCCGATCGCGACCGCGCCCTCCTTCTTGCCCAGCACGCACAGCTCCTCGCACTGCTGGTCCTGAGGGCACACGCGCCCGCAGATGGCGGGCAGCGCGTTTCTCTGCTTGATCGTGCGCGCGGCGCCGACGAAGTCGCCCTGCTTGACCTGGGCGATGAAGCCCGGGATGTCGACGTTGACCGGGCATCCCTCGATGCACTTGGGCTTCTTGCACGAGAGACAGCGCGCCGCCTCGGCCATCGCCAGTTCGCGATCGAAGCCGTACGTGACCTCGGAGAAGTTGCGCGCCCGCAGCACGGCGTCCTGCTCGGGCATCTTGTGGCGCGACTGGCGAGGCAGCTTCTCCGGCGGGCCCCCGGTGAGGGCGCTGACGTTCCCGCCGCTCACGCAGAACGAGCTCAGCCGGGCCTGCCGGACGCCGGCCACCAGCACCCGCGCCCGCGGACCGTCGCAGGCGGCGCAGCGGCGCTGGCCGTCGACGAGCGACGCGCCGCAGTGCGGGCACTCGACGCCCTCGACGGTCTCGTCCTCGCCGAGCTCGAGCGTCGACGTGCGCCGTCCCCCGCCGGCCGACGGCGCGAGGAAGAGGTCGCCGGCGCGCTCGCCCGACCGGACGCGAAGGTGCACGACGACCGCGCCGTCGTCGGGGTCGAGCATTGTCAGCGCCTCCCGGCAGCTCGGGCAGTAGGCCGCCAGGCCCGCCCCCGTGACGACCGCGCCGTCGTGCTCGACCGCCTGCGCCACGGCCCGCCTACCCCCGCCGCACCGAGCTCAGCAGCGAGAGGCGCTCGTCACGGCTGTAGGTGGCGTTGCGCCGCATGAGCTCGTCGAAGTCGACCTTGTGACCGTCGAAGTGCGGTCCGTCGACGCAGGCGAACTTGCGCTCGCCGCCGACGGTGCAGCGGCAGCCGCCGCACATCCCGGTGCCGTCGATCATGATCGGGTTCAGACTGACGACCGTGGGCAGGTCGTAGAGCCGCGTCAACTGGCACACCGCGCGCATCATCACCAGCGGCCCGACGGCCACGGCGAGGTCGATATGCGCACCGTGCTCGACGAGGTGCTTGAGCGCATCGGTGACGAGACCGTGCATCCCGTAGCTCCCGTCGTCGGTGGTCAAGATCAGGTGATCGCAGAGGTGCCTCATCTCGTGCTCGAGGATCAGGAGGTCCTTCTCGCGCGCCCCGACGATGCCGACCACGCGGTTGCCGGCCTCCCGGTACCCGATGAGCAGATGATGGAGGACGGCGATGCCCGAGCCGCCGCCGATGCCGACGACGGTCCCGACGTCCTCGAACTTCATGACCGCCCCGAGCGGGCCGGCCAGGTCCCTGATCGCGTCACCGATCGGCAGTGAGGCGAGAAGGGCGGTCGACTTGCCGACGACCTGGAAGATGATGGTGATCGTCCCCGCGACGGCGTCGCTGTAGGCCACGGTGAGGGGCAGCCGCTCTCCCGTCTCGTTGACGCGGAGGATCACGAACTGCCCGGGGCGGATGCGCCGGGCGATCGCCGGCGCCTCGACGGTCAGCGAGATCATGTCTCGCTTGGTGAGCTCCTGGCGGTCGACGATCGTGAACACCGCGCCCCCTCGAACCGCATGCCGTTCTCCGCGGCTGGGGCCGCTCGCAAGCTCGCGGCCGCCGCCGCACACCTTGGTTGTACACCCTCGCAACGGCGGCGTGCAGCCCACGAGCGTCGCGACGCGCCCCGCCCGCGTCGAGCGGGATCATCAGCGGGCCCGCGGTCGGCAGCACCCGGCGCGACCGCCGCACTCGAGCCGTCGCCGCGGAGCGGCCGCGCGGGGGCTCCCGCCCGAGCGGGGCTCGCGACGCAGGTCGATCGCGCGCGCAGAGCCGGGCTCGCGACCGGGTCAGGGGGCGTCGTCAGCGGCCGGCGTGACGTACCCCGCGGAGCCGTACGCGACCCCGGTGCCGAGATGCCGCTGCCCGGCTCGCCAGGTGACGAAGGCGAGCCCGTCGCCGGGCGCGAGGGGCGACCTGAGCTGGAGGCTGCGGTCGACCGACGACCACGGCTCGACCCCCGGCGGGAGCGAGGCGCCGGCCTCGCCGGCGACGAGGGCCAGGGGCAGGTCGCGGCGCCCGCCCGGCCCCCAGACCAGGGCGACGACCGAGCCCGGCGCCGGCATGGTCCACGCCGTGTACTGCGCCGCCCCCCACTCTATGATCGCCCCGGCGTCCTCGGCGCGGCGATCACGGGAGACCGCGCCGAGCAGTGCGGCGACGAGACGGTCCCCGCGCGGGGCGCCGCTCGCCGCGAGACAGAAGTGCGCCTGCTGGGTCTCGCCGGACTTGACCCCGTCGGCCCAGGCGAAGTCGCTGAGGAAGTCGTTGTGCGAGCGCAGGGTCACCTCCTCGCCGGTCTCGGCAAAGGTGAAGGGGTGCGTGCGATGGCGCACGTAGCTCGCGAAGCGCGCGCCGGCCATCGCCACCCGGCCGAGCTCGCAGAGGTCGCGCGCCGTCGTGTAGTGGCCCTCCTGGTCGATGCCGTGGGTGTTGCGGTAGTGGGTCCCCGCGAGCCCGAGGCGGCGCGCCTCGGCGTTCATCATGCGCACGAACGCCGCCTCCGACCCGGCCACGTTGACGGCCAGGGCGACGGCTGCGTCGTTGGCGCTCTCGACCAGCAGCGCCCAGAGCAGCTCGTCGCACGTGTAGCGCGTGCCGGGCACGAGGTCGAGCGTGCCGAAGGGCACCCGCTCGACCGCGTCGGGGATGGTCATCACCGTATCCAGGTCGCGGACCTCGCGCAGGACGACGAGCGCCGTCATGACCTTGGTCGTCGAGGCCATCGGCAGCGATACTTCGGCGTCCTCCCCGCCGATGAAGACGCCGGTGCGGGCGTCGACGACCGCCCAGGCGCGGGCGGCGACGTCGGGCGGCGACGAGGCCAGGGCCGACGACGGCCCGACCGCCGCGGCGGCGAGCACGAGCAAGAGGACAAGGCTCAAGCTCAAGCTGAGAGTGAGCTCGCCTCTACGGCTTCGCGGGAGGGGGCCGAAGGCATCGACCCGGCGGGCGCCGGACGACGCGCGAGCCTCCGGGGCTCGACCGGGCAGAGCCGAGCCGCCGGCGAAGCGGGGCGGGGCGAGGCGCGCCGACTGCGTCACGCGCCTCGCCCCGCCCCTCGTCATGTCAGACCGCCTCGCCACGCCACGTATATACTCGGCGCCATGCATGATACACGGCGGACGCTGCTGCCACGCGTCGGAGCCATCCTGCGCGCCAAGCAGTACGTCGTCTTCTTCGCCATCGCGTTGTACGCCCTCGACTTCGCCGCCCCGCTGGTGTCCGGCCGGCTGCGCCGCGGCGGGTCGCTCGCCGACGTGCTCGACCACGTCGGTGCGCCCGTCGTCGACGCCGTCGCCGCGCGCAGCTGGGCGATCGCCGCGCTGGCCCTCGGCGTCACCGCCCTCACCGCCTTCTTCCGCGCCGGGTACATCCGCTCGATCGTCGGCCGCTTCCACGCCGGGCCCGTCGACGGGCGCCAGTTCTGGCGCCTCTTCGGGCTGCAACTCGTCATCGAGGCCGTGGTCGCCGGCACCGTCGTCCTCGGCGACCGCCTGCCGGCCGAGCCCTCCGGCCTCGACTGGGCGAGCACCCTGGCGCTGTTCGCGGGCATGATGCTCCTCTTCGCGCTCACGCTCGTGATCGCCTACAGCGACTACGCCATCGTGATCAGCGGCCTCAGCCTGTGGCGCGCGCTGGCGCGCTCGTGGCGCGTCGTCCGCCTCAATGCCCTCGTCACCGTCGCGCTCTTCGTCGCCGTGACCGCGTTCGGGGGTCTTGTCACCTCAGCGGCCGCCGCGTGGATGACCGGCCTGCCGCAGGCGCTTCCGGCCATGGTCATCGAGGTCGTCGTCTTCGGCGCCGTGGTCTTCGTCGCCGACGTCACCCTCATCGTGGTGTACCTTGAGACCATGGAGACGGGGCGCCTGAAGGAGAACCGCAGTGGAGGATGAGCACCGCGACCTGCCGGCCGTGCCCGGCGAGCGTCGCGTCGCGGTACAGGTCGGCGACCTCTTCGGCCTCGACGTGCGGCCGAGCAGGACCTTCGTCTGGCTCGGCCGCCGGGTCGAGGGCGAAGAGGCGGTCCTGTCGCTGGGCAAGCCGCCGAAGGTGCTGCCCGAGACGACGCCGCTGCGCTCGAAGCGCGTCGCCGGCGCCGAGGTCACGTACCTGGGCAGTCCGGCCTACACGCTGCCGCTCTCGCTGACGCTGACGGCGAAGCACCTCTGGCGCCGCCACAAGGCCAAGCGCGTCGGGCCGGGCGGAGAAGAGTAGCGGCCGCGCGGCGGCCGTCGGCTCAGCCGCTCACTCCCACTCGATCGTGCTCGGCGGCTTGCTCGAGATGTCGTAGACCACGCGGTTGACCTCGGGCACCTCGTTGATGATGCGCGAGGAGACCTTCTCGAGCAGCTCGTACGGCAGGCGCGCCCAGTCGGCGGTCATCGCGTCGTCGCTCTTCACGGCGCGGATCGCGATCGGGTAGGCGTAGGTGCGCTCGTCGCCCTGCACGCCCACGCTGCGGATCACGGGCAGGATCGCGAAGCACTGCCAGAGCTCGCGGTAGAGCCCGGCCTTCTTGACCTCGTCCTGCAGGATCGCGTCGGCGCGCTGCAGGATGTCGACGCGCTCGGCGGTGATCTCGCCGATGATGCGGATGCCGAGACCCGGGCCCCGGGAAGGGCTGCCGCCAGACGATGCGCTCCGGCAGCCCCAGCTCCTCCCCCACCGCCCTGACCTCGTCCTTGAAGAGCAGACGCAGCGGCTCGACGAGCTCGAAGCCCATCTTCTCGGGCAGGCCGCCGACGTTGTGGTGGCTCTTGATCTTGGCCGCCTGCCGGGTGCCGCTCTCGATCACGTCGCTGTAGAGCGTGCCCTGCACGAGGAAGCGCGCGTCGGTGAGCTTGCGCGCCTCCTCCTCGAAGCAGCGGATGAACTCCTCACCGATGATCTTGCGCTTCTGCTCGGGCTCGGTGACACCGACCAGCCTGTCGAGGAAGCGCTTGCGCGCGTCGACGGCGATGAGCGGGATGCCGAGGTGCTCGGTGAACATCTCGACCACGTGCTCGGCCTCGTTCCAGCGCATCATGCCCTGGTCGATGAAGACACAGGTGAGACGGTCGCCGATGGCCTTGTGCACGAGGACGGCGGCGACCGACGAGTCGACCCCGCCGGAGAGCCCGAGGACCGCCTTGTCGGTGGGCCCGACCTGCGCGCGGATACGGCGTACCTGCTCCTCGATGATCGAGGCCGGGGTCCAGGTGGGCGTGCAGTCGCAGGCCTCGTAGAGGAAGTTCTTGAGCACGTCCATGCCGCGCGGCGTGTGCACGACCTCGGGGTGGAACTGCACGGCGTAGAAGCCGCGGGCGCGGTCCTCCATGGCGGCGACCGGCGCCCGGTCGGTCTCGGCCAGCGGCGTGAAGCCCGCCCGGTGCGGCGGCGATCGCGTCGCCGTGGCTCATCCAGCACTGCTCCTCGTCGGCGAGGCCGTCGAGGAGCAGCCCGTTCTCGGCCACGCGGAGCTGCGTCTTGCCGAACTCGCGCACCCCCGTCTTGGCGACGTCGCCGCCGAGCTGCAGGGCCATGAGCTGGGCGCCGTAGCAGATGCCGAGGATCGGGATGCCGAGCGCGTAGAGGGCCGGGTCGGGGCGCGGCGCCCCGTCGACGTAGACGCTCATGGGGCCGCCCGAGAAGATGAGGCCCTTGGGCTTGCGGGCGGCGATCTCGTCGACCGGGGTGTCGTGGGGGATGAGCTGCGAGTAGACGCGGCACTCGCGCACGCGGCGGGCGATGAGCTGCCCGTACTGCGCGCCGAAGTCGAGCACGAGCACGGTGTCGAAGCCGGTGCTCGTCTCGTCGATGTGCGGCTCGGTGCCGCCCGCCGTGTGCTCGCCCGCCGTCGTGTCGCTCAAACCGTCCTCACTCTCCTGCCGTCAGCCGGCGTTCAGCCCATACCGACGCGATGAGGTGCCGCCTCGTTGCACCTCATGCGGGTCTCGGGGCTGACCCGGCTGCGCCGGTCAGCCCATCCCGACGTCTTGCTCCTTCTGCAGCTTCTTGCCCTCGGTCATCAGCGCCGGGGCGACCATGACCTCGGCCTTCTGGAACGCCTGCAGGGTCTCGTAGCCGCAGGTGGCCATCGAGGTCTTGAGCGCGCCGAAGAGGTTGAGCGTGCCGTCGTTCTCGTGCGCGGGGCCGAGCAGGATCTCCTCGAGGCTGCCCTTGACCCCGGCCTTGACGCGCGTACCGCGCGGGAGCTCGGGGTGGAAGGTCGCCATGCCCCAGTGGTAGCCGCGGCCCGGCGCCTCGGCTGCGCTCGCCAGCGGCGAGCCGATCATGACCGCGTCGGCGCCGAGGGCGATCGCCTTGGCGACGTCGCCGCCGGTGCGCATGCCGCCGTCGGCGACGACGTTGCAGTACTGGCCGGTCTCGAGCAGGTGCTGGACGCGCGCCGCCGCGGCATCGGCGATCGCCGTCGCCTGCGGCACGCCGATGCCGAGCACGCCGCGCGTGGTGCAGGCGTGGCCCGGCCCGACGCCGATGAGCACGCCGACGGCGCCGGTGCGCATGAGGTGCAGCGTCGTCGCGTACGAGGCGACGCCGCCGACGATCACCGGCACCGGGCACTCGGCGATGAACTTCTTGAGGTCGAGCGGCTCGACCTTGCTCGAGACGTGCTCGGCGGAGACGACGGTGCCCTGGATGACGAGCACGTCGAGGCCGGCCTCGAGCGCGGCCTGGTAGTGCTCCTCGACGCGCTGCGGGGTGAGCGAGGCGGCGGCGAGCACGCCGCCGGCCTTGATCTGCTCGATGCCGCGCGCCAGCAGCTCGGGCTTGATCGGCTCCTGGTAGATCGCCTGCATCTCGCGGGTCGCGGTCTCCTTGGGGAGCGCGGCGATGCGGTCGAGCTGCGCCTCGGCGTCGTCGTAGCGCGACCACAGACCCTCGAGGTTGAGGACGGCGAGCCCGCCCAGCTTGCCCATGGCCACGGCGAAGGCCGGGCTGACCACGCCGTCCATGGCCGAGGCCAGGCACGGCAGGTCCAGGGTGTGCGGCCCGAGCTTCCACGTGATGTCGACGTCGTCGACGTCGCGGGTGCGGCGGCTGGGCACGATGGCGATGTCGTCGAAGCCGTAGGCGCGGCGTCCCTTCTTGCCGCGTCCGATCTCTACTTCCATGCCGTCCTCCTGTGGGACAGGGTCGCTCCTGATATGCGAAAGACCCGGGCACGGACGTACCGGGGTCTGCGGGTCGGGATGCTGCCTAGTACCGTCGCGTTCGGCACCGTGAGCCGACTCTACCAGCGGCCCCGGGGGCGGTCAACGCGGGGCGGGAGTCTCTTCGAGCTCGGTCGCTTCGGCGGTCTCGAACAGGCGCTTGACGTCGGCGGCGTCGAGCACGCCGGCGCCGTAGCGCAGGGTGTTGGCGGAGCCCGCGGCGAGGGCGAGGCGCAGGGCGTCGGGCACCTCGCGCTTCTCGAAGCGCGCGCTGAGGAAGCCGGCGAGGAAGGCGTCGCCCGAGCCGACCGTGCTGAGCATGCGCTCGAGGGGCTCGATGCCGGCGCGGTACACGTGCGCCCGGCGGCCGCGGGTGAAGCGCGCGACGCAGCCGTGCGGGGTCTTGATGATGACGTTGCGGGCGCCCATCTCGACGATCATCCCGGTGGCGTCGACCATGTCCTGCTCGTCGTGGAACTCGTGGCCGACGAGGTCCTCGGCCTCGCGCACGTTGGGGGTGACGAGGTGCGGGCGGCCGCGGACGCCGCGGCGCAGCGGCTCGCCGGCGCTGTCGAGGACGACGTAGCAGCGCTGCGGGCGCAGGCGCTGCATGACCGTAGCGTAGAAGTCCTCGGGCACCTTGCGCGGCAGCGACCCGGCGAGCACGACGGCGTTGGCGCCCTTGGCGAGGTACTCGACCTTGTCGAGCAGCGTCTCGAGCTCGGCCGCGCTGACCATCGGGCCGTACTCGATGATCTCGGTCTGGGTCATCGTGGTGGAGTCGACGACCGCGGTCGAGGTACGCGACTCGGCGGCGATGCGCACGAAGTCGCTGAGGATGTTCTCGCGCGAGAGCCCGCCGACGATCTGCTGGCCGGCGCGCCCGCCGATGAGCCCGGTGGCGACGACCGGCTGCTCGAGGTTCTTGAGCGCGCGGGCGATGTTGACGCCCTTGCCGCCCGGCAGCGTGAGGCTCTCGCTCGCACGGTGACGGAAGCCGCACTGGAAGTTGGGCACGGTCAGCGTCTTGTCGACGGCCGCGTTCGTTGTCACGGTGATGATGATGACGCCGCCCCCTGAGTGGCCCCACAGGAAGGCCGGCGAGACGAGGTCGGCGCCGGCCCGAGAGCAACGGCAGTATACCCCCGCGCGAGGCGGCGTTCACCCCGATAGGCGCGGGGGCGGGCGGCGCGCCGCCCGCCCCCGCGCCCCTCGCCGGCCGCCGCCTCCGCCCCGCCTTGACTCCGCCACGCAGGCGGGGTTACCTTTCGAACGCGTCACACAGGCGCAATCCTCGTTAGGTGAGGCTCCGGCACACATAGAGGCCGTTGCCCGGAAACGTCGAGAGACGCCCACGGGTAGAACAGGCACTACCGGCACAAGGTTTTGCCTAAGACGGCTGAGGTCCTGACCTCTACGGTGTGCTGTGCTAAAGCTCGTGGACGAGTGAGGATCGCCCATCCTGCTTGCGCGTGCCGAACCTCTCTCGAGGAGGTCTGCAGTCGTCGCCCGTCGACGACCGGCGAGGAGGAGGTGAGACCGTGTTCTTCTTGAGCAAGCTGCTCGGCAGCCCCGTCCGCGACCGTGACACCAAACCGGCGGGGACGCTCCAGGACCTGGTCGTCACCACCCGGCCGAACTACCCGCGGGTCACCGCCCTGCTCATCAAGCGCCGCGGCCGCCTCGTCGCCGCCGAGTGGAGCGCGGTCGAGTCCTTCGAGGAGACCATGACCATGCTCAAGGTCGGCGGCGCCGAGCTCGACGAGCGCGAGCTCGGCGAGGACGAGCTGCGCCTCTCGCAGCAGTTCCTCGACAAGCAGCTCGTCGACACCGAGGGGCACAAGGTCATCCGCGTCAACGACATCCAGCTCGTGCGCACGGGGCCCTTCGTGCACGCCGTCGCAGTCGACATCTCGAGCGGCGCGATCCTGCGCCGCGTCGGCCTCGGCCGCGTCAGCGACCGCCTCACGAAGGCCCGCCAGCAGCCCAAGCCGCACCTCATCGACTGGCGCGTGCTCGACCTCGGCGAGACCGACGACAGCGGCGTGCGCCTCGCCGTGCCGCGCACCAAGATCGAGCTCCTCCACCCCGCCGACATCGCCGACATCGTGCACGAGCTCTCGCCCGAGGAGCGCGCCGCCGTCATCGGCGCGCTCGAGGACGAGATCGCCGCCGACACCCTCGAGGAGCTGCACCCCTCCTACCAGACGTCGCTGCTCCTCGACATGCCCGACGACCGCGCCAGCGAGCTTCTCGCCAGCATGTCGCCCGACGACGCCGCCGACCTCCTCGCCGACCTGCCCGACGAGCGCCGCGCCCACCTCATCGCGATGATGGAGAAGGAGGACGCCGAGGACATGCGGGAGCTCCTGAGCTACCCGGAGGACTCGGCCGGCGGCATCATGACCCCCGACTTCGCCTGGGTGCGCCTCGACGACACGGCCGCCGAGGCGACCGAGAAGCTGCGCGCCCAGGCCGACGACGTCGAGACCGTGTACTACATCTACGTCCTCGACCGCGGCGAGCACCTGCGTGGTGTCTTCAGCCTGCGCGACCTGCTGATGACGCCGCCCGAGCGCAGGGTGCGCGACTTCATGACCGAGAACCCGGTCTCGGTGCCCACCCTCGCCGGCGAGCAGGAGATCACGCAGGCGATCGCCAAGTACAACCTCCTCGCCCTGCCCGTGGTCGACGACCACAACGTCCTCCACGGCATCATCACGGTCGACGACGCCATCGACCTCGTCCTCCCACTGGCCTGGAAGAAGCGGCTGCCGCGCCTCTTCCGCTGAGACGATGACGACAGGTCGTGAGAAGCTCCGGCGGCGCGCCTTCGGCCGCATCGGCCGCACCCGGCTGCTGATCTTCCTCAGCGTCGTCGGCCCGGGCTTCATCGCCGCCAACGCGGGCAACGACGCCGGCGGCATCACCACCTGGTCGGTGATCGGCGCGCGCTACGGCTACAGCCTCATCTGGGTGCTGGTCCTGATCACCCCGGTCCTCGCCGTCGTGCAGGAGATGAACGCCCGCGTCGGCGTCGTCACCGGACGCGGGCTCGCCGCCCTCATCCGCGAGAACTTCAGCATCAAGATCACGGCCCTCGCCATCTTCACGGTCGTGGTCGCCAACTTCGGCACCACGGTGGCCGAGTTCTCGGGCATCGCCGCCGCCGGCAGCCTCTTCGGGGTGCCGCCGTACGTCGGGGTGCCGGTGCTCGCGGTCCTGATCTGGCTGCTCGTCACGCGCGGCACCTACCGCAAGACCGAGCGCGTGCTGCTCGGCCTCGGCTTCGTGCTCGTGACCTACATCGCCGCCGGGATCCTCGCCGGCCCCGACTGGTCGGCGGCCCTGCACGGCGCGACGCACCCGAGCTTCAGCTCCGAGAGCCTCTGGCTCTTCACCGTGATCGCCGCGGTCGGCACCACGCTGACGCCGTGGGGGCAGTTCTTCATCCAGGCCGCCGTGGTCGACAAGAAGGTCTCGCTGCGCCAGTACGTGTACACGAAGTACGAGATCTTCGCCGGCTCGGTCTTCATGACGGTCATCGACTTCTTCATCGTCCTCGCCTGCGCGGCGACGCTCTACGACAAGGGCATCGTCATCGAGTCGGCCGAGGAGGCGGCGATGGCCCTCGAGCCGCTCCTCGGCGAGGTGGCCCGCTACCTCTTCGGCCTCGGCCTGCTGGCGGTGTCGATCCTCGCCGCCGGCGTGCTGCCGCTCGCCACCGCCTACGTCGTCTGCGAGGCCTTCGGCTTCGAGTCGGGCCTCGACGCGGGCTTCAGGGAGGCGCCGGTCTTCAACGGCATCATCACCTTCCTGATCTTCATCCCCGCCCTCATCGCCTCGATCCCCGGGCTGCCCCTCATCCGGGTGATCGTCTCGGCCCAGGTGCTCAACGGCGTGCTGCTGCCGGTGATCCTGCTCTTCACGCTGAAGCTGATCAACGACCCGGCGGTGATGGGGAGGCACGCCAACGGGCGCGTCTCGAACGCGATCGCCTGGACGTTCACCGTGGCGCTCATCGGGATGAGCGCCGTGCTGCTGCTCTCGCCGTTCCTCTTCTGAGAGCTCTGGGGCCGCGCCCCAGAGGAGCGTCGCGGAGGGCGGCGGCGCCCACGGCGGAGCGTCGCGGAGGGACTCCCTCAGGAGCCGTCCTCGCGCTCGTGCGAGCGCGGCTCGATGTGCACGAGCACGTCGGCGTTGGGGATGCAGTCGCGGATGTCGCCGGCGATGTGCTCGGCCACGTCGTGCGCCGCGGCGACGGTGAGCCGCTCGTCGACCGTGATGTGCAGGTCGATGTGGCGGCGGCTGCCGGCCCGCCGGGCGCGCAGCTTGTGGTAGCCCGAGATGATGTCGCCGCGGTGGTCGCGCACGCAGCGCCGGATCTCCTCGAGCTCGTCCTCGGTCAGTGTCTCGTCGAGCAGCACCCGCGTCGACTTGCTGACCAGCACGTACCCCGTGCGGATGATCACGACGGCCACCACGATCGCCGCCAGCGGGTCGAAGACGGTGCGGCCGGTGAGCTGGACGAGGAGCAGGCCGCCGGCGACGCCGAACGAGGTGTAGACGTCGGTCAGCAGGTGCGCGGCGTCGGCCTCGAGGGCCGCCGAATCGGTGCGCCGCGCCACCGGGTAGAGCACGCGCAGCGACACGACCAGGTTGACGGCGCCCGACACGCCCATGACCGCGATGCCGAGCCACACGTGGTCCAGCTCGGGCCCGCCGAAGAGGCGCTGGACCGCCTCGTAGATGATGACGCCGGCGGCGATGATGATGAGCAGCGCCTCGACGACGCCGGAGACGTTCTCGACCTTCTCGTGGCCGTACGGGTGGCGGGCGTCGGCCGGGACGGCGGCCCTGCGCACCGACCAGAAGGCGATCACGGCCGCCACGAGGTCGGACGCCGAGTGCAGCGCCTCGGAGATGATCGCGATGGAGCCCGAGAGGACGCCGACGATCAGCTTGAAGACGATCAGCGTCGTGTTGGAGGCGATCGAGACCGCCGCGGCGCGCGCCTTCAGCGGGTGGTTGTGGACGTCGGCGTGGGCCGAAGAGGCGGAGATGTCGCCGGCCGCCGGCGCGGCCGGAGTGTCAGCCGGCGTGCGGCCGTCGCTCCCGGTCTGGCTCATCGAGCAGTCCCTCCTGGCGCAACCGTTCGAGGAGGGCCGTCCCGGCCAGGGCGCGGTGGCTGGCCTGGTCCTTCTGCTCCTGCGACCACTGGGCCACAGTGAGGTCTGACCCCTCCGGGACGAAGACGGGGTCGTACCCGAACCCGCCCTCACCGCGCGGCGCCTCGGCGATGGCGCCCCACCAGTATCCCGTCGCCTCGTATTCTCCCATCCGCGGCGTGACCGCGACAAGCGCGCAGACGAAGCGCGCCCGGCGGGCGAGCGGGCCGGCGAAGCCGTCGAGCTCGCCCAAAAGGCGCTTCACGTTGGCCGCGTCGGCGCCGGGCCCGTCGACGCCCGCGTAGCGGGCGCTGGTGACGCCCGGCGCCCACCCGAGGGCCTCGACCTCGAGCCCGGAGTCGTCGGCGATGAAGACGAGGTCGCCGGCCGGGTCCGCGGCCCGCGAGGCGTCGGCCGCCGGCGCACAATCCGCCGACTCGTCGGCCGACCCGCCGGCGGCGGCGGACGTCGCCCGCGGCTCGCCGGCAAAGCGCGCAGCCAGCACCGGGTCGGCGGCGACGGCCGCCGCGAGCGCACGTACTTTGTCGCGGGCGTTGGCGGCGAACGACTCCGTCCCCTCCGGCGGCAGCTCCACCTCGCGCGGCATGGCGACCACCTCGTGCGGCGCCAGGATGGCGGCGAACTCCCCGAGCTTGTGGCGGTTGCCCGAGGCGAGGACGAAGCGCGCCATCAGCCCTTGCCGAGACCGGCGACCGCGGCCTCCTGGGCGCGGCGAATCTCGGCGATCCCGGCCAGCGCGCCGTCGAGGAGCTCGTCGAGCACGGTGCGCGCGAAGGGCTCGCCCTCCGCCGTCGCCTGCACCTCGACGAGGCGGTCGTCGCCGGCGACGACGACGTTCATGTCGATGTCGGCGGCCACGTCCTCCTCGTAGTCGAGGTCGACGAGGACCTGGCCCTCGACGACGCCGACGGAGACCGCGGCGATCGCGTCGAAGAGCGGGATCTCGTTGAGCTTCAGCTGACCCTGAAGGCCGGCGAGCGCCTCGTAGAGCGCGACGTAGGCCCCGCTGATGCTGGCCGTGCGCGTGCCGCCGTCGGCCTGCAGCACGTCGCAGTCGACGATGACCGTGCGCTCGCCGATGATGCCGAGGTCGATGACGGCGCGCAGGCTGCGGCCGATGAGGCGCTGGATCTCGAGGGTGCGGCCGCCCTGGCGGCCGCGCGCCGCCTCGCGCGGCGTGCGCGTCGGGGTGGCCGCCGGCAGCATGCTGTACTCGGCCGTGAGCCAGCCGCGGCCGGAGCCGCGCAGCCACGCCGGCACGCCGTCGTTGACGGTCGCCGTGCAGAGCACGTGCGTGTCGCCCAGCTCGATGCGCGCCGAGCCGGCGGCGAACTTGGCGACCCCGCTCGTGATCGAGATCGGGCGCGGCTGGCGCGCCTCTCGGCCTGTCCTCACTGCGACCTCCTCGGGTCTCGGGTGTCGTCGTCCCCGGGCTGTCGCCCCGGGGTGCGTGCGTCCGCGCTCTGTGGACCCGCGCTCTGTGGATCCGCGATCTGTGGATCCGCGGTCCGGTCGTCCGCGGCCCGTTCGTCCGGCGTCTTCGCCGACGGGGTCTCGTCTCGCGCCGCCCGGCCTTCGAGCGGCAGCCCGAAGAGCCCCCCGCGCTCGCGCACGAGCACCAGCAGTCCCAGGCCCAGCGTGCCCATCACCACGGCCTCGCCGAGAGCGACGAAGACCACACCGTACCAGTACGGCACGTCGAGGACGAACGCCAGCATCACGGGGACGCCGAGCCCGTTCACGACGACCGGGGCGGCGAGGGCGACCGCCCGCGGCCCGATGCGGTACATCAGCGCCGTGGCGACCAGCGTGAGCAGCGCCCCGACCGGCACGTCGACGAGCGCCATCGGGCTGGCGACGTTGCCCAGCGCCGTGCCCAGCGTCAGGCCGACGATCGCCGCCGGGTCGAAGCAGGCGAACACGGTGAGCGCCTCGGCGACGCGGAACTGGACCGGGCCGTAGGCCAGCACCTGCAGACCGGGGGCGAGGGTCAGAGCCGCGTAGGCGACCGCGTACACGGCGGCGCGCACGAGCACGCGCGTGGTCATCGTGCGCGCGGCGCTCCGGGCCGCGCGAGGCGGTGCGGGACGGTCACGACGGCAGGTCGGCGAGCCGCTCGAGCCGGGGCCTGGCGATCATGGCCGCAGCTCGGCGAGCCGCTCGAGCGGCACGTGCGTGACGTCCTCGAGCGGCATCTGCAGGAAGCGCGCACCCACGGCGCGGAAGGACTCGACGTCGCCGGTGCAGAGGAAGCGGTACTCGCCCTCGCGGTCCTCGCGGCGCGCGATGCCCCGGCGCTCGAGGATCTCCTCGACCTCGCGCGCCACCTCCGCCGCGGGGTTCACCAGGGTGACGTCGCGGCCCAGGTTGCGCTGCAGGAGCGGGGCGATGAGCGGGTAGTGCGTGCAGCCCATGATCACGACGTCGGGGCGCTTCTCCTTGAGGGGCGCAGTGTAGGCGCGCACCGCATCGGCGACCTCGCGGCTCGCCACGTCGCCCTCCTGGATGAACTCGGCGAGACCGGGGCACGCCTGCTGGTGCACCTCGGCCCCGGCGTCGAGCCCGCGAATCGCCTGCACGTAGCTCTCGCTCTCCACCGTCGCCTCCGTCGCCATGCACCCCGATGCGCCGGTAGCGCGAGGTCTGGACCGCGGCCCGCGCGCCGGGCGTCACGACGCCGACGATGGGCGTCGCGAGGCGCTCCTGCAGACCGGGCAGCGCGGCCGCCGTCGCCGAGTAGCAGGCCACGACGATGAGCTTGACCCCGGTCTGCTCGAGGAAGCGCGCGATCTGGTCGGCGAAGAGCTCGAGCTCGGCCCGGCTCCGCGGGCCGTACGGGAAGCGCGCCGTGTCGCCGAGGTAGACGAAGTCCTCTTCGGGCAGCGCCACCAGGCACTCGTGCAGCACGGTGAGACCGCCGATGCCCGAGTCGAACATGCCGACGGGCAGGGCGGAGAGCGCGCGTGTGTCTGTCGAGGGCGTGACCATCGACCGTGTTGGGCGCCGCGTCTCCGCGTCGCCCCGAGAGTATACCGCTCACGGACCGCGTGACCGTCTCCTCACAGGCTCGAAGCCGTCGGCTTTCGCCGTCATTGGCGCCCATTCATGCTCCAAAACCCCGACATTTGTTCCACTCAAGGCGCCCGCCGCGCGCACCGATACCGGCAGCGAAAGGCACGACAGTGCGGATGGCGGGAGAGGCCCGAGATGCGCGAACAGGACTTCAGGATCGAGCTCTTCGTGTTCCCCGACGGGACCGAGATCGAGATGCTCGTCTTCGAGAAGCCCGTGGAGCGCTCGGGTCGCGGGGCCGGGCGCGACGAGGCGCGGCGCGAGGCGCCGCGGCGCGCCGCGGCCGCCGGCGCGAGCTCGCCGGCCGCCCGTGAGGCGGCCAGCCGCGGCCAGGCCGAGCCGGCCCGGACCGTCACGCCGGAGGACGTCGGGCGGCACCAGTCCCGCGCCGATGACGAGCCCGGCGATCACGGCGCCGACGACGTGGCCGGCGGGCACGGCGCCGACGACGCGCCGCCGCCCGGCCGCAGACCGCACGTCTGCCCCGTCTGCCACAGCGAGCTCGTCTACCCGGTCGACTGGCAGCGCACGAGCGACACCGCCTGGCGGCTGCGGTTGCGTTGCCCCGAGTGCGAGACCGAGCGCGACGCGACACTCGGCCGCGCCGACGTCGAGGAGTACAACCGCCACCTCTACTACGGCAGCCAGGAGCTGGCGCAGGCGGCGCAGGAGATCAGCCGCAAGAACTTCGAGGAGGAGGCGGCCAAGCTGGTCGCCGCCCTCGAGATGGACCTCATCCTGCCGATGGACTTCTGAGCGCCTCGGCCGGCGCCTCCGGCTTCGCCGGCGCCGGCCGCCCGCTGTTCGTGACCCACACCCCGACGATCACCACGACCGCCGCTGCGACCTGCGCGGCGGTCAGTCGTTCGCCCAGGAGCAGGTACGCGCCGATGACCGCCACCACCGGCGTGAGGTTGATGAACACCGCCACCCGGCTCGCCTCGAGGAAGCGGAAGGCGTAGTTGAGCAGCAGGTAGGCGAGCACCGAGCAGAGCAGCGTGAGGTAGAGGACGGCGCCGACCGCGGTCGACGTCGGCGTACGCACCCCGACGACGGCCATCTCGAGCAGCGCCAGCGGCAGGAGGAAGAGCGCGCCGAAGAGGTTCTGGAAGGTGGTCACGAAGAGCGCCGAGCGGGTCAGGAGCAGGCGGCGGGCCATGAGGCTGTAGACGGCGGCGGCGAACGCCGCACCGAGGACGAGGAGGTTGCCGGCGAGCCGGCCGCCGCCGGCCCCGGCGCCGAACTGCATCAGCCCGACGACGCCGGCGAACGACAACGCGATGCCGGCCCACTGCAGTCGCGACGTGCGCTCGCCCAGCACCAGCGCGCTGAGCGCGCTGACGAAGATCGGGATGGCGGCGATGATGATCGCCGCCTCCGAGGCGCTCGTCCGGGCGATGCCCTGGATCTCGAGGGTGAAGTACAGCGCCGGGGTGACGAGACCGAGGAGGGCGAGCCGCTTGAGCTCCGCCCGGCTCGCCTGCTCGATCATTTCCCGTGTAGAAGATCCGCATGACTAGCTGCCTTTCGCCTTTCGTCCGGGCAACGCTTCAATCGCTTTGACAGCCGCATCGCGCGCCTGACGTACTTCGGCGTCCGTGCCGGAGAAATACAGGCGTCCCGAACGACCGCGCGGGGTGTAATTCACCAGCGTGATGTTCGCCGCCTTTTCGGCTTCATTCGCTGCCAGCACGATGTAGGCGGCGGGCATCACTTCCAAAACACAAAGCGTTTCAGCCTTAACAATATCCGCCGATGAGGTTTATTTATTACTGTGCCTGAAAAGACATTGACATCGGAGATCAAATAGCAGGAAATCTCGGTCGAAGTGGTTGTTCTGGGCCAGTCGATGTTCTCCAGCACCGTTCCCCGCCTCCTGCACTGATTCCTGGTGGCGCGAGTGGATTTCCAGAGAGCCATACTCGTGTTCCACTGCCAGTGCGCCGCGAACGTCTGTTGTTTTGAGTGCAATGTCCATCACCTTGTAGATGTCGGATGCGGGTGCGGTCTCGATGTAGATTTCCGCCATCCCTTCCACCGGGATTTTGCCCTGCATGGTTTTGCCCGTCAGCGCGCCGTATTGCGGCTGCATCTGGTCAATGAGTAGGTATGTTCGTATTTGCATCGTGATTTCCTCCCGTCTAGCTGGTTGAACCATGCGGCAGCAAAGGTTCAATTGCCGCCTGGGGCCGGGCGATGACGTGTGCAGCCACCAATTCCCCTGCCCGCTTGGCAGCCGCAGACACCCGCATCCACCGAGGCCTGCACCGCGCCGACTTCACCGCGAACCATGATGGTGATGTACCCGCCGCCGATCTCTTCCTGGCAGACCAAGCGCACATGAGCCACTTTCGTCATTGCGTCAGCTGCCTCGATCGAGGCCACCAGTCCTTTTGTTTCGACCATTCCCAGTGCAGTTATTTGCAAACGTGACGTAGCCATATATGTCCTTACCTCCTAAGAGATTCCAAACACTTGATTCGCGGCCTTGATGCCCGCGTTGGTATCAACCGGATGCCCCAAATTTCGCAGGGCAGTCCCGGTGGCGTTCAATAAGTCAATCACCCGGTTGCGTGAAAGATCGCCCAACTGCGTCGGGTCGAGGAAAAACGCGCTCTCAGAGACCGGGCCAAAGGCCCCGTTCGCATTCACAATCTGCCCCAGGCTGCGCACAACATCCGTGGAACGCAAATTGCCTGGGCACTGAATATCTGTTTGAGGGCCCAGACAAAAACGGCTGGGGAGAGTCGCAGCCTGGGCAATCGCGCCCATCCGCAACCAGCAACAAACCCATTTCGCTCACACCCCAACGAATGGCTTTGACCGAAAGATCGGCGATGGATGAGGCCGATGAGGCTGCGGAGGACGATGATTGACGAACACTGGGGGATGCTCCAGACCATAATTCGGCCAGAGCCAGGCGCATTTCGTGAGCAGCGGCGCGAGGGTCTAGCCGCCTCACGGATGCCGCGCCCACAGATCAAAACCGACACTGGCAAATCGGCAAAAAAGGGCAGAAGTTCCATGGTCATCCCGCCGGTGACAGTGAGCTTGAAACCCATATCGATCAGCTTGCGGATGGTAACTTTGTCCGATTCAGCCCACATTCGGCCGGCTGACTGGGCATCCCATTCGCGGTGATAAACGAGACGCTCAACGCCGATTTTTCGCCATTCTGCTGCCCTCACCAGGATTTCGTTATCGCGGACGCCAGTGAGCTCCATTAACATTTCCTTGCCGCGTTGGCGGGCTACTGCGAGTGCCTGTTCCACTGTAGCCAGCGCGGCGCCGCCAATCACGGTCAGCATATCGGCGCCTGCGTCAAAAGCCATGGTCGCCTCGAGTCCGCCGACATCTGGCGTCTTGAAATCAGCCAGGATGAGCTTGTCAGGACAAATTTCGCGCATGGATCGGATTGCGTCAAGCCCAGCCGCTTTGCAGAGCGGCGTGCCGATTTCAATAATGTCTACTTCCGGAGCAACCAGGACCGCCATCGCCAGCGCTTTCGGCAAAGAGATGTAATCCATCGCAATTTGGAGCAAAGGTGTAGCATTCATAATTTGATTTGACCTCGATATTGGCCCACCAACGGGCTTTGTATGGATTAGATACCCACAATTCGGGCATCTATTGTTTGTGATGTGACAGGTAGTGCCGTTTCGTAGTAAAAAATCGGTTTTTAGATGTAAATTTATTTTCTAAACATGTTTTTTTCGTGATAAATTTATCGTTGCGTGATAATATTATCAAAACGTTTAAGTCTGTGTCAAGTATTTTCACGAGATAGTGACTAATGTCACGTGAAAACGTTGCAGAAATCACAAAATTAGAGAGTAACGAAAGTTTTTGTACTGGTCAGGGTCAGGGATTGAGAGGTTGGCTATACTTTTTTTGAACCACTCCCCAAAAAACATTGAGACACATGAGGCACGAAGGCGCCGACGTGTGCCCGAAAGGGTAGAAAAACATGGGTAAAACTCCGTGTCCCAGTACCTCAGCGGCAAAAGTTTTTTGTTTAGCCGTTATCTAGCCTGATGTTACGCATCCTCCTGAAGGCTGAGTGGAAAACAAACTTGAACTACAGGAACCTTCGGGATGTTTTATGCAAGGTGAGCGACCAATACAAATACACAGTTGCTATTCGACTACTTTGTGTGGTTTTAAGTAGAAATGCGCCCAGTTGGGCGCATTTCCGTCGTATACGACGGGTTCTTACCTGATCTTTTTCCAGATTCGCAGCTATCTTTTTACGGTTTGCAAGAATAGGTGGATGGTTCTCTTCAGACAAAGGTCAGTTTTTGTATTCACTTGCTCAAAATGTTACATCCTGCAGTCTCCCATAAATCAAGAAATATGTGCTGCGCAGTCAATTAATCACCTGAAACAAGATAAGGCTCATTAGTCCCACATATCATCTTTATAGATATATCCTTGTAGGCAGGGAAGTCTATACCCCGACGAAATTTCCGCCTAAAACTATCGGGTGACTAGAAACCCGAAGTCAAATGTAACAGTTTTTTTGGGCATAACATGTTGACAGTATGTGAGTCCAGGAGCAGGCAAATGCTTGGAAAATGTTACGGACTCCCAATATCATATCGTATAATTGTCTTATGCCAGCGCTTAAAAAATACTTTCTTCTAGACCCGCATGTTGTTTTCCTAAATCACGGTTCGTTTGGCGCAACACCCAAGCCTGTCTTTGACGAATATCAACGCTGGCAGTTGGAACTTGAAAGACAGCCTGTTGAATTTATGGCAAGGCGCTTCACCGGGCTGATGGCTGAATCCCGTGCGGCGCTTGGGGCATACCTCGGCACCCATGCCGATAATTTGGTCTACACTCAAAACGTGACCATCTCGATCAACATCGTTGCGCGTTCGCTGAAGTTGGGCGCAGGCGATGAAGTCCTCTCCAGCGATCACGAATATGGCGCAATGGATCGAACCTGGCGTTTTCTTGCAAAAGAGCGCGGCTTCATGTACATCAATCAACCCGTTTCTTTGGTTTCCAAGGAAGCTTTCATTGACTCGTTTTGGTCGGGTGTCACCCCTAACACGCGTGTGATTTTCCTCAGTCACATCACCTCACCGACCGCGCTGATTTTCCCTGTGGATGAGATTATCAAACGGGCGCGCGCTGCGGGTATCATCACCGTCATTGACGGCGCGCATGTGCCGGGTCAAATTCCGCTTCATCTTGATTCGCTTGGCGCGGATTTTTACGGCGGCAATTTGCATAAATGGCTGTGTGCGCCAAAGGGCGCGGGCTTTTTGTATGCGCGTCCTGAAATGCAGCACCTGCTCAAGCCGTTGGTCGTTTCGTGGGGATACGAACCCGAAACGCCGGGCGCATCTGCTTTTGTTGACCTTCACGAATGGTGGGGCACGCGCGATATCGCCGCGTTTTTGACTGTCCCTGCTGCGATCAATTTTCAGAAAAAAATTCACTGGGACAAAGTGCGGACTGCCTGCCACACTTTGGCGAAGGACGCCCAACAACA
Organism: uncultured Thermoleophilia bacterium; assembly: GCA_963814545.1. Lineage (GTDB taxonomy): Bacteria > Actinomycetota > Thermoleophilia > UBA2241 > UBA2241 > UBA2241. Next base: position 802 of record CAWFDC010000017.1, on the reverse strand, counting down.
CATCTGCGAATTAACAAAACTTACCCCGCTTCACACACAATCTGACGGTTGGTTCGCCCAATTGAGCGCTGCACCCCTCCCAGCAGATACAGATCTTGCGGTGCTCAAATCCCGTTTGTACGACGAATATCGCATCGAAATTCCCTTGATCCTGCCTGGAACAATCTGAAACTGGTCCGCGTCTCGATACAGGGATATAATTCCAAACGGGATGTGGAATCATTTAATCACGGCATTAACCGTTTTGCTCGATAAACAAATGAGAAAGCCAAACGTAGGAATCTCGCCCATTTGGTTTTTATAATTCTGTGTTAGATTTATACATTCCCAAAAATACCTTTGAATTTCCTTTGTGACACTTGTGTCCTTTGTGCTTGAAAAGGTTTACGCATCCCGTAGACCTGAATGAAAAAATACATAACCAGCATACTGATCATGATCTTGATCGCGTCCATTTTGACTGCCTGCACAGGCGAAGAGACGCCTACACAAGTTCTGACGCTTTAATGACCTCAGTCGTCGGCACAATGGTCGCATCCTTCTTTAGCAACGCAAACAGCCATGTACACCCCGCCTACTCCCATTTCCACAGCCACCATTGCGCCGCTTCCCAGTTCTACGATCATATATCCCACAGCCACGCTGGTTCCTATGTTATCCCTACCCTTATTCGATTTTTCAGCAACGCCGGGCACCACCACCGTCACTCCAACAGGCACACTGCCAACAGCAACCGTTAATTCCTCTGCATCCTGGCAGTTGGTTGTAATAACCTCGCGCTTGTCCGTGACGTCAACATTCC
>CAWFDC010000016.1:0-24127 GCA_963814545.1 uncultured Thermoleophilia bacterium | reverse complement strand
CGCGCTCACGGCGATGGCGGCCGGCGGCGCGGTCACGGCGCTCTTCGTCCTCTGGGAGCGCCGCGCGCCCGGTCCTCTGCGTCGACCTCGCCCTCTTCCGCTCGCGCGGCTTCGCGTGGGGGACCGCCCTCGCCACGCTCGTGTCGTTCACGCTGTTCGGCATCATGTTCGCCACTCCGCTCTACTTCCAGGAGGTCCTCGGCACGACCGCCCTGGGCAACGGCCTGCGGCAACTGCCGCTGGTCGGCGGCCTGATCCTCGGGGCGCTCGGCGCGGACCGTCTCGCCGGGCGTCTGGGGGCGCACGTCGCGGTGTCGCTCGGCTTCGTCGTACTCGCCGGCGGCCTCGCCCGTGGCCGCCACCACGAGCACGGCCGACGGCAGCGGCTTCGCGATGGCCTGGCTGGCCGTGTGCGGTCTCGGCACCGGGATCGCCCTGCCGACGTCGATGGACGCGGCGCTGGGCGCCCTCAGCGCCGACCGCAGCGCCGTCGGCTCGGGGCTCGTGCAGGCGCTGCGCGGCGTCGGCGGCACCTTCGGGGCCGCCGTGCTCGGCTCGCTCCTCAGCGCCGCCTACCTCGACCGCCTCGACGTCGACGGCCTGCCGGCGGCGGCCGCCGAACTGGCGCGCGACGGGGTCTCCGGCGGAGTCGCCGTCGCGCGGCAGCTCGACTCGACGGCCGTGCTGAGAACGTGTCTCCCTCCTCATCCACGGTATGAACGTGGCTCTCCTCGTGTGTGCCGCGCTGGCCGTGGTCGGCGCCGTCGCCGCGGCCCTGCTGCTCCCGCGACGCGCGGCGGCGACCGCCCGCGACGCCGGACAGGAGATAGAATAGGAGGCACCATGCGGGACGCGACGGACAAGAAGCGGTCGGCGGCGCCACGGCGGCCGTCGCGCCGGAGTGAGGCGCCCCCCGGCGGCCAGGCAGCGCCCGGTCACGCCGAGCCACCGGTGATCGGTCTGCGGGAGCGCAAGAAGGCGCGCACGCAGGCGGCGATCCAGGAGCACGCGCTGCGGCTCATCGGGGAGCACGGCTACGCGGGGACGACGGTGGAGCAGATCGCCGCCGCCGCCGAGGTCTCGCCGAGCACCTTCTTCCGCTACTTCCCCACCAAGGAAGACGTGGTGCTCTACGACGCCACCGACGCCGTGATGTCGCCGCCTTCGAGGCGCGCCCCCAGGCCGGCGCTCGAGGCGATCCGGCGCGCCGTGCACGAGGTGTTCGCCGGCGTCTCCGACGACGACCTCGAGGGACAACGGGTACGCACCAAGTTGATCCTCGCCACCCCCGAGCTGCGCGCACGCTGGATCGACGAGTACGTGCGCGACGTCGACGACTTCAGCGCGGTCGTCGCGCGTCGCGTGGGGCGGGCCCCCGACGATCTCTCCGTGCGCACGTTCTCCGGAGCCCTCATCGGCGTGGTCCTCGCCACCTTCTTCTCGTATGGGGGCGACGAGAAGGTCGACTTCGCGAAGCTGGCCGACGACGCCGTGCGCGAGATCCAGGAGGGCTGGGACTTCTAGCCCTGCCGGTGGCAGGATGGCGCCGTGGACACCGACATCCTCGCAACCGTCGTCGCAGGCCTCGTGCTCGCCGTCGCCGTCGTCGGCACCGTCTACCCCGTCCTGCCCGGCAGCCCTCTGGCCATCGGCACGCTGATGGGCTGGGGCTGGATCCTCGGCTCGACGGCGTCGTGGACGGCCGCCGCGATCGCCGCCTTGCTCGCGGCGGCCGGCTGGGCGGCGGCCGCGGTGCTCACCGGGCGCACGCTGAAGCGGCGGCGACTCGCGGGGCGCTCCATCGCCGTGGCGATGGCGGCCGTGTCGTCGGCCTGTTCGTCATCCCCTTCTTCGGTCTCTTCATCGGCTTCGCCGCCGGGCTGCTCCTGACGAATTACGCCCGCCGCCGCGACCTGCGCGCCGCCCTCGACTCGAGCCTCGACGCGCTCAAGGCGATGGGGCTCGGCCTTCTCGTCGAGTTCGCCATGGTCTGCCTCGCCGCGTCGGTCTGGACCGTCGGCGTGGCGACCCACTTCGCAACGCGCGTAAGTCGTTCCGGCCGTGAGAGCGAGGGACGACACGCCGCGCCGGGCCTCCGGAAGGCTACCCGCCCCGCGACGCTGACGCCGAGGAGAGGGTGAGCGTAGACTCCTCCTCGTCACACCGCCGCGGGCGGCCGCGACGGCACGGGCGTCCGCGGTGGCGGCGAGCGAAGGAGGCAGCGATGAGCGGCGACGTCTACGAGCGCCTGGCGGCCGCGCTCGACCGTCTTGGCCAACGGCTTCCCGCGCACGGAGTCGAACGTCGAGCTGCGCATCCTGCGTCACGTCTTCACGCCCGACGAGGCGGAGGTGGCAGCGGCGCTGACCGGGCGGCCCGCCGTGGCCGCCGAAGTCGCGCGGCGGGCCGCGCTCGAGCCCGCGCGCGTCACGGCGACGCTCGAGAGTCTCGCGGAGCGAGGCGTGATCTGGACGGGTCGAGTCGACGGCGCTTCGGGCTACCGCCTGGCGCCGTTCGTCGTCGGCTTCTACGAGGCGCACATGCTCGAGGCGCGCGACGTCGAGTTCGCGCGCCTCGTCGAGGAGTACTTCTGCGGCGGTGGCGCCGTGGGGATCATGAGCGCCCAGCCCGCCATCCATCGCGTCGTCCCCGCCCGAGGAGCGACCGAGACGGAGTGGGTGCTGCCCTACGACGACGTGCGCGCCATCCTCGGGAAGGCGAGTTCGTTCCGTGTCGAGACGTGCGTCTGCCGCCTGCAGCAGGACGAGCTCGGCACGAGGCGCTGCGACTTCCCCCTCGAGTCGTGCCTCTGGTTCTCCTACGCGGAGAGCCGGCGAGAGCGAGGCCGCGATCTCGCACGAGGAGGCCCTCGCGGTGCTCGACGAGGCGGAGCGCGTCGGGCTCGTGCACACGGTGAGCAACGTGGCCTCCGGCATCGGCTACGTCTGCAACTGCTGCGGCTGCTGCTGCGGGCTGCTGCGCGGCATCAACGAGTGGGGCATCGAGCACTCCGTGGCGCAGGCCAACTACTTCGCCGAGATCGACCCGCTCACGTGCACGGCCTGCGGCACCTGCGAGGAGCGCTGCCAGGTCGACGCCATCGCCGTGAGCGACGACGGCGTGCGCGTCGTGCGCCGCGAGTCGTGCATCGGCTGCGGCCTCTGCGTGACGGGCTGTCCCGACGGAGGCCGCGCGCCTCAGACGCAAGCCCGACGACGAGATCGTGGCGCCGCCCGCGACCCGCGGCGCGTGGGAGCGCGTGCGGTCACGGGCACGGGCCGGCGGCGACACCCGCGACCGCGCGTAGCGCGCCGGCGGTACGCCCGTACGCCGCGACGGCGCGTCGGTACGCCGTAACGGCGCGGGCGTGCCCGCCAGGGAGAGGCGCGAGCCGCCTCGGCGCCAACGCTCCCGCGCCGGCCTTGATGCCGGGCCGCAGGCCGGCCCGGGCTGATAGGGTCAGCTCGTGCACCCAAGCCCCCAGGTCCCCATGCCGAGCGGCCGCGCGCGCCTGTTGTTCATCGCCGTGCTCGGCGGGGTCTCGGCCATCGGCCCGCTGGCGACGGACCTCTACCTGCCGGCGCTGCCGACCGTGGCCCGCGACCTCGGCGCGAGCCAGGGGTCGATCGCGCTCACCATCTCCGCCTTCCTCGTCGGCCTGGCGTTCGGCCAACTGCTCAGCGGGCACCTGAGCGACACCCTGGGCCGCCGACGTCCTCTGATCACCGGCCTGCTCGTCTTCGCCGGCGCCTCGCTCGCCTGTCCGTTCACGACGTCGGTCGGGACCCTCATCGCCCTGCGTACGCTGCAGGGGTTCGCGGGAGCCGCCGGCGTGGCCATCGCCAATGCGGTCGTCGCCGACCACGCCGCGGCACGGCCGCGGCCGGCTGCTCTCGCGCCTCGCCCTGATCACCCTGCTGATGCCGATCGTGGCGCCGCTCGTCGGCGCCCAGCTGCTACGCATCGTCCCTGGCAGGGCGTATTCGTCGTGCAGGGGCTCATGGGTGTCGTCCTCGCGGGGGGCGTGGTCTTCGGGCTCCGGGAGAGCCTGCCGCCGGAGCGCCGGGTCCCGTTCAGCCTGCGGAGTACCGGAGCCGTCATGCGGCGACTCTCGCGGGACCGAGCCTTCGTGGGTCTGACGCTGACCAGCGCCCTGACGGGGGTCGCCTTCTTCGCCTATCTCGCCGCTTCGTCGTTCGTCTACCAGGAGACGTACGGCGCCTCCCCCGCGGTCTTCGGCGCCCTCTTCAGCGTGAACGCCGTCGGCATGCTCGCCGCCAGCCAGCTGAACCACCGCCTCCTCGGGCGGTTCACGCCCCAGCGTCTTCCGGAGCCGGCCTTGTCGCGTCGGTGCTCGCCGGGCTCACGTTGTTGGGCGTGACCCTCGTCGGCGGTCTCGGGCTCGTCGCCGTGGCGATCCCGCTCTTCGTGCTGGTCGCCGCCGGTCGGCGCGGTCGGACCGGACTCCACCGCGCTGGCCCTCTCGCTGCACCCCGGCATCGCCGGCACGGCATCGGCGTACTTCGGGACGGTGCGTCTCGCGGTGGGCGCGTCGGGCAGCGTACTCGTCGGGCTGGGCGGCAGCGTCAGCGGCCTGTCGATGGCCGTCGTGATCGCCGCGGCGACCCTCGCCGCCGCGGCCGCCTTCGCCGCCGTCGCCCCGCGGGTGCGGCGCGTGGCCGCGCGCTTCGACACGCCGGAGGAGGCCACCGCCGACATGCCCGCGGGATGACCCGCGGCGACGCCGCCCGATGGACCGCGGCCCCGCCGTCTGGTGAACCGCGGCAACGCCGCCTGACGGACCGCAGCAGCGTCCGCGGCGAGCGTCCAGCCGCGGCGCGGCACCCTCACCGCCCGCCCGGATCCGGTGGGTACGATACGCGCCGCCACGCCGGTGGTACGCTCGTCTCCAGGGCGCCTGCGCCGGGGGCGCCGGGCGACCGGGCAGAGGGAGCCGAGTGACGGCGACCTGGAGGCCCGGCGACGGCGATGGAGGCATCGTGGGTCACGCATCGTTCGCACGCGGCGAGTATCGCGCCCTCGCGGATCGCCTGGGGCGCGGGCCCGTCGCCATGGTCGAGCCCGCCGACCCGGCGGCCCGGCGGGCCTGGCGCGACATCCTCGAGATCCTCTTCTCGCCCGAGGACGCGGCGCTGGCGGCGCTCCTGCCCGTCGTCCCCACCGCCGTCGACGGGCTGACCCGCCGCACCGGCCTGAGCGCGGAGACGCTGCGCGCACGGCTCGACGCGATGGCCGACAAGGGGCTGGTGCTCGACCTCCGGGACCGGCGCACCGGCGCGACCGTGTACATGCTCGCGCCGCCCGTCGTCGGCTTCTTCGAGTTCTCGATGATGCGCCTCGACGACGGGCTGCCGAAGGCGCGGCTGGCCAGGGCCTACGAGGCCTACATGATGGCCGACACCGAGTTCCTCGAGGAGGTCTCCCGGGGCGCCACGGTCGTCGGCCGCACGCTCGTGCACGAGGCGGCGCCGGCGAGGACCTCGTGCCCGAGGTCCTCGACTGGGAGCGCGCCGCCTCGTACGTGGAGGCGGCCGAGCTCGTCAGCGTCACCAACTGCTTCTGTCGCCACGCCGCCGAGCACCTCGGCACCCGCTGCGACAACCCCCTGGAGACCTGCATGAGCCTGGGGACGGCGGCCGCCTACCTCATCCGTCACGACCTCGCCAGACCGATCAGCCGCGAGGAGGGCCTCGAGCTCCTCGCGGCCTCGCGCGAGAGCGGCCTCGTCCACATCGCCGACAACGTGCAGCAGGAGATCAGCTACATCTGCAACTGCTGCGCCTGCTGCTGCCACGAGCTCCGCTCGGCCCAGGTGGGGCTGCCGGTCGTGCAGCCGAGCGGCTTCCAGCCCGCGCGCGAGCAGGAGCGGTGCACGGGCTGCGGCCGCTGCGTGCGCGCCTGCCCCGTGCAGGCGATCTCCCTGGTGCCGCGGAGCATGCGGCGGGACGACGGGAACGAGCCGTCGAAGCGCCTGCTCAGCCGCATCGACCTCGAGCGCTGCCTCGGCTGCGGCGTGTGTGTCGACGTGTGCCGCGAGAGCGCCCTCCGGATGGAGCGCCGCCCGCGGCCGCCTCACGTCCCGCTGAACTCCGTCGAGGCCGTCACCCGGCGGATGCTGGAGCGGGGCCGGCTGGCCGAGCTGCTCGTCGACGGCACGGCCGGGCGCGGACCCGCCTTCGCCAACGCCGTCCTCGCGGCCGTCCTCTCGCTGCCGCCGGCGGAGCGGCTCCTCGCGAGCGAGCACCTGCAGTCGCGCTTCGTCCGCTTCGTGCTCTCGCGGCGGCAGGTGCCCTGACCGGGCGCGCCCGGCGCGGCGCGCTCCGACCCAGGCCTGGCGACCGTCGGCCGCGTGCCGGCGGCGCGGACGGGCTCGGCGGACGGCCCGGTCGTGGAGCGGCGCGAGCGGCTTCGTGATAGTGTGCGCGTTACCGGCCGGTCAGCCCGGCCGGGCTCTGTCGACACCACTTGGAGGACGCCGTGCTCATCGCTGCCGAATGGACCCTCGGGTCGATGATGTGGACCATGCTGGTCTTCTTCTTCTGGATGATGGCCATCTGGATCTTCATCTCGCTGTTCGCCGACATCCTGCGCCGCAACGACATCTCGGGATGGGCCAAGGGCGGATGGATCCTCCTGCTCTTCGTCGTACCGTTCCTCGGGGCCCTCATCTACATCATCGCGCGGCCCAAGATGACCGAGCAGGACAAGGAGATGATCGAGAAGGCGCAGGAGGCGCAGCGCCGTGTCGCCGGCTACTCCGCCGCCGACGAGATCGAGAAGCTCACGAAGCTCCGTGACTCCGGGGCCATCACGGCCGAGGAGTTCGAGGAGATGAAGCGCAAGGCGATGATCCCGGTCTGACGCACCGGGAGCGCCTCGGCGCTCGCGTCTGACGCCCCGGGGCGGCCGGCCGGTACGGCCGGCCGCCCGGGGCGTCTCGTCGTCCGGCTCCTCTCTCTAGACGCACGTCCTAGCTACCGCGTGCCCGTCGCGGTCGATGATGGTGAGTAGGACCGTGCAGCGGAGAACCTCGGGTGCGAAGCAGAAAGGAGACGGCATCTTGGACCACCTGGTCGCCTTCGATCTGAGGGACGTCGTCTCCATGGGCTTCGAGGCGCGGTGCGTCGGGCCCGACGGCAGCCGCTACCTCTGGCACGGCGAGTCCGGACTGCGCGTGGACACCCGCACCGGCTTCACGTCGCTCGTCACCGACCCCACCACACTCCCCGAGTCTCTCTGGTTCCCGACCAGGCTCGGGCTCGCCGAGCTCGACAGGATCCACGGCGCAGTCGCCGAGCCCGACCGGATCCGCGGCGGGGGGCGGTGACCCGATGCCGTGGCGGCCGAGCCGGGGGCACTGGAAGATGAGCGGGAGCGCGCCCGTGTCGGCGACGCAGGTCGCCGCCCGGCTGGCGCGGCTCGAGATCATCGACGACCTCCGCTATCGCGACGTCCACGTCGAGGCCGACGCCGTCGACGTGACCCCATGCCACGACACCGCGGCCGACGCCTTCTTCCGCTTCTACCGGCTGCGGCCGGTCGGCTGGTCGCCCGTGCACCCCGCGTGTGACGTCGGGCTCCCGGCGGAGTGGAAGAGCGAGCCGATCCCGATCCCGCGCCAGGCGCACGAGGGCTTCAACGGCGGTCTCGCGCGCGTCGAGACCGAGTTCGCCGTCCGCTCCTTCCTCTGCCGGGTCGAGCGCGACATCGACGCCCTGCTCCTGCACGCAGAGGAACGCGAGCGGGAGCGGGCGCGGCGCTAGACTCGCCCGCGTGCGAGCGGGGCGGGCGCCGCGGCACCCATGCCTGCCGCCGCGGCGAGCCGCCACAGGCTCGGCCCGCCACGGGGCCCCGCCGCCGCGGCCTGTGCTATCCTCGGCCGCGTGAGCAGCCCGACCCCAGCCCCGCCCGAGCGCGGCGACTTCATCCGTGAGATCGTCGCCGCCGACCTGCGCGAGGGCCGGCACGAGAGCGTCGTCACCCGCTTCCCCCCCGAGCCCAACGGCTACCTCCACATCGGCCACGCCAAGTCGATCTGCCTGAACTTCGGCATCGCCCGGGAGTTCGGCGGCCACTGCAACCTGCGCTTCGACGACACCAACCCGATGAAGGAGGAGCAGCGGTACATCGACGCCATCGAGGCCGACGTCCGCTGGCTGGGCTTCGACTGGGGCGAGCGCCTGTACTTCGCCTCCGACTACTTCGAGCAGCTCTACGAGTGGGCCGTGTACCTCGTCAAGGCCGGCAAGGCCTACGTCGACGACCTCAGCGCCGACCAGATCCGCGAGTACCGCGGCACGCTCACCGAGCCCGGCCGGCCGAGCCCGTGGCGCGACCGGCCGGCCGACGAGAGCCTCGACCTCCTCGCGCGCATGCGCGCCGGCGAGTTCCCCGACGGCGCGCGCGTGCTGCGCGCGCGCATCGACATGGCCGCCGGCAACTTCCACATGCGCGACCCGGTGCTGTACCGCATCCTCCACACGGAGCACCCGCGCACCGGCGACGCGTGGTGCATCTACCCGAGCTACGACTTCGCGCACGGGCAGTCCGACGCGATCGAGGGCGTCACGCACTCGCTGTGCTCGCTCGAGTTCAAGGACCACCGCCCGCTCTACGACTGGCTCGTCGAGAATCTGCCCGTGCCCTCGCGCCCGCGCCAGTACGAGTTCGCGCGGCTCAACCTCACGCACACCGTGCTCTCCAAGCGCTTCCTCCTGCGCCTGGTCAACGAAGGGCCACGTGCGCGGCTGGGACGACCCGCGCATGCCGACCATCTCGGCCCTGCGCCGGCGCGGCTTCCCCGCCGAGGGCATCCGCGAGTTCGCGACCCTGGTCGGCGTTGCCAAGGCTGACAACGTCGCCGAGGTCGAGATGCTCGAGCACGCCGTGCGCGGCGTGCTCAACCGCGCAGGCCCCGCGCCGCTTCGGCGTGCTCGACCCCCTCAAGGTCGTCATCGAGGACTACCCCGAGGGGCAGGTCGAGGAGATGGACGTGCCCAACAACCCGGAGGACCCGGGCGCCGGCAGCCGCAAGGTGCCGTTCGGCCGCGAGGTGTGGATCGAGCGCGGCGACTTCATGGAGGACCCGCCGCGCAAAGTTCTTCCGCCTCGCGCCCGGCCGCGAGGTGCGGCTGCGGTCGGCGTACTTCGTCACCTGCCGTGAGGTCGTGAAGGACGCGGACGGCCGGGTCGTCGAGTTGCGTTGCACGCACGACCCGGCCACCCGCGGCGGCGACGCTCCCGACGGCCGCCGCCCCAAGGCGACCCTGCACTGGGTCTCGGCCGCCCACGCCGTGCCGGCCGAAGTGCGGCTCTACGAGCACCTCTTCCTCAGCCCGCACCCCATGGGCGGCGACCGCGACCCCTTCGACGACCTCGACCCGGAGTCGGAGACCGTGCTGCGCGGCTGCGTGGTCGAGCCCTCGCTCGCGGAACTGCCGGTCGGCAAGACCGTGCAGTTCGAGCGCCTCGGCTACTTCTGCCCCGACCCCGACTCGGCCCCCGGCGCGCTGGTCTTCAACCGCACGCTCACGCTCAGGGACACCTGGGCGAAGCTGCAGGCGCAGGGGCGGCAGGACAAGGCCTGACCCGGTCGGGCCGGCGGCGCCGGCCCTGACGCCTCTCCGGCGCTACGCTTGAGGACGGGTGCCGTCGCGCGGTACACTCGGGTGGCCTTCGGGCAGCGCTGGCGAGTGGCCTAACTGGCAAGGCACCTGACTCTGGATCAGGGGATTGAAGGTTCGAGTCCTTCCTCGCCAGCCATTCTCTCTCCCCCTCTCGGGCCCGGGCAGAGCTGCGGATCGAGTCCGCTCGCCCCGGCTTGCTCGCTCCCCGTCCCGCTCGCCCCCGGCCTGCTCGCCCCCCGGCCTGCTCGCCCCTGTCTGCGCACGCGCGACGTGGGCGCTCGCGACCTGCTTCCCCCCGCTCGCGACCTACGTCCGCCCGCTCTTCGCCCGGTCCTCGAGGATCCGCCCGGCGGCGTTCCTCCCGGGGGCACCCATCACGCAGCCCCCCGGGTGGGTGCCTGAGCCGCACTGGTAGTAGCCGTCGATCGGGGTGCGGTACTGCGACCATCCCGGCGCCGGGCGGAAGAAGAACATCTGCGGGGCGAAGAACTCGCCGGCGAAGATGTTGCCCTCCGAGAGCCCGACCGTGCGCTCGATGTGCAGCGGCGTCACGACCTCCCGCTGCAGCACGAGGTCACCGAACCCCGGGAAGAACGACTCGAGCGTGCGCTGCACGGTGTCCCCGAGGTTCTCCTTCTCCGCGTCCCAGTCGCTCTCGCGCAGTTTGTAGGGGGTGTAGTGGATGAAGCACGACATGACGTGCTTGCCGGGCGGCGCCATGTCCGGGTCGATGGTGCTCTGGATGGCGCCGTCGATGTAGGGCCGCGAGCTGTACCAGCCGTACTTGCCCTCGTCGAAGGCGCGCTCGAGGTAGTCGATCGAGGGCCCGATGTTGGTGAACCCGCGGAAGATGTCCTCGCGGCCGGGCAGCGCCGGGTACTCGGGCAGCGCCGTCGAGGGCGAAGTTGACCTTGGAGGAGGTGCCCTGGAAGCGGAAGCGGCGGATCTCCTCGACGAGGTCGTCGGGCAGCTCGCGCGGCTCGACGAGCTCGAGGAAGGTGCGGCGCGGGTCGAGGGCGCTCACCACGGTGCCGGCGTAGAACTCGCTGCCGTCGGCGAGGGCGACGCCGGTCGCGCGCCCGTCCTTCGTGATCACCGAGGTCGACGGGCGCCTCGAGGCGGATCTCGGCCCCGAACGCCTGCGCCGCGCGGGCGAGCACCTGCGTGAACCCGCCGTTGCCCTTCTTGTGGAAGGCCCAGGCGCCGAACTCGCCGTCGTGCTCGCCCAGCGAGTGGTAGAGCAGCACGAGGCCCGAGCCCTGCGAGCGCGGCCCGACCTTGGTGCCGATGATGCTCGAGCTCGCGAGGTAGCCCTTGAGGATCTCGGACTCGAAGTAGTCGTCGAGGAAGTCGGCGGCGCTGCCGGTCAGCAGCCGCACGGCGTTGTGGAGGGTGCGCTTGTCCATCTGCCTGAACCGCTGCCCAAGTTCCGCGAGGGCCAACCGCTCCTCCGGGTCGTCGCTGAAGAGGTCGGGCGGCGCCTGGTCGAGCAGCGGCTTGAGCGCCCGGCAGACCATGTCCATGTCGTGCGTGTACTGCTCGTAGGCGTCGGCGTCCCGCTTGCTGTGGCGGGCGATCTCCTTGAGGTTCTGGCCGTGGTCCTGGCTCAGCCAGAGGTAGTCGCCGTTCTCCATCGGGGCGAAGGTGGACGACATGAGCAGCGGCATGAAGCCGTGCTTGACGAGCTCCAGCTCGTGGACGATCTGCGGCCGGAGCAGCGAGAGCGCGTACGAGAAGGTGGTGAACCAGAAGCCGGGGCGCAGCTCCTCGGTGATCGCCGCGCCGCCGACGAGGTGGCGCCGCTCGAGGATCAGCGTGCTGCAGGCCGGCCTTGGCGAGGTAGGCGCCGTTGACGAGGCCGTTGTGGCCGCCGCCGACGACGATCGCGTCGTACGTGCGCTCGGCGCGGGAGGCCGCGGCCTTCGGCGTCGCCGCCCGCGCGGCGGGCTGGCGCCCGGGCGCGGCGGCCTTCTTCGGCGACGCCGGCGCCCTCTTCGCCTTGACCGAAGCCTTCCTCGACTTGTCGGTCGTCTTCTTCTCCTTCATGTCAGGCCGTCTTTCGCTCCGGGTTGTACAGCGGCAGCCGGGCCACGTGCGCGGCGACCGGCTCGTAGTGATGGTCCACGGTGAGCTCGAGCTTCACCTGAGTGCCGGGCTGCGCGACGTCGGGGCGCACGCGAGCGAGGGCGATGTGGCGCTGCAGCACGGGGGAGTACATGAAGGCGGTCGCGTAGCCCACGCGCTCACGGTAAGCGTCGTCGTAGACCATCGCGTCGTCGACGACCGGGGTGTGGTCCTTGGGCGGGAGCAGCCCGGCCTCGTCGTAGACCCTGTCGTAGTCCCGCCAGTCGACGACGAGGCCACGCATCGCCCAGCGCGTGGTCTTCTCGGCGATCTCGCGCTCCAGGGCGCGCCGGCCGATGAAGGCCCGGTCGTCCCTCTTCAGGTCACCGAGCATCCAGCCCCAGCCGAGCTCGAGCGGCGTGGAGCGGTGGGCGTCGTTCCAGGCGTAGCGGGTCGAGTCGAAGTCGGCGCCCAGCTCGAGCAGGCCGGCCTCGATGCGCAGCATCTGCAGGGCGTCGAGGCCGAACGGCTGCAGCCCGTGGCCCTGCACGCTCTCCCAGAGCGCGTCCCACACGCGGAGAGCGTCGTCGACGCCGACCCAGACCTCGTAGCCGAGGTCGCCGGTGAACCCCGTGCGGCTCACGGTGACCTCGGCGCCGCCGATCTCGCCCGCGGTCACGCCGAAGTACGGGAGCTGCTCGACCGGCGGGACCAGCTCCGCGAGCAGGTCGCGCGAGCGGGGGCCCTGCAGGGCGAGCGCCCCGAGCTCGTCGCTGACCTCCGCGATGCGCACGTCCCGGCGCCCGATGCGGTCGGCGAACCAGGCCAAGTTGGGCTCGGCGCTGGTCAGGAGGAACTCGTCCCGCTTCGCTCGGAGGACGACGCCGTCCTCGACGACGAAGCCGCGCTCGTCGAGCCAGCACGTGTACTGCGCCTGCCCGGGCGAGCACGCCCGGATGTCGCGGGCGAGCGCTCCGGCGAGGAACGCCTCCGCCCCCCGCCCGGTCACGCGGTACTTGTAGAGCGGGCTCGTATCGAAGAGGCCGGCGGCATTGCGGACGGCGAAGTACTCGGCCTTGTCGCTCAGTTGGTAACGGGCCGCGACGAGGTGGTTGGACCAGTGACTCCAGAGCTGGGTCTCGTTCAGTGCGGCGGTGCGCTCGTGGAACGGGGTCGTCTGGATCATCCCGCGCTTGCCCCCTGTCTGGACGCGGACCGCCGACCTGCGGCGACCATCGCGCGTACGTTTCTGCGTCGTACCCGGCGACCCGCGCCGCGAATCGCCCGGCCCGCGGATGCCCTCCGATGCCCGGCAGTGGTAGCCTGCCTCCTTGGGAGTCACGAACCGAAGGAGCGAGCCCAGTGAAACGCAATCTCCAGGCCGGGGTGCGCCGCAGCGCCGGCCTGCGCCTTCAGGTCTTCAGCGACGCCGACCTCGACGATCTGCATCGCGGCACGCTCGAGGTGCTCGAGCGCACCGGCGTCTTCGTCGAGAGCGACGAGGCGCTCGACGTCATGGCCGACGGCGGCTGCCGGGTCGACCGCGAGACCAAGATCGTCAAGATCCCGCCCCACATCGTCGAAGACGCGATCCGCTCGGCGCCGAGCAGCGTGCTCCTCTGCGGGCGGGTGCCCGAGAACGACGTGGTGCTCGAGGGCGGCCGCGTCGGCTTCACCAACTTCAGCGCCGGCATCATGGTGCTCGACCCGCGCACCGACGAGTACCGCACGTCGACCGTGCAGGACGTCGCCGACCTCGCGCGCATGACCGATTACCTCAGCGAGATCGACACCTACGAGCACGCGGTCGAGGGGCGCGACGGGCCCGAGCACACGCTGGCGATCCGCGACGCGTCGGTCGGCCTCAAGAACACGACCAAGTGCGTCGGCACGGGGGCCATGTCGACCTACGACGTCGACGCGATCGTGCGCATGGGCGCCGCCGTCGCCGGCGGCGAAGACGAGCTGCGCGAGCGGCCCCTGGTCTACTTCTGCGAGTGCCCCGTGAGCCCGCTCAAGATCACGAAGGACGCCGCCGAGGTCATCATGGCCTCGGCCCGGCACGGCATCCCCAACAACGTCACCTCGATGGCGATGTCGGGCGGGTCGTCCCCCGTGACGCTCGCCGGCACGCTCGTGATCCACAACTGCGAGGTCCTCGCGAGCCTCACGCTGGCGCAGCTCACCGCGCGCGGCGCGCCGACGATCTACGGCTCGTCGACGACGGCCATGGACCTGCGCTTCGCGGCCGCCTCCGTCGGCTCGCCCGAGCTCGGCCTGCTCAGCGCGGGGGTGGCGCAGCTGGCGCAGCGCTACCTGCTGCCGAGCTTCGTGGCCGGGTTGTAGGCGGATTCGAAGCTCGGCGACGTCCAGGCCGGTCACGAGAAGACGATGACCGCCCTCACGGCAGCGTTGGCAGGGGCCAACCTGATCTACGGGGCGGGGATGACCGAATCGGGCGTCACCTTCGATTACGCGCAGTACGTGCTCGACAACGACCTGGCGCGCATGGTGAAGCACGCCGTGCAGGGCGTGCCGGTCAACGACGAGACCATGGGGCTCGACGACATCCACGCCGTCGGCTCCTTCGGCGACTTCCTCTCGCTCGACTCGACGCTGCGCCACATGCGCGAGCAGAGCCAGCCGCGCCTCCTCGACCGTCGCGTGCGCGAGGACTGGGAGGCGTCGGGGGCGCAGGGCGCCTACGACGCCGCCAAGGAGGCGGCGAAGCAGATCCTCGAGGAGCACCACCCCGAGGCGCTGCCCGCCGACGTGACCGAGCAGATCGACGCCGTCGTCACCGAGGCGGAGGAGCGCGGGCGCGGGCACTGAGGGCGCGCGTCGCCGAGCGGCCGACACACGCGCTCAGGGCGCGTAGAGCTCGTCGACCTCGCTGGAGTACAGGCGCAGGAACTCCTGCCGGCGCAGCTTGAGGGTCTGCGACAGCTCGTGGCCGATGCGGAACTCCCGGGGCCACAGGCGCACGCGGTGCACGCGCTCGTACGGCGCGAAGCGCCGCGCGTCGCTGCTGATGTCGTGCGCCAGGGTGCGGTAGTGCTTGACGACGCGTTCGTCGGCGACGAGCGTCGCCGGGTCGTCGGCCGTCAGGCCCAGGCTGTGAGCCAGCGCCTCGAGGTGAGGCCCGCTCGGCTTCACGAAGGCGGCGACGTAGGGCCGTCCCTCTCCGACCACCACCGCCCTGTCGATCCACTCGCTGGCGCAGAGCTCGTTCTCGAGGTAGGGCGCGTTGACGTTCTCGCCGTTCGTGAGCACGAGGGTGTCGTCGAGGCGGCCGAGGACGCGCAGACTGCCGTCCGCGTGCACGAGCGCGAGGTCGTGGGTGTCGAGCCAGCCGTCCGGGTCGAGCACCTCCGCCGTCCGCTCGGGGTCCCGGTAGTACCCGCGCATGATGTTGGGGCCGCGGACGTGCAGGCGCCCGACGTCGCCGGGGCGGCACGGCGCACCGCCCTCGCCGACGAGACGGTGCTCCATGCCGTGGATCACCCGGCCCGCGGTCCGCACGACGCGGTGGAACGGGTCCCTCATGGCCATCACGACGATGGCCTCGGTCATGCCGTAGCCCTCGAGCAGGGGCAGGCCGGCGGCGTCGAAGAACTCGTCGACCCTGTCGGGCAGCGGACCGCCGCCCACCAGGGGGAAGAGGAGCCGGCCGCCGAGCCCGGCGCGGACCTCGCGGAAGACGAGGCGGTCGGCGAGCGCGTGGAAGGGGGCCAGGGCGGCCGCCCTGGCCAGCGCCCACGCGTACGCCGCCGACCGCCGCAGCGCGCCGCGTGGCCGCACGCTGGGCTCGCGACCGGTGAGCACGCGCCGCGCCTGCGCCGACGTCAGGGAGCGCGCGACCAGCCAGCGCACCAGCCGTCGCCGCGCCGGCTTCTGCGCGTCGATCTTGTGGAAGACGCCCTTGTAGAGGGTGACCCACAGCTCCGGCACGGTCGCCATGACGACGGGCCGCACCGCCTTGAGGTCGCCGCGCAGCGTCAGCACGTGGCTGTAGTGCAGGCAGCACCCCTTGCTCAGGTACATGAGCTGCACCTGCCGCTCGTAGGCGTGCCACGGCTCGAGGAGCGTGAGCACCGGCACGCGCTCGATCTCCACCAGCTTGGGGAGCTCGCGCAGGTTGAGCTCGTAGTTGGCGTGGGTGAGCGCGACGCCCTTGGGGGCGCCGGTCGTGCCCGACGTGTAGATGACCGTCGCCAGGTCGTCGGGCGCCACTTCCTCACGGCGTCGGCGGACCTCGTCGGCCGACTCGGTCCACGCGGCCTCGCCGGCCGCCATCAGCTCGGCCAGCGTGCGGACGACCGGCGGGGCGGCGTCCGCTGCCGACGGGCAGCTGACCGACGCGCCCTCCGCTTCGAGGGGTAGAGTCCCGTCGGCGCCGGGCGCCCCGCGCCCATCACCGCCTCCGTCGATGACGACCGCCGCCCGCAGACCGGGCACCGCCTCGCTGACGAGCGGCAGCTGAGCGGCGTCCTCGACGATCGCCACCGCCGGCTCGGCGTGCCGCAGGATCGCCGCGAGGATCTCCTCCGGGGTCCCGGTACCCCGGGGCACATCGACAGCGCCGAGGAAGTGGATGGCCAGGCTGCAGACCATCCACTCGGGGCGGTTGTCGCAGATGAGGGCGACGAGCTCGCCGCGCCGCACCCCCAGCTCGCGCGCGAGCGCCAGCGCGAGCACGCTCGCGCGCCGGTCGAGCTCGCGGTAGGTGAACGGCGTGAAGCCGCCGTCGACGCGGCGGCTCAGCGCCGGCTCGGGCCCGTACTCGGCGACCCAGCCGGCGAACAGCCGCGGCAGCGTCGCCCCAGTCGATCGAGCCTCCCGACCCATCACATCCGGCGCCGACGCTCCCTCGCTCGCGTCGGTCGCCACTGTCCCTGCCCCCGTCATGCGCCCTCTCTGGAGGTGACGGCCGACGCTCCGCCGGCTCCCGGCCATTGTCGCCGAGCGCGGGCCGGTGTCAACGCCGTGTGCGGGGCCTGCGACCCGGCGTCAACGCCGCGTGCGCGGGGACCGGGGGCCCGCCGGCCGCCCGGCGCGCAGCACGAGCCAGGCGCCGAGCAGCACGCCGGCGGCGCCCACCAGCGTCACGGGCGCCGGGCGCTCGCCGAGCACGATGGCCGCCAGGGCGACGCCGAAGAGCGGCTCGGTGAACTGCGTCGAGGCGATGCGGCTGATGCCGCCCTTGGCGAGCGCCCAGTACCAGCCGATGTAGCCGAGCACCGAGACCAGCGTGGCAAGAGCGAGGATCGAGCCCCAGGCGGCGGCGT
Organism: uncultured Thermoleophilia bacterium; assembly: GCA_963814545.1. Classification (GTDB taxonomy): domain Bacteria; phylum Actinomycetota; class Thermoleophilia; order UBA2241; family UBA2241; genus UBA2241. The sequence goes on along the minus strand of CAWFDC010000016.1, from coordinate 7,128 downwards.
CCGCGTCGGGCACGCCGCCGCTCCACAGCGACCACGCCAGCAGCGGCAGCAGCACGACGGCCGAGAACGAGATGCCCCACAACGTGGTCGGCACCGCCGCGTACCCGCGCTGCGAGAGCCGGGCGCCGACGACGTAGCCCATGGCGCAGACCACCGACGCGGCGAGCACCAGCAGGTCGCCGACCACGCTCGACTCGTCCGCCGCGCCCGACGTCCGCCACAGGATGACGACCGACGTGCCGGCCACGGCGATCGCGCATCCGGCGATCCAGGTCGCGGTGACGCGGCGGCGCTCGACGATCGTCCCGAAGAGACTCGTGAGCACGGGCAGCGTCGCGAAGATGAGCGCCCCGTGCACGGCCGAGGTCAGATCCTGGCCGTAGGCGAACACGAGCGGGAAGGCGATGAACGCCGCGAACCCCGAGAAGGCGAGCAGACGACGGTCGTGCGCCCCCTTCGGCAGCTTCTGGCGCATGACCAGAGCGAGGGGGAGCGCCAGGCAGGCGCCGAGCACGGTCCGCAGGATGCCGACGAGCAGCGGGTCCATCTGGCCGGTGGCGACCTTCGTGAACACCGCCGTCCCGCCCCACACGACCATGACGACCAGCGCCACCGACGAGAGGCAGCGCGAGGTGGTCGGTCTGTCGCTCCGTCGCCGTCGCTCTCGAGCAGTGCGTGTCCTCGCAGTCCGCACGGCGGCGGCATCTCGACGCCGGTGGCGCCGGCCGCCGCCTCGTCCCCGCGAGCCTAGCACCGCACGCCGCGCGACGCTGGCGGGTCTTGCGGCGACGGCCAGGTCGCTCGCCCGCTGCCGCCGTGCGACCGTGACCCAGCAGCGCGCGGTCGGCGGCCGCGAACGCCGCGCCATCGCGCCGGGCTACGAGCCCGAAGCCCTCGAGTTGCTCAAGACCAAGCGCGACGGCGCCTACATGGTCCTGCGCATCGACCCGGCGTACGAGCCCGCCGACACCGAGACCCGCGAGGTCTTCGGCTTCAGCGATGACCCAGAAGCGCAACACGGCCCAGATCACCAAGGGCCTCTTCACGAAGGCCGGGGGCGCGGCAGGCACCGGGACCGGCGGAGCGAGCGGCGGCGCGGCAGGCACCGAGGCCGGCGACCCGATCCCGGGCGACGTCCTCGAGACCCTCGTCGTCGCGACGATCGCCCTGAAGTACACGCAGTCCAACTCGGTCTGCATCGCCCACGACGGCCAGGTCATCGGCATGGGCGCCGGGCAGCAGTCACGCGTGCACTGCACGCGGCTCGCCTGCGGCAAGGCCGACAAGTGGCTGCTGCAGCAGCACCCCAAGACCATGGCGCTCGCGATCAAGGCCGGGCTGCCGAAGCCCGAGAAGGCCAACCTCGTCGACTACTTCCTCCTCTGGGACGAGCTCTCCGAGGTCGAGAAGGGCAAGCTGCGCGCGGCGCCTCGAACGCCGCGCCCGCCGCTCAGACGAAGCCGAACAGCGGCGGGAAGGCGATCACGACGATCGCCGCCCACACGGCGTAGACCCACAGGTAGTCCGTCTGCCAGCGCTCGAGGCTCGCAAACGACCCGCGCCCGCGCAAGAAGCGGAGGTAGAGCACGGCGGACCACGCCAGGTTGACCAGGAGGATCACGTTCACGCTCAGGGCGGCCACGCGGTTGGGGCTGAAGCCGAACTCGGAGATGCGCGCGGCGATCGCCCACAGCGCGACCGCGTCGGCCACCAGCGCACTGATCACCAGCACGACCTGCACCACGTCGAAGGCGCCGGCGGCGACTGGGGTCGCGCGCCGAGAGTCGAGTAGAGCAGCAGGGCCAGCACCACCACCAGGAGCAGATCGAAGACGATGAGCACGTCGCGCTCGACGTCGACGCCGCGTCCGGTCCACAACAGGGTCCCCAGGAACGTGAGCAGCACGGCGGCGAAGAGCGGCGTGAAGAGGCGCGTCAGCACCGGCGCCATGTTCTCGATCACGCTCTGCTTGGCCTCCACCAGCCAGGCGGCGACCACGAGCGCGCCGGCCGCCCCGCACGGCAGCAGCCACGACTCGAAGAAGGGCTCGACGTCGATCGCCGATGGCCTGGAAGATCATGGCCATGAACCCCATGAGCACGCCGCCGCCGAGAGCGATCAGCACGTAGTAGATGAAGAGCTCGCCCGAGAAGCGGATGAAGTCCATGCGGCCGGCGACCTGGCGCCACCGGCCGCCGGCGTACGCGACGCCCACGACCAGCCAGAGCGCGATCGGCAGGTGCAGCGCGGTGAGCACCTCGGTGTGGCCGCCGTCGGTGAACGGATAGACGTTGGCGAAGACGGCCGCCGCGACGAACGCGGCGGCCAGCCACGCCACAGTCCGCGTGTCGAGCCGCCGCTTCCAGACGAAGTAGCCGGTCAGCAGCGGCAGCACGAAGAGGCTCAGGTTGCGGGCGTAGAAGCCGCCGTCCTCGTCCAAGTCGAGGCCGAAGAGCGCCGGCACCTTGACCGCCAGGGCGGCGGCCACCGCGAGACCGAAGGCGACGAAGGCGTCGGTGCGCGCCGCGGCCTTCGGCTCGCCGGCGCCGGAGGGCACGACGAGCTGCTTCCACAGGCGCTCCGAGTGCTCGCGCGCGAACTCGCGCGAGAGCGCGTCGAGGTCGCCCATGCGCTTCACCGCCACGAGGAACGCCTCGTCGGCGGCGAGCCCCGCGTCGGTCAGCGCCGCGATCTGCTCGCGCAGGTGGTCCTCCAGCTCCGCGATGTCGACGGGGTGGATCGCCTGCCGGCGGCGCAGGTAGCTCCGCCAGCGGTCGATCTGCTCCTCGAGCGCCACCGGGTGATCTGGGGTCGGCATCGGTCAGGCTCCTTGCGGAAGCGGCGCGGCCGGACGCCGGGAGCGCGAGCGCCCGCCAGATGCCCCGCAGCGTGGCGTCCACCGCCTGCCACTGCGCGCGCTGCTCGTCGAGCTGGGCCCGGCCCGCGGGCGTGATGCGGTAGTACTTGCGGCGGCGGCCGCTCCCCGCGACCTCCCAGCGCGCCTCGACGTGGCCGAGCCGCTCGAGCCGGTGCAGGACGGGGTAGAGCATGCCGTCCGTCCACTCCATGCGCCCTCCCGAGAGCTCCCGCACGCGCTTGAGGATCGCGTAGCCGTAGCTGTCGCCCTCGGCCAGGATCGCGAGGACGATCGGGGTCGAGGAGGCGGCGATCAGATCCTTGTTGATCTCCATGACGTCGCGCCGCCCGGCGCTAGTGAGCTCGGATGCCGCTATACATAGCAGCATTATACATAACAGTGCTAGCTATGCCACCCCGGCGCTGGGAAGCTTCACGCTCTCGGGGTCTTCAGGCGTTGGACGTCACACGAACCCACTGTCGAATCTCAAGGGGCGCCGATCTCTAGAGCGGCCCTCGAGTGCGCCTATACACGCGCCATGCCGTAGTGGTCGGGATAGAGATGGACCGCGGGCGGGGCGCTTCACCCAGCCCGGGGCCGACGCGTCAGGCCACGGCCGCGGCCGGCGCGTCAGGCCGCCCGCTCGGCCACGGTGCGCCGGCACCCAGTCGTACGTCGCCTCGACCTGGTTGAAGGTGAAGAGGTGGACGCCGACGATGCCGAGCCCGGGCTCGTCGAGATGGCCGGCGACGGCCTCGGCGAGCGGCGTCGGGTCGTAGCGGCGCGCACGCGCCAGCGTGAACAGCTCGCGGCCGTGCCCGCGCAGGTAGCGGAGCGACGGCCCGACGCCCGACTTCAGGGAGATCTCGGCCAGCTTGCGGCGCTCGACCGCTCCGGGCAGGCCCACGACGACCGGCAGGTCGACCCCGGCCTCGCGCAGCCCGCGGATCCAGCGCGCGAGGCCGTCGGCATCGAAGTCCAGCTGCGTGACGATCACATCCGCGAAGCGCTGCTTGCGGCGCAGCGCCTCGAGCAGCGCGTCGTCGGCGACGACGGGGTGACCTTCGGGGTAGCCGCCGACCCCGATGCGGGTGAGGGAGTGATCCAAGGCGGCGAGGTCCTCGAGGAGTTCCGCGGCGGCGGTGTACGTGCCCAGCGGCGGTGTCTGGTCGCCTCCGATCACGAAGGCCTCCGCGATGCCGGCGTCGGCGTACCGTCGCACGATCTCCTCGAGCTCCCGTCGGCCGGCCACCATCCGCGCGGCGAGATGCGGCACGACCTCGTAGCCGCGCGCGGCCAGCTGCTCCGCCACCTCGACCGTGCGCCAGATGCCGTGAGCCGGCGACGCCGTGACGGTCACCGTCGCCCCGCCCGGGAGCGCGGCGACCTTCTCTTCTATCCCGCGCACGGGGATGACCTCGTAGCGCGGCGACGTCAACAGCCGTTGCAGCGACGAAAGACGGGGCTGGACCGTCGTGGATGGACTCGACATGGTGGGCCTCGCTCGAGAGCTGGCCAACAGGACAAGAACGGTCCGGATATACCCACCCTCGCGGCGAGGTCACACGCCGTGCGCCGGACACGTGTGAGCGGCGGGAGATCACGGATCGCCTGTGCGCGGGGGCGCAGCGCGCGTCGGGGTCGAGCGCCGAGGACGGCCGGCTCGGTCTCGGACGACCTCTGCGGCCGCGCGCGCGCGTGTGCGCGCGGGGTGATGGTGGGGGCGGTGGTGGACCGCAGGGGAGTCGAACCCCTGACCTCCGCCGTGCAAAGGCGGCGCTCTCCCAACTGAGCTAGCGGCCCACGAGGGGGACAAGTATAGCGCGAGCGGCGCGTGCCTCTCGGGTGAGCGCCGGTGCGAGAGGCCTGCCCCTGGTCGAGAGGCGCAGCGGCCTCGGATAGGATGCGCGCATGGTCGACGCCCACCCGAACCGCACTCGCGACCTGGGCGTCCTGTCTCTCGTCGTCATCGCGCCCATCTGGGGCTACAGCTGGATCGTGATCAAGGTCGCGCTCGACTACGCGCGACCGTTCACCTACATCGCCCTCGTCACGGCGGCGTGCACCGCCTGCTTCTTCCTCGTGCTCGTCGTCGCGCGGCGGCCGCTGCGGCCCCCGCCCCTCGCGTGGACGGTGGCGATCGGCCTCCTGCAGACGTCGCTGTTCAACAGCCTGGCCACCGTCGCGCTCGACGCGGGAGGCGCCGGCAAGGTCTCGGTGCTCTCGTACACGATGCCGTTCTGGCTGCTGCTCCTGGCCTGGGTCTTCCTCGGCGAGCGGCTCCGCGGCCTGCAGTGGCCGGCCGTCGCGCTCGCCTTCGCCGGCCTCGTCCTCGTGGTGCGGCCCTGGGACATCGGCGGCGCCCTGAGCGGCGTGCTGGCCTGCACCGCCGGGCTCGTCATGGGCCGCGGCAGGACTGCTGATCAAGCTCCTGCAGCGCCGGACCGACGTCGACACGCTCTCGCTGACCGCCTGGCAGATGGCCTTCGGCGCCGTGCCGCTGATCGCGATCGCCGTGCTGACGGAGAGCGGATGGCCCCAGTGGACGGGCACGCTCGCCGCGTGTCTCGCGTACACGGTGTTCCTCTCGAGCGGCCTGTGCTACCTCCTCTGGATCTTCGCCCTGCGCGCACTGTCGGCCGGCGCGGCCGGCATGGGGACGCTGGCCGTGCCCGTGATCGGCGTCATGGCCGCCTGGATCCAGCTCGGGGAGCGGCCCCTCGCAGTGGAGGCCGCCGGCATGGTCTTCATCGTCGCCGGGCTCGCCTTGCTCGCGGCGTGCGGCGTCGCGCCGCCCGCCGCGGGAGGGGCCCGGTCGGCGAGGAGTCCGTCATACCGCCGGTCATCGACTGAGAGACGCGAGCCGCCGGAGCCATCCCCGGCCGACGCCCGCCGCGCGGCGACGCGGGCCGGCGGCGTCCCACGCGGCGGAGCCTCACCGACGGCGTCTGGTACCAGAGTACGCGCGTCGTAAAGGTCGTCCGTACATGTCATGCGCCTTCGAGCCGGGACGACCCGGCTCTCTTGTCAGGAGTGAGTGCCGTGAGAGCGATGGTCCAAGAACAGTACGGCTCGACTGATGTCCTCAGGCTCCGCGACGTCGACCAGCCCGAGACTGCCACGATGAGGTGCTGGTGCGCGTGCGTGCCGCCGGGGTGGATCGTGGCGTCTGGCACCTAGTGACCGGCCGGCCGTACCCGGTGCGTCTCGCGGGCTACGGGCTGCGAGCGCCGAAGAGTCCGTCCCGGGCATGGACCTGGCCGGCGTCGTGGAGGCGACCGGGAAGAGTGTCGCCGGCTTCCATCCCGGCGACGAGGTGTTCGGCGTGGGCACGGGCGCCTTCGCTGAGTACGCCCGTGCCCCGCAGGACACGCTCGCGCCCAAGCCCGGCAACCTCACCTTCGAGCAAGCGGGCGTGGTCGCCACCTCCGGCACTGCCGCCCTGCAGGCCCTGCGCGACCACGGGCGGGTCGAGCCGGGGCAGAGCGTGCTGGTCATCGGCGCCTCGGGTGGTGTGGGGACCTTCGCGGTGCAGCTCGCCAAGGCTGTCGGAGCTGAGGTCAGCCGCTGTCTGCAGCGCCTCGAAGGTGGACCTGGTGCGCTCCTTGGGCGCCGACCGCATCATCGACTATGAGCGTGAGGACTTCGCCGACGGGAGGCGACACTACGACGTGATCCTCGACATCGGGGGAACTCGTCGCTGTCACGACTCCGGCGAGCCCTCGCCCTGAAGGGGCGACTCGTCATCGCCGGAGGCGAGACCGGAGGCCGGTGGCTCGGCGGCACCGATCGCCAGATCCGGGCGCGCGTGCTGTCACCCTTCGTGAGTCAGACGTTGACGACGTTCATCTCCAGAGCCAATCACGACGACCTGATGATCCTCAAGAGGATGATCGAAGACGGCAAGGTCACACCGGTCGTAGACGGGACCTACCCGCTCAGCGAGGTCCCGAAGGCGATCCGATATCTGGAGGAGGGGCACGCTCGAGGGAAGATCGCGATCGCCGCCTGACACCGGCCGGCGACCGCCGATCAAGACCCGCCGCCGATCAAGACCCGCAGACCCCGCCCGGGCTCGCGACCCGACGACGCCGACGCACATGACGTCCACGCCGCGCAGCGTCCGGGGCGACGACAGGAGACTCACCCATGACAAGACGACTCACCGACATGGCACCACGCCGGGCCGCGCTCATCGCGGGGTTCGGCTACCTGCTGATCTTCATACTCGCCATCTTCGCCAACTTCTTCGTCCGCGAGCGACTGATCGA
>CAWFDC010000015.1:0-186580 GCA_963814545.1 uncultured Thermoleophilia bacterium | reverse complement strand
CCCCGATTATGGCAAGTTGCAGAACGATCAACAAAAGAACCTTGAAAAATTCGGCAAAACCCGCAAAGGGGTTCAGCGCATTCGCTGTCAAACCTGTCGCAAGACCTTCACGGAAACCTTTGGGACGATCTTCTACCGCAAGCGCACTGCTGAACATGAGATCTTAGAAACCTTGGCGCTACTGGCCGAAGGGAGCCGGATCAGCAGCCTTACGCGTACCACTGGGCACAAGGAAGATACGATCTTGGCTTGGGTGAGAGAAGCAGGCAAACACGCTGAACAGGTTGAGCGAGTTTTACTGGCCGATTATCAGATTAGCCGAGGGCAGATCGATGGTCTGTGGGCCTTTGTGCAAAACAAAGGAGAAAAAAAGGCTATCCCGAAACCGCTGAAAGCGGGCAGTTCTGGCGATCAACCATGATGGACATGGATAGTCGCTTACGCGTAGCCCGCGGGATTGCCAAAACCGAAACAGAGGCTTCTTTGGAAGTATTCCAGACCCTGAAGCAATGTGGACACCCAGAGATGCCCCCACCCTTTATGTCAGATGGCTGGGGTGGGATTGATAATGCCCTCGTTGAAGTCTATGGCAAAGTTCCAGAGTATTCAGGAGTTGGACGCCCACCCACGCTGAAACAACCTCAAGATGGATGGCAATACCTTCAATACATCAAGCATCGTGATGAACACGGCCGTTTGCTGGACACAGAACTGAAAGTCATTTTTGGAGATACGGAAACCGTTCTCAGTCTGTTTGGCAAAAGCACTGCCTATATTGAACGCACTCACCTCACAATGCGCTTATTCAATGGCCGCCTAGTGCGTCAAACCCTGGCCTTTTCCAAAGATTTGCAGATGTATCGCTTTTCGGCCGCCTGGGAAGATTTGGTTTACAATTTCGCTCGGCCTCTCAAAACCTTGCGTATTGAGACCCACAACATTCCAGGCCAGCGTTGGATCAAGCGTTCACCAGCAATGGCCGCCAAACTCACCGATCATATTTGGACTGTTAAAGAGCTACTTACAACGATCCCTTTACCAGATGCTACCAACACCTAAAAGGGAGACTACCGAATATCTACGGTAACTCTTGTTCGACAGGCATCTCCAACCCCGCGAACAAGCGCCGCCCCACATCCACCCATTCCAGCGAGCTGATCAGGGTCAGGTAATCGCCATAATCCACCTGGGTATTGCCGTGGGGCACCATCAGGTCGCCGTTGCGCCGGATCGCCAACACCAGCGTGTCGCCGGGCAGGCACAACTCACGCAGCGTGATGCTCACGCACTGCGGGTTTTCGACCCTCACTTCGAAAATCTCTTTATTGTCATCCGTGCGCGTGAGCAATGCATACGTAGCCGGGTTGCGCGCCAGCATGGTGAGCAGCGAGGCGTGGTCAAGGGCCGCGTTGGTGGTGCTCACACCAATCTTCTCGAAGCGCGCCAGGTCGCCTGGGGTAGATACCTGGGCCACCACATGCGGGATTTGATGAAGATCGCGTGCTGCCAGGCAGACTTCATAGCTGCTCTCAGTATCGGCATACGTGCACACCAGGCTTTTGGCCTGTTTGAGCAGTGCGGCAGCCTCTTCGTCGGCCAATTCGACCCGCCCCACGCGTGCATCAAACCCGGCCTGGCGGGCGCGCTGCACCCGGTTTTCGTCATGATCAATGATGACCGCCTTTTCCTGGTGCGAGATTAACTGCGTGGCCACCTGCAAGCCCAGCTCCCCTGCGCCCACGATCACCACCGGGCGCAATACGGTCTTTTCGCCGGGCGTGGTGATGGAGGAGAAGAGCAGCGGGCCGAAGGTGACGGTCAGGATGGCAACCAGCAAGATGGCCCCATTGGTCGAACTCGGAAATCACCCCCAGCCGGGTGCCAATCGCCGCGGCAGCAATGATCAGCGACAGGCGCGAGGACAACAACGCGCCTATCGAAAACGTTTCCCGCCAGCTATAGCGCAGGCGAAAGATCAGCGCGGGCGCAAATTTGACCACCAGCGCCGCCAGCACCAACAAAGGCACCAGCAGCATGGCATTTGGCGAAGCCAGCAGCGCCGACAGGTTGAAATCAATGCCGACCTTGATGAAGAAAATAGGGATCAGGAATCCGTAGCCGATGGTGTCCAGCTGGTGGGTCAGTTGCTCATCTTTGGGCGTGATCAGCAGCGCAATGCACGCCCCAGCCAGAAAGGCTCCCAGGATGATCTCGGTGCCCAGGGCTTGTGAGAGCACCACAAACGCCAGCATGAGCGCAAAGACCAGGCGGATCTTGATCTGTGCGGTGGCATGGCTCAGTTCATCGAAGACACGCCGCACGCCAGGCAGGCGGTTGAACAACCTGCCAAAGCGCAGCACCACAAAAAATGCCACAAACAGCAGGCCAACCAGCAAAACATCGAAGGTGATGCCGCGCGACAGCACCGCCACCAGGATCGTGATCAGCAGCATGGTGGCAAAATCAGCGATCAGCGCCGCCAGCAAGATGCTCTGCCCGTAAGAGTTGCCGATCACCCCCTTTTCCTTGAGCACCGGCACCACCACACCCAGCGAGGTGGTGGATAAGATCAACCCCAACATCCAGGGGTTTTGCGCCAGGCCCAACTGCACCAATCCCAGGCCAATGATAACCGCCAAAACCAATGTCAGGCTGAAGTTGATGATCGCCAGCGGCAGCGGCTCCACCAGGTTGATACCTCGTTTCTTGCCCTGGCTGGTGCCCCAGCTCAAGCTCGAAAAATCGATCTCCATCCCCGAAAGGAACATCAGGAAGATAAAACCGAACTCGGCCATAAAGTCCAGGGTTGGCTCATTGGACGAGACCCACCCCAACCCACTGCGGCCGATCAGGATGCCCGCCAGGATTTCCCCAACCACGATGGGCAGGCGCAATACCTTGAAACGCGACAGGCCAATCGGCACAATAAAAGCCAAGAAGACCACGATCAAGAGAGAAGTAAACGGTGTAGCGGTATGTTCCATGTTTTATACTCTTATTCTACCAGGCAAACCCACAAGCATGAATCTAAACGACCCAGGTTGATAACCAAAACTCGGCTTCTGGCAAACCGCTCGCCCGCGCAGCCTGTGCAATTTGTTCAAAATCGATCGGCAGGCGGTGCAATCTCACACTGGATCGTCCATCGAGTATCTCTAAGGTGGCATACTCTGCCCAGGGAAAGATAAACTGATTTGAATCCCCCATCGGAAACCTGAACGGCTTTCCCACACTACCCGGATTGAGCAAAAGTTTCCCCTTATGTTGACGTACCAACTGCGCATGGGTATGGCCTCCAACCCATACAGAAGCTTCCTGCTCACCAAAGATTTCATCAAGAGTCTCAGAGGTCACCGTGGGATATAGCCATTCTTCATGCGAACGAGGCGAGCCATGAAAGCAAAGCAAAGTGACGTTTGAATCGTCAACCAAGCTCAGATTGGGCTTGAACGAGCGCACAAATTCCAGGTCATCTTCGCTAACTTGTGCCAAACACCACTGCTCGGCGGCACGCAACCACGGATGATGATTTTCAGTAAGTTGCGGATTGAGTAAATAGTGATCATGATTTCCCATGATAACCGGAATTTGTAATTGTCTCAAACACGCCAACACCTCGCGAGGCTGTGGCCCCAAACTTGCCACATCTCCCAGACACACAATCTGGTCTACCGGAGCCCGTCGGATATCTGCCAGAACCACTTCTAATGCATGAAAAACGCCATGAATATCCGATATAAATGCGTAACGCATGCGGCACTCTCGCTTTCTGCTGCACAACCCTATCTATCGTTTAACGCCAGAACTCACCAGCGCGGAGCCGCAGGCTGAGCATCCACTGGAGCCGGTATCAGGCAGCCGATAAAACCAGATTCAATCTGCGATGGCGCTATTGGCCAGGTGGACGAAAATCCACCTGCATCTTGACGGCTTCATCCATTTCTTCGGGTGTAAGCAAAGCCACTGCCCGAATGCAGAAGGTTCCACTGGCGTTGCCGGCCAATGTGATCGCTGTTGAACTGACATTGTCCGGTAAATTAACGATGATATAAAAGTCTTGCTCGCCATTGGAGTAGTAAAAAGCTTCCAATGACCCACCAACACTCTGGAGTGCTTGTTTCGCAGCATCGATTCGTGTAGAGCCACCTTCAGCGAGCAGGCCTTTATAACCTTCTGATGTATATGAGCCGTAGAACAGGTATTTTTGCATGGAAGCCCCTTTCCAGACATTCACAATTTGTAACCCGCTTCAATATCCTGCCTGACAGTGCTCTGTCGCCATCAAATCCGAGTTAAACTTTCAGAAACGCACCGAATTCGGCAACCCGAATTCCGGCATTTGGAGTTTTAGGCGCATCACCACATCACAACCTCATTCTTGCAGGTTAACCTGTAAACATAGTACATCTAAAAAATGACCAGCGCAAGCAGGACATTTAAAGTTCGCGTTAGAATGTACTTAGTATCTATCCGAGAATTATATTGAGCAGGACTTGAGCGCAGGCCATCTGAACAAATGCCAGCCAATTCTCTGACTTCTTGCACCATCGTGTGGCAATGCTACGTCGTTTTGCCAGCCAACCCAGGGTTCGTTCAACCACCCAACGGCGGGTTGGGAAGCTCTTTTCGCCTATATCTACTCGGGGATGACCGCTTACCCGCGAGCCATGATCGTGCCATGCGGCGAGACGCAGGCGCTGGAACTGGGCGGGCTGGGTCAGTTCGGCGACCAAAATTTCTACCGCTTTACCAATCCTGTATTTCAGCCGGTTACGGCATATGATACAGAGCTGGGCACGGTGGATACCCGGCTAGAATCCTGGGCCCAAGGCGAGGCGATCGACTCTTGCCAGGTCTGCAACCTGCCAGACGCCTCCCCTCAATGGCGCAATTCGCTGTACCTGGGTCTGGTGCAGGTGGAGCCTGCCCAGCCAGTAGCCCTGGAGCCAGTGACCCTGGTGCTTTCCATGCAAGCAGAGGGTAGCACATTAGCAGATGCACCCTACATTGTGGATGTATCCTTTGGGGAGGATTTCCCCTACAACTCGATCCACTACACCTTTGACAGCGAAGATCCGGTGAGCGTGGCCCATCTGGATCCGCTGGTCCCGCCGGTGGGAGATTACGAGCTGCGCATCACCGGGCTGCGTTTTCCCCACACCTACTCTGGGTCTCTGGTTGTTTCGGTGCGGCTCAAAGATTTGGAGATGCCTAGCAGCCTGGGAATCAATATCTCCGTAAGCGAGCCTACAACCTTATGGGCAGCCTGCTCTGGCGCGTTCATCAAAGGGTTGAACTTCCTGACTGAGGTGCCGCTGCCGTTACAGGTTCAGGTGGCCGCCACCAACCAATACCTGGAATACCAGGACAGACTGGCCTATTGTGGCGACAATTCCACCTGCCAGGCAGAAGCCCTGGTCGGTTTCCATGAGGCAACGGTGGATACAGCCATTGGGCTTGGCGGCGACTGGGCTAAATTTTTCGGTTTCCTGGACCAGGCGCCCGGCTTACGTGTGCTTACAGTAGCAAAAAGAGTAGTGGACCTGGGGCTGTACCCGGTTAAATGCGGCCAATTTATCGTCACCTTTATCCAAAAAGGTCTGCACGGTGCTAACTTGCAATCGGAGGGGCAGGAAGTGGACGGTTTTATGACCGCTTCACCAGTGTACCCATTGGTCACCGACAGCAACGGATTGCAAACAGGCTTCCTGCCAGATGGCACTCTGGTGGAGGGGATTCCAGGCGCATACGCGGTTGAGATTGGCGAAAAACGAGTGGTGCTGGTTCCAGCCGATGTGCAAAGCGCACTGGAGGTCAATGGCTATGCCGAAGGCACCATGGATCTATACCTGATGCTGGATCAAGCTGACGGGCAGTCGCTGGATGTCACCTACGAGGATGTACCGGTGCAGAGCGGAGCGCACATGCAGCTGGATCCATCCGATAGTCAGATGCCCCTGACCATTACTGCCAACGGCCAAACCGAACAGCGCCTGCCAGATCGGGTGGAGCAACTCACTGCCTCTGGCGAGGTGGAAGCACCTTCGCCGGTCACTCAGGCCACCCCCACGCTCACCCTGGTTCGCCCATCCAATTCACAAGGAATTGGCACAGTGGTAATCCTTTCAACGCTCATCCTGATGGGCGTAGGGTTGCTGATCGTGGCTGCGGTAGGAGTAGGGATTTTGATCGGCCGGGCAAGGAAATAGAAGGCCTAGAGAAGATAATCGCGTTTTCGATGTTAGAATGAATCAATCAATACAGACCAGGCACGTGGAATGGAGGCAATCCTATGTTTCAAGATCGCATGAATGTTTGGAATCGGCTTTCTGAATTGTGGACGCGAACCGATATTCCGGTATTGGAACTGAAAGACCGGAAATATGCCATATTGAGTGATATTCACCTGGGCAATAACAGCCCTTCCGATGATTTCGTCAAAAACGAGCCGGCGCTGCTCTATGCATTAGATTATTACTACGAGAATGGCTTTTCCCTGATCCTCCTGGGCGACATAGAGGAGCTCTGGCAATTCGACCTGCATGCGATCAAAGAGCACTATGACAATACGGTTTATACCAGGCTGCGCAAATTCAGCCCGGGCAGGGTGACGCGTATCTTTGGCAATCACGATTATGAATGGGGAGGATTTGTTGACCCCATCCATGGTGTGGGAACAGCCTCCATCGCGCCCGAGGCGGTCAAGCTGGCAGATGAACAGGGAATCCCTCGCATCCTGCTGGTGCACGGGCATCAAGGGACCATCGAGTCGGATAAATTCTCCTGGTTCAGCCGCTTTTGGGTGCGCTTGTTCAGCTTTATCGAGCCGCTGGCCATCTCTGCCAAGATCTACACCAGCCCAAGCTCCACGAAATCTCAAATCGCCCAGGATTACGAACGCACGCTCTACCAATGGGCAAAAGAAAATAAGGTTCTGCTGATCTGCGGGCATTCTCACCGCGCCATTTTTGCCTCAAGATCCTATGCCGAAAAGATCAACGAGGAAATCTTGCAGCTGGAGGCAGAAAACTCCAGGAGCAAAACATCCGCAACGCAGCGTCGAAAAAACTTCCAAAAGATCCGCGAGTTGAACGCAGAACTGCAAGATGAAAAGGCCAAGGGCCGGATGATCGAAGCCACCGATCCGGGCAAAACGCCGCTCCCCTGCTATTTCAACACCGGCTGCGGCTTATATTCCGATGGACTGACTGCCCTGGAGATCAGCGAGGGTAATATCCGCCTGGTGAAGTGGTGCAGCGATGCTTTGCCCAGCTCGGCATACCAGAAATATGACGAGGACAACCTCAGCAGCATTCTCCAGAAGATCGCCACATAAGCGCAAGAGACTGATCCTTCTTTTCCAAGATCGTTCTCCCGCTCACTTTTCGACACATGATTTCCTCACCTCGCACGATCTTTCTGGCCACTGGCTCGCGCGGCGACGTACAACCTTTTGTGGCCCTGGCTTATGCCCTGGCGCAAGCCGGACAAGCCCCCGTGCTCGTCACCAATGCCTGCTACGCCGATTGGGTGCGCAGTTATGGCCTGGAGATGCGCGGCGTGGATTGGGACCCCGCCCAGGCCTTGCGCGCCCAGCCCGAGTGGAGCAGTCTCAAAGCCTGGCAGTTCCCCACCGCGGCCCGGCAGATGCAAGCCGTGCTGCAAGATGTGTACCGCCGCGCCCAGCGCGGCTCATGGGAGGCCGTGACCGAGCTAGCTGGCTCATCCCACCCAACCCTGGTTTTCAGCGTTCTATCGCCCTGGGGTTACAGCATCGCGGAGAAGTTGGGGCTGCCCATGATCGCCGGGGCGCTGCATCCTTTCACACCCACACGGCATTTTCCAACCCAACTGGTGCTCAAGAATTTGGGCGGGCCGCTTAATCTGTTCAGTCACGCCCTGGCCGAACAGGCGCTCCAATTCATCTCTGGCGCGGACATCAACCGTTTCCGCCGGGAAGTATTGGGGCTGCCGGCTGTGCGCTTCCCGCAGACGCTGGTGGGCTTGCTGCGCCATCAGCGCACGCCACTGCTGTGCAGCTTGAGTCCCACAGTGATCCCCCGCCCGCCAGATTGGCCCCCGTATGTACACATGGATGGCTACTGGTTCCTGCCGCCCGCCCCTGGCTGGCAGCCGCCTTCTGAGTTAATCCATTTTATCGAAAGCGGGCCGCCGCCAATCTATATCGGTTTCGGCAGCATGATCACAACTCAACCCCAGCAAACTGCCCGCATCTGCCAGGAGGCGCTGGCTGCGGCCGGCCTGCGGGCAGTGGTCTCATCTGGATGGGGCGCCCTACCAGTCATATCCAATCACGATCAGGTACTGGCTCTCGCGGGCAGGCCAGAGCAGCCCGATCTGCCGCACGCCTGGCTTTTCCCCCGTATGGCAGCGGTGGCGCATCACGGTGGGGCGGGCACCACCGCCGCGGCGCTGCGCGCCGGCGTGCCGCAAGTGGTTGTGCCTTACATGCAAGATCAATTCTACTGGGCGCAGCGCGTGCAACAGTTGGGGGTTGGACCGGCGCCCTTACCGCATTCCCGCCTGACCCCTGCAGCCCTGACCGAACGCTTGCTTCAGGCTACTCAAAACCCCGCCATGCGGGCCCGCGCGCAGGAGCTCAGCGCGGCGATCCAACTGGAGCGTGGTGCGGAACAGGCTTCAGAACTCATTATGCATCTAGACACATCAAAGTAAAATTCAAGTCGATCCACAGAGACCCCAATGACAGAAAACCTGGTAAAAGATTACTACACCCAGTCGGTTCGACAAGAGTGGCGGCGGCTGATCAAAGACGCCTACCACCGCCTGGAATTTGAAACCACCTTACACTTCCTCGAGAAATATCTGCCCAAACAGGGATTGATCCTGGATGCAGGCGGCGGGCCAGGCCGTTACACCGTCGAATTGGCCCACCGCGGCTACCGGGTGGTGCTGCTGGATATGACCCCCGCCAACCTGGAATTTGCCAGGCGGCAGATCCAGCGCGCCCGGTTGCAAGGCAAGGTTGAGCAAGTGGTTGAGGGTTCGATTGTCGATCTATCCCGTTTTGCCGGTAATACCTTTGATGCTGTGATCTGCCTGGGGGGCCCCTCTCCCATGTTTTGGATCAACACAAAAGAGAAAAGGCCATCACCGAGCTGATCCGGGTCAACAAGCCGGGCGCGCCGCTGTTTGTTTCCGTTATGAGCCGCTTGAGCGTGATGGTGATTGAGTTGATGATCGCCCCCCACGAGTTTGAAGAGCCCTTCTTCAAGGTTCTGCGCGATCAGGGCGATTATTTCGGCGGTTTCGGCTTCACCGCCTGTCACTTCTTTCTGCCCGAGGAATTTGCCAATGCTTTTCGCTCCCAGGGCATCGATATCCTGGAGATGGCTGGCCTGGAAGGGATTGGCTCACGCCACAACAAGAAGATCAACGCGCTGGCAAAAAACGAACTGCGCTGGCAGGTCTGGATGGAAACCCATTTCCAAACCTGCACCCACCCCTCCGTGATCGGTATGGCTGAGCATATCCTGCTGGTGGGCAAGAAAGCCCAAGAGGATACATAGCGCAAATCACCGTTTCAGTCTTGCGTTCGCTCCAAAAAAGGTGTATTCTCTGTTTAAGAACAGAGAGAGCCGTCGCGGCTCTCTGCCGCGAGGCATGAAATCTCTCTACAGGAGGGCGTATGTGCGCGCGGCGTTCCTTCACCTGGTTGCTCATCTTCAGTTTTGCTTTCAGTTTGATACAAGTTGGGCTTCCTGCAATTCCCGCTCAGGCAGCCTCTTTCAAGGGCATTGCAAAAGACCTGGAGTTAGTTAAGCCTGCCTACTGGTGGTCAACAGTCCAGGCCGAGATCATCCAATCCGAATACGATGCCTCACTGCAATCGGGCATCTACCAGGCCCCTAACCGCGCCCAGGCTTTGCGCACACTCTTCCGTCCACAAAACATCCAGATCGGGCCGCGGAGCCTCTCGGTCGCTGAGTTAAGCACGATTGAGCCTTGTGCAGGCGAGACCCCAGCAACCGCATGGAGCATCTCGCTTGGCCTTACTCGCTTCGGCTCCTTTGGCGCGCCGCAGCCTGTAGGAACTGCCACCCTGGCATTGGATGGCAACCGGGTCGAATACCGCCGCGCGGGATTGACGGAATGGTACGTCAACAGCCCAGATGGCCTGGAACAGGGTTTCACGGTAACCAATCCCCCTGCCGGAACTGAACAAACTGGCAAATTACTGCTGGAGATCACCGCACAAGGCAACCTGACCCCCGTTCTGGCAGAGGATGGCACGGCACTGTATTTTAGCCTGCCCAATGGTCAGCCGCTGCTGCGCTACGGCGCTCTGCAAGCCCACGACGCCGCCGGGCAGATCCTACCGGCGCTGCTGGAACTGCCCTCTCAACCTGCCGGCTCATGCCCCGCCGCCCACACCTTTCAGATCATCGTTTCGGTATCATCCAGTATATCCTACCCCATCACCATTGACCCCATGCTCACCGGATTACCCGGTTCACCCAGTTGGCAAAGCCTTGGGGAGGCTAGCGGGGCCCGGCATGGCTTCTCGGTCAGCACCGCAGGGGATGTGAACGGCGATGGGTATGAGGATGTCCTGGTTGGCGCGCCCTATTTGGATGCTGGCGGAACCGATAACGGCCGGGCATACCTTTACTACGGCAGCGCTTCAGGATTGGCTGGCGGCGCAGCCTGGAGCATCACCGGCGCTTCAGGCAGCACACTGGGGTATTCCGTTGGCCCCGCCGGAGACGTGAACGGCGATGGGCTGGCTGACATCCTTATTGGTGCCCCTCTGCACACTTTAGGCGTTGGGCAAGAGGGCCTGGCCTGGATTTATTACGGCAGCAAGAGCGGCCCTGCTTCTGGCCAACAGCTCACTTTCCCCGGCACTCCGGCTTATGCGCGCTTTGGCTTCGCCGTGGCCGGGGCTGGCGATATTAATGGCGACGGTTACACCGATGCGATCATCGGCGCGCCCTATTACACCTATGCAGGTTTCACAAACATCGGCGCCGCACTGATTTATAACGGTTCACCGGGAGGCTTGGGGTATTACCAGCAGCTCCTCCCACCCACACCACAGAACAACGCTCATTTTGGGTATGATGTGGATACCGTCGGCGATGTGAACGGGGATAGCTTTGCCGATGTGATCGTTGGCACGCCGGATTACGATAATGGGAACAGCAACGAAGGTGCTGCCTTTGTTCACTACGGCTCCAGCAGTGGCGTGTATCCTAACCCGAACTGGAGCGCCGAGAGCAATCAAGACGCCGCCTATTTGGGCATCTCAGTGGGCGGCGCAGCCGACGTGAACGGCGACGGCTTCTGCGATGTGATCATCGGCGCATACAACTATAATAGCCATGGCGCTGCCCTGGCCTGGTACGGCGGTTCCGGAGGTCTGGGCGCATCAGGCACCCCGGCTAATGCCGATTGGTTGGTCGAGAGCGCCGAATTCTAGCTCTCGGCTGGGGCTGTCCGTCGGCACCGCCGGCGATGTCAACGGCGATGGATATGCCGATGTGATCGTAGGCGAGCCGTTGTATGGCACAGGCGACTCCGGTCGCGCCCTGGTTTACCAGGGGGGAGGCGGCGGATTGTCTTCATCCGCCTCCTGGACTGCTCAAGGCACACAGGCCAATAGTTGGCTGGGCTTCAGCGTCGCCCGCGCAGGCGACGTGAATGGGGATGGCTTTAGCGATATCCTGGTTGGTACACCTTATTTTGACACCTATGCAGCGGACTTCGGCTTGGCGCAGGCATATTATGGCTCGGCCTCCAGCCTGGGCAGCGTCGCCTGGAACAGTGACGGCGGTCAAAGCGACAGCCAGTTTGCCCGCGCCGTGAACACCGCCGGCGACCTGAACGGCGATGGATACAGCGACGTGGTGCTGGGCGCTTACTTCTATGATGGCGGGGAAACCAACGAAGGCAAGGTTTTCGTGTACTACGGCTCGGCTGCGGGCCTGGGTGCCAGCGCTGATTGGAGCGCCGAAGGCAACCTCGTCGATGCCAGTTTTGGGTACTCAGTGGGCAGCGCTGGCGATGTCAACGGCGACGGCTATGCCGACCTGATCATCGGCGCAGCTACATACGCCAATGCCCTCACAAATCAGGGGTGCGCCTACGTGTATCATGGTTCTGCCAGCGGCCTGCCCGGCGCAGCCAACTGGTCGGTCGAAGGCGACCAGGCCGGGGCCGAACTGGGCTATTCCGTGGCAACTGCTGGCGATGTCAACGGCGATGGCTACGACGACGTGATCGTCGGAGCCGCGAAATATACGCACGGAGAAATCGAGGAAGGCCGCGCTTATGTGTACCACGGCTCGCCCACAGGTCTCTCCACCACCCCCGCCTGGCAGGCGGAATGCGACGAGGCCGGGGCGGGATTCGGCGTTTCGGTCAATACTGCCGGCGACGTGAACGGCGATAGCTATGCCGATGTGATCGTTGGGGCTGTATGGGCTGATGGCGCCCTGGGCGACGAGGGCGAAGCCTATGTGTATCATGGCTCTGCCCACGGCCTGAACGCCGCGCACGATTGGTACACCAGCGGAGGCTCTGGTGGTGTTTATTTAGGCATCTCCGTCGGCACCGCCGGCGACGTGAACGGAGATGGTTATGATGATGTCATCATTGGTGTGCCCTATTACGCCCTGCCCGACTGGGGCAAAGGCCGCGCCGTGGTGCACTACGGCTCGGCCAGCGGCCTGAGCGTGGCCCCCGATTGGTCCGCCATCCCCGACCGCGGCGATGCTCGTTTTGGCGGGGCTGTCGGCACGGCTGGCGACGTGAACGGCGATGGTTATGCCGATGTGATCGTCGGCGCTTATGCTTATACAGTAGACTATACCCATGAGGGTGGAGCATTCTTGTATCACGGGTCTGCTTCTGGCCCCGCCGCTTCGCCCAACTGGAGTCAGCGCAGCGGGCAGGCGGAGGCCCTCTACGGCGTAGCCGTAGCCACAGCCGGCGATGTGAACGGTGATGGCTACAGCGATGTGCTGGTCGGCGCGCATTTATACGATACAGCCACAACCAACGGCGGCCGCGCTTACCTGTACTATGGCAACAGCGTAGATGGATTGGAGGTCAAACACAGCCAGCGCCGGGCTGACTGCAGCGTCCCGATCCTGCCGGGCGGCCAATCGATCAGCCCAACTCAGGTGTGCCTGGGCCTGCTGGCGCGCACCCCCTTCGGGCGCAACGATGTCAGCATGCAGTGGGAGCTGGAGCTTAAAGGCGTGCCCTTCGATGGCGTGAACATTGGCCAAACAGAGTGGCAAGACAGCGGCGTGGCAGGCTACACTTTCAACCAGCTGATCAGCAGCCTGTCCATTGATGCCCGCTACCACTGGCGCGTGCGCATCCTGGCGCGCACTCCCTACGACACCGACACCAGCGCCATCATCTACCGCAGCCGCTGGTTCTATGGCAGCCATTTTTCCACCGCTCTCAGCGGTGTGCACACCATCCCTGGCCCGGGGATATCTTACTTGCTGGGCCAGGCTTCCTATGTGGTTGTGAATGAGCTGGGCGACCCGCCGCTCACCAGCCTGACCTTGCACGGATACCCTTACACCGCCCACCCGCAGGAGAATTTCAACGGCGGCGGAGAGGTTATGCTCGATCGCTACTACAGCCTGACCCCCAACAGCGGCACCGGTGCGACAACGCCCTTCCGCTTGACCTTATGCCTGGCCTATGACGATGCAGAAGTAACTGCCGCCGGTATAACAAACGAAGAGCAGATCCGCTTGTGCCGCTGGACCGGCAGCGCCTGGATCTGCCCGCCGCGCAGCCCAGCCAGCAACGCCGGCGCCAACCTGGTCTGCGCCGATCAGGTGCAGGCTTTTTCCGAGTGGACCATGGGTGGGGTTGGCCCCACAATGGTTCAGATTGAGAACCTGCGCGCCCGATCGCCGCTCGACAGAACCTGGGTTGTGCCGATGGGGCTGTTGCTGGCACTGGGCGGACTGGTCGTTTGGGCCGGGCGGCGAAGGCGCTAGCGGTTTTCAATCAGCCGGAGAAGAATTCCCGCCCCGAGCAAGTTCTTTGGCTTCGTCTAGCAATCGATCCAAATCGCTGCGGATCAGGTATTGTCCCCGTAGAAAAACCCCTTCGATCTGCCGGGCGAAGCCGGCATCTTCCAGTGGGTTTCCTCGGACAAGAAGCATGGAGGCCTGCTTGCCCTCGGCAACCGTACCCAGGCGATCTCCCAACCCCATGAAATGCGCGGGGACCGTCGTTGCGCCGCGCAGCACCTCTGCAGGAGGGATGCCAGCCTCTTGCCAGATGGCCATTTCTTCGTGAACAGAGATTCCCGGCAGGATTCCGGGAACCATCAAATCCGTCCCCACCATCAGCGGTACCCCCGCCCTGTTCAAGCCAACCACCATCTGCGCCCAATTCTTCCAGATGAAATCCGGCAGATCGCTTTGCGACGACCATAGGGAGCTCCACATCGATAGAACGGCAGGGGAGAGATACTCGCTCCCCTGGATATTGCCAGCCTTTATGGCAGCCATCAGGGTGCCAGCCTTGAAAACAACCACGGTAGGGCACACAACCAAGCCGCTGGCGCGCAGCCGCTGGTAAGCAAGCAGCAAATCGTCCGGATGTATCTCGTCCAGCCGCAAAAAATAACCCGCATCTGCCCCCATACCCGCATAAGCTCGTAACGGCCAGTTTCCCCAAGCAGCCTGGCAACCACTTTTTCAAAGCCAAAGAAGTGCTCGCTGCTGCACAATCCTGCGGCGGCAGCGTCTTCGATATAAATCTCTTCTGGAACATGCCCCACTGTCTTAAGCCCGACCTTTTGCGCTTCACCGACGATTGCCAGAAACACTTCCTTCTTGAGGCTGCTATACACCTTGATCATATTCACCCCCGCGTCAGCCTGCCGGCGGACCGCGTCTCGGCCATCTTCGGGCGTTTTCGCCCCGATGGAGATGAGCGGGATCAAGGGCGGGTCGCCATCCAGGATCGCCCCGGTGGTCACCATCTCAGGCCCCAAGATCTCTCCCCGGTTCAACTGATCCCGCAGACCGAGGATATACTCAGTCGGCATGCCCATATCGCGCACCAGCAAGACGCCATTGGCAACCATCAAGCGCCCAAAGATGGGCGCATCAAAATAATGTACATGCGCGTCGACCAGGCTTGGCATGAGATAGAGCCCTTGCCCAAGAACCACTTCAGCGCCTTGTGGAATTTCCACTGCGCCCTGCGCGCCGATCCGCACAATGCGTTCGCCCTGGACCAGCACCGTCTGGCCCGGGAGCGCACACCCTTTCTCAACATCCACAACCGCCACATCTAAGATTGCATAACTCATCGCTAACTCCTTTCTTAGAGGTTCGAGAAGATGCCCAAAATTACCGGGATATCCATCCCCGCGTGGAAAAGGATCGAGCCCCAGATGCTGTCAGTCTTCTGTGTCAGATATCCCCAGGCAAATGCCAGTAACGTAACAATAGCCAGGAAGCTGAGTTCATTGGATGTGTAATTCACACCTTGATGCACCAGCGTGAACACAAAAACAACCAGGGCATTGGAGAGAAATTTTCCAAAGAATGGTTGCAACTTGCGCAGGAACAACCCCCGGAACATAAGCTCTTCTTGAGCGGCATTTGCCAGAACAAAGATCAATACCCAGGGAAGCCAACCGACGATCCGGTCGAAGGTCAGGTTTTGACCCTTGAACAAAGAACCCGCCATCCAGGTAGATCCCGCCGCGGCGAGGCAGAAAGCGGCGCCTCCCACAAAAAGGCCCTGTTTCAGATTGCCCTTCTGGATGTAAATCGATCCCAGGCTGCCGCCCGAGAGCAAGGTCAAGGCAATAACGATGCTGGCAACAATGAAAAACTCATTCAACTTAATAAGGGCTATCCCGGTCGGTGTATTGCTATTGATCCCCAGGTGTTCCAGCAGATAAACCGCCAAAATCCAGTCGAGTGAGACGGCTATAGCCATGATCAGCAGACCGAGCAACACCTGTCCATATTTTTTAGTGCGGTCACTCCTGTTTACGAGCAAAACCGCCACCAACAGCATGGCGATCAAGCCAATCCGCCCCAGGTAATCATTGGTTTTATCCAGCATTGGCCGCAGCGGGCTAAAGACAACGTAGATCAGCAAGCCGAAGATCACAAACACCAGGGCCAGCGCAGCCCGCTCTCCCCATTCTTTAACTGATAGGCGATTATTCTTCATCATCGATAGATATCCTTCTGGCATTGCTGCCACTCAGGGTCGCGGGCGTAACCCAGCTTGTTGAACAGGGCTTGCATCGGGGCATTCTGGATCGCCGTGCAAGTTTTTAGCAGCCGGTAACCATGCTCTTTAGCATAGGCGATTCCGCGCAGCTGCATGGCCAGACCCACCCCGCGGTTGCGGTATTCCCTGCGCACGCCCAGCAGACCACCCATCAAGAGATCACTATCCGGATATTTTGCCAACTCCCGCAATCCAATATACTCAGCACCATGCACGGCAATGAAATACGCATCCGGCAAGATGGTCGGATCGTTGATGCCCCACACCAGCCATTCATCAAAATCCGGCCTCGCCTCCCCCTCACCTTCGTGGGGAACATCATCGTTGGCTTCCCAGTAAATATCATAGAGCTTCCGGTTGCGGTCCGGGTCTGGCGCCAGCTCGCGCAGAGTCTTGATCACGATATCCTGGGCTTGCAGCTTTGCTTCCAGGCCTGCATACGGGCTCAGATCAAATGTGGTTACGTCTAGGTGTACGGGTGTCTCGCGGAAAGCCTCATAGAAACCACGGTTTTGTAGAAAAGCAAAACCTTGCGGCAAGTTGGCAAATGCATCTGCCCGCAAAACAGGCGGATTGAATTCAGCCAAACCTTCCATCACCCGATCATACAACGCCGCCCCAATGCCGCGGCGCTGGTGTTGCGGGGCAACCTCCACATTCACATAAAAGCTCTGCGGGGGATAAGCCGCTGGGCCTTGACTGTAGGATGAGAAACCAACCACGCGGCCATCTTCCACGACCACCCAGCGTTGATACTTGGCTTTCGGACTGCGGTTGCGATCCACCTCTGCCCAGGCCTCCGGGGTGCGCGGTCGCTCCGGCCAAACAATGTTCAGGCTGTTATGGAGTTCAACAATCGCGGGGTAATCCTCGGGTGCAAAAGAACGAATGATCATTTTTTTTCCTTTAGGTCCAGGTTGGTTACGAGAGCAAAAATATCCCAACGATCGATGGCAGCAAAACCAGCAAAGCCAGCAAGGGATGCCCGCGCCGGGTGGTGTTGCGGCTGTCCCAACTGAACAGATACACCGCGAACCCAAATGCCAGAATGCCGCTGGTCAACAAAATGATCACCGAACCCCAGGGCGAGAAATCCGCCACTTTTCCCATCGCCAACCCAGTCAAGGCATTCATCGCCTGCGTGGCGGGTAGAAGCTGAGCAAATTTTCCGGCAATGGCTGGGAGCATGCTGTAAGGCACCATCAATCCGCCCAGCAGCATGGAAGGGACGAAGATGATCTGCGACCACAGCACGGTCATGCGCGAGCTTGGAGAAATCACCCCGATCAGAACACTGATCCCTGCGCAGGCAAAAGCAGTTGCCATAAACACAACCGCAAAGTTGAGCCAGTTCTCTGGCAAGGGGGCTTCAAACAACCAGGAAGCACTGAAGGTAATGAACAACGTCACAATCGACAAATGCAGCATGGTTGTGAGGGCAGGGATCACCAGGATAGAGATCGACGGAACGCCATTGATTTTGTAACTGCGGAAAATCCCGTTTTCGCGGGCGTTCACCAACGGATCCGGTATCCCCAGCAAGGTTGCCGCCAAGATACTGAACACCACCATGGCGGGGATGAGCACTTCCCGAAAAGGTGAGTTGACCTCCGGCATAATGAACCCCATCATCAGGTAAAAACCTAGAGGGAACAGGTAATTCATCATCAGCAACTGCTTGTTGCGGATACCTGCGCGGAATTCAAAGGTGAAGTGATGCAAAAACGCATTCATTGCGAGGCTCCTGGTTGGGTGATCTCAAGGAAGCGATCTTCGAGCGAGGGCCGCTCGACGCGCAAATCGATCAGCGTGTCGGCATGAGCCTGGATCGTTGAGATGATCGCGGCGAGCAAAGGACCGATGTCGGAAGTATAGTAGATGGTGTATTCATCCTTATCAAAATGCTGGCTGACAACCGGTAAATTAATCTCCGGTACGGAGAGACAGGCCTTTTGTGTATGCACCGACACCTTGGTCAGCCCGGCGCCCGTGGCAGTGATTTCCATGGGCGTTCCCACCGAGACGATTTTCCCTTTGAGCAGGATAGCCACCCGATCCGACATCTCCTCAGCCTCAGCCATATCATGCGTAGCCAACACGATCGTTGTGCCTTTTGCCTTAAGCTCTTTCATCAGGCCATGCAGCTCAACCCGCGAAGCCACATCCAGGCCAGCCGTCGGCTCATCGAGGAACAGCACTTTGGGCTCGTGCGCTACCGCCAGCGCCAGCACCAAGCGACGTTGCTGCCCCGCCGAAAGCTCGTAGAACTGCGTGTTCCGTTTCTCCTGTAAGCCCAGGCGTTCTAGCAGATCATACCGAGGCGCAACTTCATGATACGCACAGAAAAACCGGATTGCCTCATTCGGTGTGATGCTTTCCGGCAATCCCGCCGATTGCAGTTGAACGCCAATCAGGTTGCGAAGCTTGCGGGATTCGCTGACCGGGTCAATACCCGCCACCCGCAGCGAACCGCCGTTGGGCTGGCGCAACCCTTCCAGGCACTCCAACGTGCTGGTCTTTCCCGCGCCGTTGGGCCCCAGCAAGCCGAAAATTTCTCCTGGCAGGATATCAAAACTGATGTCGTCTACTGCAACATAGCTGCCGTAGGTTTTGCGAAAGTTTTTTACTTGAATTGCTGCGTTATTCACGGGCAGGCCTCCACTCGGTCGCGATTTTAAAATCAACCTATTCTAACCCGTTTCTACTCAAACAGGATGCTTTCCAGGAAATGGTTATAAAGATCCCAATCTTCTAGATCACCGGTATGGCCAATCACGATCATGTATAACTGGCCCTCCCTGGCAAAGTAATAGCGGTCATAAGCATACGACTGTGGGCTGCGCTCGTGTCGCAGATGGATCGCTGTAGTCCCGGCAATTTGCACATCGGGCGCTTGGGTATCACCAAGAAGATAATGATCTGTCAGCCACTGTAGCAAGTCTGCATCCTCAGGGGGCCGATAATCCTCCCGATCACGCGGGTGACTGATGCTGAAAAATGGCCAGGATTTGCCGTTGATGGTTGGCCCTACAACTGAGATGCCTTGCAACGGATCATCATTGTTCACAATCTGCGCATCCGCCGGGTAATGGAAGCTGTAGCCGAGATCCTCATTGCGGTATACCCTGCAGCCATCGCCAGCAAATTCAGCAGTTGCCTCTGGGGATGGTTCTGGCGTGGACAATGCGCTGGCTGGCTGGCATTCCCCACGGAAATAAGCCCATTCATCACACTCACTCCCATCCGGGAAGATGCACCAACCGGTCTGGCTGCCATCTTCCGCGGTGCGGATTTCCACGGTATACCCCTGCTGCTCGCAGAATATGGAAGCCGGGTTGGGCAAGCCCATGATCGGCTCAGGGGTTGGTGTGCTGGGGAGGCTGGTGGGCATCTCCGAGGGCACGAGTTCCTCCGGCTGGGAGCTTGATGGAGTGCAGCCAGTCAACAGGAGGCAAATGAGCATAAGAAGAAATTTCGTTTTCATTTTCAATCCTTTCAAGGTTTTCTTTTTACGTGATTGAACTGTCTTATTTTTAATGTCGGGGCACTAACGTGTAACCAACCAGAAGGATAGGGTCGCCAACAGAGGCACACCGGAGATTTTCGATACGCCCAGCAGATGGTAACGCATCCAGCGCTCTGCCCGGCCCGGCGACCGCTGGCTACTGGAGAGAACCCACAGCGCCATGAGGATCGCGGGCAGGGTCGCATAAACCAGCACAGGGTAAAGCAGCCCTGCCGGAAGCGCCGGTTGAACAGGGAAAATCATGGCTACCCAGAGCAAGGCGATGATATGAATGGCCTGATCCAGCATAAAACGCGCCAGCGCAGAGCCTCGCCAGTAAGGCTTGAACCAATCCACCGCGAAGTGCAACAGGCCAACCAGCACCAAAATCGGCCAATAGCCCAGAACACTCCTTCAGGATCAATGCCGTGACCATCACATGGATCGCCGAATGCAGAGCCAGCCCTGCTGCGGAGCAGGTCCGCCAACGATACACCCAATCTGCTTGCAGCGGGAAGTCGGCGATCAAATGCGCCAGCAATAAGCCAGCGAGAGCCGGCACTATCCTGGCAGGGGCAGGGTGGAACAGGCAAATCAAAATCGCCTGGATACAACCGATGAAGGCAAGACAATAAAGACAAACGCGGGTTCGAATTTTCATGGCATAGCTCCATTACGAGCGGTTCCTATCTTTCGATAGAATATAAACAAACCGGTCTGCTTATAGGTTATTCCATCTCTGGACGCGATGTCATCACCCAAATTAGGGGAAACAAAAATCCCTGCCCGATCAGCAGGGATGACAAATCACTCACCCATCGCCGATGGAATGCGCGATCTAGGCCAACAGCCCTAATTCCTTCGCCCGCCTGACCGCCCCGCTGCGGCCGTGAACACCCAATTTGCCATAGATATTCTTGACATGTGTTCGGATCGTATTCGAGGAAACCACCAATTGTTCTGCAATCTCAGGTGTGGAGAGGGGACCATTCAAGTGCTGGAGGATTTCCAGCTCGCGTTCGCTCAACGCATCAACCAGTGGCTCAGGCGCAGACATATCCATAGGTAAACGCTGCACTTCAAACGCGGCCAACAATCGCTGTACGAATTGCGGTGCCATCGCTCTGGCCTGTGCCAGGTGCAGCAATTTCTCCATCGCCACGCCCTGGCGCAGAAAAATGGCAATCCAATTTTCGGGTTCAGCCAGAGTCAACGTCTGTTGAAGAGCAACCAGCGCCTGCGGCTCATGGCGCTGAAGCGATAATGCTATGGATTGGACAACGCCCAGACGCGCCGCTTCTAAGGATGGGAGTTTCAATTCTACCGGCAGAGCGCGCTCGATCACCACCAGGGCTTCATCGATGCGGTTTTGCTTTACCAACAAGTCTGCCTTCAAGGATGGCAGCAGCTTCGCACCCATCCTGGCGGCCAGGCGGGCTGCTTGCTCAATTTCGCCCGACACCAGATAGACGCGCATCTCCGCTTGATCTACGAAGAACACAAACCAGGGAGAGATATGCCGGGCAAGTTCTCGAGCACGCCGGAGCACCGCCAGGGCCGCCTCAGTTTCATGCGCCAGTGTTAGACCATTTACCAAAGCCTGAAAGCACATCATCTTGGCATCAGCCTGGCCCCATAGCTCGCTTAAAGCCATTCCCTTGTGGGCAACCTGGATGGCTCTTTCAATCTCCCCCCACTCACCCAGGATAACCGCCAGTTCTGCATAGGCACTGGCCGTTGCCGGCAGCGGCCGTCCATTGAACCGCTGGTGTGTCTCATCCAGCTCGACCGCCTCCAGGCAAACTGCGTAGGCTTTACGAAACATCCCCATACGATAATAGGCATACTCCAGAGCCGTGACAGCAAGCATCAACACATGAGATTGACCAGCTCGTCGTGCCAGTTCCACAGCCTGCTCCAGAACTTCCACAGCGCGCGGATCGGCGCCATATTGCACCAGGGCGTTGCCCAGCGTGGTCACGTTAAGCGCTCGGACGGCGTATTCTTCACGTGGCAAGAGCTGCGCCGCCTCCATCGAAAGCTCCACCGCAGCCTGCTGGTCTCCCTGCACCCAGGCAATATATGCCCGCACCGCCCCGATATGGCCCATTATGCGCTTACGTTCATCATCCGATAATGCGTCTCGGTGCACCTCGGCCTGCGACAAAGCGGCTTCAGCCTGTTCCATTTGGCCGGTATAGGCCAGCGCCCAGGCATGGGCAACTCCCAGCCAGGGCAGGGAGGCTCGTTGTTCACGCGGCGCGGCATCCATGCGCGCCAGGATGGGCGCCAGTTCAGCATGATCCACCAACACCAATACATTGGCCGAAACCAGGCGCGCCGCCAGCTCCATATCCCCCGCGGCCAGGGCATGGTGCAGCGCTTCAGGCAGCATCCCTTGCGCCTCGTACCAGCAACAGGCGCGGCAGTGAAGCTGTGCCGCCAGGCCAGGATGGGTTTGTTCCAACATCAACCGCAGCAGATCAGCAAAGAGGTGATGATAGCGGTACCAGGCGCGCTCGTCATCCAGCGGCACCAGGAAAAGGTTCGCCCGTTCAATCAAATCCAACAGGCCGCGGGCTGCGCCGCCCGTATCAGCCACGGCATCGCACAAAGGCGCAGAAAATCGCTCCAAAACCGATGTCTGGAGTAAAAACTCGCGCACCTCCGGGGATTGCCGGTTCAGCACTTGCTCCACCAGGTAATCAAACACAAAGCGATGGCTGCCCGCAAATGCGGCCACAAATGCAGTTGGATCCTCACGCCCGCGCAGCGAGATCGCTGCCATTTGCAGTCCGGCGATCCAACCTTCCGCGCGAGTGTTTAATGCCGCCACATCCGTATCCGATAACTGCACACCGGCAGCCCGTTTCAGAAACGCCCCGGCTTCCTGTGCCGTAAAACGCAGCTGATCCATGCGCAATTCAGCCAGCTGACCAGACACGCGCCAGCGCGCCAGTTCCAGCGGCGGGTCGGAGCGGGTCAAGACCATCAGGTGCAGGCATGCCGGAGCGTGCTCCAGCAGATATTCCAATGCCGTATGGATTTCCGGGTTGTGAATGTGATGGTAATCATCCAAAATCAGGACAAGTTCCCCCTGAAGGCTCATCAACCCCAGGATAAAATTCGCCAGGATATCCTCTACAGAGGTCTGCTCGCTTTGCCGCGGCGACAAGGGGGCAGTATCCAGAAGCATGCCCCCCTCCTCCAGGCAGGCAACCAGGTATTCCAGGAAACGTCCCGGGGCATTATCTGCCTCGTCCAGCGAAAGCCAGCCAAACAATACCCCCTTTTTACGCGCTGGTCTGCACCCACGCGCTGACCAAAGTTGTCTTGCCTGCCCCTGCCGGGGCTGATACCAGCGTCAGGCGATGGGCAAGCGCTTGATCCAGCGTTTCCAGCAAATGGGGGCGCGCCACAAACCCAGCGGGAATGGGAGGAAAATAGAACTTGGTGGGCAGGAGGCTGGACACATGATGATTATACTCACAAAATCCCACTGCACTCTATGATTTTGCGAGCATCTGCCCTCATAAGCATGGCAGCTACTTTTCAACCGGCATTAACGATACCAGCCTCAACCCCAAATCGCGTATTTTCAACAAGATGCCAAACAATTCAGCCTGATCGTGCGCCACGCCAGTCAGGATGGTTTCATCTGTATCAAAGGTGAGCGTAAATGGAGCAAAATAGGCCCTCCATTTCTCATCCAGCACGTCGTGCACACGAATTTCGCAAGCATTTCGTCCAACGGGTAGGATTGATCAGTCATGGCGATCCTTTTCACCCTCTGGCGAACATTCCCCAGTCAGTTCCAACGGCAGGGTAATGGTAAGGGTGCATTGATCGTTGCCCTTTAACAAGGTTTCAACATGCTCGATCTTGACCGGCTGACCTAAAATCCCCTCCCACAAGCGCCGGTACCAGCCCGCTCCGCAGAAGCAGAAGGTTGGCGAAAGCCTGGCAGGGATCTCATCCAGGTACGGGTGAACAAACGAACAGTGACAATAGGCCTTGCGCCGCTCTGCCGGTGTGGTGGCGTTTTGGTAGCCTTCGGGGTTGTAGGGATTTTTCCGCATATACAGCACATTGCCCCGCCGCACCGGCTTTTCATACCAGAACTCATCCCGGTACATCTCGCGCAAAACATCATCGAAGGCTGCCAGCCTCATAGATACGGCGCAAATGGTCGATGCGCTCTTGTGGGAAAACATGGGCGCAGCTTGAAACTACCTGGCACTTCTTCTCATCATCGTCGGTCAGCGCATCCAGCCGTTCGATGGCGCCCTGGATCCAGGCAGTGTAATCTTCAAAAGACGATGCCGGGGTGATCGATTCGATCCCCTGCATGAGCCGCTGGCGGGCTTCCGCCCCCAGCACTTTCTCGGCCCCCTCAGCCAGCAAGCGATCCCATTCGTGCAGGATGACCTGCACCTCGGTGACGTTATTTTCCGGTGCGTCAGGATCCATTCGCCGGTAGATTTCCCGCCGGAACAGAGAGGTTGTCCAGGCGTGAGCATTAAGGTAATCGTATATTTTTAGTACTGTCTCGCGAACTGTCTGGTGCACACCGTGATGGAACATGGTCAGCGCAGGCGCAGCCTCCAGTGTGCGGGTGTGTATTTCGTCCGTTTCAACCGGGTGTTTTACCGGAAAGGCAGCCTCGACCAGAAAGCCATCCTTCAATGCCCCGCCGTGAAAAATCACCATGCCATCGCCATCCACAACCTGCTCACAAGCCGCTTGCAGGCGGGCCAGCAGCGGCGGGATCTGGTCGCGGGTATCAATACGGGTTTTGATAAAGGCAATTTGGAAAGGTTCCAGTTTTTTATAGATCACAGGGATATCCATCACAGCAGCATCCTCCTTTGGTTATTCATTGGCTTCGCAAACCAATCGCGAGGCTCTCTGATGATAAGCTTAACCGATTTTAACGATCCCGTCATCACCCAAATTAGGGGAAAAGGCCAGGCGCGGCTGCCCGAATTGGACAAGAAATCCCCACTCCCCCAATCTGGGTGATGACAAATCGAGCCCAATTGGGATATCCTATACGTAAATCGGTTGTGCTCGCACCACCAACCCTGGCTTTGCCCGTGGATTTTCTGCTCATTTCCAGCCACAAAGGATAGCTCAATGAACACCACAATCTGTCACTTGCAGGGCGAAGCCATGCTGGACGCCCTCTACACCCTGGGTCAATACTCTTTTCATCCCAATCCGCCTTTCCAAGACAAGGAAGAATGGGCAGCCTATGTCCGCGGGCGCAAAGGCGTTACCTGCCATGCGGTCTTCAAGGAAGATACCCCGCTCGCGGTTGCTGTCAGTTCCGCCATGACCCAGAACATGCGCGGCAAGCTATACGCCGCATCGGGGGTGTGGGGCGTATCCACGCACCCATCGGCGCGGCGCATGGGATACTGCCGTCAGTTAATGGCCAGCCTGCTGGCCGCAGAACGGGAATCGGGCAAAGCCTTCTCAAACCTCTACCCCTTCCGCGAATCATTTTATGAGCGCCTGGGCTATGTTTCCTTCCCGCTGACCAAAATCGCTAAACTCTCCACCAGCCTCGCTTGCCCCGTTCCTGAAAATGGAAACGGGCGGCGAAATTGATCAACAATTAATTGGCCCAACCTTCGAAGCTCGTACCGCCAGTACCTGGTCGACATGCGCGCAAACCAACATGGCATGGCCTTCTTTGACTTTGTAGACACCGCCTCGGTCAATCGAAACCTACTCTGGCTCGCTTGCGCCAAATTCGACGGGAAGGTTGAAGGCCTGATGCTCTACCGCATTCTGGGTGAAGAAGTGACCAAATTCAACTTCGTCGCCTATCGCTTCTACTACCAGACCAGCCGGGCGCGCTACCTGATGCTGAACTGGATCGCCCGCCATGTTGACCAGGCCGACCGCGTCGAGATTTGCGCTCCCCGCACACGAGACCCCCGAAACCTGGCTGGCGGATATCCAGGTCAAGGTCGAGTTGGCCATCCGAGCACCGATGAGCCGCGTGCTGGATGTAGAAAAGATCGGCGGGATGAACGTGGGCCCTGGCAGCTTCACTGCCCGGATCATCGACCCACTCTGCCCATGGAACGAGGGCATTTGGCGTTTTGAGGAGTGTGATGGTCAGTTGGAAGTGTCGAAGGCAGCCACAGCAATCTGCGAGCTGACCATTCAGGGCCTATCCGCGCTCATTGCGGGAACACACGACCCACAAGATTTCCCCTTGCGGGGCTGGGGCAACCCTACGCCGAAGACTTCAAATCATCCAGCGCGAGATGTTTCCGCCACAGATGCCATTCCTGCACGAATATTTCTAATACCGGAGGAGCAAAGAAAAATGAGCCAGGCGATCAATCGAGAGGGGCTATCTGCACTCCACACATATAATGCTTACGCCAATCGGTTACTATTTGGTGAAGTATGCAAGTTGACCGATGCCCAATTTACGCAGCAATCCAGCCCCAGCCACAATTCCGTTCAGCAACTACTCACACACATGCTGCAATGTGAGGCCTTCTTCCTGGCGCAATGCCAGGGAAAAGCCTTGGATGTTGAAGGAACAGGGTTGTCGTCGCAGGAAAAAATCCGCCTGGAGTGGGAACAGCTTGCACAAGAGCAACAAAATTTCATCGCCGCCCTGGACGATGCCAGGTTGTCTCGCCCCATTACCATCCACCTTCGAGGCCAGCAGTTCATTTTTCCAGTTTGGCAGCTGCTGGCACAAGCCCTGATACACTCCATCCACCATCGCGGCGAACTGTCCATCGTCCTTACCCAGTTGGGTTACCCACTGCCAACGCTCGATATCCTGCTCCATTTCATGGAGCAGAACGGGCAAAACTGGCCAGAATAAACAAGCCGCCCGGATATTGGCAACAGAAAAAAAAAGAAAGAACGCTGATGAAACCCGATTCGAAGCTTGATGTGGCGCTGGAAGAGATTGTCGCCCGCTGGGGTATTCCAGGGCTGGCAGTGGGGATCACTGACAACAATGGAATTATCTACGCCGGGAGCTTTGGAGTACAAAGCCTGGAGACCCAAACACCGGTCACGCCCGGATCAGTTTTTTGCCTGGCCTCGATCGCCAAGTGTTTCGTCGCCAGCGCCATCATGCAACTGGTGGAGCAAGGCAAGCTCGAGCTCGATGCGCCGCTTGTTCAATATCTGCCCTATTTTCGCCTGGATGACGAACGCTACCAGCAGATCACCCTCCGGCAAATCCTCAGCCACACCTCCGGCATGCCAGACATGAACGAGAGCGAATACGATGAACTGGTTGCCCACCCAGAATATGACGATGGTGCCGCCGAACGTTATGTTCGCTCCCTATCTGCCCGTAAAATGATCGGAACGCCGGGGGAGCGCTTTGCCTACAGCAACATTGCCTACAATGTGCTGGGCGTTTTGATTGCGAAAATTTCCGGGCAAAGCTTCGAAAACTACATGAGTGAACATATCCTGCGCCCTGCCGGGATGCCAGACAGCACATTTTTCTTCCCAGATGTGCCGCTTGACCGGCTGGCAGTACCGCACTTGCGTACCCCGCAAATGATGGTTAACCCCATCTACCCATATCACCGTGCCGATGCCCCAGCCAGCTTCCTATACTCGACCGTGACGGATATGTGCCATTGGGCCATCACCAGCCTGAAGCGAGGCATCTACCAGGAAGAACGCATTCTCACACCTGCCAGCTACGATCTCATGTGGACGCCCATTGCCCAGCGAGGTGTTCCTCCATACCGCGAAGAAATGGGCCTGGGCTGGACTTTGGGGCACTTCGAGGGGATCGGCACCATTGGGCATGGCGGTGGCGGATTTGGCTGGACATGCTTGTTGGTTTTGTTACCAGAGATCCAACGTGCCGCCATCATCCTTTCCAACGAGGAATCTTCTGCACATGAACGCGCTATGGAGGCTGTCATTCATGCCCTGCTGGGTAAAGAACCACAACCCGGTGATATCTCCTGGATGATTCCCATCGCCAAGGCGCTGCAAACAGGCGGCATCCAGGCAGCGTATGCCTGTTACGATGAAATCAAACACAACCCCGATTACTTAATTGATGCAGATGAGCTGTTCTCGTTGTTTTACCAGTTGATGTCTGCCAAAGAGATCGATCTGGCCTTTCAGGTAATGGAACTGAATCTGTATGCGTTCCCGGAAAACTTAGGGCTGCATCTTTTCCTGGCAAGGCGGTATCTTCACCACAACAACCCATCCCGGGCCAAAACACTTCTCCAAAAAGCCCTGGTAATTTCGCCCGAGAACAAAACAGCGATCGAACTGCTAGAAAAAATTGGATAGGAAAGGATACATCATGGATAACCTAGGATTCCGCACCATGCTGGAAGGGCGCAAAGTGCCCGCCGAAAAACTGGATGCCGCCCTGGCGCTGGCTGAACGTTTCGAGCAATACGCCGCAGAGGCAGGCGAATTCACCACGCAAACCGCCTGGGCATTCTCAAAAATCCTCATTGCCGAGGGACAGAACAGCGAAGAAAATTTTCTCGCCCTGGCGAGGTATGGGTTGTTCACCAAGAACAACGTCATCTTTGTCGCTTTTCTGGAAGTACTGGACGGCGGCGAAGCGCATGAAAACCTGTACCGTCTGGCTGCCGAGCGCTTCGGCGAGGCGCTGCGAGACGAAATCTTTGCCGGGATTGGCGTAGTGCCTTACGGCACCCCCACATCAGAAAAGCCATCGTATATGCAGCCGGTTATCGCCCGCCTGGAAAAAGCCGTGGGCGCAGAAACCTGCCGGGCGTTCCTCTCGGACTGCCTGCGCGATCTGCCGGATGTCAATTATGCTCATGAACGCGAGTTGTACCTCTCCTGCAAGGATGTAGACGAGTACCTGGCGCGGAAGAAGCAGAATTTTATGGCGCAGATGGAAGCCTGCCAGCGCGAGGGGCGTCTGTTCTTCGCCCAGGAAGTCACCGACGAGGTGCTGGACTACATCCGCAACGAGCCGGAGATGGGCGGCGGAGCGCGTGTGGGCAATATCGTTTACGAGACCAAGATCCCCTTCCTGACCAAGGAATACCTGGCCGAAACCGACCCAACCCTGAAGCGCTACTACTACTGCCACTGCCCCTGGGCGCGCGAGGCGGTCAAGAGCGGCGCTCAGGTGACGCCCATCTTCTGCAACTGCAGCGCCGGGTTCCACAAGAAACCCTGGGAAGCCGCCCTGGGGCAAAAGGTGCAGATCGAAGTGCTCGAGTTGGTGCTGCAAGGCGATGCGCGCTGCCGCTTTGCCATCCACCTGCCGGGAGAAAAATAATGCGCACCACGCCAGATATTCACTATTATGCGCATCACAGCCACGACCCTGGGGCAGATCTGCAAACTGAGCGAGACCCTGCCTCCTGAGCAGCGCCAGATGGTGGCGGACAACCGTAAAGAAAACAATCATGTCAACCGAACATCCCCATCACAAAACTGATCCCTGGCACAGCCGCACCCTAGTCACACCGCGCCTGGTGGTGCGCGCCTTCAGGCCAGAAGATGCGAGCGATTTGTTTGCGTATTTATCCCTGAGCGAGATTTATCACTTCGAGCCCGGCGAACCGATCGATTTGCAGCAAGCCCAAGAACTGGCAACGCAGATGAGCACATCGCCAGATTTTTGGGCCGTCGAATTACAGTCGGAACAGAAAGTGATCGGCCAAATCTATTTCAAACACATCGATCCGCCCCAACTGATGACCTGGGAACTGGGATACATCTTGAGCCCTCATTATCAACGCCGGGGATACGCTTCGGAGGCAATCACCGCTCTGCTCCATACCGGCTTCGCTGCCGCTGGGATCCACCGAGTTGTGGCGCACTGTAATCCCGAAAACATCGCCTCGTGGAAATTGCTCGAAAAGATCGGCTTTCGTCGAGAAGGCTTGCTAAAAAAGGAAGTTTTCTTCCGCAGGGATGCAAACGGCCAACCGCTCTGGAGCGACACTTTTGTCTATGCCATGCTGGCAGAAGAAAGGTCATGTCTATCCAACAAGAACTAAAACCCATCCTTAGCCGTGTGCCGGGCTGGGCAAACGCTGACTTTCAAGCAGAGCGTATTGGCGGCCTGACCAATGCGAACTACTGCGTCACGTCAACGGCGAACGCTTTGCGCTGCGCGTCAGCGGGCAAAACACGCAACAGTTGGGTATCAACCGCGATCACGAGATCTCAGCCCTGAAAGCAGCCTCGGCAGCCGGTATCGCGCCAGAGTTGGTGGCCTTCCTGTTGCCAGAAGGGCATCTGTGTCACGCGCTGGGTGGAGGGACGCCACTGGGAGCCAGCCGAGTTCCGCACCCCCGAACATGTCCACCTGTTGACCGAGACCGTGCGCCGCGTTCACGCCCTGCCACCCAGCGGGGCAATCTTCTCACCCTTCCGGCGGGTGGAGTTGTTCCTTGAAAAGGCGCTCCGCCACCTTTAAAGCACTGCTATTTCTGGGGGCAGGCGCCGTCATTCATTCTGTTGGTACTCGGGATATGCGTCAAATGGGTGGCCTGCGCAAATCGATGCCCTTCACCGCTGTTGTATTCATCATTGGTGCCGCCTCTCTAGCCGGACTGCCCATCTTAAACGGCTTCTGGAGTAAAGAACTGGTATTGGAAGCTGGTTATGACGGGCCATTGTGGGCCTATCTTGGAGTACTGCTGGGGCAGGTATCACCGCCTTTTACACCTTCCGCATGGTTTACATGGTTTTCTTCGGCGAACCAGCCCATGCTGGCGAATCAGTTCATGCTGACGCATCAGCCCATGTACACCCAGCAGGGACAGCCATGAAGGTGGCGCTCATTCCATTGGCAATTGGCACTCTGACCTCCTGGATTTTGGTCGGCCCCTTCAGTGTGTGGCTGCAAGCTACACTGCCGGAACAGCATTTCCACACTGCCACCACTTTAGAATACGTCGTGGAAATCCTAACCGCACCAGCAACATACCTGGCGCTGGCGGTCGTTGCTTCGGTCTAGCGATTTATTGGTGGCGCGATAAACTGGCGGCCATCAGCAAACCATTTGCCGGTCTGGGACGCTGGGCTGACAACGGTTTCGGCTTCGAGTCCATCAATAGAGGCCTGGTCGACATTACCCAAAACGCTGCATCCGTTCTGCAACTAACGCAAACTGGTCAGCTAAACTGGAATGTCCTGGGCATCGTCGTCGGTTTGATTGCGGTGCTGCTAGTGGTGTTCTTCGTAGGATAACAATATGGAAGCATCTTAACTTCAACAACATTCCTTTATTCGTGTGGCTCATCTGGCTGCCACTGCTCTGGTCGCCACTGATCTACCTGGCTGGGCGCATTGTCGAACGCCGCTTTGGCTCAGCAAACGGCCGTTGCGCGGTGGATAGCGCTGTGGCAATCGGCTCACTGCTGGATTCCGCTGGTTGGCGTGTGGCAGCAGTTCCAGGCGAACGGGCGTCATGACCTGGACCTATGGGGCGATTACCTTCAAGTGGATGGGCTAAGTTTACTGCTGGCAACGGCCGTTCTTAGCCTTGACCACTCTCGTCATTCTCTTCTCCACGCCCGACATGCGCGGGGAACTGGGCGAGACTAAATATTACGCCATGATCGCTGGCCATCACCGGCGTCATGATCGGCCTCGGCTGCACCGGCGACCTGTTCAACCTCTGGCTCTGGTTTGAAGCGATGGCTGTCACCTCCTATTTACTGGTCGCCTTCTACCGCGACCAACCGCTTCCCTGGAAGCCGGCATCAAATATCTGGTGCAAAGCGCCACCGGCTCCGTCTTCGTCCTGCTGGGTGTCGCCCTCGTCCTGGCGCCAACCGGCACCCTGGACATGACGGAAATCTCCGACTACGTCGCCGCCAACCTAACTCTCCGACTGCTCTTAGCGGCTGGGGCCTGTTTGTCATCGGCTACGGCGTTAAAGTCGCCATCGTGCCGCTGCACACCTGGCTGCCCGACGCCCATTCGCAAGCGCCCAGCGGCATCAGCGCCATGTTGTCCGGCATCGTCATTGAAGCGGGTCTCATCGCCATGCTGCGCGCGCTCTCGCCGTTAACCGGCTCCGCCGCCTCCTTTGGCGTTCTGCTCATCATGTTCGGCATCCTGAACATGGTCGTCGGCAATTTACTGGCACTGCGTCAGAAACAGGTCAAACGGCATGCTGGCCTACTCCAGCCTGACCCATGTCGGCTACATGGTCATTGGCCTGGGCATCGCCATCTACTTTCACAGTACATCGGCGCCAGCGGCGGCCTCTTCCATCTGCTCAGCCACGGCATGATGAAGGGACTGGCCTTCCTCTCGGCCGGGGCGCTGCTCTACGCCATGCACACCTCCAAAAACGATCACAGCCCGCTGATGATTCATGACTTGGCGGGCACGTCGCAAAGATACCCGCTCATCGCGCTGGTGTTCAGTATCGCCCTTCTCGGTCTAGGCGGACTGCCGCCGTTGGTCGGATTCATGTCTAAATGGCAGATTTTTGTCGCCGGAGTTGAAACGAAGAACTGGATTATGTTCGGCGTCATGTTCTTGCCGGCGTTCAACAGTGTGCTCTCGCTGGTCTATTACGCGCCGCTGGTCAACGCTGTCTATCGCAAAAACCCATCAACGGCCGTTTTTGCAAGGTCGACTCGTTCCCGTTTTAATGAACATTCCGCTGATTTTACTAGCACTGGCCGTCGTCATCATCGGCATCTGGCCCAGTCTGGTAACGCCCATCGTACAACCCGCCGCCGCCACCCTCTGGCGATGTTTGGAGGATAACAAATGAGCGCTATCTGCTAATTCCCCCCATTGCCTTTTTGCTCTACATCGTCCTGGTCGGGCTTTTATCCGGTCTGGGCAAGCTGATTGCAGAACCCAACAGCCCTAACCCCGAGAAAAACAGTCCTACACAGGCGGCGAAAACCTGCCCCTGCAAATAGGCGTGCCCGGTTACAAACCATTTTTCGTCATCGCCCTCTTCTTCGCCGTTTTGCACTTAGGCGTGCTGATGTTGGGCAGCGCCATCGTCTCCCCCATCACCGTGCTCTACTTGCTCGGCTGATTTTGGCGCTGTTAGCCTTGATTTTAGGGTGAACTCGTTAGGAACACGAAATAGGAAGCAACCATGAACGTAACAGAAGAATGGAATGACATTCTCAACAAAATTAAAACCTGGGCACGAGTTAATTCACCCTGGCTCATTCATTACAACAGCGGCTCTTGCAATGGTTGTGACATTGAAATTCTAGCCACGCTGACGCCGCGTTATGATGCGGAACGATTGGGTGTTAAGCTGCAAGGCAGCCCACGCCACGCCGATGTGCTTGTTTGCACCGGCCCAGTCACCATGCAGTCCCGCGACCGACTGCTGCGTATCTATGAACAAATGCCCAACCCTAAATTTGTGGTTGCCGTTGGCTCCTGCGCCATTTCTGGCGGCGCTTTCCGGGCTGCTACAACGTCATCGGCCAGCATCGACGAAGTCATTCCCGTCGATGCCTATATTCCCGGCTGTCCCGCCTCGCCCGGAAGCGATTGTCGACGGACTTGTTAAACTATTGACCGCGTGCAAAACGGGCGCACCTATTGAAGCTGAAAAGCCCGAGGAGGTATTAGATGTTGTCTGAACCAAACCCCAGGTGAAGACCTTTTGAAACAGGCTGACGCCATCTCATCCCCGGATTCCAGAAGACGAGAAAGTGCCCTCGTGGAATTTTGACTCGCTCTCCTTCACCCACCTCATCTTCCCCTACGCCGACCGGCGCATCAAAGTCGTCGGCGCGGGCGGCCTGACGCGCTGGATGTCCCTCTCACCGCCGATCAGCTCCTGCCCGCCGTGGCCGCGCTGATGGACAACGGCTGGGGCTATCTGGCCTCCATCATCGGCGTCGATCTGGGTGTGGAAGCGGGGCAGTTTGAAGTGCTCTACGTCTTTTGCGCCGGCGCGGCGGTGCTGACGCTGGCAGTCAAAATTCCGCGAGCAACTGCCGTTATCCCCTCCGTCTGCGGCATCATCCCCTCGGCCAGCTTCTTTGAACGCGAACTGAGCGAAATGTTCGGCATCACCATCACCACGCCCAACCCCGACCGCCTCTTCCTGCCTGAAGAGTGGCCGCATAACGCATATCCCCTGCGCAAAGATTTTGAAGCCCGCCTTTGGAATAGGAGAAGAGTCATGACCTGCAGCAAACGCCCCCGAACGAAAATTTCTTCTGCCCATCGGCCCGCAGCACCCCGCGCTCAAAGAGCCGGGCCACTTTGAATTCGACGTCGACGGCGAGCAAGTCACCGCCGCCACCGTGCGCCTCGGCTACGTCCATCGCGGCATCGAAAAAGCCACGAAGGACGCAACTGGACCCAGAACCTCTACCTCGTCGAGCGCATCTGCGGCATCTGCTCCCACATCCACGCCCTCACCTACGCCCTCGGCGTGGAAAAGCTGGCCGGCGTGGAAGCGCCCCCGCGCGCGCAGGCCATCCGCGTGCTCGTGGCCGAACTGGAACGCATCCACAGCCATTTGCTGTGGTTCGGCGTCGCCGCCC
Organism: uncultured Thermoleophilia bacterium; assembly: GCA_963814545.1. Lineage (GTDB taxonomy): Bacteria > Actinomycetota > Thermoleophilia > UBA2241 > UBA2241 > UBA2241. The sequence continues at coordinate 152,281 of CAWFDC010000015.1, read as the reverse complement.
ATGAAGCTGGCTTCGACACCCTGTTCATGTACTCCTGGCGCGACCGTGAATCGTCGTCGCCGGGGCGCGGCCGAAGCCGCGCCCCGGCGACGCCCTCTCCTTCCCCGGCGAGACCGACCCCTGCCGCCTCGCGGAGGGCTTGCCGTGAAGTCCAAGCCGCTGGCCGGCGTCCTGGTCGTCGCCAGCGTCGCCGTCATCTCCTGGACGCTCGCCACCCTCTTCGGCCCCGCCTTCGCCGGCGGCCGCGAGGCCTTCTTCGAGTGGCGTACGGTCAACGCCGGCACCTTCTACATGGCGTGGGGGATCGCCGTCGTCGTGCTCTCGATACCGGCCCTCGTGATCGTCGGGCGGCGCCTGCAGCAGTTCGAGGACGAGCAGGAGCAGGCGGCGCTCAGCGCCCGGGGCGTCGGCCGCCTCGTGGCGCGTGCCCTGCGCGGCAGCAGCGACGCGGTCGAGAAGCTCGAGAACCTGCTCGACGACGAGAACCCGGCCGTCCGCTACCAGTCGGCGCGCGCCCTCTCGCTGCTCAGCGACGCCCAGGCCACGGAGATCCTGCTGCGCAAGGTGCGTTACTGGCACGCCCCGGACAAGCTCGCCCTCATCGACGTGCTCAAGCGCACCCGTGACCTGCGCTGCGTGCCGCTGATGGAGCAGCTCGCCGCCGACCGCAACCCGATGATCGCCCGCAAGGCGCGCACCGCGATGCCGTCGGTCGCCGCCCGCGCCGCGCGCATGGACCCGCTCGAGGGCGAGGTCCGCAAGCGCTCGGCGGCGCACCAGCGACGGAACGTAGGCGATCGTGAGCGCGAGGCGCGACGCGAGCAGATCATGCGGCTGCGGGCCGGGCAGGGCGGCACGGCGCCGGCCGCGAAGGACGGAGCGGCGGCCGGGGACGGGGCGCCGCTCACGAGCGGCGAGGCACCCGAGGTCCAGGCGGCGCCCAGCGATGCAGCGGCGCCCAAGGATGAGGCCGTGCCCAAGGGCGAAGCCGCACCCAGCGACGAGGTGCTCACGAACGTCGAGGCCGCGACGACCGAGGCCGACCGCCGCGAGTGACGCGTGCGCCGGGCCGGTCGCGCGGCACAACCGTGGCGCTCAGCCCGACCGCCGCACTCACCGTCGCGGCTCGCGGCGCGCCCGGGCGACGTCCCCGTCGTCCCGTCCCCTCACCCTAAAGTCGAGGGTGAGACTCTGCCCCGCTCATCGCAGGACGGCACGCAGGTAGTAGACCCAGAACGCCGGCACCTCGCGTGCGACCAGCCGCGGCGTCTGCGGGACGACGTAGCTCTGGTGGGCCGGCACGGTCTGCACATCCCAGCCGGCCGCCTGGTAGGCGAGCTTCACCCGGGCGAGGTGGTAGAAGTGGCTCACCGCGAGGACGCGCTCGACGCCGTCGCGGCGGAAGATCGCGGCGGTGCCGCGCACGGTCGCGTCGGTGTCGAGCCCGCCGAGGTCGACGACCACGGCCTCGGCCGGCACGCCGAGCTCGATGGCCAGGTCGCGCATGGCGACGGCCTCGTGGATGGGCGCGGTGCCCTGGCCGCCGCTCATGACGAGGCGCTCGACGAGCCCCTCGTCGTACAGGGACACTGCCGTGGTGACGCGGTCGTGCAGCGACGTCGAGATGCGGCCGTCGTCGTGCACCTGGGCGCCGAAGACGACGGCCACGTCGGCCGGCCGCCGGTAGTCGGTCGTGCCGAAGAAGAGGACCTGCGCCAGCGGGAAGAGGACGCCGCAGGCGACCACCGTGAGCGCGGCGGCGGCGAGCACCCAGGCGCGGCGGCGGCCCTCGGCGACGACGCAGCCGCCGCGCAGCGCGACCGCACCGACGAAGGCGAGCACGAGGGCGACGAGCAGGGAGAGCGGGACCGGCGCCCACGGGGCGATGGACCCGCCGGCCCAGGCCTCGTAGAAGCGGGCGCCGTCGTAGAGAGCGGCGACGGCGAGACCGAAGGCCGCCGTCGCCGTCGCCGCCCGCCGGACGGCGCCCATGCCGGGGCGTACGACGAAGGCGAAGAGCAGCAGCGCCGTTGCCGCCAGCAGGGCCTGGGCGAGCCACTCCGCCAGCGGCCGCAGATCGATCCACCAGACGTTGGCGTCGAACCCGGGTGTGCGCAGCTCCCCGAGCAGCGCGAGCAGCGTGAAGCCGGCGATGAAGAGCGCGAGGCCGCGGGCGACGGCGAGCGCCAGCAGGCGGGGGACCCCGGCGACCGTGCCGTCCGCTGACGCGGCGCCCTCCCGCGAGGCGTCGGGCGAGGTGACTGCTCCCGCGACCGTCGACCCCGCGCTCACGGACCCTCGGTCAGGAGACGCGCCGCCGTGCTCGCCAGGAGGCGCTGCCACTTGACGTAGCCGGATTCGACGAGGTGCCACGGGTCGTAGAAGTCGGTGGTCGCAAGACCCGCGTCGTCGACGAAGTCCACATAGGGGATGCCGTACTCCTCGGCGATGTCCGTGCACCCACGCTGGTAGCGGGCGATCGGATCGTCCATGAGGTCGCCGGTCGCCTCCGTGTCACGGGGCAGCTCGAGCAGGACCGGCTCGTACCCGCGGGCGAGGCACACACGCACGAGCTCCGCGAGGGTCGCGGTGTTGCGCTCGACGTGCGCATCGAACACGGGCAGCCGCTCGTCGACCCACTCCTCGACCCGGAGCCGCTTGTCCGCCGGCGACAGTATGGCGCGCCCGGCGTAGGTGTGCTGCGCGTACGTGAACTCGACGTGGTCGGGCACGGTCGCCGGGCCCGGACCGGCCTCGTGCGCCCACTGCGTGAAGCGGCCGAGGTTGACGCCGATGAAGACGAGCGTGGGCGTGCCCGTGCGGGGCAGCAGGCGGACCAGGTCGAGGTCGTGCGCGAACGTCTTGTTGCGGGAGCTCAGGTTGCGCGCCACGACGGCAGGGCCTCCGAGCTCGCGGACCTCCGCCGCCCAGGTCTCGTCGCTCGCGGTGCACTCGCGGCCCGAGGACCCGGCGAACAGCACGACCAGAGGACGGCGCGGCGGGCGCTCGCGCAACTGCTCGAGCACGGCGAGGATGTGGTACCAGTCCGGGCGCGGGTTCGACGGCCAGGTGACCGGGGCGTCGGCCGCGTCGAGCTCGGTGGCCACGGCCGGCGTCTGCGCCTCCCAGGCGCAGCCTCCCGCCCACGCGACCACGCACGCGGAGGCGAGCACGACGACTGGCGTCAGGTAGCGGCGGGGGCCGGCCCCGCGGGGTGCGCGACCCGGTGCCGCACCCACCCGCGACGGGCGGTGCGGGCGTCGTGCCTGCGGTCGCATCGTCACCTCTCTGCTTCCTCTCCACATCGTGCCTCGCAGTGTAGCAAGAGCGGCGGCGCCACTGGAGGACGGCCGGCGATACGCCGGATGGCCGGCGCTGCGGCGGGCGGCGGCGAGAGCCGCGGCTCAGCGGGCGGTGCCGAGCAGCGCGACGACCTCCTCCGCGAGCCGCGCCTGCCATTTCTCCCGGCCGGGCTCGACGAGGTGCATGAGGTCGTAGAAGTCGGTGTTGCGCAGTCCGACCTCCTCGACGAAGGCGAGGAAGGGCACACCGCTGACCGCCGCCAGGCGGCGGCAGTCCTCGCGATACGTGTCGCGGGGGTCGTCGAGGCGGTCGCCGACGAACTCGAGGTTGAGCGGGAGCTCGAGCAGGGCGACGCGCAGGCCGCGGTCGCGGCAGGCGCGGACGAGACGCTCGAGCTCTTCGTGGTTGGCCTCGTAGTTGCGCCGGTAGAGCTCGTAGCGTTCGGCCAGCCAGAGGTCGAGGATCTCGCCCTTGCGCTCGTCCGTCTGGATCCGCTTCTCGCTGTAGCGATGGCGGACCTCGACCTGGCCGGCCAGCGCCGCGCGGGCCTCGGCGTCGAGGGGCTTGTCGCCCAGCGCCCGCGGCGGCGGCGAGGTGTACCGGCCGAGGCTCACGCCGATCAGCACGACGGAATCCTTCGGCATACCCCGGACGAGGCGGCGGTCGGCGCTGAAGCTCTGGTTGGTCGCCCCGAGGTCGACGGCGAGCACCTCCGGCCCGCCGGCGGCGCGGATCGCCGCGGCCCAGGCCGCGTTGCTCTCGAGGCACTCGCGTGCCGACGATCCGCCGAGGAGGTAGACGGCCTGCGTCCCCGGCGGGAGAGGGTCGCTCGTCGCCGCGGGAGCGGGCGAGGCGGCGGGCTCAGACGCCTCCGCCGCAGGCGAAGAGGCGGCGGCCCCGGGCGCCGCATCGCCGCCGCCGCAGCCGGCGAGGGCGGCGACGAGGGCGGCGAGAGCCAGACCGAGCGCCGCCGCCAGAGCTCCCCGTCCTCCGCGACGTCGTCTCACAGCTCGTCCACCAGCTGCGTGAGCTGCGGCGGCGTGACGCCCTTCTTGGCCAGGCTGCGGGCCACCTTCTGCGGCACGAGCTGGATGAACGCCTCGTCGAAGCGGAAGCGGCGCCACTCGCCCTCGAGGCGCAGGACGATCTCGTCGCCCTCGACGCACAGCGGCGCGCCGCGGCGCGCCGCCTCGAGGGCGATGAACGGCGCCAGCTGGTCGACCCAGACCTCGGGCTCGATCTCCTCGACCACGTTGCCGTGGTACTGCGCCGGGTCGAGGCGGCGCTCCGGGTCGAAGACGAAGACCCGCCCGGCGGCGGCGCCCGACATGAAGAACTTGCCGAAGTACGGCTTGGCCCGCAGGCGCAGCTCGCCGTGCTCGTCGGGCTTCTCCAGCCCCATCACCACGTGCAGCGAGTTGTCGCCGCCCGACATCAGGTACTCGAACGCGTACTCGTTCGGCGACCCGAAGTGGATCGAGCGCAGGCCCTGGGCGGGCGAGACGCCGTCGTCCAGCGTCACCTTGTTCTGGCCGGCGACGGCGAAGCGCGAGCCGCTGTCCCACAGGTCGAGAGTACCTCCGTGGGCGGCGTAGAAGCAGGTGTTGAGCGCGTCCTGCAGGACGAAGAGGTAGCCCGAGTCGGCCTTCATGCCGACGTGGCACTGCCCCTGGCCGTAGAGCCAGAGCTCGGCGCCCTCGAGGAGAGCGCCGAGGAAGTCGCCGGTCTCACGACCGTACAGCTCGAGGACGACGCCCTCGGCCGAAGCCCCTTCGGCGTCGGCCAGGTTGGCCCCCACGTAGCGCGGGCCGCCGAGGCAGCCGTAGCCGACGAAGTGGCGCCAGCCCTGGCGCACGGCCTCGCCGAGGAAGCGCGCGGCGCAGTCGAGCCCGAACGCCTCGCTGGCGAAGCCGTCGAAGTCGACGACGAGGACGTCGCGCGCGGCGTCGGTCGGCGGCAGCAGGTCGTCACGGGACTCGAGCGTGAGGCGCGCCCAGCGGCCGGCGGGTCGCTGCGTCTCGCCGCCGGCCGCCGCCGCATCCGTCGCGTCGGCGGCCGCGTGCGCGCCGTCCGCCCCAGCGGCGGCCTGCTCGGCGAGCACCTGCGCCAGCGGCGGCACCGCGTCGAGCAGGCGGTAGACACCGCCCTCGGGGCGGCCGTCCGCGGCGCGCCCGCCGTCGGTCACGTACTCGATCGTCGAGAGCGCCCGGCCGCCGAGGTCGGCGTAGACCACGCGCTTGCGCAGCTCGGTGAGCACGCGCAAGGCCGCGGCGCGCTCGGCGTCGCCGCGCGCCGCGAAGCCCGGCAGCGCGACCTCGCAGAGGTGGCGGTACTCGTCGACGCGCAGGTCCTTGAGCCGGGCCAGCGTCGTGTCGACGAGGCGGGCCGCCGGCTCGGGCAGGCCGTCGTCGGGCCCGAGGAAGCGGCCCTCCGCACCGGCCAGCGCCCCGGGAGGGCGGCGGCGAGCTCGTCGAGCGCGGCCTCCACCTCGCCGCGCCAGGCGCGGCGCACGCGGCGCAGCGTCGGCCGGCGCCCCACGTCCTCCTTCTCGCCGGCGCGCCGCACGACGACCGGCTCGCCGAAGCGGTTGACCAGCGAGAGGCGCCCGTCGCCCGGCGTCAGGAAGGCCTCGACGACGCCGCCGAACTCGCCCCGCCCCGGGGTGCCGCCCGGGCGCATGTTGAAGCGCAGGTCGTGGGCGGCGTCCTTGAGCACGCCCTGCTGGTGCAGCGCGCGCAGCATCGCGTCGGCGATCTTCGCCTCGCTGCCGTTGGCCACGACCTGCACGCCGCCCTCGCCGGTGTCGACGCTGACCACGAGCTCGTGCGGGCGCAGGAACTTGATGTCCATGTTCTCGCGGAAGCCGACGCGGCGCGGCGCCGAGCCGCGCGCGGCGCCGGCGCCGGCGGCGCGGCAGCGCCCGCGGCGGTCCGGCTCGGCGCGCCGCCCGCCCGCGCCGCCCCCCGCCCCGTCCCCGGGCCGCGACTCGACGATCGTGAACTTGTACGGGCCGGTAGGCGTGAGCTGCACGTAGTTGAGCGAGAGCAGCTCGAACAGCCGCCGGCGCTCCTCGGGCATCGCCGCCAGGTCGAGGCCGGTGATCGGCGAGATGACCTGCGAGGCCTCCTCCGTCGACAGCCCGAGCACGCGGCGCGTGAAGTCGACGAGGTAGGCGGCGTACTCGGTGTCGGTGAGCGCCTTGCGGTCGTAGAGCGAGTCGCCCTCGTAGACCTGCCACCCCGGGCCCATCGACGGGTCGACGTGCACGTAGCCGAACTCGCGCAGGAAGGGCGAGGTCGAGTCGACGCCGACCTGCTCGCCGTTGTGCATCAGCAGCAGGTCGTAGGCCTTGAAGGGATGCGCTCCGGCCGGGTTGCCGCGGCCTTCGGCGTCGATCGCCGGGGAGTTCGTCGGGTAGCGGTGGTGCATGCGCCCAGACGTGGGCGAAGAGCGCCGTGAGTCATGACCGCGCGGCCCGGACCGTCATCTCGAGCGCCGTCCTCGGGTGCGCCCGGGTAGCCCTCCCAGAAGCGGCGCGAAGTCGAGGTACTCGGGGATCGTGTGCGTCCAGCCCGAGATCTTGACCGCGGCCAGGTCCTCGCCCATCGAGACGAGGTAGCCGCGGCGCTTGGCGGCGTACTTGCCCGCGGGCGCGCCGGGCTCGGCGTGCGTGCGGTAGTAGCGCGAGTCGACGAGGTGGCCGAGGACGGTGAAGTACTCCTCGCGGACGTCGGCGAGGAAGGCGGCGAGGCGGCCGCCGGTGGCGGCCCGGCCGTCCGCCGCCGCGCCGGCCGGCGGGTCGCCGGCCTCGAGGCCGGCGAGGGCGCCGGCGAGCTCGTCGTCGCCGCAGCTCGCCGTACTTCGTCCGCCGCTGCAGCCAGCGCTCGCCGGCGAGCAGCGTGCGGCCGTAGCGCGCGAGCACGTCCGGGTCGAGGCTCGACGAAGAAGAGGTGGAAGTCGCCGGGGTCCTCGCGCAGGTCGGCGAGACGCCAGCCCTCGGGCCCGGCGTAGCGCTCGCGGACCGGCAGGCGGAACTCGTCGAGGCGCGCGCGCGACCTCGGCGCGCGGCGAGCTCGGCGCCGTCGGCGGCGTAGAAGCGGCAGCCGCCGAGGTGGCTCGAGCATCGCGCGCAGCGTCTCGGCGCGGTCGGGGCCGATGGTGTTGACGACGAGGCAGCAGTCGCCCGCGCACGGGGGCCGGGGCGAAGCCCGCCCAGTCGATGCCGCCGCCGCGGTTGTTGCCGCCGTTGAGCGAGAGCCGCGCCGCCTCCCAGATGGCGTCCACGGTCGACGGGCTCGCTCACCGCCAGCGAGCCGACGCGGCAGGAGTCGTGCTCGGCCGCCGGGCGGCGCCGGCGCAGCGGCCCGGGGCGCACGCGTCGGACTGCGCGACAGGCGCCGGCCGGGCGGCGGCCGAGTCGACTCCCGGCCGCCGGCCACCGCGGCATCTCGAGCAGGTCGGTGCGCCCGCGCAGCTGGCGGATGTCGTCGAGCAGCTCGTCCGGCGTCGGCCACCGCGCCGTCCTCGTCCAGCGCCCCGCTCTCGCGGTTGAGCGCGTCGACGAGGACGGCCAGCTTCACCAGTTGAGCACCGTCCAGTTGCGGAAGCGGCGGCGCATGAGCTCGCGGTCGTTCTGGACCATCAGCTCCGGCTTGGTCGTGATGCCGCCGCGCGGGCAGTCGAGGTGGCAGTTGCCGCACTGGTTGCAGCCGAAGGCGACGGCCTTGCCGATGCTGCCCTCGAGCAGGGCGTCGGCGCCGGCGATGAGCACCTTCAGCATGTCGAGCTCGCCGCGCAGGCCGCCCGAGGCGAAGAGCCGCGTGCCGCCCTTGCGCGCCGAACGGCGCGCCGTTCAGGTCGCGTATCGGCCGCGGCTCGCCGCTGCCGTCGAGGTCGACCTTCTCGCCGAGCAGCGCGTGGTGCGTGTGCAGAATCGTCCTGAAGATGTCCGGCCAGCCGACGTGCGACGAGTCGGCGTGGTAGTTGCCCGAGCCGCCCATGCCCGGCGTCGACGAGCAGGTAGTCGACGACGAAGTTGCTCCACATGCCGGCGGCCACGTACGCGTGTAGTTCGAGCCCGTGATCTTGATGCCGCAGTGGTTGTGGTAGAGGAGCCAGAGCCAGACCTCGGCCGGCATGTCCTCGATCGAGTAGATGTCGTGCTTGGGGTCGGGGCTACAGCGCGTCGGTCCCGACGGGGATGTTGCGCGCCTGGCTCACCGTGGGCGTCACCTTGGCCCCCGAGAGACGGCCGCCCTTGCCCGGCTTCGCGCCCTGGTTGATCTTGATCTCGACGTCGCGCACGCGGCGCAGGTCGCGCGCCGGTGATGCCGAAGTGGCCGGAGGCGGCCTGCAGGCTCTCCCACGCATGTCGTCGTCGCGGGCCAGCTTGATCGGGCCGCCCTCGCCGGACGAGGTCATGCGTGAGGCCGGCGTTGCCCTCGACGCGGGCGATGAGGAAGTCCTCGCTGGCGGCGCCGAGCGAGGTCGAGGCGTGGCACACGGGGCCGTGCCAGATCGGCTCGCGGATGCCGACGCCCGACAGGACGAGCCCGCCGCGCGGGTCGCGGCGCAGGGTGACGGCGCCGTCGGCGGAGGCGCGCACGACGCTGGCGCCGTGCGCGCCGTGACCGACGGCGCTGCAGCTCGATGAGGCTGCTCGCCGCCGTCCGGCTCGGAGGCGCGCAGCCAGAGCGGCGCGGCAGCCGACGGCGGCGGCGCGGCTGTCCGCCGGCCGCCGCGAGCGCCGCCGGCCAGCGGGTGGTCGTCGCCGACGCGCTGCTCGAAGCCCGCCGCGCTCGTCGGCGTCGAAGCGCAGCAGCGGCCGCGCCGTCGGGCGCCGCGTGGATCGAGACCGTCGCCGCGGGCGCCGACCGCGCCGGGCCGCTCGAAGCCGCGCGGCACGGCGAGCGAGACGTAGTCGAGCAGCGACGGGTCGCGGCGCAGCCGCTCCAGCGACCAGGCGACGCTGCCGCGCGAGACCCTGCAGGCCGACGCCGTCGAGCGAGTACGGCCCGGGGTCGCCCTGGAGCGAAGAAGTCGTCCTCGCGCGGCAGCTCGCCGGCGGCCATCCGGTAGATGACGTCGAGGAAGTCGGCGTTGAGGGCGGCGGTTCGAGTTGCTCAGGTGCACGCTCGGCGGTCGCGCTGGGCCAGCACGCTGGGCGGCGCGCACCAGCGGCAGGTCGGGCGCCGCTCGCCGAGCAGGCTGCGAGACGGCGAAGCGCGCGCGCACCGTGCGGGGGTACGGGCTCGGCCTGCGACACGGGCGCGTGTTGACGCGCGCGTTCTCGGCGCCCGAACTCGCCGGTCGGCCAGGGCGTCGACCTCGCGCACCCAGTCCTCGGTCACGGTGATCGCCATGGTGTTGCCCGACGTCTTCTGCACGTCGTCGATGCCCATGCAGCTGAGGAAGTCGAGGATGCTGTGCTGCCAGCAGGTCAGGGTGCAGCGCGCCATCTCGCGGAGGTCGTTCGGGGGGACGGCGCGGACGGCGGCGGTGAAGGCGTCGCGAGCGAAGGTGAGAGCGTCGACGGAGGGGCTCGCCGCGCGGCGAGGGCGTCGACCGCCTCGGGGACGAGCGCGATCGCGGCGGCGTGCGTCATCGCGCCGCCGTTGGACCCGAGCAGGACCGACTCGTAGACGGTCGCCGCCGACGCCTGCGTGTCGGCGTCGCCGCCGGCCGCGAGCAGCTGGACGCGGGCGCGGAGCAGGCGGTCCTTGAGGAAGCGGTCGACCGCGGGCGTGAGACGGTACGACTTGAGGGCGCCGGCGTGGTAATGGACGAGGGCGACGCCGTCGTGGCGCGCCGCCGCCTCGAGGCGCGCCCAGAAGGCGTCGCCGTCGTGGCGCACGGAGACCGACAGCAGGCAGTCGGGGTTGGCGGCGCGCACGGCGGCGGCGAGGGCGGCGAGCCTCCCGGCTCGCCCTCGCCGCCGCGCTCGCCAGCGTTGCCCGCTCGCCAGAGTCGCCATCGCTCCCACGGGTCGAGCTCGACGATGCGCGCCGCGGCGAGCGAGCTCGCGGAGCGGACCGTCGTCGCCGAGCGGCGTCCACGTGCCGCCGGCGCGAGGCGCACCATCAGGCCCGCGGCGAAGCGGCAGCAGCTCGGCGGCGTGCAGCCAGGCCCGCGTCGCCTCGACGATCACCAGCGTGCGGGTCTTGAGGTCGTGGGCCTCGTCGGCGTCGGCCGATCGCCTCGCAGGTACGCGAGCTCGAGCGTCACGCCGCTCGTCCAGGGGCAGCGGGCCGACGACGATCGGCATGTCGAGGCGCAGGGAGCGCAGCTCCTCGAGGCGGCGGCCGCCGGGCTCGCGGCAGACAGCACGGCGGGCAACTTGCGGACGATGTCCCAGGCGGTCGAGAACTCCTCACGCAGGCCGTCGTTCGCCGGGTGCGTGATGGCGGCGTGCGAGAAGTACGAGCGCCAGTAGCCGTGGTGCCAGGCGGCGCCCACCGTCAGCGGCTCGCGGCGGTAGCGCTCCTTGAGCAGCTTGTCGACGTCGAACGAGGTCATCTCGAGGTGCGGCAGCGAGCGCGAGGCGCGCGCGCGTAGAGCGAGGAAGCGCTGGCCGCGCGTGCCCCGGGGCGAGCGCCCAGAAGCTCGTCCTCGTCCACGCCGGCGCGGCGCAGGAGGTGCGCGACGCAGCGCCCGGCGCGCTCGGGGTCGCGGACGGCCTCGGGCTGGCGGGGTCGGCGACGATCGCCGAGCAGGTCCTCCCACTGGTCGAGGCGCGCCCGTGCGCGGGCCGCGCGCCCGTCGGCGGGCGCGCGGCGCGCGCGGGCGAGCATGGCGACCAGCTCGTTGCTCAGCCGCGCCACGACGGCTCCCCCCAGCGATGGTCGATCGGCGCCGCGCCGGCGCGCGCGCCGTGGCGCAGCCCTCCGCCGGCGCGCGGCGCCCGGCCCGCCCACTCCCTCGAGCGCCTCGAACTCCTCGAGCGCCGCGAGCCAGTCGTCGGCCGGCGCCTCCACGACGCGCAGCGTCTGCCCCCCGTTGCGCCGGTTCGCCGGGCAGACCTCGACGCAGGCGCCGCAGCCGATGCAGCGCTCGTCGTCGCTCGTGATGCGGCGCGGGTCGTCGTCGTGCTCGAACTCGCAGGTTGGCGCCGGTCGGGCAGACCGGGACGCAGGCGCCGCAGTGCAGGCAGGTCGCGGCCGGCCCGTCCTCGTTCTCGGCGCGCAGCGACGTGGAAGCGCACGACCCCGGGCAGGGCGGCCGGCGCGCGGCGCAGGTAGAGCCCCGGCCGCACGTCGAGGAAGCGCTCGCGGTAGCCAGACGAGCCGCGGACGGCGGCGAGCAGGTCGGCGTGGCCGTCCGTGCCTGCGGACCGTCGCCCGTCGAGGAGCTCGTCGAGACAGGCGTACACGTCGAGGTGGGCGATCCCCGCCTGGCAGACCTCCTCGCAGTTGCCGCAGCGCAGGCAGAGCTGCAGCAGCGCCGGCGTGGCGCCGCGGCCGTCGGCCCCGGCGCGGGCGAGCTCGGCACGGTGGACGAGGGTCTGCGGCAGGCGCACGCGAGCGGCGTCGTAGACCGGGCAGACGACGTTGCACTCGCCACAGTTCACGCAGTGCAGCGGCCGGTCGAGCGGCGACGGCGGCGCCAGGCCGAGCGGCTCGCCGTGCCCGCGCGCCGGCCCGGCGAGCAGGCCGGCAAGGCGCCGGGCCGCGCGGCCGGCGGCGGCCGTGGCGGGCCGCTCCCAGAGCCGGCGCGCGACCCGCACGCCGGGCGCGTACACCACCCCGACGAGCGCGCCCGCGCGCCCGCGCAGGGCGAGGTCGACGACCACGCCGCGGTTGACGAGCGCCTGCGGGTCGAGGGCGCGCTTGACGGCGCGCAGGCGCTCGAGGCCGGCGTCGCCGAACTTGGCGGCCGCGAACGGCGCCTGCCAGCGGCCGACGACGTAGGGCCGACCGCGGTGACGTGCCACGGCGAGGTCGACGAGCACCGGGGACACGGCGAGGTCCAGCGTCGCCGCGGCCGTGCGGTGGTCGGTGAGGTAGCCGGCGATCACCAGCGCCTCGCCACCGGAGAGGTAGTAGACCTCGGGGTCGAGCTCGACGCCGGCGGCACGCGCCAGGGCGACGGCCTCCTTGAGGTAGGCGCCGACCCGCGTCGCCGGCAGGCGGACCTCGGCGGCCAGCATGCCGGGGCCGAGGCGCTTGGTCTGCTGCGGGCGGAAACGCTCGGCGGCGAAGCGCAGGCTCTCGTCGGCGAGCGCGCCCCGCGCGCCCGGCGCCTCGCCGAGGCGGCGCGCCATGGCCCGCGCCGCCGGGAGGCTCAGGAAGTCCATGTAGACGTAGGCGACGGCAGCGTCGTCCCCGGCGGCCAGCGGCGCGCCCAGCTCGCGCGGGCCGACGAGGCGCTCCCACGGCATGCCCTCGCCGCCCGAGAGCGCCGACGGGCGGCGGCGCCAGGCGCGCACGTCCTCGTCGGCCCACACGCGCCGCACGTGGCGCACGAAGGGGCGGAAGACGAGCTTGAGGTTGGCCGGTCGCGGCAGGCCGCGACCGGCCCCGAGGCGCACCCACTCGACGGCGGCGAAGGCGTCGCGGAGCGAGTCGAACGGCAGGAGCAGGGCGCCGATCTTCGGCCGCCGCCCCACGGCGACGACGAGCTGCACGACGGCTCCCAGCGTGCCCTCGCTGCCGACGAGGTCGGCGAGGCCGAAGGGCTCGAGGCCGCGGCCGCGGAACCATGCCTCGGCGGCGTCGGCCCCCACTTCGCGGTGGCCGCGACGGGGCGCCTCGGCCGGCACGTCGAGACGGCCGTCGGCGTGGAAACGCACGAAGTCGCCGCCGGGCAGGACGACGTCGGCGGCGCGCACGACGTCGATGGCGTCGCCGGGCCCGAAACCGTTGAGCCCCGAGGCGCCGCTCACGAGCCAGCCGGCGAACGTGCCGCCCAGGTTGGACGAGTAGACGGGCAGGGCGAGGCCGTGCTCGGCGAGGCGGCGGTGGATCTCGCGGAAGCGCGCCCCGCCGCCGATCACGCAGACGTCGTCGTCGGGGTTCACGTCGATGTGGTCGAGGCGCGAGAGGTCGAGCACGAGACCGCCGTCGTTGGGGACGGCGCCGCCGAGCGCGCCGGAGGCGGCGCCGCGGATCGTGACCGGCACCCCGTGCTCGCGCGCCCAGGCGAAGGCGACCTCGACCTCGGGCGCCGAGAGCGGCAGGAAGACGAGGTCGGGGCGGGCGCGGGTCAGCCACGCCGTGAACGGCGCCCCCAGGTACACGTTCTGGTCGCGCTCGGCCTCGCGGCGCAGGGACGCGTCGGTGACCAGCCGGTCGGGCAGCGAGGCGAGTGCCGGCGCACCGTCGTCGTGCAGCGCGGCGACGGCGGCCTCGAGGGCGACGGCCATCGCCCGCGTGGCCGCGGGGCAGTCGCGCGCCGCCGGCGAGAGACCGCCGTTGATGTAGGCGTGCAGGTCGGCGATCGCCGGGCGCGGCCGGGAGCCGGTGCTGCTCGGGAAGGAGGAGCGACGGGCGTCGGCGGAGGGTCCTCTGGTGTCGGGGGAGGCGGGCCGGGCCGGGGCGGTCATGCCCGCCGCCGGCATGGCGGAAGTGTCTCAGTCGGCGAACGCACCGTGGGCATCCTCATCGTCTGCGTTGGACTGGCGAAGGCGGCGCCGCGCGCCGCCTCGTCCTGCAGTAAACCGGCCCCGGCGGGCGATGTCAATCTCACGCCGGGCCACCCGGCAGCGCCCGCCCGGGCCGTCCCGTCCAGCGGTGCCTCGCCGCCGCTCGTGGAAGCCGGCTCCGCGTCGGCCACCCTGGTCGCGGCGCCGGCCGGCCACTGGTCGCGGCGGTGCCCGGCGGCTGCTCGCCGCGGCGCGCTCGGGTATCCTGAGTCCCGTCCCCGGTGAGGAGCGCAACGACCGCGTGAGCCCGTCCCCCAACGGCACAGAGCAGCCCGTCGGCGCGACCCCCGGAGCGGGGGCCGGCGGCGCCCCGGCGCGCGGTCTCAGCGACGCCGAAGCGGCGCGCCGCCGCGCCGCCGGCCAGGGCAACGACGTCCAGGTGCACGCCGGCCGCACCTACAAGCAGATCGTCCGCGCCAACGTCTTCAACTTCATCAACAACCTCTACTTCGGCCTCGGGATCCTCCTCGTCGTCCTCGGCCGCTACCTCGACGCCTTCGTCGCCGTCGGCGTGATCCTGGCCAACACGCTCGTCAGCCTCTTTCAGGAGATCCGCGCCAAGCGCACCATCGACCGCATCGCGATCCTGACGCGCCCCAAGGCGACGGTCGTGCGCGACGGCGCCGAGCGCGAGGTCGACCCCTCGGAGATCGTGGTCGGCGACCTGCTCCGCCTGCGCCCCGGCGACCAGATAGTCGTCGACGGGCGCGTGCGCGGCGAGGGCCGGCTCGAGGTCGACGAGTCGCTCCTCACCGGTGAGTCCGACCTCGTCCTCAAGACCGACGGCGACGCCCTGCTCTCGGGCAGCTTCTGCGCCACCGGCGGCGGCCACTACGAGGCCGAGAAGGTCGGGCTCGAGAGCTTCGCCAACAAGCTCACCGCCAAGGCGACCAGCTACCGCCGCGAGCTGACGCCCCTGCAGCGCGAGGTCTACCTCATCATCCGCACGCTGCTCATCGTCGTGCTCGCCTTCACCGTCCTCGTCTGGAGCCGCAGCATCAGCGAGCACCTGCCGTTCGTCGAGGGCGTGCGCATGTCGACCGTCGTCGTCGCCCTCATCCCCAACGGCCTCGTGCTCTCGATCGCCCTCGCCTACGCCCTCGGCGCCGTCCGCATGCTGGGCAAGGGGATGCTGATCCAGCAGGCCAACGCCGTGGAGTCGCTCTCCAACGTCGACGTCCTCTGCACCGACAAGACGGGGACGCTGACCTCCAACGTGATCAGCCTGCACGAGATGACGCCGCTCGACGACGCCGACGAGGACCTCGAGACCCTGCTCGGCGACTACGCCGCCACCACGACCGACGTGAACCGCACCGTCGAGGCCCTCGCGAGGGCCTACCACGGCATCCGCCGGCGGCCGTCGAGCGAGGCGCTGTTCTCGTCGCGGCGCAAGTGGAGCGGCCTCGACTTTCGAGGAGGGCGCCCTGCGCGGCACCTACGTGCTCGGGGCGCCCGAGGTCGTGGGCGCGGCTCTGCCCCGACGGCGCCGGCTTCGTCGCGCCCGGGGAGGCGGCCGGGGACGCGCCCGGCGACCCGAGCCGGCCGCGGGCGTCGAGCGGCCCGTCGACCCGGCCGCGGTGCCGGCCTGGCAGGAGCCCTCGCGCTGGGACCTGTGGCCGTGGCCGCGCCGGCGGCACGGGCGCGGCGGAGCGGCGCGGCCGGCGAGGACGGCGCGGCGGACGAGGCGGCGGCGCCCGGCCGGGCCGGCGCCGGGGGCGACGAGACGCCGCCGGCGACGCGGCGGCCGGAGCCGCGGCCCCGCGCAGCCGGCGCTCTTCGGCGACGAGGCCTTCGTCGCGGCCGGCGACGCGACCGGGCGGCGAGGCGCGCGGCGCGCACTGGCGCGAGCACGCCGCGCGCCTCGCCGCCGCCGGCTACCGCGTCCTCCTCTTCGCCGCCGCGCCCGAGCCGGTGGCCTTCGCCGACGAGCCCGAGCTGCCGCCGGGCCTGCGCCCCCTCGCCGTCGTCAGCCTCCGCGACGAGCTGCGCCCGCACGTGCAGACGACGCTCGAGGAGTTCGGCCAGGCCGGGCATCGAGGTCAAGGTCATCTCCGGCGACGACCCGCGCACCGTCGCGGCCATCGCCCTGCAGGCCGGCCTCCAGCCCGGCGAGTCGCCGGCCGGAGCCGGCGCGGCCGACGAGCGCATCCGCGTCGTCCCCGAGGGCGCAGCCGAGACGACCGACGTCACCGGCTTCGCCACGCTCTCGGGCGCCGACCTCGACGCCCTCTCGCGCGACGAGTTCGACGCGGCCGCCGCACGCACGCGCATCTTCGGCCGCGTCACCCCCGAGCAGAAGCAGCGCCTGCTCCAGGCGCTGCGCCGCCGCGGCCGCCACGTGGCGATGATCGGCGACGGCGTCAACGACGTCGTCGCCCTCAAGGAGGCCAACGTGAGCGTCGCCATGAACGGCGGCGCCCAGGCGGCGCGCGGCGTCGCCGACCTCGTGCTGCTCAACGACTCCTTCGACGTGCTGCCCTACGCCTTCCGCGAGGGACAGCGCATCCTCAACGGCATGAACGACATCCTGCGCATGTTCATGGTGCAGCATCCTCGCCAAGGCGGGGGTGGTCGGCGTGGTCGCCGCCGCCGGCGGCTTCCCCTTCGCGCCGCGCCAGGCGTCGATGCTGAGCTTCATCGGCGCCGGCATCCCCGCCGTCGCCTTCGCCGTCTGGGCCAAGCCCGGCCCCGTCCCCAAGACCAGCCTCTTCCGCCGGCTGGCGCGCTTCGTGCTGCCGGCGGCGGTCGCGCAGTGGCTCATGACCATGACCGTCTACTACATCTGGGCGGCGGTGCACGAGAGCCTCTACCTGGCCGATCACCCCGGCGCCAGCGAGGCCGACCTGCTCCTCAACGCGCTCCCGCCGGTGCAGACCGCGACCACGATCTTCGCCGCCCTCTGCGGGATCCTCGTGGTGCCGCTGCTGGCGCCGCCGAGCGAGTGGTGGGTCGGCGGCGCCCCGCTGCGCCGCGACTGGCGCTTCGCCGCGCTCACGGTGCTGCTCTTCGTCGTGCTCGTCGTCAGCGTCGCGACCGCGGGCGGCCGGACGCTCTTCGAGCTCACGCCGCTGCCGCTCTACCAGTACGCGGCGCTCGGCGCGGCGGCCTTCGGCTGGCTGATGCTCGTGCGCTGGATCTGGCGCAGCGGGCTGCTCGACCGCTGGCTGGGACCGCTCGACGGCGACGGCCGGGCCGCCCGGCGGCGGCCGGAGCGGCTGCCGCTCTGAGGCGGCGGCGAGGCGGCTGCCGCTCTGAGGCGTCGGCGGGCGGCGCTGCGCGCCGCCCGCCGTCGGCTCCCGCCGGTCGTCGTCTGCCGCCCGTGCTGCACCGCCGTCCTCTCAGCCGGTGCCCGCGCTCGGGCAGAGGCCGGCGAGCACGCACTCGCCGCAGCGCGGCCGGCGCGCGTGGCAGACGCGGCGTCCGTGACGCACCAGGTCCACGTGCGCGGCGTAGATCTGCGCCGGCTCCGGCCCCGCCAGCGCGGTGAGCAGCGGGTGCGCCTGCTCGGCGGTGACGCCCTCGTCGATCAGCCCGAGGCGCCGCGCCAGACGGTGCACGTGCGTGTCGACCGGCATGACCGGCCGCCCGAGGGAGAAGAGCAGGACGCAGGCGGCCGTCTTCGGGCCCACCCCGGGCAGCGCCTCGAGCCAGGCCGCGGCGGCCTCGTCGTCGAGGCCGTCGAGCGCGCCGAGGTCGGGCTCGGCGGCCTCGCCCGGCGCGCTCAGCGCGGCGAGGATCGCCTTGATCCGCGGCGCCTTGGTGGCGGCCAGTCCGCCCAGGCTGATGGCCGCCTCGACCTCGCCGACCGGGGCGTCGCGGACGGCGCTCCACGTGGGGAAGCGCCGTCGCAGCGCGGCGAAGGTACGGTCGGTGTTGACGTCGGCGGTGTTCTGCGAGAGGACCGTGTAGACGAGCTCGTCCACCGGCGGCAGGCGCGGCGTCGAGCAACGGGCGCCCGTAGGCGTCGTCGAGCAGCGCCACCACCCGCGTGAGCTGTCGCCGCCGCCAGGCTGCGGCTGCGCGACGAACGACCGGTCCCTGCTCGCGTCCATGGCGCGGATGATACGCGAGCCCGGGGCACGGCGCCGTCACCGAGGGCCGAGCGTCGTCACCGAGGGCCGAGCGCCGTCACCCGGGCCGAGCACCGTCACCCGGGCCGAGGTTTGCCGCCGCTACCACGATGGTAGTGACACCGGGACCACGGCGAACACCTGCACAGGAGGGACTCCATGAACGACACCGCCCGCGGCGGCGACGGCTCGGCGCGACAGCTCGCCGGTCGCGTCTGGTACGCCTACCTGATCGCCGGCCTGATAGCGATCGTCTTCGGCGTCATCGTCCTGAGCAACGTCTTCGCCGGGCTCGCCGCCCTCGTCTGGCTGACCGGCTTCTACCTGCTGTACGCCGGGATCATCGACCTGACCAGCGCCTCGGTCATCCACCCGCGGTGGCTCTCCGCCCTCATGGGGATCGTCGCCATCGCCGGCGGCATCGCCGCCCTCGCCTGGCCCGGCGCCACCCTGCGCGTGCTCGCCTGGGTGCTCGGCGTCTCGTTCATCGTCTGGGGCGTGGCGCGCCTGCTGCTGGCCCTGCGCTTCCGCGGCGAGGGGTGGGTGTGGCAGCTCGTGGCCGGCGCCGCCATCGCCGTCGTCGGGGCGATCGCGCTGGTGTATCCGGGGCTCACCGTCTTCGCCCTGGCCGTCATGCTCGGCATCAACGCGCTGATCTGGGGGGTCTTCGCCGTCTTCGAGGCGTTCGCCCTGCGGCGCATGAGCCGCGGAGGAGAGCGGGACGCGGCGGTCTGAGCCGAGCGGCGTGACGGAGGCCGGCGGTCGGACGCGAGCCGGTCTGAGGCCGCGCGGCGGCCCGAGGCGAGCGGCGTCCGAGCGGCCACGGCCGCGGAGGCTTCCTCGATGACGACGGCGGCGGGGGCGGGCTCCCATGCGGGAGCCCGCCCCCGCCGCCGTCGGTGCGACGCCCCTCGCGCCTCAGCGCCGGCGGCGCCGCGAGACCGAGAGCGTCCAGCCCGCGGCGATCCCGATGGCGAGGACGAGGACGAGCATGAGCCAGAGGGACAGCGAGAAGCTCCAGAAGAGGAAGGTGAACTCCGCCGACTCGGTGTTCTGGAAGACGAAGATCAGGACCAGCACGACGACCACGGCGACCGCGATCAACCTGCCGTACTGCACGTGCGTACGCGGCCTGCGCTCGGAGCGTTCGGTCATGGGACCCCTTTCTTCGACGCTCTCGGTGACCGCCGCCGGGGCGCGGCCCGCGACTCCGGCCCGGACGGCCGGCGACGCCGCCCGGCGTCTCGTTCGCCATTCTTCCCCGCTCCCCTGCGGTGCCAAGCGCAGTCCCGGCGGGCGCGCCACGGTTGCGCCTGCCCCCGCGCCGGGAACGCTCCGGTACGAGCCCGTCCACGGGAGGGGGTGATGACCATGAGAGGCGTGCTCGTGTTCTCGGGCACCGGTCCGTTGCTGATCCTCAGCTCCTACCCGACCGTCGACCACCCGGAGCTCGTCGCCAAGCTTCGCGCCAAGGGGCTGCGCAAGTTCATCGCCTACGAGATCCCCATCGACCGCTGCAAAGACCTGTACGGCTCCACCTACCGCGACATCGTCGCCGACCTGGAGACGAGCGACGACATGCGCGTGCTCGATTTCGACGGCCACCGCATCTTCCTCAACTTCTCGCTCCGCGAACTCGGCGCGGCGTTCGTGTACGAGGAGGAGGACGCCCCGCGCACGGCGGCCGCCTGAGGCGTCGCGGCCCGGCGGTCGCGTGAGGTGAAGCCATCCGCCCGCCGGGACCTATCGCCCAAGCGGCCGCACGAGCCGCCGCCGGGCGTCACGGAGACGAGACGCGGCGGGGGCCGGGCGCTCCCGCGCCCGGCCCCCGCCGCGTCTCTCGTCAGGCGCCGCCGCCGTGCCGGCGGCCGCGCCCCCGTCTCACTGCTTCGCGTAGGCCTCCAGGGCCTCGGCGATGGTCGCGAACACGGTGTCGATCTGCGCCTCGTCGATGACCAGCGGCGGCTGCACGCGCAGCACGCTGCCGAAGTTGCCGCCGACGCCGATGAGCACGTTGTGGTCGAGGCAGTACTGGCGTGTGAACGCCGCCGCGGCCGTGCCGTACGCCTTGGTCTGCGGGTCGGCGATCAGCTCGACGCCGATCATGAGGCCCTTGCCGCGCACGTCGCCGATCAGCGGCTGCGTCTTCTGCAGCTCACGGAAGCGGGCCATGAGAGCCTCGCCCTTCTTGGCCGACGCCTCGACGACGCCGTCCTGCAGGAACTCGATGTTGGCCAGGGAGGCGGCACACGACACCGGGTTGCCGCCGAAGGTCGAGAGGTGGTCGCCGATCTGGAAGGCGTCGGCGATCTCGGGCCTGGCGATGAAGGCCGAGAGCGGCCAGCCGTCGGCGATGCCCTTGGCCATGGTCATGATGTCGGGCTCGACGCCGTAGTGCTCGATGGCGAACATCTTGCCCGTACGGCCGAAGCCGCTCTGGACCTCGTCGGCGATGAACAGGATGCCGTCCTCGTCGAGATACTCCTTGACGCGCTTGAAGTAGCCGTCGGGCGGGGTGATGATGCCGCCCTCGCCCATCACCGGCTCGGCGATGAAGGCGCAGACGTCGCCCGAGAGGTGCAGCCGCGAGACCTCGGCGACGCGACGCGCGCAGAGCAGGTCGCACTTGTCGGGCGTGGTCTCGGCGAAGCAGCGGTAGCAGTACGGGGTGGGCACGTAGGCGACGCCCGGCATGTAGGGGCCGCCGCCCTTCTTGCGCCCCGAGTTGCCGGTCACCGACAGCGTCGCGAACGAGCGGCCGTGGAAGCTCGACTCGATGGCCAGGAACTCGCGCTTGCCGCTGTAGCGCTTGGCCAGGCGGAAGGCGCCCTCGATGGCCTCGGCGCCGCCGTTGCCGAAGAAGCTCTTCTGCAGCGCGCCGGGGGTGATCTCGGCGAGCTTCTCGGCCAGGGCGCCGACGCTGGGCACGTGGTACACGTACGAGCAGGCGTGGACCAGCTTGTCGGCCTGGGCCTTGGCGGCCTCGAGCACCTTCGCGTTGCGGTGGCCGGCGTTGGTGACGCTGATGCCGGCGAAGCAGTCGATGTACTCGGTGCCGTCGGCGTCGTAGAGCAGGGCCCCGTCGCCGCGGTCCGCGACCACCGGCTCGACCCGTTTGACGAACCCGGTCATGACGTAGTCGCGATACTGTTCCTTCACACCCATGCTATCGACCACCCTTCGGCTCACGCTGATGTAGACAATGGGACTACGGGGTGCGGCGCAGAAGCGTATCAGATGAGTGTGGGAGGGGCGTGCCGGCCGTACTGCGCCCCGCGGCCAAATCGGCAGCCGTCGTTGGCCGCACTGTCACGGCCGCCGCGGACCCCGCCGCGGCCGGCGGCGGCTGGCGTCTCTCGGCGCGTGACTGACATCGGCGCGCCGCGGGTAGCTGACGCGCAGGCGACGAGGAGGCGACGTGGCCGGCATCGGCGACGAATTCCAGCGGCAGACGCGGTACCGCCGCGACGCGCTGCCCGGCGGATGGCTGGACTGGGCGGCGCGACCGGAACCGTTCAAGGTCTACCCGGGGGCGCCGCGCGTCACGCTGCCGCCGCCTCCCGGCGCGCGCGCCGGCGCGGCGAAGACCGCCGGCGCGGCGACGCCGGCGCCCGAGTACCCGGAGGCCTCGCTGTGGCGGGCGCTCCGCGACCGCCACAGCGGTCGCAGCTACGGAGGGGCGCCGCTCACTCTCGCCGAGCTCGGCGCCGTGCTCTGGGCGGCCTGCGGCGTCAGCCGGGTAGCCGACGGCTTTGCCTTCCGCACGGCGCCCTCCGCCGGTGGCCTCTACCCCATCGAGACCTACCTCGTCGCGCATCGGGCCGAGGGCCTCGAGACGGGGGTCTACCACTACGCCGTCCTCGACCACGCCCTCGAGCAGCTCGAGACGGCGCCGGCGCCCGAGCTCCGCCGTCGCGCCGTCGCGGCCGCGCTCGACCAGGACATCGCCGGCCTCTGCGACTGCCTCGTGGTGTGGTCCGCCGTGCTGCCGCGCACCATGTGGAAGTACGGGCAGCGCGGCCACCGCTACGTGTACATCGACGTCGGCCACATCGCCGAGAACCTCGCCCTGGCCGCCACCGCACTCGGGCTCGAGAGCTGTCACATCGCGGCGATCTACGACGACGAGGCCGACGCGCTGGTCGGTGTCGGCGCGCCCGAGGAGCCGGTCCTCTACCTGACGACGCTGGGCCGGGCACCGGACCGCCGCTGACCCGGCCGCGCCGGGCCGCTGCCGGTGCGGCCGCGCCGGGCCACTGCTGGGCCGGCCAGCCGCTCGCGCGTCGCCGAGGCGGCCGCGCCGGGCCGGCTCGGGGCCGGACACCCCCTCGCACGCCGTCGCTCAGACGTCCCCGAGGCTCACCCCCAGGCGGGCCAGCGTCCCCGCGATGTCGTCGGGCGTCGTGCGCGGGTTGATGGTGCAGAGCCGCACCACCGGGCGACCCTGCACGCGCGTGCTGGTCACCGCCGCGTACCCGCCGCGCGCGAGCTCGGCGGCGCGAGCCTGGTGCTCCTCGGGCCCCGCTCCACGCAGGGCGAAGGTGACGATACCGAGCGACGCCGGCGTCACCACCTCCCAGCGCGGGTCGGCCGCCAGCAGCCGCTCGGCGTGCTCGGCGAGGGCGATCCCGTGCGCGACGGCGGCGCGCAGCCGCGCCACCCCGTACACGCGGAAGGTCAGCCAGAGCTTGAGCCCGCGTGCGCGGCGCGACAACTCGAGGCCGCGGTCGCGCAGGTCGACCTCGCCCCCCGACCCCGTCACGTCGGCGAGATACTCGGGTGTCATCGTGAAGGCGCGCTCGAGCACGCCCGGGCGCGACACGAAGACGCAGCCGAGGTCGTACGGCTGGAAGAGCCACTTGTGCGGGTCGAGCACCAGCGAGTCGGCGCGCTCGACGCCGGCGAGCCGACGTCGGCCGGCGTCGCAGAGGACGGCCGCGGCGCCGTAGGCCCCATCGACGTGCAGCCACAGCCCCTCTGACCGGCAGAGTCCGGCGAGCTCCGGCAGGGGGTCGACGGCGCCGGTGTTCGTGGTACCGGCCGTGGCGACGACGAAGCCCGGCCGGCGGCCGGCGGCCGCATCGGCGCGCACCGCGGCGGCGAGGGGCTCGAGCGGCAGGCGTAGGCCCTCGTCGGAGGGCAGCACGCGGATGTGCTCGGGCGGGAAGCCCAGCACCCGCAGCCCGCGGGCGATCGACGCGTGGGTCTGGTCGGAGAGATAGCAGACCCCCGGCCCCTCGATCGCCCGCGCCGCGGCCAGCGCCGTCAGGTTCGCCGCCGAGCCGCCGCTCGTCATGATCCCCTCCGTGCCCGGGGGCAGACCCGTCAGCTCGCGCAGCCACTCCAGCGCGACGAGCTCGACGGTCGTCGGCCCGGAGCCCCCGCTCCACGAGGCGGCGATCGCGTTGAACCCCGTACCCAGCCAGTCGCCGAGCACGGCGGCGAAAAGACGCTGGGCTGGGCACGCGGGCGAAGTACCGCGGGTGGTCGCCGTGCTGCATGTGTGCGAGCGCGACCTCGGTCAGCAGCTCGAGCGCCTCGCGCGCGTCGCCGCCCTTCTCCGGCGGCGGGCCGCCGAGGGCCGCCTCCAGCTCGGCGGGCGCGCCGGTCCGCACCGCCGGCTGCTGAGGCAGGCCCTCGAGGTGCTCGATCACGCGGTCGACCACCCAGTGACCCAGGCGGCGCATCTCGGCCGGGTCGAACCCAAGCGGGTCGGCTGATCCGGCCGGGTCGAACCCGAGCGGGTCGGCTGATCCGGCCGGGTCGAACCCGAGCGGGTCGGCTGATCTGGCCGGGCCGAGTGCCGGCGGGTCGGCGTCTCCGGCCGGGCCGGGCCGAGGCGGGTCCACCCCTTCGGCCGGAGGGCCGGGCGTGGCTGGAGTCGTCATCAAGGGCCTGCCTTTCGGTCTCTTGCTCGTGCGGCCGCCGCCGGGCGCCGGGCGCCCTTCGCGGCTCAATCATAGGTGCTCCCGGAGCCCGGCGGAGGCCCGGATTCGTCGGAGCGTCCCCGTACACTCAACCCCCTTGACGAGGCTCCTCAGAAACTCGGTCCGCTTGTGGACGAAGGCGCGAGCGCTCGGCTATACTTGAGCCACATCCCAGTGGGTCGCGGAGTCTGCGATCACCCACGTTTCTTGGCCAGCCGCTCGCTCGTCGAAGGAGTTCGCCTATGCCGGGTCCACCCCCCAAGACCACCGGTGCTGCCCTCGTCTGCGGTGGCGGTGTCGCGGGCATCCAGTGTGCTCTCGACCTCGCCGAAGGCGGGTACAAGGTGCACCTCGTCGAGAAGGCTCCGGCCCTGGGCGGGCACATGGCCCAGCTCGACAAGACGTTCCCCACCAACGACTGCTCCATGTGCACCCTGGCGCCGAAGCTCGTCGAGGCCGGCCGCCACCTCAACATCGATATCGTCACCAACTCGGAGCTGATCGGGCTCGAAGGCGAGCCCGGCCACTTCACCGCCAAGGTCTACCACCACGCCCGTTTCGTCGACCCCGACAAGTGCACGAGCTGCGGCGAGTGCGTGCCGGTGTGCCCGGTCACGGTCAAGGACCAGTACAACGAGGAGCTCGGCGAGCGCACGGCGATCTACAAGCTCTACCCGCAGGCGATCCCCGCCACTTACGTGGTCGACAAGAAGGGGTACGCGCCCTGCAAGAGCACCTGCCCGGTCGAGACCTCGGCCCAGGGCTACATCGCCCTCATCGCCGAGGGTCGCTTCGCAGACGCCTACCGTGTCGCCGCCGAGCCCAACCCGTTCCCGTCGGTCTGCGGCCGAGTCTGCGCGCACCCCTGCGAGACGGCCTGCACGCGCGGCTCGGTCGACGACCCCATCTCGATCGCCAGCCTCAAGCGCTTCGTCTGTGACGTCGCCGGCCCGACGGAGCTGCCCGAGAAGCTGCCCGTCACCTACGACGAGAAGGTCGCCATCGTCGGCGGCGGGCCGTCCGGGCTCTCCTGCGCCCGCGACCTCGCCAAACTGGGCTACGCGACCACCGTCTTCGAGGCCCTGCCGGTGGCCGGAGGCATGCTGCGCGTCGGCATCCCCGACCACCGCCTGCCGCGCGAGGTCCTGCAGCGCGAGATCGACCAGATCGTGGCACTCGGCGTCGATCTGCGCCTCAGCCAGCGCGCCGGCGTGGACTTCACCGTCGACGGCCTGCTCGACGACGGCTACCAGGCCGTCTACCTCGCCGCCGGCCTGCAGACGAACGCGCCGTCGCCGGTCAGGGGCGACGACCTCGAGGGCTGCCTCAGCGCGGTCGAGTTCCTGCGCCACGCGAACCTCGACGACCCGCTGTCGGTCGGCGATCGCGTGGTCGTCATCGGCGGCGGCGACGTGGCCTTCGACACCGCGCGGACCGCGTTGCGTCTCACGTCAGTGTCGGGCAAGGTCCCCGCCGTGACCATCGCTTACCGGCGCACGCGAGACGAGATGCCCGCCAGCCCCGAGGAGGTCGAGGAGGGCGTCGACGAGCAGCTCGCCATCGAGTACCTGGTCGCCCCCGAAGAGATCCTCGGCCGCGACGGCAAGGTCAGCGGCATCAAGCTCCAGCGCATGCGTCTCGGCGAGCCCGACGAGAAGGGCCGTCGGCGCCCAGAGCCGATCCCGGACGCCTTCGTCGAACTGGCCTGCGACACCGTCATCTTCGCCATCGGTCAGGCGATCGTCGACGACTTCGCTGCGGAGCTCGACGGGGTCGAGATAGAGCGCGGCACGGTCAAGACCGACCCCGCGACCATGGCCACGGGCCGCCCCGGGGTCTTCGCCGGCGGCGACGTCGCGCCGACCGGCCCGCTCACCGCGATCGAGGCGATCGCCGCCGGCCGCAAAGGCGCGGCGGCCATCCACAACCACCTCCGCGGCGAGAAGCTCGTGGCGCTGTGGGAAGACCCGCTCCCCGAGGCTCGCCCCGACGACGAGACGCTGGCCGCGACGGCCCCCGCGCCGCGCGTGCGCATGCCCGAGCACGACGGCGCCGAGCGCCGCCGCAGCTGGGTCGAGGTGCGCCGGGGCTACACCGAGGCGCAAGCGATCGCCGAGGCGAAGCGCTGCCTCCAGTGCGCAGTCTGCTCGGAGTGCCTGGAGTGCGTGCGCGCCTGCGGGCCCGGCGCCCTCCTCCATGAAGAGCGTGACCGCGAGCTCGAGATCGACGTCGGCGCCGTCGTCCTGGCGACCGGTTACGACGCTCACGATCCCGGCGCGAAGAGCGAGTACGGTTACCGACGCTACCCCAACGTCCTCTCGGCGCTCGAGTACGAGCGCATGCTGAGCGCCTCAGGCCCGACCGTCGGTGACGTGAAGCGCCCGAGCGACGGCGGGCACCCGAAGAAGGTCGCCTTCATCCAGTGCGTCGGCTCGCGCGACCAGGAGCACGAGTACTGCTCGAGCGTCTGCTGCATGTTCGCCAACAAGCAGGCCATGCTCACCATGGACCACGTGGCCGACTGCGAGCCCACCGTCTTCCTCATGGACATGCGCGCCCAGGGCAAGGGTTTCGACGACTTCTACCAGCGCGCCGTCGACCGCGGGGTCAAGTTCCTGCGTTCGCGGCCCTCGACCATCAAGGAAGACCCGAAGACCGGCGACCTCCTGATCACCTGGGAGGACGAGAGCGGCGACATGCGGACCAGCCGGTTCGACATGGTCGTGCTCTCGGTCGGCCTCGAGCCCGCACGCAAGGCGCAGGAGGCGGCCGGCCACCTCGGCATCGCCCTCAACCGCCACGGCTTCTGCGAGCTGGACGAATTCGAGCCGCTGGCGACGAGCCGCAAGGGCGTCTTCGTGGCCGGGCCGTTCGGCGAGCCCAAGGACATCCCCGACTCGGTCGCCCAGGCCTCGGCCGCGGCCGCCCAGGTGATGACCGGCCTCGCCGACTCGCGCGACACGCTCACGGTCGAGAGGGAGTACCCGGCCGAGCGCGCGGTCTCCGAAGAGGAGCCGCGCATCGGCGTCTTCGTCTGTCACTGCGGCTCCAACATCGCCGGCGTGATCGGGGTCGAGAGCGTCGCCGACTACGCCCAGCAGCTTCCGGGCGTCGAGTTCGCCACCGACACGCTGTACACATGCTCGAGCGACTCGCTCTCGCTGATCAAGGAGAAGATCGAGGAGCACCAGCTCAACCGCGTCGTGGTCGCGAGCTGCACGCCGCGCACCCACGAGCCCATCTTCCAGGACACGCTCCGCGAGGCCGGGCTCAACCCGTTCCTCTTCGAGATGGCCAACATCCGCGACCAGGCGTCGTGGGTGCACGCGAACGAGCCCGAGAAGGCGACCGACAAGGCGAAAGACCTCGTCAGGATGTCGGTCGCCCGGGCGCGCATGCTCGAGCCGCTCTACAAGGTCGACGTGCCGCTCACCCACGCCGCCCTCGTGATCGGCGGCGGCGTGGCCGGCATGACGGCCGCCGCCGCGCTCGGCGAGATGGGCCACGAGGTACACCTCGTGGAGCGCTCGCCGCGCCTCGGCGGCCACGTCCTCGAGCTCGGGCGCACGATCCGCGGCGGCGACCCGACGGCGCTCGTCGCGCAGCTCGAGCAGCGCCTCATCGACAACCCCAACGTCAGGATCCACCTCGAGAGCGAACTCGTCGACTTCCACGGCTTCATCGGCAACTTCTCGAGCGTCGTCAAAGCCAAGGACGGCGCCCGCACGCCGGTCGACCATGGCGTCGTCGTCGTCGCCACCGGCTCCCACGAGGACCGGCCCGAGCTCTTCGGTCTGGGCACGAGCCCCAAGGTCGTGACCGGCATGGAGCTCGAGCGCATGCTCAAGGACGAGGATCCCGCGCTCCACGCGGCCGGCGCCGTCGGCTTCGTCCTCTGCGCCGGCTCCCTCGACGAGCACAAACCCTACTGCTCGCGCACCTGCTGCCAGCAGAGCATCAAGAACGCCATCGCCCTCAAGGAGAAGGACCCCGATCGTCCCGTCTACGTGTGGTTCAAGGAGGTCCGCACCTTCGGCCTCCTCGAGGAGTACTACACCCGGGCGCGCGAGCTCGGCGTCGTCTTCACGCGCTACGACGACGACTCGAAGCCGGTGGTCAGCGCCAACGGCAGGGTCGAGGTCGCCTACCGCGACCCCTTCCTGCGGCGCGACATCACGCTGCCGGTCGACTTGCTCGTGCTCGCCACGCCGGCGGTCCCGGCCGAGGGCGGCGAAGCGCTCTCCAAACTCCTCAAGGTGCCGCTCACCGCCGACGGCTTCTACCTCGAGGCGCACGTCAAGCTGCGGCCCGTCGACTTCTCCAGCGAGGGCCTCTTCCTCGCCGGGGCGGCGCACTACCCGAAGAGCATCGACGAGACGATCAGCCAGGCCTACGCCGCCGCCGGGAGGGCCGCGGCCATCCTGGCCAAGCCGGCCCTCAAAGCCGGCGGCGTCGTCGCTGAGGTCGACCAGGAGAAGTGCGCCGCGTGTCTCACCTGCGTGCGCATCTGCCCGTACGAGGTGCCGATCATCGAGGCCGACACGAAGAAGGCCAAGATCGAGGCGGCCGCCTGCCAGGGCTGCGGCGTGTGCGTCAGCGAGTGCCCCGTCAAGGCGATCACCCTGCACCACTACACCGACGCGCAGGTCTTCGCCAAGGAAGAGGCGCTCTTCATGGAGGTGAGCTGAGATGGCCGAGGAGCCGAAGGTGACCGCGGCCACGACGGCGCAGGCAGCCACGACGGCTCAGGCGACGGCGGGGGCCTCCGCCCCGACCGCCGTCGCCGACGCACCCGAGGGCGCCGAGGCCGCCGAGACCGAGGCGCCGAAGAAGCCCGTCGACCCCGACTTCGAGCCCGAGATCATCGTGTTCGCCTGTCACTACTGCGCCTACGCCGCCGCCGACCTGGCGGGCAGCATGCGCCTGCAATACCCGTCGAACATCCGCATGATCAAGCTGCCCTGCACGGGCAAGCTCGAGGTCATCCACCTCATGCGCGCGATCGAGGCCGGCGCCGACGGCGTCTACGCCGCCGGCTGCCTCGAGGGTGAGTGTCACTACCTCAAGGGCAACCTCTGGGCGCGCAAGCGCGTCGACCACGTCAAGGCCCTCCTCGCCGAGGTGGGCATCGAGCCCGAGCGCGTGGAGATGTACAACATGTCGTCGGCGATGGGCGCCGAGTTCGCCCGCGTCGCGACCGAGTTCACCGACCGGATCAAGGCCCTCGGGCCGAACCCGCTGCGGCGCCACGACGTGTCGCCGCATGCCGCGGCCCGTGAGGCCGCCGGCGACGTGGCCATGCCCGAGGGGGCGCCGGCCGGCGCCGCCGCGCCGGCGCCCGACACCGCCTCCGCCACCACCGAGAAGGGACCCGCCGAATGATCACCGCTGAACGCAAGCCGTTCGACGAGATCCTGGACCTCGTCGCCGGACACAAGAAGATCCTCGTCGCCGGCTGCGACACCTGCGTCGCCATCTGCCTCACCGGAGGCGAGAAAGAGGCCGAGATCCTCGCCAGCGAGCTGCGCATGAAGGCACAGGCCGACGGCCGCGAGATCGAGGTCGAGCACACCGCCGCCATCAGGCAGTGCGAGTGGGAGTACCTCGACATGATCGCCGCCAAGGTCGAGGAGGCCGACGTCGTCCTCAGCATGGCCTGCGGCATCGGCATCCAGAGCATGGCCGAGAAGTTCGCCCCCAGGCTCGTCGTGCCGGCCGTCGACACCAACATGCTGGGCATGCCGCAGGAGCACGCCGTGTGGCTCGAGCGCTGCGTCGCCTGCGGCGAGTGCCGCATCGGCCTGACCGGCGGCATCTGCCCCGTCGTGCGCTGCAGCAAGAGCCTCATGAACGGCCCTTGCGGCGGTTCGCACGACGGCCTGTGCGAAGTCACCGGGCCCGACAAGGAAGAGATCGAGTGCGCCTGGGCCCTCATCTGGGAGCGCCTCAAGGCACAGGGCCGCGAAGAGCTCATGTTCACCGACCGGCCGCCGAAGAACTGGAGCAAGAGCAGCTCCGGCGGCCCCCGCAAGATGGTGCGCGAGGAGGCGAAGCCGGTATGAGGGACAACGGATACAAGGCCGGCTCCAACCTCGAGAAGATCCTCGCCGAAGGCAAGTTCGCCGTCACCGGCGAGTGCGGCCCGCCCAAGGGCGCCGACGTCACCGTCATCGAGGAGAAGGCCAAGATCCTCAAGGGCTACGTCGACGCCGTCAACATCACCGACAACCAGACCGCCGTGGTCCGCGTGTGCTCCCTGGCGTCGGGCCACACCGCCCAGCAGAACGGGCTCGAGGCGATCATGCAGATGACCTGCCGCGACCGCAACCGTCTGGCGATGCAGGCCGACATCCTCGGCGCCGCCACACTGGGCATCAAGAACATCCTCTGCCTCACCGGCGACCACCTGAGCTTCGGCAACCACCCCGAGGCCAGGGGCGTGCACGACCTCGACGCCATCAACCTCATCAAGATGTACAAGGACATGCGCGACGAGAAGAAGTTCCAGTGCGGCGAGGAGATGACGGTCGCGCCGCCGCTCTACATCGGCTGCGCCGAGAACCCCTTCGCCGACCCCTTCGACCTCCGCGCCCTGCGCCTCAAGAAGAAGATCGAGGCCGGCGCCGACTTCATGCAGACCCAGTGCATCTTCAACGTCCCCAAGTTCAAGAAGTGGATGGAGGAGGTGCGCGCCCTGGGCCTGCACAAGGAGATCAAGATCCTCGCCGGCATCACGCCGCTGAAGGGCGTCGGCGGGGCGCGCTACATGCAGAAGTTCGTTCCCGGCATCGACGTCCCGCAGGACATCGTCGATCGCATGGCCGTCCCCGAGAAGGGCGCCCCGCAGCAGGCCGAGGGCAAGAAGATCGCCGTCGAGATGATCAAGGAGTTCACCGAGATCGAGGGTGTCGCCGGCGTCCACATCATGGCCATCGAGTGGGAGTCCGCGGTGCCCGAGATCGTCGAGGCCGCGGGCCTCATGCCGCGGCCGGCAGTGGCCTAGGAGGTGGGGATGACGACCTGCACACCGAGCGGCGTCCTCGCCACCAAGGTGGGGGCCGGCTGCGCCGAGAACCCCTACCTCTGCTACCAGTGCAAGCGCTGCACGGCCGGGTGCCCGGTGGCCGAGCACGCCGGCATGCACCCGGCGCAGATCATGCGTGCCGTCCAGCTCGGACAGTACGACATGATCTTCGACGACAAGTTCATCTGGCTGTGCACCGGGTGCCAGACCTGCACCACGCGCTGCCCGCAGGGCATCGACATCGCGGCGATCATGGACGAGCTCAAGATCATCGCCTGGCGCGAGGGCAAGGTGCACCCGGACGCCCCGTCGGCGGCCATGCTCAAGCTCAACTACAACTCGTTCGTCCGCTGGGGCCGCATGTGGGAGGTCGAGCTCATCGCGCGCGACGCCCTGCGCCGGCCCAAGGGCGCCCTCGAGTGGCTCTCGCTCGGGCCCAAGATGCTGCTCAAGGGCAAGATCAACCCCACGCTCAAGAAGGGCGACACCGACGCCATGAAGCGCATGGTCAAGACCGCCGAGAGTCTCACCCGGGCCCGCGAGGCCAAGAGCGCGGCGCGGGCCGGCAAGGACGCGGCCCCACCGTCCGGCAAGGGCGCGGCCGCGCCGTCCGGCGACGAGGGCGGAGGTGCGTCGTGACGAGTATCGCCTACTACCCCGGCTGCTCGCTGCACGGCACCTCGGGCGAGTTCGACGCCAGCTTCAGGGCCACGGCGCGGACGCTCGACCTCGACCTCGTCGAGATCCCCGGCTGGGAGTGCTGCGGCAACACCGCGGCGCACTCGATCAACCGCCTGCTCGCCACGGCGCTGCCAGTGAACGAGCTGGTCAAGGTCGAGAAGGACCTGAAGCTCGACGCCGTGGCCGTGCCCTGCGCCGCCTGCTTCAGCCGTTTCAAGACCGGCGCGCACGAGGTCGCCCGCGACCCGGCGGTCGCCGACGACGTGCGCTCGGTCGTCGGGCGCGGCTACGAGGGCGGCGTCACCGTGCAGAACCTGGTCGACGTCTATCACGACGCGGTCGGCCTCGAGGCGCTCGCCGCCAAGGTGAAGCGCCCGTTCAAGGGCCTCAAGGTGGCCTGCTACTACGGCTGCCTGCTCACACGCCCGCCCGAGGTCACCCTCGCCGAGGACCCCGAGTACCCGACGCACATGGACGCCGTCGTCGAGGCCCTCGGCTGCGAGGCGGTCGACTGGAACTACAAGACCGACTGCTGCGGCGCCGCGCTGGCGCTCACCGAGCAGGAGATCGTCGACGGGCTCGTGGGGCGCATCGTGAGCGACGCGCGCGACTGCGGCGCCGAGGCGATCGCCGTCGCCTGCCCGCTCTGCCAGGTCAACCTCGACGGCCGCCAGAGCGAGATCGCGCGCAAGGACAGCTCGTGGGCCGGCGTGCCCGTGCTCTTCCTCAGCCAGCTCGTCGGCCGCGCCATCGGCCTCGACGAGAAGACGATCGGCGTCAGCAAGCACCTCATCGACGCGCACGCGGTGATGGCGTAACGGGCTCCCCCGCGGCGCTGATCGCCTGGATGTCGCCGAGGGGCGGCGGGCCGTACGGCCCGCCGCCCCTCGGCTCGTCCGTCCTCACTCCCGCGGCGACTGGTGCGGCCCGCTCCGCGACGACTGGTGCGGCCCACCCCGCGACGACTGGTGCGGCCCGCTCCCTTTACCCTGGAAGGTCAGACGCCGCCCGGGGCGAACCCGTAACTCACTGCACACGTGACCGCCGGCCCACCACAGCGGCGGCGTCGACCACGACAGGAGGCCCCATGTCCAACGCCCACCCCCGCCCCGCGCACGCCGGCCGCTCGCGTGACCGCGCCCGCTCGCCGCTCCTCGCACTCCTCGTGCTCCTCGCGCTGACCGTGCTGCTCGCCGCCGCGCTCACCGCCTGCGGCAGCGGCGGCGTCGACGGCTCGTACACGATGACCGAGGGCGAGGACGCGATGAAGGACTTCACGCTCACCTTGGACGGCGGCGAGTTCACCCTCGCCGGGCCCAACCCCATGGGCGGCGAGGACATCGAGTTCAAGGGGACCTACACCGTCGACGGAGACAACATCTCGCTCGTCATGGACGGCGAGGAGTCCGAGGCCGGCACCGTCAACGGCGACCGGCTCGAGTTCGAGAGCATCGTCTGGACGAAGAACTAGCACCACCGCCGGCGGGGAAAGAGAAGCACGGGACGCCGCGGCCTACGCACGGTCACGCCGGCCGGCTCGGGCCGCGGCCGGGAGGACGCGAACGCGAAGGGACGAGCGTGGTCCTCGCGATGACGGTGATCGGCTTCGCCGCCGGGTCGCTGCCGCTATCGTTGTGGCTCGGTCGCCTGGCGCTGGGCGTCGACATCCGCGACTTCGGCCCCGACCGCAACCCCGGCGCCGGCAACGTCTGGCGCGCCGGAGGGCCGGCGCTGGGGATCGCGGCGGCCGTGCTCGACATCGCCAAGGCCGCCGTGCCGATCGCCGTCGCGCGCCTCGCCCTCGGCATCTCGGGGTGGGCGCTCGTCCCCGTCGCCCTGGCGCCGATCGTCGGCCACGACTTCTCGCCCCTGCTACGCTTCAGGGGCGGCAAGGGCGTGGCCGTGACCTTCGGCGCCTGGTACGCGGCGACCAAGACGCACAAGAACTGGCCCGGCAAGATGCGCGCCTTCCTCGGGCTCGAGCTCATGGCCCTCGAGGGCGCCCCGCTGGGCTCGGCCTGCAGTGAAGAGCTCGTCTCGGTGCTCGACAAGGTCGCCGCTGACAACCCCGAGCTCGTCCCCTACGGCACCTCCTTCTACTCGCCGGTGTACTGCTGGAACGACCAGTGGCCGTTCGCCGCCGAGGGCATCCCCGGCATCCGGCTGGGCACCTCGAACGCGATGTACCAGAGCCTGTACCACACGAACTACGAGACCATCGACCTGGTGAGCTACGACTACCTCGCCAAGGTCGGTAAGTTCCTCTTCCGCACCCAGCGGTCCCTCGACTGCGGCCTGCTGCCCTACGACCTCCCGGCCCGGGCGGCGAGCCTGGCCGCGAGCGTGGACGGCGACGCCCTCAAGGCGGCCGGCGCCGATTGCGCCCTCGTCGACGACCTTGTCTGCCGCATCGAGGCCTTCACGGCCGCCTGCGACACCTACGAGGCGGGCAAGGACTGCATCACCAAGGCCACCAAGCTCAAGCGCGCCAACAACAAGCTCCTCAAGATCGTGCGCATGGTGCACGACGACTTCATCGCGCTGAGCGCCTGGGACTACACGATCTACCCGCACGAGCAGGTCTTCTGGGATCTCGAGCTGCTGAACGCGGCGATCGCTGAACTCGAGATGGACCCGGTCGACCCCGACGCGGCGGCGGGCCCGATCTGGGACATCAGCCAGATGTACTACGGCCTGATGTTCAGCTACGACGCCTTCGTCGACGACCAGCAGCGGCACGACCCGTCGTACTACCGCATCGCCTGGGGCGGTCAGGGCCAGCTCGCGCCCTACCACGACCTGGTCGCCGAGTACGACCAGATCTACGCCGGCGACTACGCCGGCGCGAAGGCGAGCCTCACCGAGGTGCGCGACGCCCAGGTCGTGCTGCTCGACGAGCGCCTCGCCCAGATGGTCAAGACCCTCAAGAAGGTGACGCCCAAGGTCAGGGCTCTGCTCTACTGACCTGACTCCGCGAGGGCGGCCCGGTCGCAGGGACGGACCGGGCCGCCCTCGTTCCCGCGCTGCCCTGGCCGCCGTCATGCCGCTTCACCCCGGCGCGCCGCGATTCTTCCCGCCAACAGGCCCCTCACACTGGACATGCGCTCTCATTGTGATATCATCTTCATATCAGTCGCCCGGAGGGCCGGGCGGGGAGCGTGGAGGTGAAGGCCATGACGGTCGAACGTACGGCCAGGACGTTGAACGGGTGGGCGATGCTCGGGGTCGACATCGCCCTCTATGCCGCCGCGACGGCGCTCATCGTCTACTCGTTCCTCGAGGGCGGCGAGAACGCCAACGGCACGGCGATCCCGATCTGGTGGATGCTCATCACCGGTTGCGTCGTGCTCGCTGCGGCGATCGTCGTCTCGCCGGGCTTCTTCACCCTGCAGCCCAACGAGGCGCGCGTGCTCATCCTCTTCGGCGACTACAAGGGCACCAGCCGCGAGACCGGCTTCCGCTGGGGCAACCCGTTCTACGCCAACGGCAGCGCGACCGGCGGGAGCGGCGCGCTGAGCAAGGCGGCGGAGCAGATCGTCGAGTCGGCGAGCAAGAAGAAGGGGCAGGCCAAGCCGCGCACCCTTGGCCGCTACAAGGTCTCGCTGCGCGCCCGCACCCTCACCGGCGAGCACCTCAAGGTCAACGACATGCGCGGCAACCCGGTCGAGATCGCCGCCGTGGTCGTCTGGCGCGTGCAGGACACGGCCCAGGCCGTGTTCGACGTCGACGACTACGAGCAATACGTCTCGATGCAGAGCGAGTCGGCCCTGCGTCACGTCGCGAGCTCCTACGCGTACGACCACGGCGAGGACGGCGAGGCCGACGAGATCACCCTGCGCAGCAACGTCCTCGACGTCTCGGCGGCGCTCAAGACCGAGCTCGAGGAACGGCTCGCCAAGGCCGGCGTCCTCGTCGACGAGGCGCGCCTCACCCACCTCGCCTACGCACCCGAGATCGCCCAGGCGATGCTCCGCCGCCAGCAGGCCGAGGCGATCATCGCCGCGCGGCGCAAGATCGTGGCCGGCGCCGTGGGCATGGTCGACATGGCCCTGGCGCAGCTCGCCGAGCAGGGCGTCGTCGAGCTCGACGAGGAGCGCAAGGCGGCGATGGTCAGCAACCTCATGGTCGTCCTCTGCGGCGAGAGCGAGGTGCACCCGATCGTCAACGCCGGCACGCTGTACCAGTGAGGCCGACGGCGGGTGCGTGAGACCGGCGAGGACGGACCGATGAAGCCGGAGCGCGCCTGATGGCCGCGCGCAAGCAGTTCCTCCTGCGCGTCGACCCCGAGCTCTGGAAGGAGCTCGAGAAGTGGGCCGCCGACGAGCTCCGCAGCGTCAACGCCCAGGTCGAGTGGGTGCTGCGCGAGGCGGTCAAGGAGCGGAAGGGCGGGCGGCGGCGCCGGTAGGCGCCGCCGGCTGCTTCACCTCCGCGACGTCGGGGAACGCTCTACGTCGAAAGGAGGACCGACCATGACCGTCCCCGCAGAGCTCGTCCCCGGCATCCACTCGTGGACGACGCCCCACCCCGAGTACCGTACGGCGGCCGAGGAGGTCGTGAGCTACGCCCTCCTCGTCGGCCACGTCGCCGCCCTCGTCGACCCGCTCGTGCCCCCCGAGCAGGACCCCGAACACGACGC
Source organism: uncultured Thermoleophilia bacterium (assembly GCA_963814545.1). Classification (GTDB taxonomy): domain Bacteria; phylum Actinomycetota; class Thermoleophilia; order UBA2241; family UBA2241; genus UBA2241. Next base: position 115,998 of record CAWFDC010000015.1, on the reverse strand, counting down.
CGTGCTCGCGGGGCTCGACCGTCTCGTCCTCGGCGCCTCGCGCCTCGAGCTGCTCGTGACGATCCCTTACCACGCGCGCAGCACGGAGCTCCTCTTCGAGCGCTACTGGGGCCGGCTGGCGACGCGGGTCTGGGGCCACGCCGCCGTGCGCAAGCGCTTCGCCTGGGACACGCCGCTCAACGAGATCCCCAAGGCCAAGGCAGGACAGAGCGTCGAGATCGCCGGCGGCATCGCTCAAGCGTGGGCGATCGGCAACCCGCGGCGCTACGAGACCCCCCTCTACTTCCCCGACCTGCGGGCGGTCGCCTTCGGCGACGCGGTCGTCGCCCTCGAGAGCGGCGAGCTGCGCGTCTGGGACCAGAGCGGCGGCTCGCCGGACTGGTACGAGCGCCGCCTGCTGCCGACGCTGAAGCCGCTCGCCGCGCTCGACGTCGAGCGCGTGCTCGTGACGCACGGGGCGCCGGTCCTCCGCGGCGGGCGCCGCGCACTCGAGGATGCCCTCGCGGCGCCGCCCGTGCCGATGTACTGGTGAGGGCGGCGGGGCTCCGCCGCCCGACCACCGCCGATCGCTCTGCCGCCGCCGGTCCCGCCCGCCGCCGTCGGTGTCGCCCGCCGCTGGTCCCGCCCGTCCGCCGCTCTCCTGCATCCGCTACGATGCACGCGGCACTCAGACGGCGAAAGGACGGTCCCATGCACTGGCAGCGCGGCGCCCTCACCCCCGAGCAAGTCGAGCTCGTGATCCGCACCCTCCCCTGCGACATCAGCTTCGCCGACGAGCGTGATGTACTGGTCTACTGGCAGGGCGAGACGTACAAGACCTGCGACGGGCGCTACATCGGGCGCGACGTGCGCGACTGCCACCCCGAGAGCAGCCTCGAGGGGCTCGAGACCATCCTCCGCGCCTTCAAGGACGGGACGAAGGACGAGGCCTGGGGCTGGGGCCTCGACGACGGCGCCTTCAAGCTGACCCGCTACTTCGCCGTCCGCGACGACGACGGCGCCTACAAGGGCATCCTCGAGGTCAACCAGCGGCTCGACGCCGAGCGCGCCCTCGCAGGGCGAGCAGGCGCTGCCCGGCTGGTGAGGTGGCGCTGCCGGTGAGAAGTCGAGGCGGTGCGGGGACGTGGAGGGCGCCAGCGTCTGGACCCGGCGAGCGCGCTGAGCGGGCGTGGCGCCCGCGGCGGCTATCGTTCGGCTAGTGCTTGACTTCGCAGCGGCAGAAGCCGTCGTCGAGCAGGTTGTGCGTCTGGGAGTGCTTCTCGGGCGACGCGCCGGTGAGGCCGCAGAGCATGCCGCGGTCGAAGGCGCAGATGATCTCGGGGTGCTCGACGGCGACCTCGCGGTAGACGCAGTTGTCGAAGGTGTAGGCGTCGCAGTCGGAGCCGCGATCGCAGTGCGCGCTGTAGCCTGCCTGGTTGAGCCAGGAGCAGACCGCCTCGGGCCGCAGCCCGCTCTGCCCGTTGCCGGTGATCTCGTGGCGCACCCTGGTGCCGTAGTCGTGACCGACGGCGTGCGCATGATCGGCGGCCATGTCGGCCGGCGCGAGGCGGTCGACCACGTCGAGCAGCAGGCGCGCGAGGGGCTCGTAGCGCCTCGGCGGCAGCATGACCTCGAGGCGCTCGCCGCTCGAGGTGTAGGTCTTGGCGGGGCGACCGCCGGTTGCACGCCGGCGCGTGGCGGTCTCGAGGAGACCGGTCTCGACGAGCTTCTCGAGATGTGCGCGGGCGACGGTGCGATGGACGCCGAACACGTCACCCACCTCGCCCGCCGAGACGGGCGTGTCGGCCTCGAGGACGTGGTGCAGGATCGCTCGTCGTGTCGGGTCGCCGAAGGCGTCGGCCAGCTTGCCCAGACTCCGGGCGCTGGTGTCACTCTGGACTGTCACCGTGCGACCCCCTCGTATGCGTATTGACCCCCCCGCGCACTTTACACCGATGTCGCACCAATGAGAAGAGTTCTGGAGTAGATACGTCACGGTCGTTGACAACACGCGGCGCACGTGAGACGCGCCGGCGCCCCCGCGATGGCGCGGCGCACACACGGTGACGCGGCGCACACACGGCGCGCGAGGCCGTCCTTGACGGCGCCGCGCGTCACCGGCCGCCGCCCCGGGTATCCATCCACACCGGCACCGACGCCGCCACGCGAGCGACCCCAGGAGGACCGTCATGATCAAGGTGAAGACCTTCGCCACCCCGATACGCATCTTCGAGACCGTGCGCGAGCTCGAGGAGCTGGACGCCCTCGTCGCCGACTTCCTGAACGCGGAGGAAGCGGAGGCGGTGTACGGTATCAGCGACACGGCGACGACCGGCGCCGAGGGTGAGACCATCGGCCTCGTACGCACGGTCGTCTACGAGGTCGAGGACGAGGACTGAGCGACACCGGGCAGACGAGGCCCGAGGATTGAGCGAAGGCGGCTCCAGGGACGGCGAGGACTGAGCGACGACGGCCACAGAGAGGACGCCGCGACGGGGCGCGAGGCGCCGGGCTCGGGCAGCCCGCTGCCCGACGAGGCGCGGCGCGCCAACCTCGCGCTCTGGAACGAGTGGGCCAGGATCCACGAAGGCACCGAGTTCTACGACGTCGACGGGTTCAAGGCCGGGCGCAGCTCGCTCTGGCCGCTCGAGACCGAGGAGCTCGGGCCCTACGTAAGCGATGGCACGAGCCTGCTCCACCTGCAGTGCCACTTCGGCCTCGACACGCTGAGCTGGGCGCGGCGCGGGGCCGAGGTGGTCGGCGTCGACTTCTCGGGCACCGCGATCGCGCTGGCGCGGCGCCTGGCCGACGAGGTCGGCCTCGCCGGCCGCGCCACGTTCATCGAGTCCGACGTCTACGACGCCGCCCGTCACCTCGGCGGGCGCCGCTTCGACATCGTCTTCGTGAGCTGGGGGGCGATCGAGTGGCTGCCCGACCTCGAGGCCTGGGCGCGCCTCTGCGCAGCGCACCTCAAGCCCGGCGGCCGCTTCTACATGGCCGAGCTCCACCCGCTCGCCTACTGCCTCGACGAGACGACCGGGCCCGCGGAGCTGCGCCTACGCTACCGCTACCTGCCCGCACCCGACCATCCCGTCGTCGACCCCATCGAGGGCTCGTACGCCGACCCGTCGGCGGACACCGCAGGGCACGTCTCGTACAGCTGGGGCCACAGCTTCGCCGAGGTCGTCGGCGCGCTGCTGGGGGCTGGGCTGCGTCTCGAGTTCCTCCACGAGGCACCGTTCTCGGTGTCGCCGGTGTTCGAATTCATGGAGAAGGATGCGCAGCGCTGGTGGTGGCTGCCCGACGGTCGCGGCGGCCGGCGCGCCGACCTGCCGTTCAGCTACAGCTTGATGGCCGTGATGCCGGAGCGCGATGGCGAGTCGGGCCTCCGCCGCCCCGCCGTCGAGACCACCGAGACCGGCACCGGCGCTGCCGACGCGGACGCCGCCCGTGGCCCCCGTACCGACGACGAGGAGTGACGATGCTCGAGGAGTGGCTGCGCGCCAACATGGCCGTGTGGGACGAGCTCACCGGGGTGCACGCCGCCTCGACGTTCTACGACGTGGAGGGCTTCAAGAACGGCGCCGAGACGCTGACGTCGATCGAGCTCGAGGAGCTCGGCCCCGACGTGGGCGAAGGCACCCGGTTGCTGCACCTGCAGTGCCACTTCGGGCTCGACACGCTGAGCTGGGCCCGGCACGGGGCCACCGTGACGGGCATCGACTTCTCCGAGGAGGCGGTCGGGCTGGCGCGGCGCCTGGCCGACGAGGTCGGCCTCTCGAGCCGGGCCCGCTTCCTGCGCAGCAACGTCTACGAGCTGCCGGAGATCCTCGACGAGCAGTTCGATGTCGTCTTCACCTCCTGGGGCGTCCTCACCTGGCTCGGCGACCTGCGCCGCTGGGCGCAGGTCGCGGCGCACTACGTCCGCCCCGGCGGCACCTTCTACATCGCCGAGTTCCACCCGCTGGCCTTCATCCTCGACGACGCGGCGCGCCCCGACGACCTCCGTCTCGGCTACCCCTACTTCCAGGGGCCGGAGCCGCACCGGTTCGACGAGCCCGGGTCGTACGCCGACCCCGACGCCGCGACGCGCAACACGGTGACCTATGAGTGGAACCACCCTCTCGGCGAGGTCGTCACGCGACTTATCGAAGCCGGCCTCGAGATCGAGCACCTGCACGAGTTCCCCTTCACACACGGTCTCGCCTTCGCCTACCTCGAGAAGGGCGCGGACGGCTGGCAGCGCATCCCCGGCCGCGAGGAGGACTACCCCCTGAGCTTCTCGCTGCGCGCCCGCCGGCCGGCAGGCTGAAGCGCCGCCCCGCCTGCGGAAGGCGGCGAGCGACGGGCGGGCTGGAAACGACGCGCCGGAGGGAACACGCCGGAGGGAACACGCCGGAGGGAACACGCCGGACGTGACGCCATCCCCGCGCGGGCCTGGCTGCCGGGGCCGCCGGCCGGCGCCTGACGGCGCCGAAGGCCGCAACAATTCTTCACCCGAAGGGGACCTTCACAGCCTTGATTCGGCCCCGGCGCGCGCCTATCATCATTGGTGCGTGTGTACAGTCGTAACCTGTGCCACGCGACCCGTCAGGGGATTCAAGCGGCGCCCCACCCACCAGGGTGCCCATCCCCAGGAAGGCGGCGCCGACCCTCCAGGCGCCGCCTTCTCCTCGTCGTCGGGGCGCCGTCCCCTCTCCGTCGGGGCGCCGTCTCCTCGTCGTCGGGGCTCCGTCTCCTCATCGTGGTCAGGGCGCCGCGCTCGGGCCGGCAGGCGCCGCGCTCGGGCGCGGGGAAGAGACCCGGCAGGCCGGCGAGCTCAAGCCGGCAGCGCGGCGAGACGGCGGAAGAGGTCGGGCAGGCCGGCGCGCGGCACAACGAGGTCGGCGACCGCGCGCACCTCCTCGTCGCCCTCCGCTACCGCCACGCCGAGGTCGGCCCAGCGCAGCATGTCGAGGTCGTTCAGGCCGTCGCCACAGGCGACGGCCGGACCATCGCCCTCGAGCCTCGCGCGCAGCCACTCGAGCGCCCCGCTCTTGCTCGCCCGGCGGTCGTTGATCTCGATGAAGTGCGGCTGCGAGCGGCTCACGTTGAGGGTGCCGGCCCAGCGGGCGCGCAGGCCGGGCAGCAGCCGCACGATGTCCGCGGGGTCGGCGGCGAGCACGATCTTCGTCGGCGCTCGCCCGTCGACGAGCTCGAGAAGGTCGTCGACGCGGCGCACGTCGATCCCGAGGTACGACGTCGTCCACTCCGTCCAGCGGTCGTCTTGCTCGACGTAGAGCTGGTCGTCGACGAACACGTTGAGGTGGCGGCCGAGACGCCGCGCGTGGCGCACCACGTCGACCGCCGCGGCGCTCTCGAGCGGCAGGTGGACGAGCCACTCGCCGGTGGCGAGGTCGGCGACCACCCCGCCCGAGTAGGAGACGATGAGCCCCCCGCCGGCGCCGAGACACTCGGCCACGGCGGCGCCGCTCCCGACCATGCGCCCGGTGCAGACGACGAAGGTCACACCCGCCGCGCGGAGGTCGCCGATCGCGGCGACGAGATCGGGGTCGATCGTGAGGTCGGGCGGCAGCAGCGTGCCGTCGAGGTCGGAGGCGACCAGGGACGGCCGTACGGCCACCGGCAGGCCGGCCCTCACCGTACGGCCACCGGCAAGCCGGCCGTCACCGGCCGGCCCTCGCCGGGCCCGAACGCACGGTCACCGCCGGCGCAGCCCGTCGATGAGGCTCTGCAGGTCGAGGTCGCCGTCGAGGGCGAGGCCGGCGACCCAGCCGATCGCCCCGCAGACCAGCGTCAGGACCAGCGCGGCGAAGCCGAGCCAGGCCCAGACGATGCCGGCGGCCAGACCGACCAGCAGACCGACGTGTGCGGCTCTCATCCTCATCCTCCCGATCGCACGGTCACACGGCGGACCTCGAGGTCGAGCCGTGTCAGGGGCAGGCCGCCGGCCCGGCGCAGCTCGTCGGCGGCGACGGCCGCCGCACGGCGGCGCACCGTCTCGAGCTCGACGCGCGGCACGTCGACACGCACCCACACCCGCCAGCCGTCGGGCCCGCGATCGAGCCAGACGCGCTCGACCCGGAGACCCGGCGCCGCGGCGGCGAGCTGCCGGGCCAGCATGGACTGCAGCGTCGCGACGTCGACCCGCGTGCTGGCGCCGCCCACGCCGAACTCGACGACCGGCGGCGAGGGTGGCAGCGCCACGCGGATGGCCGCGACGAGCAGCATCGCGCCCAGCGCCGCGAAGGCGGCGGCGGCCAGGGCCGTCCAGGTCGCACCGGCGTTCGTGAAATCATCCCAAAGCGGGACGCTCCACTCCAGCGTCTCGTCGGCGGCCAGTGCCACCTGGCGGACCACGACGGCGCCCAGCAACGCGAGCAGGACGAGACCGGCTGCGGCAGCCGCGGCGCGGGCGCCCCTCACGGGAGGTACCTCGGCAGACGCCTCACCCGTACACCGCGAACGCGGGCCCGGACCTCGATCATGCCGGCGGTGAGGAGCGGGCGCACGGCACCCTCGACGCGCCGCTCGAGCTCGCGACCCAGGCGCTGCTCGTCGACGAGCGGGCGCGCGACGATGCGCAGGTCGAGCCGCAGGCGGCGTGCGTCGCCGCGCGCCGCGCCCGTCGCACGCAGGACGTCGGGATGGCCGGCGACGGCCTCCTCCGCTGCACTCTCGAGGGCGGACGCCGGCAGCAGCACGCCGCCGGGGAGCCCCTCGCCGGCCGGGCCGCAGAGCCAGAGTCGCGGCGCGTCGTCACGGACGAGCAACACCAGAAGCGCCGTGACCACGGCTGCGGCGGCTACGGCGAGCGCGGCGCGCTCGCCGTAGCCCTCCGGCCAGGGCAGGTCGGCCACCGGCGAGAAGCCGCAGCCGGCGGTGACGGCCACGAGACGCGCGGCGGCGAGCACGGCGACGACCGCGGCGAGCGCCAGCAGGGCGACGGCCGCGGCACGGGCCAGGGGGTCGGTCGTCGGGCGGCGACCGCGACGGCTGTCAGCCGTCGTCGCCAGGTGCCTGCTCCGGGAAGTGGATGTCGGTGACCACGACGTTGACAGCGCGGACCGTCATGCCGGTGGCGACCTCGACCTGCTGCTTGACCGCCGCCCGGCACGTCTCGCCGACCTCGGGGATGTTGGCGCCGTACTCGACCACGATGTGGGCGTCGATGTCGACGAGGTCGTCACGGAGGTCGACCGAGACCCCCTGCGCGCCCTTGTCGCCGCGCAGCCCCGAGAAGACGCCGAGAGCCGACGCACCCAACCCGTGGACGCCCTCGACCTGCAGCAGAGCCTGATGGGCGATCTTGGCGACGACGGCGTCTGAGATCTGCACGCCGCCGCTCTCGCCGGGCGCCTCCGGCTTGGGGGTCTCGGACATGCGCTCCTCCTCGTTCGTCGGCCGGCGGCACTGCGCCTGCCGGCCCGCGCCCCTCACTCTACCCCGCGCGGGGCGAGGTGCGTCAACAGGCCGCCGGCGGCAGCGCGACCGGCGGGATCCGCCTCGGTCGGCGAAGCCGGACCGAGCGGCCTACCCGCAGTCCGAGCGCAGCGAGGACCGCGGGAGCATGCCCGGCGCACGCAGTGCCGCCGGGCGCACTACCCGCAGGTCGAGCACAGCGAGACCCGCGGAAGCATGCCCGGCGCACGCAGTGCCGCCGGGCGCACTACCCGCAGGTCGAGCACAGCGAGACCCGCGGAAGCATGCCCGGCGCACGCAGTGCCGCCGGGCGCACTACCCGCACTTGGAGAACCCGCACAGCCGGCACACCACGCACCCGCCCTCGTGCTCGATCACCCCGCCGCAGTCGGGGCAGGCGCCCTGCGCGACCTCGACCAGTGACAACTGGGGCTCGGGCGCGCCGTGCGCCGCCGCGGCGGCGCCGGTCACCCAGCGGCGCTCGATCGCCTTGCCGATGGCGTCGGCGCAGCTCAGCGTCGCGTTGGGACCGATGCCGTACGGCACGTGGCAGCGGATGCCCTTGAGGTGCTCGACGACCTCGCTCGGCTCGGCGCCCTTCTTGAGGGCGAGCGAGATGAGGCGCCCGAGTGCCTCGGTGTTGGACGAGGCGCACCCGCCGGCCTTGCCCATGTTGGCGAAGACCTCGCGCGGGCCGTATTCGTCCTCGTTCATGATGATGAACAGGTGCCCGCAGCCCGTCTCCATGCGCTCGGTCTGCCCGGTGAGAAGCCGGGGCCGCGACGGCCGCGTGGTGGCGATGCCGTGGCCGGGGTCCTTCCTCTTGAGGCTCTGCCCGACGTTGAGCACCTGCTCCTCGCGGCTGCCGTCGCGGTAGATCGTGACGCCCTTGCAGCCCGACTTGTAGGCCAGCAGGTAGACCTTCTCGACGTCGTCGCTGGTCGCCGAGTTGGCGAAGTTGACGGTCTTGGACACGGCGTTGTCGGTGTGGGACTGGAAGGCCGACTGCAGCTTGATGTGCCACTCGGGCGTGATGTCGTGCGCCGTGGCGAAGGTCGTCTGCACGTCGACCGGCGCCTCGTCGAGGCCGCGCACGGTGCCCTGCTCGGCGATGCGCGCCATGAGATCGGCGCTGTGGAAGCCGCGCTCCTTCGCCACCTGCTCGAAGTACGGGTCGACCTCGACCATGCGCTCGTCGTCGAGGACGTTGGCGCGCACGTAGGAGAGCGCGAACAGCGGCTCGATGCCGCTCGAGCAGCCGGCGATGATGCTGATCGTGCCCGTGGGGGCGATGGTCGTCGTGGTCGCGTTGCGCACGCGCGGCATCTCCGGCCGGTCGTAGACCGAGCCCTCGAAGTTGGGGAAGACGCCGCGCTCGGCGGCGAGCTCTTCGCTGGCCGCCCGGGCCTCCTGGTGGACGAAGGCCATGAGCTCGCCGGCGATGGTGCAGGCCTCGTCGGAGTCGTAGGGCACGCCGAGCCTGAGGAGCAGGTCGGCGAAGCCCATCACGCCGAGACCGATCTTGCGGTTGCCCTTGGTCATCTGCTCGATCTCGGGCAGCGGGTAGCGATTGACGTCGATGACGTCGTCGAGGAAGCGGACGGCCGTCTTGACGACGCGCCCGAGACGGCCGTAGTCGACGTGCCCCTTGTCGGCCACCCGCGACAGGTTGATCGAGCCCAGGTTGCACGACTCGTACGGCAGTAATGGCTGTTCACCGCAAGGATTTGTGCTCTCGATGTCGCCGAGCTGCGGCGTGGGGTTGTCGGCGTTGATGCGGTCGATGAAGACGATGCCGGGGTCGCCGTTCTTCCACGCCAGGGTGACCATGGTCTTGAAGACCTTGCGTGCGTTGAGCTTCTTCACGACGTCGCCGGAGCGCGGGTTGACGAGGGCGTACTCCTCGTCGTGCTCGACGGCGCGCATGAAGGAGTCGGTGACGGCGACCGAGATGTTGAAGTTGTTGAGCTTGGCGTCGTCCTGCTTGGCGGTGATGAAGTCGAGGATGTCGGGGTGGTCGACGCGCATGATGCCCATGTTGGCGCCGCGCCGCGTGCCGCCCTGCTTGATGGTCTCGGTGGCGGCGTCGAAGACGCTCATGAAGGAGAGCGGCCCCGACGACACGCCCTTGGTGCTGAGCACGAGGTCGTTCTTGGGGCGCACGCGCGAGAAGCTGAAGCCGGTGCCGCCGCCGCTCTTGTGGATGAGGGCGGTGTTCTTGACCGCCTCGAAGATCGAGTCCATGGAGTCGCCGACGGGCAGCACGAAGCAGGCCGAGAGCTGCCCGAGCTCGCGGCCGGCGTTCATGAGGGTCGGGCTGTTGGGGAGGAACTCGAGCCCGGTCATGAGCTCGTAGAAGGTCTCCTCCCACTCCTCGACCGGCGCGGCCGGGTTGTAGAGCCGCTCGGCCTGGGCGATCGCGTGCGCGACGCGGCGGAACATCTCCTCGGGGGTCTCGAGGAGCTCCCCGTTCTCCCCCTTCTTGAGGTACCGCCGCTGCAGCACGCGCAGCGCGTTGGGCGTGAGTTCTATCACTGCGTTCGACATCTGGCCTCTGCCCCTCTTTCTGCTTGTCCCCGTCAGGGAGTCTGTCGTGTCACGTTGTGGCGGCGCTCGGTGACGAGCGCCTCGAGCTCGCCGTCGAGCCTGGTGCCGTCGAGCCCCGGCAGCGGCTCCTCCCCCGGCAGGGGGTCGGCGCCCGCCTCCTCCAGGCGGGCGAGCTCGCGCTGGAACTGCTCGAGATCGTCGAACTGGCGGTACACCGAGGCGAAGCGCACGTAGGCGACCTTGTCGATCTCGCGCAGCGCCCGCAGCGCGCGCTCACCGACCTCCTGCGTGCTCACCCGGTCGCGCCCGCCCTGCCGTACCTCGGTCTCGATCTCGTCGACCGCGCGCTCGAGGCGCTCGCGGTCGACGCTCCTCTTCTCGCAGGCGCGCAGCAGCCCGTTGAGCAGCTTGGCGCGGGCGAACATCTCCTCGCGGCCGTCGCGCTTGACCACCACGAGCGGGACGTCTTCGACGCGCTCGTAGGTGGTGTAGCGACGGTCGCACTCCAGGCACTCGCGCCGGCGACGCACGGCGTCGCCGGACTCAGAGTCGCGGGAGTCGACGACGCGGCTCTCGTCGCTCCCGCAGTAGGGACAGCGCATCGGACCTCACCCTGCAGCGGACTCGCCATCACCACAACATGTGGTGCCCCCGGCAAGTAGGGACACCAATATAGTGCATTCGACCCCCCGCGCAACCCCTCCTTCCGCCCGCAGGCGAAAGAAAAGCCTCACTGTCTAGTCGAGGGTGATACTTACACTCCGGAGGGTCGTCGGTCGGGCCGCGCGACGGCTCCTTCGAGCGCCGCCTGAAGGCACCCTCGGGCGGCGCTGGAGAGCCGTCGCGGAACCCCCGCTCACAGCGTTACGGTCACCGTTCAGAGCACCGAGGACCACGCCGCGGGGCGGATATACTACGCGCGTGAACGTCATCGTCCTCCCCACGTACAACGAGCGGCCCAATCTGCGGCACGCGCTGGCCCGCATCCGCGAGGTCGCCGACGGCCACGGCCTCCCCCTGCACACGATGATCGTCGACGACGACTCGCCCGACGGCACCGGCGAGCTCGCCGACGAGCTCGCCGCGCAGCTGCCCGACGTCTCGGTGCTGCACCGGCCCGGCAAGGAGGGGCTGGGGCGCGCCTACATCGACGGCTTCCGCCACGCGCTGGCGATGGGGGCCGAGCGCGTCTTCGAGATGGACGCCGACCTCTCGCACGACGCCTCCTACATCCCCGACTTCCTGCGCCTGATCGAGCACGGGGCCGACCTCGTCCTCGGCTCGCGCTACGTGCGCGGCGGCGGGGTCGAGAACTGGACGCTGCCGCGCCGCGTCATCAGCCGCGGCGGCTGCCTGTACGCGCAGACCATCCTCGGTCTCCCCTACCACGACCTCACCGGGGGCTACAAGTGCTTCCGCCGCGAGGTGCTCGAGACCCTCGACCTCGACGCCGTCGACGCGCGGGGGTACGGCTTCCAGATCGAGCTCACCTACCGCGTCCACCAGCTCGGCTTCCGCGTCGTCGAGCTGCCGATCGTCTTCGTCGACCGCAAGGTCGGCCAGTCGAAGATGACCAACGACATCGTCGTCGAGGCGATGAAGAGCGTCTGGAAGCTCCGCTTCAGCGCCCCGGCGCAGCGCGCGCCGGAGCGCGGCGCGTGAGCTGCTGCGGCGGCTCCGCGGCGCCGGACGCCGGCGGGCGGGCCGGCGTGGACCGGCAAGTCGGCGCGTCCCGGGCGGATGCCGGGCGCGACGTCTCATCGGCAGGTCGCGCCCTCTGCATCGACGTCGGCGCCGGCACCACCGACATCCTCCTCACGCGGCCCGGCGAAGCGCTCGAGAACGCCTTCAAGCTCGTCGTACCCGCGGCGACGCAGGTCGTGGGGCGGCGTATCGCGACGGCGACGGCCCGTGGGGCGACGGTCGTGCTGCGCGGGCCGGTGATGGGTGGCGGTGCTTCGACGGCGGCGATGAAACGCCACCTCGCCGCCGGCGGCGGGTTCGTCGCGACCGAGGAGGCCGTACTCACGTTCGCCGACGACCCGGAGCGGGCGCGGCGCCTGGGGGTGCAGGTCGTCGGTGATGAAGAGGCCGGCGCGCTGCTCGCCGCGGCGGGCGACGGCCTCGTCGAGATCAGTACGGGCGACCTCGACGTCGAGGCCCTGCTCGAGGCCTTCGCCCGCCTGGGCGTGGATCCGGGTCTCGACGCCGTGGCCGTCGCCGTGCAGGACCACGGGTTCAGCCCCGGGGGCTCGAACCGCGTCTTCCGTTTCGGCCTCTGGGAGCGTGCGGTCGCCGAACGGCGGCCCCTGGGCGCGCTCTTCTACGACGACGGCACGCTGCCGGCGGAGCTCACGCGCCTCCGGGCGGCGCTGGGGGCCGCACGACGGCTCGCCGCGGGGCGCGCCGGCGACGAGGAGGCGGGCGGGGCACCCGCCCGCCTCCTCGTCGCGGACACCGGGCCGGCGGCCCTCTACGGCGCCCTGCCCGAGGGCCACGACGACGCCGTGCTCGTCAATGTCGGCAACGGGCACACGGTCTGCGCCGTGGCCCGCGAGGGGCGCCTCGCGGGAGTCTTCGAGCACCACACCCGCCTGCTCGACGGCCCAGGCCTCGTCGCGCGCCTGCGGCGCTTCCTCGCCGGGGGCCTGGCGAACGATGAGGTGCGCGACGACGGGGGTCACGGCGCCGTGCTCGCCGGGTCCGTCCCCGACGGGGTGCCGCTGATCGCGACCGGCCCCCGCCGCGCCATGCTCGAGGGCTCTCCTCTCCCCTTCGAGTTCGCGGCGCCGCATGGCGACATGATGCTCACCGGGTGCTTCGGCCTGCTGCGCGCGCTGGAGGAGCGGGCCGGCCTTCAGCGCTGACGAGGAGCGCCAGGCGTCAGCGCTGACGAGGAGCGCCGGGCGTCAGCGCTGACGAGGGGCGCCGGGCGTGACGGCCGATCGCCGTTGGCCGCCGGCCTCGCTCTCTCAGATCGGTAGCGGGGTGCCCACGCCGCGCTCGCGGGCGCGCGCGAGCACGAGGCGGGCCGTGACGACGTCCTCGACCGCGAGCCCGAGATTCAGGCAGAAGAGGCGCTCGCCCCGGTCGCGACGGCCCTCGACCAGGCCGGCGGCGAGCTCACCGAGGTCGCCGGCGATGGTCTCGGGGATGTCCTGCAGGCGCGGGCCGTGCGCCCGGGTCGCGAGCACCTGCGCGGTGTCGTCGCAGTAGAAGCGCTCGCACTCGGCCATGGCCGCCGCGCTCCAGGCGGCGTCGTAGTCGAGCGCGACCGCGAGGGCGCCGGGCTCGAGGCGGCCGGCGGCGAGCGGTGGCGCCACATCGTCGCTCATGGTGATCGCGGTCACGACGACGCCGGCGCCGCGCGCGACCGCCGCGGCCCGGTCGCAGACCACCACGTCGATGCCGGGCAGCCGGACCGCCGCCTCGGCGACGAAGGCCGCGGCCGCCGCCGCGACGGCGTCGTGGCAGCGCACGCTACGCAGGCCGGGCAGCTCGGCGGCGAGGGCGTCGACGCTTGCCCTGCCCTGGACCCCACAGCCGAGCAGGCCGACGCAGTCGACCTCGGGGCGGGCCAGGTAGCGTGCCGCGAGCGCCGCGCTCGCGCCGGTGCGCCAGGCGGTGATGACGCCGCCGTCGAGGATCGCCTGGGGCCTCCCCGTGGAGGCGTCGCTGAGCACGACGAGGCCGCCGACGGCCGGCAGGCCCTTCGCCGCGTTCGCAGGGAAGATCGTCACCCACTTGACCCCGAGCGCGCCCGAGCGCGGCAGCCAGGCCGACAGCACCTGACAGAAGGCGCGGTCCGGGCCTTGCAAGGATGTCTTGGGCGGCATCACGACCGCCCCGCGGCCCTTCTCGCCCAGGCCGGCATCGAGGGCGTCCACGACCTCGCCGGCGCCGATGCCGAGCCCTTCGATCTCGGTCCGTGTGAGGTAGAGGAGGCTGTCGCCGCTCATGGTCCGAGAAGGTCGTCGCTCGCCACGTGCCGGGGGCGTGGCTCGGGGCATGCCGGGGCCGTGGCTCGCGGCTGGACGAGGCCGCGGAGAGCGGGGATGCCGGCCATCGAAGGTCGCGCCGCGCACGCCTCATGACGACTACCGCTCACGGTGAGCCGAGGTCGCGGAGGGCGGGGATGCCGGCGACGGCGGTCGCCGTGCGCACGGCGCGGACGATCGCCGCGGCGACGACACGCGCGGCGACGGCGCCGAGCGCGGAGACGTCGACGGCGCGGACCGCGGTACCCGTCGCCAGGGCGAAGACGGCATCGCCGTCGCGCTGCGTGTGGCACGGATCGACGGCGCGGGCGATGCCGTCGTGGGCCATGCCGGCGACGGCGGTGGCGCCGGCCTTGTCGAGGACGGCGTCGGTGGCGACGACGATGAGGGTCGTGGAGGCGCCGGGAGGGGCCGGCCCGTCGGGGCCGGCCCCTCCCGGCGCCTCCCGCTCGGGCCAGAGGGCCTTCGCCGCCCGCCCCCGGTCGGCGACTTCGGCGTCGTTGGCCGCCAGCCACGCCGTCATGTCGACGAAGCCGCCGCCCTCGCCGCGGGCCCCGGCGAGGACCTCGCCGGTCGCGGGGTCGCGGACGTTGCCGAAGGCGTTGACGACCGCCAGCGCCGCGACGACGACGCCGCTGCCGAGCCGCGCGGCGTCGCCGCCGACACCGCCCTTGGTCGCGGAGGCCACGCCGTACAGCTTGCCGACCGTGGCGCCGGTGCCGGCGCCGACCGAGCCCTCGGGCACCGGCGCCGCCGACGCCGCGTCGCAGGCCGCGTACCCCTCCTCCGCCCCCGGGCGCACGTCGCCGCGGCCGACCGGCAGGTCGAAGAGCACGGCCGCCGTGACGATGGGAACGCGACAGAGACCGACCTCGCAGCCGAGCTCGCGCTCCTCGAGCCAGCGCATCACCCCGCCGGCGGCGTCGAGCCCGAAGGCGCTGCCCCCGGTGAGCAGCACGGCGTGGATGCGCTGCACAGCGTTGACGGGGTCGAGGAGGTCGGTCTCGCGCGTGCCGGGGGCGGCGCCGCGCACGGCGACGCCGGCGACCGCGCCTTCGCCGCAGAGCACGACGGTGCAGCCCGTGGCGGCCTCGCGGTCGGTCCAGTGACCGACCGCGAGGCCGCCCACGTCAGTCAGGCCGCCGCGCGGCGCGGCGTCACCGCCGCCGCCCGGCACTCCACACCCGCTTGCGCCCGGTACCTCATTCATGCCATGGAATTTACACCGGACGCGGCTCGCGTCCACGAAAGGACGCCGCCTTGACCGACATCCTGCTCCAGATCTTCATCGCCTTCGCCGCCGCCCGCATCATGGGGCGCCTCTTCGCGCGCTTCGGGCAGCCCGCCGTGATCGGCGAGCTGCTCGTCGGCGCCGTCCTCGGGCCCTTCCTGCTGAACGTCGTCAAGCACACCGAGTTCCTCGAGGTGCTCGCCGAACTCGGCGTGATCCTGCTGCTCTTCATGGCCGGGCTGGACACCCACATGGCGGCGCTCACGCGCAGCAAGGTGTCGTCGGCGCTCGTCGCCGTCCTCGGCGCCGTCATGCCGTTCGCCGGCGGTCTGATCCTGGGGCCCGTCTTCGGCTTCGACACCACGGAGACCCTCTTCGTGGCCACGGCCCTGCTCGCCACCTCGGTCGGCATCACCGTGCGCGTGCTGCGCGACCTGGGCTACGAACGTCGCAAGTCGGTCTCCATCATCCTCGGCGCCGCGGTGCTCGACGACGTCCTCGGCCTGCTCGTCCTCAGCATCGTCACCGCGTACGCCCTGGGCACCGGTAACTGGCTCGAGTTCACGCTGCTGATCGTCGAGGCGATCGCCTACGTCGTGGGCATCGGCCTGCTCGGCCCGCGTCTCATCACCCGCCTCACGGGGCTGGCGTCGCGCCTCTCGGCGACCGTGGTCTTCGAGGTCGCCGTCGTGTTCATGCTCGGGCTCTCGCTGCTCGCCGAGTACATCGGCCTGGCGGCGATCGTCGGCGCCTTCCTCGCCGGTCTCGTGGTCGCCGAGCTCAAGCAGCACACCGCGGTCGAGGAGAAGGTCGAGCCGCTGGCCTGGTTCTTCATGCCGTTCTTCTTCGTGCTCATCGGCAGCTACCTCGACCTGCGCGCCTTCGCCGACACCACCGTGCTGCTCGAGATCTTCGCCTTCACCGCCGTGGCCATGGTGACCAAGTACTACGGGGCCAGGCTGGGCGCCCGCCGCGAGGGCCGGCGGGTCGCACGCGAGGTCGGGGTCGGCATGATCCCGCGCGGTGAGGTCGGCATCGTCGTGGCAGGCATCGCCCTGGCGTCCGGCGCCTTGGGCGACAAGGTCTACGCGGCCATCATCGGCATGGTGCTGATCACGACCCTGACCTCGCCGTACCTCATCAAGCTGGTCTACGGGCGGCACACCGGCGAGCGGGTACGGCCGCCGGGGCCGGAGATCCCCGAGGAGGCTTGACCGTCGCGGACGGTCCCGGGATCCCCGGGAGGCTTGACCGTCGCCGCGGCCGCGCGGCGGCGGCCGGACCGGAGGCGGCGTCATCTCGGTCGCCGCGCTGAGCGGCGACGACCGCGAGCGGCCGCCGACTAGCGGTTGAAGCGCGCGCTGCCGGCGAGGGCGTGCTTGAAGGCCGCCCGGGCGGCGTCGTTGTAGACCGAGAAGATGACGTGCCGCAGGCTCGTCTTCGGCTCCGCCTTAAGGTAGCGCACCGTCTCGCCCACCATGAGGCTGGCGGACTGGTAGACCGGGACGCCGCCGACCCCCGTACCGAAGGCCGGCAGGGCGAGGGAGCGAGCGCGGACCTTGCCGGCCATCTCGAGGGCGGCGGTCGTCGCCTTGACGATGGCGGACGCGTCGGTCTGCAGGTCGGGGCCCATGACGGCGGCGTGGATCACCCACGGCGCCTTGAGCGCGTGACCGTGGGTCGCGACCGCCTCGCCCAGCGCGATGGGACCCTGGGCCATGGCCTCTCTCTCGACGTCCTCGCCCCCGACCCGCTTGAGGGCGCCGGCGACGCCGGCGCCCATCCACAGCTCGGTGTTCGCGGCGTTCGCCACGGCATCGACCGCGAGCTCGGTGATGTCACCGACCACGAGCTCGAGCGCGGTCCTGCCGACAGTGGTCTTCATGCCTCTCCTCCCCCCGACGCAACGGCCCGGATTATATCCTTCGCGACGCGCACGCGACGCCGGCACGCGCGGAGACACCCGGCGTCGACACGCCGCAGCGGCGATGCGCCGCGCGCGGCGGCCTCGCGACGCTGCGCCGCGCGCCCCGGCCTCGCGACGCGACGCGACGCGCCTGCGATAGAATCCGCAGGCCGCGCGACCCCGGCGCGGCGCGACCCGGAGGTGCGGCGATCTCGAGCACGTACGTCGTCTGGACGCTGGCCGCGTTCGTCATGACGGCGCTCTGGGCGGTCGTCATCATCGTCAACAAGCGGACCCTCGAGTACATCAGTCCGCTGGCCCTCAACTTCTTCCTGCGCGGCGTGTCCGCGATCGGCATCGCCGTGCTCACCGTGCCCCTCACCGTCTTCGGCCTCTGGTCCAACGGCTTCGGCAGCAACTGGGCTGCGGCCGGCTACATCGCCGTCTCGTCGATCGTCACCTGGCTGATCGCGTTCAGCACCTACTACTACGCGCTGCGCGTCGGCAAGGTCAGTGTGGTCGCGCCCATCGCCAGCACGGACCCGGTCTGGACCGCGCTCTTCGCCTTCGCGATCCTCGGGGCGGCGATCGGCGCACCCACGCTCGTCGGCCTGGTCGTGGTCATGACCGGCGTCGTCCTGATCTCGCGCTGGATGGAGGACGAGCCGGACGTCACCGTCGACGCCCTCGGCGGGCCGGCGTTCGAGCGCGGGGTAGCCGCGCCGCCGGCGACCGCCGGCGGCGCGGCTACCCCGCGCGCCGTGGTCATCGTCCTGTCGCTGGTCACCGCCGCCGGCTGGGGCCTCGGCCCTATCCTCATCGACCTCGCGAGCCAGGCCTACGGGCGCGTCACGGCGACGATGATGATCCAGAGCCAGCTGCTCGGCATGGCGATCCTGGGGGCGATCATCCTGGTGCGCCGCATGCCGCTGACGCCGCACGCCCTGTCACCCGCGCAGCGCCGCACCGCCGTGCGCCTGATCGCCGTCACCGGCGTGCTCGAGACCTGCGTGACCGTGCTCTTCTACCTCTGTGTCCAGCACATCGGCCCCGTGCTCACCATGCTCATCATGGCGACGACGCCGGTCTTCGCCATCGCCTTCGGCTTCGTCGCCCTCGGCGAGCGCGTACGCGCACGGCTGGTCGTCGCCGCCCTGGTCACGCTGGCCGGCGTGCTGCTCGCCGTGCTCGACGGGTCGCTCTAGTCACATTGGCCGGCGTGCTGCTCGCCGTGCTCGAGGGGTCGCTCTAGTCGCGCCTCTCCGCGGCGGCGGCCACGGCGGCGGCCATGCGCTCCTCGCCGCCCGGGGGCAAGGCCGACGGCCGGTGCGCGGCGAGGATCTCGTCGACCACGGCCGTCGCCCGCTCGGCCTCGGGGACCGGGTGCGCCCGCCACGCCTCGTACGAGCCGCGCTGGAAGACCTTGAGCTGGTGGTGCTCGCCCCGGCGCAGGAACGAGCTCGTCTCGCGCGCGCCGAGGAAGTGGCCGCCCGGGCCGATCCGCGCCGACACCTCGAGCATCACGCTCTCGTCGTCGAGCTGCACGCCGCGCGCCACGTGAGCGCACTGGGCGACGACCTCGGCGTCGAGCACCATCTTCGGCAGGTAGAGGAACTGCGCCGAGTCGAGCATGCCGACGCCGACGAAGAGGTCGGCGCGGGCGAGAGTGCTGAGGAGCGCCATCGTGCCGCCCTCGTACCCCGACTGCATGCAGAGCTCCTTGGCGTCGCTCGACAGCCCGCCGGAGAGCACGGGGAAGCCGTAGCGGTGCCCCATCTCGGTCAGCGCCAGATTGAAGAGCAGCGCCTCGGGCCCGCAGGCGCCGAAGGTGCAGGTCTTCATGTCCAGGATGCTCGAGTTGCCGACGTAGACGAAGGGGCTGCCCGGCGCCGCGAGCTGCAGGGCGACGAGGCCGCTGAGGACCTCGGCGTTGGTCTGCACCAGGGTGCCGGCGAGCGTGACCGGCGCCGTCGCCCCCGCGAGCGCGAGGCTGTAGACGACGATCGGCACACCCTGCTCGGCGAGCAGCATGGCGGCGTCGAGGGCCTCGGCGTCGTGCTGCAGCGGCGAGACCGGGCAGTACACGATCGAGAAGACCGGCCTCGCCGGGTCCCACACGCCGCCGGGGCTCGCCGCCGCCGCCGCCTCCAGCGCGTAGGGCACGAGGAGAGGATCGCTCAGATCGCCCTGCGCGTGTTTGCCCGAGCCGCGCAGCATGGTGACGATGCCCTGCAGCGACTGCACGGCGGGCACGGCGTCGTTGGGCGTCGCGACGTACCAGCAGAAGCCGAGCTCGTCGAGGGCGTCGGCGACGACGCAGGCCTCGTAGAGGTCCTGGTCGGTGGACGGCCGCCGCTCGCCGGTGCGGTGGTCCATCGTCATGGCGCCCATGCCGTCGTGGCCCACGAAGGTACGCGAGCGGTCGAGCAGGGCGTCGTGCTCGCCGTCGCGGGCAGCCAGCAGCACGTCGTGCGGCGCCGCGGCCACGGCCCGCTCGACAAGCTCGGCCGGGAGACGGACCACCAGGCTCTCGTCGTCGACCCGGGCGCCCGCCTCGCGCAGCAGCGCGCGGGCACGGGGGCTCGCGAAGCGTACGCCGACGGTCGCCAGCAGCTCGAGCGTCTGCCCGTGCAGGTAGGCGAACGCGTCGTCGGTGAGCATGCTGACGCGGGGCGCCAGGCGCCCCGGGGCGGGGGCCTTCGGCATCACTTCACCAGGGCCTTGGCACGGTCGACGGCGGCGCCGGCGTTGGCGCCGTAACCGTCGGCGCCGATCTCGTCGGCGAAGGCCTGGGTGACGGGGGCGCCGCCGATCATGACCTTGACCTTGTCCCTGAGCCCGGCGGCGGCGAGGGCGTCGATGGTCTCCTTCATGCGCGGGATCGTCGTCGTGAGCAGAGCGCTCATGCCGACGATCGCCGCCCCGTGCTCCTCGGCGGCGGCGACGAACTGCGCCGGGGTGATCCCGGTGCCGAGGTTGACGACCTCGAAGCCGGCGCCCGACAGCATCATGCCGACGAGGTTCTTGCCGATGTCGTGCAGGTCGCCCTCGACCGTGCCGATGACCACGGTGCCGAGGCCGCCGCCCTCGCCCTCGCCGAGGAGGGGCCGCAGGGTGTCGAGCGCGCCCTGCATGACCCGCGCCGAGAGCAGCACCTCGGGGATGAAGCACTCGCCGCTCTTCATGCGCTGGCCGACGACCTCCATACCGGGCAGCAGGGCACCCTCGAGGATGTCGCGGGGCGCCTGCCCCTGGGCCAGCGCCGCCTGGACCAGCGCGTTCGTCAGGTCGGCGTTGCCGTCGATCACGGCCTGCTTCAGTGGTCCGTACTGGTCGCTCACGTCCTGTCTCCTTGTCGTCGGTCTCGGATGGCGGCGCCCGCCCCGTCGCGGGCGCCGCCATCCGGCGGGTCTCAGGCTGCACCAGCCGCCCTGCGGGTCTCAGGCTACACCAGCCGCCCGGTCACTTTCAGGCCACACCCGCCGCCCGGTCGGTCTCCTCGACGATGGCGTGGATACGCCGCGCCACGTCGTCCGGCAGCGGTTCAGGCCGGTACTCCTCGATGATCTGCCGCGCCTCCGCCGTACAGCGAGCATACAGGTCGGTGGCGCCGCGGTCTTGCCAGTCCTCGCGCACACGGCGGTCGAGGTGGGCAGGCTGGCTGAGGGTGCGCATGTGCTTGAGCGTCGCGTCGAGGCTGAGGAAGTCCCCGAACGGCCCGACCATGGCGATGTCCTCCACCGCCAGGGTCTCGTCGTCGACCGGGATGCCCATGACGCTGTGCTTGATCATGCGCGCGAACTCGTTGTCCATGACGAACTGCCCGCAGTCGAAGGTGACGCCCGATTCGATCATCCCCGCCCCGTAGATCAGGTTGGCCCCTGCCAACGCTGCCAGCAACCCGGTGAGGGTCTTCTCGTGACCGGTCTGCGCGTCACCGACCTTGGAGTCAGCCTACAACCCCGCCACGAAGCTCGGGAGGAGGTAGCGGCGCGCCATCTGCGCCACCGCGGCGCTGACCATGGCGAGCTCCGGCGTACCGACGCTGGCCGCGGCGAGCTTCAGGTCCATGGCCGTGGTCGAGCTGCCGTAGATCACCGGGACGCCGCGCTCGGCGAGCTGCGAGAGCGTGATGCCGGCGAGGACCTCGGCGTTGTGCGTGACCATCGTGCCGGCCAGGGTCACGGGCGACGAGCCCCCGGCCATGGCCATCGAGAGGATGTTGCAGGGCAGGCCCCAGCGCGCCGTCTCGATGATCACCTCGGTGACCTCGTGCGGCAGCTTGAGCGGGCTCACCGGGCAGACGCCGTTGTAGACGATGGGGCGCTCGCGCAGCGCGTCCTCGCCGCCGACGATCTCGGCGCACATGCGGAAGACGGCGATGCTCTCCATGCGCGAGAGCGGCCCGATGCCGATCGGCTTGGTCGTGTTGAGGAGCTGCTGCTCGCTGTTGTGCACGGAGATGGTCTCGGCGGGCGCGTCGCTGGCCCCGACCGAGATCTCGTGCGTGTCCATCTCGCTCAGGTAGTCGTTGAGCCGGGCGATGTCACCGATGTCCTTCTTGGTCGGGTCGCGGTACTCGCCGCTGAACGGGTCGATCAGGCGGATGCCCTCGCTGAAGTTGGTGAAGGCGACGCGACCCGGCTCCAGGACGAAGTCGTTCTTCGGGTCGCGCCCGCAGAGCGTGAAGCGGCTCGGCGCCGAGCGGATCGCGTCCTCGACCAGGTGCGGCGGGATCCGGACCACGCGCCGCTCGCGGTCGACGCGGCAGCCGGCGTCGGTGAAGATGTCGATCGCCTCGTCGGCCTCGACGAAGACGCCGGTGCGCTCGAGCACTTCGAGGGTCGCGAGGTGGATCGAGTCCATCTCGGCCTCGGTGAAGACGTTGAGGCTGAACCCCCCGCTGCGCCGGTGTCCTGCGTGCAGATTGCGTTTCACTCAAGCACCTCCGGGGCTCTCAGCCCGCCGCGCCGCCGGCGGCGGACACGCGCGGCGCCCCCAGCCCGGCGCGCGCGGCGAAGCGCTCGACGCTGTTGATCGGGATGTCCAGCACCTCGCTGATCCGGAACTTGGCCTCGATCGCGTAGGGCTGGTCGGCGTAGGTCAGCTCCTGCACGGTGATGCGCCCGAGACCGAGCTCGGCGCGCACGTCGTGCATGACGACGGGGTCGACGAGGTCGAGGGTCGAGACGCCGAGCCTCCCGGCGACGTACGCCTTGGCCTCACTGAGCCGCATCCCCCGGGTCATCTGCATGCGCGCCACAAGGTCTCCGGCGGCGCGCATCCCGCCCATGCCCGAGGCGAGCGTGTGGGCCAGCGACATGCCCACAGGGTCGCCCACGCCGACCTACAAGCCGTCCATCCGGGTCACGTCGACGAGCGCCTTCGAGACCCGCGAGACGGCGTCGACCGGCGGGTACGCGGTCATCGGCACGCCGCCGACGCCCATGCCGACGTTCATGTGCACGGGGATCGGCGACTCCTCGCAGCAGCGCTTCACCAGGGTGCAGGCGCGGCTCACGTTCCAGGCCACCGACTGGCGCGTGTTGACGTTCACGGCCGGCCCGAAGATCGTGCCGCCGGCCGCCGCCACCGCCTTGACCTGCTGGTGCGGCCACATGCCGGCGAGCCGCTCGCCCCTGTACTCGAGCTCGCCGTGCATGCCGAGCACGAACTCGCTCGCCATGCCGACCTCGATGCCCACGTGCGGGTGCTTGGCGCGGATCTTCTCGACCGCGTTGAGGGTGGCGAGGAAGTCGCCGTCGCCGGCGGCGCCGGCGGTGTCGAAGTCGAGGCCGTCGGTGCCCGCCTCGACCATGCCATCGGCGACGAAGAGCATGTCGTGCGTGGCCATCTCGCCGGCCTCGAGCTGCGCCTCCCGCGCCTCCTCGATGCGTCCCAGCGGCAGGAGCTCGGACCAGTTCGGGATGGGGCCGTCTGGCTTCGAGTACCGGCCCAGATCGGGCATCGCCCCGTACTGCATGGGGATCGTCAGGTTGAGCTGGCTCATCTTCATCTCGTGGGCCTCGAACGAGAGGATCGTCTTGATGGCCTTGTACGAGTAGTCGATGTGCCAGAGCTCGAGCATGTCGGCGCCCTGGTGCGTCTGGTAGGCGAGCATCTCGGTCATGCGCGAGCCGAGGTCGGCGTTGCCCGACCCGTCGTAGCTCATGATGACCTCGTCGCCGAGGTCGACGCCGGTGAAGCGCGCGTTCGAGCAGAAGATGTCCTCGAGGTGGTCGAGCTCGCCCTGCTCGAGCGGCGGCACCTTGGCGCGGCGCGCCGCCTGCCGGGTGCCGTCCTCGACGTCGGCGCGCAGCTGGGCGCGCGTCGTCTCGACGAGCGAGCCGTCACCCATGCGGGTCAGTATCCTGTCGTCCAAGCCCCTCTCCCGTCCTCTCCCTGTCGGGGATTGCCGTCCCGTCGTGGCCGGCCGGCGCGGCGGGTACGAGTGCCGCGCCGGCCCGCCAATGGTCCTCAGGCGCGCACGACGTCGCGCCGCGCCGGCCGCCGTTTCGTCGTCAGGCGCTCACGACGTCGCGCCAGGCGTCGTCGTAATTGCGCTGGAAGTCACCGACGTCCTCGGCGAGATAGCCCGCCTCGATCACCTCGTCGCTCGGGCGCATGGCGACCTGGGTCTCGTTGGTCACGTAGTCCATGCCCGCGGTCACGACCGGCTGGTAGCCGATGTAGTCGGCCGCCGCGCCCACGTTCTTCGGGTCGAGCATGAAGTTGAGGAAGAGGTGGGCGGCGTACGGATTGGCGGCCGACTTCGGGATCGCGATGCCGTCGGCCCACACGATGTAGCCCTCGCTGGGCAGCACGTAGCTGACGTTCTCCGTCGGGATCGCCTTGACGGCCAGAGCGACGTCGCCGTCCCAGCAGTGCGTCAGGGCGAGACCTTCGACGATGCTGCGCCGCGTGTTCGTGGAGTCGTACTTGAGCACCAGGGGCTTCTGGTCGGTCAGCTGCAGCACCGCCTGGTCGAGCTCCTCCTGGCTCGTGGTGTTCGGCGAGTAGCCGAGCTTGATGAGCCCGACCCCGAGCGTCTCGCGCGGGGCGTTGAGCATCGAGATCTGGCGCTCGAACGCCGGGTCCCAGAGCTGGTTCCACGAGTCCTGCGGCGCCGGCACCTTGGCCAGCGTCGCCGCGTAGCCGGTCGTGCCGAACATGTACGGCACCGAGTACTTCTCGCCGTCCTGGGTGTCGGGGTTGTCGAAGGCCGGCTTCTGGAAGACCTCCTGGGTGACGTTGGCGAAGTTCGGGATCAGCGCCATGTCGAGCGGCTGGAGCAGGTCGCTCTTGCGCAGGATCGTGACCCACATGTCGGTCGGGAAGATGACGTCGTACCCGGTCGCCCCCGCCTGCAGCTTGGCGTACATCGACTCGTTGCCGTCGTAGTAGCTCTCGCGGACCTTGACCCCGTACTCGGCCTCGAAGTTCTCGAGGCACTCGGGCGACATGTAGTCGGACCAGTTGTAGATGTGGATCTGCTCGGGCAGCGTGGTGTCCCACGCCTGCGGCGTCTCCTGGGCGGTCTCCTCGTCGCCGCAGGCGGCGAGGACCGTGCCGAGCGCCCCCACCGAGAGGCCGAGCGCCACGCCGCGCTCGATGAACTGCCGTCGCGTGAGCTCCCCGTGGGCGACGGCCCCCGTGATCCTCTCGAGCTCGTCGCGCACGCCGCCCCCCGGAGGTCTGCTGGTGCTGGTCATAGTCATCCTTCCCCCTTCTCCCGCCCTCGCGCGAGCGCACGAGGGCGCCTCGGAACGTGCCCCGGCGAGGCGCGCGACGACGGACCGGGCCCCGCTGCTGATGGCCACACCGCGCACTCGTCGAGGCCGCCGGGCTTAGCCCGGCCCCCCTGTCGAAGCCGTCCGACCGTCTATTCATCCGGTTGGATGACTTCGCGGGCAATTCTAGGTCGCCCCGGGGGGTTGTCAACAGCGCGCCGATGGGGCAGGCTGCACCCGGAGAACGGCCGCCCGCTGCGGCGCGGCCGCTCCGGGGCCACGACCGACGGAGAGCACCACCGATGACCGACAACGGGATCCGCGTCCGGGGCGCGAGCCTGGTCACCGACGACGCGGCGGCCGAGCTGTCGCCGACGGCGCGGCGCATCCTCGCCGCCGCGCGGCGCGTGCTCGGCCGCGAGGGCTTCAAGGGCCTCACCCTCGAGGCGATCGCCGCCGAGGCCGGCGAGAACAAGGCCTCGATCCGCTACCACTTCGGCAACAAGGCCGGGCTGGTCGGGGCGCTCGCCGACTCGGTGGTGCACGACGAGAACGTCCGCCTGCTGCGCGAGCTCTCGAAGGCCGGCGCCGACCACGACCGCGTCGACATCCTCATCGAGCAGCACCTGCGCGTGGTCACCAATCTGCGCCAGTACCGTCTCTTCTTCGACCTCTTCCCCAACCTCATCCGCGACCCGAGCCTCTGGCCGCGCATGGCGGAGCTCTTCGACTGGTACCGCGAGCTCGACATCTACGCCCTCGAGCCCGAGGCCGACGACGAGCTGCGCGAGCGCCTGCGCCTGCTGACCGCGCTCACGGTCGCGGTCTGCGACGGGCTCGCCATGCAGTACGCCGCCGACCAGTCCTTCGACGTCGAGCCGGTGCTGCGCTACTGGGCCGGGCTGATCCGGCACGCGCTCGAGCAGGCGCGCGACGGGGCCGGCGTGCCGGCCGGCGACGGTCTCTGACGCCGGCCGGCACGCCGGCCGCTCTCGCGCCCCGCGGCCCCCACTCTCGCGGGACGCGGCCCTCGCCCTGCGGCCCGCGCCGCGGCGCTCGTCAGCTCGTCACGCGAGACGCGCGGCCCCCGCCGCGCGTCTCGCGTCTCGCCCCCCGCGGCCTCCGCCGCGCGTCTCACTTCTTGCGCCCGAGCAGCCGCCGCCGCACGGCCGATCCCTTGAGCCACTGGATGCCCTCGGTCGGGCTGAGCTCCTTGGGGCAGGCCTCGATGCAGTTGGTGATCGTGTGACAGCGGTAGACGCCGCGCTCGTTGTCCCAGCTCGGCAGACGCTCCTTGCCGGCCTCGTCGCGCGAGTCGACCTCGAAACGGTAGGCGCAGAGCAGCGCCGCCGGCCCGAGGAAGTTCTGCTCGCCCCACACCGACGGGCACGAGCTGTAGCACGAGGCGCAGAGGATGCAGTCGATCGGCATGTTGAGCTTGTGACGCTCTTCGGGTGACTGCAGCACCTCGGTGTCGGGCGTCTGCGAGTTGCGGATCAGCCACGGCTTGATGGCCTCGTACTTCTCGAAGAAGTCGTCCATGTCCCAGACCAGGTCGCGGACCACCGGCACGTGCGGCAGCGGCGCGACCGTGACGGTGGGGACGCCGAGGTGGCTGAGGTTGGTCTGGCAGGCGAGCCGGTAGCGGCCGTTGATGTACATCGCGCAGGAGCCGCAGATCGACGAGCGGCAGCAGTAGCGGAAGGCGAGGGAGCCGTCGGTGTGCTCCTGGATCCAGAAGAGCGCCTCGAGGACGGTCATGCTGGCGCCGACCGGGACCACGAACTCCTGCCACCAGGGCTCGCGGCCGTCGGCGGGGTCGTACCGCCGGATCTTGAGGGTCACGTCGGGCATCAGTACTTCCTCTCCTCGGGCTCGAAGAGGCCGAGCTCGACCGGCTTGTGGTCGAGCCGCGGCGCGCCGCCGTCGGGCTGGTAGTGGGCGAGCGTGTGCTTGAGCCAGTGCTCGTCGTCTCTCGTCAGGAAGTCGAGGCGCGAGTGCGAGCCCCGGGACTCCTCGCGGGCGAGCGCCCCGGAGGCGGTGGCCAGCGTCAGGTCGAGCATGCCCTCGAGCTCGATCGTGCGGATCAGGTCGATGTTCCAGACCCCACCGGTGAAGCGCAGCCTGGCGCGTCTTGAGGCGCTCCTTCATGGCGAGCAGCTTGTCGAGGCCCTGCTGCATCGTCTCGCGCTCGCGGTAGATGCCGAAGTGGATGCGCATGGTCTCGGTCATCTCCTCGCGGATCGCGTAGGCGTCCTCGGAGCCGTCGCGCGCCGCGAGGTCGGCGATCTCGGCCTCGAGGGCGGCGACGGCCCGCCCCTTCGCCGCCGCCGCCCGTCGCCTTGCCCTGCGCGAAGCGGGCGGCGGCGGCGCCGGCCCGGCGGCCGATGACGACGGTCTCGAGCAGCGAGTTGCCGCCCAGGCGATTGGCGCCGTGGACGCTCACGCAGCCGCACTCGCCGGCGGCGTACAGGCCCTCCATGATGGTCGCGCCGTCGACGTCGGTGTCGATGCCGCCCATCGAGTAGTGCTGCGCAGGGGCGATGGGGATCGGCTCGTAGACCGGGTCGACGCCCTCGAAGTGGATCGCCAGGTCGCGGGTGCCGGGCAGACGCTCGGCGAGCTTCTCGGCCCCGAGGTGCCGCAGGTCGAGGTAGACGAAGTCCTTGCCGTCGATGCCGCGCCCCTCGTTGATCTCGGTCTGGATCGAGCGCGAGGTGATGTCGCGCGGCGCGAGCTCCATCGCCTTGGGGGCGTACCGCGCCATGAAGCGCTCGCCGTCCTTGTTGAGGAGGTACCCCCCCTCCCCGCGACAGCCCTCGGTCATGAGGATGTGCGTCGTGTAGAGACCCGTCGGGTGGAACTGGACGAACTCCATGTCCTTGAGAGGCACGCCCGCCTGGTAGGCGAGCGCCGACACGAAGCCGGTCGAGATGACGGCGTTGGTGGTGTTGGAGTACGCGCGGCCGGCGCCGCCGATGGCGACGACCACGGCGTCGCCGCGGAACTCCTGGAAGCCGCCCTTGGTCATGTCGTAGGCGACGACCCCGCGGCAGACGCCGTCCTCGACGATGAGGCGGCAGACGAAGCGCTCGATGTACATCTTGACCTGCGAGCCGGTAGGCCTGCTGCACGAGGGTGTGCAGCATGTAGAGCCCGGTCTTGTCGGCGCCGTAGCAGGTGCGCGGGTAGCCGGCGCCGCCGAACGGCCGCTGGGCGATGCGCCCGTCGTCGAAGCGGCTGAACGGGCAGCCCCAATGCTCGAGCTCGTAGATCGCCGACACGGCGTCGGTCGTCATCTGCAGCGCCGCCTGCTGGTCGGCGAGGAAGTCGGCGCCCTTGACCGTGTCGAAGGCGTGCTTCTGCGGCGAGTCGTCGGCCGCGTCGGGGTGGTTGGCGAGGGCGGCGTTGACGCCGCCCTGGGCGGCGCCCGAGTGGCTGCGGCTGGGGTGGACCTGCGAGAGGATGGCGACGTCGACGCCGGCCTGCTTCGCCTCGATCGCGGCGCGCAGCCCGGCGAGACCGCCGCCGACGACGATCAGCTGATGGAAGGGCATCCCGTCACCCCCTCAGCTGACCCAGACCCAGAGGGCCCAGATGCCGTAGATGCTGACCGCCACGCCGATCACCCAGAGGAGGGCGTCGAAGGCGCGGCGGCCCTTGCCGAGGTGCGCGTAGTCGAAGACCACCATGCGCACCCCGTTGAGGGCGTGGAAGACGACCGCGAACAGCAGCAGCACGTCGTTGACCAGTACCGCGGAGTTGGCGAGCCGGTCGCCGATGTCGTCGAAGCTGAGCTCGCCGATGGCGAAGAGGTGCGTGAGCACGAGGTGCACGCCGATGGTGACGATGACCACCACCGCGGTCACGCGCTGGCCGAGCCACGGCCACATGCCGCCCGTCTCGCGGGCGAGGACTTCGTTTCTCATGAGCCCCTCCATCAGAAGATGTACGGGGCCGCGGTCCACGCGAAGACGGCCAGCGTCGCCGCCGCCGCCGCCATGCAGACCCAGAACACCGTCTTGTGGCGCTGGATGCCGACACCCATGTCCATGAGCACGATCCGCACCCCGTTGAGCCCGTGGTAGAGCACCGCGGCCACGAGCATGAAGTCGAGGAAGGTGAGGAACCGCCCCTCGAAGAGCTCGAAGAGATCGTCGAGGTACTCGGGGCTCGCCGCCCGCCCCTGCGAGATCACCCAGATATGGGCGAACAGATAGACGACCAGGATGAGCCCGCTGACGCGGAAGAGCAGCCAGGCCCACATGCCCAGCCCCTTCCACAGCCCGGAGCCCACATTGGCCGCCTCGCGCTCCTTCACATCCACTGCGCTACCCCCAGTCGAGGTCGAGACGGTCGCACGGTACGTTAGCCCTGAATCGTAAGACCGGGGCAAATCGAGGGCAACACGGCGCGGGAGGACGGGCTGGCCAAGAGGAGGCGGCGCGGCGCGCCGTCGCGTGGTACGGGCGGCGCTGAGAGGCGACCGGCGCGGCCGCGCGCGACGGCGGCGCGCGGCGCACGAGACGGTGGCCGAGCGATGGGCCGCCGCGACGGCCGCTCAGGCGGGCAGCTCGCGCTCCGCGGCGGCGGCGGCGTCGGCCATGGCGGCCTCGGCCCCGTCGGGCAGCGGCGGCGGCGTGTGTGTGGCGAGCAGCGCCTCGACGCGTTCGACCGCCTCGTCCCACTCCGGGTCCGGGGTCCCCACCGGAGCCGGCGGGCGCCTCGCCTGCCAGGTCTCGTAGGCGACGCGCCGGTAGAGATCGGGGCGCCAGTGCTCGCCGGCGCGCAGCGTCGCCGAGGTCTCCTTGGCCGACAGGTAGTGCCCGCCCGGGCCCACGCGCTGGATGAGGTCGAGCATGAGGTGCTCGTCGTCGAGCTCGACCCCCCGGCCCAGGCGCCGGCACGCGCCCCAGAGCTCGGCGTCGAGGACCAGCTTGGGCAGGCAGAGGGCGTTGGCCGAGTTCACCATCCCCATGCCGATGAGGATGTCGGCCCCGGCGAGCAGCCCGGTCGCCGTCATCAAGGCGGACTCGGCGCCGAGCCGCGGCCCGGGCGTCCAGGCGTCGGTCGAGAAGCCGACGGTGAGAATCGGCAGCTCGTACGAACGACCGAGCTCGGCAAGGGCCAGGTTCATGAGCGCGCTCTCAGGCGAGGCCGCCGCGTAGCTCGCGGCGTGCATGTCCATGAGGGCGGCGTTGGCGACGTAGACCAGCGGGCAGCCGGGCTCGAGCAGCTGGAAGAGGACGACGCTGGAGAGCACCTCGGCGTTGGTCTGCACGATGGCCCCGGCAAGGGTCGCCGGGGCGGTGGCGCCGGCGAGCGGCAGCGCGTAGACGCTCAGCGGCACGCGCTGCCGCACGAGCGCCATCGCCGCCTCGAGCGCGTCGGCCTCGTGCTGCAGCGGCGAGACCGGGCAGTAGATCGCCGAGAAGACCGGGCGGGCAGGGTCCCAGCGCCCGCCCGGCGAGGCGAGCCCGGCCAGCTCCATGACGTAGGGCACGTCCTGCGGCACGAGCACCGCGCCCTGGGCGTGCTTGCCGCTCGCCGTGAGCAGCGTGTGCGCGGAGAGCACGCCCTCGAGGCGGGGCTCGACGCTGCCGCTCGGGTTCACCGCGTACCAGCTCAGTGCGACCTCCTCCAGAGCGTCGCCCACGAGCGTGGCGGCGCGCAGGTCGTCGAGGGTCGCCTGGCGGCGCTCGAACGTGTGGTGGTCGAGCACGTAGGCGCCGATGCCGTCGTGCGTCGGGTGGGTGGCAGTGCCGTCGAGGCGCAGGTCGTGGACGCCGTCACGCGCCCCGAGGACGATCTCGCGCGGCGCCGCGGCGACGGTCGCCTCGACGAGGTCGGGCGGGATCCAGACGACCCCGGACTCGTCGTCGACCCGCGCCCCCGCGTCGCGCAGCACGGCGCGCGCGGCGGCGCTCTTGAAGGCGACGCCCGTGTTGCCGAGCACGTCGAGCGTCGCCGCGCGCAGGCGCTCGAGGCCGGCGTCGTCGAGCAGTGTCAGGCGGGGGCGCATGGCGCCCCATCTTCCGTCCCGGGGCGCAGGGGGCGCAAGCGCGGCGGGAGTGCGCGCGCGGCGGTCGGGGCCGCGACGCCTCGGCTTATCGCTTGCGCCCGCTGCGCCCGCGGGCCGCGGTCGTCTTCTTGGCCTGCCCCTTCTGGCGCACCGGGGCCGCCTTCGGCTTCACGTTCGCGGCCGGCTCGGCGCTCGAAGCGGGCCTGGCCGCCATCGCCTTGGCCGGCGCCGCCTTGCGGGTGGCCGTCCCGGCCGCGGCCGGCTTGGCCGGCTTGCGCCCGGTGGGCTTCTTCGCGCCCGGCCCGGCCGTGCCCGTGCCGGCGGGCCTCTTCGCGCTCGGCTTGGCCGGGGCCTTGCCGGCGCCCTTCTTCGCCGCCGCGCGAGCCCGCTTCTTGGCCGGCGCCCTGGGCGCGCCGGCCTTGGCGCCGCCGGCCTTCGCCGTGCCCTCCCGGGCCGCCGCAGCGTGCCCGGCCGCCGCCTCGGCGCGCGCCTTGTTCAGCAGTCCCTGCGCCTCCTCGAGCAGCTCGTGCGCCTCGGTGATCTCGCGGCCGGCGCGGCGGCCGTCGATCGTGAGGCCCATGGCCGCCTCCCAGACCTGCTCGACGCGGTCGACGGGCACGAAGGTCATGTCCTCACGGAGGTTCTCGGGCACGTCCTCGAGGTCGACCTGGTTGCGCGTCGGCAGGATCACGGTGTGGATGCCGGCGCGCTGCGCGGCCAGTGTCTTCTCCTTGAGGCCGCCGATGGGCAGCACCTGGCCGGTGAGCGTGACCTCGCCGGTCATCGCCACCTCGCTCGAGATCGGCGTATCGGTGACGAGCGAGCAGATCGCCGTCGCCATCGTCACCCCGGCCGACGGGCCGTCCTTGGGGATCGCCCCGGCCGGCACGTGGATGTGGATGTCGTTCTTCTGGAAGTACTCGTCGTCGACGCCGAGCTCGCGGGCGTGCGCTCGCACGTAGCTGAGCGCCGCCTGCGCCGACTCCTTCATCACGTCGCCGAGCTGGCCGGTGACGGTGACGTGGCCGGTGCCCGGCATGGCCGTCGCCTCGATGAAGAGGATGTCGCCGCCGACCGGCGTCCAGGCGAGGCCGGTCGCCACGCCCGGGTCGGACGTGCGGCGCTTGGCCTCGGCGTAGATGCGCGGCCGCCCGAGCAGCTCGTGGACGCGCTTGACGTTGACGGTGAAGCGCTTGCGGCTGCCGTTCGGGGCCTCGGCGACCTCGCGAGCGAGCTTGCGGCAGACGGTGCCGATCTCGCGCTCGAGGTTCCGCACCCCGGCCTCGCGCGTGTACGCGCTGATGATCTCGTTGACGGCCTCGTCCTTGAAGGTCACCTGCGTCGGCCGCAGGCCGTTGCCCTCGACCTGCCGCGGCACGAGGTAGTTGCGCGCGATGTGCAGCTTCTCCTCGACCGTGTACCCGGCGAGGTTGATGATCTCCATGCGGTCGCGCAGCGGCGGCGGGATCGGCTCGAGCTGGTTGGCGGTCGTGATGAACATGACCTTCGAGAGGTCGAAGGGCAGGTCCATGTAGTGGTCGCGGAAGGTGAAGTTCTGCTCGGGGTCGAGCACCTCGAGCAGGGCGCTCGACGGGTCGCCGCGCCAGTCGGCCCCGGTCTTGTCGATCTCGTCGATCATGAACAGCGGGTTGTTGGTGCCGGCGTCGCGCATGGCGCGGATGACGATGCCGGGCATCGCCCCCACGTAGGTGCGGCGATGCCCGCGGATCTCGGCCTCGTCGCGCACGCCGCCGACGCTGATGCGCTCGAACTTGCGGCCCATGGCCTCGGCGATCGAGCGCCCCAGGCTGGTCTTGCCGACCCCGGGCGGGCCGACGAAGCAGAGGATCGGCCCGTGCAGGTCGGCTTTGAGCTTGCGCACGGCGAGGTACTCGAGGATACGGTCCTTGACCTTCTCGAGGTCGTAGTGGTCGCGGTCGAGGATCTCGCGCGCGTGGGCGATGTCGAGGTTGTCCTGGCTCGAGACCGTCCACGGCAGGGTGATGATCCAGTCGAGGTAGGTGCGGATGACGGGGTACTCGGCACTCTGCGACGGGATCTTGGTCAGCCGGTCGAGCTCGCGGCGCGCGACCTTGTCGATCTCTTCGGGCAGGGCGAGCTTGTCGAGCTGCTCGCGCAGCTCGTTGACCTCGGCCTGGGTCTCGTCCGTCTCGCCGAGCTCCTGCTGGATCGCGCGCATCTGCTGGCGCAGGAAGTACTCGCGCTGGTTCTTGTCGATCTCCTGCTTGACGTCGCTCTGGATCTTGGAGCCCAGCTCGAGCACGTCGAGCTCGCGGGTGAGGATGCCGATGAGGGCGCGCAGGCGCGTCTCGACGTCGAACTCCTCGAGCAGCTGCTGCTTCTCCTCGGTGCGGATGCGCATCGTCGAGGCGATGAGGAAGGCGAGCGGCCCCGGCTCTTCGACGTTGGCCGCCGCCATCTCGAGCTCTTCGGGCAGGTACGGCACGAGCTCGACGATCTTGGAGAACGTGCCCAGCAGGCTGGCCCTCAGGGCGTCGACCTGCTTGCTCTCGACGACGACGTCGTCGACCTTGGAGATGGCGGCAGCGAGGTACGGCGTCTCCTGCGTGAAGCGGTCGACGCGCACCCGGGCGATGCCCTGCACGAGGATGCGCATCGTGCCGTCGGGCAGCTTGATCATCTTGTGGGCGATGCCGACCGTGCCCATCGTGTAGAGCTCTTCGGGGCCCGGAGTCTCGAGCTCGGCGTTCTTCGAGGCGACCAGGGCCAGCATGCGGTTGCCGGCGAGGACGTCGTCGATGAGCTTGATCGAGCGCTCCTGGCCGATGGTCAGCGGGATCATCGTGTCGGGGAAGACGACGGTGTCGCGCAGCGGCAGGACCGGCAGGGTCTCGGGGATCTCGGTCGCCGACTGTTCGACCGGCTGGGCGGGCTCGGGTGTGCTCATGCCGGCTCCTCGTCGGTCGAGGTGATCTGGATGCGCCGCGCGCCCTCGCGCTCGACGAGCGCGAGGCGCACCTCGAGGATGCCGGCCTCGTAGGTGGCGCTGCTGCTCTCGGGGTCGACGTCGACCATCAGGCGCACGTGACGCTCGAACGGACCGTAGTCCATCTCGACCTGCTGGTAGACGCGCCCGCCGGCCGTCGGGAACGTGCGCTCGCCGCGCACCACGAGCTCGCGCCGGTCGATGTAGAGCCCGATGTCGGCGCGCTCCATCCCGGGCAGCTCGAAGCGCACGACGATCTCGCGCGTCTCCTCCTCGAAGTAGGCGTCGGCGGCGGGCTTGAACCCGCGGCCGTGGTACTGCGAGCGGCTGCTGACGACGCACGAGTCGTTGAAAGCGCGCAGTACCTCGCTCTGCATCTTCTCTTTGCTCACGGGAGGACTCCTTGACCACCGCCCCGCGGGCGCACGATGCCCGCCGCGGGCGCTCTCCTGGTTGCTGTGCCGCAGACTCTACCCCTCGCCGACACGCCTGTAACGAGGCCCGCGGGGCCGGTGCCCTGCCGGTCGGCAGCCGGCCGGGCGCACCGCACCGCGAGGGGCGTTCGGAGGTGTGCTTCGGCAGCCTCCCTCGGGCCGCCGACGACCGGTCTGCCGGGGTGGTAGCATCGGCGCGGCATGCCGCCGAGGGTGGAGAAGAGGAGCGACGACGCACAGGTCGCGGGGCCGCAGCGCACCGCGGCCCGGCTGGCGCTGGCCGCAGGCATCGCCGCCCTCGCCCTCTCGCCGCTCGCCGCCTACCTCGCCGCCTCGTTCGGCGGCGGCCGGGAGCCGGGCTCGCCGGCGGTCTGGAGCGTCCCCGGCGTCGCCCTCGTCGTGCTCTACGCCCTCGTCGCGCCGGCCGGCGCCTTCACCGCCTGGGGCACCGCCGGCAGCGGGCGGCTGCCGCTCGCCGGCGCCGTCGTCGCAGTGGCGGCGAACCTCGCCGCGCTGGTCGTGCTGCTGGTGGTGAGAGCCGACGAGTTCGTCTGGGGGCCGGGCCTCCTGCTCTTCTTCGCCCTCTTCCTGCTGCCGGGGACCCTCGCCGCGCTGGCCGTCGCCCCGCTGCGACGGGCCGGCCCCTAGCCTCGGCAGCCGGCCCCTGACCTCGGCAGCCGGCCCCGCGCCGCCCGGGCTCGCCGGCCGCGCCGCTCACGGCGCGCGCAGCCGCCGCTCGTCGCGAGACCGATGCCCCGCGACCCCACCTCCCGCCCTCGTGCTGCGACGGGAGCCGCTGGGGGAGAGCCGCCGTCGCAGCGCGCACCGGCAGTCTGCCGCAGCCGGGGACCCGGCACGAGAGTGACGAACCGGTCACCCCGGTGACGACGGGCGGCGGCGGCCGGCGTAGACGGGCGGCGGCGGCGATCGCAGCCGGCCGGCGACGGCGGGGCGGGCCGTGCGAGGGCAGGGCGACCGCCGCGAGGCGGACCGGCCGGCCGCGGCGCGACGACGCCGTGCATCCGTCGGGCGCTCCCTGTACCATGACGTCGTGCAGCTCGCCTTCACGACCGTCGAAGAGCTCTTCGCTCTGCTCGAGCAGGCCGGCGAAGCCCTCGATTACCGCGAAGTCTGGCCGCACCTCTTCCCCGTCGCCGGCTGCTCCCCCGCGCTCGTGCGCGCGCTCGTCGACGACATCGTGCGCAACGACGAGCGCTTCGCCTGGGAGAGCGACGTCCACCTCGGCCTCGCGGCCTGGCGCGCCACCCGTCGCGACCTCAGCGAGGTCGTCTTCACCGTGGTCGACCTCGAGACCACGGGCGGCACGCCGGGCCTTGCCAAGATCACCGAGGTCGGGGCCGTGCGGGTCGAGGGCGGCGCGCAGACGGCCACCTTCTCGTCGCTGGTCGACCCGCGCGTGCACATCCCGGCGATGATCACCCGCCTGACCGGCATCGACGACGGCACCGTCGCCGGCGCGCCGCCGATCGAGACCGTCCTCCCGCGCTTCGTCGAGTTCGCCGAGGGCACCGTACTCGTCGCCCACAACGCGCGCTTCGACCTCGGCTTCCTCGACTACGAGCTCGGGCGGCTCTGCCGCCAGTCCTTCCAGCGGCCCGTCCTCGACACGCTGCGCCTGGCGCGCAAGCTCTGCCCCCAGCAGCGCTGCTCGCTGGCCGCGCTGGCCGAGCGCTTCGACACGGCCGTCAAGCCCGGGCACCGGGCCCTCAAGGACGCCCAGGCGACGGCCGAGCTGCTCCTCCTCTTCCTCTCGTGGCTCGAGGAGCAGGGGATGACGACCCTCGAGGAGGTCGCCCGCTACTGCGAGCCTGGGGCGCGGCGCAACTACCACAAGATCGCCCTCACGGAGGGCCTGCCGACACGGCC
The DNA here is from genome assembly GCA_963814545.1 of uncultured Thermoleophilia bacterium. GTDB lineage: Bacteria > Actinomycetota > Thermoleophilia > UBA2241 > UBA2241 > UBA2241. Next base: position 79,874 of record CAWFDC010000015.1, on the reverse strand, counting down.
CGGCGTGTACGTCATGCGCGACCAGGCGGGGCACGCCCTCTACATCGGCAAGGCCGAGAACCTGCGCCGGCGCACCCGCGACCACTTCCTGCAACGGCAGGCGTACGGGGCGCGGCAGGCGCTCGAGCTGCTCGAGCGCATCGACGTCGTCGAGACGGGCTCCGAGTTCGGCGCCCTCCTGCTCGAGCAGCGCCTCATCGCCCGCCACCGCCCGCTCTACAACCAGCACGGCACGCGGGTGCCGGCCTACCACTACGCGAAGCTCACGAGCGAGGAGTACCCGCGGCTCTACGCCACCCCCAACCTGCGCGACGACGGCGGCCTGTACGCGGGCCCGTTCCGCAAGGCGAGCCTGGCGCGCGCCTTCGTCGACTGCCTCACGAGCGCCTACCCGCTGCGCACCTGCGTGCGGCTGCCGGCGGCGGCCCGCACAGCGACAGCCGTCGGCGAGGGAGATGGCGTGGGAGGCGGCGTGGGATGACCGTGCGGAGACGGGCGGGCGGCGGCGCGGGCCTGGCCCGGAGCGGGGGCGGCCGCACGCGCGCCGGCAGGAGCGGACGTCACGGCGACCACCCGTGCCCGCGCGCCGGCACCGGCGCCTGCCTCGCCCCCTGCCGTCGAGAGCTGAACGGGGAGTACGACGAGGCGGTGTCACAGGTGCGCCGCGTGCTGCGCGGCGACGGCGCCGACCTCGAGGCGCGCCTCGTCGCGCGTCAGGCGCACCTCGTCGGGCTGCTCGCCTTCGAGCAGGCACAGCGCGTGCAGGAGCAGCGCGAGCTGGCCGAGCGCGCCCTGCGCTCCATCCGGCGCCTCACCGCCGCCGTCCGCGAGGAGGCCGTCCTCGTCTACCCGGCGCGCACGCGGGGTCGGGCGCGGCTCTGGGGGGTACGCGGCGGCGCGGTCGTCGTCGAGCGCGAGGTGCGCGTCGCCGGGTTCGACCAGACGGCGGCGCTGGGCTTTCTCGCCGAGCTGGCGGCCGCCGCGCCGCCGGCGCCGCCGCTCCCCAGCGAGCGCATCGACGAGATCCTTCTCGTGCACGGCTGGCTGCAGCGTCACCGCGCCGCCGTCGGCGTCCTCGACCTCGGCCGCGGCGACGCCCGCGCGGCCTGGCGAGCCCTCGACGGCGCGGCGCGGCCGGCGCTCGCCGCGGCACTCGTCGACCGCGTGCGCCGGGCCGTCGCACCGGCCGACGAGGCCGAGACCGACGGGCTCGACACGGCGCGCGATGCACGGCGGCGGCTCCGCCGCGACTGTCGAGGGCCTCACGGCGTCGGGGGCCGCGTAGGCCGCGGCAACGAGCCGGAGCGACGCCGAGGCCGGAGCGACGACCGGGGTTCAGTCCTCGAGCCAGACCGGGGCCGTCCACGCGGTCGCGCCGTCGCCGGTCGTGACGCGCAGGTAGACCCAGTCCGACGCCGGCCGGCGCAGCTCGACCGACCACGTCACGCTGTGGCCACGCGCCTCGGCACTCGCCAGCACGGAGCCGCCGCGCCGACGAGGTCGAGCCTCTCGACCGCGTCGCCGGCGACCATGACGTCGGGGTCGTCGGCCGTGCACGTTCACGACGAGCACTCGCGCAGTCCGCGCCACCCGTGAACCCATGACCGCGCCGTTCACCGTGAACGAGATGCGCAGGTCCGGGTCGAGCGTCGCGTACCCCCGGTGAGAGCGGATCGCGTCGTAGAGGGCGGCGCGCGTGAGTTCGGGCGCCAGCAGCGCGGTGCGCATCTGGTACGGCATGACCTCGGTGTCCCAGTCGACGTAGTGCGTGTCGCCGACCGCCGTGGGCATCACGTGCCAGCCGGCGTCGAGACACTTCACGTAGCTGGGCTCGTACCACTCCGCGGCGCCGTCCCCGTGGTTGTACACCTCGATCAGCTCCATGGCGGCGTCGCGCTCGGGAGTCAGGCCGGCGAAGTCGTCGAAGTCGCCGGTCTCCGACCAGGTCGGGTGGTTGAACATGCCCATCGCCCCGGGGAGCGCCGCGACGACGTCCTCGTCCGCGGCCACCGTCTCCTTCGCGCCCCCTTGCGTGTCCGGCGGGCGCAGGAGGTACGGCGGGCCGGAACACGTTGATGTGGTACCACCAGCCGAACTCGTAGGCGGCGAGGGCCACGAAGACGCCCGGCTCGTCGGCCGCGTCGGCCGCCGCCTGGGTCGCGGCCCACTCCCACGGGGCGATCATGTTGTGGTGGTCGCTCAGCGTGAAGAAGTCGAGGCCGGCGGCGCGACCCGACCAGTAGGCGCCGGCGGCCGAACCCGTGCCGTCGGAGAACTCGCAGTGGGCGTGCAGCTCGCCGAAGTAGACGCCGTAGCCGGCGAGCGACACCGGCTCGGTCGTGCCCGCCAAGGCCGCAGCAGGGTCCGCCGCGTTGCCCCGGCGAGCGCGCCGGCGGGCAGCAGCAGCCCCGCGGCCAGGACGAGCAGCGCGATGCCCGCGTGACGGGCCGTGGTACGAAGCCGAACGATCATGTGGTCCCCCCTCTGGTCGGACGTGTCCGCCCCCTCGCGCCCAGCCTACGCCCGCCCCGGGCCCCCGGCAACGAAGCGGCTGGGCCACGCCGGGCCGAGGTACCGCCGTGTCCGGCAGAACGGAGTGCCGCCCTGACGCGGAGCGAACGGAGGGGCGCCCCGTCGCGGGGCGCACGAAGGGGGCGCCGGCGCCCGGCTGAGCCGGGCGGCGGCGCCCCCGATCGCCCTCAGAAGGGCACGGACGTGTCGCTCAGGTCCGGGTACTCCTCCATCGCCTGCGGCTTGCGCGCGCGGAGCACGAACACGACGATGAGGACGACGATCACGACCACCGCGGCGATGATGCCGACGATGAGCGCCGTGTTGGAGCCGCCCTCCTCGGCCGCGGCTCGGCCGTCTTCGGCTGGATGCTCAGGAAGTTGGCGTAGCCACCGTTGCCGAACGGCGGGATCAGCGCGTTGCCGTTCGGGTCGGGGATGAAGATGTAGCCCTCCCACTTCTCGGTGTTGAACGCCTCGAAGTCGGGGCCGTAGTCGGTGACGATGTAGGGCGTCTGCTCGTAGAGGATCTGCTGCATGCGGTCGATGTACTCCTTGCGCTTGGCCAGGATCGAGCTCCTGGCCCTTGCAGCTCGTACAGCTCCTCGTACTCGGCGTCCGACCAGTTGCAGTCGCTCCAGCTCTCGATCTGGTCCTTGGTGAAGTAGCTCAGCATCGAGCCGGGGTCGTAGTCGAGGTACCAGCCCCAGAGGAACATGTCGTAGTTCGGGAGTGAACGTGTCGCCCTCGTAGTTGTACATCTGGTCCATGAGGGCGCCTTCGTCCATCGTCTCGACCTTGACCGTGATGCCGACGTCCTTGAACCAGCCGGCGATGAGCTTCGCGAGCTGCTGGCTCTCCGTCGACTCGACGCGTGCGATCAGGCCCAGCTCGATCGGCTCGCCGTCGTACTCACGCACCGCCGTCGCCGTCGGAGTCGGGGTACCCGGCCTCGTCGAGCTTCTGCTTCGCCATCTCGGGGTCGTAGGTGTACTTGACGTCGGCCGGCGGCTCCCAGTGCCAGTCGGGGTCGCTGTAGTAGTCGGGCGGGATGATGGTCGTGCCCGGGACGGTGTAGCCGACCCACGTGAGGTCGACGCCCTTCTGCAGGTCGCAGGCCCAGTTGAGCGCCTGCCTGAACTTCCAGTCCTTGATCGCCGGGTGAGCCCTGCTGGGCTCCCGTCGTAGCAGTTGAAGCCGAGCTCGTTGAAGCCGTCGATGGCGATCGCCCGGGCCTCGATCTCGGGGTTGTTCTCGAACAGCCCCATCTGCGACGCCGTCGAGGTCGACGAGCCGTCGATGTTGCCGGCCTTGAGGTCCTGCACCATCGTGTCGGCGTTGGTGAAGTACATGAAGTAGATCTCGTCGATCGTCGGCTCGGCGCCCCACCAGGTGGGGTTCTTCACCATCTTGATGTAGCGCGTTCTTCTTCCACTCCTGCACTTGAAGGGGCCGGAGCCCACGATCGGCGGCGGGTTCTGGAAGTTCTTGCCCGCGTCCGTGGGGCTCATCTCGCCCCAGACGTGCTCGGGCAGGATCGGCACCCAGTGGCGGATCATGTCGGGCTTGGGCTTCGAGCAGCGGAACTCCACCGTGTAGTCGTCGATCACCACGGCCTCCTCGATGAGGTTGGTGTACGCGGTGAAGTTCTCCATGTCGTTCTGGATGATGTAGTTGTAGGTGAAGGCGACGTCGTCGGCGGTCAGCGGCTCGCCGTCGTTCCACTTCGCGTTCTGGCGCAGGGTGAAGGTCCAGACGAGGCCGTCGTCGCTGGTCGTCCAGCCGGTGGCGAGACCGTCGCGTTCTCGCCCTCCGTCGGGCTGAGCGTGGCCGGGTCGTAGCCGATGAGGGAGTCGTAGGTCAGGTACCAGACCTCGAAGGACGGCGAGACGTACCCGATGAACGGGTTGAGGTTGTCGGCGTCGCCGGTCCAGCCGACGCGGTAGATGACCTTGTCGCCGTCGGCCGCGGCCGCCGGCGACGCGCTCTCCTCGGCGGCGGCGCTCGCCAGGCCCGCGATCAGCGAGACCGCGAGTGCCGCCAGTAGTATCAGAACGATGACGAACGGCGTGCGACGTTGACGCGGCCCGTCGGCTCATCTTGGACCAGACGTGCTCGGGCAGTATCGGCACCCAGTGGCGAATCATGTCCGGCTTGGGCTTCGAGCAACGTGAACTCCACCGTATAGTCGTCGATCACGACCACTTCGTCGATCAGGTTGGTGTAGGCGGTGAGGTTCTCCATCTCGTTCTGGATGATGTAGTTGTAGGTGAAGGCGACGTCGTCGGCGGTCAGGGGCTCACCGTCGTTCCAGGTGGCGTCCTGGCGCAGGGTGAAGGTCCAGGTGAGGCCGTCGTCGCTGCGTCGTCCAATCGATGGCGAGACCCGTCGACTCCTCGCCCGTCAGTCGGGCTGAGCGTGGCCGGGTCGTAGCCGACAAGGGAGTCGTAGGTGAGGTACCAGACCTCGAACGACCTCAGCGATGAAGCCGATGAGCGGGTTCAGGTTGTCCGGCGTCGTCGGTCCAGCCGACGCGGTAGATGACCTTGTCGCCGTCGTCGGCCGCCGGCGACGCGGTCTCCTCGGCAGCGGCGCTCGTCAGACCCGCGACCAGCGAGACCGCGAGTGCCGCCAACAGGAGCAAGGACGATGACGAACGGCGTGCGACGGTGACTCGTGCTTCCCATAGCTCTCCCCTTTCCGCAGGCGCGGATGCGCGAGCGTCGCCCCCCAGCGTCGCTCTTGGATGCAACAATCATATTCACGGTCGTTCGTCTGAGACAAGGGACGCGCACGCACAGTCGTTCCGTCCGACGTTGACGCGAACATACGTTCGTGCGACACTCGAGGTCCCCGCACGACCATCCAGCGACCACGGAGCGGCACGTGACCGGCCGACCGACCCCCGAGGAGCAGGCGCCCGCCCCGCGGCCCTCCGGCCGCCGCGGCCCCGAGCCGATCGGCGTCACCTGGGACGAGCGGCGGCGCCAGCCCTCGTCCTTCGGCTGGCGCCGCCGCCGCTGGCGCGTGCGCCGCGTGCTCGAGCGCTGGGTCGTCGAGACGGGGTGGTGGAGCGAGGCGACCCGCGTCAGCCGCTCGTACTGGCGCGTCGAGGCCGAGGGCCGCGTGCTCGAGCTCTGCTACGACCGCCTCGCCAAGCGCTGGACCCTCGAGCGCATCCTCAGCTGACGTGCCTCGACGCGTCACGCCACCCGGCAGCCGACAAGCCGCCTCCCTCCGGCGGTCTCACTCTCGCGCGCGGGCGCCGCAACGTCGCGTCCGTACCGCGGCCCGTCTGCCTCCGAGAGAGGGCCGGCGGCGGGCACGGCGGGAGAGAACCGGCGGCGGCGGGCAGACTGCCACTGGACAGGCGGTCGCCGAGGCGCGACCATCCCGCAGGGAACCGACCCTGCAGTCGTGACGCCGGTCGCGGGCCAGAGCCCGCGAGGGGAGGGCACAGTGAGCGAGCCGAAGGTCGTCATCCGGGCACGAGACGTCGACGCCGTGGTCTTCGACATGGACGGCGTCGTCACCCAGACCGCGAGCCTGCACGGCGCCGCCTGGACGCAGCTCTTCAACGCCTACTTCGAGGAGCGCGGGCGGCGCACCGGCGAGCGCTTCGCGCCCTTCACCGAGGCCGACTACCTGCACTACGTCGACGGCAAGCCGCGCTACGACGGGGTGCGCGACACGCTCGCCTCGCGGGGCATCACGCTGCCCTGGGGCGACCCCGGCGACACGCCCGACGCGGAGACCGTGTGCGGCCTCGGCAACCGCAAGAACGTGCACTTCGTGGCCGCGATCGAGGAGCGCGGGGCGCAGGTCTTCGAGGGCACGATCCAGTTCATCCGCGAGCTCACCGCGGCCGGCATCCGCGTGGCGATCATCTCGGCGAGCAAGAACGCGACGATGATCCTCGACTCTGCCGGCGTGCGCGACCTCTTCGAGACCCAGGTCGACGGCGTGGTCGCCGCCGAGATCGGCCTGCCGGGCAAGCCCGACCCCGCCGTGTTCCTCGAGGCCGCGCGCCGGCTGGGCGTCGGCCCCGAGCGCGCCGTCGTCGTCGAAGACGCGGTCGCCGGCGTGCAGGCCGGCCGCGCCGGCGGCTTCGCCCTCGTCATCGGCATCGACCGCGGCGGCAACGCCGAGGGCCTCGCCACCAACGGCGCCGACGTGGTCGTCGGCGACCTCGCCGAGGCCGCCGTCGCGAGCTAGCCGCTCCGCGTCACGAAGCCGCCGTCGCGAGCCGGTCGCTTCGCATCACCAAGTCGCCGTCGCGACGCAGACGCCCCGCGTCACACGATGCTCGTCGCCCCGAGCCTGCCCGGCGGCGCGTCACATCCCGCGCCGTGGCGTGACCTCAGCCGGAGGGCCGACCGCGGCGCGGCACCAGAAGGTCCGCGTAGCGCGTGAGCAGCGGCGCGCTCACGGCGGTGAGCAGCACGTACACCGCCGCCAGCGGCGCCAGACGGCGGTCGACGCCGGCCGTCGCCGCCAGGCTGGCGATCACGATCGAGAACTCGCCGCGGGCGACGAGCGCCGTGCCGGCCCGCAGGCGGCCGGCCACGCTGCTCGTCCTGCGCACCGCCACCCAGCCCGTCCCCATCTTCGTCACGACCGTGATCGCCCACAGCACCAGGGCCACACCGAGCACACCGGGGATCGCCGTCTCGTCGACCATGAACCCGAACGACATGAAGAACAGCGCCGCGAACAGGTCGCGCAGCGGGCCGAGCAGCTCGCGGGCGCGCTCGGCGATGGACCCGGAGACCGAGAGGCCCACGAGGAAGGCGACGACCCCGCCGGACACGTGCCCCAGCTCGGCGACGCCCCCGGCCATCAGCAGGAGCCCCATGACGCTCAGGAGCACGACCTCGCTCTTCGGGTGCGCGAGGCGCCGGCTGAGGGTGGGGCCGTGCCGGCGGCGCGAGCGAGAGGGCGACGAAGGTGAGCGCCGTGGCGCCCGCGGCCCAGCCGAAGCCGACGAAGATGCTGCCGCCGGCGAGCAGCGCGGCCATGAGCGGCAGGTACGGCGCCATCGCCAGGTCCTCCAGCACGAGGATCGCCAGCATCCCCGGGGTCTCCCGGTTGGCGAGGCGCCCGAGGTCGTCGAGGACCTTGGCCACGATGCTCGACGACGAGATGTAGGTCACACCGCCCAGCACGGCGGCGTGCAGCCCGTCGAGGCCCATGAGCAGACCGACGATGAAGCCGGGCGGGAAGTTGAGGACGATGTCCAGGAGCCCCGCCGGCAGGCTGGAGCGCAGGCTGCCGACGACGTCGTCGACGACGTACTCGAGGCCCAGCATGAAGAGCAGGAGGATCACGGCGATCTGCGTGCCGATCTCCATCGCGGTCGCGTCGAGGTCGCGCGGGGCGACGGACCCTGATGACGAGGCCGGCGAGCAGGTAGAGGGGGATCGGCGAGAACGCGGTGTGGGCGGCGAGGCGGGCGAGCAGGGCGAGGAGCACGAGCACGGCGCCGATCGCGATGAGAAGGACCGCCCCGCTCGGGGTCACCGCGACGACGCCGCCCACGCTCGCTACCCTGACCGCAGAAGGCGTCCCAGGGCCTCGGCGCCCTCCGGCGTGCCGACGACGACGGCCACGTCGCCTGGTCGAACGACGAAGGACGACGGCGGGGCAGCGACCATCCTCCTGTCACGCAGGACGGCGACGATGGACGCCGGCTCCTCGTCCCGATGCTCGACCTCGTAGAGCGAGCAGCCGCCGCAGGCCGAGGCGGCGTCGACGACGATCCAGTCGATGGTGAGCCCCTCCATGAGGATCTGCGGGCCGCATCGACGCCGCCTCGGTCACGCGCGACTGGCTGAGCACCTCGGCGAGCGCCTTGACGTCACCCCTGGCGAGACGCAGGACCTCGTGACAGACGTCGGGGTCGTCCTTGCCGCAAAGCAGGATCTCGGCCCGGCCGCTGTTGTGATTGATGGTCACCAGGTGGTCGCCGCTCTCCAGCGGGAACTCGAAGCGGATGCCGACGCCGGGCAGGCGGGTCTCTTCGATCTCGCTCATCAGCGAGAGTGTAGCTCACGAGTGTGCGCGGGGAACAGTGAACGACGACGACGGCCTGCACGAGGTCCGCGGCTGGCGGCTGCGGAGGCGTTGACACGAACATATGTTCGTGTCACCATCGGGGAGTCCGCACCCTGGGCGCCGCGGCCCGAGTCACCCCACCGGCCGCGGCCGCGGCGCCCGACCCACGACCAGCGAGCGCGTGAGCTTCGTCCACCTGCACACCCACACGGTCTTCTCGTTCGGCGACGGCGCCTGCCGCATCGACGAGCTCGTCGCCGAGGCGGCGCGCCTCGAGATGCCGGCGCTCGCCGTCACCGACCACGAGGGGCTCTACGGCGCGGTCCGCTTCTACCAGGCCTGCGCGGCGGCCGGCGTCAAGCCGATCGCCGGCGTCGAGCTCACCGTCGAGCCGGTCGCCGAGGCCGGCGGGGGAGCGAGCGGGCACCGGATCGGCGGCCGACGGCCGGGCGCGCGCGGCCGGGCGCGCGTGGGCTCCCCGGCGCCGGGCGGCGCCCCGAGGGCGCGGAGGGCGGGAGCGGGGTCGACGGGGGCTCATGTCGGGCGGGCGCGCCCGAAGGGCGGCCATACCCGCCGGGTCGACATGGAGCGGAGCGCCCCCCGGAGGCCCCGCCCCCGCCCGGAGCGTCCGTTTCGCCGCCCGGCGCCCAGCCCGCCTTCGGCGCCCTGCCCGCCCTCGGCGACGACGGCCGCATCCGGCACCTCGGGGCGGCGGCGACGGTGCCGCCGGCCGCCGCCAGGGCCGCCGGCGGCCACCACCTCGTGCTGCTCGCCCGCGACTACGAGGGCTGGTCCAGCCTCTGCCGCATCATCAGCGCCGCCCATCTCGAGCACCCCGGCGAGCCGCCGCTCGCCCGCCTCGAGACCCTCGCCGCCCACAGCGGCCACCTCGTCGCCCTCTCCGGCTGCCGGCGCGGCGAGGTCTGGTCGCGCCTCCTCGCCGGCGACCCGCAGGGCGCCCGCCGCGCGGCCTCCGTCTACCGCGAGCTCTTCGGCCGCGACTTCCACATCGAGCTGCAGCACGAGCTGCTCCCCGACTCCACGAAGTGGCTCCGCGCCCTCCACCTCCTCGCCCACGAGCTGCGCCTGCCCACGGTCGCGACCAACGACGTCCACTACACCCGGCAGCACGACGCCCCCCTGCACGACGTGCTCGCCGCCGAGGCCGCGAACCAGCCGCTGCCCAACCCCCTGGGGCGCAAGAACGCCGAGCTCTACCTCAAGAGCCCGGCCCAGATGCGCCGCCTCTTCCAGCGCTACCCCGAGGCCGTCGCCGGCGCCGCCCGCATCGCCGAGCGCTGCCACCTCGACCTCGGCCTCGGGCAGCTCCTCTTCCCCGCCTACCCGCTGCCGCCCGGCGAGACCGCCTTCTCCCTGCTCTGGAAGCACTGCTTCGCGGGCGCCGCCGAGCGCTACGGCGTGCTCACCCCCGAGGTCACCTCGCGCCTCGAGCGCGAGCTGCGCGTGATCGAGGAGCTCGGCTTCGCCGAGTACTTCCTCGCCGTGCGCGACATCGTCGAGTTCGCCCGCGGCCGCGGCATCCTCTACTCGGGCCGCGGCTCGGCCGGCAACAGCATCGTCAGCTACGTGCTGCGCATCACCGACGCCGACCCCATCGCCCACGAGCTCCTCTTCGAGCGCTTCCTCAACCCGGCGCGCCGCGGCATGCCCGACGTCGACATCGACTTCGACTCGGCGCGCCGCGACGAGGTCATCAGCTACATCTACGAGCGCTTCGGCCACGACAAGGTCGCCATGGTCGCCACCGTCAACACGGTGCGCGCGCCGTCGGCGGTGCGCATCGTGAGCCGCGCCTTCGGCTTCACCCCCGACGAGACCGACCGCCTCTCGCGCAAGGTCCCCTGGGGCAACGCCGCCAAGCTCGGGGAGATGCTCGCCGAGCGCCCCGAGCTCGAGGGCCACGACTTCCGGCAGCCGCACTACCGCCGCCTCGTCGACACCGCCGAGCGCCTCGCCGGCTTCCCCATGCACCTCGGCACCCACCTCGGCGGCTTCATCCTCTCGCGCGACCCGCTCACCGACCGCGTGCCCCTGCAGTGGGCCGCCAAGGGCGTGGTCGTGGCCCAGTTCGACAAGGACGACGTCGAGACCCTCGGCCTCGTCAAGATGGACATCCTCGCCCTCAAGATGCACTCCGCCATCGCCGAGGCCGTGCGCCGCATCGAGGCGCGCACCGGCGAGCGCATCGACCCGTGGGCGCTGCCCCGCGACGACCCCGCCGTCTACCGGCTCATCAGCGCGGCGCAGACGCTCGGCATGTTCCAGCTCGAGAGCTCGGGGCAGCGCAACCTCGCGACCCGGCTGCGGGAGCGCGACTTCGAAGACGTGATCGCCGCCATCTCGCTCTTCCGCCCGGGCCCGCTGCAGGCCGAGATGATCGGGCCGTTCATCCGCCGGCGGCACGGGCGCGAGCCCGCGACCGTGCCGCACCCCGACATGTGGCCCAGCCTCAGGCGCACCTACGGCGTCATCCTCTACCAGGAGCAGGTCATCGAGGTCGCCGCCGCGGTCGCCGGCTTCAGCCTCGCCGAGGGCGACCTGCTGCGGCGGGCGATGACCCACGAGCGCTCGCTCGAGGAGATGGACGAGATCGGCCGCACCTTCGTCGCCAAGGCCGTGGCCCGGGGCGTCGAGCGGGCCACGGCCGACGAGGTCTTCCGCCAGCTGCGCGGCTTCGCCGCCTACGGCTTCAACAAGGCTCACGCCGCCTGCTTCGCCGTCGTCTGCAACGCCAGCGCCTGGCTCAAGGCGCACTACCCCGCCGAGTTCTACTGCGGCCTGCTCAACAACCAGCCGATGGGCTTCTACTCGCCGCGCGTCGTGCTCAACGACGCGCGCCGCTGGGGGCTCGAGGTGCGCCCGCTCGACGTCAACCTGAGCGGCGAGTGGTTCGAGGTCGAGGCCGACGGCCGTGCCCTGCGCGTCGGGCTCGCCTACGTCAAGGAGATGAGCGCCGCCGCGCGGCGGGCGATCGTCGAGGGGCGCGGCGGCGCGGGCGGGCGAGGCGGCGCGAGTGCGACTCCGGGGCCGCCTCGACCGTACACCTCGCTCCCCGACTTCGTCGCCCGCACCCGCGTGAGCCGCGAGATCACCGAGAACCTCGCGCGCGCCGGCGCCTTCGACACCCTCGGCGTGCGCCGCGAAGAGCTCATCGCCCAGCTGCCGCTGCTCTACGCCGGCAGCCGGCCCGGCGGGCGGCGAGGCGCGGCCGCCGAGGCCGGCCCGCCGGCGGCGGCCGGCCTCGACCAGCCGCGCCTCGCCCTCGACGACCACCTCGCGCCGCTCGACTTCATCCCCTCCTGGTCGCTCGAGCAGCGCGTGCGCGCCGAGCTCGAGGTGCTCGGCCTCAACGTGAGCGCGCACCCGCTGCGCTTCGTGCGCGACGAACTCCGGGCGCTCGCGCGTGACCCCGTTCGCCGAGCTCGCCGCCGTCCCCAACGGCCGCCGCGTGCGCCTCGCCGGGGTGCTCGAGCGCGCCCAGATGCCCTGGGTCCGCTCCGGGCACCGCACCCTCTTCCTCACCCTCGAGGACGAGACCGAGCTCGCCCAGGTCGTGGTCTTCAACGACGTCTACCTGAAGTACGGGCGGGTGCTGAAGGACAGCCTCTACCTCTACGTCGAGGGTGAGCTGCAGAACAGCGAGGAGCACGGCCTCGCCGTGGTCGCGCAGCGCGTCGACGACCTGCTGCGCGTCGTCGGCCGCGCGCCCGGGCGCCGCCCGGGGCGCCCGGTCGGCAACGCGCCGGTGCCGGCGCAGGAGCTGCCGTCGGGCGCCGGCCCCCGGCGCGCCGACGCCTGGGAGCTGCCCGGGGTGCAGCCGCAGACGCGGCCGGGGCGCACGGGCTGAGCCCGGCGCGCTTCGGAGCGGGCTGCGGCTGCACACCGGGGAGCTCCCGGCCGGGCGCGCCGCCACCGCAGCGCGGCAGCGCCAACGCGCGCCGTCCCGCACCTCGGCCCCGCGCCTGCGTCTTCCGCGGCGGCAGCACGCCACGTAGACTGGGGCCGATGACGACGATAGCCCTCGGTCTGACCGCCGCGTGCGGGTACTCGCTCTACAACCTCTTCAGCCAGCGCCTGCTGCGCAGCGTCTCGTGGATGACGATCACCGTCGCGATGTTCGTCACCGGCATCGTGCTCCTCGGCGTGCCGGCGCTGGTCGTCGACGGCCTGCCGGGTCGAGCCGAGCTCCGGCGATCTCGGGCTCGCCGCCGGCGGCGGCCTGCTGTACACGGCGGCGACCGGCGCCTTCCTGCTCGCCTTGCGCGTGGGCAAGCTCTCGCTCGTCGTCGTGCTCGCCTGCCTCGACGGCGCCTTCGCGGCGGCGATCTCCATCGCCGCTGGCGAGACGCTGAGCGCGCCGGCGGTCGCCGGCCTCGTGCTGGCGGCCGGCGGCGGCCTGCTCGCGGCGCGTCGAGCGCGACCGCGAGCGCGGCCCCGGGCGCGGAGCGACGCCGGTGGCGCTTCGCCGCCGGCGCCGGCCTCGCCCTCGTGACGGCGGTGGCGATGGCCGCGGTGTTCGTCGCCTACGGGGCGATCGACGCCTTCTCGCCGCTCACGACGGTGACCGTCGCCTCGACCGCCGGTCTCGTCGTCATGGTGCCGCTCGCCGCCGCCGGCCGCGCCCTCCTGCCGTCGCGCGAGCGCGCGGCGGGCGTCATCGGGGTCAGCGTGCTCGACATGCTCGCCTTCCTCGCGGCGAGCGCGGCCCTCGCCGCCGGCCCGGTGTCGGTCGCCTCGGTCCTGCTCGCGCAGACGGCGACCGTCTCGGCCGTTCCTCGGGCTGCTGCTGCTGCGCGAGCGCCCGGCGTGGTGGCAGACGGCCGGCGTGCTGGCGACGATCGCCGGGGTGAGCATCCTGGCCTGGACGATGTAGAACGCACGCTCCTCGGCGTCAGCCTGCAGGCGTGAGCGGTGCAGGACGACGGCGCCGACCGCCGGTGTGCCCCGAGGCCCCGGCGGACCCGGCGGCGGGTCAGAAGACCGCGACGCGGATGACCACCTCGACGCCGCGATCGACTTTCTCACCGGCGACGGGGTCCTGCTCGACGACGGTGTCCGGGTATTCGCCCCAGCCGAAGGTGAGATCGACGCTCGCGGTGAGCCCGGCCTCCTCGAGCAGCGCCGCGGCCTGCCCGACGAGCAGGCCGACGACGTCGGGCACGCGCACCCGCGGCAGCCCGGTGCTGACCCAGTAGACGACCGTGTCCCCGCGGGCGATCAGCTCACCGGCCTTCGGCTCCTGACGGAAGACGTCGCCCGCGGCGACGTCGCCCGAGCGGCCGCCGCGCCGCTCGGGCACGAGGTCGGCGTCGACGAGCCGATCCTCGGCGGCGCTCGCCGACGACCCGCGCAGGTCCGGCGCCGGCACCGTGAGGGGGCCGCGGCTGACCCAGACCTCGACGCGGTCGCCCTCGGCGGCCTCGCGGCCGGCCCGCGGCTTCTGGCGGCTGACGTACCCCAGGGGGACACCGTCGACGTACTCGCGGTGGGTCACGACACGCAGACCTTCGTCCTGCACCGCGCCGCGCGCGGCGGTCTCGTTCAGCCCGACGACGTCGGGGACGACGGTGCCGGTGGAGAGGCTGTAGAGCCACACGCCGACGGCGACGGCCGCCACGACGAGGGCCGCGGCGATGACGGCGAGCCACCGGCGCGACCGTCGCCGCGCGGGGGCGGGTCCCCGCGCGAGCCGAGCGCCCGCTGGCGGCATCGCCTGCCCCCGGCGGTGAGGCCGCGTCGACGGCGAGGACGGTGGGCGCCGTCACCCTGACGGGGACGACTCCGGCGGCTACCGCTGTCGCCGCCGCGGCCGTGGCCGAGGCGGCGGCGACCGCCGTGGCCGGCGGCGGCGCGGCGGGCGACCGTGAGCCCGCCTCGTCCGTGCCGGCGGCCGGTGGCGGCGCGGCTGCTTCATCCGAAACGGCGGGCGGCGCCTCGGCGCGCGCCTCGTCCGCACCTGCGGCCGGCCTCTCCGCCGCCGCGACCGAGACCAGTGCGGCGGCGAACTCGGCCGCCGTCTGGAAGCGTTCGCCGGGGTCCTTGGCGAGCGCCCGCAGCACCACCGCCTCGAGCGCCTCCGACACGCCCGCCTGCAGCTCGCGCGGGCGCGGCGGCGCCTCGTGCACGTGCTGCCAGGCGATCGCGACCTCGGTGTCGCCGTCGAACGGCACGCGCCCGGTGAGCATCTCGTAGAGCACGACCCCGGCCCCGTACACGTCGGAGCGCGCGTCCGCGACGAGGCCCCGGGCCTGCTCCGGAGACAGGTACAAGCTGGTCCCCAGGGTCATCCCGGTCTTCGTGAGCGAGGATGCCCCGATGCGGGCGATACCGAAGTCGGCGACCCTGACCCTGCCGTCGTCGCCGAGAAGCACGTTCTGTGCCGTGACGTCACGGTGGACGATCCCGCGGTCGTGGGCGGCCTGGAGCGCCCCGAGCACGTCGACGGCGATCGCGGCCGCCTCCCGACACGGCAAGGCGCCCACGCGGCGTACGCGTTGCTTCAGGGTCTCCCCGGAGACGTACTCCATGACGATGTACCAGGGCTCGCCGGAGCGCCCCCGGTCGTGGATGGCGACGATGTTGGGATGGCTCAGCGAAGCCGCCGCGCGCGCCTCGGTGTCGAAGCGCTCGACGAACTGCGCGTCGAGCGCGAGCTCGCGGCGCAGCACCTTGACGGCCACGAGCCGGCCGAGGACGAGGTCCTCGGCCAGGTAGACGTCGGCCATCCCCCCGCCGCCGATCCGGCGCGTCAGGCGGTAGCGGTCGTCGAGGGGTGCTCCACCGATGATGTCGTCGACGGGGCCCGGGGCCCCATCTGCGTGCTCGTCCATGCTCGGTCCTGAGAGGCTCGCGGGCGGACTGCCGGCCGGCGACCGGGCGCCCCCGACCCGCGGGTGCGCGTCGCGCCGGGGATCGTCGATGAACGAAGTGTAGCCGCTGCACGCGGGGTCGTCGCCCCGGGCACCGAGTACCGGCCCTCACCCCGGGCGCGGACTGGCGGCGTTCACCGTGAGCGTGGCCGGTCGGTGGCGAGCCGTGACGGCGCCGCCGGTCGCCCGCGCTCAGCCGGGCCGGCGGTCGACCTGCCGCTCGTGCAGGAGCTGGAGCACCTCGAGCTCGTCCCTCTCGAACCAGTAGAGGTCGCAGACCGTGCAGACGTCGACCTCGACGGCGTGCTCGTAGCTGTAGTGCCGGCGCATCATCGTGCGCCCGCACTCCGGGCAGGCCACGAGTTCGGCGGCGTAGCGGCCGCGGCCGAGGACCGCGCCGCGCCGCAGGTGGTCGGACTGGGCGACGAGCAGCTCCGTCAGGTGGCGCTGCTCGTCGCTGAAGGCGACCTCGCGCCGGGCGCAGACGCGGCGCACGCCCTCCCCATGAACCAGGCGTCCGCCGCAGGCGCGACAGGCGTGCAGGCGCACACCCTCGTAATCGGTCTCGCGCAGCGCGCTCCCGCACGACGGGCACAGCGGCGTCCACCCGGCAAGAGGCGGCGGCCCGAGGCGCGGCGCCGCGACGTCGCGACCGGCGCGCTCCTCCGGGGCATCGGGAGCGGCGAGCGGGGCCACGCCGCTTCGGCCGACCATCGACGCCAGAGCCTCGATGCCGACGAGCGGTGCCAGAGCCTCGATGCCGGCGAGCGGCGCCACACCGTCCCCGGCCGCCGGCGTCGCCGGCGGCCGCCGCACGTGCTCCTTCGCGGTGAGCCGCTCGGCGGCGGCCTCCGCCTGGCGCTCGAACTCGCTCGGGGCGACGTTGGCGAGCAGGAGAAGCGCGTTGATGCGCTCGCCGATGGGCGGGTGAGTGTCGCCCCAGCGGCCCAGCAGGCCGCCGCCCGCCGTCTCGCCGGCGCGGATGCAGAGCGGTGCCAGACCGGGCGGCACGAACCCGGCGCCGCCCGCGTGCCGGGCGATCATGCGCAGCGCCTCGGCGAGACTCAACGGGTCGCCCGTGAAGCGCGCCGCGGCGACGTCGGCCTGGCGCTCGCGCTCGCGCGCGAGCGCCGCGTTCGCCACCTGCGAGGCGAGGCTGAGCACCCAGACCCAGACGCGCAGGAAGAAGGCCCCGACGATGACGAGGCCGCCGGCGCCGCTCGCCGACCCGTCCGTCCGCGAGTCGTCCGCGCCGCCCGCGATCAGAGCGTCGAGGGCGTCGGCGAGTGACGAGTAGATGCCGAACAACAGACAGCTGACCGTGGCGGTGACGTAGCTGCCGGAGAGGACGTGCGCGAACTCGTGCGCGACGACCGCCTGGAGCTGCTGGCGCGAGAGGCGGGCGAGCGCGCCCTCGGTGACGCCGATGACGCCCCCGCCGCGCAGGTCGCTGAAGGCGAAGGCGTTCATCCCCAGTGTGGCCACGGTGACGCACTCGATGCGCGGCGCCCCGGTCGCCAGGCGCATCTCCTCCACCACGTCGGCGAGCCGCCGGTGATACCGGTCGGAGCGCTCGAGGGGTCGGCAGTGCATGGCCTCGAGCAACCGGCCCCTGGCGCCCGCCTGGGCGGCGAACCAGTACACGGCGGAGGCCGCCAGCGCCACGAGCAGCAGGATCCCGACGGCGCGGGCGCTGAAGAACACGCTCCAGGCGTCGGGGTCCCCGAAGGTCAGCGCCACCGCCGCCGTGGCGAGGAAGGCGACGACCCAGACCGACACCAGCGCCATGACGACGAGAAGGCCGAACAGCAGCCAGATTCGCCAGCGCTGCTCGCGCTGCACGGCGAAGACGGTGGGGCGCTCGGTGACCCCGCGGCCGCCGGCTTCACCCGGCCCACCGGTCCCGCCGGTCCACCCGCGGCACGGTCCCGCCGGCTCCCCCTCCCGAGCACCGGTCGCAGCACTCACGAGCGGGGCCCCGGGCACGGTGTCACGGCGCGGAAACAAGAATCACGACCAACCCTTGTTTCAACCGTTGCAACGGTGGTAATATACTGCCTGCACGCGGGAGTCCCCCTCCACACACCCCTCCCCGTGCTGGTACCCCCAGGTACCACCCCATGGCTCCTTTCACAGGCCCGACTCCCCGTCGGGCTGCCGCTTTTCGGGACAAGGTTCGACGTCTTCATGCTCGCTCCACCTTCTCGGCATCCGCGCGCGCAGGGATGAGCGGGACGGCCCGAGAGACGAGCGGCGCCGCAGGGACGCTCGGGCGACGCTGACGGTCGAGCTGGAGGGACGCTCGGGCGGCGCTGACGGTCGAGCCGAGGGCGGTCGGGCGACGACGTGAGGCGACGGGGCGGGCCGCGACCGCGGCCCGCCCCGTCGCCTCACCCGCCCGAGGGCAGCAGCCCCGCGGCGCGGACGAAGTTCCCGGTCAGCTTCGCGCAGAACGCCGGGTAGCCGGGCAGGTACCGGTCGGTGTCGGCCTGCAGCTGCGCGGCGAACTCCGGGCCCAGGTGCTTCTGCTCCTTCACCGCGTCCTCGACCCAGTGCGGGCGCCATCGCGGCGTCGACCTCGGGGTGGAACTGCGTCGCCCACGAGCGCCCGCCGGCGCGGTAGACCTGCAGCCCGTCCCGGCGCTCGGCGACGGCGTGCGCGGTCGAAGGTAGCGTGAACGAGTACTCGTGCCAGTTGAAGGCGACGAACGGCGAGCTGACGCCGTGCAGGAGCGGGTCCTCCGCCACCTTCTCGATCTCGACCCAGCCGACCTCGGGGCGGCGGCGGCGGTACACCGCGCCTCCGACGGCCTCGGTCAGGATCTGGGCGCCGAGGCAGACGCCCCAGACCGGCCCGCCCTCGTGGTGGATGCGGCGCAGGAGCCGCTTCTCGGCGGAGAGGAAGGGGAACTCGCGCTCCTGCGTGACGTGCATCGCGCCGCCCATGGAGATGACGCCGCCGGTCTCGTCCGGCCACACCGGCAGCGCGTCGCCGGCGTGCAGCAGACGCACCTCGAACGGCACGCCGAGGTCGCGCAATGCGACGGCGATGCTGCCCGGCGGATCGTCGTCTTCGTGCTGCAGGATCGCGATCGGTCTCATGGCCTCGATGCCCCCCGTCTGTCGCCGGCGTCGCGGCGCTGCGCGGCACCCCGCGCACGGTGCGGTGAGTATACTTTCGGCATGCCCGAGCGGCCCCTCCTCCCAAACGCCGCGGCGCCGGCCGTCGAGATCCTCGCCGCCGGCGACGAAGTGCTCAACGGCGACGTCCTCGACACGAACACGCACGAGCTCTGCGTGCTCGTCACCGGGCTCGGCGGGCAGGTGCGCCGCGCCACCACGGTGCGCGACGACGTCGAGACGCTCGCGCACGAGATCCGCGCGGCGCTCGCCCGCCATCCCGTGCTGCTGTTCACCGTCGGCGGCCTCGGCCCCACCGACGACGACCGCACCCTCGAGGGCGTCGCCCTCGGCACCGACCGGCCCCTGCGCCTGCACCCCGGGGCCGAGCGCATGGTGGCGACTCGCTACGCCGAGTTCCACGCCCGGGGTGACGTGCCGTTCGCCGAATTGAACGAGGCGCGCCGCAAGATGGCCCGCCTGCCCGAGGGCGCCGTGCCGGCTGACAACCCGATAGGCGGCGCCCCGGCGGTCGTACTCGAGGTCGACGGCACGACCATCGTCTCGCTCCCGGGGGTGCCCGGCGAGCTGCGGGCCATCATCCGCGACTCGCTCGACGAGCTTCTGGCGCGCGTCTTCGGCGTTGCTCACTACGAAGAGCGCGCCCTGGTCGTCGAACTCCAGGACGAGTCGGCGATCGCCGACGTGCTGCGCGCCGCCGCGGCGGCCCACCCCGCCGTCTACGTCAAGTCACGGGCCAAGGTCATCGGCTCGACACCGGCGATACGCATCACCCTGTCGGCACGGGGGCCCGACGCGACGACGGTCGGCGGCCTCCTCGAGGCGGCCGCGGCCGACGTGGCCGGCGGCGTCACGGCCGCCGGCTTCGGCATCGCCGCCGAGACCGCCGCGACGGGCGCCGGCGACTGAGCCCCTGCGGGGCGGACCGTCGGGCCGCGGGGCGGACCGGTCGGGCCGCGGGGCTGACCGGTGAGCCGCCGAGCTGCCCGGCGCCTCACTCCTCCGGAAGCTGCTCGGTCTCCTTGCCGATGGCGTGCAGCACGGCTCCCATGACGTCCTCGACCGGCAGCGCACCCTCGAAGTGGTGGGTGTCGTTGATCACCGTCTTCGGCACCGCCATGACCTGGTAGCGCTGGGCGACGTGGGGGAACTCGGGCCCGATCACCATGTCGGCGGTCACGTGGGGGCTGGCCAGGGCGAGCACGTGCGCGGCCCGCACCGAGACCGGGCAGTACGGGCAGGTGGGGGTGACGAAGACCTGGATGTGGACCGGCTGGTCGACCTCTTCGAGGGCCGTGACCACGGTCTCGGGCAGCGCTGGGCCGCCGTCGCCGACGTCGAGGATGTCCTCGAGCAGGCTGGTGAACTCGTAGCCCGCCGGGGCGCCGTAGAAGCGCACCCGCTCGCCGCCGTCACGACCGCGCACCACCGTCGCCGGGATCTTGTCGACGCCGGCGGCCGCGGCCGCGTCGGCGTCGGCGACGAAGTCGCGGGTCTCGAGGTGGAGCCGGTCGCTGAGCTCGACGAGCTCCTCGAGGAGCTCTCTGGTGTCTCGACAGGCCGCACACGGGACGACGCCGGGCACGTAGATCTTGCTCTCACGCTGCGTGTAGTGGACCAGCGTGACGTCGCTCTTGAGCTGCTCCTCGAAGAGCGTGCGCAGCGTGGCTGCGTCCTCGGCGGTGATGATGGCCATGGGCTCTCCTCCTGACGACCGCGGGCGGCCGGGGCGGGGTGCGGCGGGAGCCGCCCCGGCGTCTCCGTGCCTTCATACCCGTTTGCGCGGAGGAGGAGCGCGAACGTCGCCGGGCGGCGCCGGCGCGCGAGCGGGCGGCCCCGGCGCCCGGGCAGGCGGCCCCGACGCGCGGGCGGTCGGCCGCAGCGCACGAGAGCGCCCGCCACCGACGAGGTCCGACTGGAGGCCTCAGCCCAGGTGGTCTTCGATGAAGTGGGTCGAGACCTCGCCGGCGATGAAGAGCGGGTGGTCGAGGACGCGGCGGTGGAAGGGGATCGTCGTGGCGATGCCCTCCACGAGGAACTGGTCGAGGGCCCAGCGCGAGCGGGCGAGGCACTCCTCGCGGTCGCGGCCCCAGACGATGAGCTTGCCGAGCAGGCTGTCGTAGAACGGCGGCACCATGTAGCCCTGGTAGACGTGCGAGTCGAGACGCACCCAAGGTCCGCCGGGCGCGACCCACTTCGTCACCGTGCCCGGTGACGGCATGAAATCGGCCTCGGGGTCTTCGGCGTTGATGCGGAACTCGATCGCATGGCCCTCGAGCTCGACCTCCTCCTGACGGAGAGGCAGGCCCTCGCCGGCGGCGATGCGGATGCCGGTCTTGACGATGTCGACGCCGCTCACCATCTCGGTCACGCAGTGCTCGACCTGTACGCGAGTGTTCATCTCCATGAAGTAGAAGTCGCCCGCAGGGTCGAGGAGGAACTCGACGGTACCGGCCCCCTCGTAGCCCGCGGCGACGGCGGCGGCCACCGCGGCGTGCCCCATCTCGGAGCGCAGCAGCGGGTCGACGGCCGGGGAGGGCGCCTCTTCGATGAGCTTCTGGTGGCGCCGCTGGATCGAGCAGTCGCGCTCGCCGAGGTGCACGCCGTGGCCCTGCCCGTCGGCGAGCACCTGGATCTCGATGTGGCGCGGCGCCTCGAGGTACTTCTCGACGTACACGGAGCCGTCGCCGAACGCCGCCACGGCCTCGGCCTGCGCCTGGCGCACGGCGCCCGGGAGCTCGGCCGCCTCCTTGACGATGCGGATGCCCTTGCCGCCGCCGCCGGCTGACGCCTTGACCATGACTGGCAGGCCGATCTGCTTCGCCACGAGCTCGGCCTCGGCGGCGTCGGCGATCACACCCTTCGACCCTGGGGTGACCGGGACGCCGGCCGCGGTCATCGTCGTGCGCGCCGACGCCTTGTCGCCCATGAGCGCGATCGACTCGGGGCCGGGCCCGATGAACTTGAGGCCCTGCTGCGCACAGAGGCCGCTGAACTCGGCGTTCTCGGCGAGGAAGCCGTACCCCGGGTGGATCGCCTGGGCGCCGGTCTGGAGGGCGGCCTGGATGAGGGCCGGCTTCACCAGGTAGGACTGCGTGGCCGGCGGCGGCCCGATGCAGACCGCCTCGTCGGCGTAGCGCACGTGCAGGCAGTCGGCGTCGGCCTCGGAGTACACGGCGACCGTGCCGACGCCGAGCTCGCGACAGGCGCGGATCACGCGGATGGCGATCTCGCCACGGTTGGCGATGAGGACCTTGTCGAACGTGGTGCGACCTCGCGGACGGGTGGCGCGCAGTATAGCAGCAGCGGCCGCGGCGGTGGGCTCTCGCGGGCCGCCGCGCCCGCACGACGGACCCGTCGTCCGCCGCCGTCGAAGAGCGTTGCTCGGAGGGGCTACGCGTTGACGCCGCGCACCCTCATGGGGCCCCCTCCCCTGCCGATACCAAACCTGAGACCAGGGGACAACTCACCGGGCACCCGCCCGGCATTCCGTATCCTCTCTCTCTGCCGGGCCGGTCTCCTTCGACAGACACCGGACAGCCCGCATCCGAGTGAAGGCCCCCGCCGGCCCGGCACACTCCCTTCATCACCGGACGTCCGCCGCGGCGTCGCGCCGCGCGCGGGCGCACGCGCGATCGCCCGGCACCGCCGACCTGCGGCCCGCCGGTCCTCGCCGCGCGCGTCGCCGCCCGTGACGCCGCGCGCCTCGCCACGCCCATCGCCGACCCGCGACGCCACGCGTCATCGCCACACCCATCGTCGACCCGCGACGCCGTGTCGAGGCGGCCACGGCGTCGGGCATCTCTTATGATGTGACGGGCGACGAGAGAGGGGCAGCCGTGACGACCGACACCGTGAAGGTCCTCGCCGTGATCGAGGACGACGACACCTTGCGCGGCGAGATCGCCCGCCGGTTCGCCGACGGGTACGACGTGAAGACGTACGTCGGCGAGCCCGCGACGATGACGGCACTCAAGGAGCTGCGCCCGAGCGCCGTCCTCCTCGACCTCGAGCTCGACCGTCATCGACGGCTTCGAGGTGCTGCGGCAGCTGCGCAACGCCCCCGAGCTGCACGGCGTCCCCACGATCGCCCTCTCCAGCCCGGCCCAGGCCGCCACCGTCGACCGCGTGCGGCGGCTGGGCGCCGCCGAGCTGCTCTTCAAGCCGCTGGCGCTCGACGAGGTGCGCACCACCGTCGACCATCTCGTCGCCGGTCGCGCCCAGCGCGCCGCCGGTCGCCTCCGGCTCGGCGCTCTGCTCGCCGCCAGCGGTCTCGTCGGGCGCGAGCAGCTCGAGCGCGCCCTCGAGCGCCAGCGGCGCGAGGGCGGCCGCCTCGGCGAGGTGCTCGTGCGCGAGGGCCTCGTCGGCGAGGACGACATCGTCGCCGCGCTCGCCGGCCAGATGCGCATCGGCGTCGTCGACCTCACGGCCACGGCGCCCGAGCCTGCCGCCATGGCGCTCCTCTCGCGCGACTTCATCGTCCGCCACCGGCTCATGCCCCTGCGCATCGACGACGGCGGCGCTCTCGTCCTCGCGATGACCAACCCCCTCGATGTCATCTCCATCGACGAGGTCGGCATGCGCACCAGGCGCCGCGTCGTGCCGGTCATCTGCAGCGAGAGCGCCTTCGACGACGCGCTCGCCGTCTACTTCAGCTCGCGCGGCAAACTCCGGGAGGCCGGCGAAGAGACGGGCGAGGAGCCGGCCGGCCCCGAGGCCGTCGACGCCTCGATCATCGAGATCGTCGACACCCTCCTCGCCGACGCGACCGGCATGTCCGCCTCCGACATCCACATCGAGCCGCGCGAGGACAGCCTGCACGTGCGCTGTCGCATCGACGGCGTGCTCCACGACCTGCGCACCCTGCCCAAGGAGACGCAGGCCGGCGTCATCAGCAGGCTCAAGATCATGGGCGGCATGAACATCGCCGAGCGCCGCCTGCCGCAGGACGGCCGCACCAGCTTCGAGCTGGCCGGCGGCGAGACCGCCGACCTGCGTCTGGCCAGCATCCCCAGCCTCTACGGCGAGCACCTGACGATCCGCATCCTCGAAGTGGCGCCGTTGCCGCCGACCCTCGGCGACCTCGGCCTCGCGGGCGCGAGCCTCGAGCGCTACGAGCAGGCGCTGAAGGCGCCCGAGGGCGGCATCGCCATCGTCGGGCCCACGGGCTGCGGCAAGTCGACGACGCTCTACACGACGCTCGAGCTCGTCAAGTCGCCCGAGCGCAAGCTCTACACGGTCGAAGACCCGATCGAGCGCAAGGTCGAGGGCGTCGTGCAGACCGAGGTGCGGCCCGGCATCGGCCTGACCTTCGCGCAGGCGCTGCGCGCCCTCGTGCGCGCCGACCCCGACGTCATCATGGTGGGCGAGATCCGCGACCTCGAGACGGCCAAGATGGCGGCCGACGCGGCGATCACCGGGCACCAGGTCTTCAGCACGATGCACACCAGCGACGCCAGCGCCGCGGTCCAGCGCCTCGTCGAGATGGGGGTGCCGCGCTACCTGGTCGCCGCCGCCTGGCGCTGCTTCGTAGCCCAGCGCCTGGTGCGCCGCCTCTGCCCCCACTGCCGCGAGGCGGTCACGATGAGCGAGCGGCAATGGGCCGAGCTCGGTCTCGGGCCGGCGCCGAAGAAGCGCCTGCGCCTCTACACACCGGTGGGCTGCCCGCAGTGCTTCGGCACCGGCTACCGCGGCCGGCTCGGCCTCTACGAGGTCCTCGTGCTCGACGAGGAGCTGCGCGAGATGGTGGCCGCCGGCGGCAGCGCGCTCGACATCCAGCGCGCGGCGCGCGCCAAGGGCGTCACCTCGCTGCGCGACGACGGCGTCGAGAAGGTGCTCGCCGGCGTCACGAGCCACCTGGAGCTGCTGCGCGCCACCGTCTGAGGGACGGCCCCGGGCGAGGCCGCTCGCCGCTGCGCAGCGCGCGGTCTGGCCGCCCCGCGGCGGGCGCACCTCCCGGTGGTCTCAAGGCCGGCGACCGAGTCTCGCAGACTGCCTAGACGCCTGTCCTATGTGGTCCGCGGGAGCCCGTCCCGATACCTTTGATCGGGGAGACCACAGGAGGCAGAGAGAGAACCCAAGGTCCACAAGGTTGGCCGGCGGTGCGGAGCGGGGGCCCGCGCCGTCGGCCTTCGACTGACAGGGGGCGCGACCGCCCCGGCCGTGACGGCCGGGGCGGTCGCTGCATCTGGGGCTCGGTCGCCGCGTTACCGCGGCTGCTCGTCGATCAACCGCCGCGCTACCGCGGCCGCTCGTCGATCACCCGCCGCGCCTTGCCCTCGGTCCGCTCCAGCGTCCCCGGCTCGACGAGCTTGACCTTGGGCCGTACCAGCAGGGCCGAGCGCAGCTCCTCGGTCACTCGGCGCTCGAAGGCGCGCAGGTCGTCCATCCAGCCGTTGAAGAGCGCCTCGGTCACCTCGACCTGCACCTCGAAAGTGTCGAGCGCACCCCGACGGCCGAGCACGATCTGGTAGTGCGGCTCGATGCCCTCGATGGCGAAGAGCACGCGCTCGACGGCGGACGGGAAGATGTTGACGCCGCTGATGATGAACATGTCGTCGGTGCGGCCGACGATGCGGCCCGTGCGGGCCAGCGTGCGGCCGCACGCGCAGCGCTCGGTGGTGACGCTGCAGAGGTCGCGGGTGCGGTAGCGCAGGACGGGTGAGCACTCGCGGGTGATCGAGGTGAAGACGAGCTCGCCGACCTCTCCCTCGGGGACCGGCTCGTCGGTCGCCGGGTCGACGACCTCGACGATGAAGTGGTCCTCGGCGACGTGCATGCCGGCGCGGCACTCGCACTCGCCCGAGACGCCCGGGCCCATCACCTCGGTGAGGCCGTAGTTGTCGGTGGCGCGGATCGGGATGCGGCTCTCGATCTGCCGCCGCATCTCCTCGCTGCACGCCTCGGCGCCGAAGAGCCCGAGCCGCAGGCGGAAGGCGTCGGGGGTGCCGAGCGCCTGGATCGACTCGGCGAGGTAGAGCGCGTACGACGGCGTCGCGACCAGCACGGTGGTGCCGAAGTCCTGCATGAACTGCAGCTGCCGCGCGGTGTTGCCGGCCGACATGGGCAGCACGGTCGCCCCGGCGCGCTGCAGGCCGTAGTGAAGCCCGAAGCCACCGGTGAACATGCCGTAGCCGAAGGAGACCTGGGCGACGTCGTCCGCGCGCACCCCGGCCATGACCGCCACGCGGCAGACGAGCTCCGCCCAGGTGTCGAGGTCGCGCCGCGTGAACCCGGCGACGACCGGCTTGCCCGTGGTGCCCGACGACGAGTGCACCTCGACGACGTCGGCCAGCGGGCTGGCGAAGAGCCCGTACGGGTAGCGGTCGCGGAAGTCGGTCTTGGTCGTGAACGGCAGGCGGCGGAGGTCGTCGAGCGCGCGCACGTCGCCGGGCTCGGCGCCGAGCGCCGCGAGGCGCTCGCGGTAGTGCGGTACGCGCTCGTAGAGCCGCGCCACGGTCGCCTGCAGGCGCTCGAGCTGCAGGGCGCGCAGGCGCTCGCGGTCCATGGTCTCGTGGGACGCGTCCCAGATACTCATGCGTCGTCACCTCGCAGGGGCGGACATGGTCGCGGGCCGCACCGGCGGCGAGGGCCCCCGTCGGTGCCGGCGGCAATCATACCGGGCGCCCCGGCGCGCGGCGAGTACGAGTACCCCAGGGGGGTATGAGCGGCCCACATGGGGAATAGGTCGTAGTGGGTGCGCAAGCCGGACCCGGAACGGGTTCGTGCCGATCGAGAGCCGAGCCAAGCGAAGCTCGAGCGGGTACAGCGCCGGGCAGGGTACTGGGAAGCGCCGCGACCCCGGCGCTGGCGCGCCCGACGGGAGCAGGATGAGCGACGAGCGACAGACGATCGAGCTGCCGATCACGGGCATGACCTGTGCGGCCTGCGTGCGCCGCAACGAGCGCGCGCTGCAGCGCGCCGAGGGCGTCGACGAGGCCAGCGTCAACTTCGCCACCGAGAAGGCGACGGTGACGTTCGATCCCGCGCGCCTCAGCGCGCGGGACCTCGTCGACACCGTCGCCGAGGCCGGGTACGGCGTCGTGACGCAGACCGAGGTCCTGCCGATCACCGGCATGACCTGCGCCTCGTGCGTGGCGCGCGTCGAGCGCGCCCTGAAGCACGTGCCCGGCGTGCTCAAGGCCGAGGTCAATCTGGCCACCGAGCGCGCCACCGTCACCGTGCTCCCCGGGGCCGGCGTACGCGAACGCCTGGAGAAGGCGGTCCGTGACGCCGGGTACGGCGTCGCCGAGACGCCGGCCGGCGACGGCGCCTCCGCGACGGAGGCGGCCCTCGACGTCGAGCAGGCGGCGCGACGCGCCGAGTACGAGGCCCTGCGCCGCAAGGTCGTCATCGGCGCCGTGCTCTCCGTGGTGATCTTCGCGGGGACGATGCAGCACCACTGGTTCCCCTTCCTCCCCGACTGGATGAACAACGGCTACTTCCTCTGGGCGCTCACCACCCCCGTGCAGTTCTGGGTCGGGGCGCGCTTCTACCGCGGCGCCTGGGCGGCCCTCCGCCACGGCGCCGCCGACATGAACACGCTCATCGCCATGGGCACCTCGGCGGCGTACTTCTACAGCGTGCTCGTGGTGCTCTTCCCCACGCTGTTCGAGGCCGAGGGCCTCGCCGACGCGGTCTACTTCGACTCCGCCGCGATCATCATCACCCTGGTGCTGCTCGGCCGACTGCTCGAGGCGCGCGCGAAGGGCCAGACAGGGGAGGCCCTGCGCGCCCTGATCAAGCTCCAGCCGGACACGGCACGCGTGGTGCGCGACGGCCGCGAGGACGAGGTCGCCGTCGCCGACGTGCGGCCCGGCGACCTCGTCCTCGTGCGCTCCGGCGAGCGCGTGCCGGTCGACGGCGTCGTCGTCGAGGGCGCCTCGGCGGTCGACGAGTCGATGCTGACCGGCGAGCCGCTCCCCGTCGCCAAGGAGCCCGGCGACGAGGTCATCGGCGCGACCGTCAACACCAGCGGCTCGTTCACCTTCAGGGCGACGCGCGTCGGCAGCGAGACCGCCCTGGCGCAGATCGTCCAGCTGGTCGAGCGCGCCCAGGGCTCGAAGCCGCCGATCGCCCGTCTCGCCGACGTCGTCGCCGGCTACTTCGTGCCGATCGTCATCGCCATCGCCCTCGTCACCCTGGTCGTCTGGCTGATCTTCGGCCCGGAGCCGGCGCTCACGTACGCCCTGCTCAACTTCATCGCCGTGCTCGTCATCGCCTGTCCGTGCGCCCTGGGTCTCGCCACCCCGACCGCGATCATGGTCGGCACCGGCAAGGGGGCCGAGAACGGCATCCTGATCCGCGACGGTGCCGCACTCGAGACGGCGCAGAAGCTCGACACGATCGTCCTCGACAAGACGGGCACGATCACCGAGGGCCGCCCGGCCGTCGTCGAGGTGCTGGTCGCCGGGGGCGACGCGGCCGACGGCGCGGGCGAGCCGGCTGCCGACGGCGAGGGCGAGCCGGCTGCCGGCGGCGGCACCATCGCCGATGGCGGCACGATCGCCGGCCGCCCGGACGCCGGCGAGCTCCTCCGCCTGGTCGCCGGCGCCGAGCGCGGCAGCGACCACCCCCTGGCTCGCGCGGTGCTCGAGGCGGCCCGCGAGCGCGGCCTCGAGCCGCCGGCCTTCACCGACTTCGAGGACCTCGCCGGCCACGGCGTGCGCGCCCGCGTCGAAGACCGGCTCGTCGAGGTCGGCAGCGCGCGCCTCGCCGGCGAACGCGCCCCGGTCGACGAGCTCGAGCGACGCGGCGCCGCCTTACGCGAGACCGGCGCCACGCTGGCCTTCGTGTGGGTCGACGGGCAGCCTGCCGGCGCGCTGGCCATCGCCGACCGTGTCAAAGAGGGCTCGGTCGAGGGCGTGCGCCGGCTACGCGAGCTCGGGCTCGACGTGATCATGCTGACCGGCGACGACCGGCGCACGGCGGCCGCCATCGCCCGCGAGGTCGGCATCGACGACGTGCGCGCCGAGGTTCTGCCCCACGAGAAGGCCGGCGAGGTCGAGCGGCTGCAGGCCGAGGGACGCCGGGTCGCCATGGTCGGCGACGGCATCAACGACGCGCCCGCCCTCGCCCAGGCCGACGTCGGGATCGCCCTCGGCACCGGCGCCGACGTCGCCGTCGAGGCCAGTGACGTCACGCTGATCTCGGGCGACCTGCGTGGCGTCCCCGTGGCCATCGAGCTGTCGCGGCGCACGATCCGCACCGTGAAGCAGAACCTCTTCTGGGCCTTCGCCTACAACGCCGCCCTCATCCCCCTGGCGGCCGGCGTCTTCTACCCTGCCTTCGGGATCCTCCTCGACCCGATCTTCGCCGCCGCGGCCATGGGGCTCTCGAGCGTCACCGTGGTGAGCAACAGCCTCAGGCTGCGGCGCTTCCGCCCGCGCTGACCGACGCCACGACCCCCCGCGGGCGACTCCCGCGGACCGCTTCGGCGCACCGCTCGCGGACCCCGGACGTGAAGAAGGGGACGATCCGCCGCAGCAGACCGTCCCCTTCAGGACGATACGTCTGTTGGTCGCGTGCTCATCGTCAGCCGATGGTCACCTGCGCGACCTGTCGCGCCGCTCCCCGCGGGCGAGCCTGTAGTACAGATAGGCGTACCCCTGCATCGGTCTCACCTCCTCCGCCATATCGGATTGTCGCAGTCCTAGTTTGTCCGCAGGCCACCCGGTCGCAAACCCGGCGTTTGTGCAACGAGTCACATTTCACCGTTTCGTCACAAACGGCGCCGGTCTGTCGCGACAGACCGTCGAACTGGTGCGTGCGACTGTCCAGAAGGGCCAAGTGGGAGAGCGAAGTCCGTGCCTCCGTCCATTGCGGCTCGACTGACCGGGGTGCCACCATCTGAGCGACTCGTCGCGGCGGCGATCGTCGCGTCGACCTGAGGGGCTTGTCCATGCTGAACGTGCTCGACCGGCACACCATCGGCCGACTCCTGAGGAGCAGGGACGTCGCCGCGTGGGGTGTCGCCGCCAACGATCCCAGGCTCGACCCGCTCGCCCCCGACCTGCCGACCGCGGTCACGATGCTCATGCGCCTCGACCCGGCGGTGCTGCGCGCCCTGCACCACGGGCCCACCGACGACTACCGCGAGGAGTACCGGCGCGTGAACGCGGCGCTCGATGCCGCGACCGCGACCCTCGCGACGGCGCTGCGCCAGCACGGTCACCGCGCCGAGGCGGTCCCGGCCACCAGCACCTCGGCGGCCGGGGGTGACGGCCACGGGACCGGCGGCGACGACGGCGGCCGTCCTGCCCACGACGGCGGCGCGCCCTTCCCCCACAAGACCGCCGCCACTCAAGCCGGGCTCGGCTGGATCGGCAAGACGGCCCTCTTCGTCGCCAACGACTTCGGCCCCGCCGTGCGCCTGGCCACGGTCTTCACCGACCTGTCGCTGCCGGTCGGCACGCCGATCCTCGAGGGACGCTGCGGCGACTGCCGCGCCTGCGTCGACGCCTGCCCCGCCGGCTGTGGCCGCGACGTGCGCTGGCGTGCCGGCATGCCGCTCTCCAGGCTCTTCGACGCCGCCGCCTGCCGCCACCACATGACCGTCACCTACGGCGAGAGCCCCGAGACGGTCTGCGGCATCTGCATCGCCGCCTGCCCCCTGTCGCAGGCCTGACGCGCGCCTGCGCGCGCCCGCCTGCGCGCCCCTTGCCCCCGGCCACGCACGGGTGTAGGCTGCCGTCTTGATGAAAACGATTTTCAGTTTCAAGAGCACCCGGCGCCCATGAGGCTGGACGCGACCGACATGGCGGGGCGGCTCGGCGCCCGCGGGTCACGCCTCACGCGCCAGCGACGAGCCGTGGTCGAGGCGCTGGCGCGCACCGACGCCGCCCTGAGCGCCCTCCAGCTGTTCGACGCCGGTCGGCGGGCCTGCCCCGACCTCGGCCTGACGACCGTGTACCGTACCCTCGAGCTGCTGAGCGAGGCCGGCGCGATCCGCCGCGTCCACGCCGACGGTCACTGTGAGGCGTTCGTCCCGGCCGAGAGCGACCACGGCCACAGCGTCGTGTGCGTCGGCTGCGGCAAGGTCGGCGAGTTCACCGACTGCGATGTCTCCTCCCTGGTCCGCCGCGCGGCGAAGGAGACGGGCTTCGCCATCGAGGAGCACTTCCTGCAGCTCAGCGGCGTGTGCGCCGAGTGTCAGGCCCGTGGGGTGCGCCGCGGCGCCGACGCGGGCCGCGCCGATGCCGGCCCCGGCCGAGCCGACGACCCGCGGGAGGCGGCGTGAGCCGGCCGCGCCGAGCCGACGACCCGCGGGAGGCGGCGTGAGCCGGCCGGGACCGCGGCGAGCGTTGGCCGCGCCGACGGTCGTGCTGGCGCTCCTGCTGGCGCTCGCGACCGCGTCCGCCGGGGTCGCCGCCTGCGGCGGCGACGAGGCGGCCGACGATGGCCGCCCACAGGTCGTGACCAGCACCGGGTTCCTCGCCGACATGGCGCGCAACGTGGCCGGCGAGCGCGCCGCCGTGACGTCGCTGATCCCCCCCGGGACCGACCCCCACGTCTTCCAGCCGACACCCTCGCACCTGCGCGAGACGGCCGGCGCCGACCTCGTCGTCCTCAACGGCGCCGGGCTCGAGAGTCAGCTCGCCGACATGCTGCGTGAGGCCGGCGGCGACGCGCCCGTGATCGAGGCGGCCGCCGGCCTCGCGCCGCGCACGCCGCAGCCCGGCGAGCCCGCCCACGAGGACGAGAGTGACGGCGATGATGACGCCCACGACGGCGAGGTCGACCCCCACTTCTGGCTCGACCCCACGCTCGCCGAGAGCTACGTGACGACCATCCGCGACGCGCTGATCGAGGTCGACCCCGAGGGCGCCGACGAGTACGAGCGCAACGCCGAGGCCTACATCGCCGAGCTGGCCGAGCTCGACCGCTGGATCGCCGCGCAGGTCGAGACGATCGCCCCAGACGACCGCCAGCTGGTCATGAACCACGTCAGCCACGGCTACTTCGCCGACCGGTACGGCCTGCGCATCGTCGGCGCGGTCATCCCCGGGGTGAGCAGCGGCGAGACGCCGAGCGCTCGCGACCTCGCCGAGCTCGTCGCCACCGTGCGCGCGACCGGCGTGAAGGCGATCTTCGTCGACATCGGCGAGGATCCCGGCCTTGGCCGGCAGATCGCCGGGGAGACCGGCATCGAAGTCGTCGACGACCTCCGCGTGCACTCCCTGAGCGAGCCCGGCGGCGGGGCGGCCACCTACATCGAGATGCTGCGCCACGACACGCAGCGCATCGTCGAGGCGTTGCGATGAAGCCTGAGACCCCGCAATGAGCGTCGAGGCCCTGCGATGACGGCCATGCTCGCCCTCGAGGAGCTCACCGTCCGCTACAACGGCCACCCGGCGCTCGAGCGCGTCACGCTGCACGTCCCGCACGGCGCGCAGGTGGCGATCGTCGGGCCCAACGGGGCCGGCAAGTCGACGCTCTTCAAGGCGATGGTCGGCCTGCTGCGCCCGCAGCACGGGCGCGTGCTCGTCCACGGGCGCCCGCCCGGCGACCAGACCGACCCCGTCGCCTACGTGCCACAGCGCGAGGAGATCGACTGGCGGTTCCCGGTCACGGTCGCCGACGTGGTGATGATGGGGCGGTACGGCCGCCTGGGGGCGCTCAGGCGCCCCCAGGCGGCCGACCGCGAGGCCGTCGCCCGCGCCCTCGACGACCTCTCGATCGCCCACCTCGCGCGGCGCCCGATCGGCGAGCTCTCGGGCGGGCAGCAGCAGCGCGTCTTCCTCGCCCGGGCGCTCGCCCAGGAGCCGCACGTCCTGCTGCTCGACGAGCCGTTCACCGGCGTCGACGCCTCGGCCAAGGAGGCGCTGCTCGGGCTGCTCGAGGTCCTGCGCGGCGAGGACATCACGGTGCTCGTCTCGACCCACGACATGAACACCGCGGCGACGCGCTTCGAGCTCGCCGCCCTTCTGAACGGCCGGCTCATCGCCTACGGCCCGCCGGCCGAGGTCTTCACCCCCGCCCACATCGGCGAGGCATACGGCGGGCAGGCGCTCTTCGTCGGCGACATGGTCGTCGTCGACCAGTGCTGCCCGGGCCACGTCGGCGACGGCGTCGCCCACCGCCACGGCCACGCCGCCGGCGAGGAGCCGCTGCCGTGATCGACTGGCTGACCGAGCCCTTCGCCCTCGCCTTCATGCAGCGCGCCCTGGTGGCGGCGGTCGTCGTCGGCCTCGTCTGCTCGGTGCTCGGCTGCTACGTCGTCCTGCGCTCGATGGCGTTCCTCGGCGACGCCCTGGCCCACGCCGTCCTGCCCGGTATCGCCCTCGCCTACCTCGCCGGCGTCGACCTCCTCGCCGGGGCGCTGGTCGCCGCGCTGCTGGTCGCCCTCGGCATCGGCTTCCTCACCCGCCACGGCACCGTCCGCGAGGACACGGCGATCGGCATCCTCTTCGCCGCGGCGCTCTCCCTCGGCGTGCTCCTCATCAGCTCGACGGGCTCCTACGCCACCGACCTCACGCACATCCTCTTCGGCGACGTGCTCGGCGTCTCGACGACCGACCTCTGGCTCACCAGCGGGCTGGCCGCAGCGGTGCTGCTCGCCGTCGCCCTCCTCTATCGTGAGCTGCTCCTCGCCTCGTTCGACCCGTTGCTGGCGCACACGCTCGGGCGACGGCCGGGGCTCGTGCTGCTCGCGCTGCTCGTGCTGCTCGCGCTGACCATCGTGGTGTCGCTGCAGACCGTGGGCGTCGGGCTGGTGGCGGCGCTGCTCGTGACGCCGGGCGCGACGGCCTCGCTGCTCACGCGGCGGCTGCCGACGATGATGGCGGTCGGCGGCCGTCGTGGGCGTCGTCTCGAGCGTCGTCGGGCTCTACCTGAGCTACTACCTCGACGTCGCCTCGGGGGCGGCGATCGTGCTGACCGCGACGGCCTTCTTCGTCGTCGCGTTCTTCCTCGCCCCGCAGCGCGGCCTGGTCTGGCGGCGACCTCGGCGACGCGCGCGCCGGCTGACCCGGCCAGAGCACCGCCTGCGGCCCGGCACGGCACCGTCCACGCGCGGTCACGCCCGCTCTCGCCGGCTCTTGCGGCCGCCAGGCCGCCCACGGCTGAGTGGGCACGGTCCGGGGTATCGTCGCCGCACGAGGTCGCGGCGCGACGAGAGGCGCCACCGCCCACACCGAGAACGAAGGAGGCCGCCATGCCTTGGGAGCGACCGTCGCCGGAGTTGACCCGCGCCCTGGACGACGCCGTCGTCGCGGCGGCCGAGGCGGCCGGCGTGCGCGTCGAGCACCGGCCGATGTTCGGCTGCCCCGCCTACTTCGCCGGCGGCAACATGTTCGCCGCCGTGCACGCGGCCGGCGTCACGGTGCGCCTGCCCGAAGACGCGCGGCGCGATCTCGAGGCCGTCGGCGGCAGCCCGTTCGAACCGATGCCGGGCCGCGTCATGCGCGAGTACATGCTGCTCCCGCCGTCGGTGCTGGCAGACGCGCGAGGAGACCGCCGCGTGGGTGCGCCGGGGCGCCGAGTTCGCGCGTCGATGCCGCCGAAGGCGAAGAAGGGCGCCCGGCGGACGAAGCCGTAGCCGGGCGCGCGCCGAACTGTGCCGGGCGCCGCCGTTCTACCTCTTCGTCGGCGCCGCCGGCGCCGCCGGCGCCCTGGCGCCATCGCCCCTGGGCAGCGGCGTCAGGCCGGCCAGGTCGCCGATCACGTTGACGAGCTCGGCGTCGCCGGGCACCACGACCTTGGCGTTCTGCCACATCGCGCGCTCGACCGCCTCGATACGGCGCAGCATCTGGGCGTTGCCGACGAAGTAGCGATCGGCGGCCTCGTTGACGAGCTGGATCGCCTCGGCCTCACCCTCGGCGGCCAGAACGCGGGCCCGCTTGATGCCCTCCGCCTGCTGGATCGAGGCGCGCCGCTCGCCGTCGGCCTGCGTCTCGCGCGCCGTCGCGTAGTCGATGGCGGCGATCTTCTCGTTCTCGGCTTTGACGACCTTGTTCATCGTCTCCTGCACATCGGACGGCGGGTCGATCTCTTTGAGCTCGGTGCGAAGGATCTCGATGCCCCAGCTCGCGGTCTCGACTTTGAGCGTCGAGCGCAGCTCCTCGTTGATCCGGCCGCGCTCGCTGTTCGCCGACTTGAGGCTCATGGTGCCGATGATGTTACGCAGGGTGGTGCGGGCGAGGTTCACGATCTGGCGCTCGTACTGCGCCACGTTGTACTGCGACGCCTTGACGTTCTCCTCGTCGGCCTTGACCTTGAGGTACACCTGCGCGTCGACGCGCGCGTTGAGGTTGTCGTTGGTGATGATGGTCTGCGGCTGCGCGTCGACCAGCGCCTCGCGGATGTCGACCTTATACATGTGCTCGATCAGCGGGATGATGACGTGGAAGCCCGGGCCGGCGAAGCGGTTGTACTTGCCCAGCCGCTCCGTGAGGCCGCGACTCGTCGGACGCACGATGCGGATGCCCGCCACGAGCACCGCCACGACGAAGAGGATGAAGACGACCACGGCGACTGCGATGATGTAGCCCACGGTGACCCCTTTCTCGGTGACCTGGGCAGCCACTGGCCGGCGCTCTCGCCGGCCAGCCCCTCCAGACTGCCGTCACCCGCATGATAGTGCCTGCCGGGAGGAAGCGGAAGGCGCGGCGAGCAGGCCGGGGAGGATGAGGCGATGTGCGGGAGTCCCGGATGAAGGGGAAGGATGTGCGCATGGGCGAGCGAGAAGAGAGCGGCGGGCAGCCGCGCGAGTCGGTCTGGGACTACCCGCGCCCGCCGCGGGTGGAGCCGAGCGGCCGGCGCGTGCGCGTCGAAGCCGGGGGCGAAGTGGTCGCCGACACGCGCCGCGCCCTGCGCGTGCTCGAGACGAGCCACCCGCCGGTCTACTACCTCCCGCCGGAGGACGTGCGCCGCGACCTGCTGCGCCCGTCGTCGCGGCGCACCGTCTGCGAGTTCAAGGGTGTCGCCTCCTACCACGACCTGGTGATCGGCGAGCGTGTGATCCGGGACGCGGCCTGGAGCTACGCGGAGCCGCGCCCCGGCTACGAGAGCCTGCGCGACCACCTCGCCTTCTACCCCGGCAAGATGGACGCCTGCTACGTCGACGACGAGCGCGTCGCCGCCCAGCCCGGCGACTTCTACGGCGGCTGGGTCACGAGCGACGTCGAGGGGCCGTTCAAGGGCGGGCCGGGGACGCGCGGGTGGTGAGGAGCATGGTGCCGGAGCCGGGAGTCGAACCCGGACGTCCCTCGCGGGACTGAGGATTTTAAGTCCCCGGCGTCTACCAGTTCCGCCACTCCGGCATCAGCGCAGAGTATACGCGCGCGAGGTCGCGACAGGCGCGGGGCGGCGGTCAGCGCCGCGGACGCGCATCGGGTCGCCCGGCCACCCAGAGGCCGGCGCCTTCGAGGATGCCCGACGTGGAGACGCGAAGGGCGTCGAGACCGAAGGCGCGGCACGACTCGGCGGCGATCAGGGCGCCGGCAAGGATGACGTCCTCGCGGCCGCGACGGATGCCGGGCAGCTCGGCCCGCTGGACGCTCGTGAGCTGCCGAAAGCGGGCGATCGCGCCCAGCATCGTCTCGCGGCTCAGCTCGTAGCCGTCGACGAGCTCGCGGCGCCACTCCGTGAGCGCCAGCACGTAGGCGACGAGGGTGGTGAACGTCCCGGCGACGCCGATGCCGACGACCGGGGGGCTTGCGGACGCGACGACCTCGGCGGAGGCGGCGGCGAGCGCGCTCGCGACGAGCGCGCTCGCCGCCGCCCACTGCGCGTCGGTCGGCGGGTCGTCGGCGAAGCAGCGCTCGGTCAGGCGCACGGCGCCGATGTCGACACTGCGGACGGCGGCGGCCTCACCCGTCACGCCGCTCCCGACGATCAGCTCGGTGCTGCCCCCGCCGATGTCGACGACGAGCAGCTGCTCATGCACGGGATGAGCGAGCCCGGCGACCGCGCCGCGGAAGGCGAGCCGCCCCTCGAGGTCGCCTTCGATGACCTCCCAGGGCCAGCCGTGCTCGGCCTCCGCCCGGCGCAGGAAGTCCTCGCCGTCGGAGGCGTCGCGCAGGGCGCTCGTGGCGAAGAGCAGCGCGCGCCCGGGGCGGTAGGCCGCGGCGGCGGCCGTGTAGCGCGCGAGGCAGGCGAGGGTGCGGTCGACGGCCGCGGGCGCGAGGCGCCCGCGGCCGTCGACCCCCTGCCCGAGCCGGACGACCTCGGTCTCGCGCGCCGTCACGCTCACGAAATGGCCGTCGACGACGTCGGCGAGCAGCAGACGACACGTGTTGGTCCCGAGGTCGACGACGGCGACCTTCACTGTGCCTCCTCCTGCACGAACGCCGTGCAGCGGCGGTCGTCGCACCACAGCTCGCCGGCCGCGGCGATGATCTCGGCGCCCACGCGATAGGCCGGCCGCGCGAGGGCGTGGGCCGCGTGGGCGTGCAGGCACTTGAGGCGAGACGGGTCGGCGACGCCGCCGACCCCGGTCGCGAGGCTGGCGGCACCCGCGGGCGAGAGCCGGAGGGCGGGGTCCTTGGGCCCGGGCGCGCGCACGAGCTCCTCGCGCCGCGCGCGCGTCTCGACCACGGCCTCGGCTATGGCCGCGCGCAGGCTGTCGTCGGCGTCGACCGCGCGCTGGAAGCGCTCGACGCCGCCGGCGCTCTCGAGCGCGCCGATCGCCGCGGCGGCCGTGGGGCATGTGAGGTAGTACAGGGTCGGGAAGGGACGGCCCCGCTCGTCGACCGGGAGGACCTCGACGACCACCGGGAACCCGTGCGGGCAGCGCGCCGCGACGGTGCTCATCGGGCGCGGCGAGCGCCCGAGCTGGCCGGCCACGACGCGCCCGTCGTCGGCCGTGAAGGCGCCGGGCGCGGGGTGCTCTGGTTCACGCTTAGGCTCAACGACCATGCCGGCAGCGTACACGCCGCGACGGGAGACGTCACACTCGCGGCGGGACACGTCACACTCGCGGCGGAGGATGGGTGACGGCACCACGTGCATCGCGCGCGAACGGCCCCGCACCGTGGCGCTCGCCCTCGATGGGGGCGGCGGGTACGGAGTGGCGCGGATACCGCTACTCGGAGAGCGTCCGCCAGAGGTCGCTGAGGCGCTCGAACGGCGACAGCCGCTCCGACACGACCCCCTGCTCGTCGGCGCCGCCCGCCTCGGTCGCCTCGCCGGGCAGGCCCTTGACCACGAAGGCCTGCATCCCTTGCGGCACCATCTGCAGGTCGGAGCGCGCCTTCTCGGCGATGTAGGCGTCGGTCCCGAGGCGCTCGATCTCGGCGCGCAGGGCCGCGTTCTCGGCCTGCGCCGTCTCGAGGGCGCCGGCCGCCTTCTGGTAGCGGTCCTGCTGGACGAAGTAGTCGCGCAGGGGCTCGGCGTAGAGGGCGGCCGCGATCAGCACGAGCGCGAGGGCGATGAACCGGCCCCAGCGCACGCGCGGCCGCGCGGCCGCCGTGCGCGCCCTGCGTCGTGTGGTTGCCATGATCGCTCGCCCCTTCGGATCCTCAAGGCCCTGGGTCTCGCGGGCGGCGGGAGACACCCCGCGCCGGCCGCGATGCCCTGTCCCGACTGATTCGCGCCGGGCCACGGGCTTCCCTGCCCGTGCGCCACGGGCTTCCGTGCCCGCACGCCAGTCGCCCGCGCGCTTCCCTGCCCGCGCGCCACGCGGGACCGGCTACTGGAGCACGTGCGCCTTGATGAGGTTGGTGGAGCCGGCGGTCGCGTGCACGCCGGCGGTCATGACCACCAGGTCGCCGGCGCCGGCGAGACGGGCCGCGAGGACGGCGTCGTTACTGCGCGGGATCACGGCGTCGGCATCGGCGACCTCGTCGCGCAGGAGCGGGGTGACCCCCCAGGCGAGGGTGAGCTGTGCGACCGTGCGCGACCGCGGGCTCACGGCGACGATGCGTGGCGAGGGCCGGTAGCGAGCGACGGCGCGCGCGGTCGCCCCCGTCGCCGTCGGCGTCACGATGGCGACGGCACCGATCTTGCGGGCCAGGTCGCAGGCGGCGTAGCTGATCGCGTCCGAGGTCCGCGCCCGGCGCTGGGCCCACTCCTGCAGCGGCCAGCCGTCGCGGGCGATGTCGGCCTCGACGACGTGCGCGATCTCGGCCATCGTGCTGACGGCTTCGACCGGGTAGGCGCCGATCGCGGTCTCGCCCGAGAGCATCACCGCGCAGGTCGAGTCGTAGATCGCGTTGGCGACGTCGCTCGCCTCGGCCCGCGTCGGGCGCGGGTTCGAGACCATCGACTGCAGCATCTGCGTGGCCGTGATCACCGGGCGCGCGGCGACGCGCGCGGCGTGGATGATGCGCTTCTGCCAGACGGGGACCTCGGCGGGCGGGATCTCCACCCCGAGGTCGCCGCGGGCGATCATCAGCGCGTCGGCGGCGGCGGCGATGTCGTCGAGAGCCAGCAGCGCCTCGCGCTTCTCGATCTTGGCGACGACGAGCTGGTCGCCGCCGAGCTCGGCGATCCGTCGCTTCAGCAGCTCGACGTCGGCGGCGGAGCGCACGAAGGATTCGGCGACGAGGTCGACGCCGAGCTCGAGGACGTGCCGCAGGTGTCCCTCGTCTTCCGCCGTGAAGGCCGGGATCGGCAGCGGTGTGTCGGGGAGGTTCACGCCCTTGCGCGCCTCGATCACACCGGCGTTCTGGGCCTCGAGGACGACCTTGGCGTCGGCGCCGCCGGCGTACTCCACGGCGGCCACGCGCAGGGCGACGGCGCCGTCGTCGACCAGCACCCGCTGCCCGGCCGCGAAGTGCTGCAGCAGTTCGGGGAAGTTGGCCGGGAGGTCGGCGCCGGCGCCGAGCGTCACGCGGTCGCCGGCGGCGACCGCGACCGGCTCGGCGAGGTCGCCGACCCTCAGCTTGGGCCCCGGCAGGTCGGCCATGACACCGACCGCGGTGCCCAGCCGCGCAGCGACGCGGCGCACCGTGGTGAGCAGCGCGGCGTGCTCCTCAGGGGTGCCGTGGGACAGGTTGATGCGGGCGACGTTCATGCCGGCGCGCACGAGCGCCTCGACCGTGGCGTCGTCGGCCGTGGCGGGGCCGAGCGTGGCGACGATCTTCGTCCGTCGCCACTGCGCGAGCGGGTCGGTGGGGTCGGTCACAGCGTGAGCGGGTCGGTGGGCTCGGTCACGGCGCGCCCGGGCGGACTACTGGGCGAGCTCGGCGGCGCGCGCCGCCGCCTCGACGCCGGTGTCCGAGGCGGGGTCGATCTCGGCCGCCTTCTCGTACGCTTCTCGCGTCGCCTCGTAGAGCCGCTCCGCCTCGGCCGCGTCGCCCGAGCTCTCGGCCATGCGCGCCTGGTGCTGCAGGTAGTTGCCGAGGTTGAACCAGGCGGGCTGGAAGTCGGGGTTCGCCTCGAGGACGACCTCGACCTGGGCGACCGCCCCGTCGAAGTCGCCGCTGTAGAAGAGCGAGGTCGCCCAGTCGGTGCCCACATTGGGGTCACCGGGCTCTTTGGCCCACGCCGCCTCGTACACCTGGGCGGCGGCGGCGAAGTACTCGACGCCCTGCTCGAAGTCGCCGGCCTGGATGAGCGCATCGCCCTGGTCGTACAGGTCGTGGGCCCGCTGCACGAGCTCCCTGTAGCTGCCGGAAAGGTCGGCGGCGACGGGCGTGACGGCCCCGGACGTCGTGTCCCCGGAGCCGGCGTCGGCAGCCGGCTGCTCGCTGCCGCCCGAGAGCAGCGCGACGGCGACGACGACGGCGACGGCGACGACGGCGACGATCACCCAGAGGAGGCGAGGAGAGAGGCCGCCGGACGGAGCCGGAGCGGCCCCCTGTCCAGCAGGCCCGCCGGAGCCCGAGCGGCCCTTGCCGCCGGCGGCCGCACCGCCCTGGCGCCCGCCGCCGCCCTTGCCTCCCGGCCCCTTGGCGGCCGCCTTGCCCTTGAGGGCGCCCCGCACCGCTCCGAGGTCGGCGCCGCACTCGGGGCAGAACTTCGCCTCGCCCGCCTCGTTGCCGCACTCAGGACAGTACATGCGCCCCGTTCCTTTCGTCGGTCGGTCCGGCGCGGCGCCGCCTCACTGGGCCGCGCCGCGCCTCGTCATGACAGTGTGGGTCGGTCGCGCGGAGTTGTCCACCCGCGCGGCGTCAGGCCGGGCTCGACCCAGCGGGGACACCGGGCGGACCCGGCGACCCCCGACGGACCCGGAAGGGCGCCCGGGCCGACCCCCCGCTCCCCGGTCCCGCTCAGCGCCCCAGGTTGTAGAACGCCTGCATCCCCGGGAACCACGCCACCGCGCCGAGCATGTCCTCGATGCGCAGGAGCTGGTTGTACTTGGCCACGCGGTCGGTGCGCGCCGGGGCGCCGGTCTTGATCTGCCCGGCGTTGGTCGCCACGGCGACGTCGGCGATCGTCGTGTCCTCGGTCTCGCCCGAGCGGTGCGAGACGACGGCGGTCCAGCCGGCGCGCTTGGTCATCTCGATCGCGTCCAGGGTCTCCGAGAGCGTGCCGATCTGGTTGAGCTTGATGAGGACGCTGTTGGCCGTGCCCTCGCGGATGCCGCGGGCGATGCGCTCGGTGTTGGTGACGAAGAGGTCGTCGCCGACGATCTGCAGGCGGTCGCCGAGCTTCTCGCGCATGAGCTTGAAGCCGTCCCAGTCGTCCTCGGCGAGGCCGTCCTCGATGCTGATGATCGGGTACTTGTCGACGAGCGCCGCGTAGTAGTCGACCATCTCCGCCGAGCTCAGGCTGCGACCCTCGCTGGCGAGGTGGTAGGCGCCGTCCTCGTAGAAGCTCGAGGCGGCCGGGTCGAGGGCGATGACGACGTCGTCGCCCGGCTCGTAGCCGGCCGCGTCGATCGCCTCCATGATGACCTGCACGGCCTCCTCGTTGCTGCCCAGGTCGGGGGCGAAGCCGCCCTCGTCGCCGACCGCCGTGGCGAGGCCGCGGCTCTTCAGCACGGCCTTCAGGCCGTGGTAGACCTCGGCCCCGATGCGCAGCGCCTCGTCGAAGCTGGCGGCGCCGACCGGCATGACCATGAACTCCTGCAGGTCGACGTTGTTGTCGGCGTGCTGGCCGCCGTTCATGATGTTCATCATCGGGACCGGCAGCGTGAAGGCGTTGCAGCCGCCGATGTACTGGTACAGCGGCAGACCGACGGCCGCCGCCGCGGCGTAGGCGACGGCGAGCGAGGTGCCGAGCATCGCGTTGGCGCCGAGACGCGCCTTGTTGGGCGTGCCGTCGAGCTCGATGAGCAGCCGGTCGAGGACCCGCTGGTCGGTCGCGTCGAAGCCCACGACCTCTTCGGCGATCGTCGTGTTCACGTTCTCGACCGCGGTGCGCACGCCCTTGCCGAGGTACTCGCCCCCCTCGTCGCGCAGCTCCACGGCCTCGTGCTCGCCGGTGGAGGCGCCGGAGGGCACGGCGGCGCGCCCGACGGCGCCCGACTCGAGCTCGACCTCGACCTCGAGCGTGGGGTTGCCGCGGGAGTCGAGGATCTGCCTGGCGCTGACGTCGACGATGACGCTCATGGTGCCTCCCGGTCAGAGGGCGCCGGGCGCGTCAGCCGGCGGTCTCGCCGCCGGCCTCGAGCGCCTTGGCGCGCTGGTAGTAGGCCTCTTGTTCGGGCAATCCTACCCCAGTCCACTCGACGCCCTCGGCGGCGGCGATGGCGGCCGCCGCGGTGACCCGGCGCTCGAAGCGGTCGGCCGCCTCGCGCAGCGCCAGCTCGGGGTCGACGTGCA
Source organism: uncultured Thermoleophilia bacterium (assembly GCA_963814545.1). GTDB lineage: Bacteria > Actinomycetota > Thermoleophilia > UBA2241 > UBA2241 > UBA2241. The sequence goes on along the minus strand of CAWFDC010000015.1, from coordinate 37,628 downwards.
GGAGCCGGGCCACGTTGACCACGGCGAAGAGCAGGTCGCCGACCTCGTGACGCACCCGGGGGTCGTGGCGGCTCGGGTCGGGAGCGCCGGGGTCGACGGCGGCATCCGCCGTGGTCGCGACGCCGGATGAGGCGGCCGCCGCGCCGCCTCCCGCCGCGTCGGCCGCCGTGTCGCCCGCGCCGGCCGCCTCGGCGAAGAGCTCCGCGAGCTCCTCGTGCTCCTCGGCGATCTTGGGGAAGGCGGCCGCCGCCGACGGCCAGTCGAAGCCGACGGCGGCTGCGCGCTGCTGGAGCTTCTGGGCGCGAAGCAGCGCGGGCAGGGCGGCTGGGACGTCGTGGAAGACGCCCTCGCGACCCTCCTGCTCGCGCTTGATCTGCTCCCAACGGCCCTTGACCTCGGCGGCCGTGTCGGCCCGGGCGTCGGCGAAGATGTGCGGGTGGCGGCGGACCAGCTTGGCGACGATGTCGTGGGTGATGCTGCCCAGGTCGCCGGCCTCGCGCTCGGCCTGCATCATGGCGAGGATCACGACCTGCAGGAGCAGGTCGCCGAGCTCGCCGTGCACGTCGGCGAGGTCGTCGCGGGCGACGGCGTCAACGAGTTCGTAGGTCTCCTCGAGCGTGTACGAGACGATGTCGCCGGCCTTCTGTTCGCGGTCCCAGGGGCACTCCACGCGCAGCACGTCGACGATGCGCTTGAGGGAGACGAGCTCCTGGCCCAGAAGAAGGTCGTCGAAGGCGGCCGCCGCGGGGACGGTCGCGGTCTCGAGGGCCGGAGAAGCCGCGGCGGCGCGCGCCCGCAGGGCGCGGGCGAGCCGCGGCCCGTCCGGCCCGGCGAGCGCCACGGAGACCGGCCCGTTCGCGGCCGCGGTGAGGACGCCGTCGAGCGCCGCGTCGTCGAGGGGATCGAAGTCCAGCAGGCGCGCGTCGCCCGGCGGGTCGATCTCGCGCAGCCGCGCGTCGCCCGCGTCGGCGGCCTCGACGATCGCCGCACGGAGCTCGTCGTCGAAGCCGGCCGGGACGAAGACGGCGCCGCCGCCGGCGAGGGCCCGCAGCGAGGCTGCGGGCACGGCGCCGGCGGTGGCGCCGATGTACACGAGCGTCAGGCCCACGGCGTGTGTCAGGCTGCGCCCGGCGAGGGGCCAGCCGTCCTTACTCTTCGGTCGCGGGCGAGCTCGTCGCCGCCGGCTCCTCGGGGGCGGGGCTCGGCGCCGCCGTCAGCTCGAGGGGGTCGAAGCCCGGCGCGTAGACGATCTCGGCCTCGTCGGTGGCCGTCTTCAGCCACTCGTCCCAGGCCGTCGCCTGCTTCTGATAGAGCAGGGTCTGCTTGATGAGTTCCTTGGCCTCCTCGAAGGTCTGGTTCTGCTCCGGGGTCACCGCGGTGACCTGGATGACGTGCCAGCCGAACGGGCTCTTGACCGGCGCCGACAGCTCGTCGACCTCGAGGGCGAAGGCGGCCTCGTCGAACTCGGGCACCATGCGCCCCTCGGGCCAGGCGCCGAGCGCGCCGCCGGCGTCCTTGGTGCCGGGGTCGGTCGAGTACTCCTTGGCGACCTGCTTCCACACCTTGTCGGAGGTGGGGTCGGCCTCGAGCTCGGCGAGCGCCTTCTCGGCCTCGGCCTTGGTCTCGGTCAGGATGTGGCGCATGTCGCGCGTCTCGCCCTGCTGGAACTGGGCGGCGTTCTCGGGGTCTTCGAAGTACTCCTGAGCCTGGGCGTCGGTGATCTCGACGTCCTCGTAGACCTTCGCGCGCACGGCGTCGAGGAGCATCTGGGCGGCGATCTGCTCGCGCAGCTGCTCACGAGTGACGTTCTGCTCCTCGAGCAGCTCGTCGAGCTTCTTCTCGCTGCCGACCTGGGCGATGATCTCGGTGAAGCGCTGGTCGACGTCGGCGTCGCTCACGGAGACGCCGAGCTCTTCGGCGTTCTGCTCGACGATGGCGTTCTGCACCAGGTACTTCACGATGCTGCCCTTGAGCTGGTCGTACTCGGCCGTGCCCTCCTCGGGGAACGCCGGGGCGCCCTCGCCTTCCTGGGCCGAGTACTGGGCCTTGGCCTGCTCCATGATCTCGTCGAACTGCGCCTGGGTGACGACACCGTCCCCGACTGAGGCGATGGCGCCCGCGGGGACCTCTTTGTCGCAGGCGGCGAGCATCGGCACCAGCAGGACGAGCGCCAGCAGCAGCGCAGCGAACAGCGGTCTTCTCATGAGTTCTGGCTCCCGGGGTCAGACGACAGGTCGGCGGTCGTGCGAGCGTCCAGTATAGCATCGAGGACCTGCTCGACCCACATTAGGGCCTGTGAACGCTCGTTAAGCTCGTCGTCGGCGGCCGGCGCGGCGCCGTCGCCGTGCACGGTGAGAGCGGCGCGCTGGGCCAGGTAGACGGCGCGGGGGAGCGCCGCGCGCAGGCGCGCGGCGCCGCCCGTGTCGAGCTCGAGGCCGTCGAGCTGCAGGCGCGCGCCGCGCAGCGTCACCGCGCGCAGCCCGAGCTCGCCGGCCTTGATGCGCAGGGCCTGCAGGCTGAGCAGGTTCTCGACCGGGCCGGGCGGCGCGCCGAAGCGGTCGGCGAGCTCGGCACGCACGTCGCCGAGCTCGCCCAGCGTCGCCGCGCGGGCGATGCGCCGGTGGGCGTCGACCTTGGTCGCCTCGTAGGCGATGTACCCCGGCGGCACGTACGCCGTGACGGGCACGTCGAGGCGGACCGTGGTGAGCGCGGCGACGTGCTCGCCGCGCAGCTCGCCGACCGCCTCCTCGAGCATCTGCGCGTACATCTCGAAGCCGACCGCGGCGACGTGCCCCGACTGCTCGTCGCCGAGCAGGTTGCCCGCCCCGCGGATCTCGAGGTCGGCCATGGCGATGCGGAAGCCGGCGCCGAGCTCGGTGTGGTCGCTCAGCGTCGTCAGGCGCGCCGCCGCCTCGGTGGTCAGCAGCTCCTCGCTCGGGTAGAGCAGGTACGCGTAGGCGTAGGCGTCGCTGCGCCCGATGCGCCCGCGGATCTGGTAGAGCTGCGCCAGGCCGAGCATGTCGGCGCGCTCGACGATCAGCGTGTTGGCGCTGGGGATGTCGATGCCGCTCTCGATGATCGAGGTCGTGACCAGCACGTCGGCCTCGCCGGCGAGGAAGGCGAGCATGACCTTCTCGAGGGCGCGCTCGTGCAGCTGGCCGTGGGCCACGAGCAGGCGCGCCTTCGGAGCCAGCTCCTGCACGTGCTCGCCCGCCTCCTCGATCGTCTCGACGCGGTTGTGCAGGTAGAAGACCTGGCCGCCGCGAGCCAGCTCCTTCTCGATCGCGGCGCGCACGAGGTCGTCCCTGTACTCGCCGATGTAGGTGCGCACCTCGTGGCGGCCGCGCGGCGGCGTCTCGATGACGGAGATGTCGCGGATGCCGGAGAGCGACATCTGCAGCGTGCGCGGGATCGGGGTCGCGCTCATGCTGAGCACGTCGGTCTGCAGCTTGAGGTGGCGCAGCAGCTCCTTCTGGCGCACGCCGAAGCGCTGCTCCTCGTCGACCACCACGAGCCCCAGGTCCTTGGGGCGCACGTCGGTCGAGAGCAGGCGGTGCGTGCCGATGAGCACGTCGACGTCGCCCTTCTCGAAGCGCGTGAGGATGTGGCGCTGCTCGGCCTTGGTGCGGAAGCGCGAGACCATGCCCACCTCGACCGGCAGGTCCTGGTAGCGCTCGGCGAAGGTCACGGCGTGCTGCTGGGCGAGGATGGTGGTCGGCACGAGCACGAGTGTCTGCTTGCCGCCCTCGGCCGCCTTGAAGGCGGCGCGCAGCGCGACCTCGGTCTTGCCGTAGCCGACGTCGCCGCAGACGAGGCGGTCCATCGGGTGCGGCGCCTCCATGTCGTTCTTGACCTCGTCGATGGCCTCGGCCTGGTCCTCGGTCTCCTCGAAGGGGAACGACTCCTCGAGGCGACGCGTGAGGTCGCCGTCGGCCGGGTAGGCGAAGCCGGGCACCGCCTGACGCGAGGCGTAGAGCTGGAGCAGCTCGCCGGCCATCTCGACGACCGCTTTGCGGGCCCGCGTCTTGACCGCCTGCCAGGCGGTGCCGCCGAGCTTGTTGAGCGGCGGGGCGCCGGCGCCGGCCCCGATGTAACGGCTCACCTTGCCGATCTGCTCGTGGGGGACGAAGACGCGGTCGTCGCCCCTGAACTGCAGGAGGAGGTAGTCGCGCGTGATGCCGGCCACGGTGCGCGTCTCGACCCCGGCGAAGCGGGCGATGCCGTGGTCCTCGTGGACCACGTAGTCGCCGGGGCGCACGTCGAAGAAGCTGGCGAGGCGGGTGCCACCGACGAAGCGGCGCTCGCGCGAGGGCCCCCGGAGCAGCGAACGCTCCGGGATCACGGCGAGCTTCAACTCGGCGGAGACGAAGCCCTCGCGCAGCGGCGCGGCGAGGAAGTAGAGGCCGGGCGCGGCCGGCTCCGCCCGCCCGGCCTCCCCCGCCTCCAGCACCTCGGCGGTCAGGTGGCGCAGGCGGTAGGCGGCACGCTGCGCCTCGCCGTCGTGACGGAAGACGACGTAGACGCGGTAGCCGTCGTTGACGAGCCGGGCGAGGTCGCGCTCGGCGCCGCCCAGGTCGCGGGCGGCGAACTGCGGCCGGCTGGCGGCCAGCTCGAGCGTCTGCTCGCGGCGCACGACCTCGAGCTGCAGGCCGCGGGCGAGCAGGGCGCGCGCCTCGGCGAGCGGCACGTAGAGGCGGTCGCGGGCGCGTGCCGTCACGGGTGGTGGACCGGCGGCGGGCAGGGTGGGCGCCGCCGCGGCTGCCCCGGCCGCGACCGCGCCCTCACCGGCGCCCGCGGTGCCGCGGTCGCGCGTCGACGACCCGAAGACGAGGTCGACCTCGGCGGCGAAGTCGGCGAGGGCGCGCCAGGTCTCGTCGGGCCGCAGGACGATGAGCGACAGCCCCGCATCAGCGGCGCACTCGGCCAGGGTCGTGAAGCGCCCGGCCAGGCCGGCGAGGGCGCGCACCTCGGCGCGGCGGACGATGTCGTCGGGCGCCTCGTCGCGGCCCTCGTCCTCCCACGCCGCCTCGACCCGCCGCACCGCGCCTTGGAAGTCGTCGCCGGCGATGTCGGCCTCGAAGGCGGCGTACACGGTCGCCTCGGCGACCTCCGCCGCCGTGCGCTGCGAGTACACCGAGAACGTGCGCAGGCGCTCGACCTCGTCGCCCCAGAACTCGACGCGCAGGGGCTCGCCGATCGAGGGGTAGACGTCGACGAGACCGCCGCGGACGGCGAACTCGCCGCGGCCGCGGACCTGCTCGACGCGCCCGTAGCCGAGCGCGACGAGGCGCTCGACCGTCAGATCGAACGGCGCCTCCTCGCCCACGACGAGGCGCAGGGGCTCGGGCTGCAGGTCGAGGGGCAGGAAGCGCTCGAGCGCGGCGACGGCGTCGGCGACGACGACCCCGCCGGCGCCGAGCACGGCCAGCGCCTGCTGGCGCTGGCCGACGACGTGCGGCGCCGGCGCCACGTCGGCGCCGTAGAGCACACCGCGTGCCGGCAGCACCGGGACATCGCGCTCGAGGTAAACGGCGAGCTCGGCGGCCAGCGCCGCCGCGGCCTCGGCGTCGGGCGCGACCACGAGCCGGCCGCCGCCCTCGGCGGCGATGAGGCCGGCGAGCACGTAGGGCGCGAAGAAGGTCGGCGCGTAAACGGCCGCGCCGCGGCGCAGCCGCGGCGCGGCCGTCGTGAGACTCTCGCTGTGCAGAAGGTCCTGAAGCAGCATCGCGGCACGCGGACAGCCCCGCCGCCGGACGGCGACGGGGTCACCCGCCCATTGTACCCGGCAGGCGGACCGGGATGCGGCCGCGAATACTCACGACGATCACCGCCCGGGCCGATACCTCGCGTCAGAGGTCTTGATGAGCAGACGACACCAGCCCGACCCTCACCGCCCGCGGGCGACGCCGCCGCGTCGCTTCGCGGCCGTCGCCCTCGTCCTCTTCCTGCTGCTCACACTGCTGGCGACGGCCCTGCCGGCGACCGCGGGCGCCAGCACCATCAGCCGGCGCATCGGCGCGATCCTGCGCGACAACGGCGTCGCGACCTCGCGCACCGGGGTGTCGGTCTACGACCGGACGACCGGCACCTCCCTCTACGGCTGGAACAGCGGCGCGCGCTTCGCGCCGGCCTCCAACCAGAAGCTGGTGACGAGCTCGGCCGCGCTGGTCACCTGGCCGGCGGACCACCGCTTCCCCACCTCGCTCTTCTTCACCCTCCCTCTCAAGCCGGGCCAGCGAACGATCTACGGCGACGTCTACCTCAAGGGCTACGGCGACCCGGCCTTCTCCACCCTGACCTACCAGCGCGAGGCCTACGGCATCAGGACCGGCTCGATCCAGGAGTTCGTCACCTACCTCAAGGGCCTCGGCGTCAGGAAGATCCAGGGGCGCGTCTACGGCGACGCCACCTGGTTCGACGCACAGCGCGTGGTCTCGAGCTGGAGCCCGCACCTCTGGGTCGAGTGCGGGCCCCTGTCGGCCTTGTCACTGAACGAGAACTGGTACGCCGGCGAGCGCGTGGACGACCCGCCGTTGTACGTCGCCCGGCGCTTCAGGACGCTGCTCGAGCGCAACGGGATCGACGTCGTCGGCGCGGCGCGCGCCGGCAAGGTGCCGGCGGCGGCGCGCTGCATGCACACCGTGTACTCGGCGCCTCTCGCCACGCTGCTCAAGGTCCAGAACAAGGACAGCGACAACTTCTTCGCCGAGATGCTGCTCAAGGGCCTCGGCCGCGACGTGTACGGCGTCGGCTCCACCGCGGCCGGCCTGCGGGTGGCGCGCGAGACCCTCGCCGCCCTCGGGGTGCCGGACGACGCCTACCGCCTCTACGACGGCTCCGGGCTCAGCTACTACGACCGCCTGAGCGCCAAAGGAGTCGTGCGCCTGCTACGCGCGATGCGCCTCAGGGACGACTGGGCGACCTTCAGGGCCTCGCTGGCGATCGCCGGCGTCGACGGAACTCTGGCCACGCGCATGCGTGGCACCGCGGCGGCGGGCAACTTCCGCGGCAAGACGGGGACGCTGCGCATCTCGTGCTGTCTCTCGGGCTGCGTGCAGAGCGCCGACGGCCACCAGGTGTTCGTCGCCATGCTGATGAACGGCGACCCGGTCGACGTCTACCGCGCCCGCCGGGCCCAGGACCAGATCGCCGTCGCGCTCGCCAGAGCCGATCTCTGAGCGGGCGGAGGTCTGCCGCGCCGGTCTCAGCCGGACACGCCGGTCTTGACCGGAGGGGACGGTCTCAGCCGGCCGGCGGCTCGTTGAGCCGGTTCGCCGCCTCCTCGAGCCCGAGCTCGACCCACAGCTCCACCGCGTCGGCGGCACGCTCGACGAGCACCTCGACCTCGGCGCGCGACTCGGCGAACGGGCTGAGGACGTAGTCGGCGACCACATCGGGGTCGGTGCTCGGCGGGCGGTCGACACCGACGCGCAGCCGGTGGTACTCGGGGCCGACCAGCCCGCTGATGCTCTTGAGGCCGTTGTGACCGCCGCTGCCGCCGCCGGCGGCGAGTCGCAGGCGGCCGAACGGCAGGTCGATGTGGTCGTGGACGACGAGCAGGCGGTCGGCGGCGAGCTTCGTCGTGCGCAGCGCCGCCGCCACGCTGCGGCCCGACAGGTTCATGAACGTCGTCGGCTCGAGCAGCAGCACGGCGGCGCCGGCGATGCGGCCCTCGGCGGCACGGCCGTCGTACGCGCGCTTCGCGCGCGGGTAGCCGTGCCGCCGCGCCAGCCGCTCGACCACGGCATAGCCGACGTTGTGCGGCGTGCCCTCGTAGGGCCGGCCGGGGTTGCCGAGGCCGACGACGAGCGCCTCCAGCGACACCGGCTGTGAGCGCGGACCCACCGCCCGTCAGGCCGCGGCCTACTCCTCGGACTCTTCCTTCGAGCCCTTGCCGATGACCTCGGGCTCGGCGGCCGCTTCGGCCTCGAGCACCGCGGCGGCCTCCTCTTCCTCCCCGGGGAGCGCCTCGGTGACCTTGCGCGGCATGAGCACGCTGCAGAGCACCTGCTCCGGGTCGTCGAGGAGCTCGAAGCCCTCGGGTATCGCCAAGTCCTTGAGGTAGAGCGCGTCGCCGATCTCGAGCGCCGTGATGTCGATCGCCAGGTGCTCGGGGATGTCGGTGACCTTGCCCTTGACCGTGACCTCGCGCGTCGCCTCGTCGAGCATGCCGCCGGCCTTCTCGCCCGCCGACGGACCCTCGTAGCGCACGGCCACCTTGGCCTCGATGACCTCGTCGAGGCGGATCTCCTGCAGGTCGACGTGGGTGACGATGTGGCGCACCGGGTCGAGCTCGAGGTCCTTGATGATGGCGCGGTGGGTGCGCTTCTGGCCCTCGAGAGCCACCTCGAGGACGGCGTGGCGCCCCGCCTCGGTCGACATCGCCTCGCGCAGGTGGGCCGGCTCGACGGCGAACATCACGGCCGCCTTGCCGTGACCGTAGAGCACGCCGGGGATCAGTCCCTGCTTGCGGAGGCGGTTGGCGGCCCGCGAGCCGGTCTCTTGACGCGGGTGCGCGGGCAGTCTGACGTTGTCCATGGGTTCTCCTGCTAGAAGAGCTGGTTCTCGCCGGCGAACAGCTCGCTCACCGACTCGTCCTCGAATACGTTCTTGATCGTGTTGGCGAGGGTGTCGGCCACGCTCAGCACGGTGATCTTCTGGTCTTCGGGCTCGAGCTGGACCTCGAGCGTGTCGGTCACCACGACCTCCTTGACCCGCGACTCACGGATGCGCTCGCGCGCCGGGCCGCTGAAGATGGCGTGGGTGGCGGTCACGTAGACCTCGTGCGCGCCCTGCGCGTACAGGGTGTCGACGGCGCTGATGATCGAGCCCGCCGTGTCGATCATGTCGTCGACGACCACGGCGATCTTGCCGTCGACGTCGCCGATGAAGTGCAGGGTCTCGGCCTTGTTGTGCTCGGGGCGCGCCTTGGTCAGCACGGCGAGACCGGCCTCGGGGAGGTGGTTGTTGAAGCGCTTCACGAGCTTGACGCCGCCGGCGTCGGCCGACACGCCGACGATCTTGCGCCCGCCGAAGTCCTTGTACTTGAAGTAGTCGGCGAGCATCGGCACCGCGGTCATGTGGTCGACGGGGATCTGGAAGAAGCCCTGGATCTGGCCCTGGTGGAGGTCCATCGAGAGGACGCGGTCGGCGCCGGCGGCCTCGAGCAAGGTGGCCATGAGGCGGGCGGTGATCGGCTCGCGGGCGGCGCTCTTCTTGTCCTGGCGCGCGTAGGGGTAGTACGGGACGACCGCCGTGACGCGCCGGGTCGAGGCCAGCTTGGCCGCCTGGATCATGATGAGCAGCTCGATGACCTCGTCGTTGAGGCGGCCGACGCCGGACGGCGACTGGACGATGAACACGTCGGCGCCGCGGATGCTCTCGTCGAAGCGCGCGTAGAGCTCGCCGTTGGCGAACGTCTTGAGCAGGACGCCGCCGAGCTCGATGCCGAGCTTCTCGGCGATGCGCAGGCCGAGAGCGGGGTTGCTGCGCCCGGCGAACACCATGAGGCGCTTCTGCGTCGTGTAGATGCAGGAGGTGTTGTTCGCCACGCCTACCCTTCTTTCGCTCGCCGCCGACCGAACGGAGATTCTACCAGAGGGACGCGGTCAGGGCCGCGCCGGCGGGGCGCCGGCGGGGCTCCCGCCGGCGGGCGGCGAGCCCTCGTCGCCCGGGATCGGCGCGTCCGCGCCCCCCGGGATCGGCGCGCCTGCGCCGGGCACATCGCCGATGGCGGCTTGCTCGACCGCCTGCTCGGCCGCCGCCTGCCCGGCCGCCGCCTGCTCGGCGAGGCGGCGGGCGGCGCGGCGCTCGGTGTACCCGGGGATCGTCTGCTGCCGGGCGCGGGCGACGGCGAGGGCGCCCGGCGGCACGTCCTGCGTGATCACCGAGCCGGCCGCCGTGTAGGCGCCGTCGCCGACGGTGACCGGCGCCACGAACGTCGTGTCGCTGCCCGTGTGCACGTCGTCGCCGATGTGCGTCGGGTGCTTGTGCTCGCCGTCGTAGTTGGCGGTGATGTTGCCGGCGGCGATGTTGCTGCCCGTGCCGACGGTCGCGTCGCCGACGTAGCTCAGGTGCGGCACCCTGCTGCCCTCGCCGATGCGGCTGTTCTTGATCTCGACGAAGGTGCCCGCCCGCGCCCCCTCCGCCAGCACGGTGTTGGGGCGGATGTAGGCGTACGGGCCTACCGTGCAGCGCGAGCCCACGACGCAGTCATGCAGTTGCGAGGCGACGACGCGGGCGCGGTCGCCGACGAACGCGTCGCGCAGGTAGGCGCCGGGCCCGATCTCGGAGGCGGCGCCGACGGTCGTGCGCCCGAGCAAGTGCGTGTTCGCCCGCAGCACGGTGTCGCGCCCGACCTCGACGCCCCAGTCGACGTAGGTCGTCGCCGGGTCCTCGACCGTCACCCCGGCGAGCATGAGACGCTCGAGCAGGCGGCGCCGCATGAGGGCGTTGACCTCGGCGAGCTCGACGCGTGAGTTGATGGCGAGCATCACCTCGGGCTCTTCGGCGACGTAGGCGTCGACCCGGGCGCCGTCGGCGAGGGCGAGGTGCACCGCGTCGGTGAGGTAGAGCTCGCCCTGCGCGTTGGCCGGCTGGAGACGCGGCAGCACCGCCCGCAGCAGGCCGGCGTCGAAGACGTAGAACCCGGTGTTGACTTCGTTCAGGCGCGCCTCGTCGGGGCCGGCGTCGCGCGCCTCGACGATGCGCGCCACGGCCCCGGAGGCGTCGCGCACGACGCGCCCGTAGTGCGCCGGCTCGGCGAGCACCGCGGTGGCGACCGTCGCCCGGGCGCCGGCAACGCGGTGCGCCTCGAGGAGGCCCTCGAGGAACGGCCCGTCGACGAGCGGCGCGTCACCGACCAGCACGACCACGTCGCCGTCGAAGCCCTCGAGCGGCTCGAGACCGGCGCGCACGGCGTCGCCGGTGCCGCGCCGCTCCGCCTGCAGGGCGCGCTCGCACCCGACCGGCAGGGCGTCGGCGATGGCGTCCTGCTCCGGCCCGGTCACGACCACGATGCGTGCCGGCGACACGCTCAGCGCGGCGTCGATCACGTAGGCCAGCATCGGCCGTCCGCAGACCTCGTGCAGGACCTTGGGGATATCGGACTTCATGCGCGTGCCGAGCCCCGCGGCGAGGATGACAACGGCCAGGGGACGGCGGGGTGGCGACGGGTTCTCACTCATGGGTTGCACCTCGTCGGGTGAAGGCGATGACGGCCGCGCGGGCCACTCGGCAGAACCCGTCGCGGACTCGCGGGAGTATACCATCGCGGGACCGCAGGCCGGGGCTGGGCTCGCTCGCCACAGGGAGGACGCGAAGCAACGCCGCGCGGCCACCGAGGGGAGTGGCTGGGGCGGGAGGATTCGAACCTCCGGTCACGGGACCAAAACCCGTTGCCTTGCCGCTTGGCCACGCCCCAGCGAGCGTGGCCGAGTGTACCACCCGGGCGCGGAGGGGACGCAGCCGTCGGGCGCGGCGGGTCTCGGCTGTCAGGCGCGGCGGGTCTCGGCCGTCGGGCGCGGCGGGTCTCGGCTTTCAGGCACCGCCCGCCGGCGGGCGACGGCGCTGCGGGCGGCGCGGCTCGGCGGGCGGGCGGCGGCGCGGCGCGCCCGAAGGCGCCCGCCGCCCCTCGCCGCGCCGCCGCGCGCCCGTCTCCGGGCGCCGCCGCACCGGCTCCTCCTGCAACTCGGTCACCGACCAGGCCAGCGGCGTGCCGACCGCCGCCTTGACGCGCTCGGCCGCCTCGACCGTGTCGAAGAGCCCGAACACGGCGGCGCCGCTGCCGGTCATGCCGGCGGCGAGCGCGCCCGCGGTCTTGAGCCGCTCGATGACGCGGCCGACCTCGGGCTGCCGCTCGACGACGCTGATCTCGAGATCGTTGCTGACCAGCCCCGCGACGTCCCCGGCCTTGGCCGCCCCGGCGATGCCGGCCGAGAGCAGCCGCGCCCGCGGGGCGAACTCATGCAGGCCCACGGTCACGTCCTCGTCGCGCCAGCGGTACACGTCGGCGGTCGACAGCGCGAGATCGGGCACGGCGATCACGAAGTGCAGCGGCCCCGGCAGCTCGACCGGCTTGAGCACCTGGCCGCGGCCCATCGCCAGCTGCGGGCCGGTCCAGAGGAAGAAGGGGACGTCCGAACCGACCGCGAGCGCCGTCTCGTGACGCAGACGTGGGGTCAGCTCGAGGCCGTAGAGACGCTCGAGGGCGACGAGGGCGGCGGCGGCGTCGGAGCTGCCGCCGCCGAGGCCGGCGCCGGCCGGGATACGCTTCTGGATCGCGAGGCGCACCTCGAAGGTGCGCTCGAGCCGCTCCTCGAGCGCCCGCACCATGCGCGCCGCCAGGTTCGCCTCGCCGGGGCAGACGGGGCAGTCGACCTCGAGCCCGTGGCCCGGGGTCGGCGTCGCCTCGACGCGGTCGGCGAGCGTCACCGGCACCATCAGCGAGGCGATCTCGTGGAACCCGTCGGGCCGCCGCGGGCCGACGAGCAGAGTGAGATTCAGCTTCGCCGGCGCGGCGACGACTACCGTCTCCGGGTGTGCCTCGTCGTTCATGAGTCCTCCCCTGTCGCCGCGCCTCCGTCCTTGAGCGTACCCAGGGCGCGGGCGAACCGGACCCAGGTGGCAGGCGAGAGCTCCTCGGGGCGCGCCTTCTCGCCGGCGCCGACGGCGCGCAGCGCTTCGCGGACGCGCTCGCGCGAGGGCGCGAGCGCCGGCCCGGCGCCGGAAAGGGCGTTGGTCAGCAGCTTGCGGCGCTGCGTGAAGGCGAGGCGGACGAGCGGCTCGAGGCGGGCGTAGCTCGCGGCGTCGAGCCGCTCGTCCCCGACCTCCCACTCCCCGGTCGCCAGCCGCGCCCGTCGCGTGAAGGTCAGGAAGCACGACTCGACGTTGGGCCGCGGCCGGAAGGCGTTGCGCGGCACGGGGCGCACGCGCTCGAGCTCGCAGTGGAGCTGGACGAGGATCGAGACCGCCGAGTAAGGCTTGGTCGAGGGCCGCGCGAAGAGCCGGTCGGCCAGCTCGCGCTGCACCATGACCGCCCAGCGCTCGACGCTCGGCAGCGCCGACACCGAGGTGACGATCAGCGGGATGGCGATGTTGTAGGCGAGGTTCGCGACCAGCGCCGTGGGCGGCGGCACGAGCTCGCCGAGCGGCGCGCGCAGCGCGTCGCCGACGTGCAGTTCGAGGCCGTCGTGCTCGGCGGCCAGGGTCTCGAGCTTGGGCACGAAACGGCGGTCGACCTCGTAGGCGTGCACGAGGCGGGCGCTCGCGAGCAGCGGGCGCGTGAGCAGGCCGTCGGCGGCCCCGACCTCGAGGACGACGTCGTCGGGGCCGACCGCCGCCTGCGCGAGCACGGCCCGCAGCACGTTGCGGTCGACGAGGTGGTTCTGGCCGTAGCGGCGCAGGGGGCGCGGCCGGGCGCGGTCGGGCGCCGGTTCGGGGCCGCCGGCCCGGCCGGAGCCGGCCGGCGCGCCACCGGCCGCCCCGGCGCTGCCCGTCCGCGTGTCACCGGCCCCGCTGCCGCCCGGCCGGCCCGCGCCCCGTGGCGGCCGTCCCTTGCCCATCAGCCCGGCAGCCCGAACGCGCGCCGCGCGTTGGCCGTCGTGATGGCGGCGGCGCGTTCGCCGGTCCAGCCGCGCGCCGCCGCGACCGCCGCGGCGGCGTAGGCGACCCGGACCGGCCGGTTCTCCTTGCCGCGGAAGGGCACCGGCGAGAGGTAGGGCGCGTCGGTCTCGACCAGCAGCGACTCGTCGGGGAGAGCGGCAGCAGCCGCGCGCAGCGCCTCGGCGCTCTTGAAGGTCACGTTGCCGGCGAACGAGCAGTAGTAGCCGCGCCGCGCGCAGATCTCCACGGCATCGGGCAGGCTGAAGCAGTGCATGACGACGGTCAGGCCCCCGGCTTCGCGCTCGAGGGTGTCGAGCGCCTCGTCGCCGGCCTCACGCACGTGCACGACGAGCGGCAGGCCGGCGCGACGCGCGAGCTCGATCTGCGCCGAGAAGGCGGCGCGCTGCGCGTCGCGGGGAGAGAGGTCGCGGTAGAAGTCGAGGCCGCACTCGCCGACGGCGACCACCTTGGGCTCGGCGGCGAGCGCCTCGAGCTGCTCGAGCAGCTCGTCGTCGAGCCGCGTCGCGTCGTGCGGGTGCAGGCCGACCGTCGCGTACACGCGCTCGTGACGGCGCGCGAGCTCGACCGCCTGTCGCGAGGTCTCGAGGTCGATGCCGATGGTGACGACCGCCTCGAGACCGGCGTCCCAGGCTTCGTCGAGCGACGCCTCGGTGTGGCGCAGCATCTCGAGGTGACAGTGGGTGTCGATCAGGCCGCGCGCAGGGGCGTCGGCGCCTGAGCGGGCGTGAGTGCTGTCCCGGCCGCGCTCAGGAGCCGGCTCGGCGCTCCCTGTGGAGCCGCCGGCCCCGCCGTTGCCCGCGGTCGCCACCGCCGCCCCCGGCGTCAGCCGGCGCGCTCGATGCGCGGGAACAGCGGGGGCGCGACCTCGACCGCGGCGGGCACGAGCGCGCCCCAGGTCGCCGTCTCGAGACGCAGGTCGGCAGCGTCGTGCGGCTGGCCGAGGCGGCGCAGGATCTCGGCCGCCGAGCTCGGGATCACAGGGTGCAGGGCGAGGGCGACGAGGCGCAGGCCGGCCGCCAGGCCGTAGAGCACGGCGTCGAGGCGGCCGGCCTGCGCCTCGTCCTTCGCGAGCTTCCACGGCGCCTCTTCTTCGACCAGCCGGTTGAGGCGCCGCACGAACTCCCACACGGTCTCGAGGGCGGCCGTGATCTCGACGTCGTCGAGATGGGCGGCCGCCCCGGCCACCATCGCCTCGCCCTCGGCGGCGACGGCGGCGAGCGCCTCGGCGGCCTCGGCCGACGGCCGCGGGATCTCGCCGCCCCGGTACTTGGCGATCATCGAGGCGCTGCGGCTCACCAGGTTGCCGAGCTCGTTGGCGAGCTCGTTCGTGTAGCGCTGCTCGAAGCCCTCCATCGAGATCGACCCCGTCCTGACCGAAGGTGACCTCGCGGAAGAGGTAGAAGCGCAGCGCGTCGATGCCGTACGTGTCCATGACCGCGAACGGGTCGAGCACGTTGCCCCGCGTCTTGCTCATCTTCTCGCCGCCCATCAGCAGGTAGCCGTGGATGAACTCGCCGGCGGGCACTTCGTACCCGGCGCTCATCAGCAGCGCCGGCCAGATGACGGCGTGGAACTTGAGGATGTCCTTGGCCAGCAAGTGGGTCGCCCGGCCAGCGGTCGCGGAGTGTCTCGCCGGGCCGCGCATACTCGAGCGCCGAGAGGTAGTTGATGAGCGCGTCGACCCAGACGTAGATGACCTGCTCCGGGTCCCAGGGCACGGGCACGCCCCAGGTGATCGCTTGCCGGCTGATGGAGATGTCCTCGAGGCCCTGCTCGATGAACGAGAGGGCCTCGTTGTAGCGCGACTGCGGCCGCACCCAGCCGGGGTTGGCGCGGAAGAACGCGGCCAGCCGGTCCTGGTAGCGCGAGAGCAGGAAGTAGTAGTTCTCCTCCTCGAGCCAGGTCGGCTTGATGCCGTGGTCGGGGCAGGTGCCGTCGGCCGCCAGGTCGCGCTCGTACCAGAAGCCCTCGCAGGCCGTGCAGTAGAGGCCGCCGTAGGTGCGCTTCTCGATGTCGCCGGCCGCCTTGAGCTTCTCGACGAAGCCCTGCACGAAGGCCTCGTGCTCGGCATCGGTGGTGCGGATGAAGAAGTCGTTGGTCGCGTCGAGGCGCCGCGCCAGGTCCTTGAACTTCGGCGCCATCTCGTCGACGTGCTCGCGCGGCGTCAGCCCCCGGGCCTCGGCGGCCTGGGCGATCTTGGTGCCGTGCTCGTCGGTGCCGGTGAGGAAGAAGACGTCGTCGCCCCGCTGGCGGTGGAAGCGGGCGAGGACGTCGGCGGCGATCGTCGTGTAGGCGTGCCCGAGGTGCGGCTCGCCGTTGACGTAGTAGATGGGGGTGGTGACGTAGTAGCGCATCGGCAGGCTAGTCTACCCTTCCGTTTCGGGCTTGTCGCGCAGCGCCTTCTGCGAGTACCCGTAGGTGCCGACGCGCTCGCCCAGCGTGTAGTAGTCACCGCCCACGTAGCCGAGCGCCGAGACCGCGCCCGTGCGCAGCCGGCCGCGCGCGTCGAGGAGCTCCTTGTCGTAGTGCACGGCGACGATCTCGGCGATGAAGAGGTCGTGGGCGCCGAGCTCGAGCTGGTGGCGCACGACGCACTCGAGGTTGATCGGGCACTCCTCGATCAGCGGCGCCTTGACCTTGCTCGCCGGCCGCGCGGTGAAGCCGAGCTCGGCGAACTTGTCGTGCTCGGCCCCCGACCAGACACCGGCGCGGTCGACCGCCTCGACGAGCTCGGCCGGCGGGATGTTGACGACGAAGTCGCGGGCCGCCGTGATCAGGCGGTACGAATGTCGTGAGGGCCGCACCGCGACGCTCAGCATCGGCGGCGCCGAGCACACGATGCCGGTCCAGGCGATGGTCAGCATGTTGGGGTGAGCGCCCTCACCGGCGACGCTGACGAGGACGACCGGCGTCGGCAGCAGGGCGGTCGACGGCCTGCGCTCGATCTTCATCTCGACTCCTTTGCCCGTGGGCTCGCTCGACCGCTCCATCCTATCCGCCGCGCGGATATCGCACACCGGTGGTGGCGCGGCGACGACATCCGTAGAATGGTCGCAGCCCGCCGGCGTCGACAGAAGAGGGGAGCCGAGTGCGCGGACAGACGCTCGACCACATCGACATCGCCATCCTCACGCACCTGCAGCAGGACGGCCGCACACCCTACACGACGATCGCCAAGGACCTCGGCATCTCCGAGGCCAGCGTGCGCCAGCGCGTCGCCCGGCTCATCAGCCGCAAGGTCATCCAGATCGTCGCCGTGAGCAGCCCGCTCGACCTCGGCCTGCTCTGGTCGCAGGTCCACCTGCGGGTGGCGGGCGACCGGCTCGACGAGGTCGCCGAGGCGGTCGCCAAGCTGCCCGAGGTCGACTACGTCAGCATCTGTGCCGGCAGCTTCGACATCATCGTCGGCGTCGTCTCCAAGGACCGCGAGCATCTGCAGGACATGCTGGTCAACCGCATCCGGCCGATCCCCGGCATCGAGCGCGCCGAGCACGTCCTCATCCTCAGGGTGCTGAAGGACAACTACCAGTGGTCGCCGCCCGACGACGACTCCGTCTGAGGGTCACAGGCCGCAGCCGCCCGGTCGCGCCCTGACCTCCCGGCCGCACCGCAGCCGCCCCGCCGTGCCCGGGCCACCCAGCTGCGCTGCGACCGCCCAGCCGCACCCGACCACCCGATCGCGCCGTGACCCGCACGGCATTGGCGACCCCGGCGCTCAGGCCTGCTGGTATCTCCCGCGCCGCAGCGCGGCGAGACGCCAGCCGAGGTACGCCCGGTTGAAGTCGACCACGATGCGCGGGTCGAAGTAGGGGTTCTTCGCGCCGCTGACGTTGGCCAGCATGAGCACCTGCTCGGCGACGCTGATGGGGCACCCGCGCAGGCGCACGTGGTCCTCGCCTCTCGCCTTCAGCAGTCTGTACGTCACCAGCGCCATCTTCGTGTAGATGTCCTGGTGGCGGGCGTCGTGGGGGTCGGTGCGGGCATAGGTCGGCGGCAGCCTGTCCACCGATACCTCGCGGCCCCCGATCCTGCCGCGCCACGTCGTGCAATCGCCGACGAAGATGACCTTCTCGCCGGGCGCGGCCGGGATCTCGCCCCGGTAGGCCCCGAACACGACGTGGACCCGGGGCATCTTGCGGTCGGTCGCGGCGTCGAAGCGCCGCAGCACCGAGATCGCTTCGACCAGCGTCCCCGGGCAGCCGCCCCAGCAGTAGTCCGGCACGCCCTCCTCGGTCGGCGGCCCCGCGTAGCACGAGATGTTCGAGCCCTCGAACCACTCCTCCACCCTCGCGAGACCCACCTTGAACCCGCGCGCCCGGCGCCGCGCCTCCTCGAGGCTCACGTCGCCCGAGACCTTGATGGCGGAGAGGTCGATGGGGCCGAGGCCGTGCTCGTGAGCTGCGCGAACGTGCTCCACGCTGCCGGGGTCGACGCCGATGATCGCGCAGCACACGGCGTCGAGCGCGACCTGGTTGTCGCCCATGATGACGAGCCCCAGGTCGAAGGGCACCGGCGTGAGCATCGGCCCCTGCCCGGCGATGATGCCGTCGAGGGCGATGAAGCCGGGCTGGACCACGTGCTGCAGGTCGACCACCTTCGCGTTGAGCCGGTGGTCGTGGTCGATCAGGCGGTGCCGGTCGTCCTGGATGCCGATGAAGTTCTTCATCGAGAAGGAGACCGTGGTCCAGGGGTGGGCCTTGAACTTCGGGCAGTTCACGAGAAAGTCGCTCGCGGCCACCGACCGGGGGACGAAGACGTAGTCGCGCAGCCGGCCCTCGTGCCGCAGGGGGACCTCGACCTGGCGCTCCTCCTCGAAGCAGTACCGCCGGATGCCCGTCCTGCGGATCACCCGGTCGTAGCCCGCGCCGGCGTAGGCGAAGCGCGTTGGGATCGTGACGCCGCTGCGCTCGCCCACGGCGAGCTCCGTCACGCCTCCGTCGTCGCGGTCGCGGAGGGCCTGCAGGACGCCCTCGAAGAACTCCGCCCGGGTGTGCGCGTGGGTGAAGAGCTGGCCGCTGGCGACGAGGTTCGGCTTCACGAGTGTGCGGCCGGTCGGGCGCAGGCCAAGCTCCTCGAGTCCCTCGCGCACGAGGGTCCTGACGCGCGACACGTCGTACGACGCGCAGGCGCGCAGGATCACGGTCGGGCGCGAGCCGTTGCCCTCGACTGAAGCCGCTGTCATCCCAGCTCTCCTTCCAGGGCCCCGGGCGGTGTTCGGGCGGTCGTCGTGCCGGTGTACGGGCGGTCGTCCTGCCGGTGTTCGCGGCGGTCGTCGAGCCGGTAATCGCGGCGCTCGCCGGGGCGGCGTTCGGGACAGTATGTCACCGCCCGGGCCGGCGCGGGAGCGGCGCGGGACGCGCGTCACGTGAAGCCCCGTGGACGCGGCTATCGAGGACGCCTCCAAGAGACGCAGGTATCGAGGACGACAACCCCGGCCTCCTCAGCCGCGCGGGCCCGCGGCGGCGCCTGCCGGCTACCCCCGCGACGCCATCCAGGTCAGGAGGGGGATGCTGGCGTCGAGCGCCAGGTGCAGGCCCATGAGGTAGGGCAAGACGGTGGGTCTGCGGTCGACGACGAATCCCGTCCACAGCGCGAACGGCAGGAACTTGAGCGCCAGCCAGAGGTCGTAGCGCCAATCCAGCTGGAGCGCGAAGAACAGGTGCTGCACCGACAGGGTCGCGCCGACGATGAGGATCGTCAGTGGGCGACTCATCCCGAAGGCCCTCAGCCGCGGAGCCACGTAGCCCCAATAGAGCGGCAGCTCGGCGAAGGCCTGCGTCACCGGCATCAGCAGGAACAGGGGGTAGACGGCGAGCAGCGGCAGCGGCTGGATGAGAAGGTCGTTGGGGAGATTCGAGTCACCCCACAGGACGGTGGCCAGCCAGGTGCCCGGCGGCAGCGCGAGAAGCGCGCTGCCGAGCAGCGCCGGCACCAGCCAGAGCAGGTCCCCGCGCCAGGTCGACCGGTCCGCGAAGTAGACGTCGCGGAGGCGCAGTCCCTCCCGGCGGCCGAAGTGCACCATCAGGGCGATGGCGGCCACGTTCGCCGCGGTCGCGAACCAGAGCCAGGCGGCGGCCGACGCCGAGACCGGGTCGTGGCGGCCCGACAGGCCAAGGGCGGCCGCGAGTCCGACGAGCAGCGCGAAGGCGAGCGCGGAGCGCAGCGCCAGCATGCCCCACACCCGGCGCGCGGGGATGCGCCCCTCGTCGACGAGGTGGCGCAGCGCTTCGGGTGAGTTGGGCAGCGCTTCGGGCGAATTGGGCAGCGCTTCGGGCGAATTGGGCAGCGCTTCGGGCGAATTGGGCAGCGCTCGATGTCCCATGGTCCTCACAGCAGGTCGGAGCCGGCGCGACCGCGCACGGGCGTACCCCTGCGCGGTCTCACGTCAGTCTAGCGTGCGCCGGCGCTGTCGGCCGGGCGCCACATCCTACGATCCGCGCCGGTCCGTGCGGCGCGCCCCTTGGCGCCGCGCCGCACCCGACGCGCCGCCGCTGGAGCGTGGATCGTCGGCGGCCCCGCCGCGCACGAGCTGCACCGTAGCGACCAGCGTGAGATACACGGGCAGCAGCACTGCGTACAGGTGCCCGTACAGCACCGAGTCGAGGATCGTGAGCGCGACCCCCAGGGCGAGGAGGACGGTCCAGGTGGTGCGGTGCGCCGGAGTGGTGAAGAGCAGGGCGGCGGCGAGGCCGTAGACCGCGACGGGCACCAGCAGGAGCGGCGCGTCGACGGCGTACTGGAGAGTCTCCCGGCGCTCGTCCGTGAGCATGAGGACCACGCCGACGAGGCCGACGACCACGCCGATGGCGAAGGGCAGCGCGAACACCGCGCGGAGGGGTGGCACTCGTCGACGCCGTCTGGCTATGGAAGTCTCCTCTCAGCTGGTCGCACGCGACCTTCTCCCCGGCGGCTCGCCGCCAGGGGGACAGACTCCGGGCGCGGCGCGTCGGGTCGGTCCGCACGCGGGCGTGCGTCGCCCGCGGACGTCCGGCCCGCGCGGCGATCGCGGAGCACACCGGGCGTCGTCGTCGGGCCTACGCGCCGACCAGGAATGCAGGATGATACGCCACCTCGCCGGTGGGCGTCTCCCCGGACAGCAGGAGGCAGAGCACGTTCTCGTCCGGCACGCCCTGCCAGCCGACGGGCTCGCGCACGAGGGCCGACGGACACCCGGAGCAACGGCGATGATCAGGTTCCCCCGCGTGTGCCCCTGGTCGACGCACCTGTGCGCCTCGGCGAGCTCCTTCGGCCGTCCGTCGTCGACCGACACCCGCCTGCCGCCGCAGGCTGGTGCACGATCCCACCGTCGCAGCCCCGCAGCGCTCTCGTCGCTACCGCACCGCTCGCGCGGCTGCAGGAGCGCGCCGTGACCAGACGGACCAGACGATCAGCGCCATGCACGCCAGTTCCACGGCTGCAAAGAACACGTAGTGAGGATCCAGTGACCCGCCGCCGACAACGAACACCGTGGTGATCGCCGCGGCGATCGTGTTCGCCCAGCGGTTGGCCCCCCGCTTCAAGACGCGGGACGCGAAGATCATCGCGATCGGGATCTCCAGGAGGATCGCGAATCCCAGAAGAAGCCCCGGAGTGATCTGCACACCCGCCTGCCCGGCCCACAAGTCCTGCAGAGCGCCGGGATTGATGAAGGTCAGAATGTCCGCGAAGACCATGTTGAACATGACGACGACCCACAGCGTCGAGAGTCTGGTCCCAATGTCGCTCATCACCGCTCGTCCTCCTGTTGTTCGTGTCTCGCCGGCACAGCCCGGCACTCTTCCCTGTCGAGCCTCTGTCACGCAGGCGCCCCCATCGCCGGCGGTGAGTCCAGCCCTTTGACGATCAGCCAGACCGCCAAGACGATCTCCGCCACCGCCAGGGGGGCCATCAGGAGCCCGAACCCGTGGCCGAACATGTCCAGCAACGGCGTAGCCAGATACAAGACGGCTCCGACGAGACCCCAGACCGACAGCCAGCGGGGGACGAGCCGCGACCGGTAGAAGAGGTAGTAGAACATCAGGGCGCCGAGGCTGAAGACGATGGCAGTGAGCCAGGTGGCGACCGACCCCTGCGTCGCCATGAGGAGCCCGCTGAGGGTCTGGACGTGCGGAGCGCCGGCGGACGCCACCGCCGCGGGCTCCCGGCTGAGCTCGAGGAGCACCAGCCAAGTGCCTGCGCAGGCCATGTAGGCGACGGTCTCGAGCGCGCCCCGGAAGACGACCGTCCCGAGCGCCAGGACTTCGTTGTACCTCTTGAAGATCGGATACATCACGACGGGGATCATGGCCAGCGCCAGGCCCATGATCAGCACCAGGAGCGCGCCCAGTGCCAGGTGGCTCTGGTTCGCGGCGATCTTGGTGAGAGCGTCCGGCCCGTCGAGCAGACCCTGGGTCACGACGTAGCTCAGGAAGCCGGCGATATCCCCGATGATGAACAGCGTGCCCACGGCGATCGCGGCCCTGCGGCGCCGCGGGGCGGCGTCGGCGGCCGGCGCCGGTTCGCCCCACGTCCTCGATCGCCGGGGCCCTTCTCTGCTGATGGCTGCTTCCACAGTTCCCTCCACATCGTCGGCCCGCGGGGCGCCCCAGCGCCCCGCGGGCATGCCGTCTTTGCGTGAGGAGGCTATGCGGTCGCGCCGCTGCGGTCGTCGCCCTGGAGGGGTCGATCGGGTCGGTCGACGGGGGCATCTTTCGCGGCCGCCGCACCCCGCCGGGGGCACGGCGGCCACTCCCGGAGGTGGAGGACGGTGTGGGCGACGGGCCGCAAGAAGACACGCGGCCCGTCGCTGCCCGGCCCCGCTCGGCGCCAGAGGGCCCGTCGTTCCCGGGCCCCGCTCGGCGCCAGAGGGCCCGTCGTTCCCGGGCCCCGCTCGGCGTCTGGAGGTCCGTCGCTTCCCGCTGCCGCCTACGCCGCGCTCGGCTGCGCGACCCAGCTCCGCTCGGCCGCCGCCTCCTTCGTTCTCAGCAGAGCCACGCCGAGCCACACGAACCACACGATCTGCAACAGCCCGAACACGATCGCGGCGTCGTGCAGCGGCGGCACGACCGAGGCGAGGCCGACCACGCCGATGACGACGCCGAACCAGCCGAAGGCCTTCGACAGCGCGCCACCGCGCAGGACCACCCAGCTCACGAGCAGGACCCAGAGTCCGCCGAGAAGCTCGCCGCCGGCTCCGCCGAGCCCGAGCGCGACCGGCTCGATGGCCTGCCAGGCGAGCGCGGCCTGCGCGCGGTCCGTCTTGGCGAGCGCCTCGATGGTCGTCATCCCGTAGGTGGTGACCAGCCCGCTCGTGACGAGGGCGGCCGACCACAGCAGGCCGACGGCAGCGGCGACGCGCGCCACGAACGGGGCGTCGCCCCGCAGCCTGTCGTAGAGCACGAGCGCGACGACGCCGAGCGCGAGCCCGAAGACGACGTAGGTGACGAGGTACATCGCGTACATGCTCGGGTAGTTGCCGACGATGAGCGCGACCTTCTCGGCGGCGGTGCTCGCGCTCGGGTAGTCGACGACCAGCAGGAAGTACGGTATCGCCGCAAGCAAGGCGAGCGCGAGGTAGAGCGCTGCCACGCCTCCGGCCTTCAGCCGTCCGGTGTCGTCGCTGGTCAGGACCTTCATGTCCATCCTCCCTCTCTTCTGCCGCAGGCGCTTGCGCCCGGGGCCACGAACGATATACTTACTAAGTAAGCCTACGCAGTCTGACACTTACTTAGTAAGTCTGTCAACCCACCGAGGAGAGAATGGCCAGGGAGGCTCGCAACGACGCCGGGAAGCCCCGGTCGCGCCGTCCCTTGGATCGCGAGCGGATCCTCCTCGCCGCGATCGCGATCGCCGACGAGCACGGGGTGGCCGCGGTCACCATGCGCGCGGTGGCGTCGCGGCTCGGCGTGGAGGCGATGTCGCTGTACAACCACGTCGCCGGCAAGGACGACATCCTCGACGGCATGGTCGACCTCGTGATCCGGCAGGTCGACCTGCCGGCGGACGTCGAGGACTGGCGTGAGGCGATGCGCCGGCGGGCGGTCTCCGCCCACCAGGTCTTCGAGCGCCACCCCTGGGTGCCGCCGCTCCTCGATTCACGCCAGTCGAGCGGCCCTTCGAGGCTGCGGTACTACGACTGGGTGCTCGGCACGCTGATGGGCGCCGGCTTCTCCGTGGACGGCGCGGCGCACGCGTTCTCGCTTGCTCGACAGCTACATCTACGGCTTCGCCATCCAGCAGTCCAACTTCTCGGCCGGCGGGGATGCCTCCCCCGAGGAGATGGCCGCGGCCATCCTCGGTGGCCATCCCCGTCGAGGTGTACCCGCACCTGCACCGGATGGCGTCGCATGCCGCGCAGACCGGCTACGACGCCGAGACCGACTTCGACTTCGGCCTCGAGATCGTCCTCGACGGGCTGGAGCGGATCCTCGACGCGTCGCGCGCCGAGCAGGATCGGGACCGCGTGCGCCCGCCGACTCCCCCGTCCCCCTGAAGTCTCGCGCAAGACCTGCGCGCGCCGCGGTGTGAGCTTACTGCCGCAGCGCGGGCGCGCGTGATGTCGATGCGCACATCAGGGCCCGGGTGACCTGCCGCATGCATGGGCCGGGCGCCACCACCAGCCCGGGACGGAAGGAGCCGGGCCTGTCGTGGAGGACATGGATCAGGCCGACACGCCTGCTCCAGACTCGGCGACCTTCACACCCTTGACCAGGAGCCACGACCCCAGTCCGACTTCCGCGACGAAGCCTAGGGCGAACGCCGGGTAACTGATCGCGGGGTAGGCCGGCACCAGAAGGGCCTGAAGGAACCAGATCAGGACACCGATCCCGTCAAGCATCAGCAGGACGCCCAGGAACCTGGGAAGGAATCGGGACCTGTAGACCAGATAGCCGAGCGGGAACAACCACGTGCCGAAGAAGAGTTGGGCGGTGACGAAGCTCGTCTTGTAGAGGTTGATGGAGAGGAACGCCAGCCCCTCCAGTTGTGCCGGCGAGTAGGCCTGCATCCGGCTGGCGCCGTCGTCAAGCGACAGCGCGGAGATCAGCGGGAACATGCTTGCGCACTGCAGGGCAACGCCGACCGCGTTGAGCAGCAGGAAGAGCAGCGCCAGGTGGCGGTCGACCGGTCGCAGAAGGACGTAGAGACCCCAGGCGGCCACGAAAAAGAGGAAGGCCGAGAGCAACGCGACGACAAGGGCGAGACGGAACGACCAGGTACTCGCAACGATCGACTCGTAGACTTGGTCGACGCCGCCCATCCCGATGTGCCCAAGCAAGCCGGCAAGCACCGAGGCCAGTACGAACGCGAGGTAGAAGCCGCCGGCGATCCGAGCGACCCTGTCCGGCGTCAGATGATCCACGGCGCTTGAACTCATCCCCATCCTTCCGACGACAACCGCAGTGGTCTGGTCTCCCGCGCGTCGAGCCTGTCGTAGAGATGACCGATGGCCAGCCCGAGAGCCGTGATCCTCAGCACATTGAACAGTGCGCCTGTGAGGAAACAGCGCCAGGCATCACTCGGTGGCGTGACGAGCTTCGCGGGGATCTCAATCAGCACCGTGACCATCACGAGGGCGATGAGACTCAGGAACAGCGCTTTGAGGATCGGGTCCCGCGTCGGGATCCTGTCGAAGAAGCGAAGCAGGGAGTAGCTGACGCCGAATCCGAGAAGCAGACCGCCGAGCAGGGCTTCGAGGAGCATCGGGATGTAGGCGATCGAAAGAGCAGTCCGGTACTGCGCAGCGATCGGAGTCAGGGAGATCGCGAAGTTGGCCAGCCAGAATGCCAGCCCGCCCCCCAGGGCGAGTGCGGACGTCCTTCTCCAGGCTCCTGCTCGTTGGGTCATCCTCTTCGTCTCCCTCTTGGCGATCTCAGGTCTCGCATACTAACGCTGTTAGTATCGGTTGGTACCAGCTTGTACTAACAGTGTTAGTATGTCAAGGAGTGCCATCCCGCAGGCCAACTCACGGTCAGGCTGAGGAGGGGTCCTCATCGCTCAGGCGAGAGGCGACAAAGGACGGCGACACCCGCTGAACCGGGAGCGTGTCCTGCGCGCGGCGGTGAATCTCGCGGACCAGCGCGGCATCGACGCGGTCACGATGCGCGAGCTCGGCCGGTGGCTCGGGGTCGAGGCGGCGTCGCTCTACAACCACGTGACGGGCAAAGACGACCTTCTCGACGGCATGGTGGACCTGGCCGTGTCGCAGATCGAGGTGCCTCGTGACGACGTCGGCTGGAAGGAGTCGATGCGGCGACGGGCGGTCTCGGCGCGAGCACTCTTCTTGCGTCACAGGTGGGCGTCAAGCCTTATCGACTCCCGCGCCCGGACAGGCCCGGGCAGCCTGTCATACGTAGACCGCGTCCTGGGCGTGCTCATTCAGGCCGGCTTCTCCCCTGCGGCCGCGGCGAACGCCTTCCTGGTCCTCGACAGCTACATCTACGGCTTTGAGCGGCAACGGCCCGGTCTCTCTGCGGAGAGCGGTCCGGACGGCACGGAGGCGGCTCGGGAAGTCCTCGCGTCCATCCCGGAGGGCGCCTACCCCAACGCGGCCGGCGTCGCCAGGGAGTACGCCGCGAGGCCCTTCGACCACGACGCGGCCTTCGCTTTCGGCCTGGGCCTCATCCTCGACGGCCTGGAGCGCTCGCTCGGCAAGGAGTGAGCCTCGCGTCGACCCGCCCGCCGCGGCGCCTCGAAGCCCGGCGCGCCCAGGACAGGTCCGGGGTGCCCACGCCTTCGCCCTTCTCTCGTCGCCCGTCGAGGGGCGCGGGGGCTTCTCGCCTCGACAAGCACACGGCGGACCTCCGCTGTGTGTGCCTACATCGATGGCCGGTCTGCTACTTGCGGCGGCATGCTGCACAGGACTGACGCGGCCAGGGCCACGCGTCAACGCCGGCTTCGGGCAGCGGTCCCAGCACCCGCAGCGACTCCCGGCCCGGGGCCACGGCACCGCCCCCGAGCTGTCGTGGGGCAAGCATTCGAATCCCGTACGGGACCAGCGCCGCGGCCATCAGGATGGAGGCAGTCAGGTTGATGATCTCGGCGCCGTCGGGGAACGCGACGAGCAGCACGCCGATCAGGAACAACAGGCTTTGCCAGCGAGGAAGGGCCTTGGTCTTGAGCAGGGCGACGGCCAGGATCGCGAAGCCGATCGGCAGGAGCAGGATGCCCCACAGCAACACCATCCAGCCCCTGAGCGAGAACATGGCCAGCAGGCCCGGCATCATCGCGTCGAACTTGCTCCCGGGCACCGTATCAAGAGCCGTCATCGTCAGACACAAGGCGCCCTTGTCCACCGCGAGGACGATCGCGCCCAAGATGCCCACCGCTGCTCCGACCAGACCGGCCCAAGCCAAGGAGGTGCGCTCCAGCAGCTTCATGAAGTGCGCGGCGATGACGACCAGGAGAGCCGGCATCAACATCACCAAGACATGTGCGAACTGCAGCAAGGCGGCATCGTGGGCCCTGAGGATGAGTCCCTCTGGACCGAGCACGCGAGGATGCAGCAGCCCAGGGTGAACCGAGAAGGCAAAGACAAACACCAGCGGGAAGACGATGAAGCAGAGACTCGTGCCAACATGCTTGACTCGCTGTAACCGACCATTCCTGTCCATGGTGAATCACTCCTCCGACGAAGGTTGAACTGTCCATGATTTCTACGGCGTAGAATACTTGCAGTGCCAGATTCTACGCCGTAGAATGACGTTGTCAAGTCATCTGCCGAAGGACTTCGCCTTGACCGCCACGTCCAAGCCCAGACAGCCGCTTTCCCGCGAGCGCATCGTGGACACCGCCGTGGCCCTGGTGGACTCCGAGGGGCTCGACGCCCTCTCGATGCGCCGTCTGGGGGCCGAGCTCGGCACGGATCCGATGGCCGTGTACTACTACGTGCCGAACAAGGGCGCGCTCCTGGACGCGATCGTCGAAGCGGTCATGGCCGAGATCGACTTGAGTGTCGACGACCCGTCCGAGCCGGCCGATGAGCGGCTCGTCCGCGCGGCCAAGGCTTACGCGGAGGTGCTGGTGCGTCACAGCAACGCGCTGTCTCTGCTGCTGGCGCGTGGCCCAGCCACGCCGGCCGCACTGGCACCGGTCGAGCGCATGGTCGCCATCCTTCGCGACGGCGGCCTCTCGGTGGCGCACGCCGTGGCCGGCATGCACGTCATGACGGCCGCGGTGCGTGGCTACGCGGCGATCATCGCAACCCAGATGGCCGACCCCGTCCGCCGTGACGTCGAGGGGCTCGTGGCCCTTGCCTCGCCGGGGGAGCTCCCACATCTGAGCGAGGCTGCCGCCCAACCTCGGCAGGACCTGCAGGCGGGATTCGACTTCGGGCTCCGGGCGATCGCGGTCGGGCTGCTGCGCGCAGGGTCCACTGACGAGCACCCGGGCAGCGCCGGCCCCGTCGAGCGGACCCCGCGTGAGCAGACGGAGCCGCACGGCTCACCTGAGTAGTCGAGACCGAACGCCGCGCGGAACCGAAGGGGGCTTGCCCCGCGGGCAGTGGCACGGGCCCCCAGAGCGACTACGGACGAGAGATCACGGCCCCTCCGGCGCAGCGCGAGGTCCAGGACCGACGACCGACCGCGCTGCTGTTCGAGGTAAGTCAGCTACCATGCCGAGGAGGGTCGGCGACGGGGTTCACATCCTCACCACGACACTCCCGAACTTGTGTCCGGTGTCCCCGTGCAAGGCGAGCATCTTCCGCGAAGCGTGCGGGTCGGTCCAAAGCTCGCGAGCGGTGTACTGCGAGAAGGGCTCCGGGCGACGGTTCACCTCGCACAGGAACTCGAACATCGGTCCCTCTCGTCGCTGCATCCAGCATGTCGCGCAGGTCTTGCG
Source organism: uncultured Thermoleophilia bacterium (assembly GCA_963814545.1). Classification (GTDB taxonomy): domain Bacteria; phylum Actinomycetota; class Thermoleophilia; order UBA2241; family UBA2241; genus UBA2241. Next base: position 9,188 of record CAWFDC010000015.1, on the reverse strand, counting down.
CGCGTTGCGGTGCAAGACCACAGCCGCAGCGTGCGGGCGCGTCAGGTCGATGCGCTCGTGAGCTGCATCACGACGGTTTGGCTAGCGAGCGCCCTCTCGTCGGCCCGCGTCGACGAGGGCGCGGTCGTCCCGCCTGCGGGCACGACGACTGGTGGCCTTGGCGACCGCCTTACGACCCCAGAAGCCCTTGCCGCGCTTGGGCCCTGCGTGCTCCGACTTGCTGCGCCCCCCACGCCATCTCGACCCCTTCTGCGTCGTGTCGCGCCGCCCGAGGCCGAGCGGATCGACGCCTCTCTGCACGGTGCCGGAAACGAGGTTACCATCCGCGGAGACCGACGTCCTGCGGCGGCTTGACGAAGGGCAAGCTGCGCACGGCGGCTCGATTGAGCGCGCCAGACCCGCCGGGGACCGTCCACCAGATTCAACGCGTTGGACGTGACGCTCGGTCCGGCGATCAGCTGACGGCCTTCCTGACGAGCGCAGCGATCTGCTCCTCGACGGCGGGCGTCAACTCCCTCAGTGCGAACGCGGTCGGCCACATGTCGCCCTCGTCCAGGTTCGCGGCGTCATTGAAACCGAAGGTCGCGTACCTCGCGTTGAACTTCTTCGCGCCCTGGAAGAAGCAGATGACCTTGCCGTCGAGGGCGTACGCGGGCATCCCGTACCAGGTCCTCGGCGACAGCGCCGGCGCGCCGGCCTTGACGATCTCGTGAATCCGCAGCGCCATCTGCCGGTCCGGCTCGGGCATCTCGGCGATCTTCGCCAGCACGTCGCTGTCCCCGTCTTTCTCGGAGCGCGCACCGCGGCGCGACTGCGCCTTCAGCTCCCGGGCGCGCTCCTTCATCGCGGCCCGCTCCTCGGCCGAGAATCCGCCGGACCTCTGATCGGCCTGGATGCTTCCCGGGTTGGTCTCCCGGGCCTTCTTCTCTGAGCTCATGAGACGCTCCTGACTCAGACTGTTCACAACGTCTGGTCGGTACTCTGCCCGTGCCGCGGCGTACGGACACGAGCGCCGCGTAACGGCGCCTCAGGTCGAGGCGCTCGTGAAGCGTGCGTGACCGATGCCGGGGATGGGAAGTCTGTGCTACCACACGCCGAGAGCGGAAGGAGACCCGCATGTCGTTCCTGAGCACCGCCCTCTACACGGTGTCCACGCCGCAAGAGGCAGAGCAGTTCCTCTCCATGGCCCCGGGAATGACCGCCGGGTACGAGCAGCAGCCGGGCTTCGAGAGACTCGTCGTGGCTCGGGATGTCATGGACCCGCTGACCATCGTGACCATGTCGTGGTGGGAGTCGCAGGAGGCAGCGGACGCGTGGACCAGGAGCCAGGGCTACCGCGAGGCCAAGAACCAGTCGGGCGGTCAAGGGCTCAAGGCCAAGATGGAGTTCGGCCGCTGGACGTCGGTCAAGTAGCGCCACGCGGCCGGACGTCGGTCAAGGAACGCCACGCCCGACCCCGTGACGGATCGATCCGCCGGCCCGCTGCTCCTGAGGACGGCGCGGCGTGCGGACCGGCCCGCTCGGCGTGTCTGTCAGGCCCGCCTTCGCGCGACCGCGACACCGGCGCCCCACCCGGGGCCGCGCCCCCCACGCGGCATCCGGGCCGGCTCCTCGCCCAGCCCGCTGCGCACGAGGAGCCAGGAGACGAGCGAGTTCGAGTTCCACATCTCGCCCGCTCCGAGCTCGTCGCGCCCCCACACCGGCGTGGGCACGTGCGGCGCCGGCGTGCCGCATCAGCGGCAGCCCGCGGGTCGCCCCTCCGGATGCGCCACGTCAGCCGGCCTCTGGCAGACCGTCGAAGAAGTCGACGACCCCGGTCTCCAGTGAGTACTCGGCGCCCACGACGAGGAGCCCGTCGCTCTGGATCAGTCGCTCGAGGTACTCGCGACCCCTCCCGCAGGTGACGTGCGGACGCGCGGATGTTGGCCCGAACGGCATGCTCCACCAGGACGTCCGGGGTCTCCTGCGCATGCGCATCCAGCACCGTCTGCACGACCGGCCGGATGCGGTCGACGATCGAGTGGAGGTTCGGGGACGGACTTGCCGACGGACGCTCGAGTTCTTCGAGGGTGGCCAGAACCGCCCCACACATGGAGTGCCCGAGGACCACGACGAGCCGCGTGCCGAACCGCTCGGCGGCGAACTCGACGCTGCCGACTTGAGAGGAGGCGACGATGTTTCCGGCAACGCGGATGACGAACAGGTCGCCCAGGTCCTGATCGAAGACGAGCTCAACGGGCACCCGCGAGTCGGAGCATCCGAGGACGGCGGCAAACGGCTCCTGCCCTCCCGCCACCTCGTTGCGGCGCGAGTGGCTCGCGAGTCTGTCGCGGCCCCGAATGCCTGCCGCAAAGCGGCGGTTCCCCTCTCGCAGGCGTTCGAGTGCTTCTGGTGCAGAGATCATCAGACCCTCGTCCGTGTCCGGCTGACGTCGAGTGCTTCAGCTGCGCGCCGGCCACTTCTCAGTCTAGCCCATGACCCCTGCGCGTCAGCTGGAAGCGCTTGTCAGACCGAGCCGCGCCCATCGCGACTCCGAAACGAGCACGCTGCAGCGACAGGTGTCGTTCTCAGACTTGCTCGACAGCGATCATGATCTCGTTGCGCCGAGCGAACCCGGGCTTCCACGGAGGATCGTACTGGGCCACGATCGGTTCACCGACCACCGCAAGGCCCTGCCCATCGATCCACGATTCCAACTGGGCCTGGGCTTGAGCCGCCTTCCCCTTGGAGACCTTGCCACCGAACCGCACGACAGCAGCCAGATGCGCGTCTACCGACTCGATCGATACCGCCGCGTTGCTCGGCCTCGGAAGGGTGTCCGTCGAATAGCCGGACGGCATCGTGAAGCTGACGACGAAGACGTCTTCGGAGTGCTGCGCCGTCACCGGCGCCGTCATCGGGATCTTCTGGCAGCAGGCCCTGCCCGCGGTCACTGGCGCCGTCATCGAGATGCGGTCCGCGACCTGGTTGTTGCCGAAGATGTAGTCGGCAAGCGGATCGAAGCCCGCGCTCATCGCTCGACCGTGGTCACTTGCAGTCACGCGCACGTTTGCCGTCAGGTAGCCTGCGTAGCGGCGTAGTTCGAAGGGGCCCTCGTGCCTGAGAACCTCGTATTCGGGAGTCTCGACCGCCATGGGCCCTCCTCGACGACAGCATGGGACTTCATGTCGTATCTACCGCAGTCGGGTCGATGGCACTCTGCTGCCTCTTCGGTCTGACGTGGTGTGCGCAACCTGCACGCTGCGGTGTGGGGATACGACCGCAGCGTGTCTGCGCGTCAGGTTGATGCGCTGGTTCGGTGAGCACCTTTGCCTGTGGGTCTCACGCGCGCGACTCGTCGCCGAAGTGGCCACGGATGTTCAGAACGGTGTTCGGGACGAACAGTACGAGGAAGAGGACCCAAGCGGCACGCTCGATGTCCCACAGCGGCCACCACATGAACATCTGCGCCCAGAAGTAGAGCGCAAGGTATGGGACGAATGCGCTCCACACTATCGGTGGGCGGCGCCACTGGCGTGGGCGCCACAGGTCCACAGTCGCTCCGAACAGGGCCCAGACGGCCATCAGGATCGGGCCGACGAACAGCCTCAGGGACTGCCCGTCGACGAGCAGCCATGCGCCGAGCGGCAGCCCGAGTCCTGCGAAGGCGTACACCGCCCAGCCGAAGCGAGCCGCAGCTCGGGGTGCCCACCGACGTGCGGCGAAGAAGGTCAGCAGCAGCGCCTGCGTCGCGACTCCGAACGCCGCGAACGCAACGACTGCGCCTCCGTCCCCAGCCATGTGTCACCCCCGACCCCTCTGCAGCCCAAGCCGCTCCGCACTCTGCATCTCCGCACAACCTGTCTCACCTAGCGTCGGGCGCATGAGCAGCAAGCACTCACGCCACCCGGTCCCGCGTTGAGCTCGCTGCGAGCCAGCTCGATGCGCGTGTTCGGCGATCGCGTCACCGGCCGAGCACGATGTCGATGCCGAGGAGCACCAGGTCGAGTTTCTTCGAAGGCAACGCCCCCACGCGCTCGGTCAGCGCCTCGCGGTCGAGGGTGACGAGCTGCGAGACGTTGGCGATCGAGTCCTTGGGCAGGCCGGTGGTGCGCGCACTCAAGAGGACGTTGCCGGGGGCCTCGGCCCAGCGCAGGTTGCTGGTGAGCGCGACGCAGACGACGGTACTGATACGGCTGCGGTTGAAGGCGTCACCCTGCACCACCACGACGGGGCGGCGGAAGCCGGGCTCGGAGCCGGAGGGCTCGGCCAGGTCGGCCCACCAGACCTCGCCTTGGGCGATCACCAGTCGGAGCGCTCCAGGGTGCGACGTGCGGCCGTGAGCGCGAAGTCACTGCGGGCGTCGACCTCGTCACACAGGCGGTCCAGCGACTCGGTGATGCTGTCGGCGGAGTGGCGGGCGACGTATTCGCGCACAGCGTCGCCGTACAGGCGGCTGCGTGACTTCTTCAGCTCGCGCGCCAGATGCTCCGCGTCGGCGAACACGTCGTCGGGGATGGAGATCGCCGTCTTCATACCGCGAGTATAACCGGAGAACTCGGGACTGCAACGGTCCGCGGCAAACGTCCACCCCATCCCGCTGCGCTGCGGGTCGCCCAGCGTATGCCGAACGTCTCGCGCATAACCTGCGCGCGCTGCGGCCGAAGGATACAACCGCAGCGTGTCTGCGCGTCAGGTTGATGCGCTGGTTAGGCGGGTGTGTGGTGCGGTTCGGGTTCAAGGCACAGCCTGCCACAGAGTGACGTCGGCGAACTCGCCGGGGCGGATGGTGATCGTCTTCGCTTGGCCACCGAGCTCGGCTTGAACCAGCGTGTAGGTGCCGGGAGGCAAACTGATGCTGAACCTGCCTGCCTGGTCGGCCACGACCCGGGCCACGACTGGGCCGCCGACCTCGCCTTCGTGGGCGACCACGGTGACGTTGCGGCTCGGCCAGGTGTGCGGAGGGTTGTTCGCATCGACGGGTCCACCACCCGTCATGGCGACACCCCGCACGCCGGCCTTGGAGGGCGTGCCACAAGCCGAGATCAAGAGCAGGCCGAACGAAAGAAGGATGGCGAGCGACAGCAGCCGATGGGGAGAACGGCTCACGGTGCCTCCCTGGGACTTGTCGACAGTCGGAAGGGAGACGCGTCGCTGCACGCTTCGGTTCACACAGACCTCGGGACCGAGGCTACCTGACTCTGGTCAGGGATCCCGCGGGGAGAGAGTGACACTAAGATGCGCTGGTTAGAGCTGCCCAACACCACGATCAGCCGGAGGCTGAACGCTCGGCGCCTCGCGGGCGCAGGAGCTCGACGAGGGCGATCACGGCGAGGTAGGGCGGGACGAGGAGGAGCACGCCCCCCTCACGGTACTGCCAGAGGTAGTAGGCGGTGACGGCGCTGAGGACGACGCCGAAGACCAGGAGCACAGCCCAGGCGGGGCGCGAGCGGCGGCCGCCGAGCACAAGGACAGCGGCGAGCGCGTAGAGCAGAGCCGGCGCCAGTGAGATCGCCGCCGAGGCGAGGTAGAAGAGGACGTCCTGTCCGCTCGTGGTCAGCGCCACGGTGGCGTGGTAGAGCGCGCCGAGGATGCCGAGCGCGAATGGCAGCACGAGCACGATACGGGTGCGGGCCACGGCGCGACCCGGCGAACCGGGCGTGGTACTCAAGTCAGCCTGCATGTGGCCCCCCTGCCATGCTAGCTCTAACGTGGTGCGCGTAACCTGCGAGCGGTCTGGCTGGAGTATCCGACGCCAGACCGTCTGCGAGTCAGGTTGACGCGCTTGTTGGATGGAAGCTCTCAACGCCCCGCCTCGAACTCCGCCTGGGTGAGCGCGAAGACGAGCCGCGGCTGGCCCTGCCAGTGGGTCTCGTCGCGCAGGGCGAGCCCACTTCGCTCGACGAGCGCGATCGAGGCCGCGTTGCGCGGGTCGATGACGGCGACGATCTCAGGAAGGCCGAGAGCCGTGAAGCCGTGCTCGAGCAGCATCGCGCAGAGTTCGGAGCCGAGGCCACGGCCCCAGCGGGAAGGCACGAGCGCGTAGCCGAGGTTGACCTCGGCCATGTCCGCGATGTGGTGCAGGCCAGCGAAGCCGACAAGCTCACCCGAGTCGCGCGCCACGACGCCGTAGTCGCCGAAGCCGTGCCCCTGCCAGTGGGCCTCGATCTCGACGATCCGGTCATGCGTGGCCGCGAGGTCGGCATCGGGACCGGGATACCAGTAGCGCATCACGGCGGGGTCCCCGCTGCAGCGGTGCAGTGCGGCGGCATCAGCCGACGTGAGACGACGCAAGAGGAGGCGCTTCGTCTCGAGCGAGCTCTCGGTGACGGCGAGGCGAGTGGAGCTCCAACGCTCCGGGCTTTCCATCCAACAAGTAGTCTGCAGTGTGGGAGATTCCTCACGCTGCCGGCCTTTTCAGGTCACGAGGATAGCACCGCAGTTCGCGTGAAGGTAGGAAATCGCTGCACGGAGCGTTGTCTGACCGGTGCGACTTGCATCCTGTGGGACTTCTGCGGTCTGCAGAAGCCGTCACTCGTGACCTCCGACGTGCAGAGTGGAAGCACCCATGAGCTGGCCCAGGCCGCCAACCCCGCCTCGTCGATCTCGCCGAGCCGCGAAGGCGACCATCGCCGCAACGACCTCGGGCTCCGGCGCGTCGATTTGGGCCCGTTGAGGCCGAGAAAGACGGCCATCGCGACGAAGGCGATACGTTTGTTGCCGTCGTGGAAAGGATGGTTCCTGGCCAACCGTAGGCGTAGGAGCGGCCAGCTCGGGAGCGTCGACGCCGGCTCGTACCGGTGTCGTTGCCGGGGCCGTGCCAACGCGCCGACTCGAGGACATGCTCGTCACGCAGTCCCGGCATCCCGCCGTGCTCGCGGATGGAGGTCGACCTGCACCGCCTCGACCAGGCGGTCGACCCAGCGAGGCGCTGAGCGCCTGGCCCACCGACGGCTCGTTGCTCACCCGCGGCTTCGCCATCGAGCGATCATCACCACCGAGCAGATCGCGCCCACCGACGACTTGGCCAGCTCGCGCAGGCGTTGCGGTACTTCCCGCCGACCTTGGCTGCGATGCCGAGGCCTCCTCGACGTCGGGGTCGTACGGCGTCAGCAGGATCCGCGCCGTTCTCCGACCGCGAGCACCGTGTCACCGGCCGTGAGGTGCAGGACCCGCTCGGCCATGTCCTTGGGGAGGGTGGCGCTGATGGAGCCCCCCGCCCGACGCAATTTCAATCCGTGTGTCATGATGCCTCCGAATCGCTTGTAGCACAACAATGCTACCACAAGATCCGGCGTTCTCGTCGCCGTCATCGCATGACCGTACGCGCGCCCCGATCCCAGGCGCCGATAGCCTCACTCCGGGTCACACAGCGACTGTGGGGTGGGGACGCTGGCCGCACGAGAGGAGGAGGGACTCAGACGCACCTCGACCGCGCACCCGACCGCGCGAGCGTACTTCTTGAGCGTCTCCACGGAGGGCGAGTGCGTGCCGAGTCCCTCGAGCCGGAGACGGCGCTCTTCGTGGTGCCCATGGGGGCGGCCACCTGCTCCTAGTGAGGCCGGACCTCGCGCGGGCGGCCAGCAGCTCGCGGACGAGCTCGTACTCATCGGCGCGCTCGGCGTAGGCCTCAGCGAAGCCCTTGCGTTTCATAGCGCGGGCCAGGAACTCGTCGTGGTCGTGGGCGACCGGGCGGAGTCGCGCTCAGCCATCGCGCACCTCCTTCATGCGTCGGCGGGCGATCTCGAGGTCTCGTTTCGGCGTGACCTGGGTCTTCTTGATGACGGCGTGGAGCACGACGACGCGCTTGCCCGCGAGGTAGCAGTAGAGAGCGCGTGCGATGCCCTCGCGACGGCGGGGCCGCAGTCGAGAAGTCCGCCGCCGAGCGCCCGCGTGTGCGGCATCCGCAGGTCGGGTCCGAACTCCACGAGCAGCTCGACGAGCCGCGCATAGTCGGCGAGGATGCCGACCGGCCACCGCTCGATGTCGGCGAGCACGCGCTCGTTGTAGTACTCGACGCGATACGGCATGGACGCATGGTGAAAGGTTAGCACATCTGCTAACTCTACGAAGGTCGAGGTGTGGACATGACGCGTCCGGCGCCCCTGAGACTGCAGGCCCCGCGCTCGTCGATGCCGTCTTCGATGTGCTCACGCCGTGTCCAGCGGGCTGAGCACGCCGCGCCCGCCGCGATTGAGCACGTGCGTGTAGATCATCGTGGTGCTCACGTCCGTATGGCCGAGCAGCTCCTGCACGGTGCGGATGTCGTAGCCCGATTCGAGCAGGTGGGTGGCGAAGGAGTGGCGCAGCGTGTGGGGGGTGGCCCGCTTGGCGATGCCGGCCCGGCGCGCCGCCGCCTGGCGACGGCGCGCTGCACGCAGGTGGGGTGCACGTGGTGGCGGCCCTGCCCACCGCTGCGTGCGTCGCGCCAGCGGCGCTGCTGGGGGAAGACCCACTGCCAGCGCCAGTCGGTCGCCGCCTGCGGGTACTTGCGCTCCAGGGCGTCGGCAGCTCGAGGCGGCCCCAGCCCTCGTCGACGTCGCGCCGGTGCACGGCCTTCGGCGCGTCCAGGCGCTGTACGGTGAGCGGCCGGGGGCGAGGGTCGCGGGGAGCATCGTCACGCGGTCCTTGCCGCCCTTGCCGTCGCGCACGGTGATCTCGCCGCGGGTGAAGTCGACGTCCTGGACGCGCAGGCGCAGGCACTCCATGAGGCGCAGGCCGCAGCCGGACAGCGCGGCCAGGGCGCATGAAGCCAGCCCTCGCCGGTCGAGGGCGACGAGCAGGGCGCGCACCTCATCGCGGGTGAGCACGACCGGCAGGCGGCGCGGCTGGCGGGCGCGCACCAGCTCGCCCAGCTCGCCGACCTCGCGCCCGAGCACGTGCCGGTAGAGGTAGAGCAGGGCCGAGAGCGCCTGCGTCTGCGTCGAGGCGCTGACGTGCCCGTCGACGGCGAGGTGGGTGAGGAAGGCGTTGATCTCGTCCTCCCCCATCGCCGCGGGGTGGCGCAGCCCATGGAAGCGGATGTAGCGCCGCACCCAGCCGCAGTAGGTACGCTCGGTGTGCCGGCTGTAGCGCCGGGTGCGGCAGCCACGCCTGCATCGATCGATGAGCTCGGACACGCGGCACTTCTCCGTACGGCGGCAGCCGGAATCGCCGCCGCTCAAGTCTGAAGCCGCGGCGGCCGCGTTCAGGGGGTGACGAGGCAACGT
>CAWFDC010000014.1:0-346372 GCA_963814545.1 uncultured Thermoleophilia bacterium | reverse complement strand
TCCCCAGGCGCGCAGTGGCCGAACCCAGTCCTCCTCGCAAAGCGACTGCAGGATCCGGTCCGCCGTCTCGCGAAAAATCTGGGGATCCAGATTGCCTTCGCGCATCAACGGGTACAGAGCATCGTCGATGGGCGCCCGCGGAACGAGCTAAATGCGGAGCAAAAAATGCTCCCGCAGCTGGCCCGGCAATGAGCACTTCACAGAGAATTCCAACGAACATGGATCCGCGGGACATGAATGCAGGCCCGCCCAACATCTTCCTTTCGGAAATGCCGATTGGGGTGCGAGCAGTTCTCGGATTCTCTCGGCGAGACCGGGGTCGTACGACACCGGACCCTCCTGTGAATGAATGCCGACCCTCCCAATCAACGACTGGATGAGGGTGGAGATGAGAAGAGCGAGGGGCCCCGCGGGTGCCCGCAAAATTATAGGAGGCCGGGGTCTGCTAGGTTCGCTTGGAGCCCGGGTCGGCGGCTGCCGAGAGAAGGCTTCGCAACATGACTCCGGAAATAGCGCCGGCGACCGCGATGGCAAGAGAGAACACGGTGAGCTTGAAAATAGACAGGTAGGTGTTCGGGTGCAGGGTGTCAGGCAGGCCGAGCAAATGCTTGAAGAAATGGGGCGAAGGCAGCCAAAGCCAAGTGAAGACCACCGCCACCCAGTTGCGTCGGCCCCAGAGAGTGCCGGCGGCGGCGGTCGCGAGGAACAACAAGGCAACGATCACCATGGGGCGTGCATGAACCGGATGTGCTTGCGCTCGAGGCTGGGGGCGAGGTCGAAGACGATCTGCCCGGGCTTGCGCCAGCCGGCGATCACCCAGATGAGCGAAGGGATGAAGACGAAGCGCTCGTCGCGGGCGATGACGGTGACGTCGGCCGCCTCACCGAGCTCGCGCTTGAGGTCGTAGGCCGCGGTCAGGCCGGCGAAGCTGCCCCCGACCACGACGATGCGGTGTGCAGCCACAGGGGACCTCCTTTCGGGGTGTGCCGCCTCCACGTACGGCACCCAGCAGTCTTACCCGTCTGGCGGCGGCCGCCACCGTGGGAGGCGGCCGGGGGTCAGCCGGCCGCGGCGACTCCTTCGGGCGGCGGCGCGGAGGCGCCGCCGCTCCCGCCGCTCGTCACGAACCAGTCAGCGGCGCCCTCGGCCTTCTTCTGCCAGCGAGGCGGCCGCGTCGACCAACCGCTCGATGAGCTCGAGGCCGCAGGCCAGGGTCGTGCCGCGCGGCATCGTCGCGCTCGGGGTCGTAGGCGGTCACCGAGAGGCCCGCGACCGGGATGCGTGCGATGACAGTGGCTACGGCGGCGACGAGCTCGTCGGGCGTGAGCCCGCCCGGCGACGGGAAGTCGACGCCGGGCACGAAGACCGGGTCGAGGACGTCGATGTCCACGTGCACGTAGGCGTGGGCGGCGCGGGGGGCGGCGGCGCAAGCGGCGGCGAGGGCGGCCTCGAGGCCGCCCTCGCCGCCGCCGCGGAGCGCGTCGCCGCGGACGACGTGCAGCCCTGTCGCGGCGAAGCCCTCCACCTCGCCCTGGTCGAGGTCGCGGCCGCCGGCGTGCACGCAGGCGCGCGGGTCGACGGCTTCGCCGCGCGCCTGCGCCCACGCCTCCGGGTGCGCGACCCCACAGGCGATCGCCAGCGGCATGCCGTCGAGGAAGCCGCTCGGTGTGGTCGCCGGCGTGTTGTAGTCGCCGTGGGCGTCGAACCAGACCACGGCGGTCTCACCGGCGCCCATGCCCGCGGTCATGCCGAGGGCGACGTTGCAGTTGCCCCCGGCGACGACCGGGAGCGCGCCGCGGCCGACCGCGGCCTGGACCGCCTCGGCCAGTGCCTCGTTGACGGCGACGACCGCCTGCAGCTCGTCCTTGAAAGGCGCCGGCCGGCGGATCTCGACGACCTCGACCACGTGGCCGCGCGCCTCGAGGCGCGCGGCCAGGCCCGCCTCGAGGTACTGCGCGGGCCCGAGCGCCATGCCGGCGCCCTCGCGGCCGAGGTGGTAGGGGACGCTGAGGACGGTGAGCTTCATCGAGGCCTCCTGGCGTGGCGGCGCCGCCGCCTCGCGGCGCTACTTCGCCGGCAGGCGCTTCTCGAGCACGATCATGTCGAGCCGGTCGGCGGCCGGCGCCGGTACGAAGTCGTGCCCCTCGTAGAGGTGACGCGACGGGCGGTCGTCGGCCGGCACGTAGGCGCTCAGGCGGGCGCGGCCCTCGGCGAAGGCGATGCCCTCGACCCAGTCGAGCAGTTGCCGGCCGACGGCCCGCGCCTCGTAGGCGGGACCGACGCAGAGGCAGCGCAGCCACACCGTGTCGTCGTCGGTGTCGAAGGCCACGTAGCCGGCGATGTCGTCGCCGTCGGTCTCGCCGACGTAGACGCGGGCGCGCTCGAGCAGGTCGAGCAGCGCGCGCTCGTCGAAGCGCTCGGGGTGGCCTGCCTGCGCGGCTCTCGGGTGCAGGGTCTCCTCGGCCATGAGGTAGAGCAGGCTGCGGTCCTCGGCGCGGGCTTCACGGACCGTGACTCTGAGACGCTCCATCGTCACCTCCCGTCGGCGCTCGCGGGCGGGCGGGCCGCCGCGGCGATCCTACAGCCGCGATTCTACACCGCGCCCCGGCGGGGGCGGCCCGCGGCGTCCGTCAGGTGACGGGGTAGGAGCCCAGGACCCGCAGCCAGGGGAGCTTGCAGGCCAGGCACTTCACCGCCTGGGCGAGCTGCGTGTCGCCGGTCTTGCCGTCCAGGTCGATGAAGAAGATGTAGTGGCCGAGCGCCTGCTTGGACGGCCGCGACTCGACCTTGGTCAGGTTGACGTGGCGGTAGGCGAACTCGGAGAGGATCAGCAGCAGGCTGCCGGGCTCGTCCTGGTCGATGCCGCAGACGAGGCTCGTCTTGTAGGGCGCCGCGAGGTCCTGCGCGGCCGGCGCCTTGGCGAGGTAGACGAACCGGGTGCGGTTGTCGGGGAAGTCCTCGATGTCGTCGCGCAGCACGGCGCACTCGTACATCTCGGCCGCGAGCCGCGTGCCGATCGCCACCCAGGGCCGGTCGACGCGACTCACCATGCGTACGGCTTCGGCGGTCGAGTTGGCGGCCTCGTGCTCGACCCCGGGGAGCTGCTCGCGCAGGAAGGTACGGCACTGGGCGTAGGCGTGCGGGTGGCTGATGACCTTGGTCACCGTCTCGAGCGCGCGCGGGGCGCGGGCGATGAGCTGGTGGCGGATCGGGTGCACGACCTCGCGCGTGATGACGAGGTCCTCGAAGTCCCAGGCGAGGGCGTCGAGGGTCAGGGCGACCGAGCCCTCGATCGAGTTCTCGATGGGGACGACGCCGACGGGGGCCTCGCCGTCGCGCACGGCCTTCATGACGTCGCGGATCGAGGCGTAGGGGAACGGCGTGAGCGCCTCGCCGGGCAGATTGGCGAGCAGGGCCTCCTCGGTGAAGGTGCCCTCGGGCCCGAGGAAGGCGACGCGGCCGTTGGCGGCGGGCGTCATCGCGCGGTGCTCGGCGGTCGCTGTCTCGAGAGCGTGTCCATCGGCCGAACGCTATCAGAAACCGGGGTGCGTGAGGCGCGCAGTCGGGAGCGTCGGGTCAGGCCGGGTCGTGCCCGGTGCCGGCCTCGTCGTCGCCGTCCGGCTGCGCGCCGCCGCCGCGAGTCTCGGCGGCGTCGCGCTCCTCGCGCGACTGCCAGACGAAGTCGTCCTCGACCGCCAGCGGTGAGCGCCGCCGCGATGCGGCCGGTGGCGCGCCGTCCGGCGTCGCGCCGGCCGGCCCCGTCTCGCCGGTGGCCTCGGAGTCGGCGGGCGTCACGCTGACGCCCGGGGCCTCGGCGACGGTGGCCGCCGCCGCCGGCACGCCGGTCGCCGGTCGCGGCGGCAGCGGGTCGGGCACGGCCTCGGCGACCGCGCGCCGCTCCTCGGGTGACAGCTCGCGGTCGGCTGCGCCCTGGTCGAGGATCTTGACGTAGAGGCGGGCGAAGTCGCGCGCCGCGATGGCGCTGATGACGAAGCCCGAGCGGTAGTCGTCGAGGAGCACGAGCGTCGCGCTCTGCTGCCCGCCGGCGTCGCGGAAGGCGTCGTAGCGCACGAGGGCGCGGTGGGTCAGGGTCTTCGCGAGGCGCCGCTTGTGGGCCTCGAGCTCCTCCGTGAGGTCTTCGACCGCCTGGCGGAGGTTGCGCACCTGCGAGGCGAGCTGCTCGCTGTGGGCGACGATGTCGCGCTGGTCGTGGGTGCCCATGACGACGACCTGGGCGCGGCGCACGCTGCGCAGCCGCGCCCAGAGCACGCCGGCGAGGACCAGCGCGATGACGGCGAGGACGGCGGCGGAGAGCGCCAGCCACGGCGCGATGTCACGCAGCGTCTGCATGGTCACTGGATCTGGAGCAGGAACTTGAAGGTGCCGCGGTTGTTGTCGAGCACCTTCTCGTCGGCCACCGGGCCGGCCTGGACCTTGAGCGTGCAGGTCTTGGAGATGGCCTCGGCCGGGATCGAGAAGCCGGACACGTCGACCGACTGCGTCTCGCCGGGCTGGATCACGCCGATGGTCGCCGTCTGCTCGGCGGCCTCGGCGCCGGGCACGGTGAGGGTGAGGGTGACGGGCACGTCGCGCTCGATCACGTTGCCCTGGTTCTCGACCGACACCCTGAAGGAGAACTGCGCCGAGGCCGGCACGTCGACGGTCTCGCCGGCCTTGAGCACCGTGCCCCCCGGCTCGACCGAGACCTTGGCGAGGGCGACGCCGCGCACCCCGGTCATGCGCGCCGAGGTGCGCAGCTGCTCGATCATGCCGTCGAGGCGGGCGCGCTCGAAGGCCGTCGTCTTGAGGAACCAGTCGGCGGTCGGCACCGCGACGTCGGTCACGCCCTCGTCGGCCATGATGGCGCGCGCCGGGGCGTAGAAGAACTCGGCATAGGAGGCGTCGGGCCCGGCGAAGTAGCCCTCGAGCCGCGCCAGGGCGGCGGCGTCGACGCCCTCGCGCTTGTCGAGCACGGCGATCATGGCGTCGCGCCAGAGCTCGAAGCCGCGGGTGCGCACGGTCATGCCGGCGATGAGCGCCTCGTGCGGCTCGTCGAGGGGGCCGGGCGGCTCGAAACGCCGCACGCGCTGCTCGATCTCGTCTTGCGTGGCCGCCATCTGCTCGAGGCGGGCGATGAGGTCGGCGCGCTTCAGCTTGGTGGGGTCGGAGACGATGCCGTTGAGCTGCTTGCCGAGCTTCTCGGAGTCGGTGATGGCGCCCTCGACCGCGGTCATGTAGTCACGGTACGAGCTGATCTTGCGATTGTGCTGGCAGCTGCGGACGAGCCAGGTGAGAGCGAAGGCGACGACGGCGAGGACGACGACCGCGACGGCGATGCGCTGCCAGCGGCGCGAGCGGCTGCCGCGGCGGCGGCGCGGTGGCGGGGGAGGGGCGCTGGTGGTCGGCGACGGGGCGGCCTGGGCGTCGTCGTCGAAGAAATCCACGAGCGGGGTCCCCCTCAGTCGGCCGGACGGAACAGTGGTGGGCGAGGCGGGACTTGAACCCGCACGCACGTAAGTGCACTAGACCCTGAACCTAGCGCGTCTGCCAATTCCGCCACTCGCCCACGGCTCCACACAGGGTTCGGATTGTACCACACGAATACTCCTGCAAAGCCCACTACTGACCGGTCACCCCAGCATGCCCGTCGCCCTTCAGGACCCGAGCCTTCCTCCATCCCCGCCGGCCGAGCGGTACGAAGTGCTGCGCCGGCTTGGGAGCGGCGGTTTCGCCGACGTCTTCGAGGCGCGCGACCGCGAGACGGGGGAGCGCGTCGCCCTCAAGGTGCTGCGCGAGGGCACTACGATGCCGGCCCGCACGGCGCGCGAGATCGAGGCCGCGAGCGCCCTCGACCACCCCGCGATCGTCGCCCTCCGCGACACCGTCACCGACGGGCGCCGCGTGTGTCTCGTCTGGGAGCTGGTCGAGGGCGAGGCCCTCGACCAGCTCCAGGGCGAGCTCGGCGACGCCGACGCCGTGGCGGTCGCCGCCGAGCTCTTCGACGGGCTCGGCTTCGCCCACAGCCAGGGCGTGATCCACCGCGACGTGAAGCCCCAGAACGTCATGCTCGATGCGGACGGGCACGTCAAGATCATGGACTTCGGCATCGCCCGCCTGCTCGACGCCGACACGCTGACCAGCGAGGGCGACCTCATCGGCACCATCGCCTACATGTCGCCCGAGCAGGCGGCCGGGCGCCGGGTCGGGCCGCCGAGCGACGTGTACTCGGCCGGCCTCGTGCTCTTCGAGCTCCTCGCCGGCGAGAACCCGGTGCGCGGCGAGACGCCGGCCGAGACGCTGTCCAACGTCGCCGCCGGCCGCCTGCCGTCGCTCGGCGAGTGGCGGCCGGACCTGCCGGCGAGGCTCGTCGACCTCGTCGACGCGGCCTGCGCCGCGCGGCCCGGCGACCGGCCGGCGGCGGTCGACGTCGCGGTCGCGCTCGAGGACCTCCTCGAGAGCGGCGAGCTCGGCCGCCGCACCCTGCACCGGGCGCGCGCCGCGGTGCGCCCCCTGGGCCGCGCCGCCGCGGCTCTCGAGCGCGGCGGCGGCGCCGCGCTGGCCGCCGCCGTCTGCCTCGCGGTGCTGCGCGAGCTGCCCTCGTACCCGGCCGTCTGGACCCTGCCGCTGGCCGCGCTGACCGTCGCCGTCTGGGCGGTGCTGCCGCGCGTCGGCTTGGCCTGGCTGCTGGGCGTGCTCGCCTTCCCGCTCTTCGATGTCTCGTTCAGCGTCGGCGTCGCCTACCTGGTGCTCGCCGTCGCCGTCGTCCTGCTCGCCGGCCGGCGCCCCGTGCTGGCGCTCTGGCCGGCGCTCGCCGTGCTGCTGGCGCCGTTCGGTCTCGCGCTGGTGGCGCCGGCGCTGGCGGCCGTGTTCGGGCGTCTGAGGGGCGCCCTGACGGCCGCCTGGACCGGCGCCGTCCTCATCGTCGTCCTGCTCCTCGAGCGCGTGCCCCGCGGGCCGTTCACGCTCTACCAGCCGCGCGGGCGGCTGGCCGCGGAGCTCGCCGCCGCGGAGAGCCCGCTCGACGTCGCGCTCGACGTCTTCGCCGTCCTCACGACCCCGCAGAGCCTCGTGCAGATGGGCGTCTTCGCCGCCCTCGCCGCCGCCCTGGCGACGGCCTTCGCCCTCGACAGGCTCGAGTTCCGCCTCTGGGTCTGGGCGGCGAGCTTCGCCACCCTCTTCGTCCTCTATCGCCTGCTGCCGCTGTTCGCCTGGGAGACGCGGGCGACTCCGGGCTCCCTGCTGCTGAGTGTCTCGGTCACTGCCGTCGTGGTACTCTTGCCGCTGGTCCTGTGGCCCGGTCCCCACCCGGAGGACGTCCCTGATGAACATCCTGAAATCGGTTGAGCAGAAGCTCGAGGGTCTGGTCGAAGGCGTCTTCGGCCGGGCCTTCAAGGCGAGCGTGCAGCCCGTCGAGCTCGCGCACAAGCTGGCCAAAGAGCTCGGCGACCACAAGATCGTCGGGCCCTCGCACGTCTACGTGCCCAACGAGTTCGAGATCTACCTCGGGCACGACGACCACGAGCACCTGACCTCGTTCGCCGACTCGCTCAAGGCCGAGCTCTCGAGCTACGTCTCGGCCTTCGCCCGTCGTGAAGGGTGGACGATGGTGGCGCCGCCGCGCATCGAGCTGCGCGAAGACACCGACCTCCGCGTCGGCGAATTCGGCATCGCGACGCGCACCGTCGACCCGCAGCGCGCCGAGGAGTACGCCGCCTCGGCCGCGGCGGGCGGGGCGGCGCCGGCGGCGCCGACGCCGCCGATCACGCCGGTCGTGCCGCCGGGTGTGGCGATGCCGCCGGCCGCGGCTGGTGCGGCCGTCCCCGCCGAGGCGGCGATCGGGCCGGGGCACACCGTGCTCTACGAGCGCCCGCCGGTGACCGCGGCCGGGGGCGTGCTGCGCGGCGACGCCGGCGTCTTCGAGCTGTCACAAGACGTCACCGTGCTCGGCCGCAGCCGCCGCTGCGACATCGTGCTCACCGACGCCAACGTCTCGCGCCAGCACGCCGAGGTCCGGCGTGAAGGCGGCGAGTTCGTGGTGCGCGACCTCGACTCGACCAACGGCCTCCGGGTCAACGGCCGCGTCGTCAAGCAGGCGAGCCTGCGCGCCGGCGACCGCGTCGAGCTGGGCACGACCGAGCTGCGCTTCGAGAGGCGGTCGTGACCCAGGCAGTGGCGGTCGCGGGCGCCGGGCTCACCGGCGCCGGCTGGGCGGCACTGTTCGCCGCGCACGGCCTCGAGACGCGCCTCTACGACCCCGACCCCGAGGCGCTGGCGCGGGCCGCGCTGCGCGCCCCGCTGGCGGCGCGCTTCCTCGCCGAGCAGGGGCTGGCCGAGACGGCCGCCTGCGAGGCCGGGGTGGCCGCCCTCACCACCCACACCGACCCCGCGGCCGCCTTCGCCGGGGTGGCGCTGGTGCAGGAGTGTGCCCCCGAGGAGCTGGCGGCCAAGCGCGAGGTCTTCGCCCTCGCCGACCGGCTTGCGCCGGCCACCGCGCTCATCGCGACGAGCTCCTCCGGGCTCTCGATCGGCGCCATCCAGGAGGCCGCCGAGCGCGCCGGCCGCACGCTCGCCGCACACCCCTACAACCCGCCCTACCTCGTGCCGCTGGTCGAGCTCGCCGGGGGGCCGCGGACCGCGCCCGAGACCCTCGAGCGGGCCGCGGCCTTCTACGAGAGCCTGGGCAAGCGGCCCGTCGTCGTCCGCCGCGACGTGCCCGGCTACATCGCCAACCGCCTCTCGGCGGCGCTCTGGCGCGAGGCCATCGAGCTCGTGCGCAGCGGTGTCGCCAGCGTCGCCGACGTCGACCGCGCCGTCACCGACGGCCCCGGCCTGCGCTGGGCGGTCATGGGGCCGCACCTGCTCTACCACCTCGGCGGCGGCGAGGCCGGCGTGCGCGGGCACCTGCGCCACCTCGGCGGCGTCAAAGAGGACGTGCTCAACGACCTGGCCACCTGGACCGAGTTCCCCGCCGACGTCGCCGACCTCCTCGCCGAAGGCCTCGAGGAGGAGGTCGGCGACGTCGGCGTCGAGCGGCTCTCCGCCGCCCGCGACGCCGCCCTGGCCGCCCTGCTCCGCGCGAGGCGAGGGGCGTGAGGGTGGCGGCCACGCTCGGCTCCGTCCGCCCCGGGAGGCGCCGATGATCGACATCGTGCTGCTGGCGCTCAAGATCGGCATCCTCGTGCTGCTCTACCTCTTCGTCTGGTGGGTGGTGCGCCGCACCGTGCGCGACACGGTGACCGGGCAGACGGCGACGCCGCCGCCCGACGTCGCCCTGCCGACCGCCGACGTGCCGCCGCCCCCGGTGTCCCCGCAGGAGCGCGACGCCCGGCGCGAGCAGCGCGGCGCGGAGCGCACGATGGACGGTCAGCTGCTCGACTTCACCCCGCACATCAACCCGCGGCTCGTGGTCGAGAAGAGCACGATCGTGCCTCCGGGCGTCATCTTCCCGCTCGAGGGTTGGGTGACCGTCGGCCGCGCCCCCACGAGCAGCATCGTGCTCGACGAGCCCACCGTCTCGAGCACTCACGCCCGGCTCGTCACGCGCGGCCAGATCTACGTCGTCGAGGACCTCGGCAGCACCAACGGGACGTACGTGAACGAGCGCGCCGTCACCGAGGCGCAGCTGAAGCTCGACAGCCGTCTGCGCATCGGCGAGACGGTGTTCCGCTACGAGGAGTGATCCCGCGGTGACCCTGGTCGCCCGCCACGCGGTGCGTACCGACATCGGCCTGCACCGGGAGGCCAACGAGGACGCTGCCGTCGCCCGGCCGCCGCTCTACGCGGTCTGCGACGGCATGGGCGGGGCACGGGCCGGCGAGGTGGCCTCCGAGCTCGCCTGCTCCACGCTGGGCGCGCGCGTCGCCGCCGGCGACGACGTGGTCGACGCGGCCCGCGTCGCCAACGCCGCGGTCTACGACGCGGCCGCCGACGACGAGACCCTGGCCGGCATGGGGACGACCCTCACCGCCATGGTGCTCGACGGCGACGTGGCGCGCTTCGGCCACGTCGGCGACAGCCGCGCCTACCTGCTGCGCGACGGCGAGCTGCGCCAGGTGAGCGTCGACCACTCGGTCGTCGGCCAGATGATCCGCGACGGCGAGCTGACGCTCGAGCAGGCCGCGGTGCACCCGATGCGCTCGATCCTCACGCGCGCCCTCGGCACCGAGCCTTCGGTCGAGGTCGACGCCTACGAGCTCGCGCTGCGCGCCGGCGACGTCATCCTGCTGTGCAGCGACGGCCTGACAGGTATGGTTCCGGACGAGCGCATCCAGCGCGCGCTCCGGCACGACGACCCCGAGGAGAGCGCCGCCGAGCTCGTCAAGCAGGCGCGCCGCGGCGGCGGCCTCGACAACATCACCGTCGTCGTCGTGCGCTTCGCCGCGGCCGGTGACGACGCGGCCGGCGCCGCGGCGGTCGGCGCCGCGAGCGGTGCGGCTGCGGCCGCCGACGCTCCGGCGGCCGATGCAGCCGGGACCGGCGACCTCACTCCGGGCGACGCGGCCGGCGTCGGCGACGACGCGGCCGCCGGGCCGGCGGGCGCCGCGCCCGCCGCCGACGACGCGGCCGTCTCCGCCGCCGGCGCGGGTCCGGCTCCCCTGCAGGCGCCGCGGCCCGCGGCGGCCGCCGCGCAGGCGGCCGAGCGCGAGGCGCGCACGATGCGGCGGCTCAAGATCGTCCTCGCCGTCCTCGTCGTCCTGCTCGTCCTCGCGGTGGGCGCCGCCGTCTCCCTGCAGGCCTTCTACTTCGTCGGTGTCGACGGCGGCGACGTCGTCGTCTACAGCGGCCTGCCGTGGGCGCTCGGGCCGCTGAAGATCCAGGACGTGTACGTGCGCGGCACGCGGGCCTACGACTCGCTGACCCCCCTGCAGCAGCAGCTCGTCGATGAGGCGCGCCTGCAGAGCCGCGACGGGGCCCTGGGCCTGCTCGAGACCCTGGAGACGCTGCCGTGAAGCCGCGTAGCGTCGAGCTCCTCTTCCTCGCGCTCGCCGGCGCGGCGGCGACCATGGCCTACGTGTCGGTCTACGCCGGGCGCTACGGCGAGGTCAGCCGGACCTCGATCGTCTACGCGCTGTTCTTCGTCGGCGTCTTCGTCGCCCTGCACTTCGTCGTCCGCTGGCTGCTCCCGCTGGCCGATCCCTACCTGCTGCCGGTCACGGCCCTGCTCTGCGCGCTCGGCCTCACGGCGATCTACCGCCTCGCGCCGCGGCTCGCAGCGCTGCAGGGCCGCTGGCTGCTCGTGGGCGCCGCGCTCTTCATCCTCACCGTGGTCGTCGTGCGCGATCCGCTGCGCCTCGACCGCTACCGCTACGTGATCGGCGCCATAGGCCTCGGCCTCCTCGTCCTGACCATCGTCGCCGGCACCGAGGTGCGCGGCGCCCGGCTCTGGATCCGCCTCTTCGGCATGTCGATCCAGCCCTCCGAGTTCGCCAAGCTCGCGATCGTCGTCTTCCTCGCCGGCTATCTCGACGACAAGAAGGTCATGCTCTCGGTGCCGACCCGCCGCCTGCTCGGCGTGCCGGTGCCGGCGACCAAGTACTTCGGCCCCCTGCTCATCATGTGGGTGCTGTCGCTGGTCATGCTGGTCTTCATGAAGGACTTCGGCATGTCGCTGCTCTTCATGGCCGTCTTCGTCGCCCTCCTCTACATGGCGACGACGCGCATCGTCTACGTCGTGCTCGGCGCCGGCCTCTTCGCCGCCGCGGCCGCCTTCGCGCTCGCCGTCGTCCCGCACGTGCGCGACCGCTTCGACATCTGGATCGACCCGTGGCGGTACGCCGAGACCACCGGCTACCAGCTCTTGCAGTCGCTGTTCACGATGGCCGACGGCGGCGTCGTCGGGGCCGGCTTCGGCCGCGGCTACCTGCTGTACTCGGCCGGCGACCCCGTCGTGCCCGACATGGCGACCGACTTCATCTTCACCGCGCTCGCCAACGAGATGGGGCTGCTCGGCGCGGTCGCCGTCATCCTCTGCTTCCTGCTCTTCGTGTGGCGCGGCTTCAGGATCGCGGTCTGGGCGCCGGACGGCTTCTCCAAGCTGCTCGCCGGCGGACTCGCCACCGCCTTCGGCCTGCAGACGTTCATCATCATCGGCGGGGTCACGCGCCTGATCCCCCTGACCGGCGTGACCCTGCCCTTCGTGAGCTACGGCGGCAGCTCGATCGTCGCCAACTTCATGCTCGTCGCGCTGCTGCTCATGGTCTCGCACCGCACCGCCGTCGTGCACTCGGGCGACGAGGTCCAGCGCCGGCGCCTGGCGGAGCTGAGGTGAGGCCGTGAACCGTGCCGTCGCCAGGATCTTCGTGGTCGCCGCCGTGCTCTTCGTCGCGCTCATCGTCAATCTGACGTACTGGATGATCGTGCGCGCCGAGGACCTGCGCACCGCGCCCGAGAACCATCGCCGCATCGCCCAGGAGATGAAGCACCCCCGCGGCGAACTGCTCGCCTACGACGGCAGCGTGCTCGCCGGCTCGGTGCGGCGCTCCGGCTACTACCGGCGCCGCTACCCGCAGGGCTCGCTCGCCCCGCACCTGCTCGGCTACGACAGCGTGCGCTACGGGCGCACCGGGCTCGAGGCCGAGCTCAACGAGCTCCTGACCGGCGAGAGCCTCGAGCTCGGCACGCAGGGCTGGGTCGACCGCATCCTCGGCCGGCGCCCGGACGGCGCCGACGTGCGCCTCACCCTGGTGCCCGCCGTGCAGCGCGCCGCGCAGCAGGCGCTGAAGGGGCAGCAGGGCGCCGTGGTCGCGCTCGACCCGGGCACCGGCGCCGTGATCGCCGCGGCCTCGGCGCCGAGCTTCGACCTGAGCCGCCTCGAGGCCCGCTGGGACGACTACTCGAGCGACGCCTCGGCGCCGCTCTTCGACCGTGCCCTGCAGGGCCTCTTCGTGCCCGGCTCGGCGTTCAAGGTCGTGACCGCGGCCGCGGCTCTCGACGACGGCGCCGTCACCCCCGAGGCGCGCTTCACCGACACGGGCACCTACGTCGTCTACGGCGGCAAGGTGACCAACTACGGCGGCGCCGTCTACGGCTTGCACGATTTCACGCACGGCGCTGACGCTGTCCATCAACACCACGTTCGGCAAGGTGGGCAACGAGGTCGGGCGCAAGACGCTGACCGCCGGCGCCGAGGCCTTCGGCTTCTGGAAGCGGCCGCCGCTCGCCCTGCCCGAGAAGGCGGTCGCCGTCAGCGGCCGCTACCGCGACGGCAAGCTGCTCGAGCCGACCGAGGACATGGACCCGCTGGGCACGGCGTGGTTCGCCTGCGGCCAGGAGAACGTGCTCGCCTCGCCGCTGCAGATGGCGCTGGTCGCGGGGGCGGTCGCCAACGGCGGCCGCGTGATGGTGCCGTACCTGGTGTACGAGGTGCTCGCCGCCGACGGGACGACGGTGAGCACGGCCGAGCCCGAGATGTGGCTCGAGGCGATGACCCCGCAGACCGCGGCCACGCTGAACACGATGATGCAGCGGGTCGTGACCGCGGGGACGGGGACGGGCGCGGCGCTCGAGGGTATACCGGTCGCCGGCAAGACCGGCACCGGCGAGAAGGGCGATGGCACCAACGTCGCCTGGTTCATCGGCTTCGCCCCCGCCGACGACCCTCAGGTGGCGGTCGCGGTGGCGCTCGACGGGGTCAGCACGACGGGCGGCGAGGCGGCTGCGCCGATCGCCGCCGCCGTCCTGCGGGCGGCGCTGGAGCAGGTGTCGCTGCCCTGACCGGGCAGGGACACGGGCGCGGGCGCCGTACAGCTTGAACGACGGATGAGAGGCAGCGGACAGTGAGCGACGTGTTCCAGGACGGCCAGATCGTCAACGAGCGCTACCGCGTGCTGCGCAAGCTGGGCGGCGGCGGCATGGCCGACGTCTACCTCGGCGAGGACCTCACGCTCGGCCGCAAGGTCGCCCTCAAGGTGCTGCTGCAGCGTTTCCTCGGTGACGCCCAGTTCATCGAGCGCTTCCGCCGCGAGGCCAAGGCCGCCGCGGGTCTCAACCACCCCGGGATCGTGGCGATCTACGACTGGGGCCAGGTGGGCGGCACGCCCTACATCGTGATGGAGTACGTCGAGGGCGAGACCCTGAAGGACCTCATCCGCCGCCGCGGACGCCTCGGTGGGGCGGAGGCGGTCGAACTGACCCTGGGCTTGCTCGCCGCCGTCGAGCTCGCCCACCGTCACGGCATCATCCACCGCGACATCAAGGCGCAGAACATCCTCATCGACCGCAACGGGGCGGCCAAGATCACCGACTTCGGCATCGCCCGGGCCGGCGACTCGGGCATGACCGAGGCGGGCTCGATCCTGGGCACGGCGCAGTACCTCTCGCCCGAGCAGGCGCGCGGGCTGCCGGTCGACGAGCGCTCCGACCTCTACTCGGTCGGCGTCGTCCTCTACGAGATGCTGACCGGCCGCGTGCCCTTCTCGGGCGACAGCGCCGTCAACGTCGCCATGCAGCACGTGAACGAGATACCCGAGGAGCCGGTGACCCTGGTCCCCGGCATGCCGGCCTCGCTCAACCAGATCGTCCTCAAGGCGCTCGCCAAGGACCCGGACCACCGCTACGCCAACGCCGCCGAGTTCGCCGCCGACCTGCGTGCGGCACGTGCGGGGGCGCCGGTCGTGGCCGCGGGCTTCGACCCCGAGGCCGAGCGCACGCAGTTCGTCGGCGCGGCGACCGCGGCCGGGGCGACGCGCGTCATGACGCCGGCGGCCGAGGCGGCGGAGGAGAAGAAGCGCCGTCGCTGGCCGCTCTTCCTCATCCTCGGGGCGCTCGTCGCCCTCGCCCTCGTCGGCTACTTCGCCTGGGCGGGGGTGAGCGGCGACAAGGTCGAGGTGCCCAACGTGGTGGGCCTGACCGAGGACGCCGCGGTCCGCCGGCTCGAGGACGCCGGCTTCAAGGTCGCCGTGCAGGAGGAGTTCTCCGAGGAGTTCGCCGTCGGCTTCGTCTCGCGCCAGGCGCCGCCCGGAGGCACGAAGATGGCCGAGGGCGAGACCGTCGACGTCTGGGTGAGCGGCGGCTCCCAGACGGTGGCGCTCCCCGACTTCCGCGGCTGGGCCGAGGGTGACGTCGCCGACTTCCTGCGTGAGAACGGTCTCGAAGGCGACCGCCGCACCGGTCGTTCGGGCGACGTCGCCGAGGGCCGCGTGTACCGTCAGGACCCGGCCGCCGGGGAGGCGGTCGAGCGCGGCTCCACGGTCAAGTACTGGGTGAGCACCGGGGAGCCCAAGGCCGTGGTGCCGGACCTCGTCGGCATGACCCAGGCCGACGCCATCGCCGCTCTCACCGAGGCCGGTCTCGCGGTCGGCGAGGTGACGACCCAGGCGAGCACCGAGATCGACGCCGGGCGCGTCATGGCGCAGGACCCGCCGGCGGACACCAAGGTCGAGCGCGGCAGCAGGGTCGCCATCGTGCTCTCCACCGGCCCAGAGCCCACGCCGACGCCGACGCCGACGGCCACCGTGGTCCAGGTGCCCAGCGTGTACGGGATGGATCTGATCGCGGCGACGGAGAGGCTCGAGTCGATGGGCTTCGTGGTCGACGCCCGCACACAGGCGAGCTCCCAGCCGGACGGCACCGTGATCGCCCAGGACCCTGAAGCCGACACGCTCGCCGCCTGGGGGTCGACGGTGACGATCACGGTCGCGGAGTGACGGCCGGCTGACCGCCTCCCGGGGAGGGGCTGTCGCCCTCCCCGTCGCGCCGGCGCGACGGGCCGTCACCCTCGTCGCCGCCCCGGCGGCTTGTCCGGCCGGGCTGACCTGAGAGAATGAGGGCATGTCGCCCGCCGAAGCCCTCGTCATCATCCTCACGCTGATCGCGCTCGAGGGCCTGCTCTCGGCCGACAACGCGATCGTGCTGGCCGTGCTCGTACGCCGCCTGCCCAAGCACCTGCAGAAGAAGGCGCTGCTCTACGGCCTCGTCGGCGGCTACGTCATGCGCGGCCTCATGCTGCTCTTCGTCACGCTGATCGCCGGGCTCTGGTGGGTCGAGATCATCGGCGGCGGCTACCTCGATCTACCTGGCTCTGCACCACCTCGCGCAGGTGCGGCGCGGCGTGGCCTACGACCACGTGCACGGGCCCGACCAGGACGAGACCGGGACCGAGGCCAGGGCGGTGCCGGCGAGCACCAGGGAGGCGAGCTTCTGGCGCACCGTCGCCACGGTCGAGCTCATGGACCTGGCCTTCGCCGTCGACTCGGCGCTCGTCGCCGTCGCCCTCACGCGCGTGCTCTGGGTGATCTACATCGGCGTCTTCATCGGCATCCTCATGCTGCGCCTCGCGGCGGGCTGGTTCGTCGGCGTCATGGAGCGCTACCCGCGCTTCGAGCACGTGGCCTACGGTCTCGTGGGGTGGGCCGGCCTCAAGCTGGTCATCGAGGGCTCGGCCGGCATGGTCACGGCTCTCGGCCACCCCGGGCTCGCTCTGCACCTGCCCAAGGCCGCCTTCTGGGTCGTCACCTTCGCGGTGCTCATCATCGGCGGCATCTGGGCGACGCGCCGGCGCGCCCCGCTGCCCCGGGTCGCCGGCGAGGGGCAGGGGCAGTGAGCGGGGCGCGGCGCCGATCGTGACGGGACGCTGACGGGGTGGTGGGCGAGCCGCGGCGGGGTGCGGATCGGGCCGCCGACGCGGAGGGGGCGGGTCGCCACAGGCGACCCGCCCCCTCCGCGTCACTGCTCGAGGCCCGGGCTCAGAAGATGCCCTTGGCCTCCAGGTACGGGAAGATGAAGTAGAGCACGAAGGCGAGGGCCGACACCCAGAGCAGCCAGTTGACCTCGCGGCCCCTGCCCTGCACGACGCGGATCAGCACGTAGGCGATGAAGCCCGCGCCGATGCCGTTGGTGATGCTGTAGGTGAGCGGCATGATGGTCATGATGAGCACGGCGGGGAGGCCGAAGGCCAGGTCGGCGAAGTTGATCGAGGCCTTGGCCTCACCGCTCTCGTGCTCGGCTTCGCCCTCGGCCTTGGTCAGCGTCGCCATCATCAGGTAGCCGACGACGATGAGCGCGGCCGCCGTCGCCTGCGAGGGCACGATCGCGGCGACCGGCGAGAAGAACATCGCCAGCAGGAAGAGCACGCCGACGACGACCGCCACCCACCCGGTGCGGCCGCCGACGCCGACTCCGGCGCCGGACTCGATGTAGGTCGTGGCCGACGAGGCGCTGGCCGCGCCGCCGGCCACGGCGGCCAGCGAGTCGACCAGCAGCGGGCGGTTGACCTCGGGCAGATCGCCCTTCTCGTCGAGGTAGCCCGCCTGGCCGCCGACGCCGACGAGGGTGCCCATCGTGTCGAAGAAGTCGCTCAGCATGAGGCTGAAGACCCAGAGCAGGGCGGCGGCGACGCCGAGCTTGCTGAAGGCGCCGAGGTCGAACTGCGCCGATGAGGCTGAAGTCGGGCGCGGCGAAGACCTTGTCGGGGATCACGGCGGTGCCGGGCAGGAAGCCGGCGTCCTTGTCCCAGATGTAGTTCATGACGACGCCGAAGACGGTGGCGACGATGATGCCCAGCAGGATCGCCGCCCGCCAGCGGAGGGCGAGCATGATGATGGTGGCGACGAGGCCGACGACGGTCACGGCGAGGGGCACCATCGGCACGTTGCCCACCTCGACGAGCCCGACCGGCGTGCCCCCGTTGACGTTGATCAGGCCGCCGTCGACGAGGCCGATGAAGAGGATGAAGAAGCCGATGCCGACGACGATCGCCTTCTTCAGCTCGAGCGGGATCGAGTGGAAGATCGCCTCGCGGAAACCGGTGATCACGAGGATCGTGATGGCGACGCCCTCGAGGACGATGAGTCCCATGGCGCTCTCGAAGCTGAGGCCCTGGCCGAGCACGAGGCTGAAGGCGACCACCGCGTTGAGCCCCATGCCGGGGGCGATGGCGAAGGCGCGGTTCGTGACCAGCCCCATGAGGATGGTCATGACGCCGGCGACGAGGCAGGTCGAGGTGAGCGCGGCGGCGAAGGGCAGACCCTCGCCTCCGAGCCCGAGGATGTTGGGGTTCACGAAGATGATGTAGGCCATGACGATGAACGTCGTGAGCCCCGCGAGGGTGTCGCGCTTGAGCGACGTCCCCCCCTGCTGGAATTTGAAGAACCTCTCGAGGGCGTTGCCCCCAGTCGTCGCGGCCACTGCGGCCATGTGCGCTCCTTTCTGCTCGGCGAGGGCCGGTCCCCCCAGAGTCCGGCGAAACGACGCGCGCATTCTAGTACGAACCGGCCCCGTCGTGTCGCCGCGCCGGGCCATCGTGCTGCCGAACGTCCCGCGCCGGGGTGGACGCGGCGGCCAGGTGCGCCAGGGCCGGGTGCGCCGGCGCTCCGCCGCGGGTCCGCCGTCGGCGGGCCGCGGCGTGTAGCCCCGCCGGCGACCGCCGCGCCCCGGCGACCGCCGCGCCCCGGCGACCGCCTCGGCGCCGCGCTGAGGCGACCGGCCCCGCGCCGGCGACGATTGACAGTGGTGGGGGTCGTCGGTATCGTCGCCGCTGCCCACTCCAGGGAAGGATGTGAGCCACCCCGGTGGACGACGGGCCAGGGCCGTTACCGCTCTCCGAGTTCGAAGGCATCATCGTCCTCGACGCCGACGGCGTCGAGGTCGGTGAGCTCGTCGACGTGCTCGCCGTCTTCTCCCCGCACACGCCGCCGGTCACCGGCTTCTTCGTCGAGCGCGAGGGCGACCAGCTGCGCGCCGCCTGGGACGCGGTCACCGAGCTCGACATCGACGGCGAGCGCCTGCGGCTGGGCGTGCCGCTCGAGCGTCTCGAGCCGGCATCCCTGAGCGGCGACGAGATCGCCCTCTTCGACGCCGTCCTCGACAAGCAGGTGCTCGACATGTCACGGCGCGCCTTCGTGCGTGTGCAGGACGTGCTGCTCGAGGAGCGCGACGGCCGCCTCGTCGTGACCGGCGTCGCGACCGGCGGCGGCGCGCTGGCCCGGCGCTTCGGCCTCGGCTTCCTCTCGCGCCGGCTGGCCGCGCGCCCCGGCGACATCGTCCCCTGGGGCGACGTCAACCTCATCTCGCTGCGGCTCTCGCGGCTCAACTTCGTCGAGGCCTTCGCCGAGCTCGCCGAGCTGCACCCGGTCGACATCGCCGACATCGTCAGCCAGGTGGGCCCGCGCGAGCGCGCCGCGGTGCTGGCGGCGCTCAACACCGAGCTCGCCGCCGACACCCTGCAGGAGATGGAGCCCGAGCTGCGCGCCGCGGCGCTCGCGGAGATGTCGCTCGAGCGCGCCGTGAAGGTGCTCGGCGAGCTCGACGCCGACGCTGCCGCCGACGTGCTCGCTGACGTGCCCGACGAGCTCGCCGAGCAGCTCCTCGCCCGGCTCCCCGACGAGCGCGAGCTCGGCCTGCGCGCGCTCGCCAGCCACCCCGAGCACTCGGCCGGCGCGCTGATGACGACCGAGCTCACCAGCGTGCGCAAGGGCACGACGGCCGCGGCGGCGCTGGAGTGGATCCGCGGCGCCCAGCCCGACCAGCACGCGATGACGTACGTGTACGTGCTCGACGACGAGGAGCGCCTCGCCGGCGTCGTCAGCCTGCGCGACCTCGTGCTCGCCGACCCCGGCGACGCGGTCGACGACATCATGGAGGACGACGTGGTCACGGCGACGGCCGACCTCGACGAAGAAGAGGTCGGCCGTCGCATGACGCGCTACAACCTGCTGGCGCTCCCGGTCGTCGACCCCGACCGGCACCTGCTCGGCATCGTCACGCTCGACGACGCCCTCGACGCGATCCTGCCCGAGGACTGGAAGCGGCGCCTGCCGCGCCTCTTCCACTGAGCGCCGGTCGCGCCTCGCGCGGCCGCTCAGGCGGGCAGCGGCCTCGCGGACGGGCAGCGGCCTCTCGGGCGGGCAGCGGCCTCCGCAGACGGGCTGCGCGGCCGCTCAGACGGGCTGCGCGGCCGCTCAGACGGGCCGCGGCCTCCCAACAGGTCGGCGGCCGCTCAGATGGGCTGCGCGGCCGCCGGCGACTTGACCCGTTCGCGGGCGCGGCTTTCGCGCGGGACCGCGACCACCGTGCCCAGGTCGACCCGGTAGCGGGCCACGTCGCCGCAGCGCGCCACGGTGCGGAAGCCGCCGCCCTCGAGCACGTCCGGGTTGAAGAGGTTGGCCTCACGCAGGTAGCCGCGGAAGCGGTCGGCGGGGTCGCCGCGCCGCAGGGCGAAGGCCTCGAGTGCCGGCACGTCGCGCAGCTTGAGGGCGGCCTCGAGGTCGAGCAGGAGGCGCTGGAAGCCGGCGAGGTACTCCTCGTCGTAGAAGTAGGCGCAGAGCAGCAGCCAGGCGTCGGGCGACGGCGGCCCCGCGGGCAGTGCCGCGCGCGCGGGCCACGAGAGCGCCCCGGGGCTGCCTGCAGCCAGCCGATCACGTCATCGCCGTCGACCAGGGCCCGGCCGAAGAAGCCGGCCTCCTCCTCGACGGCGCGCTCCCAGCCGGGGCGCAGGGCGGCGTCTCTCGGGTGCGGCGACTGCCACCAGGTGCACCCGCGGCAGACGGGCGCCATGACGTCGCGCCCGGCGACGGTGAGGTCGAGTGCCCTCACCGCGCTCCCGCCCTCACCGCACCCCCGTCATGTGGGCCGCGCTCGGGTGCCGGCCCGACCGCACCGTGAGGCTCGCGGGGTCACTCCTGGTCGAGCCCGGCGACATCGTCGACGTGGACGCGGACGTGGGCGAGGGCGGTGCCCGTCATGCCGGCGAGATAGTCGGCGCCGGCGGTGGCGACCTGGCGTGCGACGGTCGGGATGTGCGCCCCGGCGTCGACCACGATGTGGAGGTCGAGGGCGGGGCCGTCCTCGGCATCCTGGTCGAGCCGCACCGCCTGCAGGCGCTCGATGTGGACCTTCTCGCCCAGCGACTGGAGCGGCGTGCGGTAGAGGTCGGCGAAACCGGGGACGTCTTTGATCGCCTCCCAGACCGAGCTCGCGATGACCTCCGGGGTGAAGCTCGCGTTGGGCTGATCGGGCATGCTCCACCTCGCGTCGTCGCCGTCGAGGCAGTATAGCGCGCCGCCCGCCGGGTCAAGCGTGGGTCAGTTGCCTCGCCCGTCGCCCGTCCCTATACTCACCGCACGCGCGGCGGCACCCCGCGCCCTCATCTTGACGACCATGACCGACAACCAGCCGACGATCTATCGCGCCGATTGGGTCCTGCCGGTGGCGGGGCCGTTCGTCGCGGGCGGCGCCGTGGCCGTCGCCGGCGAGCGCATCGCCGCCGTCGGCGCGGCCGCCGAGGTCGTCGCGGCCTACCCCGCGGCGCAGGTCGTCGACCTGGGGCGCGCCATCGTCATGCCCGGGTTCGTCAACTGCCACAGCCACCTCGAGTACACGCTGTTCCGCGGTATCCTCGACGACGCCCAGTTCGGCGACTGGATCCTGCAGCTCGTCGACTTCAAGGCGTCGCTGACGCCCGAGGAGTACGCCCTCAGCGCGCGTCTCGGCGCCGCCGAGTCCGTCGCGTCGGGCATCACGACCGTCGCCGACACCAGCTACGGCGGCACCAGCGTGGCGCCGGCGGCCGAGGCCGGCCTGCGCGGGCGCCTCTACCTCGAGGTCTTCGGCATCGACGACACGCGCATCGACGAGACCCTCGCCGCCATCGAGCGCCGGCTCGACGCGGCGCGCGCGGCCGCCCCGCCCACCTTCGACGTGGGCCTCATGCCGCACGCCCCGTACACGGTCTCCAGCCGGCTCTTCCAGGCGCTCGCGGCGTTCAGCCGCGAGCGCGGCATCGCCATGGCGAGCCACGTCGCCGAGAGCAAGGAGGAGCTCACCTACGTGCGCTCCGGCTCGGGCAAGTTCGCCCACGACTTCCGCGAGAAGCTCGGCTGGGAGCGCATGCTGGTGCAGCCGTACGGGGTGAGCCCCATCAAGTACCTGCAGCAGTGGGGCGTCTTCGACGCCGACTTCCTCGCCGTGCACTGCACCCAGGCGACGCTCGACGACGTGCACATCCTGCGCGCCAAGGGCACCCCCGTCGTCCACTGCCCCAAGAGCAACGCCAAGCTCGGCTGCGGCATCGCGCCGCTGCCCGACATGCTGCGCCTGGGGGTCACCGTGGGCCTCGGGCACCGACAGCCCCGCGGCCAGCAACATCATGGACATGTTCGACGAGATGCGCACCATGCTGCTGCTGCACCGCGCCACCGAGCGCGACGCCTCGGTCCTCGACGCCGAGACCTGCGTGCGCCTCGCCACCCTGGGCGGCGCCGAGGCGCTGGGCATGGCGGCCGACGTCGGCAGCCTCGAGCCCGGCAAGCTGGCCGACTTCATCGCCGTCGACATCTCGAGCTCGCACTTCGCGCCGGTCGAGAACCCGTACTCGGCCCTCGTCTTCGGCGCCAACCAGGACGACGTCTTCCTGACCGTGGTCGGCGGCCGCGTCCGTGTATCGCGACGGTGAGCATCCGGGTCTCGACGTCGAGCTCGCTGCGCGCCGAGGCCCTGGTCGCGCGGCTGCGGCTCCAGGAGCGCTCCCGGCAGGGTCTCGTCCGCGTCGGCAGCGTCGAGTCCGGCTGGTGGCAGACGGGCGGGGCCCTTGAGGAGGCGACGGCCTAGTGCTTCTCGATCGCAAGAAGGTCAAGTTCTGGCAGCGCATCATCTTCGGCGGCATGGCGTTCCTCATGGCGGCCTTCCTCGTCGTCGGCTACTCCGGTGCGCTCTCGAGCTGTCAGCGGGGCGGCGGCATCGGCACGGACCCGATCGAGCAGCTGGACGAAGAGGTCGCCGCCCTCGAGCAGCAGCTGCGCGCCGACGAGACCGATGTGGCCCTGTGGGGCGAGCTGGGCGACACCCTGATGTCGCGCGGCAACGCGCAGCAGGAGCTCGAGGCGCGCGAGGCCGACTGGCGCAAGGCGGTCATCGCCTACGAGCGCCAGGCCACGTCTGCTCGAGGAGCAGAAGGGGGCCGAAGCCAAGGCGGCGCGCCGCGAGGTGCTCGAGACCCTGGCCGACGTCTACCTCACCCTGCAAGAGTACGAGATGGCGGTCAACGTCTACGGCCAGCTCGCCAGCCTCGCGCCCAAGGAGGCCGAGTACTTCCTGATCATGGGCGAGATCGCCGCCAGCATCGGCGACACCGACCGCGCCCTGCTGGCGTACACGCGCTACCTCCAGCTCGAGCCCGACTCGGCCGACGCCGAGTTCGTCAAGGACTGGATCGCTGCCAACAGCCCCGACGGCGAGGGAACACCCTGATGAGCACAGCCTTCAGCGTCGACAGCGCGCGTCTGCAGGACACCGTCGGGCTGGTCACGCTGACCGGCGAGGTCGACATCTACACCGCGCCGCGGCTCAAGGAGCACATGCTCGAGCTCTTCGAGAGCGGCGTGCGCGACATGGTGGTCGACCTCTCCGCCGTCACCTTCATCGACTCCACCGCGCTCGGCGTCCTCATCGGCGGGGTGCGCCGGGTCAACGACCTCGGCGGTACCATCGCGCTGGTCGTCGCCACGCGGCCCGTCCAGCGCATCCTGTCGGTCACCGGCCTCGACCAGGTCTTCACCGTCCACGGCACACGCGACGAGGCGCTCGCCGGCCTCGGCTGACCGCGTCGTCCAGCTCGACAAGCCGCGGTCCGCGTGGTAGTCGTCCCCTGTCCGCGCCGTACGGCGCCGACGTCACGAGTGAGCAGCCATGAGACTCATCGTCACTGAGAAGGATTCGGCAGCCAAGAAGATCGCCCAGATCCTGGGCGATGCCGTCGCGGTCAAGGAGCACGGCCGCGGCCGCCAGAAGGTGCGTTCGTACCGCTTCGAGTGGCAAGGCGACGAGGCCGTCGCCATCGGCCTGCGCGGCCACGTCATGGAGACCGTCTTCCCGCAGAGCTACAAGCGCTGGAGCCTCAAGACCCTGGGCGACATGATCCGCCGGCCCGACCTCGCCTGGGTCGTCGACGGCGGCGCCGTGTCCACGCTGGCCGCGCTGCGCGCCGCCGCCAAGGGCGCCGACGAGCTCATCATCGCCACCGACTACGACCGCGAGGGCGAGCTCATCGGCCACGAGGCGCTCGAGATCCTCCGCGGCGACGCGCTCCAGCGGCACCCGGCCGACCCGGCCGACGGCGGCAAGGGCGGCCGCGGGCGCCGTGCCGCCGGCGCCAAGGCCGCGGCCGGCGCCAAGGCCGCCGCCCCGAAGGCAGCCGCCAGCGCGGCGGCTCCCGCCGACCCCAGGGTCAAGGCCATGCTGCCGGCCCCCGTCGTCGACCGGCACCACCGGGCGCGCTACAGCGCCCTCACCGCCGAAGAGGTCACGGCCGCCTTCGCCAAGCCCTCCACCGTCGACTTCAGCCTCGCGGAGGCCGCCCACTCGCGGCAGGACATCGACCTCATCTGGGGCGCCGTGCTCACGCGCTTCATGTCGCTCGCCTCCTACCGGTACGGCAGCGAGTTCCTCTCGGTGGGCCGCGTGCAGACACCGACGCTGCGCCTCGTCGTCGACCGCGAGCTCGAGCGCCGTGCGTTCGTGCCGGTGCCCTACTGGGAGCTCGGCGCGGTGGTCGACACGGCCGACGGGCCGCTCGCCGTCGCCCACGCCGGCGGTCGCTTCGGCGACGCCGAGGCCGCCGAGGCGGCGCGCGCCCGCGCGGCGGCGGCCGACGTCGCCGTGGTGACCGGCTACAAGGCCCAGCCGCGCCAGGTCGCCCCGCCGGCGCCGTTCAACACGACCGCGCTCATGAGTGCCGCCTCAGGTGTCGGCGTCTCGCCGGCGCGCGCCATGCATGCCGCCGAGAGCCTGTACCTCGACGGCCTCATCAGCTACCCGCGCACCGACAACACCGTCTACCCGCCGTCGCTCGACCTCAAGGGCAGCCTGCATCAGCTCTCGTCGCACAAGCCGGTGGCGGCGGTCGCCGCGCGCCTCGCCGCGCAGGAGCGTCTCACGCCCACGCGCGGCAAGCGGCGCACCACCGACCACCCGCCGATCTACCCGGTCGACGTGCCGCGCGGCGAGCTCAGCGGCGACGCCGCCAAGGTCTACGACCTCGTCGTGCGCCGTTTCCTCGCCACCCTGCTCCCGGCGGCGGTCATCGAGGGGCAGCGGCTCGACGTCGGCATCGGCGGCGAGCCCTTCCTCGCCCGTGGCAGCCGCGTCGCCAGCCCGGGGTTCCTCGAGGTCTACGAGCGCTACGCGGCCAAGCGCGACCGGCCGCTGCCGGCGGTGTCGGTCGGCGACGAGCTCGCCGTCCTCGAACTGCAGGTCGAGGCCAAGGAGACGCAGCCCCCGTCGCGGTACGGGCAGGGCCCCCTCATCGAGAAGATGGAGGAGCTCGGCCTCGGCACCAAGGCGACGCGGGCCGACATCATCCAGCACCTGTACGACCGCAACTACGTGCGCGACAACCCCGTCGAGCCGACCGAGCTCGGCGTCGCTCTCATCGCCGCCTTCGACGTGGCGATGAAGGAGGCGCCCCTCGACATCTCCTCGAGCGCCATGACCCGCGAGCTCGAGAGCGAGATGGACCGCATCAGCGAGGGCGAGCTGCGTCGCGAGGAGGTCGTGGCCGACAGCCAGCGCATGCTCGAAGAGGCCTGGCGCCTGCTCGACGCGCACGCCGACGAGGTGCGCGAGCGCATCCGCAGCGGCGTGCGCGAAGACCTGACGCTGGGCGTCTGCAAGAACTGCGGCGGGCAGCTGCGCGTGTTGCGCGGCAAGACGGGCAAGCGCTTCGCGGCCTGCGTGGGCAAGGAGGGCGCGGCGCCCGGGCCCGACGGCCGCCGCGGCTGCGGGCAGACGTTCCCGCTCCCGCAGCGGGGTGCTATCATCCCCACGGGCAAGACCTGCCCCGAGTGCGGATGGCCCGAGATCAAGGTGCTGGGCGGCGGCGGCCGCGGGCGCCCGTGGGTGCTCTGTCTCGACATGGACTGCCCCACCAAGGCCGCGTACAAGGCCCGTTCGCGTACGTCGCGCTGATCCCGGGCCGTCGCGGCCCGGACCCGCCCGAGGAGGAAGCGTGACCTCTCTTCCCGGCCTGCTCGTCTCTTTCGAAGGCGTCGACGGCTGCGGCAAGTCCACCCAGGCCGAGCTGCTCTGTGAGGCGCTCGTCGGGCGCGGGCTCGCGGTGGGTGCGGCCGGCGCGCCGGGCGCCGTGATCCGCGAGCCCGGCGGCACCGAGACCGGCGAGCGCATCCGCGCCCTGCTGCTCCACGGCCCCGACGGCCTCGCGCCCTGGACCGAGGCCCTGCTCTACGCCGCCGCCCGCGCCCAGCTCGTCGCCGAGGTCGTGCGGCCCGCGCTCGCCGCCGGCCGCGTGCTCGTGCTCGACCGCTTCCTCGACTCGTCGCTCGCCTACCAGGGGCACGCCCGCGGCCTGGGCATCGACGTGGTGTACGCACTCAACGAGCCCGGTCTGCAGGGCGTCCTGCCCGACGTCACCTTCGTGCTCGACGTCGACCCCGCGACCGGGCTCGCCCGGGCGGGCGGGTCTCCCGACCGCATCGAGCGCGAAGGCCTCGAGTTCCAGCGCCGCGTGCGCGCCGGCTTCCGCGGGCTCGCGACACGCTACCCCGGCCGCGTCCGCCTGGTCGACGGCGAGCGGCCCCCCGAGGTCGTCGCCGCCGAGATCGAGGCCGCGTGCGGCCGTCTGCTCGAGGCGCGCCGTGTTTGAGGGCGTGGCCGGGCAGGCGCGCGTCAAGAGGGTGCTCGAGCGCGCCCTCCGTGAGGACCGTCTGAGTCACGCCTACCTGTTCGCCGGACCGGAGGGCCTGGGCAAGCTCGACCTCGCCCGCGAGCTCGCCGTCGCCCTGGTCACCGGCTGCGCCGGCTGCGGCGCCTGCGATGAGTGCCGGCGAGCGCGCCGCGGCCTGCACCCCGACCTCTCGGTGATCGAGGCCGAGGGGGACCAGATCCGCATCGAGCAGGTCGACGCCCTGGTCGCCGACCTGTCCCTGCGGCCCTTCTCCGCGGCGCGCCGGGTGTGGGTGATCCCCGAGTGCGAGCGTCTCAACGACGCGGCCGCCAACAAACTGCTCAAGAGCCTCGAGGAACCGCCGGCGCACGTCCACTTCCTGCTCGTCAGCGACCGCGTCGAGAGGGTCAAGCCGACGATCGTCTCGCGCTGTCAGGTGATCGATCTCGCGCCCATCTCCGAGGCCGAGGTCGCCGAGCACCTCGTACGCGTCCACGGCGTCCCCGGCGACGAGGCCGCGACCCTCGCCCGGCTGGCGCGCGGCTCGGTCGACCGGGCGGCGCGGCTGGCGGCCGACGCCCGGGGGCCGCGCCGCCGCGAGCAGTACCTCGTGCAGGCCGCGCGCCTCGTCGGCGGCCCCGTCGGCGGCCCCGCCGGCGGGCCGGCCGGCGGCGACGGGCGGACGCGGCGCCCGGGGCCGGCGTTCATCGCCCTCCTCGAGGCCGAGACCGCCGCGGTCGGCGAGGAGGTCGCGGCGCGCACCGCGACCGAGATCGCCGCGACCGAGCAGGCGTTCTCCGACAAGCGCGAGCGCGAGCGCCGCGTCAAGGCCGTCGAGGCGCGGGCGAAGCGCGAGCAGCTGCGCCGGCGCCGCCTCGCCGCCCTCGACGCGCTCGACCTGCTGGCGTCATGGCTGCGCGACCTGCTCGCGCTCTCCTGCGGCGCACCTGCTACCATCTTGAACGTGGACCGGCGGGCCAGCCTCGAGGAGAGCGCCCTCGCCGCTCCCGAGGTGTACCGCCGTCTTCTCGGCATCATCGCGGCGACGCGCGGCGACCTGTACCTGAACATCGATCAGAAGCTGGCCCTTCAGGCGATGATGGTCCGCTTCGAGGAGGTCACCGGCGCGTGACGAGAGTAGTGAGCGTCGTCTTCAAGGGCGGCGGCAAGGTGTATCAGTTCGACGCCCGCGAGCTCGAGCTCGGGATCGGCGACCACGTGGTCGTCGACACGACGCGCGGGCTCGACTTCGGGCGCGTCGTGCTCGCCCCCGAGGAGGTCGCCGCCGGGCAGGCGCCGGGCGGCCTCAAGCGCGTCGTGCGCAAGGCCGGCCCCGACGACTTCGCCGCCGTGAGCGAGGCGGCCGCCGTCGAGCAGGAGGCGCGCACGGCGTGTCGCGAGCTCGCGCGCGAGCTCGGCCTGGCGATGAAGGTGGTCGGCGCCACGCGCTCCTTCGACGGCGGCCGCCTCAACGTCACCTTCTTCGCCGAGGAGCGCGTCGACTTCCGCGAGCTGGCGCGCCGTCTCAACGACCGGCTCGGCCGGCGCGTCGAGCTCAAGCAGATCAGCGCCCGCGACGAGGCGCGCACCGTGGGCGGGTACGGGCCCTGCGGGCGCGGCCTCTGCTGCAGCACGTTCGCCGGCGACCAGGACCCGGTCTCGATCCGCATGGCCAAAGACCAGAACCTGCCGCTCAACCCGGCCAAGATCTCGGGTGCCTGCGGGCGCCTCATGTGCTGCCTCAAGTACGAGCACGGGGTGTACACGTCGTTCAAGCAGCGCGCCCCACGCAAGGGTGCGATTGTCGCCACTCCGGGCGGGGAAGGTAGAGTCGTCGACCTCAGCGCCGCGAGCGACAGCGTCACCGTCGATCTGGGCGGGGGGCTGACGGCGACCTACCGGCTCGCCGAGCTGCCGGTGCCGAGCGAGAGCGGGGAGTGAGCATGCCCGAACCGCAGCGTACCGTCCACACCGTCCTGAGCGTGCCCGACGTGTCGTGCGCGCACTGCAAGATGGCCATCGAGAAGGCCGTCGGCCGGCTGCCCGGCGTCGCCCGGGTCGAGGTCGAGGTCGAGGCCAAGACCGTCGCCGTCGAGTTCGACCGGGCGGCGGTCCAGCTCGCCACCATCGAGCAGGCGATCGAGGAAGAGGGCTACACGGTCGCCGGGGAGCAGGCCGCGGGCGCCTGAGACGGCGTGCGCGGCCTGCGGCCGGCGACACCCGCCCGCACGCGACGCGTTTGGCAGAGGCAGGCGAGGCTGGTACCATTGCGCCTCGCCGATCCGTGGGCCGTTAGCTTAGTTGGTAGAGCAGGGGACTCTTAATCCCAAGGTCGAAGGTTCGAATCCTTCACGGCCCACCAGCGCTCCTGCCTTCCTCGCTCACTTGTCGGGTCTCTGAGTGCTCTGGTATCGTGACGAGGACGGGAGGGCCGGGCCAGTGCGGCCGACACACGTGTCCCGAGCGATGCGATGACCATGCGGCTGCGGACCGACACCACACACCTGCGGCGCGAAGCCGCGGTCACACTGCCCCAGGGCGGGCCTCGCCATCACGTGCGCGAGGTCCTCGTCATGCTCGTCTGCCTGGTGTTCTACGAGATCGGCCACGGTCTGGCCACCGGCCGTGAAGACATCGCCATGGCCAACGGCATGGCCGTCCTGCGGGCCGAGAAGGCCCTCGGCATCTACATCGAGCCCTGGCTCCAGGGGGTCGCCAGTCGCCTCGACTTCGTCGTTGCCTGGTCGGTCGCCTTCTATCAGTACGCCCACATGCCGCTCACCGTTGGCTGCCTGATCTGGCTCTACATGCGCCGTGCCGACGCGTGGCACCTGTTCCGCAACTGGTTCGTGATGATGAACCTGATGGCGGTCAGCGTTTTCGCCCTGCTGCCCACGGCGCCGCCGCGCATGCTCTTCTCGTCCGGCATCGTCGACATGGCCTACCTGCGCGACTGGACCGACGCCATCGTCGCCGGCCCGAGCCCGCTGGCCAACCCGTACGCCGCGGTGCCCAGCCTGCACTTCGGCTACGCGCTCTTCGTCGCCATCGCCGTCTTCATGCTCGCGCGCCCGCGCTGGCTGCGCTGGCTCGCCGCCGCCTACCCCTTCGCCGTGCTCGCCAGCATCGTCATCAGCGGCAACCACTTCATCCTCGACGCCGTCGCCGGCGGCCTCGTGGCGGCGGCGGCGTACTACGCCGCCGTGCGTTCGAAGGCCATGGCGACCAGCACGTTCCAGACCGTCATCGCCGTGCGCGAGCGCGAGGGCGGCTGACCGCCGTGCCCGCCCGCGCTGCGTCCTGCCCCGCGCCGCCGGCCCGCCCGGCGGCGGGTGGCTGAGCGGCCGTGGTCAGCCTCAAGACCAGCTACACCGCCGGCGCCCGGCGCGGCTTCTACAAGCTCGGCGTGATCCTCGCCGGCTGGGGTGTCACCCCCGATGTCCTCACCGGTGCGGGAGTCGCCCTGAGCGTGGTCGCGGCCGGGTTCATCGTCACCGGTCACTTCCTGTGGGCCGCGGTCACCCTCCTCGTGGCCTCCGTGTGCGACGCCCTCGACGGCGCCGTCGCCCGCGCCGGGCGGGGCCCCACCAGGTCGGGGGCGTTCCTCGACTCCACGCTCGACCGCGTGTCCGAGATCATCACCTTCGGCGCGCTGGCCTTCTACATGGCCCGCGAGGGCCGCCTGTGGGAGCTCGTCGCCGTGCTCGTCTGCCTGGGCTCGGCGCTGATGGTCTCGTACGCGCGGGCGCGCGCCGAGGCGCTCGGCACCGACTGCAAGGTCGGCTTCATGTCGCGCCCCGAGCGGCTCGTGGGTCTCACCATAGGCTTCGTCTTCGAGCCGTGGGGCCTGCTGCCGTTCATGATCGTCCTGATCGCCGTCCTCACGCCGATCACCGTCGTGCGCCGCCTCGTCCACGTGATGCGCACGCTTCGCGCCGAGGAGCGCGCCGCCGCCGGGTCCTGACCGCGGCGCGGCTCGCCCGAGGGCCGCGGGCGTGACGGCCGCCGGCCCTCGCCGGCGCCGGGGAGACACGTCCGCCGGCCTCCGGCCCCGCCCTCGGCCTCCTCCGCCGGCCCCCGCCCCCGCCCTCAGGCTCCTCCGCGCGACCCCGGGCGCGCCGACCCCCTGTGATATACTCTCGCGCATTCGTCTGAGCCCAGACCGCCCCGAGCGAGCGGGTCTGCGGCGCCAAGCTGACCGGCCGGTCACGCGGCCGATCCCAGTGGAGGTAGACCGACCTTGGCCAATCCAGTGCGCGTCGCGATCATCGGCGTGGGCAACTGCGCCTCGTCCTTCATCCAGGGCGTCGAGTTCTACAAGAACGCGAAGAAGAACGACTTCGTGCCCGGTCTCATGCACCCGGTCGTGGGCGGCTACCACATCCGCGACATCGAGTTCGTCGCCGCCATCGACATCGACAAGAACAAGGTCGGCAAGGACCTCTCCGAGGCGATCAAGACCAAGCCCAACTGCACGCCGGTCTTCTGCGACGTGCCGGCCAAGGGCGTCACCGTCGCGCGCGGCATGACCCACGACGGGCTGGGCAAGTACCTCTCGCAGATCATCGAGAAGGCGCCGGGCCCGACCGACGACATCGTCGGGATCCTCAAGGAGACGCAGGCCGACGTCGTCGTCAACTACCTGCCCGTGGGCAGCGAGGACGCGACCAAGTGGTACGCCGAGCAGATCCTCACCGCCGGCTGCGCCATGGTCAACTGCATCCCCGTGTTCCTCGCCCGCGAGCCCTACTGGCAGCGGCGCTTCTCCGAGGCGGGCGTGCCGATCATCGGCGACGACATCAAGAGCCAGGTCGGGGCCACCATCGTGCACCGCGTGCTCACCCGGCTCATGAGGGAGCGCGGCGTCCGCCTCGAGCGCACGAGCCAGCTCAACGTCGGCGGCAACACCGACTTCCTCAACATGCTCGAGCGCGAGCGCCTCGAGTCGAAGAAGATCTCCAAGACCAACGCCGTCACCAGCCAGCTCGACTACGACATGGGCGCCGACAACGTCCACATCGGGCCCAGCGACCACGTCGCCTGGCTCGAGGACCGCAAGTGGGCCTACATCCGCCTCGAGGGCCGCAGCTTCGGCGACTCGGCGCTCAACATCGAGCTCAAGCTCGAGGTCGTCGACTCGCCCAACTCGGCGGGCATCGTGATCGACGCCGTGCGCTGCGCCAAGATCGCCCTCGACCGCGGCCTTGCGGGCTCGCTCGAGGGCCCGAGCTCCTACTTCATGAAGTCGCCGCCGGTCCAGCACCCCGACGACCTCTGCCGGCGCCTCACCGAGGAGTTCATCGCCGGCGAGGGCCGCGGGGCGACCGCCGTCCTTCAGGGCTGAGCACCGCGAGCGTCGGCCTTCGGGGCCGAGCACAGGGCCGCCGCCGGGGCGCAGCGCGAGAGCGCTGCGCCCCGGCGGCGTTCTCGGCCCCGAGGAGTCCCCGCCGTCCGGCCGCGGCCGTCTCCCTGACGACGGCGACCCCGCCCCGCGGTGACGGCCGCCGCGCGCCCGGCCGGGCAGGTGGATTCCCCTGCTCAAGGCGATAACTCCGCGCATCGGTGTGCGATCGAAGGTACCCTACGAGGGATTCATCGGGGCGAGGCGAACAAGCAGACGACCGCTTCCTGCCGAGGTACTCCGTGGCACAGCCGAACGAGATCTACGACAAGTACCTGACCCGGGCCATCTCGGAGATCAACGAGCTGACCGGTGAGATCCTCCGCTGTCGCGGCTGCCGTCACGCGCGCACCATGCCGGTCATCGGCTCGGGCCACCCACTGGCCGACATCTTCATGCTGAAGTACCAGGCCAGGCCCAGCGAGTGTCACGAGGGGGTCGCCTTCTTCGGCCGCAGCGGCACGGCGCTGATGAAGAGCTGCCAGCGCCTCAAGATCGACCCGCTGCAGCTCTACGGCACCAACGTGGTCAAGTGCGGCGACGTCCAGGAGGCACAGTCCGAAGGGCGCTGCCTCGAGCACCTGCGCCGCGAGCTGGCCGTGGTCGAGCCCAAGATCGTCGTCGCCATGGGCGAGGAGACGGTCGCGGCGCTCAACGCCGCCGCCGTGCCGATGGCCCGTGAGATCGGCTACGAGCCGGGCGAGATCGTCGAGTTCACCCCGGGCACCGAGGTCCTCGTCACGCCCGACATCGACGCGTCTCTCGACGAGCAGCGGCTCAAAGCCGCGTTCTGGCGGGCCTTCCGCCGGCTCGGTGAGTGGTACGACGCCATCCCTCCGTACTGAGCCGTCCACCGCACTCGCGCGTGCGGCGGTCGCGGCGGCGCTCTTCGCGGCCTACACCGGGCTGAGCCGCTACCTGCCCGAGGTCGAGACGACGCTCGGCGCCGTGCTCGCCTCGGGCTTCGCCGCCGGGCTCGCCGCGCTCGTGCAGTGGGAGCTCGCCGCGCTGCTCGGGGCCCGCCGGCTGCTCGTGGCTCTGCTCGCCGCCGGGCTCGCCGCCGCCGTCGGTCTTCAGCCTCGTCGGCT
Organism: uncultured Thermoleophilia bacterium; assembly: GCA_963814545.1. Taxonomy (GTDB): domain Bacteria; phylum Actinomycetota; class Thermoleophilia; order UBA2241; family UBA2241; genus UBA2241. The sequence continues at coordinate 313,272 of CAWFDC010000014.1, read as the reverse complement.
GGGTCCCCGGCGCCAACGTCGGCAAGGTGCTCTTCGCCACCGGAGCCGGCCTCCTGCTCGCCGGGGCGCTCGAGCGCGTCAGCTGGGTGGTCCTCATCGCGGCGGTGGTGACCGTGACCGACGTGATCAGCGTGTACTTCGGCCCGACCAAGGTGCTGATCGCCGCAGGGGCCGCGCGTCATCGGCGCCTTCACCGTGGCCCTCGCTTGGCCCGGCTACCGGCCCGACGAGGCCTACACGGCGCTGGGCGTGGCCGACTTCATCTTCTTCGCCCTCTACCTCGGCGCGGCACGGCGCTTCGGCCTGCGCGCCGGGTGGACCGCGGTCGCGATGACGCTCTCGTTCGCGCTGAGCATCGCCGCCGGCTTCTGGCTGACCGCCGTGCCGGCGCTCCCGCTGCTCTCGGCCGCCGTGTTGCTGGTCAACGCCGACCTGCTGTGGGCGCGACTGGGGGGCGGGGGGCGGGCCGACACGCCCGAGGGGCTCTAGCGCCGACGGGCGGCGGCCCGGGCTCAGACCTTGCTGGGGACGAAGAGCGCGACCGTCTCGACGTGGTGCGTGTGCGGGAACATGTCGACCGGGCGCACGCGCGTCAGCCGATACCCGAGCTCGGCCAGCTCGCGCGCATTGCCGGCCAGGGTCGTCGGGTTGCAGGAGATGTAGACGAAGCGCTCCGCCCCGAGCGCCGCCGCGCGGTGCAGCGCCTTGCGCACGAGGCCGGCGCGCGGGGGGTCGACGGCGACCACCTCGGGCGGCGCGGCGGCCGGGTCGAGGTCGACGGCCGACGGGTCCTTGAGCAGGCGGCGCACATCGCCGGCGAAGAAGGCGACGGGCGCCGCCCCGTTCAGCTCGGCGTTCACCCGCGCCGCCTCGACCGCCTCGGGCTGCAGCTCGATGCCGGTGACGTGTGCCGCGTCGCGGGCGAGACGCAGCGAGAACGACCCGATGCCACAGTAGAGGTCGACGGCGTGCGCTCCCGGCGAGAGGCCGGCGAACCCGGCCGCCGTCTCGTAGAGCAGGTCGGCCATCGCCGTGTTGGTCTGCAGGAAGGCCGTCGCCGGCACCCGCAGGTCGACGCCGGCCAGCCGCTCGCGCAGGGAGGGAGGGCCGGCGAGCATGTGGGGGCCGTCGCCGACGGCCGCGTCCGCCGGGCTGGCGTTGACCGTCACGGCGAACGACGTCACGGGGCAGCGCGCCATGACGGCTTCGACCAGAGCCTGCTCCTCGGGGAAGCGGCGCCGGACGTAGAGGTTGAGGAGGAGGTCGCCGCTCGCGCGTCCCTCACGGACCACCAGGTGACGCAGGAGGCCGGTGTCGGCCTGCGCGGTGATGTCGGCGGCCTCGACGCCGGATGACGCGTCGGCTGTCTCGGCGGCGGTGCCGGCTCCGGTCTCGCGCGACGCGTCGGCGGCCCCGACGCCGGAGGGGGCGTCTCCGCGGCCGCGGTCGTAGGCCGTGAGGCCGAGCTCGCGCGCGGCCGCGGCCACCGCGGCCCGGGCGGCGTTCATACGCTCCGAGGCCAGCAGGCAGTCCTCGACCTCGACGATCTCGCGCCACGAGCCCTTGCGGTGCAGGCCGAGCACGAGCCGGCCCTCGTCCACCCCGAACGAGAACTCCATCTTGTTGCGGTAGCGCCATGGGTCCGGCATGCCGAGGATCGGCTCGAGCTCGTAGTCGTCGAGACCGCCGAGGTGGGCGAGGGCCTCGACCACCTGTGACTGCTTGGCCTCGAGCTGGCGCTCGTAGGCCAGCGACTGCCACTCACAGCCGCCGCACTCGCCGGCGTGCCGGCAGCGCGGGGCGACGCGCTCGGCCGAGGGACGGAGCAGCTCGACGGCGCGCGCCTCGGCGTGGCGGCGTTTGCGCTTGGTCACTCGGGCACGTACCCGGTCGCCGGGCAGGGCGCCGCGCACGAAGACGACGAAGTCGTCGACGCGGGCGACGCCGCGCCCGCCGTAGGCGAGCGTCGTGACCTCGAGGTCGAGCATGTCACCGGGCCTTGGGGGCATCGGGCGAGTGTACCCCGGCCCCAAGGGCGCGGCGACCGTCCCCCGGGGCGCGGCGACCGTCCCCCGGGGCGCGGCGACCGTCCGGCCGCAGGTGATTGTCCACCCCGAGGTGGCCCGAGGCGCGGGCGCCGGCCGCAGGCCGTCTGATAGAGTCCCGGCGGCGTCACGGCGCCGGCGCTGCCCACGCGACCAAGGAGCACGGGTGCATACCCTCGATCTCGACGAGTACCGGCGGCGGGCCGAGGCCTTCTCCGCCGAGCTCGAGAAGGAGGCGTACCTCCACTTCTCGGGCCAGAAGGAGACGTGCGACACCGCCGCCGTGTACGAGCGCTACCCCGAGCTCTTCACGCGCGCCGCGGTGGCCGAGCTCAACGAGCGCTACCCGACGGTCACCGACGACCCCAAGCGCCAGCTGGCGTACCTCATCGCGTTCACGACCGAGGGGTACCTCGGCGCCGCCACCCGTCACCTGAGCGACGAGGTGGCCAACACCGAGAGCCGCACCACCATCGAGGTCGACGGTGAGCAGATCGGCCTGCGCGTCTCCAGCGTCGTGCAGGCCAACGAGGCCGATCGCGAGCGCCGCGCCCGCATCCAGCAGGCGCGGCTCGAGGCCACGACGGCGCACCTCGACCCGCTGCTGCTGCGGCTCTGGGGGCAGGCCCACGGGCTCGCCCGCGACCTCGGCTACCCGCACTACCTCGCGCTGTACACCGAGATCCGGGGGCTCGACCACCTCCTCCTGCGCGCCCAGGCCGAGCGCTTCCTCCAGGACACCTCCGGTCTCTACCACCGCGTGATGGAGCGTCTCGTCCGCGACAAGCTGGGCATCGCGCTCGAAGACCTGCGGTTCTCCGACCTTGCGTACCTGTTCCGGGCCCCCGGCTACGACGACGTCTTCACCGCCCACCGCCTGTTGCCGACCCTCGAGCGCACGCTGGCCGGTCTCGGCATCGACCTCGGCGTCCAGACCAACGTGCACCTCGACACCGAGGTGCGCGAGCTCAAGACACCGCGCGCGTTCTGCGCCCCGGTGCGTGTGCCCGACGAGATCTACCTCTGCGTGCTGCCCCAGGGGGGCGCCGACGACTACTCGGCGCTGCTGCACGAGGGCGGCCACACCGAGCACTTCGCCCACACCGACCCCGGTCTGCCCTTCGAGTACCGGCACCTGGGTGACAACGCCGTCACCGAGGCCTTCGCCTTCCTCTTCGACCACCTGTCGCTCAACCGCCGCTGGCTGGCCGAGCTGCTCGACTACGACGACGCCGACGACTACCTGTTCTTCGCCAACGTGGCCGAGCTGTTCCTCATTCGCCGGTACGCCGCCAAGGTCGCCTACGAGACCGAACTGCACGCGAGCGACGACATCGCCGGCATGGCGCAGCGCTACAGCCGGCGGCTCAGCGACGCGCTCATGGTCGAGGTCCCCGCCGAGAACTACCTCGTCGACGTCGACCCCGGGCTCTACGTCGCGAGCTACCTCCAGGCGTGGATGCTCGAGGGCGCCTTTCGCATGATCCTGCAGGACCGCTTCAGCAGCGCGTGGTTCCAGAGCCCCGCGGCCGCGGAGTGGCTCAAGGAGCTGTGGGCCTTCGGCCAGCACTTCCGCGCCGGCCAGCTGCTGCTCAAGAAGGGCGGCGGGCGGCTCGACTTCGACCCGCTGCGGCGTCACATGGAGCGCGCCCTCGGGCGCTGAGGGCGGTCAGGCCGGCAACACGACGACGTCCACGTGCCGCCGCCGGGGGCCGTCGAACTCGCAGAAGTAGACGCCCTGCCAGGTGCCAAGCTTGAGGCGGCCCCCGGTGAGCGGTACCTGCACGCTGCCGCCCATGAGGCTCGCCTTGACGTGCGCGTCGGCGTTACCCTCGGCGTGGGTGAAGGGCAGCGTCGCCGGCACCAGGCGGTCGAGTGCCATCAGGAGGTCGGCGCGCACCGAGGGGTCGGCGTTCTCGTTGATGGTGATGCCGGCCGTGGTGTGCGGGACGGAGACGACGACGACCCCCTCCGATACGCCTGAGGCGCGGGCGGCGGCCGCGACCTGCGCCGTCACGTCGACGAACGCGGCGCGGCCGGGGGTCTCGAGCTCGAAGCTCTGCACGGTTCCCTCCCCTAGAAGAGACCGAAGCGCTTGCGGCGGCGCTCGGTGTCGGTGCGGTGGGGGACGGTGACGCGCGCCTTCAGCGCGGCGACCACGTCGGCTGTGGAGCGCACCGGGTCGGGCAGCAGCGTGGCGCAGCGGCCGAGGGCCTCGACCCGGTGCGCGTCGCTGCCGCCGGTCTGCGAGAGCCCGAGATCGCGGGCGATGGCCTGCGCCTGGGTCACGTAGCGGTCGGCGAGCCAGTTGCCGTTGAAGACCTCGATACCCTCGATCGTCGCCGCCACGGAGCGCTCCAGGCCCGGGTAGTAGGCGGAGCCGCTCCGCCCGCCGCCGGCGACCGGGTGCACCCACACCACGGCGGCGTGCTCGGGTACCTCGCCGGGCCGGAGCGCGTCTTGCACGGCGCGCAGCGTGCCGAGGTAGTCGAGGTCGGGCGAGAAGACGACGAAGTCGCCGAACAGGGTCGAGATCTCGACGCCGTGGATGAGCAGGACACCCTCGGCGGCGAGGGCCGGCCCGAGCTTGCGGAGGTCACCGGTGTCGCCGTGGTTGGTGAGCCCGACGGCCTCGACGCCGGCGTCCACGCACCAGTTGACGTACTCGCGGTAGGTGATGGCCGAGCAGCTCGACCCCGGGTAGGTGTGCGTGTGGAGGTCGACCAGCATCGGGCCCGAGTATACACTTGCGCCTGCCATGCAGGGGACACTGGAGAGCTTCAGCATCGTCGAGCTGCTTCAGATGCTGGGCACGGCCCGCCACACGGGCACCCTGCATCTCGAGTGCCCCGGCCGGCTCATCGACGTCCGCTTCGCGAGCGGCCGCATCGGCGAGGCGCGCGACTCCACCCGCGTGGCCACCGACACCGTGCTCGGCAGCCTCCTCCTGCGCCGCGCCCTCGTCAACGAGACGCAGCTCGAGGCGGCCCTTCGCGAGCAGGAGCGGCACCCGCGCCCTGTGGGCACGATCCTCGTCGACCACGGCGCCCTGCACGAGCGCGACCTGCGCGAGGTGCTGGCGCGGCAGCTCGCCAACACCCTGGTCGCGGCGCGCACCGAGCTCTCGGGCGCCTTCGTCTTCGCCGCCGACCCCGACCCCAAGCCGGTCGACTACCTGACCATCGACACCCAGGCGGTGCTCATCGACATCTCCTCGGTCGCCGGCGACTACTGCCTCGCGGTCGAGGTGCTGGGACAGGCCGACACCGTGGTCTTCACGAACACCGACTACGAGACTCTGCCCGCCGGGTCGATGACGATGGGGCGCGACGAGTTCATGGTCCTCGCCCTCGCCGACGGCCATCGCACCGTGCGCGAGATCACCGCGGCGAGCGGGCTCGAGGAGCTCACCGTCGTATCCGTCCTCGGCAAGCTCTGCGATGCGGGGGTGCTGCTCGTCAAGGCCGAGCGCCAGACGCGGGCCGAGGCCCACGAGGAACTGCGCGCCCATCGCGACAGCGTCTGGGCCGAGGTGAACGCCCTGTTCGACCTGGCGACGCCCGAGGACGCGGAGGCGGCGCGCACCGTGGCCGCGGCGCAGGCGGCTGCCGCGGCCGGGGCCGCGGCAGCGGAGAGCGCCGCCGCGGTCGGGGCCGCGGCAGCGGAGAGCGCCGCCGCGGTCCCCGAGTCGGGAACCGCGAGAGCGCCGGAGGGTGCCGTGCCGGCTCCCGAGACGACCCCCGTCACCCCGGCGGCGCCCCCGGCCGCCTCGGCGGCCGCTGAGCCCACCGCTCCTGGGCCCGCTCCCGACGACGAGATCGACTGGGACGTGCTCACGCCCGACTGAGCGGCCCCGCGCCCCTTCGCGTCGCGCAGTGCAGGGCAGGGCTCTGGTGGCCGTGGTCGCCCGACGGTCCGCGCCCGAGGATCCGCGTGCGGCGCTCGCCGGCGCCGTCAGTGGCCCCGCGCCGGCACACCCCGGCTCCTCGTGCCTGCGTGTCGGCTGGTGGCGCGACGGGGGCGGGGCGACGTACGTCGCCCCGCCCCCGTCGTCACGACCGCGGCCGCGCGGCCGCGGCGATCGGTCGTTCTGCCGCCGTCAGGCGGTCACATCGCGCACGAGGTCCTCGAACGCCGCGATGTAGCGGTCGATGTCCTCGTCGGTGTGCGTGATGGAGAGCGTCCACTCCTCCTCACGGCCGGGGGCGATGATGATGCCGCGGTTCATGTTGTAGAGCCACGCCAGGGCGACGAGCTCGTGGTCCTGGGTCTTGATGAACGACTCGTAGTCGGTGATCTTGTCGAGGGCGAAGTTGACGCAGCCCTTGGACGAGATGCCGACGGTGTAGCCGGGGAAGTCGTACTTCGTGCAGACCGCGTCGCAGCCGGCGATGATCTTGTCGTTCAGGTGGTTGAGGTGCTTGTAGGCGTCGTCGGTCATGACCTGCTCGAAGCTGGCGCGGGCGGCCGCCATGGCGAGCGGGTTGCCTGAGTAGGTACCGACCTGGAAGACGGTGCCGTCGTTGACCATCGCCATGACCTCGTCGCTGCCGCCGATGGCGCCGGCCGGCGTGCCGCCGGCGAGGGCCTTGCCGAGCGTGACCATGTCGGGCACGACACCGAAGCGCTCGACCGAGCCGCCGCGGGCGGTGCAGATACCGACCTTGACGTCATCGAAGATCAGGACGATGCCGTGCTTCTTGGTGAGCTCGCGGACGCCCTCGAGGAAGCCCGGCTCGGGCAGCACGACGCCGAGGTTCATCATCGCGGCTTCCATGATGACGCAGGCCGGCGGATTGCCCTCTGCGACCATGCGCTCGATGCGCCTGGTCATGTTCTCGAGGTCGTTGAACGGGACCGCGACGGTGAGGTCGATGGAGCTCTGCGGGATGCCGGCGCCGTAGGAGAGCGAGCAGTAGTTGTCGCGCGGGCCGATCTTGCCGTAGTCGAGGGCGCCGATGCTGACCATGACGTAGTCGTGGTGGCCGTGGTAGGAGCCGAACATCTTGACGATCGGTTCACGGCCGGTGAACGCACGGGCCACGCGGATGGCGTCCATCGTGGCCTCGGAGCCCGAGTTGACGAAGCGCCACTTGGGGAGCTTGAAGGCGCCGGCGAGGTTCTCGGCCATGATGATGGAGTCTTCGGTCGGCAGGGCGAACTGCGTGCCCAGCGGGGCGCGCTTCTGGATGGCCTCGACGATGACGGGATGCGCATGGCCCTGCACCATGCAGCCGAAGCCGTTGTGGAAGTCGGCGATCTCCTGGCCCTCGACGGTCCAGATGTGCGGGCCCTTGCCGTGGGTGAAGTACACGGGGTAAGGGTCGCGGGCCTGATAGCTCGAGGCGACGCCCATGGGCATGTGTTTGACGGCGCGCTGGTAGAGCTCGAAGGACTTGGGAGTCGCCGCCTCGAGGCGCTTCTCCTCCTTCTCCATCAGTTCGGCGATGCGCTTGCGGTTCGGTACACACTCGGCCATGTTCCGCTCTCTCCTTGTCAGTCCCCCGCGCCGGCAGCTACGGGTGAGCGGCTGGGCGGCGGGGCTTGGACACTTCGCGTCTGGCGCCGGGCACGGACGCCCCGGAGCCACGCAGGTCGTCGGCCTGCGAGTCACTGGTGCTGGTAGACCGGCTATCACCCTCTTCCGCTGCCCGGCGTCGAACGGCCGCTGCATCTGGCCGATGACGACTGGTGCGTGTCGGCACCCCTCTGAGTCGCGCGCGGGGCGCGCGTGCGAGTCTATCCTATGCACAAGAGGGATGTAGGGTTCGGCAACAAATTGGCGGTTTCGGCAACCGAATCGGCAACTTCGCGACCGTTCCGGCGGGCGGCGGCTCTACGGCCCCGCCCGCTGCCCTCCCCCCGTCGCTGGGTCCTCCCGGACCGCTCCCCCGTGCGGCAGCGCCGATCGTGCCGCCGGGCGCCTTCCGCGCCGGGCGCCTTCCGCGCCGGCCGCCTTCCGCGCCGGCCGCCTTCCGCGCCGGCACGTCGATGTTTAGATGATAGACGACGTGGCGACAAAGTTGATATACTTCGACTCAACTTTTGACCCGCGTCGTATCGTGGCACGCCAACGTCGTGCCCGCACGCAAGGAGGAGTCTGCATGGGCAAGGTCATCGGCATCGACCTGGGGACGACCAACAGCGCGATGGCCGTCCTCGAGGGCGGCGAGCCTACCGTCATCCCCAACTCGGAGGGCGGTCGCACGACCCCGTCGGTCGTCGCCTTCTCGAAGAGCGGCGAGCGTCTGGTCGGCAGTGTCGCCCGGCGCCAGGCCGTCACCAACCCGGAGAACACGGTGTTCTCCATCAAGCGCTTCATGGGGCGCAAGTACGGCGACGTCGCCGAGGAGATGACGATCGTGCCGTACCACGTCAAGGCCGCCGACAACGGCGACGCCTCGGTCGAGATCGGCGGCAAGTCGTACTCGCCGCCCGAGATCTCGGCGATGATCCTGCAGAAGCTCAAGCGCGACGCCGAGGACTACCTGGGCGAGAAGGTCAGCGACGCGGTCATCACCGTGCCGGCGTACTTCAACGACGCGCAGCGGCAGGCCACCAAGGACGCCGGCCGCATCGCCGGCCTCGAGGTCAAGCGCATCATCAACGAGCCCACCGCGGCGGCCCTCGCCTACGGCCTCGACAAGGAGCACGACCAGACGATCCTCGTCTTCGACCTCGGCGGCGGCACCTTCGACGTGTCGATCCTCGACATCGGCGACGGTGTCTTCGAGGTCAAGTCGACCAACGGCGACACCCACCTCGGCGGCGACAACTTGGACAAGGCGGTCGTCGACTGGATGGTCGGCGAGTTCAAGCAGAGCCAGGGCATCGACCTGAGCAAGGACAAGATGGCCCTGCAGCGCCTCTACGAGGCCGCCGAGAAGGCCAAGATCGAGCTGTCGACCACGCAGTCGAGCAACATCAACCTGCCCTTCATCACCGCCGACGAGAACGGGCCCAAGCACCTCGACCTGACGCTCACGCGGGCCAAGTTCGAGGAGCTCACGCGGGCTCTGCTCGAGCGCGTCGTGGCGCCGGTCAACGCGGCCATCAAGGACGCCGGCCTGGGCAAGGAGAAGATCGACGACGTCATCCTCGTCGGCGGCATGACCCGCATGCCGGCCGTGCAGGAGAAGGTCAAGGACCTCATCGGCAAGGAGCCGCACCAGCGGCGTCAACCCCGACGAGGTCGTGGCCGTCGGCGCTGCGATCCAGGGCGGCGTCCTCGCCGGCGAGGTCAAGGACGTCCTGCTCCTCGACGTCACGCCGCTGTCGCCTCGGCATCGAGACCATGGGCGACGTGTTCACGCGGCTCATCGAGCGCAACACGACGATCCCGACCAAGAAGAGCGAGATCTTCTCGACCGCCGACGACAACCAGACCAGCGTCGAGATCCACGTGCTCCAGGGCGAGCGCCCGATGGCGCGCGACAACAAGACGCTGGGCAAGTTCCAGCTCGTCGGCATCCCGCCGGCGCCGCGCGGCATCCCGCAGGTCGAGGTCACCTTCGACATCGACGCCAACGGCATCGTGCACGTGAGCGCCAAGGACCTCGGCACCGGCAACGAGCAGAAGATCACGATCACCGCCTCGAGCGGCCTCGACGAGAAGGACATCGAGCGCATGATGAAGGACGCCGAGGCGCACGCCGACGAGGACCGCAAGGCGCGCGAGCTGGCCGAGACGCGCAACAACGCCGAGAACCTCATCTACTCGACCGAGAAGTCGCTCAAGGACATGGGCGACCGCGTCGACGCGGACACGCGCGAGCAGATCGAGAAGGCGGGCGCCGAGCTGCGCGAGGCGCTCAACGGCGACGACCTGGGCGAGATCGAGGCCAAGACCGAGGCCCTCATGCAGGCGTCGCACAAGCTCGCCGAGGCCGTGTACCAGCAGGCCCAGCAGCAGCAGGCGCAGCGGCGACGGCACCGGCCCGCAGGGCGAGGCCGGCGGCGACGAGAACGTCGAAGAGGGCGACTACGAGGTGATCGACGAGCGAGCAGTGAGCTGGGCCGACCGGCCCAGCCGGTAAGGGGTCGGGTCACGCCATCGGCCCGGCCCGTCAACGACGATCCGAGAGACGGAGGTGCACACGATGGCCATCATCAGGTGGGACCCGTTCCGGGAGATGACGCAACTGCAGAACCGCTTCGACCGGCTTTTCGACGCCGTCGGCGGGAGGCAGGAGAGCTGGCTGCCCGCGGTCGACGTCTTCGACACGCAGGACGCGGTCGTGCTCAAGGCCGAGATCGCCGGCATGAGACCCGGACGACATCCAGATCGAGGTCGAGGACAACGTGCTCACCATCAAGGGCGAGCGCAAGTTCGAGGAGAAGGTCGACGAGGAGCGCTACTACCGCGTCGAGCGCCGCTTCGGCGCGTTCCAGCGCAGCCTCGCGCTGCCGCAGGGCGTCAAGGCCGACCAGATCGAGGCGGCCTACGACGACGGCATCCTCACGGTGACGGTGCCCAAGGCCGAGCAGGAGAAGCCGAAGCGCATCGAGGTCCAGGCGCACAAGACCGTAGAGGCCAAGAAGAGCGACGAGCAGTGAGCGCGTACCGTCGCGGGTGAGCGACGCGGCGTGCCGCGTCGCGGCCGGGCCGGCTTGCCGGCCCGGCCGTACCCGGGCGGGCGCCCCGGAAGGGACCGAGTAGGACGATGACCCAATCGCACCGCAAGAGAGAGCAGGCCGAGGCCGGCGGCGCGGCGGCCGAAGCCGCCGGCGCCGAGACGGCGGCCGAAGCGGCCGCTGCCGCCGGCGAGACGGCTGCGGTCGCCGACACGACACCGCAGGGTGCGGCGCCGGGCCGCGGGCCCGGCGGCGGTACGGAGGGCGCCGGCGAGGGTCTCGCTCAGGCGCTCGCCGAGCGCGACGACTACCTCGACCACCTGCAGCGTCTGCAGGCCGAGTTCGACAACTACCGCAAGCGCGTGCGGCGCGACCAGGAGTATCTGCGCCTGAGCGCCGCCGAGACGGTCGTCGAATCGCTGCTCCCGGTGGTCGACAACCTGCGCCGCGCCGTCGAGGCGACGCGCGAGCACGGCGGCGAGCAGCTCGCCGCCGGAGTCGCGCTGGTCCAGGAGCAGCTCGTCAACACGCTCGCCGGCCACGGCCTCGACCGAGATCGCGGTCGAGCCCGGCGTGGCGTTCGACCCCGAGGTCCACGAGGCGGTCATGACGCAGCCCTCAGACGACCACGACGAGGGCGCCGTGCTCCAGGTCATGGAGCGCGGCTACCTGCTGCACGGGCGCCTGCTGCGCCCGGCCAAGGTCATCGTCGCCAGGTGAGGCATGGCCGACTTCTACCAGACACTCGGCGTGACCAAGACGGCCTCGCAGGACGAGATCAAGAAGGCCTTCCGCAAGAAGGCCCGCGAGTGCCACCCCGACCGCAACCAGGGCGACCCCACGTGTGAGGAGCGCTTCAAGGAGGTCAACCAGGCCTACGAGACGCTCTCCGACCCCGAGAAGCGCAAGCAGTACGACGAGTACAGCCGCCTCGGGGCGTTCGGGCCGGGCGCCGGCGGCTTCCGGCCCGGCGCCGGCGGTCAGGGCTTCGACCCGCGCATCTTCCAGCAGTGGCAGCAGCAGCAGGGTCAGGGCGGCGCGACCTTCGAGTTCGGCGACATGGGCGACATCCTGTCGAGCCTGTTCGGCGCCGCGACCACGGGCCGCGGCGGCCGCCGTCGCCGGCCCGCGGCCGAGCGCGGCGCCGACCTGCAGGCCGACGTCACGGTGTCGTTCGACGAGTCGCTCGAGGGCGCCACCGTGCGCGTGCCGGTCGACAAGCCCGACACGTGCGACACCTGCCACGGCACCGGCGCCGCGCCGGGCACGACGCCGAAGATCTGCCCCGACTGCGAGGGGCGCGGCGTCGTCGCCCAGAACCAGGGCCCCTTCGCCCTGTCGCAGCCCTGCCCCCGCTGCCGCGGGGCGGGCACGATCGTCGAGAAGCCCTGCCCGACGTGCAAGGGCAGCGGCGTGCGCCGGCGTACGCGACGCTACAGCGTCAAGGTGCCGGCCGGGGTCAAGGACGGCACCCGCATCCGCATCAAGGACAAGGGCGAGGCCGGCGCCCGCGGGCGGGCAGGCGGGCGACCTCTACGTCGTCGTGCACGTCGAGCCTGACGACCTCTTCGAGCGTCGCGGCGACGACCTCGTGATCGACGTGCCCGTGACCCTGAGCGAGGCGGCTCTCGGCGCCCGCGTCCGCATCCCGACGCCGGGCGGCGGGCACGTCTCGCTCAAGGTCCCGGCGGGCAGCCGCGACGGGCGCACCCTGCGCCTGCGCGGCAAGGGCGCCCCCAAGCTCAAGGGCGGCGGCCGCGGCGACCTGCTGGCGCGGGTGCGCATCGCCGTGCCCGACAAGGTGAACAAGGAGCAGAAGGAGTTGCTCGAGCGGCTGGGCAAGGCGTTGCCCGACCCGCGGGCGGCGGCCTTCGGCTGAGTCGTGACGACGGCGGGCGGTGGACATGGTCTCCGACGAGCGTGAACGGCCGGTGTTCGTGATCTCGGTCGCGGCCGAGCTCGCCGGCATGCACCCGCAGACGCTGCGCATGTACGAGCGCCGCGGTCTGCTGCGGCCGCAGCGCTCGGCCAAGAACGCGCGCCGCTACTCGCAGGTCGACGTCGAGCGCCTGCGCCGCATCCAGGAGCTCGGCCAGAGCGGCCTCAACCTGGCCGGGGTGCAGCGGGTCCTCGCGATGGAAGCGCAGATGACGGCGATGCAGTGCGAGTTGGAGCGCCTGCGCGACAACCTGGCGCAGGCCGCGGCCGAGATCGAGCGCGACCTGCGCCGCCGCGACGTCTCGCCGTCGGTCGGCCTTGTGCCGCTGCGGCCGGCGGCCGTCGTGCCGCTCGGGCGCCGCCGCCGGCGCTGGTGAGCACGAGGTACGGGCACGGGGCGACCGCGCACGAGGCGGCGGCGCGACGCAGTGCCGGTGCGCGGCGGTGGTGCCTGAGGCAGCCGCGCCCGAGCGAAGACACGTGAAGACGATCGAGAGAGTGTGATGGACGTCAACAAGTTCTCAGAGCGAGCCCGCGAGGCGCTGGAGACGGCGCAGGGCGTCGTGCGTCGCAGCGGCAGCAGCCAGCTGGGCACCGAACACCTGCTGCTCGGCGTGCTCAGCCTGCCCGGCGGCGTGGTCGACCAGCTCTTCGGGCTGATGAGCGTCGACAAGGGCGCCGCGATGGCGCGCGCCGGGCAGTTCGCCCAGACCCCGGGCGCTCACGGCGCTCCGGCGGAGCAGCTCTACCTGACGCCGCGCGCCAAGGCCGCCCTCGACATCGCCGCCCAGAAGGCCCAGGAGCTCGGCGACGCCTTCGTCGGCACCGAGCACCTGCTGCTCGGCGTGCTCCTCGAGGGCGAGGGCGCCGGCGCCGCCGTCCTGCACGAGGTCGGGGTCACCGAGGACGGCCTGCTGCGTGCGCTCAACCAGGTGCGCTCCTCCGGGGTCGACTACGACGACCAGGCCCAGGGCCAGAGCGTGCTGGCGCAGTACACGCGCGACCTCACCGCCCTGGCGCGCGACGACAAGCTCGACCCGGTGATCGGGCGTGACGCCGAGATCAAGCGTGTCGTCCAGGTGCTGAGCCGGCGCACCAAGAACAACCCCGTGCTCATCGGCGAGCCCGGGGTGGGCAAGACGGCGATCGTCGAGGGCCTCGCCCAGAAGATCGTCGCCGCCGACGTGCCCGAGTCGCTGCGCGGCAAGCGCGTCCTCGCCCTCGACCTCGGTGGCATGATCGCCGGGGCCAAGTACCGCGGCGAGTTCGAGGAGCGCCTCAAGGGCGTGCTCGACGAGATCCTGCGCTCGCGCGACGTGGTGCTCTTCATCGACGAGCTGCACACGGTCGTCGGGGCCGGCGCCGCCGAGGGCGCGGTCGACGCCTCCAACATGATGAAGCCGATGCTGGCCCGCGGCGAGCTGCAGGCGGTCGGGGCGACGACGCTCGACGAGTACCGCCAGCACATCGAGAAGGACGCCGCCCTCGAGCGCCGCTTCCAGCCGATCCTCGTCGGCGAGCCCTCGGTCGAGGACACGATCGCGATCCTCGAGGGCCTGCGCGACAAGTACGAGGCCCACCACAAGGTCAAGATCGGCGACGAGGCCCTGGTCGCGGCGGCGACGCTCTCCGACCGCTACATCGGCGACCGCTTCCTGCCCGACAAGGCGATCGACCTGCTCGACGAGGCGGCGAGCAAGATGCGCATCGAGACGACGATGCTGCCGCCCGACCTGCGCGAGATGGAGCTCAAGCTCAACGACCTCGCGCGCGAGGGGGCGGCCGCCGTGCAGGCGCAGGACTACGAGCGCGCCGCCCAGCTGCGCGACCAGGCCGACCGCATCCAGAAGACGTTCGTGCAGGCCAAGGACGCCTGGCTCGCCGACAAGGGCATCGCCGAGGCCAGCGTGGGCGCCGAGGAGATCGCCGAGATCGTCAGCGGCTGGACGGGGATCCCCGTGCAGCGCATGCAACAGGCCGAGGTCGACAAGCTGCTCGCCATGGAGGAGCACCTGCACCGGCGCGTCGTCGGGCAGGACCGCGCCGTGGTCGCCGTCTCCGAGGCGGTGCGCCGTGCCCGCGCCGGGCTCAAGGACCCGCAGCGGCCGATCGGCTCGTTCATCTTCCTCGGCCCGACCGGCGTGGGCAAGACCGAGCTGGCGCGGGCGCTCGCCGAGTTCCTCTTCGACGACGAGAGCGCGATGGTGCGCCTCGACATGAGCGAGTACATGGAGCGCCACAGCGTCTCGCGCCTCATCGGCGCCCCGCCCGGGCTACGTGGGCTACGAAGAGGGCGGCCAGCTCACCGAGGCGGTGCGCCGCCGGCCGTACTCGGTCGTGCTCCTCGACGAGATCGAGAAGGCGCACCCCGACGTCTTCAACATGCTGCTGCAGATCCTCGACGACGGCCGTCTCACCGACAACAAGGGCCGCACCGTCGACTTCAAGAACACGGTCGTGATCATGACCAGCAACGTCGGCGCCGGGCTCATCCCGGCGGGCGACGAGATGGAGCGCCGCTACGACGAGGTCGAGGCGCAGCTCATGGAGGCGCTCAAGCAGGTCTTCAGGCCCGAGTTCCTCAACCGGGTCGACGAGATCATCGTCTTCCACTCGCTCGCGCGAGAGGAGCTGCGCCGCATCGTCGAGCTTCTGCTCGACCGCGTGCGGCGCCTCGTCGAGGCCCAGGGGATGAAGCTCGAGGTCGCCCCCGAGGCCGAGGACCTCATCGCCGCGCAAGGCTACGACACGCTCTTCGGGGCGCGGCCCGCTCAAGCGCGCCATCCAGCGCCTGGTCGAGAACCCCCTCTCGGGGCGGCTGCTTGAGCGGCGAGTTCAAGGAGGGTGACACGATCCGTGCGACGGTCGCCGACGGGCGCGTCGTCTTCGCCGCCGGGGAGTGAGGCCCGGGGCGGCGCGGAGGCGCCGCGCCGCGGCCGTCGCGCGCCGCCCGGCGGCTCGCGGAGAACCGGCAGCGGGCGCCCGGCGGGCCGGCAGGCCCGCCGGGCGCCCGTGCTATAGTCGGGCCGCTATGAGGAAGGGGCGCAGGCTCTTCGTCGGGGGGCTCGTGAGCGCGGGGCTCAGCCTCCTGCTCGCGCCGCGCGTCGCGGGCTCGCGCCGCGCGGCGCTGTCGCGCCTGCGGGCGCGCGGCGCGGCGAGCGGCGCCTTCGCCGGCACGCCGTGTTCGGCGCCCGATGCGTCGGAGACGGTGGCGGTCGTCGGCCGCGACGCGGCCGCGGCTCCGGCCGGCGAAGATGCGAGCGCGGGGCCGGCCGCTGAGCGCGCGGTCCCGGCCGCGGCCGGTGACGATGCGGCCGCGACCCCGGTCGCCCCTTCCGTCGTCTCAGACCCGAAGGAGGACGCGTGAGTCCGTCAGGCAAGAACGACCGCTCGGACGTCAACCTCAAGCTCGACCTCAAGGCCTTCGAGGTGGTCGCCTACACGGGCGAGTTCAAGGTCGTGGGCACGGCCCACTTCGGCATCGGCCAGCGGGCCTCCTCGCGGCGCGCCTCGGACTACATCCGCGCCTTCTCCGACACCAAGATGACGCTCGCCGACGTGCGCATCTACAGCCGCGACCGGCTCGAGATCATCGACACGGCGCCGTTCGTCGTGCTCAACCTCGAGAAGGTCGACCTCATCTACGCGCGCGACGAGGACGAGAGCAAGGGCGCGGACGCCGCGCCGCCCGAGGTCTGACCCGGGAGGAGGGGCCATGGCGAGCCAGGAGAGGGGCGGGGAGCTGTACGAGCTCGACCTGCTGATCCCCACCGCGCGCTTCGTCTTCAGCGTCGAGGGCGAGCGTGTCGACGTGCTGCCCGAGCACCGCTCACCCGAGGCCTCGGCCGCCTACGCGCGTCTGCGCGCCGAGCGGCCCGTGGTCGGCATGACGACCTTCCCCAACACCATCCTGCTGCGCGGGCCGCGCACCGTCCTCGTCGACCCGGGGCTGCAACTGCAGAACGAGCCGGTCCTCGGTGCCCTGGCGGCGCGCGGGCTCAGCCCGGCCGACCTCGACATGGTCGTCCTGACCCACGCGCACGACGACCACGCCGACGCGCTCGTCGACTTCCCTCTCGACCTGCCCGTGGTGCTGCACGGGCTCGAGCCCGGCGGCCGTCACTGGGCGGCCGTCAGCGGCGTGCTCGAGCAGCACCGGCTGCAGTTCCTCGAGGGCGAGGAGGGCGAGATCGCCCCGGGGCTGCGGTGGGCGCTCACCCCGGCGCACACGGCCGGGTCCATCGCCCTCTGCTGCCGCACCGCCGCCGGCGTCACCGTGTGCTGCGGCGACACCGTCGGGCCGCAGAAGGAGCCCTTCCTCGCCATGGACCCGGGGGAGGGGGAGGAGGCGGCCGCGCTGCTCGCCGCCTGGCGGCGCATCCGCGCCTTCGCGCCCGACCTCGTGGTGGCCGGCCACCTGCCGCCGTTCGCCCTCTGACTAGTGCCCGGGTCCGAGCCTGCCGCTGTGCTAGACTGACTTCTCCGAGCAAGGCGACAGGAGCGACCGTGCCGACCTACGAGTACCGCTGTGACGCCTGCGGCGCCACGTACGAACTCTTCCAGAAGATGTCCGACCCGCCGCTCGAGACCTGCGAGGCCTGCGGGTCGCCGGTGCGCAAGGTCCTCTACCCGGTCGCCATCCACTTCAAGGGGTCCGGCTTCTACACCACCGACTACGGGCGCTCGGGCGTGCGCCGTGCCGGCAAGGGCGCCGACGGCGAGGGCGACCAGGGCGGCGACAAGGGCGGCGACGGCGAGGGCGACAAGGGCGGCGGCGAGTCGGGCGGCGGCGAGTCGGCCGGTACGGCCGCGAAGAGCGCCGCCAAGGGCGACGGCGCCGCCTCCGGCGCCTCGTCCACGGGCGGCGGCTCCGATGGGGCGCGCAAGAAGGAGAAGCAACCCGCCGGCTGACGGCGGTGAGGAGTGCCCGTGGGGGCCCCGTCCGAGGACAACCTGCGCCGCGCCCGCGTCACGCTGCGAAGCCTGGTCAGCGACGGCGCCTCGGCGCTGCCCTCGCTCAACGCGGTCGCCGACGCGATCCGCCTCGAGCTCGAGCGGCGCGGCCGGGTCGCGATCATCTACGTCCGCCTCGACCGCTACGGCCACCTCGAGTCGCTCTTCGGCTGGGGCATCGTCGGCGAGATCCTCGATGCCGTGGCCGAGAGTCTCAGCGGCATGGTCGGCAGCACCCTGCGGCGGCTCGACGTGGTCGCCGACTTCACCCTCTCCGACAACGCCTTCGTCGTGCTCCTCTCACCGCCGCGCTCCGGCGAGGCGATCTCCAACGAAGAGCTCGGCGCCGTGACGCGCCGCGTGTACGAGCGCCTGCAGTCGCTGTTGCTCAACGACCTCGCCCCCGGCGTCTTCGACCGGGTCCACCCGTCGGTGGGCGCCGCCAGCGTCGCCGCCGACGCCGCGCTGACCTTCGAGCAGAACCTGCAGCACGGCGTCGCCCTGGCCATGGAGGCGGCCGAGAACCAGTCGAGGGTCTACGACGAGGAGCTCGAGAAGTCGCTCGCCGACTGCATCGAGCACGACGAGCTCGAGCCGCTCTTCGAGCCCGTCGTCGACCCCACGGCGGAGGCAGTCATCGGCTACCGCAGCAGCGTCCGCGGGCCCTTCTACTCGCCGCTCCGCCTGCCCGACGTGCTGCTCGACGTGGCCCGCCGCTCCGTGCTGCTCGACTCTTACGGCATCGCCGCGCGTGCGACCACGGTCCGCGCGGCGCAGGGTCTGAGGCCCGACGACCTGCTCTTCCTCTCCTGCGCCGCCGTCGAGCTGCCCAACGCCGGCGTCGTCGCCCTCAGCGAGTTCTACTCGCTGAACAAGGCGCTGGTGCCGCAGCACGTCGTCTTCGAGCTCGACGCCGCCGAGCTGGTGGTCAACACCGTGTCGCTGATGCGCACGCTGGGCAACCTGCGTGAGCTCGGCTTCCAGCTCGGGCTCTCCGGGCTCGGCGCGCACTTCGCCTCGCTCGAGCTCGTCCGCGAGGCCGCGCCCGACTACCTGATGCTCGACCCGGTGCTCGTCGGCAACGTGACCGACGGCATAACGCCGGTCGAGACCGTGCAGCTCCTGGTGCGCTTCGCCGCCCGACGCGGCGCGCAGCTGATCGCCCCCGGGGTCAAGGAGCCCGCGCAGGCGCAGGCGCTGCACCGCGCCGGCGTCGAGCTGATGAGCGGCGAGCTCTTCGGGCGCGCCGACACGCGTCTGCCCAAGGCGAGCTTCGAGGAGTGAGGGCGCAGCGGCGCCGGCCTGGGCCGCGGTCGTTCCACCTTCTCAGGCGCTGAGCGCCGCCGCGGTCGCGGCGGCATCATCGGCGGCGGCCACGCCGGTCGCCACCACCACGCGGTTGCGGCCGCGCGCCTTGGCCGCGTAGAGCGCTTCGTCGGCGCGCTCGACCAGCGCCGCCTCGTCCACCGGGTGCTGCGTGGCGCCGGCCACCCCGACCGACACCGTGACCCCCGCCTCGGTGCCGCGACGCAGGTCGATGCCCGTGCGTTCGACGGCGTGTCGCAGGCGCTCGGCCAGCTCGTAGCCCTGCTGCTCGTCCCCGCGGATCAGGACGGCGAACTCCTCGCCGCCGTAGCGCGCCGCGAGGTCGGCGTCGCGCACCGAGGCGCGCAGCAGCGCGCCGACGCTGCGCAGCACCTCGTTGCCGGCCTCGTGACCGTGACGGTCGTTGAAACGCTTGAAGTGGTCGAGGTCGAGCATCAGCAGCGTGAGCTGCCCGCCGTAGCGGTCCACCTTGCGGGCCTCGTTGTGCAGCGCGTCGACGAAGGTGCCGTAGTTGTAGAGCCCCGTGAGTCGGTCGGTGAGGGACGAGGCCGCGAGGGCGCGCTGCCGGCGGTGATGGCGCCGCTGGACGGCGCCCAGCAGCAGGCCGGCGGCGAAGAAGAGCGCGCTGCCGATCAGGGCGTCGCGCACTGCCGCCGTCGAGGCCGGGGCGGCGAAGCTGTAGTGGAGGACGAGGACGTTGCCGGCCCAGAGCGTCACGACGAGGCCGCCGAGCTCGAAGAAGAAGACGGTGGCCAGCACGAGGGGGAAGACGGCGAGCGGCCACAGGTAGGTCACGCCGGTCAGGGCGACGACGGCGGAGGCGAGGGCGAGCGTCGCCGCGAGCAGGGCCGCCCGGCGGACCGTGAACCGCGGTTCACGGGCGTCGACGGGGACGGGTGCTCGCTCGGCCATCACGCTCCTTGACTCGTGGCCTCTGTCTACGACGGGGTGCCGGCGAACCCTGCCCGCGGCGGCGATGGGGGCGTCGCCTCCCTCGGGTACAATCCGCAGACATGGCGCGCATCCTCCTGACCAACGACGACGGCATCCACGCCTCCGGCATCGCCGCGCTGCGGCGCGCCCTCGAGGGTCTGGGGGACGTTCTGACCATCGCCCCCGCCGCGAACATGAGCGCCGTGGCGCGCAGCATCACCATCGACCGCCCGCTGCGCCCGCGGCCCGCGAGCTTCGGCGACGGCTTCCCGGGGCTCGCCCTCGACGGCACGCCGTCCGACTGCGTCCGTGTCGGTCTGACCGGCGTCTACGGTCCGCCGCCCGACCTCGTGGTCTCGGGCGTGAACCTCGGCGGCAACATGGGCGTCGACGTCGCCTACTCGGGCACCGTCGCGGCCGCGCTCGAAGCCGTCGTGCGCGGCCTCCCCGGGCTGGCCTTCTCGGTCGAGGAGCGCGCGCCCGGCTGGCTCGACGAGGCCGTCCCGCTGCTGCGGGCGATCGTCGTCCAGGCGCTCGAGCACGGGCTACCGGCGGCGACGGCGCTCAACGTCAACCTGCCCGACCGCCCGCTGGCCGACATCCGCGCGCCGCGGGTCACACGGCTCGGCGGCGCGAGCTGTCACGACCGTCTGCTGCTGGCGGTCGACGGCGACGGACACGCGGTGGTCGACGGCGACGGCCAGCAGCACGAGGTCGGCGGCGCGGCCGGCGGCGTCACCGAGTACGCCGTCCCCTGCGACCGGGCCCCGGCCGAGCACTGGGCGGCGACCGACTTCGAGGCCGTCGCCGCCGGGCACGTGAGCATCACCCCGCTGACGTACGAGCTCTTCGCCGAGACCGCGCTCGAGCTGCTCTCGGCGTGGGAGCTCGACCTCGACCTCCTCCGGGCCTGAGGGCGCGGTGAAGGGCTACGACCCCGTCATCTTCGACCTCGACGGCACCGTGGTCGACACGGTCGAGCTCATCCGCGACTCGTTCCGTCACAGCGTGCGCACCGTGCTCGGCCGGGATCTCCCCGACGAGCACATCCTGGCGGGTGTCGGGCAGCCGCTGATGACGCAGATGCGCCGCCTCTCCGAGGAGCACGCGCAGGAGCTCTACGACGTCTACCGCGAGTACAACCACCGGCGGCACGACGAGCTGATCCGCGGCTACGACGGCATGCGCGAGCTGCTCGAGGGGCTGCGCGCGGCGGGGCGGCGGCTCGGCATCGTCACGTCGAAGAGCCGCGACACGACGCAGATGGCCTTCGCCGCCGTGCGGCCTCGGCGAGTACTTCGACGCCGTGGTCACGGCGAGCGACTCCGACGAGCACAAGCCCTCGCCGGTGCCGCTGCGGCTCTGCCTCGAGCGCCTCGGGGCGCGCACGCCGCTGTCGGCGTGGGCGGCGGCGAGCCGGACGAGGGCTCGGCCGGCGCCTCCGAATCGGGAGGCACCGGCGCCTCCGACCGGGGCCACCGGAGGCCGATCTACGTCGGCGACAGCCCGGTCGACATCGTCGCGGGGCGGGCCGCCGGCATGGCGACCGCCGCCGTCGACTGGGGCGTCTTCGGCCGCGAGGAGCTGCTCGCGGTCGAGCCCGACTTCTACGTGGCCACGCCGGCCGAGCTGCTCGCCCTCTGCCTCGACGGGGCGGCTCCGGTCCGGCACGCCGGCAAGGCCGGCGACGAGACGCCGCCGGTGTGGCCTCCCGAGGGTGCGGCCGGCGGAGGGGCCGCGCCGTGAGCGCGACCGAAGCCGCGGCCCGCGCCGCCGAGCTGCGCGCGCAGCTCAACCGCCACGCCTACCTCTACTACGTCCTCGACGCGCCCGAGATCGACGACGCCGAGTACGACGAGCTCATGCGCGAGCTGCAGGCGCTCGAGGCGGCGCACCCCGAGCTGCGCACGCCCGACTCGCCGACCCAGCGGGTCGGCGGCGCAGCCGCTCGAGCGCTTCGCCCAGGTGCGCCACCTCGAGCCCCTGCTCTCGCTCGCCAACGCGCGCAACGAAGACGAGCTGCGCGCCTGGGACGCGCGCAACCGGCGGCTGCTCGAGGCGGCGGGGCTCGACGACGACGTGCACTACGTCGTCGAGCCCAAGATCGACGGGCTCGCCATCTCCCTGACCTACCGTGACGGCCTCTTCGCCGTCGGCGCGACGCGCGGCAACGGCGTCGTCGGCGAGGACGTGACCGCCAACCTGCGCACCATCGGCTCGCTGCCGCTGCGCCTCTTCGGCGAGGCGCCGCCGCCGGTGGTCGAGGTGCGCGGCGAGGTCTACCTGCCCCTGTCGTCGTTCGCGCGCCTCAACGAGGAGCGCACCGCACAAGGGCTGCCCACCTTCGCCAACCCGCGCAACGCGGCCGCCGGGTCGATCCGCCAGCTCGACCCGGCCCTCGCCGCCTCGCGGCCGCTCGACCTCTGGTGCTACGGCATCGGCTACCGCGAGGGCCTCGAGCTCGGCGCTCACAGCGAGGCCCTCGAGTGGCTGCGCGCCCAGGGCTTCCGCGTGAACCCGTTCATCGCGACGGTCACCGTCGATCGACGCGGCGGCCGAAGCCTGCCGGCGCTGGGAGGAGCGGCGCGCCGAGCTCGACTACGACATCGACGGCGCCGTGGTCAAGGTCGACGCCTATCGCCTGCAGGCGGCCCTCGGCGCCGTGGCCCACGATCCACGCTGGGCGATCGCCTTCAAGTTCGCCCCGACCACGGCGACGACGCGCCTCCTCGAGATCGCCGTCAACGTCGGCCGCACCGGCGTGCTCACGCCGTTCGCCGTGCTCGAGCCGGTCGCCGTCGGCGGCGTCACCGTCGAGCGCGCCACCCTGCACAACGAGGACGACATCCGGCGCAAGGACGTGCGCCCCGGCGACGACGTCATCGTCCAGCGCGCCGGCGACGTCATCCCGCAGGTCGTGGGCCCGGTGACCGGGGGAGAGGTCGAGGTCGGGGGCCGGCGCGTGGCACGCGGCGAGTATCGCGCCGGCCTGCCCGAGTGGCGCATGCCGGTGACCTGCCCGTCGTGCGGCGCCGAGGTCGTGCGCGAGACCGGCGAGGTCGCCGTCCGCTGCCCCAACCGCTCCTGCCCGGCGCAGATCGTCGAGAGCATCAAGCACTTCGTCAGCAAGGGCGCCATGGACATCGACGGGCTCGGCGAGGAGGCGGTCGCCGCCCTGCACGCCGCCGGGCTCATCGAGAACGTGGCCGACCTCTACGGACTCTCGCTGGGCCGCCTCGTCGACGTGCCGCTCTTCAGTCGCAAGGCCAAGGCGCCCGACGGCGAGGAGATCGTCGTGCCCGGCAAGATCGCCGAGAACGTGCTCGCCGCCCTGGAGGCGTCGAAGCAGCAGCCGTTCGCCCGCGTGCTCTTCGCCCTCGGCATGCGTCACGTCGGCTCGGTGACCGCCGAGGCGCTGGCCTCGCACTTCGGCGACATCGACGCCCTGCAGGCGGCCGACGCCGAGGCGCTGGCCGCCGTGCCGGGCATCGGGCCGGTCGTGGCCGAGGCGGTCCGCCAGTACCTCGACGACGAGCGCAATCAGCAGACGCTCGCCGCGCTGCGCGCCCACGGCCTGCGCTTCGCCGAAGAGGCCGCGGGCGACGCCGAGGCGCGGCCGCTCGAGGGCCGGACCTACGTCCTGACCGGCCGCCTCGAGACCATGACGCGAGGCGAGGCGCAGGCGCGCCTCGAGGCCCTCGGCGGCCGGGTGGGGAGCTCGGTGACCCGGGCCACCACGGCCGTCGTCGCCGGCGAGGACCCCGGGTCGAAGCTCGACAAGGCCCGTGCCCTGGGGCTGCACCGTGCTCGACGAGCCCGCCTTTCTCGAGTTGCTCGAAACGGCCGGTGAACACGGCCAAAGCGCGCTGCGAAACTGACTGAATCTTAGGTCGCTCCGCAGGCTGTATCGACTGCGGACTTCACGGGGGTTAACACTCCATTCAAGAAGTCCTTCGTGACGCACCGATAGTGTCGCCACGCGCTGCTTCCCCTCTCCGAGAAGCACGCTGCCGGCGTTCGCGCCGGTACCTCCATTTCGGTCCACCCAGGCCCCGGGTGGGCCGAGCCTTCGGGCCGGCGGCTCGGCCGCCGGCCCGGACACCCCGCACGTGCGCCCCCTCGCACGTGCACGCCCCGAGACGGGCGCCGGCCGTCGCATCGTCGTGTCGTTCGCCCGCAGGGCGTCGGGGTTCCCGCCGCCACAGCTTCGTCCCGGCAGGGCGCCAACTTTGGCCAACCATCGCCCGGTGACAGCCACGTGAGGCCCCGGTAGGCTGGGGCGAGCAGGTCGGCGCCCGCCCGGCGCCCCCGGGCCCCGGCCGCTTCGGCCGCCGGGCCCGCGGGCGCGAGATCCGAGTGTGGGGGACTGATGGAGCAGCGCATCCCGACGCGCATGGGCGACGGCTCGTGCGCCTTCATGACCAGGAGCGAGATCCGCGCCGACGTGGTCGCCGGCGTCGAGGCGGCGGTCAAGCGCGCCAAGGTGGCGCCGCTCGGCGACGCCGAGGTCGACCACCTCGTCCACATCTTCGCCTCGGCGTCCCGCTTCAGCGCCGTCGACATCGGCGACGAGGTGATCCTCTCCTCCGACGGGGTCGGCAGCCAGGAGGTCGGCTCGCGTCTCGACGACCTGCGCTTCTACGAGCAGGTCGTCTGCACCGACACGGTCGAGCTCTACCACATGGACTACTCCTACAAGCCGGTCAAGGGCGTGCTGCCTTTCGAGCAGGCCACGATGCGCCAGGCGCAGCTGCTGCTCACGCTCCCCTGTCAGTACGGGGCGATGCCCGACCTGGGCCTCTACACGCAGCCGGACGGGCCCGTGCCCAACTGGTCGGCGCTGCTGCCCGAGGGGCGCATCGACGAGGCCCGGGAGGCGCAGCGCGAGGCCGTCGAGCTCGCCGTCGAGGACATCGTCCACGTCGCCGAGAGCATGTACGCGGCGGGCGCCGACGGCATCAACCTCGACACCGCCGGCGCGGCGGGCGACGCCGACTTCCTCGCCTCGCTGCTCGCCGTCGAGCGCCTGCGCGCCAGGTTCCCGCACTGGGGTATCCAGATCGGCATGGCGAGCGAGTTCGTGCTCGGCATGCACGGCGAGCTCGAGTTCCACGGCACGCGGCTCGCCGGCCTCTGGCCCGAGGCGCAGATGCGCCTCGCCGCGGAGGCCGGCGTCTCCGTCTTCGGGCCCGCGATCAACGTCAACACCGGCAAGTCCGTCGCCTGGAACACGGCGCGCGCGGTGACGATCGTGAAGCCGTGCGCCGACGCCGCGACCGTCCCCGTGCACATGAACGTGGGGATGGGCGTCGGCGGCGTGCCGATGCACCCGGTCACGCCGGTCGACGCCGTGTCGCGCGCCTCGCGCGCCTGCGTCGACCTCCTGCGCCTCGACGGCTTGTAGATCGGCGCCGGCGACTGCCACAGCCAGGGCATCGCCCACGGCGTGGCCTCGGGCATGGGCGGCGTGCGGACGGCCGGAGACCTGGTCGCCCGCGTGCAGATGACCAGGCGCCTGAGGCTCCCGGAGGCCAAGCGGTACGTCGCGGAGCGGCTGGGCTGCGACGTCTTCGACCTCTCCGACCCGGTGAAGATGCTCGACATCAGGCGCGACCTCGGCCTCGGCGGGCTCTCCCATCAGGACGTGACGACGGTGGAGGACGCCGTCGCCCTGGGGGCGAAGTTCGCCATCGCCGAGCGCGCTCGACGTGCCGATCCCGAGCGTCGAGCAGTTCGCGCGCCTCGTGGGGGACCGCCTGCGGCGCGACTGACGCTTTGGGGCAGGGCGGCGGCCCCGGGGCCCGCCGCCGCCCACCGCCTCTCGTGGCCGCGAGAGGCGCGGCACGGCGGCGGCGCGGCGCGCGCCGCCCGTTGCGCGCCGCCGCCCGGCCGCCTCTTCGATGTACACTGACCGGGCTGCCGGCCGGCGTAGCTCAGCTGGAAGAGCAGCCGCCTTGTAAGCGGCAGGTCGACGGTTCGAGTCCGTCCGCCGGCTCCAGCCTCCGCCCGCTCAGCGCTCGGCGCCCGCTCGGCGCCCGCTATCTCCTCTCAGCCCGTCACTCCCGCCGTGATCGCACGCCAGCGCACGGCCGGACACCGGGGGAAACGGCGCCCTCGTTCGGGGGCCGCAGGGTCGGGAATGGTGCAGGGGTGCCGCGGAGAGGTGGAGCGGCGTCCACACGACACCTGGGGGTGTGCCATGCCGAAGTACGTCATGCTCATGAAGCTGACCGCGAAGGGGCTCGCAGAGCTCAAGGACGCGCCGGCGCGCATGCAGGAGGGCGTCAAGATGGCCGAGGCGGCCGGCGCCAAGGTGGAGAGCTTGCACGTGACCATGGGCCCTTACGACTACATCGCGGTCGCCGACGGACCGAGCGACGAAGCCGCGGCGATGGTCGCCATGGGGCTGGGCATGCAGGGCCACGTGACGACACAGACACTGCGCGCGTTCACGCCCGAGGAGTTCGCCGGCCTGGTCGGCAAGCTGCGCTGAGCAGCGGACGCGGGTCGGATGCGGCGCGGGACTCAGTCTACGGCTCGACCAGGCCGTCGGCGACGAGGGCGACTCTCCCCAGCGTCTGTCCGTCGGCCCTGAAGACGACCATCCCCAGTCTGGTGCCGGCTGCGGGCACGGCCTTGGGGGTCGTTTTGAGAAGCGCCACTGTCGTCGCTACGGTGGCGGCGCGCCGCACCACCTGCGTCAGGGAACTTGCGGCGACGGCGCGCACGTCGCCGCCGCCTTTGAGTGGCACCGTCGTCACCAGTTCGCCCTGGCCGACGAGCAGTCGCCGCTCGTACTGCGCGTCTGCCCAGGCGAAGAGCGCAACGGCGTCTTTCTCCTCCTGGTCGCGCGTGGGCTCGCGCAGCGTGACGACGATGAGCGGACGAAGCGCGTAGGTCCCGGAGCCCAACAGGCACACCTTCGACGCTTCCGTCGCGCCGGTCTTGATGCCGTTGCCCCACGTGTAGTCGAGGAGGCGGTTGCGAGACTCGACCACCACGGCGTGACCCGGCCAGAGGATGGTCGCCGTCTGGCGCCCGCAGAGGTCGCGGAACCGCGCGTTGCGCATGACGTAGCGGCCGAGCCGCGCCAGGTCGTCGGCCGACATGTAGTGACCTGCGACCGGTTTGCCGCGGCTGTTCTTGAAGGACGTGTCGTCGAGGCCGAGCGAGCGCGCCTTCGCGTTCATGAGCCGAACGAAGGCGGCCTCGCTGCCCGCGACCTTGCAGGCGAGCGTGAGACAGGCGTCGTTGGCGCTCTTCACGATCGTCGCCCGCAAGGCTTGGCGCACGGTGATGCGCTCGCCGGGCTTGAGGCCGACGACGTTGCCGAGCTCCGTCCCCACGACCTCGGGCACCGTGCACCAGGCGTCGAGGTCACTGACCCGCTCGAGCACGATGATGGCCGTCATGACCTTGGTGAGCGACGCCGGCGGGCGGCGCGCATGCGGGTCCTTGGCCCAGAGCACCGTGCCCGTGACGCGGTCGACGACGATGCCGGACGCAGCCTGGACAGAGGGGGCAGGTTGGAGGGAGGGGGCAGCCTGGACCGAGGGGGCAGCGCTGGTAGCCGCGTCGGCAGATGGCGCACGCTCTCCGCCGGCGGAGCTCTCGCCGCAGGCCACGACCAGACTCGTCATCGCCGCGAGGGCGAAGACGACGGCGAGCGGCCGCCTGAAACGGCGCCGCCCGCGTCTCGGCTGCGCGTGCCCCCTGGACTCCACAGCCGCGAGTATAGTCGGTGGCCCGGCTTCCCGCGACTGCTATAGAGTTCAGCGTGGAGTCGGCCGCCGGGTGACGGCGGTCCGATGCAGATCAGTTGCAGGAGGTGGTGCCATTGGAGCCCAGGATCGCCACCCGCATGGGCGACGGTTCGCTGGTCGAGATGACGCGCTCCGAGATCGAGGACGATCTCGAGGCGGGCACGCAGCTCGCGGCGAAGAAGGCGAAGGTCCCCGAGCTCACCCAGGGCGAGCTCGACCACCTGCTCGACATCTACGCCTCGTCGGCGCGCTTCACCGCCGTCGACATCGGTGACGAGGTCGTCCTCTCCAACGACGGCACCGGCACCAAGTACACCGGCAGCGTCGGCATGGACCTGCAGGTCTACGAGCAGGTCGTCGGCGTCGACATCGTCGAGCTCTGGCAGACCGACTACTCCTACAAGGCCGTCAAGACCAACGTCCACCACGAGGCCCAGTGGATGAAGATGGCCCAGATGCTGCTCACCAACCCGGTGCAGTACGGCGCCATGCCCGACCTGGGCCGCTACTCGGCGCCCGACGGGCCCTACCCGAACTGGTCCGAGCTGTTGCCGCTGGGCAAGATCGACGAGGCGCGCCGCTCGCAGGAGGAGGCGGCGGCGACGCTCGTGCACGACATCGAGTTCGTCGCCGACCATCTCGTCGAAGCCGGCGCCGACGGCATCGACATGGACACGACCGGCGCCGCCGGCGACTGCGACTTCCTCGCCGCCCTGCAGGCGTGCGCGAAGCTGCGCGCCAAGTACCCCGACCTGGGCATCGAGATCGGCATGGCGGGCGAGTTCGTCATCGGCATGCACGGTCAGGTCACGCACGAGGGCACGCGCCTCGCGGGGCTCTGGCCCAAGGCCCAGCTCGAGCTCGTGCAGAAGGCCGGGGCGAGCATCTTCGGACCCTGCGTCAACATCAACACCGGCAAGTCGACGGCGTGGAACGTCGCCCGCGCGATCACCATCATCAAGCCGTGCATGGAGATCGCCGAGATCCCCGTCCACGTCAACGTGGGCATGGGCGTTGGCGCCGTGCCGACCTGCGCCTACCCGCCGGCCGACGCCACCTCGAGGGCCTCCAAGGCCTTCGCCGAGATCCTCAAGATCGACGGCTACTAGGCGGGCACCGGCGACGCCCAGGGCATGGAGGGCGCACACGCGCACGCCGCGGGTATGGGCGGTTACCGGACGGCCGGAGACCTGGTCGCACGGATGCAGATGACCCGCAGGATGCGTTTGAAGGAAGCGAAGCAGTACGTGGCCGGCAAGCTCGGCTGCTCGACGCGCGATCTCTCCGACCCGATCGCCATGGAGACCATCAGGCAGGACCACGGTATCGGGAACCTGGCCTGCACCTCGGCCGTGCACCCGGCCGAGGCGGGCATGATCGAGGCCAAGTTCAACATCAGCAAGCTGCTCGACATCCCGATCAACTCGGTCGAGCGCTTCAAGGCGCGCGTCGGCCTCTGAGGCGGCGGCCGGCCGGCGCCGGCACGACGGCGAGGGGCGGGGCGGCGCGTCTCGCGCCGCCCCGCCCCTCGCGCGGCCGCGGTACGCGCCGACCTGCCCCGCCCGCGTCGGCGGTCCGCGGGTATGCGCGCCGCCCGCATAACTATGAGCGCTACGGTTGTCCGGTGCATGAGTGCCCACTAGAATGCGGTACCCCCTCAGCGTTCTTGAAAGGAGCACCATGCGTCGCGTTCCCTCCCTCATCGTCCTGCTGCTGCTCGCCCTCGTGGCGGCGACGGCGCTCGGCGTCGTCGCCTGCGGCGACGAAGAGACGGCCGGCCCCGAAGAGGGCCAGACCTACTCGATCGGCGTCACCCAGATCGTCTCGCACCCGGCGCTCGACGCCTGCGTCGAGGGCTTCAAGGAGGCGCTCGCCGAGAAGGGTTACGAAGAGGGCGTCAACGTCACCTTCGACGTACAGAACGCCCAGGGCGACATGGCGACGGCCACGACGATCGCGCAGAAGTTCGCCGGCGAGGGTCTCGACCTGGTCCTCTCGGTCGCCACGCCCACGAGCCAGGCGATGGTCAAGGCCGACAGCGAGACGCCGATCGTCTTCTCGGCCGTCACCGACCCCATCGGCGCCGGCCTGCTGAGCAACGGCGACGCCCCCGAGGCCAACGTGACCGGGGTCAGCGACATGCTGCCCGTCGAGCCGCACCTCGAGCTCATCAAGCGCGTCGTCCCCGAGGCCCAGACCGTCGGTCTGCTCTACAACGCCGGCGAGGCCAACTCGGTCTTCCTCGTCGACGCCGAGAAGGCCGCGGCGGCCGAGATGGGTCTCGCCACCGTCGAGGCGACGGCCAGCAACTCCTCCGAGGTCAAGGCCGCGGCCGAGTCGCTCGTCGGGCGCTGCGACGTCATCTCGGTGCTGACCGACAACACTGTCGTCTCGGGCCTCGAGAGCGTCGTCATGGTCTGCCGGGAGAACGGCATCCCGCTGATCGCCGGCGACACCGACAGCGTGAAGCGCGGCGCCGCGGCGGCCTACGCCTTCGACTACTTCGACCACGGCAAGCAGGCCGGCTACATGGCCGCCGAGATCCTCGCCGGCACGGCGATCGCCGACGTACCGATCCAGTTCGCCGAGAACCTCGTGCTCTCGGTGAACGAGGCGTCGGCCGCCGAGATGGGCCTGACCCTGCCCGAGGACCTCGTCGCCGAGGCGACCGAGAGGTTCTGAGCCGGGGTCGCCGGGGCTCGGCAGCGAGCCTGCGGCCAAGGTAGACTGGGGGCCCGGGACCGCGTGGCGGTCCCGGGCCCTACTTCCGAAGCGAGTCGCCCGTGGAATCGATACTGACCAGCGGTCTCGAGCAGGGTCTCCTGTACTGCTTCATGGTGCTCGGGGTGTTCATCACCTTCCGCGTCCTCGACTTTCCCGACCTCACCGTCGACGGCAGCCTGCCGCTCGGCGCCGCGGTCACGGCGGCCCTGGTCGCCAACGGGCAGTCCCCGCTCACGGCGACCCTCGCCGGGGTCGGCGCCGGCCTCTGCGCCGGGGTCGTCACCGGCCTCCTCCACCTGGTCCTCAAGTCGGGCGAGTCCGACGCCGCCAACTACGGGCCCAAGCTGCTCGCCGGCATCCTCACGATGACCGCCCTCTACACCGTCAACCTGAGGGTGATGGGGAGGAGCAACACGCCGCTGCTCAACGTCGAGACGCTCTTCGACAAGCTCGCCGCCTTCCTCTCGGTCTCGATGACCAACTGGCAGACGATCGCCGCCCTCGCCGTGCTGGCCGTGCTCGTCAAGTACGCGCTCGACTGGTTCCTGCACACCGAGTTCGGCCTCTGCCTGCAGGCGACCGGCGACAACGAGCAGATGATCCGCGCCCTCGGCACCAACACCGACTTCACGCGCGTGATCGGGCTCTCGCTGGCCAACGGCCTCGTCGCCCTGAGCGGCTCGCTGGTCGCGCAGCAGCAGGGCTTCGCCGACGTCGGTATGGGCATCGGCACCATCGTCGCCGGCCTCGCCGGGGTGATCATGGGTGAGGTCCTCTTCGGCATGCGCAGCATCAGCTGGGTGCTCTTCAGCGTCATCGGCGGGTCGGTCGTCTACCGCCTGCTCATCGCCGTCAGCCTGCGGCTCGGTATCGCCCCGACCGACCTCAAGCTGCTGACGGCGGCGCTGGTCGTCGTCGCCCTCGCGGTGCCGACCGTGCGCCGCAAGGTGGTGCGCGCGTGAGCGCCGCCGCGCTCGAGCTCAAGGGCCTGCGCAAGGTCTTCTTCCCCGGCACGGCCAATGAGGTCGTCGCCCTCGAGCAGATCGACCTCGCCCTGCCTCAGGCGCAGTTCGTCAGCATCATCGGCTCCAACGGGTCGGGCAAGTCGACGCTGCTCAACGCCACGGCCGGTACGTTCCCGCTGACCGCCGGCGCCGTCGAGCTCGACGGGCGCGACGTCAGCAAGCTCGCCGAGCACGTGCGCAGCCGCTTCGTCGGCCGCGTCTTCCAGGACCCCCGGGCCGGTACGGCGCCGTCGATGACCATCGAGGAGAACCTCGCCATCGCCCTCATGCGCTGTAAGCGCAGCGGGTTGCGGCGCGGCGTCACCAAGCAGCGCCGCACCCTGATGCGTGAGCAACTCGGGCCGCTGGGCATGGGCCTCGAAGAGCGTCTCGGGGCCGAGGTCAACAAGCTCTCCGGCGGGCAGCGGCAGGCGCTCTCGCTGGTCATGTCGACCATCGCCGAGCCGCGCCTGCTGCTGCTCGACGAGCACACCGCGGCGCTCGACCCCAAGGTGGCGGCGACGATCATGGAGCTGACCGGCGCGATCGTCGCCGAGAAGCGCCTCACCACGCTCATGGTCACGCACAACATGGAGCTCGCCCTGCGCTGGGGCGACCGCCTCATCATGATGCACGGCGGCCGCATCGTGCTCGACCTCGACGCCGAGCAGAAGAAGACCCTCGGGGTGAGCGACCTGATCGCCAAGTTCCACGAGGTCGCCGGCGAGGCGTTCGCCGTCGACCGCCTGCTGCTCGACTGAGCGCAGCCCCTCGTCCGCGAACTTTGCCGAGACCGAGGGAGAGGTTTGCCCGGGCATCGGCCGTTGCCGCGCGGCGCGGCACCTCGTAGCATCGGGGGGCGCGCCGCGGACGGCCGGTCCGCGCGCGGCGCGCCGGCGCAGCCCGCCTTCACGGGCGAACCGCGCCGCATGAGGGCCGCGCGCCGCTTGTGCCGACATCACCGGCGCGGCGCCGGCGGCCGTGACGCCGCACAGGGGGTCGTATGGGATCGCGTGTCGTGACACGCATGGGGGACGGGTCGCTCGTCGAGCTCACGCCGGCCGAGATCCGCGCCGAGCTCGAGGCCGGCGTCGAGGCCGCGGTCACGCGCTTCAAGGTCGAGCCGCTCGCCGGCGACGAGCTCGACCACCTCGCCGACATCTTCACCTCGCCGGCGCGCTTCGTCTCGGTCGCGCTCGGCGACGAGGTCGTGCTGAGCCAGGACGGCACCGGGCAGCCGCAGCAGGGCGGCAGCGTGCAGGCGCTCTACGAGACCGAGCAGCTGATCTGCCAGGACACGGTCGAGCTCTCCAACCTGGACTACTCCTACGCCGCGGTGAAGACGATCGCCCCGTACGAGCAGCAGACGATGAAGGAGGCCCAGGAGCGGCTCACGATCCCCGTGCACTACGGGGCGCAGCCCGACCTCGGGCGGTACTCGCGGCCCGACGGCCCGGTGGGCAACTGGTCAGAGCTGCTGCCGCAGATGCGCATCGACGAGGCGCGCGCCGCGCAGGAGGAGGCGGTCGAACTCGCCGTCGCCGACATGGTGCACGTGGCCGAGGCGCTCTGGGAGGCGGGCGCCGACGGCATCGACTTCGACACCGCGGGGGCGGCGGGCGACGCCGACTTCCTCGCCGCGCTGCGCGCGGTCGAGCACCTGCGGCGTCGCCACCCGGACATGGGCATCATGGTCGGCATGGCGAGCGAGGTGGTGCTCGGCACGCACGGGCAGCTCGAGCACGGCGGCGTGCGGCTGGCGGGGCTCAAGCCCGAGGGCCAGCTGCGCGTCGTGCAGGCCGCCGGGGCGACGATCTTCGGCCCGGCCGTGACCGTCAACACGGGCAAGACGGTCGCCTGGAACACGGCCCGCGCGCTCACGCTGTGCAAGCCCTGCATGGCGGCCGCCGAGATCCCCGTGCACATGAACGTCGGCATGGGCGTCGGCGGCGTGCCGATGAGCGCCTTCGCGCCGGTCGACGCGGTCTCGAGGGTGTCGCGCGCCTGCGTCGACGTCCTGCGTGTCGACGGGTTGTAGGTCGGCTCGGGGGACGCGCACGGCATGTCCATCGCCCACACGTGCGCCGCGGGCATGGGCGGGCTCCGTGCCGCCGGAGACCTGGTGGCACGGCTGCAGATGGCGAAGGGCATGCGACTGGCGGAGGCGAAGCAGGCGGTAGCGGACGCGCTCGGCGTCGGCGTGCGCGACCTGAGCGACAACCAGGCGATGCACGAGCTGCGCGGCGAGCGCCGCCTCGGGCGCATCTACGAGGCCGAGGTCAGCTACTTCCGCGACCCGAGCCCGCTCGAGGCGAAGCTGAACATCGAGAAGCTGCTCGGCCTCGAGCTCAACGGGGTGAAGGCGCTGCGCGCGCGGCTCGGCGGGTGAGCCGGCGGCGAGCGATGTGACGCGACGCGGGCGGGCGCGGCCCAGGGGGCCGCGCCCGCCCGCGTCGCCGCGGTCTCCCCGCCGCCACTCGCGCGCGTCACGACGGTTGCGGCTGGGACGTCAGATCGACGGGGGCGTTCCACGAGCGCAGGGTCTTCAGGTAGTTCGCGCGCTCAAACGCCGACGGGTCGTCGCTGGCCGCGTAGCTCACGCTGCCCCGCAGCTCCGCGACCGACTCGTACCCGTTCGCCTCCATCCACTCGAGGAGCTCCGTCTCCACGGTCGCGACGTGTTCGCGCCCGTTGCGCAGGAGCGCCGACGTCATCATCGCGACGTCGGCGCCGACGAGCAGCGCCTTGGCCGCGTCGATACCGCTGTGGACCCCGCTCGACGCGGCGAGCGAGGCGCGCCCCGCGACCTGCGCGCGCAGGATCGCGATCCAGCGCAGCGGGAGGCGCAGCTCCCACGGCTGGCTGAGCTCGAGGCGCGGCACGACGCGCCGCGCGTCGGCGTCGAGATCGGGCTGGTAGAAGCGGTTGAAGAGCACCAGCCCGTTCGCTCCCGTCTCGACCACTCCGGCGGCGAAGTTGGCCAGCGCCGAGTAGAACGGCGAGAGCTTGACCGCCAGCGGCAGGCCGGTCGCGGCGCGGACCTGCCGGACCACCTCGAGGTCGCTCGCCTCCACGTCGGGGCCGCGGCGGGCGGGATCGGCGGCGAGCCGGTACAGGTTCAGCTCGAGCGCGTCCGCTCCCGCCTCCTCGATCAGACTCGCGAAGCGCACCCAGCCGCCGCTCGAGGTGGCGTTGAGGCTGGCGATCACCGGCACGTCCAGCTCCCGCTTCATCTGGCGGACGGTCGCGAGGTAGCGGTCGGCGACGCTCTCGTACGTCTCCGCGGGGGGGAAGTAGTCGAGGGACTCGGCGAACGCCTCGGTCCCCTGCTCGACCGCCCGGCCGAGCTCGAGCTCCTCGTGGACGACCTCTTCCTCGAAGAGCGACGGCAGGACGACGGCGGCGGCACCGTTCTGCTGCAGGCGCAGCGCGCTCGCGGGTTGCGCGGTCAGCGGGCCCGCCGAGGCGACCAGCGGGGAGCGCAGGTCGAGGCCGAGGTAGCGCGTGGCGAGCCGGGTCATGACGGGTCCTCCTCGTGTCGCCGCGGGTGGTCAGCGTCGCCCCCGGGAGCGCCCCCTGTCGACGGCACGGAGCGCGACACGGCGGCGAGCTGCTCGTAGTAGCGCCAGCGCTCGTCGACGTCGGCCTGGATCAGGTCGAACAGGCGCTCGGACTCCTCCGGGTGCGTCCTGCTCAGCATGGCGAACCGGGCCTCGGAGGCGATGAACTCGCGCACCGGGATCGTGGGCGCGCGCGAATCGAGCCTGAAGGGACGCGCGCCCTCGGTCGGTGTCGGCTGGTACCGGTACAGGGGCCAGTAACCGCTCTGCACGGCGTCCTTCATGTGCGCCATCGCCTGCGACATGTCGATGCCGTGGGCGGTGCAGGTGCAGTAGGCGATCACGAGCGAGGGACCCGGCCAGGCGTCGGCCTCGAGCAGCGCCTTCACCGTCTGGGCGTCGTTCGCCCCGAGGGCGACCTGGGCGACATACGCGGTGCCGTAGGCCATCGCCAGCGCGCCGAGGTCCTTCTTGGCTGTCTTCTTGCCCGAGGCGGCGAACTTCGCGACCGCGCCGCGGGGCGTGGCCTTCGACGCCTGCCCGCCGGTGTTCGAGTACACCTCGGTGTCGAGGACGAGGATGTTGACGTCGCGCCCGGAGGCGAGCACGTGGTCGAGGCCCCCGAAGCCGATGTCGTAGGCCCAGCCGTCGCCGCCGACGATCCACACTCCCTTCGTCACGAGGTCGTCGGCCAGCGCCAGCAGGTGCGGCACGTCGGGGTCTTCGCTCCCGAGGCCGCGCAGCGACTCGACCAGCGCGGCGACCCGGCGGCGCTGCTCGCGCACCTCGCCCTCGGTCTCCTGCGGGCTCTCGAGCAGCTCCGTGACGAGCCCGCCGTCGAGTCGGGGCGCGAGGCGCTCGAGCAGGAGCCTCGCCCGCGCGACCCGCGCCTGGGAGCCCATGCGCATGCCCATCCCGAACTCGGCCGTGTCCTCGAACAGGGAGTTGTTCCACGCCGGTCCCCGCCCCTCGCGGTCGACGGTCCAGGGGGTCGTCGGCAGGTTGCCCCCGTAGATCGACGAGCAGCCGGTGGAGTTGGCGACGACGATGCGGTCGCCGAAGAGCTGCGAGACGAGCTTGACGTAGGGCGTCTCGCCACAGCCGGCACAGGCGCCGGAGAACTCGAAGAGCGGCTCGAGGACCTGGGTGCCGCGGACCGTCGTGCGGGGGAGGAGGTCCCGAGACAGCGGCGGGATCGAGTCGAAGAACCGCCAGTACGGCCGCTCGGCGTCGCGGTGCTCCATGGCGGGCTGCATCGCGAGGGCACGGCGTCGTGCCTCCGTCTTGCTGCGCGCAGGGCAGACCTCGACGCAGACGCCGCACCCGGTGCAGTCGTCGGGCGCCACCTGGATCGTCAGCTTGTGACCCGGCAGCTCTTTGGCGCGGAAGTCCTTCGCCCGGAAGCCCTCGGGCGCGTCCGCGAGGACGGCGGGCTCGTAGACCTTCATGCGGATGACGGCGTGAGGGCAGACGAGCGCGCACTTGCCGCAGTCGATGCAGATCTCGGGGTCCCAGATCGGGATCTGCCGGGCGATGGCCCGCTTCTCGTACTTCGTGGTCCCGGTGACGAACGACCCGTCCACCGGGAAGGCGCCGACCGGCAGGAGATCGCCCTCGCCGGCCAACAGGGGCACGGTGACTCGCTTCACGAACTCCGGCGCGTCGTCGGGCACGGTGACCCCGGAGGCGCCGGCGCAGGTCACCGCGTCGGGCACCTCGACCTGCTCGAGCTGCGCGAGGGAGTGGTCGATGGCGGCGAAGTTCCTCTCCACGACCACCGGACCGCGCTTGCCGTAGGCCTTCACGACGGACTGCTTGATGTGCTCGACTGCCTCGTCGACGGGCAGGACGCCGGCGAGGGCGAAGAAGCAGGGTTGCATGACGGTGTTGATGCGGTTGCCCATGCCGGCGTCGGCGGCGACCCGGTCGGCGTCGATCACCCAGAAGCGGAGGCGCTTGGCGATGATCTGCTCCTGGATGCACGCCGGCAGGTGCTCCCACACCTCGTCGGCGGGGTACGGGCTGTTGAGCAGGAAGGTGCCGCCGTCCCGCGCGTGCCCGAGCACCTTGAGCTTGCCCAGCAGCCCGAACTGGTGGCAGGCGACGAAGTCGGCGCGCTCGATGAGGTAGGTGGAGCGGATCGGGTTGGGGCCGAAGCGCAAGTGCGAGACCGTGACGGAGCCCGCCTTCTTCGAGTCGTAGACGAAGTAGCCCTGCGCCCAGAGATCGGTGTTCTCGCCGATGATCTTGACGGAGCTCTTGTTCGCCCCCACGGTCCCGTCGGCGCCGGTGCCGAAGAACATCGCCTGCACCTCGCCGGCGGGGCGCTGGTAGCGGAACTCGGTGTCCTCGGGGAGGCTCAGGCCGGTGACGTCGTCGGTGATGCCGACCGTGAAGTGCCGCCTGGGGTCGTCGGCGGCGAGGGCGTCGAAGACGGCCTTGGCCATGCCCGGGGTGAACTCCTTGGACGACAGACCGTAGCGGCCGCCGAGCACGCGGGGCAGGCGCGCGAAGCGCGGGCGCTCCGAGCCCGCGTCCTCGACGAGCGCGGCCACGACGTCGAGGTAGAGCGGCTCGCCCGGCGCGCCCGGCTCCTTGGTCCGGTCGAGGACGGCGACCGACCGCACGGTCTCGGGCAACGCGGCCACGAGAGCCGCGGAGGGGAACGGGCGATAGAGCCGGACCTTCACGAGGCCGACCCGCTCGCCGGCGCCGACGAGCGCGTCCGTCGTCTGCTCGGCCGCGCCGACGCCCGAGCCCATGAGGACGACCACGCGCTCCGCGTCCGGCGCGCCCACGTACTCGACCAGGCCGTAGCGGCGCCCGACGCGCTGCGCGAAGGCCTCCATGGCCGCCTCGACGATCCCCGGTGTCGCGAGGTAGAAGGGGTTGCCGGCTTCGCGGCCCTGGAAGAACGCGTCCGGGTTCTGGGCGGTCCCCCGCACGAGCGGTGCGTCCGGGGTGAGGGCCCGGGCGCGGAAGGCGAGGATGTCGTCCTCGGACATCAGCGCCCTCAGGTCGTCGTCGCCCAGCAGGCGGATGCTGTGGATCTCGTGCGAGGTGCGAAACCCGTCGAAGAAGTGGATGAAGGGCACGCGTGCGCGGAGCGTGGCGACATGGGCGATCAGCGCCAGGTCCTGCGCCTCCTGCACCGACGACGAGGCGAGCATCGCCCAGCCCGTCGTCCGTGCGTGCATGACGTCGCTGTGGTCGCCGAAGATCGACAGCGCGTGCGTGGCCACGGTGCGGGCCGCGATGTGGATGACCGCCGGGGTGAGCTCGCCGGCGATCTTGAACATGTTGGGGACCATGAGGAGCAGGCCTTGCGAGGCGGTGAAGCTCGCCGCGAGGGCGCCTCGCTGCAGGGCTCCATGCAAGGCCCCCGCCGCGCCGCCCTCGGACTGCATCTCGACGATGTCGGGCACCGTGCCCCAGAGATTGGGCCTGCCCGCCGCCGCCCAGCCGTCGACCGCCTCGCCCATCGGCGAGGACGGCGTGATGGGGTAGATGGGCAGGACTTCGGTCAGGGCGTAGGCGACGCGGGCGGCCGCCTCGTTGCCGTCGATGCAGGTCCATTCCCGGGACACGGGTCCCCCTCTCCCAGATCGGCAGACTCAGGCCGGCGCCCCCGCGGTGGGCCGCGGGGCGATAGGCTGTTCTTCCCCGACGAGCGGCGGGCAACCGCCGGGTGGGCGTTGTCGCGCCGGCCTCGAGGCTTGCCGGAGGCGCGGCGTGGGAATGGTCAGGGGCGCGGCCGGCGTGCCGGCCGCGCCCCTGACCATGGACGACACGACGCGGATCACCTACGTGGGGCACGGCACCGTGCTGATCGAGAGCGCGGGCCGCCGGCTGCTCACCGACCCGCTGCTGCGGCGCTGGGCCGGGCCCCTGCGGCGCTACGCGCCCCTGCCCGGCCCCGACGTCACGGGGAACCTCGACGCGATCCTCCTCTCACACCTGCACATCGATCACGTCGACGTCGGCTCGCTGCGCCTGCTCGACCGGCGCACGCCGGTGATCGTGCCGGCGCCCGGGGCCACGACGCTGGGCCGTCTCGGCTTCAACGACGTGCGCGAGGTGGAGACCGGCGACGTCGTGCGGTTCGGCCCCGTCACGGTCGAGGCGACCCCCGCGCGTCACGTCGTGAAGCGCTACCCGCTGCTGCCGGTGAGCGACGGCGTCGGCTTCCTCGTGAGCGGCGGGCACTCGATCTACTACGCGGGGGACACGGGGCCGTTCACCGAGATGGCCGACATCGCCCGCCTGCTCGACGTCGCCCTGCTGCCGATCTCGGGCTGGGGCCCGACGCTGAACGCCGACGAGCACCTGACCCCTCTGGCCGCCGCGCGCTGCCTCGGCCTGCTGCAGCCGGCGCTGACCGTGCCCGTGCACTGGGGGACGTACTACCCGCCGGCGATGTCGCGCCTCTGGCGCGGCGACCCGCGCCGCCCGGCGCTCTCCTACGCGCGCTACGCGCGCGTGCTGGCGCCGGGCGTCACCGTGCGCATCCTCGAGCCGGGCGGCGCCGTCGAGCTGGGCCCGGACGCGCTCGATCTGGGCCCGGACACGCCTACAGGAACCACACCAGCACGAGGATGAGGGCCATCACGGCGACCACTCCGCCGATGCCGCGCCACATGGTGTCCTCCTTGGTCACGCCGCCTGACGCGGCGTTCGCTCTCCGGTCGTCTGCTTCATGCCTTCCCCCTGCGCGTGGGCGCAATCGCCGTCGTGGGGGAAGCGTGCCGCGGTCGGCGTGCCGAGGGAGCCGTGCCCCCGGTCGCGGGCGCGTGCTGCGCGCGGCGCCCATCTTGTGCTAACCTACGTGCTTCCGGCGCGCGTGCGGCACTGACGCGCGCTCGCAGGGAGACGAAGAAGGCCCCGGCGTCGCCGAGGCGACGTACGAGAGAGGAAGCTGGATGCCCGCCACCAAGAGCAAGCCGCGCGAGAAGAAGAGGGGCAAGCCCTTCGACCCGACGCGTCGTCGCTTCTGCCACTTCTGCAAGGAGAAGATCGACGAGGTCGACTACAAGGACTACACGTCCTTCCGCCGCTTCATCAGCGACCGGGGCAAGATCAAGTCGCCGCGCACCACGGGCACCTGCCGCCGCCACCAGCGCCAGCTCGCCACCGCGATCAAGCGCGCCCGCGAGATGGCGCTGCTGCCGTACGTCGCCGAGCCCAAGCCCACCGAGGGCGGCCGCGGCGGGCGTCGCGGCGGGCGACGCGATCGCGACCGCGACCGCGACTGACGCGGGCCGCGCCGCGAGGCGCTGAAGTGTGTACCGCGGGCGGCGCCGCACGGCGCTGAGCCGAGCACGAGACGGCGGGGGCCGGGCATCTGCCCGGCCCCCGCCGTCTCTTCGTCTGATGTCGGTCGCCGCTGGGCGTGGGTGTGGCTTCAGGCGGCGTCCGCGGCGTGACGCCCGTTGGAGGTCGGCGTGAGCGCCGGCGCGGTGCTCAGAAGCTCCCGCCCATCATCCCGCCTCCCTGGCCGGTGCACGTGCCGTCGCCGCGGCCGCCGAAGCCGCCGCCGAACCCGCCACCGGATCCGCCGCCGCCGAAGCCGTCACAGCCGAAGCCGCCGCCGTTCGCCCGGCCGCCGTCCTCGCCGAACCGCTCGTCGTGGCCGACGCACTCCGAGGCGTCGACGCCGTACTTCTCGAGCAGCGCGGTCATCTCTGCGCGGTACCACTCGCGAAGCTGCTCGAGTTCTGCCTGCGCCTCCTCGCTGCGGCGGTCGGTCCCCCACTTGTCGGACCAGGCCTGCCACTTCTCCTGCTTCTCGGCGCGCAGCGCCTCGAGCTCGGCGAGCGCCGCTGGGTCGTCGATCGCTCCGAGGCAGTCGCAGTCACCGCTGCGGGTGGTCCCGGCATCCGGG
This sequence comes from uncultured Thermoleophilia bacterium, assembly GCA_963814545.1. Classification (GTDB taxonomy): domain Bacteria; phylum Actinomycetota; class Thermoleophilia; order UBA2241; family UBA2241; genus UBA2241. The sequence goes on along the minus strand of CAWFDC010000014.1, from coordinate 272,571 downwards.
GTCGACGCCGGACTCGGCGACGTCGCCGCGCTCGCGACCGCGACGGCGCCGAGTGCGGCGAGAGCCACGACCGCCAGCAGGGTGATCGTCTTCCAGTGTCGCTTCATCAGTGCAGCTCCTTGCTTGCTCGCATCACGGGCGGTCCCGCCGGGACGGCCCCGCTGCCACCGTCCGGGTGGCCGGTGCACTTCTCTGTGCACCATGGTACCCGACAGGTGTGAAGGACCTTTGAAGGCGCTCTGCCGATGTTGTGAAGTCGGCAGCGACAGTTGACACCGGGCGCCCGCGGATGGCGGAATTCCCCTCGAGAGGCGCCGCCGTCGGGAGCTCCGGCCGGCGGCCCACGTCAACGCGTACAGGGGGTACCGTGATGAGGTCTCGAGCTCCTCTCCTCGTTCTGCTGGTGGTGCTGGCGCTGTGCACCTTGGCCGCGCCGGCCTTCGCCGGATCCGACGCCGTCGTCATCGACGAGAACCCGGCCCTGACCGCGCGCCTGCAGGCGATCGTCGACGACCCGGTCTACACGCTGCCCGGGCTCGTCGTGCTCACGATGCAGGGCGGCGAGGTCACCTACACCGGCAACCTCGGTCGCCGTTACATCGACAACGCCGATCCGAGCAACGACCTGCCGGTCGACGAGTACAGCATGTTCCGTATCGCCTCGATCTCGAAGCTGGTCGCGGCGGTCGGCATCATGCAGCAGGTCGAGGCCGGCACCATCGACCTCGATGCAGACGTGAGCACCTACCTCGGCTTCACCCTGCGCAACCCGAACTTCCCCGACGTGCCCATCACCTGCCGGCACCTCATGTCGCACACGAGCTCGATCCGCGACGAGCCCACCTACACGCTGCCGATCGACGTGCCGCTCGCGGCCGCATTCACCCCGGGCAGCGGCTACTACTCGGGTCAGCGCTGGGCCGACGACGACCCGCTGGTCGACAGCTCGCCGGGTCAGTACTTCACCTACGCCAACCTCAACTACGGCGTCCTCGCGACGATCCTCGAGAGCGTGACCGGCGAGCTCTTCGCCACCTACATGAACGACCACGTGCTCGACCCGATGGGTATCGACGGCGGCTACGTGCCGGCGCTCTTCGGCCAGTGGGAGATCGACAACGTCGGCGTCCTGTACAGGCGTTCAGGCACGGAGTGGGAGGCCCAGGTCGACGACTACCAGGGTGTGATCCCCGATCCGCCGGCCGGCTTCGCGACCTACGTGCCGGGCTTCAACGCCACCTGGCAGTCGCCTCAGGGCGGCCTGCGCATCTCGACCTGGGACCTCGCCAAGGTCATGAAGATGTTCATCGGCCAGGGCGCCTACAAGGGGACGCGGATCCTCGAGCCCGAGACCGTCGAGCTCATGTTCACGCCGTACTGGACCTACGACCCGGCGCTCGGCAACGGCGACCCGTACTTCGACCTCATGGCATCCTACGGCCTCGGGCCGCACATCATGACCAACACGCTCCTCGACCGCATCCTCGCGGACTGGGACATCTACATGTCCGGCCACCTCGGTGAGGCCTACGGTCTCTGGAGCGGGTTCATGTTCGACGACGAGACCGGCGACGGCTTCATCTACTACGTCACCGGTCGCTGGGGTCCCGTCGCCTACGGCGAGTACTCGGCCTTCTACCTCACCGAGGAGCGGGTCATGACCGCCCTCTTCGAGGAGCAACTGCTGCCGGTCGACGACTGGTCGGGGATGCTCCTGCCGGTCAAGGCCGACGGCTCGAGCGTCTTCAGGGCCGGGCGCGCCGTGCCGCTCAGGTTCCGGCTGTACGACGAGTGCGGCGACCCGGTCGCCGGCATGACACCGATCCTCTCGCTCGCCCGGCTCTGCGACGGCGAGTGGGGCGAGGAGTTCAAGCCGCGGTCCAAGACGCCGCCGCGCACGAGCGACCGCTTCACCTGCCGCGCCGGAACGTACACGTACAACCTCGACACCAAGGGCCTGAGCCCCGGCACCTACCGGGCGCGCATCGCGATCGGCGCCGGGGCGCAGCTCTACGCGGAGTTCTCGCTGCGGTAGGAGGGCGCGCATCTGCAGCGGCACGGGCCCCGGGTCGGACGCTCGCGCCGCGGTGGCCACGAACCCGCGCTACTGCGGACGACGAAGAGGCTCGAGACCGAGGCGGCGGGGGCCGGGCATCAGCCCGGCCCCCGCCGTCCTGCGTGTCCGTGGTGCTATCGGTCGCCTGGCGACCGGTGCTCAGCTGCTGTCGGACGTCGGTCAGTCCGCCGCGCGCTCCGCCATCGATCGGGTGCTCGCGAAGTCCCACGCCAGGCCGTCATCCGACCACCACACCATCCGGTAGCGGAAGCGGCGCAGCTCGCGGTAGATCGGGGGCGTGTCGACGTGACGGTAGACGTTGAACGAGAGGTAGAGGCGACCGCCCCGATCGAGGGTGAGCTTCTGGTAGTAGTTCGTGTAATCAGGGCTGTCCGATGCGTACGCCAGCATGCGGGCCTTGCTCCACCCGCTGCCAGGCGGTCGCGTCTGGTAGGAGAGGGCGTGGTAGCCCTGGTAGGGGAAGGGGCCGCTGCGCGAGCGCCGCGTCTGGCGGAAGACAAGGTGCAGCGTGTCGTCGGGGCCGCAGACGAGCGATGCGTAGGTCTGCTTGCCGACGCCGTCTCTGTCGGTCTCCGTCGTCCAGTACCCGCTGTCCAGCACCAGGACCTCCGGCGTCCACTCGGTGATGTCGAGCGGGCGTACGCTGTGCGTGTAGCGGAACGGGCGCCCGTGGGCGCCGGCGATGAGGTGGAGGACCCCGGTGCTGTCGATCGCCAGGGCCGGCGTGCAGTGGCTGTCGTTGATGGGGTGGCCCCAGGCGGCGCGGAGGCGCTGGGTGACGGTCCCGGTCGCGTGGTCGTAGACGCCGACGTACGTCGGCGTGCCCTTCGTCAGGATGCTGCGCACCTGCGTCCAGGTGAAGTAGGTCTTGTCGCCGACCGTGGTGGCGAAGGAGGTGCCGCCGACGCTCTGGATCATGCCGAGGAGGCGGGAGGTGACGAACGTGGGTTCAGGGACGACGATGCTGTCGCCCTGCCAGTACGGTCTGGTCACGTAGAGCTCGTTCTGCGTGGCGTAGCTGCCGGGCCAGTCGCCGATCTCGCGCCAGGCGGCGACGAAGGGAGGACCATGCAGCTGCTGTTGGCCCGTCGGAGTCTCGACGGCGATGTTGCCGCGGTTGGCGTTGTCCATGTAGGGCTGCTCTTCGCCGAAGGGGAGCTCGACGACGCCCCAGCTCGCGCCGCGGTCCGCGGAGTAGAGCATGACGTTGCGAAAGTCGCCCTCCTCGAGGCGGATGGTGAGGACGGTGTAGAGGCGACCGGCCTCGTCGCTCACGACCCGGTCCGAGGCGAAGCCGCCGGCGCCCATGTAGCCGGCGAAGTCCGGGTAGGCCGCGCGCAGCGCGTCGCTGAGGCTGCTCTGCCGCCAGACGCCCCCTTCGAGGAACGCCGCGTAGAGCGTGTCGTGCTGCGACGCCGTGCGGCTGCGGATCACCGGCCGGTCGGCCGAGTCGAAGACGATCACGTTGCGCTGGTAGTCCGGGGCATAGCCGAACTGGTCGAACAGGCTCTCCGTGGTGCTGATCGGCACGGGGAGGAGGAGCGGCTCAGCGGCGGCGCCCGGAGGGAACGCGAGCAGGCCGAGCGCGGCGAGTACGGCGAGTACGCTGCCGCGCAGACCTCGAGCCGGGCCGCGCCGCTTCGCCGGCGGCCTCGACCCGCGGCCTCCGGCTCTCGCTGCCGTAACGTTCATCGCGGGCTCCCTTGCTCGTACCCTTCGTCGCGGCCCAGCATCGACGCGCGACACCGACGGATGGTGAGTCCCTCGGAGTGGCAGGTACGAGTTCGCCGGCGACGACGACGCCCCTGTCCTGCTGTGGCCCCATGTCCCTCGGGGAGCGAGGGGGTTCTGATGATACAGCCGCTCTGCCGCTGTCTCAACGAGCTGGGTCGCAAGCTCTGCGCAGCGGCTCCCTCAGTCACCCGGCAGTGCGCGCCCGGTGAAGTCACCGGTCGTGGCGAACTGCCAAGAGCTGCCGTCGTCCGACCACCAGACCATGCGGTAGCGGAAGCGGCGCAGCTCGCGGTAGGCGAGCGGCACGTCGACGTGGCGGTACACGTTGAACGAGAGGTACAGTCGGCCCGCGCGATCTGCAATGAGCTTCTGGAAGTAGTTCGTGTAGTCGGGGCTGTCGGAGGCGTAGGCGAGCATCCGGGCCTTGCTCCACGCGCCGCCGGGCGGTCGTGCCAGGTAGCTGAGGGCGTAGTAGCGCTGGTAAGGGAAGGGGCCGCTGCGCGAGCGCCGCGTCTGGCGGAAGACCAGGCGCAGCGTGTCATCCGGACCGCAGACGAGCGAGGCGTAGGTCTGCTTGCCGACCCCGTCGGCGTCGGTCTCGGTCGTCCAGTAGCCGCTGTCCAGCACGTTCACCTCCGGCGTCCACGCGCTGATGTCCAGGGGGTGCAGGCTGTGCGTGTAGCGGAACGGTCGTCCATGCGCGCCGGCGATGAGGTGGAGGATCCCCCTGCTGTCGATGGCGAGAGCCGGTGTGCAGTGGCAGCTGTTGATGGGGTGACCCCAAGCGGCGCGGACCCGCTGGGTCACCGTCCCGGTGGCGTGGTCGTAGACACCGACGTAGGTCGGCGTGCCCTTGCGTCAGGATGCTGCGGACCTGCGTCCACGTGAAGTAGGTCTTGTCGCCCACGGTCGTGGCGAAGGAGGTGCCACCGGCGCTCTGCACCATGCCGAGGAAGCGGGAGGTGACGAGTGTGGGCTCGGGCACGACGATCGTACCGTCCTGCCAGTATGGTCTCGTCACGTACAGTGCGTTCCGCGTGGCGTCGGCGCCGATCCAGTCGCTGATCTCGCGCCAGACGGCGATGAACGGTGGCCCGTCGATCAGGCGTGCCCCGGTCGGCGCCTCGCAGGCGACGTTTCCGCGGTCGGCCCGATCCATGGAGCGCAGCTTCCCGCCGAACGGCAGGCGCACGACGCCCCAGGTCGCGCCGCGGTCCGTCGAGTAGAGCATGGCGTTGCGGAAGCCGCCGTCCGTGAGGCGGATGGTCAGGACCGTGTAGACGCGTCCGGCGGCGTCGATCACGACGCGGTCCGAGGCGAAGCCCCCGGCGCCCATGTAGCCCGCGAACGCGGGGTAGGTCGGCGTGGAGCGCGGCGTCGAAGGCGCTCTGCCGCCAGACGCCCCCTTCGAGGAACGCCGCGTAGAGCGTGTCGTGCTGCGACGCCGTACGGCTGCGGATGACCGGCCGGTTGGCCGAGTCGAAGATGGGCACGTGACGCTGGTAGTCGGGGGCGTAGCCGAACTGGTCGAGGAGACTCTCCGTCGTGCTGATGGGGAGGGGGAGGGGCAGCGGTTCGGCGGCGACTGAGGGCGCCTTGGCGAGGAGGACGAGGGCGGCGAGCGCGGCGAGCGCGGCGAGCGCGCCCGCGAGCCCCGTCGAGCGCGCCGCTGAACGCGCCACCGAACGCGGCGCGCAAGGAGTGCGCGAGCGGGTCGGACCGCGTGGGTACGTGGGCGGCCTAGCCCTGCGGACGCGGAGTCTCCACACTCTGACGGTCATCGCCGACCTCATCGTTGGGCCGTCGGCTTCGACGCGACCGAGGGCCGGCCGACCGCACGGACGGTGGGCGGTGGGAGCGGCAGAAGCGAGTCCATCGGCAGCGACGACGCCCCAGTACGACCGCGGCCCTTTGGTACCCTCGGAGGGAGGACCGCGACCTTATACCCGCACTGCCGACGTTTCAGCACGCCTGCCGTTGGTGCGGGGTGCGGGAGGAGGGGGAGCGGCAGGGGTGGCGCCGCTCGGCCGGTGGGCCCCCGATCGCCCCGTTCGACGCCGCGCTCGCTCGCGCGGGCCAGACGCCGCGCTCGCTCGCGCGGGCCCAGGCACCCCGCTCCGCCGGAGGACGCCCTGTCCGGGCGAGACGCTCAGGCGCCGGCGCTCCCTTGGATCTCGGCGAGTGTCGCGTCGCTTGGCAGACCGCTGGAGAGCGTGACGACCATCACGGTCGGGCCGAACGAGCGCGCGGCCGCGAACGCGTCGCGCACGGCCGCGAAGACGGCGTCTTCGTCGGCCTGCCCGAAGGTGCTGAGGCGGCCCACCGTCACGTCGACGCCGGCCCCGGCGGCGGCCGTCACGGCCGCCTCGACCGCCGGGCGCAGGTGGGCCTGGCGCAGCGGGTAGACCGAGAACTGCAGGCCGATCTCGGGCTTGGGCCGGCGTTCCGTCGGGAGTCATCATCGCGTGCCTCCTTGGCTCGGGCGCTGCGTCTCGGAGCGTCGCGGCTCCCGGCAGCCGTGACACTCTATCGCGGCGGCATGCTGTCGGCAGTCGTGTCTCCCGATCTGGTGTGACAGCGCGAGCTCGACACCCCACTTCCGCCGTCGGCTCGGCCGGTCGCTCCGCTCCGGTGTCGCTCCGGTGGCTCGGCCCGCTCCGCCCCTCAAGAGTCCGGCCGCCGCCGCCCCGCCTCCCGATACTCCGGCCGCCGCTCCACATCCCACCAGCGGTTTGACACGCAGTCGTTCTCGGGTAGCATGAGTGAGCGCTCACTCACATTGCACTGGAGGCACTTGTGTCCGTGATCCACACCCGCAAGCTGACGCGTCGCTTCGGCGACATCGTGGCGGTGCGCGACCTCGATCTGGAGATCGGCGCCGGAGGCGTCGTCGGCCTCGTCGGGCCGAATGGGTCCGGCAAGTCGACGCTCATCCGCGTGCTGCTGGGTCTGCTCAAGCCCAGCGGGGGAGAGGCCACCGTCTTCGACGCGCCGATCTCTCACCCGCAGGCCTACGCGGCCCGCATCGGCGCGCTGATCGAGAGCCCCGCCTTCATCCCCTCGCTCTCGGCGCGGACGAACCTGCGCTCGCTGGCGCGCTTGCGCGGCATCTCGAACGCGCGCGTCGACGAGGTGCTCGACACGGTCGGTCTGCTGGACCGCGCCAGGGAGCCCTCGAAGCGCTTCTCCCTCGGCATGAAGCAGCGCCTCGGTATCGCGGCAGCGCTGCTCCCCGACCCGGAGCTCCTCATGCTGGACGAGCCCACGAACGGGCTCGACCCCGCCGGCATCGTCGAGATCCGCGACCTCCTGAGAAGACTGGGGGACGAGGGGCGCACAGTCCTCGTCTCGTCGCACCTGCTGAGCGAGATCGAGGCCGCGTGCGACACGCTGGTGATGATCCGCCACGGCGGACTCCTGTTCTCGGGTCCCCTGCGCGAGCTGGTCGCCCAGGCGGGGGAGTGCATCGCGGCCGTGCCGGAGCACCTCGAGGACGTCGAGCGCCTCGCAGCGGTGCTCGTGTCGACCGGCTGGCCGGCGCGCGTCGGTGACGGCCGCGTGGTGGTCACCGCGCCGGCGTCGACGTCGGCCGAGGTCAACCGTGCCGCGGCGCAGGCGGGCATCACGCTCAGCGCGCTGCGCCCGCACGAGGTGAGCCTCGAAGAGGTGTTCCTGCGCATGACCGGCGAGCAGTCGGGCGACAACGGGCGCCCGGCCGCGGCGCCCGACGCCGACGGCCTCGTCGCGGCGGCGGAGAGACCCGCGCCGACCGAGGTGTCGTCATGATCCGCGCGGTCCGCAGCGAGCTCATCCGCCTGAGGAACCCATCGACGCTCCTCAGCGGCATCGGGCTCATGGTCTTCTTCGGCGCTCCTGGCGACGGCCATCGTGCTTGTCACGGCGACCAGCGGGGTGACTCACGGGCCACCCGGCGCCGACCGCGTGACTGTGGCCATGCTCGAGGCCGGCGACGGCATGTTCGTCGGTCTGCAGAACTTCGTCGGCATGCTGGGGATCGTCGCCCTCACCGTCTGGGCGATCGCCGTCACCTCGGACTACTCGAGCGGGCTCATCCGGCTGCTCGTGCAGGCCGAGCCCCGCCGCTGGCGCCTGCTCGCCGGCAAGGTCGTGGCGCTGACCGCGCTTCACCTGCCTCGCAACGCTGGTGACGACGGCGGTCGTCCTCGCCGTCGCCCCACCGATCGCCGAGACCGCGGGGGTCGGCACCGACGCCTGGACGACCGACCTGCTGCGGACCGTCGTCGAGGGCTACGTCCAGCTGACCCTCTCGGTACTGCTGTGGGGCGTCGTCGGCCTGTTCGTCGGCATGATCACGCGCAGCACGGGCATCGCCATCGCCATCGGCATCGGGTATCTGCTCGTCTTCGAGGGGGTGCTCAGCCTGCTCCTCGACAGCACGGCCAAGTGGCTGCCCGGCGCCGCGTTCGGCGCCATCGCCACGGGGGGGACCGCCGACATGACCTTCGCCGCCGCCGCCGTCGTCTCCGCTGGGTATGTCGTCGTCGCCTTCGCGGTGACGGTGATCACGTTCTGGCGCCGCGACATCACGGCGTGAACCGGGACGCGGCGTGCGCGGGGACGGCGTGGACCGGGCAGTGATCGGTCGCCCCGTCGCAGCCGGGGGCGACCTTCGGGAGGAGGACCGATGAACGCCGGCGGAGCGGAGAAGACGCCACGCAAGACGGACACCCGCCAGGTCTTGATCGACGCCGCCACACGGGTGTTCCTCGAGCGTGGGTTCGCGCGCGCGACGACGAAGGAGATCGCGCAGGCGGCCGGCGTGGCCGAGGGGACCATCTACCGGCACTTCGACGACAAGTACGCGCTCTTCCACGAGGTGTTCCTTGCGGTCGCCGGCGACACGGTCGAGGAGCTCGCGCACTTCTCCGAGAGGGCCGGCCGGGGCACGGTGCGCGAGAACCTCGAGCGCCTGCTGCAGCTCCTGAGCGGCATGATCGAGCACACCACGTCGCTGACGGCGTCGATCTGGGCCGACCCCGAGATGGCGCGGCGCTTCGAGGTCTACATCCGTGAGCGCATGCCGATGGGCCTGCAGGGAGGCCCGGTCGCGGTCGTCGCCGCCTACCTGCGGGCGGAGCAGGAGCGCGGCAGGGTCAGGGGCGACGTCGACGTGCTCGAGGCCGCCGCGGTGGTGGTCTCGGTGCCCTTCGCGAACGGCATGCAGCGCGCCATGCAGGAGCGCCTGCCCGGCCCCGGGGACTTCCCGGCGCCGGGCGCCGCCGCCCTCGAGATCCTGGCGCGCGGACTGGAGCCGGGCGCCGGCGAGCGACCGGGCGACGCTTGAGTCGACGGCGCCCGAGCGCCCGCGCCGCGGGCGCCGGCGCGTCCGGCTACGACGTCTGACCCTCCGGCGCCGTCGCGCCCGGAGGTCCCAGCGGCGGCGGCTGAGGCGGCGGCGGAAGTGGCAGCGGCTCGAGGCCGCCGGCCGACACGGGCGCGGCCACAGCCGCGGCGACGGCCGGCGTCATCGGCGTCGGCGCTGCGGCCACTCCGCCCCGGGGCCGCCGCACGAGCCTCCCGCGCTGACGCGCCAGCAGCAGCGCCGCGAGGATCGCCGCGCCCTCCAGCATCAGGATGAGCTCGTACGTGGCAGACCACCACATCTCCGGTTCCGTCCACGCCCAGAGGGCGAGGTTCCACCCGGTGTGGACACCGGTGGACAGCCAGACGCGTCGGGTCAGCAGGAAGAGCGCCCCGAACAGCGCGCCCGCCACGGTCAGGTCGAGCAGGGCGTAGTAGTCCCACCGCCAGTGCCACACCGCGAACGTCAGCGCGGTGACGACCAGGGCCAGCCCGCTCCCCAAACGGGTCTCGAGCGACCGCAGCAGGAGCCCCCGCCAGATGACCTCCTCGCAGAGCGCCCAGAACAGAGTGGCGACGACCAGCTCGGCGGTCAGCGCGTCGGGCGCCAGGAATCCTCCCTCCGCGAAGGGGCCCGCAGCCGGCAACCACGTGAGCAGACTGAGCACGAACCCCGCCGCCGCACCGGCGACGACCGCCGCCGACGGCCCGCGGGAGGCCGCCGCCGAGCTCGACGCAGGTCCGCCGCTCGACGAAGCGGACGTAGGCCCAGTACGTGAGGGGCACGGCGGGCGCCAGCCAGAACCAGTCTCCGCCGGTGTACCAGTAGATGCCGTCGAGGAGCGCGGCGCAGCCGAGCGCCGCCCAGAGGCCGGCCTGCGGCCACGGCGAGGCCGCCCAGCCCGCAGAGGCGAGGGGGCGGCCCGTCTGCGCGTGCCAGGCGCGGCGGCGCCCGACGAAGGCGCCGCGCCGGAGGGCGACCGCGAGCATGACGAGCGACGGCGACGCCGAGGAGCGCGAGGTGCAGCGTCGCGTCCGGGCCCACGAGGTCGGGTCTGGCGACCTTGAGCAGGTCGAGGCCGAACACGGGCGCGTCGGTGACGAGGAGCGCGGCTCCGGCACGCAGCCCGATGGGGAGCCAGAGGCGACGGGTCGACAGGTACGCGAGGGCGTAGACGAGCGCCGCGAGCGCCGTCCACGCGACGCCGAAGAGGGTGACCCCCTGCTCGGCGACGATACCCACGGTCACGTAGGCCGCGGTCACCAGGGCGAGCGCCCACCAGCTCCCGGCCCGCAGCTCCAGGTAGCGGAAGACGAGGCCGAAGAGCAGCGGCACGAAGACGCCGGCGACGAGGACCAGCTCGAGCAGCGCGCCGCCGGAGAGCTGGCGGTAGAAGATCACCGTCGCGTCGAAGAGCGATCCACCGAGTGCGGCCGGCAGGACCACCCACATGACGCCGGCGGCGATGCCCAGCAGGAGCTGGAGCCCGCCGTCGACGTCGACCGCGAGCTCGCGGCAGCGGCGGTGCTCGGCCGTGCGCACGAAGAGCGGGTACACGAGGAGGAGGGCGAGGGCGAGCCACAGCGGCAGCGCCTCGAGGCCCCACAGGATGAAGAGGGCGGCGCCGATCACCGCCGGCCACGCCGCCGGACTCGCGGTGACGGAGGGCGCCGGCGACAGCAGTCCCGGAGTGCCGCCGGCGGGCCGGTCGCGGCGCCCGCCGACCCGCGCCGCTCCCGGCGGCCGGTGTCACTTCGCCTGCCCGGAGTCGCTCCCGCAGCCGTTCCGGCGCCGCCCCCGCCGCCGGCCCGCTCGGCTGCGGTCCCGCTTCGGGCAGGGCGATGCCGCGCGCCCGCAGGTCGGCCTCCGCCTCTTCGCGTGCGAGTCTCGGGTCGGCGCCGCACTCGGGGCAGTGGTGCACGAGTGCGTTCACCTTCGCACCGCAGACCGGACAGTCGATGACTCTCATGGGCTCCCGCGCCGTGTGCCTCGTCGCGCCTGCCGGCACGGCAGGCGTGACACGATCACCCTATCGGCATCGGCGGCCGCGGAGAACACCGGCGGCCGAGCGCAGGCAGGGCGCGGCGAGGGCGGGCCGGATGGATCCGGCCCGCCCTCGCCGCGTATACGCCTGCGCCGTCGTGTCAGTCCGCCGGGGGCTTCACGTAGTAGGCGACGCGCTCGAAGTACACTCCGTCCGCCCGGGCCTTCACCAGTCCGGCTCCTTCCGCCGGCACGGCCAGCGTCGTCCACCAGCCCCAGGTCGTCTCCTCGCCGTCCTTCTCGGACCTGACCACGTCGGTGATGGTCTCGAAGCCCTCCGGCGTGCTCTCGGTCGCGAAGAGCTCCTCGAGGTACGTCGCGAACTCGGCCCTCGTGAAGCGCCCGTCCACGGCGTCCTCGTAGACGAAGTCGTCGGTCACGGCGCTCAGGACCATCTGCGCGTCGCCCTTCCTCCAGCCCTCGAGCCAGAGATCCACGTGCCGTCCCATGGCGCGCCTCCTTCAGTTCGTGCGGTCGGGACAGAATACGGGCGATGAACGGAGGCAGGCCAGTAGCGTGCCTTCGAGCGTGAGCGGGCTTCTGCCCGCGAGCGCGCCGCGCCGTCGCGCGGCGGAGTAGCGTCGCGGCAAAATCGGTTCGACGCGCAGGCGGACGGCCGCGTGGCGGATACGCGTGCGCGCATGGAGGGGAGAGGCGTGGGCGTTCCGTTCGATCTTCTGGAGGTCGCCGGGTCCTACCGCGAGATCGGCCGGCAGATCGGCGAGGGCGCTCGCCGGCTGATCGAGCGCCGCGTCGCGCTGTTCGAGGCCGACTTCGAGCGCTTCGCCGGCGGCATGTCGCTGTCGACGGCGGAGGCGCTGACGCGGCCGCTCCTGGCTGCCGCGGAGCGACGCCTGCCGCAGTACGTGGAGGAGCTCCGCGGCCTGGCCGAAGGCGCCGCCGTCCCGTTCTCCCGGATCCTGCTGATGAACTGCGGGGAGGAGCTGACCTGCACGCTGCCGCCGGAGCCCGGCCACTGCACGTCCCTGGCGCTGGCCGGGGAAGGCCGCACGGTCGTCGCGCACAACGAGGACTGGGAGGAGCAGGACATCGCGCACCAGGTGCTCCTGCGGATCGCGGCGCCGGACGGCACGCGGATCCTGGCGATGACGACGGCCGGTCTCCTGGCGATGACGGGGCTCAACTCGCACGGCCTGGCCTTCGGTGCGAACACGGTCTACGCGCGCGGAGGGGCGGCGCGGACGACGCCGGCGGACGACGCGCCGGCCCGGCGCGCCGGCCGCCGCGCCGGACGAGGCGTCAGGCACGAGGCGCCGGGTGAAGTGCCGGCCGGCGCGCCGCTCGCGGCCCTGCGGCCCGGCGTGCCCAACTCGCTCGTCTGTCGCTGGATGCTCGAAGCGCCGACCCGGGGGGAGGCGACGGCGCGCGCCCTGCTCTCCGAGCGCGCGCGCGGCTCGAACCACCTCTGCGGGCAGGCCGGCGGGCGCATCTGGGACGTCGAGACGTCGGCCTCCCGGGCGGCCGTGATCGAGGGCGGTGCCGTGACCGACGGCTGGGAGTGGCTCGCGCATACGAACCACTACCTCGCGGACGAGATGCTCGAGGTCGAGGGCTCGACGTCGGCGGGGTCGCGGCTCCGCCACGCACGGGCGTGCGAGCTGCTGAGCGACGGCTTGGGACGGGGCGTCGACCCCGTCGGCCTCGCCGGCGCGGTGCTGCGCGACCACGCCAACGCGCCGACGTCGATCTGCGGCCACGGTGGGGAGGGGCCCGACGCGCCTTCGCCGACGACGGCGAGCATGGTCTGGGAGCTCGAGGAGCGGCGCCTGCACATCTGCGCCGGACCGCCCTGCGAGAACCCGTACCGCGTCGTCGCGCTCGACTGAGGCGGCCGCCACCTCGAGCTTCGCGGTCGCGCTGCCGTCCGTTCGCCCGCGTGCCGCCTGCTCGGCCCTCGGGCCCGCCTGGGTCCTCAGTCCAGGGTGCAGCGCATCATCTGCAGCGCCGAAGACCTCCTCCGACGAGCAGGCGTCGCACCTCGTGCAGGTCGCCTCCTGCTGCCCGGCGGCGAGCTTCTTCACGAGGTCCGGCTCGCGGATGAACGGCCGGCAGAGGCTGACGAGGTCGGCGAGGCCGGAGTCGACCACGGCCTGCATGCCCGCCAGGGTCTGCAGGCCGTCGACGAGGGCCAGCGGCGTCGACCCGGTGGCCTCGCGGATGCGGGCGCAGTGGCCGGCGAAGCTGGCCTCCGCGAGGGCAGGGTACGCGGCGAGGGGGTGGCCAGGTTCTCCGCGGCGCGGGCGCGTGCCTGGTACCGCGCCTCCATGCCGAACCCGCCGCCGCTCACCTCGATGAAGTCGATGCCGAGCCGCGCGAGCTCGTGCGCGACCTCGGCCGATTCGTCGACCGTGAACCCGCTCTCGCTGAAGTCGTCGCAGTTGAGCTTGGCGCCGATGAGGGTGTCGCCGCCGAGCGCGCGCGCAGCTCGAGGTAGACCTCGCGGAGCAGGCGCATGCGGTCCTCGAGGCTGCCGCCCCACTCGTCGGTGCGCCGGTTGGCGAGCCTGCTCAGGAACTGGCTCAGGAGGTAGCCGTGGGCGGCGTGGAGCTGGACGCCGTCGAAGCCGGCGTCCACGGCAGCGCCGCCCAGCCTCGCCGAACGCCGCGATCACCTCGCGGATCTCGCGCGCGTCCATGGCGCGGGCGCGCCACTCCGGCGTCTCGAGGTCGCTCGGGCCCATGCGCTCGCCGGCCTCCGCCTCGCAGCCGGCGTGGTTGATCTGGGCGACGATGACGCCGCCGTTGCGGTGCACGCCGTCGACCAGCTCGGCGAGGGCGGGCACGTGCCCGTCGTCGCTGATGCCCGCCATGCCGGTGTGCGCCTTGCCCCTCGGGTCGACGTAGAGGTGCCCCTTGATGATGAGGCCGACGTCGCCGGCGGCGAGCTCCTCGTAGCGAGCGACGATCTCGGGGCCGACCACGCCGCGCTCGTCGGCCCAGGCGCTCGTCGTGGCGCTGCGCACGAACCGGTTGCGGAGCCGCAGGCGCCCGAGGGCGTAGGGCTCGAAGAGGTCGGTCATGTGCTCGTCCTCGGCGGGTGCGGCGCCGCGCGCACTCCGCCCTCACCAGGCCCAGCAGTTCGTAGATGAGGAACGCCGGCCAGAACAGGGCCTGGAAGACGCCCCAGACGCCGTCCCAGAACCCCGTGGCGGTCTGGATGTAGTAGACGAGCGCTCCGATCAGGCCGAGGCCGTACACCGCCCCGGCCCCGGCTCCACCCGCGTTCTCATACTGCTGTCCGCCATGTCCACTCCTCGATCGGTAGTGATCCCTACCGCGGCATCGTACATCCGCTTGACGGTGGCTCGCGGCGCGGCGGAGCCGCGCCGCTCGCCTCGACACGTGCCGAGCCGGACCACTATGCTCGTCGCAGAGATGGGACGCGCCCGGCGACGCAGTCGTCTTGTCGGCCGCCGGGTGCCGCTTCGACCGCGAGGTGTGACTCGTGCCGACGGTCCTGACGGCAGCGCTTCTGGGCGCACTGGCCGCGCTGCCCCTGCTCGTGGGGGCGTGGCTCGGCCTGCGCGGCCACCTCAGCGAGCGGATGGTGGGGAGCGTGGCCGCCTTCGGCGCCGGCGCCCTCCTCAGCGCCGTCTCCTTCGAACTGGTGCTCGACGCCGTCGAGCTCGCCTCGGCCGTCGAGCTCGCCGCCGGCCTGGCCGCCGGCGCGCTCGCTTACTACGCCGGCGACCGTTACCTCAGCCGCGGGAGCGGCTCGGCGGGCCGCGCCGCGCGCGGCCGCGCGCTTATGCTCGGAGCGACGCTCGACGGTGTGCCCGAGTCGTTCATCCTCGGGCGTGTCCGCTGCCGTCGGCGGCGGCGTGAGCCCCGCCTTCCTCGTTGCCGTCATCGTCTCCAACCTGCCCGAGGGGATGGCCTCGGCGGCGGAGCTCAGCGACGCGCACGGGGTGGCGAAGGGCCGCATCCTGCTGATGTGGGGCGGGGTCATCGCCGTGGCGGCCCTCGCGGCGGCGGCGGGCGCGCTCGTCGGGGAGGCCAGCGGGCGCATCGGCGCACTGGCCCAGGCCTTCGCCGCCGGGGCGCTGCTGACGATGCTGACCGACGACCTTGTCCCCGAGGCTCGGGAGGACGCCGGCATCAGCGCCGGGCTGCTCGCCGTGCTCGGCTTCGCCGTCGCCTTTGCGCTCTACCAGCTGGGGGCCTGATGCGTGGCTGGGGCGGCGGAGCTGGAAGCCCGCACGGCGGCGAGCTCTGGGAGCTCGAGGCGACGGCGCTCGCGACCATGCTCCGCGGCGGTGACGTCTCCGCGAGAGAGGTCGTCGACGTCGTTCCTGCAGCGCATCGACGACGTGGACGGCGCGGTCAACGCCATCCCGACGCTCGTCCCGGAGCGCGCTCTCGCCGACGCCGACGACGCGGACCGCCGGCGGGCGCGCGGCGACGACCTCGGCGCGCTCCACGGCCTCCCGATCG
Source organism: uncultured Thermoleophilia bacterium (assembly GCA_963814545.1). GTDB lineage: Bacteria > Actinomycetota > Thermoleophilia > UBA2241 > UBA2241 > UBA2241. Next base: position 256,919 of record CAWFDC010000014.1, on the reverse strand, counting down.
CCGTGAAGGATCTCGTGGACACGGCCGGGATCAGGACGACGTACGGCTCGCCGATCTACCGCGACCACGTGCCGGCTGAGGACGCGCCGCTCGTGCAGCGTCTGCGGCGGGCGGGCGCGATCGTCGTCGGCAAGACCAACACCCCGGAGTTCGGGGCCGGGTCGCAGACCTTCAACCCGGTGTTCGGCGCCACGCGGAACCCGTACGACACCTCGCGCACGGCCGGCGGGAGCACCGGCGGCGGCGCCGCGGCCGTCGCGGCCGGCATGCTGCCCTTCGCCGACGGCTCCGACATGGGTGGGAGCCTGCGCAACCCCGCCAGCTTCTGCAACGTCATCGGGCTGCGCCCTACGCCGGGGCGCGTGCCCGAGCTGCCGGCCGACGACGCCTGGGACCCGCTGTCGGTCTCGGGGCCGATCGCGCGGACCGTCGCCGACGTCGCCCTTGCTGCTCGGCGCGCTGGCGGGGCCGGACCCGCGCGCGCCGCTGTCGCTGACGCACCTGCCGCCGCTCGCGCCGCCGTGGCCGGCGGGCCACCTGCCGTCGCTCGAGCGCTCACAGGCGCCGGTGCGACCGCCGTCGCTCGCGCCGCCGCGGTCGCCGGCGCGCGTCAGCGTCGCCTGGAGCCGGGATCTCGGGGGGCTGCCGGTCGCCCCGGAGGTCACCGCGGTGCTCGAGGAGGGGCGCCGCGCGCTCGACGGGCTCGGCTGGCAGGTCGAAGAGGCCGAGCCCGACCTGCTGCGCGGCGCCGACGAAGTGTTCGAGGTGCTGAGGGCGCTCAGCTTCGTGCGCGCCCTGCACGACGAGTACGTGCAGCACCGCGACCTGCTCAAGGACACGGTGGTGTGGAACATCGAGCAAGGGCTGCGGCTGACGCCGCTGCGCATCGCCGCGGCCCAGGCGGAGCAAGCCGCCATCTTCGCGCGCGCGGTCGACTTCTTCTCGCGCTTCGACGTGCTGGCGGCCCCGACGACGCAGGTCGCACCCTTCCCGGTCGAGAAGGAGTGGGTCGATGAGATCGCCGGCCACCGCCTCTCGACGTACACCGACTGGATGCGCTCGTGTTCGCGGATCACGGTCACCGCGCATCCAGCCATGTCCGTGCCCTGCGGCTTCACCGCCGACGGGCTGCCGGTCGGGCTGCAGCTCGTCGGCCGCTACGGCGACGAGGCCGGTCTCCTCGCCATCGCCGAGATGGTCGTGGCCGCCACCGGCGCGTCGGCGCGCCGTCCCGTGGTGACCGCGTGAGACGACGAGGCACGCGCTTCGGGGTGACGGCGTGAGACGACGAGGCACGCGCTTCGGGGTGACGGCGTGAGACCGCGCGACGCGCGCTTCTGGGTGCTGGTCGTCGCGATCGGCCTGGCCTCGGGCTTCCTCGCCGGGCTGTTCGGGGTGGGCGGGGGGATCCTCATGGTCCCCGCCCTCACGCTGCTGCTCGGCGTCGACCAGCGCCTGGCCCACGGCACGTCGCTGACCGCGATCATCCCGATGGCGCTCGTCGGCGTGACCGGCTACGCGCTGGGCGACTCGGTCGACTGGCTCGCCGCCGCTCTGCTGACGCTGGGCGCGGCGGGCGGCGCGGTCATCGGCACCGCCGCGCTGCACCGCCTGCCGGAGCGCGCCCTCAGGCTCGCCTTCGCCGCCTTCCTGGTCCTGACCGCCGTGCGCATGTTCTTCGAGGTGGGGGAGCCGGCCGGCGACCCGCACCTGGGTCTCGCGACCGCCGCGCTCCTCGTCGTCGTCGGCGTCGTCTCAGGGATCACCGCAGGCCTCTTCGGCGTGGGGGGTGGCCTCATCATGGTGCCGGCCATGGTGCTGCTGCTCTCGCTGCCCGACGCGCTCGCCAAGGGGACGTCGCTGGCGGTGATCGTGCCGACGGCCCTGATCGGCACCTATCGCAACGCACGCGCGAAGAACACGGACCTCACCCTCGCCGCGGTCCTCGGCCTCTCGGGGATGGTCACCGCGTTCGCCGCGTCGCAGTGGTCGGTGACGATGCAGGCGGGGCTCTCGCGCGTCCTCTTCGCCTGCCTGATGCTGGTCGTCGCGGCGCTGATGGTCTTCAGGAAGCGCGCCGACGCGGAGCCCGGGCCGGAGGCGTAAGGGGCGCCCGGGTGGGCCTGGAGCTGTGAGACGCGGAGGCCCGCACGGCGTACGCCGTGCGGGCCTCCGCGCGAGGCGCCGCGCGATACGTCGAGCGGGCGCGGGGGTCGGTCCCTACCCCCGCGCCCGCCCCCTTCAGACGTCGCAGACGCGGCTCGCGCGCCTCAGTCGTCGAAGTCGCCCTTGGCGCCCTTGTCGGCGTCGAGGGTCTTCGCCCTCTCGACGATCTTCGCGTCGGTCCACTCGGCCGGGTCCTCGATGCGCCCGGTCTTGGGGCCGAGGTCGCAGGACCCGGCGTTGAGGATCGCCTCGACGCCGAGCTGCGCCGTGTCCTCGGCGTTGAAGACCTCGGTCATCATCTTGTAGGCGAAGTCCTCGACCCGCCGGCTCATGCGCTCCCGCACGTGCCGCGGCTGCGCGAGCAGCTTGCTCTCGAAGGGCAGGTTGAGGTTCTTGTAGTCGCCCTTCTTCCACCCCTTCTCGTCGGCGAAGGCGACCATCTCGGCCCACAGCTCCTCGGTCATGCCCTCGCCCTCGACCTTGATGAACTCGCCGTCGGCGTCGAGCTGCGCGTTGCCGTAGTCGTTCACCTCGAGGCCCCAGGAGATCATCTGCAGGGCGGTGGCCACGTTGGCCTTGGTCGTGTGGGTCTTGGCGGCGATCTCGCGCAGCCGCTCGGAGCTGTTGCCCGAGGTGCCGTGCTGGGCGCCGCTGACCGCGTAGGGCGTCAGCGCCTCGTGGATCTCGGCGGTCAGGTCGACCTGGATGCCGGCGTCGGACGCCTCGATGCCGTGGGTGGTGCCGTTGTTGAGCGCGATCCAGTCGGGGAAGATGTCGTGCGCGTTGAGCCCGCCGATGAGGAAGAGCGCCTCGTCCACCGTCGAGAGCCCCTCCTTGCCCTTGATCTCGCCGACCTCGGTCTCGAGCCCGGCCCACCCCGGGATGAACGGGTTGACCTCGATATTGGCGAGCAGGTTCTGGTCGTCGGGCAGGTGGGAGGCGTCGATGGCGATCGACGTCATGCCGGCCTCGAACATCGTCGGGATCTCCACCTTGGCCTGTGCGAGGTCGGCGTCGTTCTTGATGCCGTAGTGGTCGGCGTGGATCGCGACCGGGATCGTGATGCCCAGCTCGTTGCACAGGGCGTCGACGATGCGCGCCATGTTCCAGTAGTTGACGGCGCAGTAGGCCTTCTGGCCGCCCTCGGACTTGGCGATCTCGACGATGAGGGCGGCGTTCGCCCGCTGCGCCGCCCGCAGGGCCCCGCGGATGACGAGGGAGTTGCGCCCGTTGGCGGCCATGGCGATGGCATCGCCCTTCGCCCGCATCGCCCGGTCCACGACCTTGCCGCTGACGATCAGGGCCCTGGAGTTGGGGAAGAGGGCGGTGATGTTGGGGGGACGGCCCACCTGGAGGGCTGTGCCGAAGTCCTGTTCATACGCCATGGAGGTCTCCTTTGCGGGGATTCCGGGTTCGCCGCCAACGATTCTCTGTGGAATCCGCGGCGGCGGCAAGCGTCGCGGGCCTACGGGGAGGACAGGGCGGCAGCCGCGCGGTGGACGGAGTGGGAGGAGGCAGAGCCCCTCGTAGTATCCGTGGGCCGCGACTCGTACTTTCCCGAGGTCACAGATCTCGGCATCGCGAGTAGCCTCCGGATGTAAGCTATGCCGATCATGCACCGTCGAAGCGGAGGGCGTAGATGGGTTACCTCAAGGGGCTGACCATCCTCATCGGGCTCATGCTGGTCGTGGTCCTCGTGACCGTCATCGCCGTCTTCGGCGAGCACGCGTTCTTCCTCTGGCTTATCGCCATCCTGCTGGTGATCTGGGCGATCTCGTCGGCGGTGGTGTGGCTTCGCTCCAAGGAAGTAGACTGAGACGTCGAACCGGGGGTACGCATGGGATACTTCAAGATCGTCGCCATCATCGTCGGGGCGCTCCTGCTGGGGTTCCTCGTGGCCAGCATCGCGCTCTTCGGCGAGCACGCGTTCCTCCTCTGGGTCGCCGCCATCCTGCTGGTCATCTGGGCGATCTCGTCGGCGGTGGTGTGGCTGCGCTCCAAGTGAGCCGCCCTGAGTCTGGTCGTCTGGCACGCCGGACCCGACCACGAGGAGACCGACGGGGATGACCAAGCAGTTCCTCGACACACTGCCCATCTGGGTCGTCTACCCCTTCACGGTGGTCATACTGCTGGCCGCGATGGAGGGCGGCTACCGCTACGCCGTGCGCAAGCAGCGACGGGCGCCGGCCACGTCCGATGCCGGCGTCGGCGCCATCTCCGGGGCGACACTCGCCTTGCTCGCCTTCCTGCTGGCGTTCGTGGTGGGGTTCGGCTTCAACGTCATGCAGGAGCGGCGCCAGCTGGTGGTCAGCGAGGCCAACGCCATCGGCACCACGTATCTGAGGGCCGGCTACCTCGAAGAGCCCTACCAGACGGAGACCCGGGACCTCCTGAGCGAGTATCTGGAGTGGCGGATCGTCGCCCCCGACAAGGACAAGCTCGCCGAGGCGCGGGCCCGCTCGGAGGAGATCCACAGTGAGCTCTGGGCGATCGCGGAGCAGTGGGTCGCCACGGATACGTCGGCCACGACCGCCCAGTACGTCTCGTCGCTGAACGAGGTGATCGACCTGCACACCGAACGGGTCGTGGTCGGCCTGCAGATACGCATCCCGCCGATGGTCCTGCTGGCCATGTACGTCATCGCTCTGGCCGCCGTGTTCCTGGTGGGGCTGCAGACCGGCTACGCCGACCGGCGCAACCTCGTCGCCCTGGTCACCCTGGTGCTGGTCCTGTCGGCGGTCCTCTACCTGATCGTCGACCTGGATCGCTCGCAGGAGGGCCTGCTCCAGGTCTCCCAGCAGGCCCTGGTCGACCTCCGGAGCAGTCTGCCCACCTACCCCTGAGGCGAGAGGCACGCGGCCGGCGGCGTGCGCTGCGCCGCTCAGCGGTGCCGCGAGATGCCGTGCGCTCGAGCCTCGCGGCTGACGCCGCGGCGCCGCTCAGTCGTCCTCGGCCTCAGCTTCCGCCCTCTCGACGAGATACTTGAGCTTGCAGAGGGCGTGGTTCCAGAGCACGTCGTGCACGAACCCGGGGAAGGTGAGGCGGAAGAGCCACCAGGCGGCCCGCTTGAAGGGGTTCCTCGGCTTGGGGAAGTCGAAGGCCAGGTAGATCGTCAGGAGGCTCCGGGCCGGTCCCTCGCCCGCGACGTCGAAGGCCAGGATGCCGTCGCGCGGGAAGCCGTCGAGCGCCCGGTACAGCAGGCAGTGCCCCGGCACGATCCTCTCGAGGGCGACCGAGAACGAGTACCAGGGCGGGGTCACGTTGTAGCGGATCGTGGTGCCCACGTCGGTCGGCGCTCCGGCCGTCCGTCGCACGCGGATCAGGCGCGGCGTGAAGTACTCGCGCGCCTCGTCGCCGAACTTCTCGAGCTGGCGGAGGATCGCCGCGCCTCCGCTGCGGATGCGGATCGAGAACATGCTCTCCATCTGCGGCTGCTCGCCGAACGGCCGGTAGCCGAGCGTGGAGATGAGGTCGGCCCGCCGCTTCTCGACGTTCTGCCGGGAGACGCCCGTCTGGTAGCGCCCGATGCCCTTCCAGCTCAGCCCGAAGACCTTCTCGGTCACCCAGTTCCTCGCCGTGACCAGGGCCCCGCCGACGACGACGCGCCAGACCGCCACGGGGCGGAACATGCCGGCGAGGCAGCGTGCGTAGCTGTCGTCGCCGCTGGCGATGCGCCACAGCACGTCGCCGAGCCGGCGCGACTCCTCGGGCTGGTTGCGGCGCTCGGTCAGCACGGCCTGGTAGACGACGCGGCTGAGCATCGGGCGCGAGAAGACGACGTGCGTCAGGGCGAAGACCGCGTGCCCCGAGCGGTTGTCGCGGTCGACGCGCGTGACCGCGGGCCAGTAGCCGAGCTCGAGGCTGCGGCGGTCGATGCCGCGCTCGAGCACGCACTCGGCGAGCGCCGAGGAGGTGAGGAAGGCCGAGTACAGGCCGTCCTTGTAGAGGCGCGAGACGGCGAGGTCGCCGATGACGGCGAGGCGCTCGCCGACGCCGTTGCGCGCCGCCCCGACCGTCATGTTCGGGTGGCACACGCAGACGGGGTGGAACCCGGCGCGCCGGGGGAGGGCGCGCTTGATGTGCGGGAGGTCGAGGAAGCGCTCCACGACCTCCAGGTACTGCGAGAGCGGCGCCCTGTCGATGCTCTTGCCGAGCAGGACCACGGTCGTCCATCTCCCCTTCGGGATCAGGGACGCAAGCTCGATGCGCAGGCCCTTCGAGCCGTAGGGGACGAAGTGCATCTCGCCGCGCATGGCGTCGCTGAGCTCCTCCTCGGTCTCCATCTCGACGATGAAGGCCTTGCGCACGCGCGGCGGGCGGAAGCCGGGGAGCACGTCGGCCAGCGCGGTCAGCAGCGGGTCCGCGGCCACCTCCATGTCCGTCGCGCGGTTGACGCCCGCCGCGAACACGGCGAGATCCGCCTCGACGGTCTCGTCGCGCGTCTCGCTCGAGCCCGGGCGGCGGTACGAGATCACGGGTCTGCCGTTACTGGAGCAGCGGATGCCGCAGACCTCGGCGTCGACGACGTGTACGCCCTCTTCAGCGGCGCGCTCGAGCAGGAAGGAGTCGAGGTTCAGATGCGCGTCCGGGCGCCGCTCGGGGCGTGACCCGCGGAACACGCTGAGCATCTCCCTGCCTGGCGGCACGGGGAGCTCGATGCTCTTCCAGTCCCCGTGCACGGTGATGTGGCTCGTCCGCCCCTGGATCACGCCTTCGGGCAGCTCGAGCCCGTGCTCCTTCAGGGAGTCGGTCAGACGAGGGGAGATGCCGCCGGCACAGTGGTTGCAGCCCTTCCAGGCGGTGTCGGCCGGGCAACCGTCGCCGGAGACCTCCATCTTGCGCTCGAAGACGAGGAGCCGGACGTCCTTGCCGCGCTCACGCGCCCCTCTCAGCGCCTGGATGCTGAAGAAGGCCGCCGCCGGCCCGCCACCCACGACGGCGATCGTGCCCCCGTCGGGCAGGGTCGTGGACCCGTCGCGAGGGCTGTGGAGTGAGCGCATCCGCGTCACCGGCGCGTGGGTCGGCGGCCGCGTGAGCGGCCGCCGACCCCTCTGCACGCGCCCCCCAGCGCTTACTTCGGCGGAGCCGTGTCCCAGTCGCCGCCGCCCTCGACCGGCGTGTCGGGCACGTCGGTCGGCTTGAGGTCGTCGGCGCACTTGGCCGGTCCGTAGTACACCATCCCGCAGGCGCCGCAGCGGTACTGCAGCTGCTCCTCGGTCTGGGTCAGCGGCTGGTTCGTCCGCCCGCACGAGGGGCAGTCGAGCTTGATCATCTCCATGTCGCGCTCCTTGCGGTCGCGGGCTCGTCGCCGACGGCCTCGCTCGCCGCCTCGCCGTCGAGCACCCGGCGCACCTCGGCGAGGATCTCGTCGCGCAGCTCGTCGTAGGCGGCCGCCAGCGGCGGGCTGAGCTGCTCGCCGAAGTTGATGTTGTCGTCGATCTCGACGGCGAGGATGTGCACGTCGGCGTCGTCGGGCAGGTGCATGCCCACCGAGCGGCCGAGGGCCATCGCCGTCGCGAAGTTGGCGTCGTGCACGTTGCGCAGGTTCATCGTCTCGCGCAGGTCGGTGGCGTCGAAGCGGTACCAGGTGCCGGGCACGCCGTCGCGGGTCTTGATCGAGTCGAGCACCACGAGGCGGTCGTAGCCGGCGACGAGGTCGAGCAGGTTGAGGCCCCCGATGCAGCACTCGTCGATGACGTCGAGGCCGGGGCGCGGCCCGAGGGCCGCGCCCGCCTCGCGCGCCAGCAGGATCCCCACGGCGTCGTCCGTGACGATCGGGTTGCCCATGCCGATGAGCAGCGTCTTGACATCGCCGCCCTTCTCACCGCTCGCCTGCGTTGCGTCGCTCATCCGCGGCGGCCGCTAGCAGTTACGCCTGAACTCGCGATACGGCTTGCCGCCCTTGATGATCTGCACCTCGAGGGGCATCTCGCCGGGCAGGCTGTGCGTGGCGCAGCTGTAGCACGGGTCGAAGGCCCTGAACGCCATCTCCACCATGTTGAGGATGCCCTGGTCGGGCTCGACGCCGGGCTTGATCAGGGTGCTGGCGACCCTCTTCGTCATCATGTGGATGGGGGCGTTGTTGTTGGTCGTGCCGACGATGAGGTTGGCGCTCGTGCACATGCCGTTCTCGTCGCAGGTGTAGTGGTGGGTCAGGGTGCCGCGCATGGCCTCGACGATGCCGACGCCCTCGCCGGTGATCTGCTGGGGGACGACCCGGTAGCCGTCGCCGGTGATCTCCGGGTCGTCGCAGTACATCTGCAGGGTCTCGGCGTTCTGCACCATCTCGACGAGGCGCGCCCAGTGCTGGGCGAGCTGCGCCTTGACCGGCTTGCCGCCGAGGGTCGTGAACATCTCGTCGCAGGCCTCCTGCGCCTTGGGCGTCGCCATGCCGTCGGCGACGTTGAGGCGCGAGAGCGGCGTGGCGCAGTAGAGGCTCGTGTCGATGCCTTCGACGAAGCCCTTCCAGCCGCGTTCCTTGAGGTACGGGAACTTGAGGTAGGACCACGGCTCGACGTGCTCGGCGACCACGTTCATGTACTCGTTGGGCGCGTACTTGACGATCTCGTTGCCCTCGTAGTCGACGACGCGTACCTTGCCGTCGTAGAAGTTGACCTTGTTGTTCTCGTCGACCAGGCCCATGTTGTGCACGTCGAGCGTGTACGGGCCGTTGACGATGAGGTCGACGTAGCCCTCGTTGGCGAGCACGACGTCGCGGAAGAGCTGCAGCGAGAACTGCGTGAAGTCGTAGAGCTCGGCGACCATGGGCTTGATCTTCTCGAGCTCCTCCTCGGAGCAGCCCTTGGCGACGCCGCCCGGCAGGCACCACACAAGGTGGGTGAAGCGCCCGCCGAGGAGCATCTGGATCTCCTGCGCCATCGCCCGCGCCTTGATGACCGCGCCGCCGATCTCGAGCCCGACCTTGTCGACCACGCCGAGGATGTTGCGCATCGCGGGGTCGCTGTCGGGGCCGCAGACGAAGTCGGGGGCGGCCAGGGCGTAGAAGTGGGCGATGTGGCTGTGGATGTAGTGCGCGTTGTAGTACATGTCGCGCAGCTTGTGGGCCAGCTCCGGGCACTCGTTGCCGAAGCAGCCGTCGACCGCCTTGGCGCTGGCCATGTGGTGGCTCGCCGGGCAGACGCCGCAGATGCGGGTCACGATGCGCGGCAGCTCCTCGATCGGGCGGCCCTCGACGAAGCGCTCGAAGCCGCGCAGCTCGGGGATCTGGAAGTGACAGTCCTCGACCGCCCCGTCGTCGTCGAGGAAGATCTCGATCTTGCCGTGGCCCTCGAGCCGGGTGATGGGGTCGATGCTGATGCGTCGGGTCATGGCGTGACCTTCCTCTGGAGCAGGGAGGCCGGCAGTCCGAAGCGGTAGCTCAGGCCGGCGATGTCGGGGACGTCGGCGATGATCTGCTCGATCTCCTCCGGGTCCTTGCTGTCGATGATCGAGCCCAGGGCGCTGACGAACTTGGCCCCCTGGTCGGTCACGTTGGGCAGCGGACCGTAGCAGCCCCGGCAGGGCATGTTGGTGTTGGGGCAGCGCACCCCGCAGCCGGAGCGCGTGACGATGCCGGCGCAGAGGATGCCCTGCTCGAGCAGGCAGCGCTCGGGGTCCTGGATGATCTGCCAGGGACGGTAGAACTTGGTGATCTTCTTCTCCTCGCGCGTGCGCGGGCAGTCCTCGCAGACGGCCACCTCGGAGGCGCCGACCACGGCGCCGTTGGGCGGCGCCTCGGCCTGGCCGGTGAGCACCGCCACCAGCACCTGCACGACGGCCTTGACCTGGGTCGGCGCCGGCGGGCAGCCGGGGAGGTAGTAGTCGACGTCGACCACGTCGTCGAGCTTGTAGACCCGGTCGTAGAACACGGGGATCTCGAGCTCGTAGCCGTCGTCGGTGCTCTCCGGCTGCGGCACCGTCTCGTTGCCGCTCTGGATCGACGGGTTGTGCAGGTAGGCGCGGTCGAAGATCTCGCCCTTCGTGGCGAGGTTGGCGAGCCCCGGGATGCCGCCGAGGTGGGCGCACGAGCCGAAGGCCACCATGAGCTTGCTCTTCTGGCGCAGGAGCTTGGCGACGTGCTCGTTCTCGCTGTTGCGCACGGCGCCGTTGAAGAACGAGACGTCGAGCTCGCCGTCGTCCATCGCCTCGAGGTCGGAGTACTTGCCGTCGACGGCGATCGGCCAGAAGCGGATGTCGCAGGCGGCGGCGATGTCGAGGATGAACTCGTTGGTGTCGAGCACCGAGACGTCGCAGCCGCCGCAGGCGGCGCCCCAGTACATCGCGATCTGCAGCTTCTCGGCCACAGTCACCTCTCCGCCGCGTCGGCCTGCAGGGCCGGCCGGATCTTGCTGGGCCCGAGCTCGCGGACCCGCTCGGTCATGTCGTTGACGATGTCGGCGAAGCGCTGCCCCTCGCTGGCGCTGACCCACTCGAGCCGCACGCGGTCGTTCTCGATGCCGTACTCCGCGAGCAGCTTCTTGAGCAGCGGGAAGCGCCGCATCACCTTGTAGTTGCCCTCGGAGTAGTGGCAGTCACCCGGGTGGCAGCCGCAGATGAGCACCCCGTCGGCGCCTTCTTCGAGGGCGCGGATCACGAACGTCGGGTCGATGCGCGCCGAGCACATCACGCGGATCACACGCACGTTGGGCGCGTACTGGATGCGGCTCGTGCCGGCGAGGTCGGCGCCCGTGTACGAGCACCAGTTGCAGAGGAAGCCGACGATCTTCGGCTCGAAGCTCATGCCAGCACCCCCTCGATCTGGGCGAAGATCTGCTCGTCGGTGAAGTGCCGCGCCTTGATGGCCCCGGACGGGCAGGCGGCGACGCAGGCGCCGCACGCCTTGCAGAGCGCGCTGATCACGTGGCTCTTGTGCTTCTCCGCGTCGAACTCGATGGCGGTGTACGGGCAGAGCTCGTTGCAGATGCGGCAGCCCGAGCAGTGGTCCTCGTCGACCTCGGCGAACACGGCGTCGATCTCGATCTTGCCGCGCGAGATCTGGGCGAGGATCCGCGCCGCCGCGGCCCGCGCCTGGGCGACGGTGTCGGGGATGTCCTTGGGCGCCGGGCAGGTGCCGGCGATGTAGACGCCGTCGGTCGTCGTCGCCACCGGGTCGAGCTTGGGGTGGCTCTCGATGAACCAGCCGTCCTTGTCGTGGCTGATGTTGACCAGGTGGGCCACCTCGCGGCAGTCGGCCTGGGCCTCCATGCCGACCATGAGGACGACGAGGTCGGCGGGCATCTCGATGATCTCGCCGGAGAGCTTCTCGTTGACCTCGATCAGCATCTCGCAGTCGTCCTTGGGGTCGGCCTTGCGCATCACCGGGTGCTCGTTCTTCTTGAACATGAGGAAGAGGGTCTTGACCTCGGAGCTGCGCCGGTAGAAGTCCTCGTGCCCCTTGCCGAAGGCGTGCATGTCGATGTAGACGTCGCTGACGTAGCAGTTGGGGATCGCCGACTTCACCTCGTGGGCGTACTTGAGCGCCGTCATGCAGCAGACCCGCGAGCAGTAGGCGTGGAACTCCTTGCTGCGGCTGCCGACGCAGTGCACGATCGCCACGTACTGGGGGACTTTGCCCTCCTTGGTCTCGATCTCGCCCGCGGCGCAGCATCTTCTCGAACTCGAACGAGGTGATCACGTTGGGCAGCTTGCCGTAGCCGTAGTGCGTGATGCGCGAGGCGTCGAACTCCTGGTAGCCGGTGCTCACGATGACGCTGCCGACGTCGATCTCGTGCGTCGCGACGTCGCCGTTGCCCGCCGCCTTGCCGGAGACCTTGGCGGTGAAGTTGCCGACGTAGCCCTCGATGCTCTCGACCTCGGAGTCGAGCAGCACCTCGATGTCGGGGTGCTCGAGCACCCGGGTGACGCGCTCGCTCAGCATGTCGCGGGCCGAGTCGAGGTACGGCGCCGTGAGGTCGACGCGGGCGATGTTGCCGCCCAGGTGGTCCTCGCGCTCGACCAGGTACACCTGGGTGCCGGCGTCGGCGAGCTCGAGGGCCGCGGTCAGCCCGGCGATGCCGCCGCCGATGACGAGCGTGCTGGCGCACATGTCGACCGAGCGGCGCTCGAGCGGCTCGTGGTAGGCGACGCGCCTGACGGCGCCGAACGCGAGCGCCTTGGCCTTCTCGGTGGCCGCCTCGCGGTCGTCGTGGACCCAGCTGCACTGCTCGCGGATGTTGGCCATCTCGAGGAAGTACTGGTTGACGCCCGCGGTGGCGAGCGCCTTGCGGAAGGTGGGCTCGTGCATCCGCGGGCTGCAGGCCGCCACCACGACGCGGTCGAGCCCCTGCTCCTTCGCGTCCTGGATGATCATCTCCTGGCCCGGGTTGGAGCACATGTACTTGTAGGACTTGGCGACCGCCACGCCCGGCAGGTGGCTCGCCGCCTCGGCGACCGCGTCGCAGTCGACCATCTTGGCGATGTTGGTGCCGCAGTTGCAGATGTAGAAGCCGATCTTGGGTTCGTCCATGCTGATCTCCCTCACGCGGCCTGCGACGCGCCCGTCGCCGGCAGGTCGCCCAGTTGGCGCTCACGCATGGCGGCGAGCGCGGGCTCGGCGCGGACGTCGGCGAAGTACATGGCGAGCGGTCGGTACGCGAGGTGCGACCACTTGCTGAACGGCACCTCGAGGGCCAGCATCGGCACGACCGCCATGAGGTGCACGACGTAGGCGATGTTGGCCGCCGCGTCGTACCCGGAGCGGTGCAGGGCGTACTGCAGGAAGCCCGTCGAAGCGACGATCACGAGCAGGATCAGGAACATCCAGTCGGACTCGTGCGAGTGCTGGTAGTGCGTCTCCGACTTCTTGACGCGGCCGCGGAGGGCGAAGACCGTCGTGCCGATGAGGCCGACCGTCGCCAGCAGGCCGAAGACGTGCACCCGCCAGTCGATCTCGGGGCCCGCCGCCATGCGCTCGAGGAAGAACATGATGAGCACCAGCATCGTCACGTAGCTCAGCATGAGGACGAGGTGCACCACCCAGGGCCGTTTGTGCTCGCACTCGGCGTAGCGCTTCTGGGTGAAGAAGTGCACCGGCAGCAGGTAGACCTTCTTGAGGTACATGCCGGCGGAGACGTCGAGGCTCTTGTCCCTGCCCATCGTCTTCCACCACATGCGCATCGCGTTGGTGCCGAGGAAGAAGACGAGGACGCCGGCGAGGATCCAGTCGAAGAGGTGGACGCCGCCGCTGGCCGGCAGGCCGTACCAGCTCTCGCCGGCCGGCAGGAAGGCGCCTTCGCCGTCGTAGATGGAGATGTCGCCGCCGCCGATCATGTAGCCGGCGGCGAGGAACCCGACGCCGGTGAGCAGGGCGACGAGGAGGATCGCGAACAGCTCGGCCTTCCACGACCGGTAGAAGAGGCCGGAGATGCCGGTCCAGTCGTAGCGCGCGGTGAGCCAGCGCCGCAGGCTCATCATGGTCTCGCCGGGCTCGGCGTCGCGCGGGCACTCGGTGCTGCACTCGCCGCAGTAGTAGCAGAGCCAGGGCTCGAGCTCGCCTTCGAGCTTCTCCTCGAGCCCCATCTGCAGGGCGCGCATCGAGTGCCGCGGGAACGTGTAGGGCTCCTTCGAGAACGGGCAGGCGGCGGAGCAGTTGCCGCAGTGGTAGCACTTGGAGACGTCCTCCGCTCCGTAGCGCTCGAGCTCGTCGATCAGCTTGGGGTTGGCGCGGATCGCCATGAAGACCTCCTTAGACCTCGACGAGGTTACGGGCGCGGGCTTCGATCTGCTCGAGCGACAGCGTGGCGTGGCTGTCGACACCCTTGCCGCTGACGATGGCCTTGAGCACGCCGGCCGCGACCGCCGAGGCCTGCGCGACGGTGTCGGGGATGTCCTTCGGGGCCTGGCAGGCGCCGGCGACGTACACGCCGCCGCGCTCGGTGTCGGTCGGGTCGGAGTTGTAGTCGAGCTCGCTGAACCAGCCGTCGTCGTCGCGCTCGATGCCGAGCATCTCGGCGAGATGGGCGTTGCCGGCCGCGGGGACGAGGCCGACGGCGAGCAGCACGATGTCGACCGGGTGCTCGATCACGCGCTCGGTGAGGATGTCCTCGCCCTTGATGATCATCTGGCCGTCGACCTCGGTGATGCGGGCCGTGCGGCCGCGGATCACCGAGGTGCCCTCGGCCTTGATGCGCTCGGCGAACTCCTCGTAGCCCTTACCGAAGGCGCGCATGTCGATGTAGAACTCGTAGCACTCGGCGTCGGGCAGCTTCTCGCGCACCAGGTGGGCGAACTTGAGCGAGTACATGCAGCAGACGCGCGAGCAGTACTGGTTGTGCTGGGCGTCGCGCGAGCCGACGCAGTGGATGATGGCGACCGATCGTGGGCGCGGGCCCCTCGGGGTCGACGACCCACTCGTCGGTCTTGGTCTTCTTGTTGAACTGCTTGGTCTTGGTGACGATCTTGCCGCCGGTGGGGCCCGACGCGTTGGTGAGGCGCTCGAACTCGAGCGCCGTCATGACGTTGGGCAGCACGCCGTAGCCGTAGCGCTCGACCTTGGCGGCGTCGTAGATGTCGTAGCCGGTCGCCAGGATGATGCTGCCGACGGCGACCTCGACCAGTTCGTCCTTGGCGTCGAGGTCGATGCACTCCTTGGGGCACTTCTTGGCGCAGTTGCCGCAGCGCTTGCCGTCGCTCTGCACGTACAGGCAGCTCGCCTCGTCGATGAGGTAGGCGTTGGGCACGGCCTGCGGGAACGGCATGTAGACGGACTTGCGCAGCGCGATGCCGACGTCGAACTCGCTCGGCACCTTGACCGGGCAGGCGTCGGCGCAGGCGTGGCAGACGACGCAGGCGTCGACGTCGACGCGGCGCGCCTTCTTGCGGATCGTCACCGTGTAGGCGCCGGGCGTGCCCTCGATCTTCTCGACCTCGGAGTAGGTCATCAGGTCGATCATCTCGTGCTGCCCGACGGCCACCATCTTGGGCGTCAGGATGCAGGCGGCGCAGTCGAGCGTGGGGAAGGTCTTGTCGAACATCGCCATGTGGCCGCCGATGGTGCCCATCTTCTCGACCAGCACCACCTGCTTGTCGGCGTCGGCGATCTCGAGGGCGGCCTGGATGCCGGCCACGCCGCCGCCCACCACGACCGTCGTGGGGTGGACCGGCGTGGAGTCGGGCGTCGCGGCCAGGGCGTAGGGCACGCCGAGCACGGCGCAGGCCAGGATGGACTTGGCGCGGGCGGTGGCCGCGCCGCCGGCCGCACCGTGCTCCCTGAACGATGCGAGCCTGACCTCGGTGGGGTCGCCGCCGACGGTCGCCATCGCGCGGGTGAAGGCCGGCTTGAAGAAGCCCGGGGAATGGCCGGCGATCACCACCCGGTCGAGCCGGTGCCGCTTGATCTCCGCCGCGAGGACGTCGGGCAGGAGCCTCGGTTGCTCGCCGAAGACCCCCACGTGCTCCACCCCGGGGAGGTTGTTCGCGTAGTTGAAGATGGAGTGGAGGTCGACGGCCTTCGTGGCGGCCGCCTCCTCCTCGCAAAGGTAGACGCCGATCCTCATACCAACCCCCTGACCCTTGGCGGTGCCGGACCATGCCTGGAACAACTCGTACCACGACGCCGGGCGGCGCGCCCCCTCGCTGCCATCGCGCGCACCCGATCCGCGGTCCCGTGTGCTACCTATACCACGTGTGCAGGGCTAGGTCTATACCCTAGGGTCGACTAGGTAGTTCTACTGAGTGGCCGGATCGGCCTGTGAGCCCGCCGCGCCCGCCTGCGCGCGCGCCGGCCACGCGTGCGCCCGGCGGCGGTATGGGCTAACGTTCACCACGGCACGTCCCGCACGCGCCGAGCACGGCAGCGTCCCGCGGGGGCCGACCGCGAGCGGTCGGCCGGAAAGGACTGCCCGCCGATGACCGCGAGGAGACTGACCAGCCATCCGGCCGTCGGCCGGCTGCTGGCGGCCAACGCCGTCGTCGCCGCCGTCGTGGCCGTCGGCGGGGTGCTCGCCGGCCGTCTGTGGCCCGAGGTGCCTTCGGGGACGGTCGCCGCGACGGTGGCCGTCGCGGGCCTCGCCGTGGCCGTCCTGGTCAACTACGTGCTCGTACGCACCACACTGCGCCCGCTCCTCGACATGAGCCGCATCGTCGAAGCGATCCACAAGGGGATCGACCCTCACCTCGCGACCGAAGGCGGACAGATAGACCCCGCCCTCTCGACCGTGTCCGCCGCGCTCACGGAGACGGTCGAGCGCCTCGAGTACGAGGCGCGCCGCTACTCCTCGCGCCTGCTGACCTCGATCGAGGACGAGCGGCGCCGCATCGGCCGCGAGCTCCACGACGAGACGAGTCAGACGCTGGCGGCGACGCTCATCAACCTCGACCTCGTCGAGAAGGGCCTCGGCGACTGCCCGGTCGACGTCAGGGACCGCGTCGCCACCTCGAAGGAGCTCATCAGGCACACGATGGAGCAGCTCAAGCTGCTGATCTACGACCTGCGCCCGGCGATGCTCGACGACCTCGGCCTCCTCCCGGCGCTCCGCTGGTACATCCAGTCCCACCTCGGCGGCTCCGAGCTCATCGTCGAGGTGGACTTCGAAGGCGCCGGCGAGCGCATCGCGGCCGAGACGGAGACGGCCCTCTACCGCATCGCCCAGGAGTCGCTCGCCAACGTCATCAAGCACGCCGGCGCCACGCGCGTCTCCGTGCACCTGGAGATCCAGCCCGGGTACGCGAGCTTCGCGGTGCACGACGACGGGGTCGGCTTCGACCCCGACGAGGTGCTCGCCGACCCGGGCGAGCGCTACGGTCTCGGTCTGCTGTCGATCCGCGAGCGGGCCGAGCTGCTCGGGGGTACGGTGAACATCGTCTCGAGCCACGACGGCGGCACCCACGTCTACGTCGTGGTGCCCTTGAGGGAGGAAGAACATGACTGACGGTGAGGCGACGGGCGCGGGGCCGATACGGGTCATCGTCGCCGACGATCACACGATCCTGCGCGAGGGGGTGTGCTCGCTGCTCGCCCTGCAGAGCGACATCGAGGTGGTCGGCGAGGCGAGCGACGGGGCCGAGGCCCTCGAGTTGCTCGCCGAGGCCGCGGTCGACGTCGTCATCATGGACATGGTGATGCCGCGCATGAACGGCCTCGAGGCCACGCGCGAGATCAAGCGCCGCTGGCCGGGCGTCAAGATCCTGATCCTCAGCATGTACGACGACGACGCCTACGTGCAGCAGGTCATCGAGGCGGGCGCCTCGGGCTACGTGCTCAAGCGCGTGGCGACCGAGGACCTCGTGCAGGCGATCCGCACCGTGCACAGCGGCGCGTCCTTCCTCTACCCGCCGATCGCCGCCAAGCTCATCGACGACTACCGCCGCCTCGCCCGCGGCGACGCCCGCCCCGACGCGGGCGGCGTGCTCACGCCGAGGGAGCGGGAGGTGCTGCGCCTGATCGCCGAGGGCAACACCAACCAGGACATCGCCGACATCCTGGGGCTGAGCAGGAAGACGGTCGAGAGCCACCGCGGCAACATCATGCGCAAGCTCCAGCTGCACGACGTGACCGACCTCGTCAAGTACGCGATCCGCAAGGGCGTGGTGCGGCTGCAGTGACGCCACGCCTGCCCCTCGCCGGGAGGCTGCGGAGCGGCACGTCCGGGAGGGGCAGGTCCGGCGTCGCCGGCCAGGCCGATCTCGGACAACGGCGGGGGTATGGTGTGAAGCACGCCGACCGACGGCGCCCGCGACCCTCGCTGGCGCCGGAGGAGGCCGGAGGGGCGACACTCATGAAGCATGGCAACAGGTACGGCGCCCACCGGGTCATAGAGCCCAAGGGCGTGCTGCCGCAGCCGGCGTGGAAGATCGACAACACGATGGAGATCTACGACAACGAGATCCTCATCGACGTCGACACGCTCAACATCGACGCGGCGAGTTTCACCCAGATCGAGGAGGCCGAGGGCGGCGACGTCGTGAAGATGGCCCGCCACAGCCTCGGCATCATCAAGGAGCGTGGCAAGCACCACAACCCGGACACGGGATCGGGCGGCGTGCTCTACGGCTCTGTGGCCGCCATAGGGCCGGCGTTCGAGCGACCGGGCGTCGACGTCGGTGACCCGGTCGCCGTCCTCCACTCGCTCTCCCTCACGCCGCTCAGAGTCGACGAGATCGTCTCCGTCGACAAGGCCACCTGCCAGCTCGAGGTACGCGGCCAGGCGATCATCTTCCAGACGGGGGTGTACGCGCGCATGCCGGCCGGCATGGACCGGGGCTTGGCGCTCGCCGTCTACGACGTCGCCGGCGCCCCGGCGCAGACCGCCAAGCTCGTCAAGCCCGGCCAGACGGTCTTCATCGTCGGCGCCGGGGGGAAGGCCGGCCTGCTCTGCGCTCACGAGGCGCGGAAGCGCGTCGGGATCACGGGGAGGATCATCGGCATCGAGCTCGACGAGGCCGGCCGCAGGCGGCTCGAGAGGGCCGACCTCGTCGATCACATCATCTGCGGCTCGGCCACCGACCAGCTCTTCGTGCGCGAGGAGGTGGAGAGGGCGACAGGCGGCCGGATGGCCGACCTGACGATCAACTGCGTGAACGTGCCCGGTACCGAGCTGTCGTCGATCCTCGCGACCAAAGACGACGGGACGGTCTACTTCTTCTCCATGGCGACGAGCTTCACGGCCGCCGCCCTGGGCGCCGAGGGCGTCGGTGCCGACACGACGATGATCATCGGCAACGGCTACACGAAGGACCACGCCGCGATCGCCCTCAACACCCTCCGTGAGAGCCCGGTCCTAAGGGAGGTCTTTGAGGATACCTACGCCACCGGCGCGGGCCATCCGCAGCAGGTCGGCGTCAAGTCGTCCGAGGTCTGAGGAGCCAAGCCGGCGATCGAGTGCGGCGGCGTCGCTCCTGTGTGACGCGCGAGCCCTCGTCGCGCGTTCCGGGGCATCGGCCAGCCGGCCGGGAACCGTGACGGACACCCTTGGTCATCACACACCCTGCTCGTCCCGACGAGTTCGTGGGTCCCGCGACGCCTACGACGACGGGTCCGTGCCCTCGCGCAGCAGCTGAATGTATGGGTCGTTAACGAAAATGCGCCCTCGCTCGGCTCCCGTTATCTCTCTGAGCAAGCCCAAGCTCTCGAACTGACTCACGATCCTGCTCGCTCCGTTGAAGGTGATGTGGAGGGAGGAAGCAACCTCGTTGACGGAGACGAGAGGACGGTGGTAGAGCCGATCGAGGAGGATCAGAGCATTGGCGGACCTTGTCTTCGTCTGCAACAAGGCGCGGTCTCGCTCATGCAACTCGAGAACCCGACGCGTGGTGTCGATGGCCTGTGCGGCCACGTCGATGACACCCTTCAGGAAGAACTCGATCCAGCCCTCCCAGTCTCCGACATCGCGAACGGCTTGGAGCCGGTCGTAGTACTCAAGACGCCGCCTCTTGAAGTAGTAGCTGAGGTAGAGAAGGGGCCGGTGCAGGACGCCTTGTTGACAGAGCAGGAACGTGATCAGCAATCGACCCATACGCCCGTTGCCGTCAAGGAAGGGGTGGATCGTCTCGAACTGTGAGTGCACGAGGCCACATTTCAAGAGCGGGGGCATCGGCTTGTCCGAGTGGAGGAACATCTCGAGGTCGCCCAAGGCCTCCTTCATCTCTGGAACCGGCGGGGGAACGTAGGTGGCCTCGTTGAGACCGCACCCTTCCGGGCCGATCCAGTTCTGCGAACGTCTGAACTCACCAGGCTCTCTCTCGGCTCCACGCACATCTGTCAGGAGCCGCTCGTGGATCTCCCGCAGCAGTCGCAAGGACATTGGGAAGGTCTTCAGGCGGTCGAGGCCGTAGTTCAGCGCCCCAACGTAGTTGACTGCTTCCTTGGCGTCCCCGCGTGCCATTCGGGCGGGAGCCAGCTCGTACTCAAGCATGTCCACGAGAGTCGCCTGTGTCCCCTCGATCTGAGACGAGAGCAGCGCCTCTTTCCTCACGTACATCGCCACGAACAGGTCGGGATCGGGCAGGATCTGCGTGATGCCGTCAAGGCGACCCAGCATGCGATCTGCCTCAGAGAGACGATGTTGAAGCGGGGCGGTCAGCTTGAGGGGTGGCGCTGGGGGTAGAGGCCGCGGGATGAAGGCCGAGTAGCCGCTTGTCTGCCTGACGTATCGACCGGCTCTGCCGCCCTGAGAAGTCTCTGACACGCCTCTCCCAACCGAACACAAATGAGAATCCGGAGAGATTCCGTCACCCTTATTGAGGATAATCGCCACTTTTGTTGGATAGCATTCTACTCAATCTCCGCTATCTAACAAGCGGTGAGTTCGGCATCGCCGCTCACGTTCAGAGCATCCTCAGGGGCGCCGCGGAGAAGGCGAACTGAGGCCCGATGTTGGCAAGTGTTGGCAGGCCTGCATCACTGGCAAGGGTGGGGAGGAGCGAAACACCCGTGATTTGCGGCGTGATCTGCGGCGGGGTGAGCTGTGAACTGGAGCCGACGCGGGGAATCGAACCCCGGACCCCATCATTACGAGTGATGTGCTCTGCCAGCTGAGCTACGTCGGCTCCGAAGTGAAGCGCTGAGGATTGTAGGTCACCGGCGGCGCGGGCGCAAAGCTGCGGCTTTGCGCCCGCGCCGCCCGGCATCAAGCACTCTCCCGACCCCGCGTCCGGGAGCCTCCCGATGCCTGCCGGGAGAACTCCCGATGCGTCTCGGGAGAAGCCCTGATGCGTGCCCCCGCCCGGCTTATCGAAAGGGGTGGAAGGGGGCCCGCTCTCTGTACAGTTCGTCAGGCGCGCCGCCGTGTGCGCGGTGCTAGCCTTGTACAGATGGCGCACGCCGCTGGGGAGGCGCAGCTTCGGGAGTGAGAGAAGTGGCGCAATTTGCTACACTCTTCACAAGCACCCTGACGCGCGCCCGGCGCAGCGGTCGATTCTGGTCTGCGCCGAAGCCTTTGCGGTGTCTCCGCCGGGCCAGCCGGTCGAGGGCCCGGGGTGCGGCATCGAACTCATCACGTGCCCAGTCTCTGCGGAACTGGAGAGGAGAATGACCGAACTAGCGACCACCGCGCAAGCCAAGGAACTGCATCGTAAGTTCACCGAAGACGTCATGGCCATGCCGTCGGGTGAGAAGATCAAGATCTGCCAGCAGTGCGGCACCTGCACCGGGATCCTGCCCGACGAGCTACCTCATGGAGTACGGGCCGCGCGAGGTCATCGCCGCGTTCCGTGCCGGCATGATCGACCGCGTGGTGAAGAGCAACACCATTTGGCTCTGCACCTCCTGCTACTACTGCACCGTCCGCTGCCCCGCCGGCATCAAGATCACCGACCTGATGTACGAGCTGAAGCGCATGGCCATCAAGTACGACCTCGCGCCGAAGCACAGCAGCAAGAACCCGGCGATGACCAAGATCTTCATCGACAGCGTGCGCAAGCACGGCCGCAACCACGAGCTCGAGCTCATGGCCAAGTACATGATGACCAAGGACTGGGGCATGCCGTTCAAGTTCTGGCAGCTCGGGCTCAAGCTCCTCGCCAACGGCCGCATGCCGCTGGCGGCCAAGAACATCAAGGGCAAGGACGAGCTCGCCAAGATCTCGGCGTACCTCGAGGCTGAGGAGGCGAAGGCCCAATGAAGTACCTCTACTACCCGGGCTGCTCCGCCGAGGCGACGGGCAAGGCCTACGACATCTCGACGCGGGCGCTCATGGAGAAGCTCGGCGTCGGCCTCGTGGAGCTCCCCGACTGGAACTGCTGCGGCGCGACCAGCTACTTCTCGGTGCGCGAGCTCGACTCGTTCGCCATCGCCGCGCGCAACATGGCCATCGCCCAGGAGATGGGCGAGAGCGAGATCTGCGTGATCTGCAACGCCTGCTACACGTCGCTCGCCAAGGCGAACCGCTACATGGCCGAAGACCCGAAAGTGTTCGAGGCCGTCAACGGCGCCCTGGGCGCCGTCGGGCGCTCGTACGACGGCCAGGTCAAGATCCGCCACATCATGGACATCCTCATCAACGACATCGGCCTCGAGGCGATCGAGCAGAAGGTCACGCGCCGCCTCACCGGCATCCGCGTGGCGCCGTACTACGGCTGCCAGTTCTCGCGGCCCATGGGCGCCTTCGACGACGTCCAGTTCCCCACCACCATGGACCGTCTCTTCCAGACCATGGGCGCCGACGTGATCACCGACTGGGACGCCAAGACCGACTGCTGCGGCGGCATGATGATGCTCACCAAGCGGGACGGCGCCCTGCGCCTCTGCCACGAGCTCCTCGTCGCCGCGCGCCAGTACAAGGCCGACGTGGTCGTCGCCGCGTGCCCGCTCTGCGAGATGAACCTCGAGGGCTACCAGCGGCAGGTCAACAAGGCCTTCGGCACCGACTTCGACATCCCCGTCATGTACTTCACCCAGCTCGCCGGCCTGGCGCTGGGCGCCGACCCGAAGCAGCTCGCCATCGACAAGCAGGTCGTCTCCTGCGACCCGGTGCTGGCTGCGATCCCGGCGTGAGCGGCGAGGAGGGAGCGAGAATGAGTGAAGAGAAGATCGCCGTCTACATCTGCCACTGCGGCACCAACATCGCCGGCAAGGTCGACGTCGAAGAGGTGACGCGCTGGGCCGCCGAGCAGCCCAACGTGGCCGTGGCGCGCGAGTACAAGTACATGTGCTCCGACCCCGGTCAGGAGCTCATCAAGAAGGACATCGAGGAGCACGGCATCACGCGGGCCGTCGTGGCCGCCTGCTCGCCGACCATGCACGAGCCCACCTTCCGCAAGGCGGCCGCCGACGGCGGCCTCAACCCGTACCTGCTGCAGATGGCGAACATCCGCGAGCACTGCTCCTGGGTGACCGAGGACCGCGACGCCGCGACCGAGAAGTCCAAGCGCATCCTCGGCGCGCAGATCCACCGCCTGCCGCTGAACGAGTCGCTCGAGCCCATCGAAGTGCCGATGAACCCGAACGTGCTGGTGGTCGGCGGCGGCATCGCCGGCATCGAGGCCGCCCTCAAGCTCGCCGCAGGCGGGCAAGAAGGTCTACCTCGTCGAGCGCGACCCGTCGATCGGCGGGCACATGGCGATGTTCGACAAGACCTTCCCGACGCTCGACTGCGCGGCCTGCATCCTCACCCCGAAGATGTCGGCGGCCGGCAAGCACCCCAACATCGAGCTGCTGGCCTACAGCGAGGTCACCGAGGTCGACGGCTACGTCGGCAACTTCAAGGTCAAGGTCCGCCAGAAGCCGCGCTACGTCGACATCGACAAGTGCACCGGCTGCGGCCTCTGCACCGAGGCCTGCGTCGTGCGCAAGGTCCCGAACGAGTTCGACCAGGGCCTGAGCAAGCGCGCCGCCGCCTACATCCCCTTCCCCCAGGCGGTGCCGCTCAAGGCCACGATCGACCCCGAGAAGTGCCTCACGCTGACGGGCAAGAAGTGCAAGCAGCCGTGCGTGGCAGCCTGCGGCCCCGAGGCCATCGACTTCGACCAGAAGGACGAGATCGTCGAGATCGAGGTCGGCGCCATCATCATGGCGACCGGCTTCCAGCTCTGGGACCCGACGCCCGAGGCGCGCTACGGCTACGGCACGCTCGACGACGTCATCACCAGCCTCGAGTTCGAGCGTATCTCCAACGCCTCGGGGCCGACCGCCGGCCACATCGTGTGCAAGGACGGCGAGCCGCCCAAGTCGGTCGCGATCCTGCACTGCGTCGGCAGCCGCGACGACAACCACCAGGAGTTCTGCTCGCGCGTGTGCTGCATGTACTCGCTCAAGTTCTCGCACCTGATCAAGGAGCACCTGCCCGAGACCGAGGTCTACGAGTTCTACATCGACATGCGCTGTTCGGGCAAGGGCTACGAGGAGTTCTACAAGCGCCTCATGGACGAGGGCGTGCACTTCATCCGCGGCCGCGCCGCCGAGGTCAGCTACATCGGGCTCTCCGAGGCCGAGGAGGGCCGCCTGGTCGTCAAGGTCGAGGACACGCTCCTCGGCATCATGCGGCGCCTGCCGGTCGACATGGTGATCCTGTCGTCCGGGCTCTCGCCGCGCGACGACGCCAAGGAGACGGCGCAGATCTTCGGCTTCGGCTGCAGCGCCAACGGCTTCTACCTCGAGCGTCACCCCAAGCTCGAGCCGGTCAGCACGGTCACCGACGGCATCTTCATCGCCGGCGCCTGCCAGTACCCCAAGGACATCCCCGACACGGTGGCCCAGGCGGGCGCCGCCGCCGCAGGCGCGCTGGCGCTGGTCGACAACGCGACCGTGAAGATCGAGCCGACGATCGCCTACATCGACCCCGAGAAGTGCTCGGGCTGCCACATCTGCGTCGGGCTCTGTCCGCACTCAGCGCATCCGCTACAACGAGGAGAAGGGCGTCGCCGAGGTCATCGAAGCCGCCTGCAAGGGCTGCGGCGTCTGCGTCGCCTCCTGTGGCTCCGGGGTCCCGCAGCAGCGGGGCTTCCTCGACGACCAGATCTTCGCCGAGATCGAAGGCGCAATGGCGGCCTCGTGAGGCCGGCGTGAGGAGGAGAACACGAGTGAGCGAACAGTTCGAACCGCGGCTCATCGGGTTCCTCTGCCGCTGGTGCAGCTACAACGGCGCCGATCTCGCCGGCACCTCGCGGATGAAGTACCCGCCCAACCTGGTCCCGATCAAGACCAACTGCTCCGGGCGGGTCGACCCGACGCACATCATGAAGGCCTTCGCCGAGGGCGCCGACGGCGTGCTCATCGCCGGCTGCCACCCGGGCGACTGCCACTACATCAACGGCAACTACCGCACCGCCGGCCGCTTCCCGCTGATGGAGAAGATGCTGGAGCAGCTCGGCCTCGAGCCCGGCCGCATCCGCCTCGAGTGGGTCTCGGCCGCCGAGGGCGACAAGTTCGCCCGCGTGGTCACCGAGTTCACCGAGGAGATCCGCGCCCTCGGCCCGCTCGGCTGGAAGGTCGCCGACGAAGGCCCCGGCCACGGCGAGATCTGACCACGCCGGCGACGACGCCAGGGCCGCGAAGGAGGCGGTGCCCGCATGAGTGACAAGTTCAAGTTCGCCATGTACTGGGCGGGCAGCTGCGGCGGCTGCGAGATCGCCGTCCTCGAGATCAAGGAGAAGATCCTCGAGGTCGACGAGAACTTCGACGTCGTCTTCTGGCCCGTCGCCGCCGACTTCAAGTACAAGGACGTCGAGGGGCTACGACGACGGCTTCATCGACCTCTGCCTCTTCAACGGCTGCATCCGCAACAGCGAGAACGAGCACCTGGCCGAGGCTGCTGCGCGACAAGAGCAAGGTGCTCGTCGCCTTCGGCGCCTGCGCGACGATGGGCGGCATCCCGGGCCTCACCAACGAGGCCAGCGCCCAGGAGCTCAAGGACCTCGTCTACCGCGACAACCCGTCGGTCGACAACCCCGACGGCGTCTACCCGCAGGAGCGCTACGAGGTCCCCGAAGGCGAGCTCGAGCTGCCCCACCTCTACGACACCGTGAAGACGCTCGACCAGTGCGTCGACGTCGACTACTACATGCCGGGCTGCCCGCCCGAGGCGCACCAGATCGCTGCCGTCCTCGACGTCGTCATCGGCGGCGCTCAAGGGCGAGGGCGCGCTGCCGCCCAAGGGCGCCGTCATCGGCGCCTCCCCCAAGACCTGCTGCGACGAGTGCGAGCGGGTCAAGGAGGAGAAGAAGATCAGCGGCTTCAAGCGCATCGCGACGTCGATCCCCGACCCCGAGAAGTGCCTGCTCGAGCAGGGCGTCATCTGCATGGGCCCGGCGACGCGCGCCGGGTGCGGCGGCCGCTGCACCGCGGTCGGCATGGCGTGCCGCGGCTGCTACGGGCCGCCGGAGGGCGTGATCGACCAGGGCGCCAAGATGCTCAGCACCCTGGCCTCGATCATCGACGCGCCCACGCCCGAGGAGATCGCCGTGCATCGCGGCGACCGTCCCCGACCCGGTCGGCACCTTCTACCGCTTCGGCCTGGCCGGCTCGCTGCTGAGGAGGGCGAAGGTCTGATGAAGAAGGTCACCGTCGATCCCATCACCCGCCTCGAAGGTCACGGCAAGATCGAGATCTTCGTCGAACGACGCCGGCGAGGTCGCCAACGTCTACTTCCAGATCCCCGAGCTGCGCGGCTTCGAGCGCTTCTGCGTCGGCCGCCCGGTCGAGGAGCTGGCGCGCATCACGCCGCGCATCTGCGGCGTGTGCCCCGAGGCGCACCACATGGCCGCCTCCAAGGCGATCGACGCCGTCTACGGCGTCGACTCCGGCGCCGGCCGGCGTCAAGCTGCGCGAGCTGCTCTACAACACGTTCTTCGTCACCGACCACGCGACGCACTTCTACGTGCTCGCCGGCCCCGACTTCATCATGGGGCCGACGTCCGATCCGGCCGCGCGCAACATCCTCGGCGTGATCCACAAGGTCGGCCTCGAGACCGGCGGAGCCGTCATCAAGGCACGCGCCGAGGCCGCCGAGCTCATCACCATGATCGGCGGCAAGCAGATCCACCCGGTCTGCGGCCTGCCCGGCGGCGTCTCCAAGGCGCTCAGCGCCGAGGAGCGCGACCGCGTCGTCGAGATCACTGCGGGGCTCGTCGAGTTCGCCAAGTTCTCGCTGCAGCTCTTCGACGACATCGTGCTCGGCAA
Organism: uncultured Thermoleophilia bacterium; assembly: GCA_963814545.1. GTDB lineage: Bacteria > Actinomycetota > Thermoleophilia > UBA2241 > UBA2241 > UBA2241. The sequence continues at coordinate 230,203 of CAWFDC010000014.1, read as the reverse complement.
CAACGACTACGTCGACCTCATCAAGAGCGACGCCTTCACCCACTCGACCTACTACATGGGTATGGTCGACGAGAACAACCACGTCAACTTCTACGACGGCAAGATCCGCGTCACCGGGCCCGACGGCGCCGAGCTCCTCAAGTTCGAGGGCAAGGACTACCTCGAGCACCTGGCCGAGCACGTCGAGCCGTACAGCTACCTCGTCTACCCGTACCTCAAGGCGGTGGGCTGGAAGGGCTTCGTCGACGGCAAGGACTCGGGCGTCTACCGCGCCTCGCCGCTCTCGCGCCTCAACGCCGCCGACGGCATGGCGACGCCGCTGGCCCAGGCCGAGTACGAGCGCTACTTCTCGACCCTGGGCGGCAAGCCCGTCCACGCGACGCTGGCGACCCACTGGGCGCGCCTCGTCGAGCTGCTCTACGCGGCCGAGCGCGCCCACGAGCTGGCGACCGACCCCGACATCATCAACCCCGACGTGCGCACCCTGCCGACGGGCATCGTCGGCGAGGGCGTCGGCGTCGTCGAGGCGCCGCGCGGCACGCTCTACCACCACTACAAGACCGACGACCAGGGCATGGTCACCAACGTCAACCTGATCGTCGGCACGACCAACAACAACGCCTCCATCTCGATGTCGCTGAAGAAGGCCGCCGAGGGCCTCATCAAGGGCGGCACCGAGATCGGCGAGGGCACGCTCAACATGATCGAGATGGCGTTCCGCGCCTACGACCCCTGCTTCGGCTGCGCCACGCACGCGCTGCCCGGCGAGATGCCGCTCGAGGTCACGGTCAAGAACGAGCATACGCATGAGGTCGTCACCAGTGTCCGGCGTTACCTGTGAGGTGACGTCGACGCTCGTCCTCGGGATGGGCAACCCGATCCTGTCGGACGACGGGGTCGGGCTCTACGTCGCCCAGCGCCTGCGGGCGACGCCCCTGCCCGACGGCGTCGAGGTGCGTGAGAGCGAGGTCGCGGGGTTGCGGCTGCTCGAGCTGCTGAGAGGTTACGATAAGGTCGTGATCGTCGATGCCCTGCAGAGCGGCCGCGAGGCCGGCGAAGTCGTGCGCTACGAGGCGCGCGACTTCACCGGCGGCCACCGCTACAGCTCGGCGCACTCGATCGGCCTCGAGCACCGCGCTCGAGCTCGGGCGCACGCTCGGCTACGACATGCCGGGCGACGTGACCGTGTTCGCCGTCGAGGCGGTCGACGTCGAGACCTTCGCCGAGGAGCTCTCGGCGCCGGTCGCCGAGGCCGCCGAGCGCGTCATCGAGCTCGTCCGTGCCGAGGTAGGGGCGGCGTGAGCGGCGCGGACCTGCGCGGCGGCGAGGGACGCGACCCACGCGACTACGACGGCGGCGCGCCGCTCCCGGCCGGCGACGGCACCGCGCGCGTCGCGGTGGCGCTCTTCGCCACGCACGGGCTCGTGCCGCTGCGGCGAACCCTCGTGAGCCTGCGTGAGGGCGCCGACGGCGCGGCCGAAGTGACCGTCTTCGCCCCCGGCGCCCCCGAGATGGTCGCGACGTACCTCACGCGGCAGTACATGCGGGGGCGCATCGCCGGGTTCGAGCTCGTCAACCGCGAGCCCGACGACCGGCATTGCGGCCTCGGCCGCGCCTACCACGCGACCGGCGCCGAGTACCTCGTGCGGGCCGAGGACACGCTCGAGTTCGAGCCGTCCTGGCTCGCGACGGTGCTGGCGGCGATGGACGGCGACCCGGACATCGGGCTGCTCACGCTGACGCGGCCGACGCAGCCACGTGGCCGCGGCCGGCCGCCCAAGGTGCGCTGCGAGGTGGAGGTGGTCGACCACGCCGACGTCCGCGCGTTCGTCACCCGGCGCGAGCTCTTCGCCCGGCACGAGAGCGAGTTGATGGGAGAGCAGCGCGGCGACGGCTGCCCGTACCAGCGCCACCTCAAGTCGATCCACAAGAAGCTCGCCTGCCTGCCCGGTCTCGTCCGCCCGCTGGCCGACGAGGTCCTGGCGCCGTGGCTGGACCCGCAGGAGGCGCTCGAGGCCGAGTTGCCCGTGCACCAGGGCGCCGCCGGGGCTCTGCAGCACCTGCGCCAGGACTACCACCTCGGCGACGACGTCCTCCTCACCTGCATGGCCTGCGGAGCCACCACCCTCGAGGTACTGGCCGCGCGTCTCAAGTTCTGCGCCCGGCATCAGGTCGCGATCGGGTTCCTCTACGAGCTGCGCTGCGCGGAGTGCGGCGAGCTCCACTACAAGGACGACCTGCAGCTGCGATGCCCTCACTGAGCCCGCCCGGCGCCGGCGAGGGCCGGCCCGGCGACGGCCGGACCGGCGACGGTCACGCCGGCGCCGGTCGGGCCGGCCGTGAGACCGGCGCCTCGCACGACGCCCCGTCCGCCGCGCGCCTCTGGGCGCGCGGCGTCGTTCAGGGCGTCGGCTTCCGGCCTTTCATCTACACGCTGGCCCGGAGCCGGGGCGTGTACGGCTGGGTGCGCAACACCTCGGCCGGCGTCGAGATCCACGTCGAGGGCGACGCCGGCGCCGTCGACGGCTTCGTCGACGCCCTCCCGCGAGAGGCGCCGCCGCGCTCGTACATCGCCAGCCTCGAGCGCAGGGCGGCGGCGCCCGAAGGCCACACCGCCTTCTCGATCCTCGAGAGCAGCGTCGACCCCGACGCCTATCAGCTCGTCTCGCCCGACATCGCGACCTGCGACGACTGCCGCCGCGAGCTGCTCGACCCGGCCGACCGGCGCCACGACTACCCGTTCACGAACTGCACCAACTGCGGGCCGCGCTTCACGATCATCGAGTCGCTGCCCTACGACCGCGAGCGCACGACGATGCGTCACTTCCCGCTCTGCCCCGCGTGCCGCAAGGAGTACGAGGATCCGCTCGACCGCCGCTTCCACGCCGAGCCCAACGCCTGCCCGGTCTGCGGGCCGCGGGTGCGGCTGCTGAGGGTCCAGGGCGGGGAGGAGGACGTCGCCGGCGCCGCCGACGAGCTCGCCGCCGCCGGCGCGCCCGTCGGCTCTGCGGACGGCGGCCGAGCCGCGCCCGGGGCGACGGCGGCCGCGCCCGAAGGCGGCGCGGTCGTTGAACTCGCCGCCGGCGACGAAGCCGACCCGGCGGCGCCGATCCGCGCCGCCGCCGAGCTGCTCCGTCGCGGCGAGATCCTCGCCATCAAGGGCCTCGGCGGCTTCCACCTTGCCTGCGACGCCACCGACGGCGAGGCCGTACGGCGCCTGAAGCGACGCAAGGGCCGCCCGCACAAACCGCTCGCCGCAATGCTCGCCGGCCTCGACGAGCTGCGCCGCCACTGCCTCGTCGACGAGGACGAGGCGGCGCTCCTCACGTCGCCCGAGCACCCGATCGTGCTGCTGCGCTGGCGCGAGGTCGACGGGCGCGGGGTCATGGGACCCGAGCTCGGCGACGGCGCGGCTCACAGGGCGGCGCCGGCGAGCGCATCGGCGACGACGTCGGACCGCGCCGCCGAGGCCGGGCCCCTCGACGTCACGCCCGCCGACGCCGCGTCCGCTCCCGCCGACGCCGAGATCGACCCCGAGGTCGCCGTCGGCCAGAGCTACCTGGGCGCGATGCTCCCGTACACGCCGCTGCACCTCCTGCTGGTGCGCGCCGCGGGCCGTCCGCTGGTCATGACCAGCGGCAACCTCGCCGAGGAGCCCATCGTCAAGGGGTGGGAGGAGGCCGGCCGCCTGCACGGCATCGCCGACGCCTACCTCGTCCACGACCGCGAGATCGCCGCCCGCTACGACGACTCCGTGGCGGCCGTCGAGCGCGGTCGCACCCGCCTGCTCCGCCGTTCGCGCGGCTACGCCCCCTTCCCGGTGGCCCTCCCGCGCGCCCTCCCGCAGGTGCTCGCCTGCGGGGCCGAGCTCAAGAACACCTTCTGCCTCACGCGCGACACCAACGCCTTCCTCAGCCAGCACATCGGCGACCTCGAGAACCTCGAGACGCTGGAGCACTACGAGACCAGCATCGCGCTCTACGAGCGCCTGTTCCGCCTCGAGCCGGAGGTCATCGCCTACGACCTGCACCCCGAGTACCTGGCGACCAAGCACGCGCTCTCGCTGCCGCAGGGGACGAAGCTGCCGACGCAGCACCACCACGTCCACATCGCCGCACGGATGATCGAGCACGGCGTCACCGAGCCGGTCATCGGGGTGAGTCTTGACGGTCTCGGCTACGGGGACGACGGCCTGCTGTGGGGAGGGGAGGTCTTCGTCTGCGACCTGCTTGGCTACCGGCGTGTCGCGCACCTCGAGGCGCTGCCGCTCGCCGGCGGCGCGGCGGCGATCGAGCGGCCCTGGCGGACGGCGCTCGGCTGGAGCCTCGCGCTGCTCGGGGACGAAGGGTTCGAGAGGGCCGCGGCGCTGCTCGGGCGCGCAGCGCCCGAGGGTCGCGGCGGCCGTTCCGCAGTGTCGACGGACGCGGGACTCGCCGCCGTGGCCGACGACGGCGTCGACCGCCCGCCGAGCGACGAGGAGCTGGCGGCGGTCGCCGCCCAGGTCCGCGCCGGCGTCAACGCGCCGCTCACGACGAGCTGCGGCCGCCTCTTCGACGCCGTCGCCGCACTGGCTGGGGTCCGCGGTGCGGTGACCTACGAGGGGCAGGCGGCGATCGAGCTCGAGATGATGTCGCGGGGCGGCGCCGAGCCGTACCCGTACGCGGTCGAGGGCGACGTCGACGCGGCGCTGTCCTCCGTGTACGTCGACGTCGCCCTGCTCGCCGCGCACGCCCCGGGCTCGGCGCCGGGTACGCCTCGCGAGCCGCTCGTCGTGCGGCTCGCGCCGCTCCTCGGCGCCGTCCTCGACGACGCCGAGGCGAGGCGCGCGCCCGGCCTCATCGGCTCGCGCCTGCACGCGAGCGTCACCGCGCTGGTGCTCGATCTGAGCCGCCGGCTGCGCGACGCGACCGGCATCGGTCGCGTCGCCCTCTCCGGCGGCGTCTTCCAGAACCGCCTGCTCAGTGCGCAGTGCGAGACGGCGCTGGCCGCCGACGGCTTCGCCGTCCTCGCCTCCGGCCTCGTGCCGGTGAACGACGGCGGCGTCGCGTTGGGGCAGGCCGCCGTGGCGGGCTATACTGAGCTCAGGCGCCGCGGCGAGCTCGACTGATCGCCGCGGCCGACGTCGCCCGGGCGACGCGCCACGCGTCGTCGCCCCGGCGGCGAGAGCGCAGCCGGCATCGCCGCCGCGACGCGCCGCCGACCTGACAACGACAGACAGAGACCGTCCATGTGCCTCGCTCTTCCCATGCGCATCACCGCCGTCGCCGACGACGGCACCGCGACCCTGGCTCTCGAGGGTCTCGAGCAGCGCGCCAGCCTGGCGCTCCTGCCCGAGGCCGCGATCGGCGACTACGTCCTCGTCCACGCGGGCTACGCGCTCAGCGTGCTCACCGAGGACGAAGCCGAGGAGACGCTCACCCTGCTCGCCGAGCTCGGCGAAGCGGCGGCCGCCGAGGAGGCGGAGGCCGGTGGCCGCGCCTGACGACGCCGCCCGCGTCGTCGACGCGCTGCGGCACGAGCTCGCGGCCGTGGCGGCGTCGCGCCCGCCCGCGACCTTCATGGAGGTCTGCGGCACCCACACCATGGCGATCGCGCGCTTCGGCCTGCGCGAGCTGCTGCCCGAGAGCGTGCGCCTCGTCTCCGGCCCGGGTTGCCCCGTCTGCGTGACGGCGCACCGCGACCTCGACCACATCGTCGCGCTGGCGCGGCTGCCCGAGGTCACGCTGGTCACCTTCGGTGACCTCGTCCGCGTGCCCGCCTCACGCTCCAGCCTCGCCGTCGAGCGCGCCGCCGGCGCCGACGTGCGCGTCGTCTACTCGCCGCGCGACGCCGTCGAGCTCGCGGCCGCGGCCCCTGAGCGGCAGGTGGTCTTCGCCGGCATCGGCTTCGAGACCACCGCCCCGACCGTCGCCGCGGCCGTTCTCGAGGCACGACAGCGGGGCCTCGCCAACTTCAGCGCCCTCAGCCTCCACAAGACGATGCCGCCGCCGCTGCGCGCGCTCCTCGATCTTGGCGAGACGCCGCTGCAGGGCTTCGTCCTGCCGGGGCACGTGAGCGTCGTCACCGGGCTCGACTGCTACCGCTTCCTCGCCGACGAGTACGGCATCGGCGGGGTGGTCACGGGCTTCGCCGCGCACGATGTGCTGCGCGCCCTCATCCAACTCCTGAGGATGGAGGAGCCGGCGATCGCCAACGAGTACACGCGCGCCGTGCGCGCCGAGGGCAATCCCGTCGCGCGGCGCGTGCTCGACCAGGTCTTCGAGCCCGGCGATGCCGACTGGCGCGGGCTCGGGGTGATCCCCGGCTCGGGCCTGCACTTCAAGGACGAATTCGCGGCCTTCGACGCCGCGCGCCGCTTCGCCGTCGATCCCGGCGAGGCCCTCGAGCCCGCCGGGTGCCGCTGCGGCGAAGTCCTGCGCGGCGTCCTCGACCCGGCCGAGTGCGCCCTCTTCGGCACGCGCTGCACCCCCGAGGACCCGGTGGGCGCCTGCATGGTCTCGAGCGAGGGCGCCTGCGCCGCGCGCTACCGCTACCGGGGGTTCGATGACTGACTCGTCCGGCAACAAGCCGACGGCGGGCGGGCCGGCGAAGCCCGCCGCCACCCGCCTCCGCGGCGACCGCATCCTGCTCGGCCACGGCAGCGGCGGCCGTCTCTACCGTGACCTCGTGGCCGAGGTCTTCGTCGCCGCGTTCTCCAACCCGGTGCTCGAACGCCTCGACGACGCGGCGATCCTCGTCTCGCCCGGCCGTCTCGCGGTCACGACCGACAGCCACGTCGTGCAGCCGTTGCGCTACCCGGGCGGCGACATCGGTCGTCTCTCGGTCGCCGGCACCGTCAACGACCTGGCGACGGCGGCGGCGCGGCCGCTGGGGCTGGCCGCCGCCTTCATCATCGAAGAGGGCTTCGCCCTCGACGAGCTGCGCGCGATCTGCCGCACGATGCGGGAGACGGCCGACGAGGCCGGAGTGCCCATCGTCACCGGCGACACCAAGGTCGTCGAGCGCGGCGCCTGCGACGGGGTCTTCATCACGACGACCGGCGTCGGCGAGGTCGTCGTCGACCACGAACTCGGCGCCGCCGCCGTGCGCGAGGGCGATCACGTCGTGCTCAGCGGAGGGATCGGCAACCACGCCGTCGCGATCCTTGCGGCGCGCGGCGAGTTCGACCTCAAGACCGACGTCGTCAGCGACTGCGCGCCGCTGTGGGGGATGGTCGAGGGCGTCATCAGGCGCTCGGCGGCGGGGCGGCGGGCTCGGCCGACGCCGGCCCGCCGGCCACGACCGCCCTCCGCTTCCTCCGCGACCCGACGCGCGGCGGCCTCACGACGGTGCTCGCCGAGCTGGCCGAGGGCGCGGGGCTCGGCGTCGAGATCCGCGAGGACGCCGTGCCGGTCGCGCCCGGCGTGCGCGCGGTGTGCGACCTGCTGGGCTACGACCCGTTCGCGCTCGCCAACGAGGGCAAGATGCTCTTCGTCGTCGCGCCCGAGGCGAGCGCGCGCGTGCTCGCCGCCCTGCGCGCGCACCCCTACGGCCGCGACGCGGCCGTCATCGGGGCCGTGACTGCGGCGCACCCCGGCCGCGTCGCTCTGCGCACGCCGTTCGGCACGCGCCGCGTGCTCGACATGCCGGCCGGCGAACTGCTGCCGCGCATCTGCTGACGTCTGCGGTGCCGGTGTGGCGGCGCCGGCGCGGGCGGCGCGACGCCGGCGGCGCGGCGACCGCAGGCTCCGAAGCGGGGCGGGGGGTGCGAGGCAGTCAGCGAAGTCGCTATCGTCGACCGTGGTCTTTGGCGGAACGCGCCATCGTCACCGGTTGACGACGGCGGAATCCGTCGATCGAGAGCTTTCAGCCGACAGACGAATCGACGGGCGCCGACACCGGGACGGCCTTGCGCACTCTCGCCGCCGCGCCGCCGCGCTCCCAGGAGCCATTCGCTGCAGGGTCGTCACGGTACCAGCCCGCCAGCGTCAGCCTGCACCCTGCGTCGTCACCATCTCTCCGGCGGCACCGGTCGCGTAGGCTGTGCTCTGCGGGCAGCCGGGAGGATGTCCGCCGATGGTGGATGACTGCGTTCAGTTGTTGCAAAATGCAACCAAGGAGGGTACCGTGAGGACGAAGGAGGCGATCGCCATGCCGATTCTCCACGTCCGCGGTGTCCCCCAGGATCTCTACGATCGCATCAAGCTGCGTGCCGCCGCCGAGCATCGTTCGCTCAGCGCCGAGGTCATCGACCTCTTGGAGCGGGGGCTGAACGCGCCCGTGCGTCCGTTCTCCGCGAAGGAGTGGCTCGAAGACGCGCGGCGCTTCCGCGAAGAGATGGAGGCGAAGTACGGACCCTACAAGGGCCCGAGCAGCGCCGAACTCATCCGCGAGGACAGGGACTCGCGGTGATCCGTCGGGTCGGCCCCTGCGTGATCGACGCGAGCGCGATCGTGCCCGTCATCGCCAGTGACTCGTGCAGCGTCCGCGCCGAGCGGTGGTTCGAGGCGGCCCGTGATTCCCTGGGGACTGTCTGACCGTCGACCTCTTCGATGCCGAGTGCGCGAACGCTCTCTGGAAGCGCGTCAGATGGGTACCATGGCCGATCGAGGAGGCCGAGGTGGCACTCGATCGCGTCCTGGCGCTCCCCTTCCGAAGAGTCGCCGTCGGAGCCATCGTCGGCGACGCTCTCCAACTCGCCGTCAGGCTCGGGCTCAGCGTGTACGACGCCTGCTACGTCGCGCTTGCGCTCGCCTGCCATCTCCCGTTAGTGACGGCGGATCGCCGGCTGGCTCAAGCGGCGCGCACGGCGGGTTGCGACGCGCTGTGCCTCACCGAGGAGCCAGCCGCCCCCTGACTCCTCCTAGCGCTTCTGCGTCGACGGCGCGGCACGCGGCGGTGCGTCACCGCGCCGAGGCCGATTGCGATGAGCGGAGAGGAGCGGGGCACAGCGGCGAGGGGCAGAGAGGTGCAGAGTAGAGCAGTGGGAGAGTTGGAGCCCGGTCGCGGACTCGAACCGCGGACCCCCTCCTTACCATGGAGGTGCTCTGCCGACTGAGCTAACCGGGCCTGGTGGGGGAGCTAGGATTCGAACCTAGGTAGGCTGCGCCAACGGATTTACAGTCCGCCCCCTTTAGCCACTCGGGCACTCCCCCGGGAGCCTTGGAATGGTAGTCGAAAGGGGGGTGGCTTTCAACCGACCTGGAGGCGCTCGGCAGGCGTGATCGCGGGGAGGTCCAAGGGGCCGTGACGGGGTGACTTCGGGCGCGATCTGCCCCGGAGGGGGGACCGGCCGGGACTGGGGGGCAGTCCCGGCCGGCAAGGGTCATCACGCTGGGGGACATGACGACCAGGGGACATCTCGTCCTGGCGTCTCGGCTCACCCTCAGGGAGAGTCTGGCGGAGCCTTGTGACGCAGTTCTCATTATACGTGTATTTGCGCTCGCGGCGACGGCTGGAAGGCTGAATTTGACTCTCTAGACTAGGACGTAATGGCCAATAAGGGTCCAGGCGAAGGGATGACGACGGGCCCAGACGCCCACAAAATCACACAGCGGCGGGCACCTGTCAAGGGGTGCCAAAGGCGCGTTGAGGGCGATCTGGGGGATGTGGTACCCTACTGCTCCGCGTGGGCGGCGTAGCTCAGCTGGTCAGAGCAGCGGAATCATAATCCGCGTGTCGGAGGTTCGAGTCCTCCCGCCGCTACCAGACTCACCGGCCGACTCTGCCGGCCGACCCCGCCTCGGTCCGCCCACAGCCACGTGACCGACTCCTCCATGGTGTGGGTAGTCCCGTAGCTCCCTGTGGCCCGACCGGGTGCGCCGGCGCTCGTCGCCACCTCGCGCGTGCGTACGGTACGATGAGCCCGCCATGGGCTTCACGCCGTCCAGCCACCGCGGGCCGCGCCTGACGCGCCCGCACGAGATCCTCGATCCACGTCGCTCGCGTGCCGACGGTGGGGCGGCCGGCGCGCCCGCCGCTGCGGGCGGGGCGCCTGTGGCCGCCGGTCTCGTCTTCGCCCTCCTTGCTGCCGTCATCCTCTGGCTCGACTGGGCGTACACCCGCACGGGCGCAGAGGCGGCTGCGCTCGCGGCCGTGATCGCCGTGATCGGCGCCGCTCTCGCGCTCTTCGGCTGGCGGGCCGCGCGGGCTCGGGGCGCGAGCGGCCGTGGACCGCTGGCGGTGGTCGCCCTTGCCCTCGTCCCCCTCGCGCTCGCCATCGCCGGACTCGTTTCCGCGTGAGGTGCCGGGGTCCGGTCCCGCCGGGAGAGGGCAGGAGGCTCGGGCCGCCCAGGGGGCAGGAGGCCCGGGTCGCCCCTCTGTAGGCGTCATTCGGCGAGCGGGTACTCCAGGGGCTTTGTCCCGGTCGTCCGGCGGGGCCTGTGGGTCGTGCGGGGCATCAGCAGAGGGGACATGGTAGCGTCCCGCGATGGACGTCGGGCGCGCTCCTGCGCTCCGGCCAGACCGGTACCGAATGGGGAGGCACGATGACGCGCACGTTGTCCACGAGGCGCCTGGCGGCGCTGGCTCTCTCGATCGCCGCAGCCGCGGCCCTGCTCGTGCTCGCCGGTTGCGGCGATGACGGCGCCGACGGGGGGAGCGACGGAGGGGGCGGCGAAGCCGATTCCGCCGCCCTCGACGGCACCGACTGGAGCCTCGTGCGCTGGCGCGAGACCGGCGTCGACCCGGCCGACTTCACGATCACGGCGAGCTTCGCCGACGGCAGCATCAGCGGCACGAGCGCGGTCAACACCTATAGCGGGTCGTACACGACCGGCGGGGTCAACGACTTCTCCGTGGGGCAGATCGCCAGCACGATGATGGCCGGGCCCGAGTCCGACATGGAGGCCGAGGCGGCGTACCTGGGGCTGCTCGAGGACGCCGCCTCGTTCCACGCGACCGAGACCACGCTCACCCTCTTCGGCTCGGACGGGGCCGAGTCGCTGATCTTCACCGCCGGCGCCGCGGAGTGACTCGGCCCAGCGCCGCGTAGAGTCGGGTCGCGGCGGCGGACCCGCCGGCGTCAGCCGGCGCTCGCCGCCGCCGCGAGCAGATCGAGGATCACGCGGCAGGCGGTGATCGCCGTGATGCCCGCCGGGTCGTACTGTGGCGCCACCTCGACGACGTCGAAGGCGCTGTAGCCGCGTGCCCCGACGACGCGCAAGGCGGCGAAGAGCTCGCGGCTCGTGAGCCCGCCGGGCTCGGGCGCGCCGCCGGGGTTGTACGCCGCGTCGAGCACGTCGATGTCGACCGAGACGTAGACGCCGGCGGTGCCGCGCCAGGCGATCTCCATCGCTTCTTCGGTGACCGCGGTGATGCCGCGGCGCTCGATGTCGGCGACGGAGAAGACCGTCACGCCGTGACGCTCGGCCCACTCGCGCTCTTCGCGCGGGTTCGCCGGCCCGTGGACCCCGACGAGCACGGTGTTGGACGGCGAGAAGGCGTCGAGGTCGAGCGTGCGCGAGACGGGGGCGCAGTAGGTGAGCTCCTCGCCGCCGATGTCGGTCGCGGTGTCGAGGTGGGTGTCGAAGACGACGAGGCCGAGGGGGCCGGGGGCGTGCGCGGCCAGCGCCCTCGTGCCGGCGATCGTCACCGTGTGCTCGCCGCCGAGCAGGATCGGCATCGCCCCGGCGCCCAAGATCTGCGCCGAGGTCGGTCTGCGCGATGTCGAGCGTCCGCGCGGCGTTGCCGGGGATCGCCGCCGCGTCGCCGCAGTCGACCAGGGCACAGCGCTCTGCGAGGTCGACGTCGTAGTCGTAGTGGTACGGCACGAACTGCACGGAGGCGTCGCGCACTGCCTTGGGGCCGTGCATCGAGCCGGTGCGGTAGAGCGTCGTGCTGTCGAAAGGCACGCCGTAGACGGCGTGGGTCGCGCCGGCGGCGCGCAGCGCGCCGGCCTCCGGCGCGACCAGCGGCGCGCGGAGGAAGCCGTGGACGCCGGCGTGCAGCACTCCCGACCAGGTGGGCTCTGAGGTCATCGGTGTCCTCTGTCGTCGTGGGGTCTCGCGGGCATCCTAGCGGCTCGGCCCGGCCTCTGCCCTGACGTGAGTCGCGGCCTGTGACACGACGTGAGGCGCGGCTGTCCGCTGCGCGTGACGTCGCGGCGCGCCTTCGGCGCTGACGCTGCGGCCTAGAGTCGTGCCGACGGCGACGACGGACGGAGGGACGATGGCAGCGCAACTGATGGTCGAGGGCGTGCCGGCGGTCGAGCTGGCCGAGCGGTTCGGCACGCCGCTCTTCGCGATCTCCGAGAACTCGATCCGCGAGCGCTACCGGCGCACGCTGGCCGCGGTGCGCGCCGTCTACGACCCGGTCGAGGTCTACTACGCCGTCAAGTCCAACCCGATCCTCGCCGTGCGCCGCATCCTGGCGCAGGAGGGCGCCGGCGGCGACGCCTTCGGCCCCGGCGAGGTCGAGACCTCGCTGCGCGCCGGGGTGCCGGGCGAGAAGCTCGTCATGAACGGCCAGGCGAAGACCGCGGAGTGGCTCGAGCTCGCCGTCAAGCACGGCATCACGGTGACGCTCGACAACCCGGGCGAGCTCGAGCTGCTGCTTCGAGGTGGCGGGCCGGGCGGGCGTGCGGGCCCCGGCCTTCATCCGCCTCAAGCTCTCGATGGACGAAGTGCGCCTCGGCGTCGCTCCCGAGGGGCCGCAGATCGCCGACCGCGTGCTCACGACCGTGTGGGGGTTCACCGAGGACGAGGCGAAGGAGGCGGTGACGCGCGCCCTCGGCGCGCCCGACCGCCTCCTCCTGCGCGGCTACCACCACCACATCGGCTACTTCATCAACCGCCCCGACTACCACGCCGCCGCGATGCGCGACGTCGTCGGCGCCATCGCCCGCCTGCGCGACGCGACCGGCTTCGTCCCCGAGGTGCTCGACGTCGGCGGCGGCTGGGCCTACCCGTCCGACCCCGAGTCCGGCGACGAGCGCCCGCACAGGGTCGCCCCGCCCGGAGGACTTCGCGGCGGTGCAGCTCGGCGCCCTCGGCGAGGCCTTCGACGCCGCCGGCCTGCCGCGCCCGCTGGTGATCTTCGAGCTCGGGCGCTCCCTCGTCGGCGAGTCCACCGTGCTGCTCGCCCGCGTCCAGTGGGTCAAGGAGCAGTTCGGCCGCCGCTTCGTCATCACCGACGCGCAGAAGCACCTGCTGCTGCGCGCCTGCATCGAGGGCTACAAGTATCGCTGGGTGAAGGCGGACGACATGGACGCGCCGAAGGTCGGGCCCGCCGAGCTCTTCGGCCCGACCTGCACCGACGACGAGCTGGCGCTGAGCTACGACTTCCCGGCCGTCGCGCGCGGCGACGTCGTCGCCGCGCTCGCCTGCGGCGCCTACGCGCAGACCTTCAACGCCAGCCTCAACTCGATGACGCGGCCGGCGGTCGTCCTCGTCAACGGCACCGACGCGGCCGTCGTCGTGCGTCGCGAGACGGTCGACGACGTGCTGGCGCGGTACGAGCTGCCCGACTGGCTCGGTGAGTCGTCCGCCTGGGCGACCGCGACCGGGTGGTCGCGGTCGTCGTCAGTCGTCGGCCGCGCGCCGTGCTCGCGTGCGCCCGGACCGCCGGCCCGCTGACGATGCTGCCGGCGGTCTCGCCGCCGTCCATGACGATCGTCGAGCCGGTGAAGTAGGCGGCCTCGTCGGAGGCGAGGTAGGCGAAGAGGCCGGCGAGCTCCTCCGGCGTCGCGTGGCGCCCCATGCGGGATGCGCGCGTTCACCTGGTCGAGCATCTCCTGCGTGTACTCGGCCTCCTGCATGGGCGTGAGCACGTAGCCGGGGCAGACGGCGTTGACGCGGACCTTCGGCGCCCACTCGAGGGCGAGCGACTTGGTCAGCGCGACGAGCCCCGCCTTGGTGGCGTTGTAGTCGGCGTAGTAGCGGTAGCCGACGAGGGCGTTGGTCGAGGCGGTGAAGAGGATCGTGCCGCCGCGGCCCTGCAGCATGCGCCGGGCCGCGGCCTGCGCGCACCAGAAGGCGCCGTCGAGGTTGGTCGCGAGGACCTCGCGCCAGTGCTCCTCCGTGATCTCGAGCGCCGGGCTGCGGTAGCTCGTGCCGGCGTTGGCGATGAGCACGTCGAGGTCGCCGATCTGCGTCGAAGGCGGCCTCGACCTGGGCGCGGTCGCCGACGTCGCACTGGATGACGCCCTCGCCGGACCGGCGCGCGAGGATGACGACGTCGCAGCCCTCGTCGCGCAGGCGCTGCGACGGTCGCGGCGCCGATGCCGCTCGTGCCCCCGGTGACCACGACGCGCTTGCCGGCCAGTCCCTTCATCGTCGACCTCCCTCGTACGCCCCCGTCCTCGGGGCGAGCCTATCAGGCGACGGCAGCGCGGCAGGCGTGGGCGACCCCCGAAACGTGGCCCGATGGCGAGACACGGAGTAGTCTGGGCACGCGACCTCGTCATCGGAGCAGGAGGAGCCCGTGAGCGATCACATGGAGCGGTTCATGCGCGGCTGGATGAGCAACGACCTCGAGATGATCCTCGATGCCTGCGCCGACGACTTCGTCTACGACGACCCGATCGACGGGTGCTTCACCAAGACGGAGTTCGCCGACTACTACCGCAGCCTCGCCCGCAGCGACCCCGTCTTCTGCGACGTGGCCATCACCGAGGCGGACGGCGAGGAGAAGGCCTGGTGCTGGTGGGCATGGAAGCCCGCGGGGGCGACCGAATGGGTCCAGCAAGGCACGAGTCTCTCGAAGGCGACTGCGGAGGGCGTCCACTCGGACGTCATCGCGTACTACAAGAGGTAGGCGAGCGGCACGTCGCCGTCCGCCGCCGTCGGCGCGTTCGGCGGCGGGGCAGAGTCGGCGTTCGGGCAACAGACATGGGGACGGTCGGGCCGTGGATGCGGCGCGGTGTTGGTAGTATTGCGCCGTGGCGCACCGGTCCCTCATCGGCGTGGTCTCCGACACACACGGCTACTACGACCCGGCGCTCGACAGGCTGCTCGCCGGCGTCGCGCACATCGTCCACGCCGGCGACGTCGGCACGCTCGACATCCTCGAGAGGCTGAGCGCGTTGGCCCCGCTCACGGCGGTCGCCGGCAACGTCGACCTGCCGAGCTTCGGCGATTCGCTGCCCTGGGAGACGGAGGTCGAGGTCGCCGGCCTGCGCCTCATCGTCTGTCACATCGGCCACAGCCTGATGGGCCGCCACGACCCGGTCGCCGAGGGCTACGACATCGTCGTCAGCGGCCACAGCCACCGGGCGGCGATCGAGTGGCGCGACGGCGTGCTCTTCCTGAATCCGGGATCGGCGGGGAGGGCACGCTTCGGCAAGGCACGCACGCTGGCGCTGGTCGAGGTCGGGGACGGGCGGCCGGAGCCGCGGATCGTGACGCTCGGCTGAGCTGGCGGAGCCGCGGATCGTCGACCTGGGCTGAGGCTGCCGGCCTTGGCGAGAGCAGCCGCAGCACCGCTGGGCGAACGCTGCCGCTGCCCTGAGGCCGCTGCGGCGCGGAGGCCCCGCGCGACTCCCGTCTAGCGTGCGAGCTTGACGACCTCGTAGGCGGCGAGCGCGCGGGAGCGGGCCTCGCCGTGATCGACGATCGGCGCCGGGTAGGTCTCGCCGAGTCGCACGCCGGCCGCGGCGAGCACGTCGGCCGGCGCCTCCCACGGCTCGTGGACCCACTGCGCCGGCAGCTCGGCCAGCTCCGGCACCCAGCGGCGCACGAAGGCGCCGTCCGGGTCGAAGCGGCGGCCCTGCGTCACCGGGTTGAAGATGCGGAAGTACGGCGCGGCGTCGGCGCCGCAGCCCGAGACCCACTGCCAGCCGAGGGTGTTGTTCGCGAGGTCGGCGTCGACCAGCGTGTCCCAGAACCAGGCGGCGCCCGCCTGCCAGGGGAGCAGCAGGTCCTTGACGAGGAACGACCCGGCGACGAGGCGGGCGCGGTTGTGCATCCAGCCGGTGGTCCAGAGCGAGCGCATGGCGGCGTCGACGAAGGGGTAGCCGGTGACGCCCCGCTGCCAGGCGGCGAGACCGCTCGGGTCGTCGCGCCAGGGGAAGGCGGCGAACTCGGTGCGCAGGGGCTGCGCGACGGTGTCGGGGAAGTGCCAGAGGAGGTGGTGGGCGAACTCGCGCCAGCCGAGCTGGCGGAGGAAGGCGGCGGCGCCGCGGGCGAGGCCGGGCGATCGGCCCGCCCTCCTTCCACGACGGCGGGCCGATGGCGGCCTCGGCCTCGAAGCCCGCTTCGGCGAGGCGGCCGGCGACGGCGTGCCACACCTGACGCGGCGAGAGCTCGCCCCAGTGCAGGTGCGGCGACAGCCGCGAGCTGCCCTCGAGGTCGGGGCGGTCGCGGTCGTCGGCGTACGCGGGCAGGACGTCGTCGAGCAGCCGGGCGAGGCGGGCGCGAGCGCCCGCCTCGCCCGGCTGCCATTCGTCGCCGAACCCCGCGGCCCAGGCCTTCACGGCGTCGCGCTCGAGGTCGGCGGGGGAGAGGCCGGCGGGGACGGCCGCCGGGGCAGCCGGCACCTTCGGCGCCGGCAGCGGGTCCGGCGGCCTCAACCCGCCGCTCGCGGCGCGCCAGAAGGGCGTGAACACCTTGTAGGGCCCGCCCTGCGAGGTCTCGACGGCGTCCGGGGCGACGAGCAGCGCGGCCGAGGGCACGACGACCGCCTCGACGCCTGCGTCGCCGAGGGCGCGGCGGGCGGCCTCGTCCTCGGCGCGCTGGGGCGGGTCGATGCCGCGTGCCCAGACGACCCGGCGCGCGCCGGCCTCGGCGGCCAGCCCGGCGACGGCCGCCGCAGCACCGTCGGTGCCCGAGTCGGCGGCGCGCACCAGGAGCGCGGAGCCGCGGCGCCGCAGGTCGTCGCCGAGCGCGATCAAGGAGCGCGCGAGCCACCAGCGCGCGGCGGCGCCGGGCACGCCTCGGCGGGCCGCGTCGAGTCCGGCGGCCGTCGCGCCGCCTCGGGGCTGCCGCCGTCGCGCTGCCGCCGAACGCCGTTCGCCGGCGTCGCTGCGGTCGCGGCATCGTCGCGAGGCCACAGGCCATCGGCAGGACGGGCCCGCCGCGCCGGCTCGCCTCGGTCAGCGCGGGGTTGTCCAGCAGCCGCAGGTCGCGGCGCAGCCAGACGATCGTCACTCCGCCTTGGTCGGCCATCCGGCCCCTTCGTCGAGTGGGTTGCCCTCACCCTCAGGTGCAGGGTGAGCGGCGTCGCGCTCGGTGTACCCTAGCAGCGATGACCGCACTCGCGACACGCGCCCGCCGAGCGCTCCGCCTCTGCCCGGTGAGAGCGCACGCGCGAACCTCCGCGCCTCGCGGTCGCCGACTCGCGCGCACGCGGCCGATGCTCCTCGGCGCGGCACGGCTCTCCGCCCTCGGCGCGGCACGGTCCGCCCTCGGCGCGGCACGGCTCTCCGCCCTCGGGCGGCCATCCTCCTCGGCGGCTCTGCCGTGAGCGCCTGCAGCGGAAGCGACGAGCCTGCCGCGACGCAGAGCCCCGGCGTCCTCCGCGTCGCCGGAGGTCTGATCTCGGGCGCGGAGGTCGACAGCGTCCGCGCCTACCTTGGGATCCCGTACGCGGCGCCACCGGTCGGCGAGCTGCGCTGGCGTCCGCCGCAGGCGCCGGCATCGTGGGATGGTGTCCGCGCGTGCGTGCGCTACGGGCCGTCGTGCCCGCAGCCGCAAGGCGACGGCCTCAGTCTCTTCGCGCTCGACGGGACCGACGAGGACTGTCTCTACCTGAACGTGTGGACGCCCCGCAGCGCCGCCGCAGGCGGCTTGGACGACGTCGCGGAGGGGACCGGGGCCGGCAGCACGGGGCAGGGGGACGACGGCGCCGCGGGGCAGGCCGCCGACGGGGCCCCACGGCTCCCCGTCATGGTCTGGATCCACGGTGGCGGCTTCTCCACCGGCAGCGGCTCGCTCGACGTCTACTCGGGGGGGAACCTGGCTCGGCTCGGCGCCGTCGTGGTCACCATCAACTACCGGCTCGGGCCGCTCGGCTTCCTCGCCCACCCAGAGCTCTCGAAAGAGGATCCCTCTGGCGCCTCGGGCAACTACGGACTCCTCGACCAGATCGCCGCGCTCGAGTGGGTGCGCGACAACGTCGCCGCGTTCGGCGGCGACCCCTCGAACGTGACCGTGTTCGGCGAGTCGGCCGGCGGGATGAGCATCTGCGACCTGATGGTGAGCCCGCCGGCCGAGGGCCTCTTCGCGCGGGCGATCGTGCAGAGCGGCCCGTTCGACTCGAGCGGCGCCGGCATGGACGCCGTGCGGTCGCTCGCCGAGGCGGAGGAGACGGGGCGCGAGCTCTCGCGGCAGCTCGGCGGCGACGAGGCGCCCGACGAGCTCGCGGCGCTGCGCGCCGCCCCCGTCGGGCGCCTCCTGCGCGCCGCCGAGCGCACCGTGCCGCGCGGGCCCGGCGGCCTCGGCTTCGTCCCGGTCGTCGACGGCGTCGTGCTGCCCGGCGACCCGGCGGCGCTGTTCGCCGCCGGCGAGCTGCACGACGTCGACCTGCTCGTCGGCGCCAACGCCGACGAGGCCAACCTCTTCCTGCTGGGGATGAGGGGCGCGACGGCGGCGCAACTGACCAGGTACGTGCGCCGCCTCTACGAGCCCGACGACGACGCCGTGCTCGAGCTCTTCCCCGACGACGAGCACGGCTCGCGCAAGGCGGCGCTGAGCAAGGCGGTCACCGTCATGGGCTTCGTCGCCCCGGCGCGCTTTGCCGCCGCCGCGGTCTCGGAGGCGGGCGGCGCAGCCTACCTCTACCACTTCGCCCGCGTGCCTCCGGCCGTCGGCGACCTCGGCGCCTTCCACGGTCTCGAGATACCCCTACGTGTTCGGCAACCCGGTCCTCGCGCTCGACGTGAACAGCGGCGTAGACGGCGAGCTCTCGCAGGCGATGATGCGCTACTGGGTCGCGTTCGCCCGCGACGGCGACCCGAACGCCGCGTCGGGAGCCGGCGAGGAGAGCGACGCGGCTTTGCCCTCGTGGCCCGCGTACGACCGCGCGAGCGACCGCTGTCTGATCCTCGACGCCGAGATACGAAGCGGCGCCGGCGCCGTACGCCGAGGCCTGCGACCTTGCCGACAGGCTGCGCACGGCGCGAGCCGCGCAGGCCCTCCGCTGAGCAGCCGATCCTGCCGGACGCGGGGAGGCGTCGGCCCGGTCGAGCCGACGCCTGCCTCATTCACGCCTTGACGCGGTGTCGTGGCGCGGCCGCCGGCCGACTCACCGGCCGGCGGCCGCGCGGCCGAGGATGCGCCACGAGAGCAGCGTGATCCATCGCGATGGCTGCTTCTTCTGGCCGAACTCCCAGTGCTTCCACGGCGCCCACACGGACTCGGCGGTGAAGCGCCCGCGCTCGTCCGCCTTCGCCGTCAGCGTGTCGAGCATGTCGTCGAGCCGCGGGTCGCCGGCGAGCCAGGGGAAGCGCGTGAGCACGTCGAGCACGTGCAGGAGGTCGTACCAGACGAAAGGGGCCTTGAGCTTGCGGAAGTCGGTGCCCATGTAGAAGAGATACGGGTGCCGCTCGCGACTCGCGCCCCAGAGGCCGAGCAGCGTCTCGGCGCCGGTGCGGCACGCCTCCGAGTCGCGAAGGTCGTCAAACGCGCCGAGGGCCTTCAGCATCGCGAGCGTGGCGAACGGGCATGCATCGGCCTTCGCTCCCGGCCCCCGGAAGCTCCCGAGCTCCCTCGAGACCACGCACGGCCAGCCGTTCTCGCGTACGAGACCGACGAGGTGCGCCATCGCCCTGCGCACGCCGGGATCCTCGCCGAGGCCCATGGTCGCCAGCCGTAGACGAGGAGCGGGGCGTCGCAGAGCGCCCATGCCCACGTCTCGACACCCGTCCCCCCGTACCGTTGCGGGACGTTCGTCGGCAATTGGTACGGACCCTCTGCCGACTGATGGGCGCGGACGGCGGCGACGATCTCGGAGACGCCGGGGTCGTCGGCACGCAGCCCGAGGTCGGCCACGAAGGTCAGCCGGTGGAACGGCTGGCCGGCGCTCTTGTGGCTCGCGATGACGGTGCCCGGCCATCCGGCGAGGCCGTCGACGAGGCTGCGGACCTGCGGGTCGGCGAGCATCTCGCGCCGGGCCTCGACGACCGGACCGCTGCCCGCCGCCTCGCCGAGCAGGTCGCGTCGCGTCCGGTAGCTGACGTAGGGCTCACCGTCGAGCAGCCAGTCGATCGGCACCTGCATGCGCTCTCCTTGCCGCGGGGCGGTGCCAACGATACACCGGCGGCGATCGGCGCCGGTCTCGTGACGCAGGCGCTGCCCCGCTGCCAGGCGCTGAGTGCGCCCCGAGCCCATTCGCTCGTGCGCTCAGC
Source organism: uncultured Thermoleophilia bacterium (assembly GCA_963814545.1). GTDB lineage: Bacteria > Actinomycetota > Thermoleophilia > UBA2241 > UBA2241 > UBA2241. The sequence continues at coordinate 209,943 of CAWFDC010000014.1, read as the reverse complement.
TCATCCTCGCAGGCCCCCGGCTGCGCGCCTAGCGTATGGGTGAACTCGTCCCTTGAGCCTCCGGGTATATACAGGACTGCATCTGTCCTTTCCATGAGGAGGCCACCGGTGGCCACGCCGCCAGTACTGATCGTGTCGCTCACGACCTGCGGGCACTGCGCGCAGGCCAAGGCGTTCTTCAGGCAGCGCGGCGTGCAGCCGACGGTCATCGAGTTCGACACCGTGAGCAACGACCTGAAGCGTCGCATCGCCGCCGACATGCGGGCGCACAAGATCCAGGGCTTCCCGTTCGTGATGATCGGGGGGAGGGCGGTCGGCGGCTACGACCCGCAGGCCTACGAGCGCCTGCTCTCGATGAACTGAGGGAGGGGTGAGGGCCTGGTCGGGGTGGGCGGATTTGAACCGCCGACCTCTCGGTCCCGAACCGAGCGCTCTACCAAGCTGAGCCACACCCCGACGCGGAGACGGAGTATACCGGATGCCTCCGGGGCGCGCGACTGAGGGCGGGGCAGGCGCCCGGCGCCTGCGCCGGGCGTCGCCGGTGACCCGCCGACGTCGCCTCTCGGCGTCGCGCCCTCGGCGTCGCCGGCGTGCCCCGGCCCGCCGCCTCGCGCACGCGCCGGCCCGCGCGGTCGTTGTCAGGACTGGCAACGCCCGAGGCTCGGCGTGAAGCGAGACACGCAACACGCCGTTGACACCGAGGCCCCTCCATGTATACGTCCCGGGCAACGGGCGGCCGGTAGGCGCCGTTCATCCACGGCCAAGGGGGTACCACATGGTCAGGGTCCGTCGTCTCTCCATCCTTCTGCTCGTCTCGCTCCTGCTGTTGCTCGTGCTGGCCGGCGTCGGCGTTCGCGCAGCAGCCGACGCGCGTGCTCCTCGTCGTCATGGACCAGATGCGGCCCGAGTACGCCGAGCAGTACGACATGACCAACGTGCTCTGGCTCCAGGAGAACGGCCTGCACTTCCCGAACGCCTACGTGGGGCACATGCAGTCCGACACGGTCGTCAGTCACAACGTGATCGCGAGCGGCCTGTTCCCGAAGCACATGGGCTGGTCGGACGAGGCGATCCGTGACATCGACGGGCTGCTCGGCTACGGCGAGGGCGCCATCGTCGAGACCGGCGCCCTCGGCTACAACGACTACGTGAAGCTCATCGAGGCGGCCGGCGACTACCCGAAGATCGGCGACTACCTGCACGAGAAGTTCCCCGGCACCGTCGTCGCGATGATCGGCCAGAAGGGCTACCAGGTCGAGTCGATGGCCGCCGCGAACGCCGACTACTGGGTGCGCATGGGCTCGCGCAAGGCGCTCACGGCACCTGCCCAGCTACATCAGCAACGACCCGGCGGTGCTGGAACCCATGGGCATCGACCCGTTGCCGGCCCGGTGGCGCGGCCCGCCGGCAACGTGCCCGAGCTACATCCACGACGGACTACCGCTTCTACATCAGCTCCGACGTGAAGGTCGGCGACGACTACGGCACCGCCTCGACGGCGCCGGCGTGGATGTACTACGAGGACGGCCGCTACGTCCCCGGTACGCTGGCCGGTCGCGAGAGCGGTGACGGCTGGGTCGCCAACGCGGCGACGGCCATCATGGAGAACGAGGACTGGTCGGGCCTCTTCCTGAACTTCAGCGCCATCGACAAGATGGGTCACATGTGGGGCGGCGGCGACGTCGACGACCTGCTGAACTACACGTGGGACCCGAACAGCAACTTCGACTGGGTCCACCTGCCGTTCGCGGCCAAGAACGCCGACAACGCGCTCGGCCGCTTGATCGCCAAGCTGAAGGAGCTCGGGCAGTTCGAGGAGACCCTCATCGTGGTGCTGGCCGACCACGGTGGCCAGGACTCCGAGCGGTTCTTCGGCGGCAGCAACGTGTACGACGGCGGCAACTCGGCCGGCTGGTACGCCGGCGCGTGGGTGCCCGGCTGGGGCACCGATCCGATGGTGCCGAACTGGAGTGACGGCCCGCCGGCGCTGGCGCCGCTCATGGCGACCGGCAACGTCAGGTTCAGCTACCAGTCGACCTCCATCCACACCTACCTGATCGACCAGTCCTGGAGCAAGAAGATCGCGGCCGCCAAGGTGATGGGCACGCTGCCCGGCGTCGTCGCGACCTACGTGAAGAGTAAGGACAACGACAGCTACAAGGTCTTCAGAGCCGGGAGGACGTGCACGCCGATGACGTCGGCGGAGAAGTCGTGGTGGAAGCTGCACGGGCAGGAACTCGTCAACACGATGGCCTTCGAGGGCTCGGCGGATGTCGTCGGGCTGCTCGCCGACCACACGAACTACTCGGTCTGGGGTGACCACGGCGGCCACCAGCGGCAGGTCCAGCGCGTGCCGATGGTCTGGTACAACCCAGGCATCTGCCAGGGCGTCAAGAAGGCGGAGATCCGCCTCGCCGACGTCATGCCGACGATCCTCCGCACGCTGGGTATCGAGCAGACCTCGCCGACCGACGGCAAGGCCTACAAGATCCCGATCAAGCCGTAACGGAGGTCGATCCGCCACGACGGAGCGCGTGCAGCGCTTCGCGGGCGTGAAGACGGCGAGGGGCCGGGGCGCATCAGCGCCCCGGCCCCTCGCCGTCCGGCCCCACGGCACGCCGCCTCGAGCCCTGATCCGGGCCCCGATGCCGGCCGCCTGCTTCCGGCAGTATCCTCAGACGCCGGAGCCGGGCGTACGCCCGCGCCCGCCGGCGCCCTTCCCGACCGTCCTCCCGAGCTCGCGCAGCAGCGCCTGGATGCTGGCGTTGATCGCCTCCGCGGTCTCGTGCACGGCGGCCTTCTCGGGGTAGATCTCGTACTTCTCGCGGTACTCGGGCGGGGTCAGGTTCGGCATCACCACGTTGGCCCCGCGCCGCAGCCCGTGCGAGCGCCCCGCCTCCCTGTCGACGAGCGAGAGCGCGGTCGTCGCCGGCAGGTTGGCGTCGGGGCGCACCAGCCGGGTGAGGGCGATCACCTTGCAGGTCATGAGCTCGCTGTTGGGCGCCTGGTCGGACGGCCAGTCGTCGTTGGCGACCCGGGCGGCGAACTCCGCCCCCAGCGGCGTCGCCGGGTGCGGCAGGTACGGCCCGATGCCGATCATGTCCATGTCCATCCCTCGAAAGAGGTCGATGTCGTCGGCTACCGAGGCGAAGGTCTGGCCGGGCACCCCGACCATGATGCCGGTGCCGGCCTCGTAGCCCAGGCGCTGCAGGGTGCGCAGGTCGGCGAGGCGGTCGCTGACCCGTCCCGGCAGGTCGGGGTGGATGTGCCGGTACAGCCCCTCGTCCGAGGTCTCGAAGCGCAGCAGGTAGCGGTCGGCGCCGGCCTCGCGCCAGGCGGCGAGATCGGCCTCGGGGCGCTCGCCGAGACTGAGCGTGATCGCGAGCGCCGTCTCCTCCCTGATGCGCCGCACGACACCGGCGACCCAGTCGGCCGGCAGACCGTAGTCCTCGCCGGCCTGCAGGACGATGGTGCCGTAGCCGAACTCGCGGGCCTGACGGGCGCAGACCACGACATCGTCCGCTTCCATGCGGTAGCGCTGGACGCCGCGGTTCGGGCGCGCGGATGCCGCAGTAGGTGCAGGCGCGCACGCAGACGTTGGAGACCTCGCAGAGGCCGCGCAGGTGCACCTCGTCGCCGACGTAGTCGCGGCGGGTCTCGTCCGCGGCGCACCACAGCTCCTCGAGGCGCGCCGGGTCGTCCTCGCGCAGCCAGCTCTCGAGCGCGGCGCGGGAGAGGGCGTCGGCGACACCGAGCGGCGGGTTCTCTCCGTTCGGGGCGCTCATGCGTTCGGGGTGCTCATGCGCGCGCGACGCGACGCCTCAGCACAGCTCGTCGACGGCGACATCGTCGGGCAGCCCGGCGGTGACCGGCGGCGCGGCGTGCTCCTCGAGGGCGCGCTCGCGCGCCTGGCGGAGCGCCTCGAGCGCCGCCGGGAACGGCTGCAGGGCGCGCTCGAAGATGCCCAGGCTGTAGGCGATGACGAGGCCGTAGTTGGTGATCGGCACGCCGGCCTGCTTGCAGCGCAGGATCCGCCCCAGCATCGCTCGCCGGTTGAAGGTGCAGGCGCCGCAGTGGATCACGAGGTCCCAGCCCGTGGGGTCGTCGGGGAAGTCGTGACCCTGCACGTGCTCGATGTGCAGCTTGCCGCCGACGTACTGCGTGAGCCAGCGCGGGATCTTGACGCGGCCGATGTCCTCGGCGATGGGGTGGTGGCTGCAGGCCTCGGCGATGAGGACGCGGGCGCCGCTCTTCAGCCCGTCGACGGCGAGCGTGCCCTCGACCTGGCTCGTGAGGTCGCCCTTGAAGCGCGCGAAGAGGATCGAGAAGCTCGTCATCGGTACGTCGCGCGGCGTGTCGGCCGCGACCTTGAGGAAGGCCTGCGAGTCGGTCACCACGAGCCGCGGCGGGCGCTTGAGCTGCTCGAGGGCGTGCCCGAGCTCGCGCTCCTTGACGACCAGTGCCATGGCGTCCGAGTCCATGAGGTCGCGGATCGACTGCACCTGCGGCAGGATCAGACGGCCGCGCGGCGCCTCCTTGTCGATCGGCACCACGAGCACGGCCATCTCGCCGGAGCTCACGAGGTCGCCGAGGATCGACGGGTTGTCGATGAAGTCGGGCGGCGCGGCGTCGAGCAGGGCCTGACGGAAGTCGAGCACGCCGCGCCCCTCGCTCGCCTGCGTCCGCACCGGGGTGATCTTGAGTTCCTCGAGGCGCGGCACCGGGGCCGGGTGCTGGTTCAGGTCGATCTTGTTGTAGACGACGACGACCGGCGTCTTGCGCTCCTGGAACTCGTCGAGGATCCCGTCCTCGAACTCGCCCCACGAGCCCGCCTCGGTGACCAGCACACCGAGGTCGGTGCGGTCGAAGATCTGCATCGTGCGCCGCGCGCGCAGCTCGCCGAGCACGCCGACGTCGTCGATGCCGGCGGTGTCGATGAAGAGGACGGGCCCGAGCGGCAGCAGCTCCATGGGCTTCTCGACCGGGTCGGTCGTGGTGCCGGCGAAGTCGCTGACGATCGAGACCTCCTGGCGCGTGATGGCATTGAGGAGGCTGGACTTGCCGACGTTGCGGCGGCCGAAGATGCCGATGTGCAGCCGCATGCCGCGAGGTGCGTCCATCAGGCCCATAGCGCGTACTCCTTACCCTTCGAGGCTGCGCCCGAGCTTGTCGGGCATGCCGAGGCGGCAGACGGCCTCGGCGCTGAGCAGCTCGTCGAACTGCTCGGCGGTCAGGAGGCCGTCGCCCACGACGACCTCGCGGACCGTGAGGCCGCGCTCGCGGGCGGCGCGCACGACGTCGCTCGCCGCCTCGTAGCCGATCTCGGGCACCAGAGCCGTGGCCGCCGCGCTCGACGCCTGCACGTGGGCGCGGCAGCGCTCCTCGTCGGCCTCGAGCCCCTCGACGCAGTGGCGTCGCAGGGTCTCGTCGGCGCGCGCCAGCAGCTCGAGGCTGTCGAGCAGGCAGACGGCGATCAGCGGCAGGAAGGGGTTGAGCTCGAGGCTGCCGAGCCCCGCCGCCAGGGCGATCGTCTGGTCGTAGCTCATGACGAGGAGGGCGACCTGCGTCACCGCCTCGGGGATCACAGGGTTGACCTTGCCCGGCATGATGCTCGACCCCGCCTGCCGCTGCGGCAGGCGGATCTCGCCCAGCCCGGCCTCGGGCCCCGAGCTCATCAGGCGCAGGTCGCCGGCCACCTTGAGCAGCGTCGCGGCGTGCGCCTTGAGGATGCCCGAGACCTCGGGGAAGACGTCGGCGTTCTGCGTCGCCTCGGTCAGGTTCTCGGCCCGCGCGAAGCCGACGCTGGTCAGCTCGCGCAGCGTGTCGACGACGCGGAAGATGTACTGCCGCGGGGCGGCGAAGCCGGTGCCGACGGCGGTGCCGCCGAGGTTGACCACGCGCAGGCGCTCCTCGCACTTGTAGATGCGCCAGCGGTCGCGGTTGAGGGCCTCGGCGTAGGCGCCCATCTCGCGGCCCAGCGTCGTGAGCACCGCGTCCTGGTACTGGGTGCGGGCGACCTTCACCACGTGGCCGAACTCCTGCTCCTTGGCCTGGAAGGCCTCCTGCAGGGTGACGACCTGGTCCTCGAGGCGGTGCAGCAGGGTGATGGCGGCGAGGCGCAGGGCGGTGGGGAAGACGTCGTTGGTCGACTGGTGGAGGTTGAGGTCGCCGGTCGGCGAGACGCGGGCGTAGCTCCCGGGCGGCTCGCCGAGGATCGCGAGGGCGCGGTTGGCGAGCACCTCGTTGACGTTCATGTTGGTGCTCGTGCCGGCGCCGCCCTGCAGCGCGTCGACGATCACGTGCTCGTCGAGCAGGCCGTCGGCCATCTCGCGGCAGGCGCGCTCGATGGCCTCGGCCTTGACCTCGTCGCCCGACCAGGCGCCGAGCTGCCGGTTGGTGCGCGCGCAGGCGAGCTTGACGGTGCCGAAGGCGTGCACGAGCTCGGCGTGCACGGGGCGGCCGGCGAGGGCGAAGTTCTCGCGCGCCCGCAACGTGTGCACGCCCCAGAGCGCGCCGGCCGGCATCGGCGCCTCGCCGAGGAGGTCACGCTCGATGCGGCTGTCGTCGCTGCTCATCTCACCCCCGGGGCCGGGCGGCGTGCCCTGCGCGCCACCTGTCGCGGTGGCGGGCGGCGCGGACGCCCCGTCCCTGTCGCGCTCTCGTCGTCAGTGCCCGAACACCATCGTCTGCACGTCGACGCCCTCGACGGCGCCGACCTTGGCGGCCATCGCCTCGGCCTCAGCGGTCGTGCCGTAGAACTCGATCAGCACGACGCCGCTGGGCGAGCACACCTCGGCGTCCACGTCGTGCAGGCCGATGCGGGTCTTGATGTTGCAGCCGAACTCGGTGAAGACCTTCTGCACCTCGACGGCGTTCTTGAGCCGGTCGCTCACGTGGATGCCGATGATGATGTGCTCGTCGCTCATGTCGCTCCTCGTCGTGTCGGCGCGATGCCTCGCGCGGGTCGTGACCGGGGCCGGCGTGTCGCGGCGCCCGGAGTGACGGCTCCTCCGTCGGCGGAGTGTACCCGTCAGCAGAGCACGTCGCGCTTGCCGGCGCGCACCTGCGCCAGCATCTTCTCGGTGTGGGCCCGGCGCACCGGGTCCATCGCGGCCGTCGTGCGCGCGATGAGCGGCTCGCCGACCGCGCGCGTCGCCTCGCTGCCGTAGTCGAGCAGGTACTCGAGGAAGGTCGAGAGCGCGTTCGGGTCGCAGTGGTGCTTGATGTCGCCGGGCTTGGCGAGGTCCATGAAGTCCATGCCCGTGCGGCCGAGGCGGTAGCAGGCGGTGCAGAAGGACGGGATGTAGCCGAGCTCGGCGACGTCGCGGATGACCTCGTCGAGCGCCCGGTGGTCGCCGAGCTGGAACTGCGCCTCGTCGAAGTGCTCGTCCTCGACGTAGCCGCCCGGGTTGGTGCGGCTGCCGGCCGAGATCTGGGTGACGCCGAGGGCGAAGGTCTCGCGGCGGATGTTGGGCGTCTCGCGGGTGCTCATGATCATGCCCGTGTAGGGGACGGCGAGCCGCAGGATCGCGACGAGCTTGCGGAAGTCGACGTCGTCGACGGGGAAGGGCGGCTCGCAGGCCATGTCGCTGCCGATGGCCGGCTCGAGGCGCGGCATGCTGATCGTGTGCGGCCCGACGCCGTAGGCGCGCTCGAGCTCGCGGATGTGCTGCATGAGGGCGAGGACCTCGAAGCGCCAGTCGAAGAGCCCGAAGAGGACGCCGATGCCGACGTCGTCGATGCCCGCCTCCATGGCGCGGTGCATGGCGGTGACGCGCCAGTCGTAGTCGCGCTTCTTGCCGCCGACGTGCACCGCGCCGTAGGTCTCGCGGTGGTAGGTCTCCTGGAAGAGCTGGTAGGTGCCGATGCCGGTCGCCTTGAGGGCACGGAACTCGTCGACGCTGAGCGGCGCGACGTTGACGTTGATGCGGCGGATCTCGCCGTTGCCGCGCTTGACGTCGTAGATCGTCGCCACCGAGTCGAGCACGTACTGGAAGCCCTGCTTCGGGTACGACTCGCCGGCCACGAGCAGCACGCGCTTGTGCCCCTGGTCGACGAGGATCTCGACCTCGCGGCGGATCTCCTCCTGCGTCAGGGCGCGGCGCTTGAGCTCCTTGTTGCGCACGCGGAAGGCGCAGTAGAGGCAGTCGTTGGTGCACAGGTTCGAGACGTAGAGAGGGGCGAAGAGCACGAGGCGCGCGCCGTAGATCGCGTCCTTGACGTCGCGCGCCGTGGCGAAGAGCTCGCCGAGCAGCTCCGGGTCGCTGACCGAGGAGAGCACGGCGACGTCCTCCATGCTCGAGGCCTTCGAGCTCGCGCGCCTTGGCGAGCACGTCGCGGACGCGCGCCGCGTCCTTGTCGGCGGCGGCGCCCAGCGCCTCGTCGATGCGGGTCTCGTCGATGAAGCTGCCGGTCTGCGGGACGGTCATGGGGTGTCTCCAGTACTGGTCGCTTGAGGGAGAGGGCACTCGAGCGTCGCCGGGATCTCGACGCAGAACTGGGCCCACTCTCCCTTCTTCGAGTCGGCGCTGATGTGTCCGCGGTGGAGCTGCACGATGCGCCAGGCGCTGTAGAGGCCGACGCCGGTGCCCTTCTCGCGCTTCAGCTCGGGGTCGTCGAGCCGCGAGAAGCGGCGGAAGAGGCGGTTGCGGTCGGCCTGGGAGAAGCCGGGCCCCTCGTTGCGCACCGAGAAGCGCAGCGCCTTCGGCTTCACGTGGCGCGAGGACGCGACCTCGAGGGTCAGGCGGACCTCGCCGCCCTCGCGCCCGTACTTGACGGCGTTGTCGAGGAGGTTGAGGAGGACGATGCGCAGCAGCGTGGGGTCGCAGCAGACGAGGGGCGGCTCGTCGGGGAGTTCGGTCACGAGCCGCATCTTCTTGGCCTCGAGCTGCGGCCGCACGATGTCGAGCGCCTCGTCGACGACCTTGGCCCGCACGTCGACGCCGGGCTGGAGCTGGGCCTTGAGGTCGGTGCCCTCGACGTGGGCGAGGTCGAGGTACTCGCGCACGAGGCCGAGGAGGTACTCGCCCTTGTGGACGACGCCCTCGAGCTTGGCCTTCTGCGCCGGTTCGAGCTCGCCCAGGTAGCCGCCGGCCAGCAGCTGCACGTCGGTGACGATGGAGGCGACCGGGCTCTTGAGCTCGTGGCTCACGAACCCGAGCATCTGCATGTAGGCGTGGTTCGCCGCCTCGAGCTGCTCGATGCGCCAGGCCTTCTCGACCGCCTGGCTCAGGCGCTCGGTGATCGCCATCTGCAGCTCGATGTGCTGCGAGTGGTAGGTGTCGCGCTCGCGCGAGCTGCGGAAGATGAAGCCGACGACGCGCCCCTCGACGCTGAGCGGGCAGGTGAGGTTGGAGCGCACGCCCTCCTTGAGCAGGATCTTCGTGGAGCGGCTGCGGGGGTGCTCGGCGAGGTACTTCTCGAGGTCGCCGATGATGCGCGGCAGCCCGGTCTCGAGCACCGCGGCGAGCGAGCTGTCGTGGAGGTCCTCCGAGTAGTCCTTGTCGATGTAGAGCGGCTCGTACGAGGCGCGGTTGTAGTAGGAGGAGACGCGCTGGCCGGCCTCGTCGATGAAGGCGAGGCCGATGCGGTCGCAGGGGATCAGCTCCTGGGTGTGCTCGAAGAGGTAGTCGACGATCGCTCGCAGCGAGGGCCGGGCGGCGATCTTCTGGTTGACGGTGCGCAGGAGCGCGCGCTCCTCGGCCGAGATGGGCCGGAGCGCACGTCGGTCCCGGAACGGGTCGACGTAGCGGATGGTCGGGTCCGTCGCGCGCTCGGCGGCCATGGGCTCCTGACTCCGGACGAGGCGCGGCCGGGCGGGGGCGCGTCGCCGTGCCCGGCCGCGGGTTTTCTACCCTTGGAGAGTGTAATGGATGCGAGCCCGGGGCGCCCGCCCGCCGGGGCTCGCCGGAAGACCGCTCGCGCGGCGGTGTGCGAGGGCGTTGCCGGCGGCGCCGGAAGCCGTCAGGCCGGCCGCGCGCGGGTGCGCCGGCGGCGCCGGCAGTCGTCAGGCGGCCGGACCGGCGCCGTTGCCCGGGGTCGCGGCCGGCGCCCGCGGCTCGCCGGGGGCCGGCGCCGCGCGCGGCTCGCTGCTGAGCGGCGCGAGCGTCGTGCTCGACGCCGCGCGCGCGCCGGTCGCCCGCGCCGCGTCGGCGGCCCGCGCCGCGTCGGCCGGCGCCTCCCTCGGTGGCAGCGGCTGCGGCAGCTCGATGGTGAACTCGGCCCACTCCTCGGGGGCGGAGTTCGCGCGGATCCGCCCGTGGTGCAGCTGGATGATGCGCCACGAGTTGTAGAGGCCGAGGCCGCTGCCGCGGCGCGGGTCGCCCTCGCGCTTGATGCGCGAGAAGCGGCGGAAGAGCTTGGCCTTGTCGGCGGCGGTGAATCCACGTCCCTCGTTCCAAACGCGCACCGTGACCCGCGTGCGCTCGGCGGCGATGCGGACGACGACGCGTCCCCCCTCGCGTCCGTACCGGGCGGCGTTGGTCAGCAGGTTGACGAACACGATGCGGAGGAGCGTGGGGTCGCAGTCGGCCATCGCCCGCGGGGTGTGCGAGCTGTCGATCTCGACGGTCATGTCGCGCTCGTCGAACTGCGGCCTCACGAGCTCGATGCTGGGCGCGATCACGTCGTCCTCGAGGCGCACGTTGGGCCTGAACTCGGCGTGGAGCTCCTGGCCCTCGACGCGGGCGAGGTCGAGGTACTCGCGCACGAGCTCGAGCAGGTACTCGCCCTTGTGGATCAGGCGCTCGAGCTTGAGCTTCTGGGTCGAGGAGAGCTCGCCGAGGTAGCCGCCGGCGAGCAGCTGGGCGTCGGTGACCATCGAGGCGACCGGGCTCTTGAGCTCGTGGCTCACGAAGCCGAGCATCTCGAGGTACGCGCGGTTGACCTCCTCGAGCTGCTCGATCCGCCACGCCTTCTCGACCGCCTGGCTGAGGCGCTCGCTGATCGACATCTGCAGCTCGACGTGGCGCCGCGTGTAGGCGTTCGGCTCGAGCGTGTTGCGGAACATGAAGCCGAGCACGCGGCCCTCGACGACCAGCGGGCAGGTGAGGCTCGAGCGCACGCCCTCGCGCAGCAGGCGCTCGGTCGAGCGGCTCTGGGGGTGCTCGGCCGCGTACGTGGCGAGGTCGCCGATGATGCGCGGCGTGCCCGTCTCGAGCACCGCCGCGAGCGAGCTGTTGTGGAGGTCCTCGGTGTAGCCCGGGGTGAGCTGCAGCTGGTCGTACTTCGTGCGCACCTGGTGGGCGACGATGCGCCGCCCGTCCTCCTCGATGAAGGCCAGGCTCATGCGGTCGCAGGGGATCAGGGTCGGCGCCTCGAGGAAGAGGAAGTCCATGACGTCCTCGAGGGTCGGCTTGGCGGCGATGCGCTGGTTGATGATGCGCAGCATGCGGCGCTCTTCGGAGGTGTTGCGCCCGAAGCCGTTGCGGTCGCGGTACGGGTCGACGTAGCTGACCGTCGGCGCCGCGGGCTCCGGCGTCTGCCACGGACCCTGGGGGAGGCTCCTGCGCGGCACCGCGAGCCTCCCTCTCAGTACTCGGGCGGCAGGGTCTTGAGCTGGGTGGCGCTGAAGACCGGGCCGTCCTTGCACACGTAGTACGGCCCGATGTTGCAGCGCCCGCACTTGCCCACGCCGCACTTCATGCGCATCTCGAGGGTGGTGAAGACGTCGTCGTCGGCGAACCCCAGGTCGGCGAGCACGGGGAAGCTGAACTTGATCATGACCGGCGGCCCGCAGACGACGGCGACGGCGTCCTTCGCGGAGGGCGCGACCTCGCCGAGGACGGTCGGCACGAAGCCGACGCGACCGTCCCAGTCGGGGGTCTCGCCGCCCGGGTCGACCGTCGTCACCATGTTCACGTCGGCGCGCCCGGCCCACTCCTCGAGCTCGCGCTTGTAGACGAGGTCGTCGACGCTGCGCGCCCCGTAGACGATGGTCACGTCGCCGAACTCGTCGCGGCGGTCGAGCACGTTCCAGATGACGCAGCGCACCGGGGCGAGGCCGATGCCGCCGGCGACGAAGAGCACGTTCTTGCCGCCCCAGTCGTCGACCGGGAACCAGTTGCCGTACGGGCCGCGGAAGCCCATCGTGTCGCCGACGTTGAGCTCGCGCAGCGCCGCGCTGACCTTGCCGACGGTCTTGAACGTGCACTCGAGGGCGCCGGTCCGCGTCGGCGGGCTGGCGATGCAGAAGGTGCACTCGCCGGCGCCGAACGCCGAGTACTCGCCGAACTGCCCGGCGTGGAAGGCGAAGCTCTCGCGCAGGGCCTCGTCCGTGAACTCGAGCTTGAGGGTGCGCGTGTCGACGGTCTCGTCGACGAGGTCGACGACCGTCATGAGGCTGGGCTCGTAGATCGTCGGCGCGGGGCGCGCCTCGGGCGCGGGTCGTGCCTCGTGCTGCGGGGCGACGGTGCTCATGCGGGGCCTCCGCTCTCGGCCGCGGCGGCGACGGCGGCGGTCTCGGGCCGCCGGGCGGCGACGTCGATCGCGGCCAGCATCTCGACCAGGTCCTGGCCGGCGTGACACTCGCGCGAGCAGCGTCCGCAGCCCGTGCAGAGCACCTCGCCGAAGCGCAGCGGGTAGATCGCGAACTTGTGGTTCAGGCGCTGGCGGAAGCGGGCGTTCTGGTCGTTGCGCGGGTTGTGGCCCGAGGCGTGCAGGGTGAACTTGCCGGTCTGGCAGGTGTCCCAGGAGCGCCGCCGCGTGCCCTTGCCGACCCCGTCGGTCTCGTCGACGATGTCGAAGCAGTGGCAGGTCGGGCAGACCGAGGCGCAGGTGCCGCAGCCGTGGCAGCGCACGCCGAGGGCGGCCAGCAGCGGGTCGTCGAAGTGGGCCGCGATCCACTCGCGCACCGACTCGGCGTCGATCTCGAGGTGGCCGGCGACGCGCTCGTTGGCGGCCCGGCGGGTACTCGGCGCCCTCGTCGACGAGCGCCGGCGAGGCCGGGCCGAAGCGCGCCGCGTGCTCGGCGACGAAGGCGGCGCCCTTCTCGGTCGTGGCCTCCACGAGCCAGCCGCCCTCGACCGGGGTGAACAGGCCGTCGGCGCCGCGGGTGCCGTCGGGCGCCAGCCCGACGGCGGTGCAGAAGCACGACCCGTCCTCGACGGGGCAGGCGAGTGTGAAGATCGTGGTCGCCGCGCGGCGCTCGTTCCAGGGCTCGTCGGCGTAGTCCCAGTTCATGACGTGGTCGACGATCTCGAGCGCCGCGGCGTCGCAGGGCTTGACGCCGAGCGCGACGCGCGCGTCGCGCGGAGGCCGCGCCGCGCTCGATCTCGATCTCGGTCCCGTGCTGGCGCCAGGCGAAGAGCGCCTCGGTCTGGGGGAGGAAGAAGCCCTTGAGCGAGAGCCGCGGCATGCCGGGCGCGAGCAGCGGGGCGACGCCCGGCGCGAGGGCGCGGTACTCGAGCGCCGGGCGGCCGTGGAGGACGTCGGCCGCCGCGGCCGCCGGCGACGCCGGCTCGGTCGCGGCCGGCCCGACGACCTCGACCGCGGCCGTCGCCAGGTCGGCGACGAGGCCGGCGAGCTCGCCCTCGGCGAGGAAGAGGATCTCGGCCTCGCGGCCGCTGCGCTCATCTGATGAACTCCTCGGCGTCGTCGAGGCGGTAGTCGCCCACGGGCGCCGGCACCTCGGGGTCGTCGGTGGCGACGTAGGCGAAGCGCTCGCGCAGCACCTGGGCGAGCTTGCGGTTGAGCAGGGTGAGCGGGAGGCCTGCCGGGCAGACGCGCTCGCACTCGCCGCACTCGACGCAGCGCCCGGCGAGGTGCAGGGCGCGGGTGAGGTTCCACGACAGGTTGCCGCGCGGGTGCGAGGCGGTCTCGATCCACTGCGGCACGCTCTTGTCGGCGACACAGCGCTCGCAGACGCACAGCGGGCAGACCTGACGGCAGGCGTAGCAGCGCACGCAGCTCGAGAACTGCCCGGTCCAGAACTCCCAGCGCTCCTCGACCGGGAGGGCGTCGAGAGCGGCGACCCGTTCGTCGACGGTGGCCGGCGGGCGCGGAGGCTCGTCCTGGGGGTCGCCCACCAGGTAGTCGACCAGGCTGGGTTCGCGATTGTCGCAGCGGAAGCAGCGCGGGGAGACGTTGTCGGCGGTCAGCGCGACGGCCTCGGGGAGGTCGGCGACCTCGAGCACGCCGCCGCAGCGCACGCCGATGAGGACGATCTCGTCGCGCTTGACCTGGCCCTCGCGCAGCAGTCCGGCGACGGCCTTGGTGTCGCAGCCCTTGACCACCACGGCGACGCGCCCCAGCGCGGCGACCTGCGAGCGCCGCGGGTTCAGATAGCTGACGAGGTCGTGCACGCAGCGCGTGTCGAAGATGAGACGCTCGGCGTCGTCGGCTGCGGTGATGAAGACCGGGCGGGCGCCGCGGCGGCCGTCCTCCCAGCCGATGACGACGTCGACCTTCGCCTCGGCGAGCAACTGGCGGGCGACGCCCTGCAGGTCGCCGAGCTCGTCGTGGGCGCCGGTCTCGGGGTACCTCTGCGCGGCCGCCGGCGTCGGCGGCGCAGTCGGCCGTGGCCGCTTGGCCGTCGCGCGGTGCTCTCGGGGGTGACCGTCGCGACCTCCGGTGAGTCGGTCGTCGCGTCGTGCGCCTCGGTCATCGCGCCGCCTCCTCGAAGAGGCCCTCGATGGAGGCGTACGACTCGCCCGTGCCCGCCGGTCTGTCGACCAGCTGCCGGTAGGCGTCGAAGGGGCCGAGGGCGCGCACCCGCGCGACGGTCTCGTCGACGACGTCGCGCCACTTCGCGCCCTCGCTCGCCGAGACCCAGGAGAACGTCAGGCGCCCGGGGTCGATGCCGATGAACGCGGCCAGCTCGCGGAAGAGGGCGAAGCGCCGCCGGGCGTGGTAGTTGCCGCGCGGTGTAGTGGCAGTCGGCCGGGTGGCAGCCGCTGACGATGACGCCGTCGGCGCCGCGCTCGAAGGCCTTGACGATGAACAGCGGGTCGATGCGCCCCGTGCAGGGCAGGCGGATGATGCGCACGTTGCTCGCCATGTGCAGGCGGCTGGTGCCGGCGAGGTCGGCGCCGGTGTAGGTGCACCAGTTGCAGACGAAGGCGATGATGCGCGGCTCGAACGCCGCCCTTGC
The DNA here is from genome assembly GCA_963814545.1 of uncultured Thermoleophilia bacterium. GTDB lineage: Bacteria > Actinomycetota > Thermoleophilia > UBA2241 > UBA2241 > UBA2241. Next base: position 194,855 of record CAWFDC010000014.1, on the reverse strand, counting down.
CGTCGCCGTTGCCGTCGTGGCTCATCGCTTCGTCAGTCTCTCGCTCGCGTCACGGCCCAGAAGGCCAGGGCCTCGATCTCGGAGTAGACCTGCTCGTCGGTGAAGCTGGCGAGCTCGATGCTCTTCGCTCAGGCACACCGCCTGGCAGGTGCCGCAGCCCTGGCAGACGCCGGGGTTGACGCTGGCGACCGTCGCGCACGACGTTGCCCGCGCGGTCGCGGATCTCCTTGACCTCGACGGCGCCGTAGGGGCAGACGCGCTCGCAGGTGCATGCAGCCGATGCAGGTCGCCTCGTTGACGGCGCGCCACGACCGGCTCGCGCTCGAGCTCGGCATTGGCGAAGAGCGCCGAGCACCTTGGCGGCCGTCGGCGCTCGCCTGGCGACCGAGTCGGGGATGTCGCTGCGGCGCCTGGCAGGCGCCGGCGACGAAGACCCCGGCGGTGTTGGTCTCGACCGGCCGCAGCTTGGGGTGGGCCTCGTTGATGAAGCCGTGCTCGTCGTAGCTCACGGAGAGCGTCTGGGCGAGCGCCTCGACTGCCCGGCTGCGGGCGCATCGCCGTGGCGAGCACCACCAGGTCGGCGTCGATCGTCGACCTGCTCGCCGGCGAGGGTGTCGTAGCCGACCACCTTGACGATCGTCGCCGTCGCGGTAGATGCGCGAGACGCGGCCGCGCAGGTACTCGGCGCCGTCCTGCTCGATGGCGCGCCGCGTGAACTCGTCGTAGCCCTTGCCCGCGGCGCGGATGTCCATGTAGAAGACGCACGGCCTGGCCGTCGTGCACCTTGTGGCGGTAGAGCATCGCGTGCTTGGCGATGTACATGCAGCAGATCTTGCGAGCAGTAGCTCATGCCCTTCTCGGGGTCGCGCGAGCCGACGCAGTGCAGGAAGACGACGGTCTGCGGCACCTTGCCGTCGGAGGGCCGGCGGATCTCGCCGGCCGTCGGGCCCGAGGCCGAGGCCAGCCGCTCGAACTGCGAGGCCGTCGATGACGTCGGCGTACCTCGCCGTAGCCGTACTCGCCGTAGCCCTTGAGGCCCTCGGGCTGCTCGCGGCCCACCGAGTAGAGCTGGTAGCCGGTGGCGACGACGATGGCGCCGACCTCCTCCGTGACGAGCTCGTCCTGCTGGGTCGAAGTCGATGGCGCCCTTGAGGCAGGCGGCGGCGCACTTGCCGCAGACGCTCCTTCTTGATGCCCTTGGCGATGGCCTTGAAGCGGCCGCAGTTGACGCGGTCGATGACCGGCGTGTTGGGCACGGCCTGCGGGAAGGGCACGTAGATCGCCGTGCGCGTGCCGAGACCGGCGTCGAACTCGCTCGGGGTGCGCCGGTTGGGGCACGCCTGCCATGCAGTCGCCGCAGCCGTTGCACACTCGGCGTCGACGCTAGCGGGCCTTCTTGCGCACCGTGACCTTGAAGTTGCCGATGTAGCCGTCGACCGCGTCGACCTCGCTCCAGGTCATGAGCTTGATGTTCGGGTGCTGGTAGGCCTCGACCATGCGCGGGGTGAGGATGCACTGCGAGCAGTCGAGGGTGGGGAAGGTCTCGGAGAGCTGGGCCATGTGACCGCCGATCGAGGCGTCCTTCTCGACCAGCACGACCTCGTGGCCGCCGTCGGCGATGTCGAGTGCGGCCTGGATGCCGGCGATGCCGCCGCCGATCACCAGGGCGCGCTTGGTGACGGGGACGTGGATGGTCTCGAGCGGGACGTTGTGCTTGACCTTCTCGACGATCGTGCGCGCGATGTCCGTCGCCTTGGCCGTCGCCGCCTCGCGGTCCTCGTGGATCCACGAGCAGTGCTCGCGGACGTTGGCCATCTCGCAGAGGAAGGGGTTGAGGCCGGCCTGCGAGACCGCGCGGCGGAAGGTCTTCTCGTGCATGTGCGGCGAGCAGGCCGCCACGACGACGCCCGGTGAGGCGCTTGTCGATGACGGCCCGCTTGATGAGCGCCTGGCCGGGGTCGGAGCACATGTACTTGTAGTCCTCGGCGTGGGCGACCCCGGGGTGGTCGGCGAGCGCCTCGGCCACGGCCGCGCAGTCGACGGTGCGGCCGATGTTCTCGCCGCAATGGCAGACGAAGACGCCGACGCGGGCCATCAGGCACGCTCCTGGCCGGCCGCGGCGGCGGCCGTGGCCTCGGCCTCGGCGGCGAGCCCGGCGAGGAGTGGCGCGGCGTCGACGAAGTGCCGCTTGATGCCGAGCTCGGCGGGGGAGAGGCCGACGGCGAGGCCGACGAGCTCGGTGATGTAGAGCGCCGGCAGCGGCTCCTCGCCGCGCCCGGTCATCGCCGCCTGGCGCAGGTCGAGGTTGGTGTGGCAGAGCGGGCAGGCGACGGCGATCGCCTGGGCGCCGTGGGCGCGCGCGTCGGCGACGATGCGCCGCCCGAGGCGCACGACCGACTGCGTGCGCGAGATCGAGAAGGCGCCGCCGCAGCACTCGACGGCCATGTTCCAGGCGACCGGCGTGGCGCCGGCGGCGCCGATCACGGTCTCCATCGTCTTAGGCTGTTCGGCGTCGTCGAAGCCGGTGACCTCGTTGGGGCGCACGAGCAGGCAGCCGTAGTAGGCGGCGACGCGCAGGCCCTTGAGCAGCGGCGGGTCGATGCGCGCCGCGACGAGTTCTTCGATGCGCGGCGCGTGCAGGGCGAGCAGGTCGACGACGTTGTGGATGCGCAGGCGCGGTGGCAACGGGCGCCCGAGGATACCGGGCATGCGCTCAGAGAGGTCGGTGTCGGCGGCGAGCTGGTGCTGGGCCGTCGCCAGGCGGCTGTAGCAGGCCGCGCACGGCGCGACGACCTCGTCGGCGCCCTGCTCGGCGGCCAGCGCGAGGTTGCGCGCCGGCAGGGCGACGCCGAGGTCGCGGCTGACCGGGTGCGCCGAGCTCGCTCCGCAGCAGTTCCAGTCGTCGATCTCGGTCATCTCGATGCGCAGCGCCTCGACCACGGCGAGGAAGCTCTCGCCGAACTCACGCGAGGTGCCCTGCAGCGAGCAGCCGGGGTAGTACGCGAGCGTCATTCGTCACCGCCCGTCTCGGGGACGCGGCCTTCGCCGGCGAGGTCGGCGGTGCTCACCCCGCAGCGCTCGAAGATCGCACGCACCTCACCGACGGCGTGCAGACGGTGGGGCAGGGGGTGCAGCTTGCCGCGGAGCACGAGGCCCGGGGCGTTGCCGATGTCGGCGAGCAGGGCCCGGCTGCGCAGCTTGTACTGCACGAAGAAGCCGGCTTCGTACAGCCGCCCCGTGAGGCGCACCTGGTCGAGGAACGAGCGATGGAAGGCGGAGATGGCGCGCGGCACGTCACGGCGGCCGTCGAGGACGGCGGCCTCGCGCAGCCCGTCGATGATCGCCGCCGGGTCGGTGCCGGTGGGGCAGCGCTCGCTGCAGGTCTCGCAGGTGAGGCAGAGCCACAGCGAGTCGGCGGCGAGCACCTCGCTGAAGCGGCCGCGCGCCGTGAGACGCATGAGGTCGTGCGGCGGGAGCGTCATCTCGGCGGCCATCGGGCAGCCGGCCGAGCACTTGCCGCATTGGTAGCAGCGCGCCGCGGCGGAACGAGTCTCGGCGAGCAGTCGTGCGACTGCCTCACTGCGGGACATCGCTCCGGACTCGGCTGTCACGGGGTCGTCGTACCTCCTGCCGGGGGCCGGGAGTGTGCTGCGCCATATCGGCCACCCCCCAATGGACCGTCGCGCCTGATTGTAGGGTCTGGACACTAGGGTGGCAACAGGCAAGCCCTAGGGTGAAATTCGGACGGGCGCCGGCGCGACGCGGCCTGCGGGCGAGGCCGGGGGCGACCGGCCGTGAACGGGCGGGCCGCCGCCGGAGGTGCGGCTGCCGGGCACGCCGCCGGAGGTGCGGCTGCCGGGCACGCCGCCGCTCCCCTGCCCGCCGACGCGACGAGGCCCGGGCCGCGCACAGCACGGCCCGGGCCTCGTCCGTCGCCGTCCGCGAGGGACGGCGTCTGTCGTCCGGGGGTCTTACTCCTGCGGGATGTGCCTGCCGCGTGCCGTGTAGCTGGTGTGCAGCAGCTTGTGGCTCTTGTGGCCGCAGGGGCCGTCGGTGAGGAACTCGGCGTAGGTGCGGGCCACGGCCGGGTTCTCGTAGGACTTGCGCACGTCGTAGGCCTTGTCCTCAGCGTAGATCGCCTTGGCCCGCGCGGCGCGGATCTCGGCGTTGGTCGGGATCGGCTGGCCGCCGCCGCCGAGGCAGCCGCCGGGGCAGGCCATGATCTCGATGAAGTGGCACTCGCTGAAGCGGCCGCCGGCCTTGATGTCGTCCATGACCTTCTTGGCGTTGGCGGTGCCGTGGGCCACGGCCACCTTGAGCGTCGCGCCCTTGAGCCAGTCCCAGTTCGGGACGAGGGGGGCGAGGAGCTCGGGCACCGGGCCGACCTGGTCGATCGTGATCTCGGCGTAGCGGACGCCCTCGAAACCGCGCACCGGGACGATGTCGCCGTGGTCGTAGATGCTCTCGACCTTCTGCCCGGTGACCAGCTCGATCACCGTGCGCAGGGCAGACTCCATGACGCCGCCGGTGGCGGCGAAGATGACGCCCGAGCCGGTGGCGGTGCCGAACGGGTCGTCGAAGTCGGACTTCGGCAGGGCCGGCACGTGGATGCCCGACTCGCGGAACATCTTGCCGAGCTCGCGCGTGGTGAGCCCGTAGTCGACGTCCTTGTGACCGGAGTCGCGCATCTCGGGACGGTTGCACTCGAACTTCTTCGCCGAGCAGGGCATCAGCGCGACGCTGACGATCTTCGCCGGGTCGAGACCCAGCTTCTCGGCGTAGAACGTCTTGATGAGGGCGCCGAACATCTGCTGCGGGCTCTTCGCCGACGAGGCGTTGGGCAGGTACTCGGGGTAGAAGTGCTCGAGGTACTTGACCCAGCCCGGCGAGCAGCTCGTGAACTGCGGCAGGGCGACGCTCGAGTCCTTCTCGACCAGGGCCCTGTAGAGCCTGAGGATGAGCTCGGTGCCCTCCTCGATGATCGTCAGGTCGGCCGAGAAGTTGGTGTCGAAGACCCGGTCGAAGCCGATGCGCCGCAGGGCGGTGTTCATCTCGAAGGTCACGGGCGTGCCCGGCTCGAGGCCGAAGAGCTCGCCCATCGCCGAGCGCGGCGCCGGCGCGGTCTGGATCACGACGTGGGTGTCGGGGTCGTCGATCGCCTGCCAGACCTCGTCGGTCTCGTCCCTGGCGTAGAGCGCCCCGGTGGGGCAGCGGTTGATGCACTGGCCGCAGTTGATGCACACGACGTCGCCCAGAGGGAGGTCGGCGAAGGCCGCGATCTCGGTCTGGTCGCTGCGGTTGACGGCCTCGAAGACGCCGACCTCCTGCACGTCGATGCAGGTGCGCACGCAACGCCGGCAGCGGATGCACTTGTTCATGTCGCGCATGACCGAGTAGCTCGAGGTGTCGAGCTCGGCGACCGGCTCCTCGGGGTGCCCGAAGCGGAAGCGGTCGATGCCGTACTCCTCGGCCAGCGCCTGCAGCTCGCAGTTGCCGTTGCGCACGCAGCTGTAGCAGTCGCCGTAGTGCTCGCTGAGCAGCAGGTCGAGCACGTGGCGGCGGGCCTGGCGCACGCGCCGGCTGTGGGTGTGGATCGCGACCTGGTTGACGACCGGGTGCGTGCAGGCCGGCTGCAGTGTGCGCTGCCCCTCGACCTCGACCAGGCACATGCGGCAGACGCCGGCCACGTCGAGGTCGGGGTGATGGCACAGGGTCGGGATGCGGATGCCCATACTGGTCGCGGCCTCGAGGATGGTCGAGCCGAAGGGCACCTTGGACTCGACGCCGTCGATGGTCACCGAGACGAGCCCGCCGATGGCGTTGGGGCTGGTCGACACGGGCACGCGCCGCGCCTGCTGCGAGAGCGGCGCGCGATGGATGGGGGTCGTGGGGTCGCTCATGCTCACTCCCCTCGTCACGCGCTCGGGGCGCGGTTCGCGATCTCGTCGCCGAAGTTCTCCAGGATGGAGAGGAAGGCGCTCGGGCTGGTCTGCCCGAGGCCGCACTTCGAAGCGACCTGCATGGTGCCGCCGAGCGCCTTGACGTCGGCGAGGAATTCCGGCGGGCACTCGCCGGTCTTGAGGAGGCGCACGGCCTTGAGCATCTGGGCGTTGCCGAGCCGGCAGGGGGTGCACTGGCCGCAGCTCTCCTCGACGAAGAACTCGAGGAAGTTCTCGGCGACGTCGAGGATGTCGCGCTGCGGCCCGATGACCATGACGGAGCCGCCGGTCGGGATGTCCTCGAAGGCGATCCGGCGGGCGAAGTCGCGGGCCGGCACGCAGACGCCGCTGGCGCCGCCGATCTGGACCGCCTTGGCGCCCTCGCCGGCGACCTCCTTGAGCAGGTCGGCGATCGAGATGCCCCAGGGGAACTCGTAGACGCCCGGCTTCTCGCAGTCGCCGGAGACGCTGAACAGCTTGTAGCCCGTCGACTTGTCGGTGCCGAAGCCCTTGAACCAGTCGGCGCCCCTGGCGAAGATGCAGGCCACCGAGGCCAGCGTCTCCACGTTGTTGACGACCGTCGGGTTGTTGAGCAGGCCGGCGACGACGGGGAAGGGCGGCCGGTTGCGCGGCTCGCCGCGGAAGCCCTCGAGGGACTCGATGAGGGCGGTCTCCTCGCCGCACACGTAGGCGCCGGCGCCGAGGGCGGTGATGATGTCGAAGTCGAAGCCCTTGACGCCCATGACGTCGTGGCCGAGGAGCCCCATGGCGCGGCGACGCTTGATGACCTCGTTGAGGTGCGGGCGCAGGTACCTGTACTCGGCGCGCAGGTAGACGATGCCGAGCGAGGCGCCGATAGCGCGGCCGCCGATGGTCATGCCCTCGAAGACGAGGTCGGCGAACTCGGTGAGGATGACCCGGTCCTTGAAGGTGCCGGGCTCGCCCTCGTCGGCGTTGCAGACGATGTACTTCTGGTCGGCCTTCTCAGAGGCGCAGAAGTTCCACTTCATGCCGGTGGGGAAGCCGGCCCCGCCGCGGCCCTTGAGGCCGCTGTCGGCGACGGTGTCGACGATGTCGCCGCGCGAGAGCGCGAGCGCCGTCTTGAGCCCGGCCTCGGGCTCGATCGTGGCGTAGGTCAGGGCGTTGCCCCTGGTCTCGATCGTGGACGCCACGGGTCAGCCCTCCTCGGCCGCGAGGGTGCGGCAGTCGGCGACGATGGCCGGCACCTGCTCGGGCGTGACCCGCGTGTACACGCGGTCGTTGACGAGCATGGCCGGGCCCTGGTCGCACATGCCCATGCAGCTGGCCCACTCGAGCGTGAAGAGACCGTCGTCGGTCGACTCGTCGAAGCCGACGCCGAGCTCCTTCTGCAGGGCCTCGGCGACGGCCTGCTTGCCGGCGAAGTCGCAGGAGAGCGTCTGGCAGAGGCGGATCACGAAACGGCCCTCGGGGGCGCCGTGCAGGAAGGCGTAGAACGAGGCGACGCTGTAGACCTCGACGGGGTGGATGTCGAGGGCCTCGGCGACGACCTGCATGGCCTCGGGGTCGACGCCGCGGTACCGGCGCTTGACCTCCTGGAGGATCGGGATGAGCGAGCTGCGACCCGGGCCGAGCTTCTCGATGAGCTCGGCGACCTCGGCGCGCAGCTGGTCGGGTGTCGTGGCGAGCATCGGCAGCCTTCCTACTTCGTGGACGCGAGCAGCTTCTGGACCTTGGCGACCAGCGTGGCCGGCTCGACCGGCTTGGACTGGAACTCCTCGACCGGGACCATCTCCTCGTCCTTGTCGATGTTGAGACCCATGGCCGCGTTGACGCTGGTGAGCATGATGATGGGCAGGGTGTGGCCCGCCTTGCGGATGTCACGCGCCATGCGGAGGCCGTCGTCGGGCTCCTCCATCATCACGTCGAGGATCAGCAGGTCGGGCTTGGCCTCGTCGAGCATCTTGAGCCCCTCGCGCTTGTTGGGCGCACTCACCACTTCGAAGCCCTCACGCTCGAGCACGAGCTTGCCGGCCTCGACGATATCGGGGTCGTCATCGACGATCAGGATCCTGGGCACCGCACTCTCCCTCTCTCGCTTGCCTGTCCCCGTGGCTCGGCGCGCGAGCGCCGGCGTTCGCGGCGATCGTGTCACGGTGGTTCGTGGTGGGACGTCCCGACGGTGCCGGGGTCACCCGGCGATGCCACGTTCGGTCGCGGCCTTCGATCCACGGAACCCACGTTGAAGCACGGCCTCGATCAACCAGGATTCTCCCGGTTCCCGGCCGCTTGTGCAAGCCGTAACGAGCGGCCGGCCAGACGCCCGCGGGCGTTGTCGTCCGCGCGGCGAGCCCACGGAGGGCGCGTCTACTCGGCCGCGGATGAGGTGTCTGGCGGCGCATCGTTGAGCGTGACCGTGAACGTGCTGCCCACGCCGGGCTCGCTGGTGACACGCGCCTCGCCCTCGTAGAGATTGGCGATCTTGCGCACCGTGGAGAGGCCGAGGCCGCTGCCCAGGACCTTCACCGTGTGCTCGTTCTTGATGCGCATGAACTCGGTGAAGAGTTTGGCCTGCTCCTCGGCCGTGAGGCCGTAGCCGGTGTCGGTGACGCTGATGCGCAGGCCGCCGTCGAGGCGCCGGAGCTCGACGCGGACGCTCCCGCCGTCGCGGTTGTACTTGACGGCGTTGGAGATGAGGTTGTTGAGCACGATCTCGGCCTCGCCGGCGTCGGCCTGCAGCTCGGCGCCGGCGTCGGCGTCGAGCTGCATGGTGATGCCGCGGCGCTCGGCGTCGACGGCGAAGAGCTCCATCGACGCCTTCGCCAGCTCGACCATGTCGAGGCGCGCGATCACGCGCTCGCGCTTGCCCGACTCGATGCGCGTCAGGTCGAGCAGGTCGCCGATGAGCTTCTTCATGCCGTCGACGCGCACGATGCTGCGCTCGATCATCTGCAGGTTCTGGTCGGCCTCGGTCGTGCGCAGGATGTTGAGGTAGCCCTCGACCGCGTTGAGCGGCGCCTTGAGCTCGTGGGCGAGCACGGAGATGAAGTTGAAGCGCACCTGGCGCTTCTCCTCGGCGAGCTTGCGCGCCTGGCGGCTGAGGATCAGCTGGCTCGTGGCCTTGCGCAGGGCGTAGCGCAGCTCGTCGGGGGAGAAGGGCTTGGCGAGGAAGTCGTAAGCGCCGAGCTTGGTCGCCTTCACGGCCGTCTCGAAGGTGGCGTAGGCCGTGATCATGATGGTGAGGATCTCGCGCCCCTCCTGGCTCATCGCGTCGAGCAGCTCCATGCCGCCCATGCCGGGGAGCTTGAGGTCGAGGAGCAGGAGGTCGACCTGCTCGCCGTCGCCGAGGCCGCGGAGGAAGTCCTCGGCCGAGGTGAAGTACGAGAACTCGAAGCTCACGTCGACGAGCACGTCGGGCACGTGGACCTTGTACTTCTCGATGATGCGCCGCACGCCGAGGCAGAGCGCCTCCTCGTCGTCGATCATGACCACGCGGATCACCTGCTGCTGCGGGTCCATGAGCGTCTCGCGCGCCGCCGGGACGGTCGTCATGCTTCGGCTCCTCCGTCGATGCCCTGCAGGCTCACCGGCACGCTCACGCCGCTCTCGCGCCGCGGCAGCACGATCTTGAAGGTGGTGAAGGTCGGGCCGCGCTCGGCGTCGGCGTTCGACTCGACGGTGATCTGACCGCGGTGCATCTTGACGATGCCGTGCGTGACGGCGAGGCCGAGCCCCGTGCCCTTGCCCACCTGCTTGGTCGTGAAGAACGGGCTGAAGAGCTTGTCGAAGTGCTCGTCGGGGATGCCGTGGCCGGTGTCGGCGACGCTGAACGAGATCTCGTCCTCGGTGTCCTCGAGAGTCACGGTGAGGCGCCCGCCGTCGGGCATCGCGTGCTGGGCGTTGGTGACGAGGTTCACGAGCACCTGCACGATCTGGTCGGCGTCGAGCTCGGCCGTCGGGTCCTCGAGACGGTCGTCGACGGCGATCTCGACGCCCTCCTCGGCGGGGACGGTGCGGAGGACCTCGGCGACGAGGGCCCCGAGGTCGGTCGGCTGGCGCACGACGCGGTTCTGGCGGGCGAAGTTGAGCAGCCCGGAGATGATGCGCTTGCAGCGGTTGGCCTGGTTGACGATGAGCTCGAGGTCCTCGTGGTCCCCGCTCTGCTGCTCGCAGTCCTCGAGCAGGAGGTTGGCGTGCAGCAGCAGGATGCCGAGCGGGTTGTTGACCTCGTGGGCGATGCCGGCCGCGAGCTGGCCCATGCTGGCCAGCTTCTCGGACTTGACCAGCGCCTCCTTGGTGCTCTCCAGCGAGCGGTGCGACTCGCGCAGCTCCTCGACCGTCTTGCGCAGCTCCTCGACCGAGTACGGCAGGCACATCTCGACCTCGGCCAGCCCCTGTGAGATGGCGACCGCGTGGTCGCGGCAGGTCTCGTAGCCGCAGGCGCCGCAGTCGAGCTCGTCCTCGGGGGTGAACTTGTTCATCCGGGCGAGGATCTCGCGCAGCTCCCCGGGGTCGGGGACGTGGTCGAAGCGCTGGTCGTAGGCCTTGAACGTGCGCCTCAGGTCGACGTCGTCGTAGGCGCGCATCGCCGCCTCCCAGGCCCCTTCGTCGAAGGTGGCGCGGCGCTCGCGCGCCTCGCGGCTCACGTCGGAGCGGCGCTTGAAGACCGGCTCGGGCTCGCTGTAGCCGGGGCCCATGATGCAGCCCTCGCAGCAGAGGATGTCGAGCAGCCGGGCCTCGGTCTCGCCGGTCTCGAACTCGACGATCGCGTCGACCAGGTTCTCGCGCCCGTCGGCGCTGACGATGTCGCCGCGCAGGAGGTCCTCGGTGAGGCCCGCCGCCTGCAGGAGACCGCGGGTGATGGGGAAGAGGCCCCCGAGGCTGCCGCGCGGCGGGTCGAAGTCGTCGTCGGCGGCCTCGAAGGCGGCGAGGTCGAGGCCGCGCTGCTCGAGCAGCGTGCGCAGCTCGCCGTAGGTGAGCACGGCGTCGACCTCGCCCTCGAACTGCTCGTACTCGGCCTCGCCCTTCTTGGCGATGCAGGGCCCGACGAAGACGAGCTTGAGGCCGGGCCCGTGCGTCTCGTGCAGGGCGCGGGCGACGGCGATCATCGGCGAGACGATCGGCGCCAGGCGGTCGAGCAGCTCGGGGTGGTACTTGCGCACGTAGCTGACGACGGCCGGGCAGGTGGTGGCGATGTAGCGGCCGTCGTCCTCGAGCAGGAGGCGGGCGTAGGCGCGGGCCACGAGGTCGGCGCCGAAGGCCACCTCGTGGACGGCGGCGAAGCCGAGGCGGCGGAGGGCGGCGACCAGGGCCCCGGCGCCGACGTCGTCGAACTCGGCCGGGTAGCTCGGGGCGACGATCGCCGCCACCGGCGCGGGGCCGGCGAGCAGCGCCTCCGTGCCCTCGATGCCGCTCTGGATCTGCTTGGCGTTCTGGCTGCACACGGTGACGCAGTTGCCGCAGCCGATGCAGCGCGTCTCGATGACCTTGGCCTGGCCGTCGATGATCTGGATCGCCTTGGCCGGGCACTCGCGCACGCAGGTGTAGCACATGCGGCACTTCTCGCCGATCGTGGTGACGAGCTTCTGGAGGGCGACCCTGTCTTCGTTCATGCCTGTCTCTCGATCGTTCGCAGCTGTCTCGCGGTCACACCGACGACGCCGCCGTCGGCTCCGGCCGGCTCGGGCCCGCGCGCCTCACGCTCTCGCTCCCCGGCCCTCGCGCGTCATGCTCGCGCTCCCCGGCCCTCGCGCGTTCACGACTCGCCCAGCAGCTCGGCCACCTTGGCCAGCAGCGCCTGGGCGTCGATGGGCTTGTCGAAGTAGGCGTCGACGTGCATCTTCTCGAGGTCCTCGCTCGAGCGCGGCCTGAAGTCGAGGCCGAGCGCGCTGCTCACCGAGGTCGAGAGGATGATCGGCACGTCGGCGGTGCGCGGGTCGTCGCGCAGCCGTGCGGAGAGCGCGAAGCCGGCGTCGACGCTCGTCATCATCAGGTCGGTGACGATGAGGTCGGGCCGCGCCTCGGCGATGCGCGCCGCGGCCTCCGTCGGGTTGGTGGCGGTGACGACGCGGTAGCCCGCCCCCTCGAGGATGATGCGGTTCAGCTCGAGGAAGTCGAAGTCGTCGTCGACGATCAGTATCAGTGCCTGCTCAGCGCCCATTCGCCGCTCCCACGGCCGGGGTCAGGGTCGTCCAAGTATAGCCTCAGGCGGGGGCCCGTCCCGGGCCCCCGCCCGGCGCGCCTCGCGAGAGGCGCGCGCCGTCTGTCGCGCGTGCTCAGACGCGCTCCTTCTCGGTGTACTCCGTGTGCAGGAGGTGGTGCGAGATCTCGCCGCACGGCGCGCCGAGGTACTCCTCGTAGAGCGCGCAGATGTACGGGTTCTCGTGCGACTTGCGCAGCTCGCGGTGCCTCGTCCTCCTGGTAGATCGCCGCGATGCGCTTCAGGCGCACCTCGTCGGTCGTGAAGCGCGGCTGCCCGCCGCCGCCGATGCAGCCGCCGGGGCAGGTCATGACCTCGATGAAGTGGTACTCGGCCTCGCCGTTCTTGACCTGGTCGATCAGCCTTCTGGGCGTTGCCGAGGCCGTGCGCCACGGCGACCTTGAGGTCGACGCCCTCGAGGAAGGCCCAGTCGCCCTTGGCGCCCTCGATCTTGACCGTCGCCGTCTTCACGCCCTCGAGGCCCTCGATGGGCTCGACGTGCAGGTTGGCGAAGGGGAAGGGCGTCTCGGTGACGATCTCCCAGGCCGTGCGCAGGGCGGCCTCCATGACGCCGCCGGTGACGGCGAAGATGTCGGCCGCGCCGGTGCTGATGCCGAGTGGCGCGTCCATCTTCTCGTCGGGCAGGCCGCGGAAGTCGATGCCGGCCTGCTTGATCATCTGGCCGAGCTCGCGCGTGGTGAGCACGATGTCCACGTCCTGGACGCCGCTGTCGGTCATCTCCGGCCGCGCCGCCTCGAACTTCTTGGCCGTGCAGGGCATGATCGAGACCACGACCATGTCCTCGGGCTGCACGCCGATCTTCTCGGCGTAGTACGTCTTGGCGACCGCGCCGAACATCTGCTGCGGCGACTTGCAGGTCGAGAGGTTGGCGAGCATGTCGGGGTTGAAGTGCTCCATGTACTTGATCCAGCCCGGCGAGCAGCTCGTGAACTGCGGCAGGGCGACCTGCTCGCTCGTCGACCAGCGCCTTGCTGCAGCCGCGTCGAGCAGCTCGGTGCCCTCCTCCATGATGGTGAGGTCGGCGGTGAAGTTGGTGTCGAAGACGGCGTCGAAGCCCAGCCGCCGCAGGGCGGCGACCATCTTGCCGGTCACCAGGCGTGCCGGGCGCGTAGTCGAAGCACTCGCCGAGCGCGGCGCGGATCGCCGGCGCGGTCTGCACGATCACCGTCTTGGTCGGGTCGTCGAGCGCCTCCCAGACCTCGTCGATCTGGTTGCGCTCGGTGATGGCGCCGACCGGGCAGACCGCGGCGCACTGGCCGCACTGCACGCAGGCGACCTCGTCGAGGTCGACGCCGAAGGCCGGGCCGATCACGGTCTGGAAGCCGCGGCCCTGCGGCGAAGAGGCCGCCGACGCCCTGGATCTCGTTGCAGACCGTCACGCAGCGGCGGCACATGATGCACTTGCCGGTGTCGCGGACCAGGGCCGGGCGTGCGAGGTGTCGATGGTGCGCGCCGTGCGCTCGCCCTGCGTAGCGCAGCTCGTCGATGCCGAGCTCGCGGGCGAGGTTGCGCAGCTCGCAGTCGGCGCTGCGCGCGCAGACCTGGCAGTCGCCGTCGTGCTCCGAGAGGAGCAGCTCGACCACCGTGCGGCGCGCCTTCGCGCACCGCGCCGCGCGTTGGTGTGCACCACCATGCCCTCGTTGGCCGGCTGCGAGCACGAGGCGACCAGCGTGCGGGCGCCCTCGATCTCGACCAGGCAGACGCGGCAGGCGCCGATGGTGGCACGGCCCTCGAGGTGGCAGAGGGTCGGGATGCTGATGCCCGCCTGGCGGGCGGCGTTGAGGACCGAGGTGCCCTCGGGGACCTCGACCTTGATGTCGTCGATCGTCAGTGTTGGCATTCTCAGCTCCTCACCCTCACGAGCAGTACTTGCCGTAGTCGCAGCGCAGGCAGCGCCTGGCCTCGGCCAGGGCGACCTGCGCCTCCCAGCTGCAGCTCGACCTCGTCGAAGGTGCTCACGCGCTGTTCGAGCGGGAGCTCCTCGACCGCGGCCCTGTCGTACTCGACCGGGTCGGCGTCGGGGTCGAAGTGCGGTGCCGATGTCGACCGCGCGGCGCCAGAAGGCGTGGTTCGCGCCGCTCAGGTACTCGTCGATCGACACGGCGGCCTTCTCGCCGGCGCCGATGGCCTCGACCACCGAGGCCGGGCCGGTGACGGCGTCGCCGCCGGCGAAGACCCAGGGCTCCGACGTGCGGCCGCTCGTGCGGTCGGCGGCGAAGTAGCCCTTGCGGCCGAGGTCGACCTTGACCCCGTCCATGAGCGGCTCGGCGTCGAGCCACTGGCCGATGGCGGCGATCACGGTGTCGGCCTCGACGACGAAGTCGGCGGTCGTGGCCGGAGACCGGCCGGCGACGGCCGCTCTTGTCGTAGTCGCCGAGCACCATCTCCTTGCAGCGCACGCCGGTCACGGCGCCCTGCCGCGTCGCGGACGATCTCCTGCGGGGCGACGAGCGTGAGGAACTGGATGCCCTCGAGGTCGGCGGCGTCGACCTCCTCGACCCACGCCGGCATCTGCGCCCGCGTGCGCCGGTAGAGGATGCGCACCTCTTCGGCGCCGAGGCGCAGGGCCGTGCGGGCGGCGTCGATGGCGGCGTTGCCGCCGCCGATCACGGCCACCTTCTTGCCCATCGGGGCCGCGCCGGTGAGGTTGTACTCCTTGAGGAAGGAGAGGCCGTCGTAGACGCCGGGCCCGTCCTCGCCGGGGATGCCGATGCGTGCTGCCCTTGGGGGCGCCGACGCCGAGGAACACGGCCTCGTAGCCCTCGTCCTTCAGGCTCTGCAGGGTGAAGTCGCGGCCGAGCGCCTTGCCGCACTCGATGGTCGGCGCCCATGTCCTCGATCATCCTGATCTCGCGCTCGAGCTCGGGGCGCGGCAGGCGGTAGGCCGGGATCGCCTGGACCAGCATGCCGCCGGCCTGGTTCTCGGCCTCGAAGACGGTGGGCTTGTAGCCCAGCCGGGCGAGGAAGAAGGCGCACGACAGCCCGGCCGGGCCGCCGCCGACGACCGCCACCTTGCGGGCGGCGTTCGCCGGGTCGGCCTGGATCTCGGGCAGCACCGGCGCGCTCTCCTGCTCGACCATGAAGCGCTTGACGTGGCGGATCGCCACCGGCGCGTCGAGCCCGGCGCGCTGGCACTTGCTCTCGCAGGGGTGGAAGCAGACGCGGGCGCAGATGCTGGCCAGCGGGTTGCGGTCGCGGTGCACCCTGAGCGCCTCGTCGAAGCGCTGCTCGCCGACGAGCGAGACGAAGCCCGGCACGTTGACGCTCGCCGGGCACGCGTTGGAGCAGCGGGCGATGAACATGTTGGCGCAGACGCCGGCCTCGCAGTGCTTCTCGTGGATGTGCTCCTCCTACTCGTCGCGGAAGTAGCGGATCATGCTGAGCACGGGGTTGGGCGCCGTCTGGCCGAGGCCGCAGAGCGCGGTCTCCTTGATCGTCGTCGCCGAGGGTCGACGAGGCGCTCGATGTCGCCCTCCTCGCCCTGGCCCTCGCAGATGCGCGTGACGATCTCGAGCATGCGCTTGGTGCCGACGCGGCAGGGCGGGCACTTGCCGCAGCTCTCGTCCTGGATGAAGTCGAGGAAGAAGCGCGCCATGTCGACCATGCAGGTGTCCTCGTCCATGACGATGAGGCCGCCCGAGCCCATGATCGCGCCGACCTCCTGCAGCGACTCGAAGTCGACCGGCGACGTTGAGGTGCTCCTTGCGGGATCGCAGCCGCCCGACGGGCCGCCGAGCTGGGCGGCCTTGTACTGCTTGCCGTTGGGGATGCCGCCGCCGATCTCGTAGATGATGTCGCCGAGCGGGATGCCCAGCGGCACCTCGACGAGGCCGACGTTGTTGACGGCGCCGGAGAGCGCGAAGATCTTCGTGCCCGGGCTCGTCTCGGTGCCGACCGAGCGGAACCACTCCGTGCCGTTGCGGATGATCAGCGGCACGTGGCCAGCGTCTCGACGTTGTTGAGGACGCTCGGGCTTGCCCCAGAGGCCCTTGTGCGCCGGGAACGGCGGCCGCGGCCGCGGCTCGCCGCGGTGGCCCTCGATCGAGGTCATGAGCGCGGTCTCCTCGCCGCAGACGAAGGCGCCGGAGCCGCGGGCGATGTGCGATGTCGAAGCTGAAGTCGGTGTCGAAGATGTCGTCGCCGAGCAGGCCGTAGGCGCGGCAGTCGGCGATCGCCGTGCTCGAGCCGCTCGAGGGCCAGCGGGTACTCGGCGCGGCAGTAGATGTAGCCCTCGTCGGCGCCGATGGCGCGCGGCGCCGATCATCATGCCCTCGAGCACGGCGTGCGGGTCGGCCTCGAGCACCGAGCGGTCCATGAACGCGCCCGGGTCGCCCTCGTCGGCGTTGCAGAGGATGTACTTCTTGTCGCCCTCGGCGTTGCGGCAGAACTCCCACTTCAGGCCGGTGGGGAAGCCGGCGCCGCCGCGGCCGCGCAGGCCGGCGGTCTTGATCTCGTCGATGATCCTCGTCCGGCGTCATCTCGGTGAGCGCCTTGGCGAAGCGCCTGGTAGCCGTCGCGGGCGATGTACTCCTCGATGCTCTCCGCGGCGATGCGGCCCTTGTTGCGCAGCACGCGCAGGTCCTGGCGGGCGAAGAACGGGATGTCCTGGTAGAGCGGGATGATCGCCTTGCTCGTCGGGTGCCGGTACATGAGGCGCTCGACCGGGCGGCCCTTGACGATGTGCTCGGCGACGATCTCGGCCGCGTCCTCGGGCGCGACCTTGTTGTAGAAGACGCCGCCCGGGTAGACGACGACGATCGGGCCGCCGGCACAGAAGCCGTTGCAGCCGGTCTCGACGATGCGACCTCGTCGGCCATGTCGTGGGCGCCGAGCTCGTCGAGCAGGGCGTCGCGCACGCGCTCGGCCCCGGACGACAGGCAGCCGGTCCCGAAGCACATCATCAGGTGGATGCGGGGGATGGTCATCGTGGGTGTCCCTTCAGTGCTCGTCGCGTCGCTGGCGGTGGTCGCGGGGCTCACGGTCGCACCCCCTCGCCGAGGCTGACGACGAGCTTGGGCACGAGCTTGCCGCCGAGCACGTGCTCCTGGAAGACCTGGCGGGTCTTCTCGGCGTCGAGGTCGCCGTAGAGCACGGGCTCCTCGTCCAGCACCTCGACGGTCATCTCGGGCTCGTGCTCGCAGGCGCCGATGCAGCCGGACGTCGTCACGCGGACGTCGGTGCGACCGCTCTCGGCTGAGCTCGTCGACGGCCGCCGCCAGCACCGCGCGTGAGCCGCTGGCGATGCCGCAGGTGCCCATGTGCACGGTGAGGCGCACGTGGTAGCCGTCCTCACGCAGGGCGGTCTCGGCCTGGGTGCGGGTCCTTGATCGCCTGCAGGTCGGCGAGACTCTTGATCTTCTGCGGGTCCGTCAGCCGGCGACATTGACCGCTCCTTCCTCGACGGGGGCCGTCTCGCGGTACTTCGCGAGGATCTCGGGGACGCGCGACGGGCGCACGCGCTTGTAGACCTCGTCGCCGATCGACATCGCCGGGGCGAGGCCGCAGGCGCCGAAGCAGCGCGCGACCTCGAGCGAGAACACGCGGTCCTCGGTGGTCTCGCCGACGTCGATGCCGAGGCGGCCCTTGATGGCGTCGAGGACCGCCTTGCCGCCGCGCACGTAGCAGGCCGTGCCGAGGCAGACGCGGATCACGTTGTCGCCGCGCGGCACGGTCGTGAAGAACGAGTAGAAGCCGACGACGCCGGCGACCTCGCTGTAGGGCTTGCGCAGGCGCGTGGCGATGTGCTTGAGCGCGACCTCGGGCAGGTAGCCGTAGATGCCCTGGGCGCATCTGCAGCACGGGGATGAGGGCGCCGGGCTTGCCTTGGTACTCGTCGATGACCGCGTCGAGGCGCTCGAGCAGCTCCTCCTCGCTCGCCTCCTCGCAGCAGCAGGCGCACTGCCTCACTTCTTCACTCATGTCGCTCTCCTTCAGGTCGATCGTTCGCTGATCCGCATCCGCGGGATGGTGTCGTGTCGTCGCCGGGCTCGTCTCATGGCCGGCGCTCACTCGAGCGCCTCCTGGTAGTCGAGCAGGCGCCGGGTCGCGCCGCCGGAGCTCGGCGCCGCGCAGCGTCACCCGGCGCCCGCCGTCGACGAGGTCGAGACGGAACTCGATGCCGGGGTTGGTGGCCGCCATCGTCACCAGGGTCGTCGCCAGGTCGCCGAGCGGCGGCCGGTCGACGTTGGTCAGGCCCATGGTGGCGGTCACGGCCGTGCCCCCGAGCGCCGACGGGCCGACCTCGAGCCGGCCGCCGGCGGCCTCGGCCTCCTGGCGGAAGAGGCTGAGGCCGAGGCCGGTCCGCTTGCCCTGCTTGGTCGTGAAGAACGGGTCCAGGGCCTGCTCGGGCGCGACCGGCAGGCCGCGGCCGTCGTCCTCGACGGCGATCGTGAGGGCGTCGGCGTCGCGGTCGGCGACGACGCGCGTCGCGACGACCGTGGCGCCGGCGCGCACGGAGTTCTCGAGGAGCTCGAGCAGGTACAGGGACAGGTCATGCAACGTCGACGCTCCTGCCCTCGGCGCCGCGCAGGGCGAGCGCCAGTTCGGCGAAGGTCGGCGCGGCGACGCGCAGCGCGGTGCGCGCCGACCCCAGGGTGTCGAGCGTGTGGCTGTCGGAGGAGCGCAGCAGCGGCAGCCCGTAGGCGGCGTAGTCGGCGAGCTTCGGCGAGTCGGCGGTCACGTGGCGCGAGACCTCGACGGCGTCGAAGCCGGCCTCGGCGGGGAAGACGCCGAGCTGCCCGACGACGCCGAACGAGCGCCGGTCGACGTGGGCGGCGACGGCGAGGCCGCCGTGGCGGTGGACCAGGGCGACGACGGCGCCGACGGCGAGCGGCGTCGCCGTGGCCAGCGCGGCCGGCTCGGCGCCGCACGGCGTGCCGTCGGCGGCGAGCACGGTGCTGCTCGCCGAAGAACTCGGCATAGCCCTCGCCGGCCGCGGGCAGCAGCGCGGTGACCTCGGCGCCGGCCGCGGCGGCGGAGGCGGCGTCGGGGAAGAGGCCGACGACGTGGCACTCCTCGACGCTGGTCACCTCCATGCCGGCGATCACGGCGAGCCCGTCGCCGGCCGGTGTGCCGGTCGCGGCCGGGACCTCGGCGGCCACCCGCACGCTCGCCCGCTCGGCCGCTGCGACGCCTCTGCCCGCTCGGCCGCGCGCCGCCATCGCCCGCTCGGCCGCCGCGACGCTCGCCCGTTCGGCGGCCTTGGACGGCCGCCGCGTTGCCGGTCGTGTTGTGGTCACACACGGCGATCATGGCGAGGCCCTCCGCCAGCGCGCGCTCGACGATGCGCGGCGGGGTCATCTCGTCGTCCGCGCAGGGCGAGAGGGCGGTGTGCACGTGCAGGTCCGCGAAGCAGAGCTTCACGCACGGCTCCCCTTGACCCCGAGGGCGTACAGGCGGCCGGCGATCTCGAACGTGTCGGCCTCGCAGCCGTAGAGGGCGAGGCCCTCGTCGACGGCCTTGGCGACGACCTCGTCGTCGGGCCGCCGGCCGCCGGCGAAGATCACCGCGGCGAGGTCGGCGTGGCCGGCCACGGCGATGACGTTGAGGTGGACCTGGAGCGTGACCAGCACGCCGTCGGCCGGGGCGTGGGCGAGCACGTCGCTGAGCAGGTCGGAGGCGTAGCCGCGCGTCACCTCGGCGGCGCGCTCCACCTCGTTCGGGGGGACGAGCTCGACCAGCTCGAGCTCGCGGGCGATGTCGTCGAGCGTCATGACTGTGCCTCCTCCTCGGTCACGTACGGGCAGAGCGCGCGGGTGGCGCGCTCGAGGACGATGTCCTCGGCGAGCGCCGCGCAGGTCGGGGCGCCGCAGGCGCCGCAGTCGCGCCCGGGCAGCGAGCGGGTCAGCTCGTCCAGCCGGGCGAGCTTGGCGATGGCGCGCGACATGTCGGGGTCGAGGCGGATGCCGGGGCGCGGCGCCGGCGTGCGGCGCGGCGGACGGGCGGCGCCGGCCTCGCCGTGCAGCGGCGCCGCCTGCCAGCGGTGCGTGGCGACGGCGGCGTCCTCGGCGAGCAGCGGCGAGCCGAAGCAGCCGCCGTCGCAGACGTAGGGCTCCACGGCGAGCACGTCGCCGAGGAGACCGTCCTCGAGCTCCTCGAGCACGCGCAGCACGTGCGGCAGGCCGGTGACGACGAGCGTCTCGCCGTCGGCAGCGGCGGGCGACGCGGTCGCTGGGCCGGACGCGGCCGTCGCCGGGCCGGCGGCGCCGTCGCCGGGCCGGGCGCAGCGGCGACGGCCTCGTGACCGGCGAGCAGGGGCGCGACGCGCTCCCTGAGGCGGGCCGGCGTCATGATGCCGCGCAGGCCGCTGGCGCGTCGCTCGAGCAGGGCGGTGCGCTGGCTCGGGCAGGAGACGACGAAGGTCGCCGAGGCGCCGTCGGTCTCGTCCTGGAGAGCCTCCCAGGGAGAGGCGAACGGCGCCAGGTGCGGCAGCAGCGAGGGGAAGCGCAGCTCGACGAGATTGACGACGGCGGGGCAGACCGGCGAGATCAGCGGCAGCGGCCGCTCGCCGGCGTGCGCTCCGCCCGGCGCGGCCGAGCGCGCGCCATCTCGAGCACGGCGTCGCGCAGGGCGCGCTCGTAGCCGTCGGCGGCGACCACGCGGGCGAAGCCGCCGGCCTCGACGGCGCGGGCCACGACGGCCGGCGGCGCCTCGCCGCCGAAGCCGGCGAGGAAGGCCGGCGGCAGGGCGACGAGCTCGGTCGCGCGCTCGGGCTCGCCGCCGGTCTCGTCGATCGTCAGGGCGGCGGGCTCGCAGACGCGCGATGCAGGCGGTGCAGTCGATGCAGAGGTGCTCGAGCAGCAGGGGCTCGCCGTCGCGCACGCGCAGGGCGGCCGTCGGGCAGGCGGCCAGGCAGCGCAGGCACTGGCGGCAGCGCCCGGGGGCGACGGCCACCGAGCGCGGGCGCTCGACGTCGGTCGGGCAGGCGGGCCTGAGGCTGACGCTGAAGCTCACCCGCGTGCCCTTACCCGGGGTCGTGTCGATCTCGAGGGTGTCGCTGTTGCGCCGGATGTTGGGCAACCCCATGCCGGCGCCGAAGCCCAGGGCGCGGGCCTCGGACGAGGCCGTGGAGAACCCCTCGCGCAGGGCCTCGTCGACGTCGGGGATGCCGGGGCCCTCGTCGACGACGTCGACGTCGACCCGGCAGTCGCCGAGCCGCGCCTCGAGCACCCCGCGGTGGGCGTGGATGACGACGTTCATCTCGGCCTCGTAGGCGGCGATCATCGTGCGGCGGATCGCCTCGGGGTCGGCGCCGACGCGCTTGAGGTGGTCCTTCACCAGGCGCGAGGCGGCGCCCGCCTCGTTGAAGTCGTTGCCGCGGATCGTGTAGGTCAGGTACTGCACGCCCGGCCTCAGCCCCCGCCCGGCGCCGCGCTCGCCTCGCGCCGCGCTGCGCCGGTCCGGCGCCGCCGTCGCGCCGCGCTCCCGCTCGCCGCCGAGGTAGCGGTAGATCAGGCCGCAGGTCTCGAAGACCCCGACGGGGGAGACCATGAGCAGCGTGCCGTTGGCGCGCGCCAGCTCGATCACGTCGTCACCGGGCTCGATGCCGCCGACGAAGCAGATGCCGGGCACGTCCATCAGCTCCGCCACGCGGAGCATCTGGACGCTGGCCAGGTTGCTCACCAGCAGTGTCGTGTCGGAGGCCTCGTTGAGGAGGTCGCTGACGCGGTCGCCGGCGTAGATGCGGGTGACCTCGGTGCCACCCGGGCGGCCCGGCGTGACGACGCGGGCCCCGATGTCCTTTGCGAGCTCTTCCAGTCTCATCTTCTTCCTCGCCAGCAGCGAGCCGAGCTGCCGCACCATCGGTGCGAGCTCGGCCTCGCCGGCTTCGCCGTTGCCGTTCGTCTGGGCGCCGAGCCGGGCGAAGAAGGCCGCCGACTCGAGTGCCGCGGTGATGTCCATGTACTCGACGAAGATCTCGTGCGGGAGTTGCAGGGGCGTGGGCGCGAACGAGATCAGGCTCTTCACGCCGGCGCGCACGAGAGTCTCGGCGACCTCCTGGGCGGCCGCCCCGGGGACCGTGAGCACGGCGATCTCGATGCCGAGGTCGCGCACCAGCTGCTCCATGCGCTCGGCGCCGAAGCAGCGGCAGCCGTGGACGACGGTGTCGCGCAGGGCCGGGTCGCTGTCGAAGGCGGCGACGATCGCCACCGACGGGCTGGCCTCGGCGAAGTGGGAGATGACGGCGCGGCCGAGGTTGCCGACCCCGACCAGGCACACGTCCTGCCGGGCGGTCCCGTCGAGAAAGGCCGAGATGCTCTCGATGCAGGCGGCGACGTCGTAGCCCTTGTTGGGGCTGCCCGAGTAGCCGATCGCCATGAGGTCGCGGCGCACCTGCGGGGCGCTCACGACGGCGTGGCGCGCCAGCTGGTGCGAGTAGATGCTCTCGGTGCCGGCGGCGTGCAGGGAGGTGAGCAGGCGGCGATACCTGCTCATGCGCGCGACCGTCTTGCGTGAGACCACCGGTTTCCCCATTCCTCCGCGGGCCGCTCTGGATTCGTGACAGAGCGAACGCTGTGAATCGATTCACAATCTACCGCACGAGAGACTCTGTGTCAACGCCGCCCACTGTACGGAATGTCTAAATGGCGACGGCGAATAGTGGCTCGCGCACTTGACCTTGTCCTGAGCCGGGGAAGAGGGTCTGGTAGAGTACCGCTCGGTCCCTGTCCGTCGCGTGCGCGCAGGGTCCACGGCGCAGCCGCCCGCTCGCGGTCGCGGCCCCGAGGTCGATCATGTGCGTCGTCCCGGCAGAAGGCTCTCTACGGAGGTTTCGTCCATGGCAGACAAGCCCGCCCACATGCAGCACATGCCCCACTTCCTCGGGCCGGTGGCGCCGATCACCATCGACCACGCCGAGGGCAGCTGGGTCTACGCCACCGACGGCAGCAAGTGGCTCGACTTCGTGATGGGCATCGCCGTGGTCAACACCGGCCACTGCCACCCCAAGGTCGTCAAGGCCGTGCAGGAGCAGGCCGCCAAGGTCCCGCACGCGCAGATGAACATCTACCGCCACGGCCCGATGCTCGAGCTGGCGCAGAAGCTCACCGAGATCCTGCCCGAGGGCATGGACGAGGTCATGTTCGCCAACTCGGGCGCCGAGGCGGTCGAGAACGCCATCAAGCTGGCCAAGCAGGCCACGCGGCGCCCCGGCATCATCGCCTTCCAGGGCGCCTTCCACGGCCGTACGCACCTCACGATGGCGCTCACCGACTCCGCCGTGCACTACCGCGGCCATCACGAGCCGCTCGTGCCGTGCGTGTACCACGCGCGCTACTGCTACCCGTTCCGCACGCCGGCCAGCGAAGACCCGACCTGCTACGCCATCGAGGACGTGCGCCGCGTGCTGCGCGCCGAGATCTACGGCGACGACGTGGCGGCGATCATCGTCGAGCCGATCCAGGGCGAGGGCGGCTTCATCGTGCCGACGCCCGAGTTCATGCAGGAGCTGCGCAAGATCGCCGACGAGATCGGCGCCTGCCTCATCATCGACGAGATCCAGGCCGGCTTCGGCCGCACCGGCGCCTGGTTCTGCCAGGAGCACTACGGCGTCAAGGCCGACATCGTCACCATCGCCAAGGGTATCGCCAGCGGGTACCCGCTCGGCGCCATCGCCGCGAGCCACGAGCTCTGGGACAAGTGCCTGCCCGGCTCGATGGGCGGCACCTACGGCGGCAACGCCGTGGCCTGCGCCGCCGGCGTCGCCACCATCGACGCCATGAAGGAAGACGGCATGCTCGAGAACGCGGCGCGGCAGGGCGAGAAGCTGCGCGGCTTCTTCACCGACCTGCAGAAGCAGTACCCCTGCATCGGCGAGGTGCGCGGCAAGGGCCTCATGGACGCGATCGAGTGCGTCATGCCCGGCACCAAGGAGCCCAACGCCGCCGTCGCCAAGGCGTTCATCGCCGAGTGCAGCAAGCAGAAGCTGATCCTCATGGGCGCCGGCGCCTTCGGCAACTGCGTCCGCTTCCTCCCGCCGCTCAACCTCAGCGACGCGGACCTGGACATCGCCTTCGGCATCTTCACCGACGCCGCCAAGGTCGCCTTCGCCTGAGCGAGGCCACAGCCGGCGCCCGCGCGCCGGCGGACGACCGCGGACGGGCGCGGCGCCGGTCACGGCGCCGCGCCCGTCCCGCTTCTGCGCAGGCCGGCGCCGCGCCCGTCCCGCGCCCGGCGGCCGGCCCGCCCCGGGGCCGGGCGGGCCGCGCGAAGGCCCTGTGCTACACTCGAATCCATGGATGCCCCCGAGGCGCCGCGCTTCACGACCCAGGTGCGCGTGCGCTATGCCGACACCGACGCCGCCGGCGTCGCCTACTACGCCAACTACCTCGTCTTCTTCGAGGTCGCGCGCGTCGAGTTGCTGCGCGCGCTCGGCTGCCCGATCAGCGAGGTCGAGGCGCGCGGCTTCCACCTGCCGGTGATCGAGGCGCACGTGCGCTACCGGCGACCGGCGCGCCTCGACGACCTCCTCGACGTCACGCTCGTCAAGGGCCGCGTCGGGCCGGCGTCGTTCGACTTCGACTACGAGGTGACGCGCGACGGCGAGCTGGTCACGACCGGCTGGACGCGGCTGGCCTGCGTCGACGCCGGCAGCGGGCGCGCCGTCGCCCTGCCCGACTGGCTGCTCGAGCTCTTCGCGCGGATCCCCGCCGCGGCCGGGGCGGCACGATGACGGACTTCGATCACCCGACGCCGCCCGCGTCCCCCGAGCCGCCCTCCGAGCTGCCGCCCGATCTCGAGCTCGCCATGCCCGACGACCTCGAGGTCCGCCACTGCTACCGGCACCACGACCGCGAGACCGGCGTGTCGTGCGCCAACTGCGGCCGCCCGATCTGCTACGAGTGCATGATCCCGGCCGCGGTCGGGTTCCGCTGCCCCGAGTGCATGAAGGAGCAGCAGGCAGGGTCGACCGCGCCGGGTCGACGCGGCCGCGCGTCATCACGCGCGACCAGATGCGCTCGCGCTGGGCCACGGGCGGGCGCGCGGTCGTCGGCGCCCCGGTCACGCGCGCCCTGCTGGTCGCGAACGTCGTCGTCTTCGCGCTCGACTTCCTGCTGCAGGCGATGGGGTCGCCGCTGCCGCGTTACGGCACCCTGAGCGGGTTCGGCGCCCTCGTGCCCGCGCTGGTCGCGCTCAACGACGAGTACTGGCGCCTGTTCACGGCGATGTTCCTCCACGCCGGCGTCTTCCACCTCCTGTTCAACATGTGGGCCCTCTACATCGCCGGCGGGTACCTCGAGCGCGTCGTCGGCTCGGTGCGCTTCACCCTGCTCTACTTCCTCTCCGGCTTCGCCGGCTCGGTGCTGGTGGTCGTCGCCTCGCCGCCGGGGACGGCGACGGTGGGGGCGTCGGGCGCCATCTTCGGTCTCTTCGGGGCGCTCTTCGCCTACGCGTACATGAACCGCGGGCGCGACCTGATGGCGCAGCAGCTCGTGCGCAGCCTCGGGTTCATCATCGTCCTCAACCTCGTGATCACGTTCACGATCCCGAACATCTCCTGGCAGGGGCACGTCGGCGGCCTCGTCGGCGGGGCCGCGCTGATCGCCGCGCTGATGCGCTTCGGCGAGCGCGGCCTGCGCGGGCCGCTCGGCCCGCGCGAGATCTGGATCTTCGCCATCACCGCCGCGGTGCTGACCGCGCTGGTCGTGATGCGGGTCACGACCCTGCCCCTGTGAGCCGCGGCATGGCCGCGCGACCGCCTGCCGCGGCGGGGCCGCCGTTCGTCGAGCCCGCTGCGACGCCGACCCCGGCCGCCGAGGTCGAGGGCCGCATCGCACGCCTCCAGGTCACGCTGCGCGAGCGCGAGCTCGACGCCGCGCTCATCGTGCAGAACGCCGACCTCTTCTACTTCAGCGGCACGGTGCAGCAGTCGTACCTTCACGTGCCGGCCGAGGGGGAGGCGACGCTCTTCGTGCGGCGCAGCGTCGAGCGCGCGCGGCGCGAGTCGCCGCTCGCGCGCGTGGTCGAGCTCGACGGGCCGCGGGCGCTCACCGGCGCGCTCCGCGCGGTCGCCGGCGGCCTGCCGCGGCGTGTCGGCCTCGAGCTCGACGTCCTCCCGGTCACCGCCTACGAGCGACTCGTCGGGCTGCTGCCCGGGGCCGAGGCCGAGGACGTCGGCCGGGCGATCGTGCGCCAGCGGGCCGTCAAGTCGCCGTACGAGATCGAGCGCATCGCCGCCGCGGGGGCGCTCGTCGACGCGGTCTGGGACTTCGCGCCCCGGGTGCTTCGCGCCGGCCTCACCGAGGCCGAGTTCGCCGGCCTGGTCGAGGCCGAGGCTCGCCGGCTCGGCCACCAGGGCGTCATCCGCATGCGCGGCTTCAACCAGGAGATGTTCTACGGGCAACTCCTCACGGGGCCGAGCGCGACGGCGCCCAGCTTCCTCGACACGCCGCTGGCCGGCACCGGCCTGAGCCCCGCCGTCGCCCAGGGGGTCAGCTTCAGGACGATCGAGGCCGGCGACCCGATCGTCTTCGACTTCGTCGCCGTCCTCGAGGGCTACACGGCCGACTTCACACGGATGCTCTCGCTGGGACCGCTGCCCGGCGCCGTGCGCGACGCCTACGCCGTGGCCCTCGAGGTGCAGGCCGCGGTGGTCGCCACGGCGCGGCCGGGCGTGACCTGCCGCGCCGTGTACGAGGGCGCCGTGGCGGTAGCTGAGCGCCGCGGCCTCGGCGCCCACTTCATGGGCTGCGGCCCGGAGCAGGTGCGCTTCATCGGGCACGGGGTGGGGCTCGAGCTCGACGAGCTGCCCGTGCTCACGACCAGCGACACGCCGCTCGAGGAGGGCATGGTGTTCGCCCTCGAGCCCAAGTTCGTGCTGCCCGGCGTGGGCGCCGTCGGCGTCGAGAACACCTTCGTCGTCGAGCGTGACGGCCTGCGCGCGCTGACGCGCGCGCCGGAGGAGCCGGTCGAGGTCCCGTTCGGCGCCTGACCGCGTCGGAGGGCGCCTGACGGCGCCTCGCGCGACCTTGACCAGGGTCAAAGTAGACAAATCCCTCTTTTTTGGATACAAAGGGAGTGTGAAGCTCTCGACCCAAGCCGACTACGCGGTACGCGCCGTGTTCGAGCTCGCCAAGCGCGGGCCCGGTCACGTCGTGCACACCGACGAGATCGCCGCCGCGCAGCGCATCCCGAGCGGCGGGCTGGCCAAGGTGATCCGCGAGCTGGCGCGTGCCGAGGTGGTCCGCACCCAGCGCGGCAACCGCGGCGGCGTCGTGCTCGCGCGGCCCGCCGGTGAGGTCACCGTGCGCGAGGTCTACGAGGCGGTCGAGGGCCCGATCACGTTGTGCCGCTGCCGGGCCAATCTCGAGCCGTGTGCCGAGACCCCGTGCGACACGCACGACTTCTGGAGTTCTGTCGAAGCGCTCCTCACGGGGGAGCTCGAACAGACGACGTTCGCGGCCTTGACCGCACGGCAGGGCGACGCCCTCCGCGGCAGCCGCCCGCAGCGCGACGAGGAGGTGAACCAGCAATGACCGAGATGAAAGAGCAGGTCGAGAAGGCTCTCGACGACATCCGCCCGGCCCTCCAGGCCGACGGCGGCGACATCGAGCTGATCGACGTCGTGGACGGTATCGTCCAGGTACGCCTCCAGGGCGCCTGCGCCGGCTGTCCGATGTCGCAGCTCACCCTGACCAACGGGGTCGAGCGGCACCTCAAGAACGTGGTGCCCGGCGTCGAGCGCGTCGAGAACTTCGCCGTGTGAGCACGTGAACGAGGGCGGCGGGCGGCCGGGTCGTGCGACCCGGCCGCCCGCCGCCTCGCACATCAGCGCCTCGAGTGCGGGCCGCGCCGCCCCGGCCGCGCCGGGCTGCACATCAGCGCCTCGACTGCGGGCCGCGCCGCCGCGCGCCGCACGGGCGCTGCGGGCCGCTCGATGCGCCGGCGCTCACGACCGGGGTGTATACTGCGCTCCCCCGCAGCGCGCGGTGCGCGCCGTGCGTGCCACGACCATCGAGGAGGGAACGCGGTGGCAGAGGCCAGGAAGCGTTCGCGCGCCGGTGAGTGGCGCGCCCGCGAGGCGACGAAGCGCGCGACGAAGGCGTCGATCGAGGAGTTCGTCCCCGACGCCGTCGCCGCGGCCGGGCCCGACGACGAGCTGCGCGACCCGGCACTCTTCATCAACCGCGAGCTCAGCATGCTCGCCTTCTTTCGCCGTGTGCTGGACGAGGCCCACGACCCCCTGAACCCCCTGCTCGAGCGCGTCAAGTTCGTCGGCATCGTGGGATCCATCCTCGGCGAGTTCTTCATGGTCCGTCTCGCCGGCCTGCGGCAGCAGGTCGAAGCGGGGGTGACCGAGGTCAGCGCCGACGGCCACAGCCCCCAGGACCTGCTGCCTCTCGTGCGCGAGCAGGCCTGGGACCTCATGAAGCAGGCGCGCGAGTGCTTCATCGGCCTCCTGCCGGAACTGGAGGCGGCCGGCATCCACATCGTCGCCCACGACGAGCTCGACGAGAAGCAGCGCGCGGCCCTCGCCGCCTACTTCGAGGAGCGCGTCTACCCGGTCCTCACGCCGCTCGCCTTCGACCCCGGCCGCCCCTTCCCGCACATCTCGAACATGAGCCACAACCTGGCCGTGCTGGTGCGCGACCCGGCCGGCGAGGAGCACTTCGCGCGCGTCAAGGTGCCGGGCTCGCTGCCGCGGCTGGTGCCCCTGGCCGCGCCGGGCCGCCGCGGACGCGGCGGGCAGGACCGCTGGTTCGTCTGGCTCGAGGACCTCATCACGGCGCACATCGCCACGCTCTTCCCGGGCATGGAGATCCTCGAGATCCACCCCTTCCGCGTCACCCGCGACGCCGAGCTGGCGATCCAGGAGCTCGAGGCGGACGACCTGCTCGAGACCATCGAGCGCTTCGTCCGCCGCCGGCGCTTCGGGTCGGTGATCCGCTGCACGGTCGATGAGACCATGCCGCAGCACATCCGGGATATCCTCGTCGACAACCTCGAGCTCGAGCCCACCGACCTCTACCCGGTCAAGTCGCCGCTCGGGCTGAGCAGCCTCTGGGACGTCGGCTCCATCGACCGCCCCGACCTCAAGTACCAGCCGCTCGTGCAGGCGGTGCCCGCCGCGCTCGACGGCGTCGGGGGCGCCGACCTCTTCGCCGCCATCCGCCAGCGCGACGTCCTGCTGCACCATCCCTACGACTCCTTCGACCCGGTCGTCGAGCTCGTGCAGGCGGCCGCCGACGACCCCGACGTCCTCGCCATCAAGACGACGCTGTACCGCGTCGGCCGCAACGCGCCGATCGTCGACGCGCTCATGGAGGCGGCGCGCAACGGCAAGCAGGTCGCCGTCCTGCTCGAGCTCAAGGCGCGCTTCGACGAGGAGAGCAACATCGGCTGGGCGCGGGCGCTCGAGCACGAGGGCGTGCACGTCATCTACGGCCTGCTCGGTCTCAAGACGCACTCCAAGATCATGCTCATCGTGCGCCGCGAGGGCGACCGCGTGCGGCGCTACGTGCACCTCGGCACGGGCAACTACAACAGCGTCACGACCAAGCAGTACACCGACCTCGGCTACCTCACCTGCGACGAGGAGATGGGTGCCGACGCCTCCGCCGTCTTCAACGCCCTCACGGGGTACGCCGCCGACGTGCGCTACCAGCGCTTCCTGGTCGCCCCGCAGCACCTGCGCGGCCAGGTCGCCGAGCGCATCGAGCGCGAGATCGAGCACGCCCGGCGCGGGGAGGAGGCGCACCTCATCTTCAAGATGAACGCCCTCGTCGACAAGCCGATGATCCGCAGGCTCTACCGGGCCTCGCAGGCGGGTGTCAAGGTCGAGCTCAACGTGCGCGGCATGTGCTGCCTGCGGCCCGGCATCCCCGGCGTCAGCGAGAACATCACCGAGAAGAGCATCGTCGGCCGGTTCCTCGAGCACAGCCGCATCTACTGGTTCCGCAACGGCGGCGACGAGGAGGTGCTGCTGGGCAGCGCCGATCTCATGCCGCGCAACCTCAACCGGCGCGTCGAGATCCTCTTCCCGGTGCTCGACCGCGGCATCGTGCGGCAGATCAGGGACGACATCCTCACGACCTACCTCGCCGACAACGTGAAGGGCCGCGTGCTGCACGCGGACGGGACCTGGGATCGTCTCAGCCCGGGGCCCGACGAGGCGCCGCTCGACGCCCAGGAGCACTACATCGCCCGCGCGCGCGAGACGGTGCGCGAGAGGGGGGAGTGAGCGTGGCCGTCAGGCTGTACTTCCTGCGCCACGGGCGGGCGATGGCACGCGCCGACTGGAGCGGGGACGACGCCCAGAGGCCGCTGACGCCCGAGGGCGAGGCGGCGATGGCGCGCGGAGCGCGGACCATCGGCGCCCTGGACCTCGGGCTCAAGGTCATCGTCACCAGCCCCCTCGTGCGTGCGCGCCGCACGGCCGAGATCGTCGCCGAGGCCGTCGGCGGCGACGTGAGCGTGGTGGAGGACGAGCGCCTCGCCGGCGGCTTCGACGTCAAGGCGCTGCGCGCCGTCGTCGCCGAGCACGGCACGCCGAAGGCGCTGATGCTGGTCGGGCACGAGCCCGACTTCAGCACCGTCGTCGGCGCTCTCATCGGCGGCGGGCGCGTCGTGTGCAAGAAGGGCGGCCTGGCGCGCGTCGACGCCGCCGACGGTGACCTCAAGGCGGCCGAGCTCGCGTGGCTCCTGCCGCCCTCGCAGCTCGGGGGAGGCTGAGCCGATGGAGATCGAGGCCAAGTACTCGGTGCCGGACGACGACACGCTCGAGCGGCTCGCCCGCGCCCGGCGGCTCGCCGGCTACGCGCTCGGCGCGGTCGCCGACCGGCGTGATGGCGACGTCTTCCTCGACACGGCCGACCGCCGCTTCCTCGCCGCCGGCTACTACCTGCGCCGGCGCGAGACCGGCGACGGCGTCCGTCTCACGCTCAAGGGCCTGGTCACGGCCACCGACGGCGTGCTGCGCCGCGAAGAGCTCGAGGCCCTCGTCGCGGTCGACGTGCCGGTCCAGGAGTGGCCGCAGGGCCAGCTGCGCGAGCGCGTCGAGTCCGTGGCTCAAGGGGCGCCGCTGGCGCCGCTCGTGGAGCTGCGGCAGCGGCGCCGCACGCGCGTCGTCTCCGACGGCGAGCGCGAGGTCGGCGAGCTGAGCCTCGACGAGGTCGCGGTCGTCGGCGACGCCGCCGACCGCGGCTGGCTCGAGCTCGAGCTCGAGCTGCGCGGCGACGGCGACGAGGACGACCTGGCCAAGCTCACCGGGGCCCTGCGCCGGCGCTTCCGCCTCAAGCCCGAGAGCCGGGCCAAGTTCGCCCGGGCGCTGGAGCTTGCCGGGGTCGAGGCGGCGGCCGAGTCGGCGGCTTCGACCGCCGCCGCGGTGTCCGCGAGCGAGGCGGCCGGCGCCCCGCCGGCCGGCCAGGCGGCCGGCTCCCGGCCGGACCGCGAGGCCCCCGGTCCCGCACCGGCCGACCAGCCCGTCGCAGCTTCCGCCGGTCCGGAGGCCGTCGCCGCATCCCTGGAGGCCGAGCCCGCGGCGGTCGCCGGCGACGCCGCCGGCAACGCGGAAGCGACCCTGTCGTCCCCGATGCCCGACCGTGCCCAGGTGCGCCGCAAACGCCCGCCGATCGAGCGCGACGACACCATGGCGGTCGCCGCCGTCAAGGTGCTGCGCCTGCACTTCAACAAGATGCTCGCGCACGAGAAGGGCACCCGCCTCGGCGACGATCCCGAGGAGCTGCACGACATGCGCGTGGCCACGCGGCGCATGCGCATGGCGCTGCGCATCTTCGCCCCGTATCTCGACACGGAGGAGGTGCACCCCGCGCTGAAGGGCCTGCGCCGCACCGGGCGCCGCCTCGGTGTGGTGCGCGACCTCGACGTCTTCAAGGGTAAGGCCGTCAAGTACGTCGAGCGGCTGCCGCAGCGCCGGCGCGGCGAGCTCGACGGCCTGCTCGCGGCGTGGGACCTCGAGTACGCCGCGCGCCGCGCCGAGCTCATCGCCTATCTCGACGGCCGGCGGTACCGCCGCTTCGTCGAGCGCATGGCGGAGCTGCTCGAGGAGCCACCCGAACGTCTCGTCCGCTCCCGGCGGGCAGGGAACGGTCGCCCAGGTGCTGCCCATGCTGCTGCACCGCGACGTCGCCGACGTGCTCGGCGCCGGGGCCCTGGTCGGGCCGGGGGCGCCGCTGACGCGCTTCCACGAGCTGCGCATCGCCGGCAAGGCGCTGCGCTACACGCTCGAGTTCTTCGCTGCCCCGCTGGGGCGCGGCGCTCTGCCCCTGATCGCGACGATGAAGGGCCTGCAGGACCACCTCGGCGACCTGCAGGACGCGGTCGTCGCCAGCGGTCTCGTGCGCGACTACCTGACCCACGGTCGCTGGCAGGCCCCCGGCGACGGGGCGCCGGCGCCGAACACCATCGTCGTCGACGCCGGCGCGGCCCGCTACCTCGCGGCGCGCCAACAGGAGATGGAGGAGCTCATCGCCGGGTTCCCGGCGGTCTGGCCGACGATCGCCGGCGAGGAGTTCGGCGGGCGTCTGGCGCGCGCTCTCGCCCGCCTCTGACGCGGCCGCGGGTCGGGTGCCTGACGCGCTCCCGCCCGACGCAGGTCGAGCGACTGAGACTGCGAACGATCGACGCAGGTCGAGCGGCCGCGCGCGAGCGAGGCGGGGTCCGTGACGCGGCCGCCCAGACACCTCGGGCGGCCGCGGCCGTTCACAGACCGCTGATCGGGTCCGTCAGGCCTTGGCGGCGGCCTTCTTCTTGCCGCCGTGCTTGCCCTTCTTGCCCTTGGTGGCCTTCTTGCCTGCGCCCGCCTTCTTGCCGGGCTTGGCCGACGCCTTGCCGGCCTTGACCGCCTTGCGGTCGTCGTTGAGGCGGTCGAGGCCTTCCTTCTTGCCGTGCTCGCCGATGTAGGCCTGGGCGATGTCGCACTTCTTGCAGCCCTTGCCGCAGCAGTCCTTCCACTCCTTGCGGCTGAAGCGCTCTCTGAGCTCCGCCGGCATGTGCACTCCTCTTTCCGGGGGACGGCCGAGTCGTGCCCCGGGGATACCCTCACGGCGGGCGCGACGAACCCTCGGCCGGCGCCCGCGCGACGTTCCGCGGCGTCCACCCTCGCCGCGGCCTGTCGGCCGGTCTGGCGCCCCGCGGCGGAGTCGCCGGGCCAACGGTGATGGTAGTCTTCACGCCGAGACACGATGTCCATCGATCGCGCGTGGTCATGCTCAGCCCCTGGCTGTTGGAGGAGATCATATGAACGTGCTCGATGAAGGGGTCGGCCCCCTCTTCACGGACCCCGACCCCGACGCGGCCCGCGAGTTCTTCCGCACCAAGTCGCGGGCCATGGTCGACAAGCGCATGAGCGTCAAGGAGGCGGTCGAGAGGTTCATCCCCGACGGCTGCTACTTCGCCACCGGCGGGTTCGGCGCCAACCGCATCCCCAACGCGATCTGCCACGAGGTCGTCAGGCAGCATCGCACGGGGCTGGGCTTCTTGGGCCACACCACCACCCACGACTTCCAGGTGCTCTGCGCCGGCAAGTGCTTCGACAAGCTGGACGCGGCCTACATCGTCGGCCTCGAGGCCCGCGGGCTCTCGCCCAATGCGCGCCGCTACATGCAGTCCGGCGAGGTGCAGGTGGCCGACTGGAGCAACTACGCCCTGGCCGCCCGGCTGCGCGCGGCCGGCGAGGGCGTCTCGTACGGGCTCACGCGCAGCATGCTCGGCACCGACACCTTCAAGCGCTCGGCGGCCAAGGTCGTCGAGTGCCCCTTCACCGGCAAGAAGTACGCCGCCGTGCCGGCCCTGTGGCCCGACGTGGCGGCGATCCACGTGCACCACGCCGACATGTACGGCGACTCGGTCATCCGCGGCATCTCGATCGCCGACTACGAGCTGGCCCGCGCAGCGAAGCACCTCATCATCACCACCGAGCGCATCGTCGACCAGTCGGTGATCCGCGACGACCCGACGGCCACGTCCATCCCGTTCTACCTGGTGGACGCGGTCGTCGAGGTCCCAACGGCAGCTACCCGGGGAACATGCCCTACCTCTACTTCTCCGACGAGGAGCACCTTGCCGAGTGGATGAGGGTGGAGAAGGACCCGGAGGCGTTCGAGCGCTTCCTCGAGCACTACATCTACGGCGTCTCCGACGTTCGAGGAGTACATCGAGCGCTGCGGCGGCGCCGAGCGCCTCGAGAAGCTGTACAAGATCGAGAACCTGATCGCGGACTGACGGACGGCCGAGCGCGAAGGAGCCGGAGGATATGGCACCCGACTACAACATGATGGAACTGATGATCAGCGTGGCCGCGCGGTACCTCGAGGACGGCAAGACCGTGGCCGTGGGCACCGGCGCCCCCTGCGCCGCCGCCATGCTGGCGCAGAAGACCAGCGCGCCGAACCTCGTGATCATCTTCGAGGCCGGCGGGGTGGCGCCCCTGCTGCCCGAGATGCCGATCTCGGTGGGCGACTCGCGTACCTTCTACCGGGCCGTGATGGCCGCCGGCATGGTCGATGCGATGACCACCTGCGCCCGCGGCCAGGTCGACTACGCCTTCCTGGGCGGCGCCCAGATCGACAAGTACGGCAACATCAACTCGACCTGCATCGGCGACTACCACAAGCCCAAGGTGCGGTTCCCGGGGAGCGGGGGCGCCAACGACTTCGCCTCGCTGTGCTGGCGCACCATGATCATGACCGTGCACAGCAAGACCCGGTTCGTCGAGACCTGCGACTTCATCACCTCGCCGGGGTTCCTCACCGGCGACGGTGCGCGGGAGGCGGCCGGCCTGCCCGAGGGCGGCCCCTACAAGATCATCACCGACCTGGGCGTGATGGGCTTCGACGAGAAGACCAGGGCGATGCGCATCGACGCCCTGCACCCCGGCGTCGACGTCGAGAAGGTGCAGAGCGAGACCGGGTTCGAGCTGATCGTGCCCGACGAGATCGGCCGCACCGAGCCTCCCACCGCCGAAGACCTGCGGATCCTGCGCGACGAGGTCGACCCGCTCAAGCTGGTCATCGGCCGCGCCTGAGGCCGGGCGCGACGGGGGCCGGCCGGGAGCTCCCGGCCGGCCCCCGTCGCGCCCCCGTCGCGCCCCAGTTGGCCGCCCCGCCGGGCGGCTTTCTCGCCTCGTCCCGGGCCTGTATACTCCCGACGGCCCAGCGTCCGAAAGGGAGGGTGAGATGGCGGGCGTCAAAGGCGCAGCCGTCGTCGGCGTGATCGGCGGCTCCGGCTTCTACGAGTTGCTCGAGGGAGCCCGCGAGGTCCATCTCGACACCCCCTTCGGGCCCCCCAGCGACAGCTACTTCCTCGGCGAGATCGGCGGCGTGCCGGTCGCCTTCCTGCCGCGCCACGCGCGCGGCCACCGCATCCTGCCCTCCGAGGTCAACTACCGGGCCAACATCTGGGGCATGAAGAAGCTCGGCGTGCGCACGATCCTCTCGGCCAGCGCCGTGGGCAGCCTGCGCGAAGAGCTCGAGCCGCTCCACATCGTCGTGCCCGACCAGCTCTACGACCGCACCAAGGCGCGGCCCAGCACCTTCTTCGGCGAGGGCGTCGTCGTGCACATGGGCTTCGCCGACCCGTTCTGCCCGTACGTCTCCGAGGTCGTCGTCGAGCAGGGCCGCGCCGCCGGCGCCACCGTGCACCAGGGCGGCACCTACGTCTGCATCGAGGGCCCGCAGTTCTCGACCCGCGCCGAGTCCAACGTGTACCGGCGCCAGGGCTTCGACATCATCGGCATGACCAACCTGCAGGAGGCCAAGCTGGCCCGCGAGGCCGAGCTCTGCTACGCGACGATGGCCCTGGTCACCGACTACGACGTCTGGTACGAGGGCGAGGAGGACGTCTCGCTCGAGCAGGTCCTCGCCAATGTGCGCCGTAACGTCGAGACGGCGCAGGCCATCGTGCGCGCCGTCGTGCCGGCCCTCGACACGGCGCGCGACTGCTCGTGCCACCACGCGGTCGAGCACGCGATCAACACCCCGGCCGAGCTGATCCCGGCCGAGACCAGGGTCAAGCTCGACCTGCTGATCGGCAAGTACCTGGGCTGAGATCTGGGCTGGGGCGCTCGCCCCACCCGGTCATGACTGGACCGCCGCGCGGCCCCCGCCGTGCGGCGCCATGCGGGTGCCGGCCTTCGCCGGCCGCGAAAGGAGCAGGAAGTGGGAAGCTGGGTGTCTGACAACGCGGTGCTCGTCGCTGTCATCTGCGCCATCGTCGCCGTCGCGTACGGCGTGGTGCTGATCCGCTGGCTGATGGCGCTTCCGGCAGGCGACGCCAAGATGCAGGAGGTCGCCGGCGCCGTGCAGGAGGGGGCCAAGGCCTACCTGAACCGGCAGTACAGGACCATCGCCATGGTCGGTGTGGCCGTGTTCGTGATCCTGCTGGTGGCCCTCGGGCTGACCGAGCGCGGCTGGACGTACGGCGTCGTGACCGCCTTCGGCTTCGTCGTCGGCGCCTGCTTGTCGGCGGCCGCCGGCTACATCGGCATGTGGGTCAGCGTGCGCGTCAACGTGCGCACCGCCGAGTCGGCCAAGCAGGGCCTCGGCCCGGCGCTCAAGGTCGCCTTCCGCGGGGGCTCCGTGACGGGCCTGCTGGTCGTCGGTCTGGCGCTGTTCGGCGTGGCCGTGTACTACTGGCTCGGCACGAAGTTCTGGGGCGACTACGCGGTCTATGCGCTCGTCGGCCTGGGCTTCGGCGGCAGCCTCATCTCGGTCTTCGCCCGTGTCGGCGGCGGCATCTTCACCAAGGCCGCCGACGTCGGCGCCGACCTGGTCGGCAAGCTCGAGGCCGGCATCCCCGAGGACGACCCGCGCAACCCCGGCGTCATCGCCGACAACGTCGGCGACAACGTCGGCGATTGCGCGGGTATGGCCGCCGACCTGTTCGAGACCTACGCCGTCACCGCGGTGGCCGCGATGCTGCTCGCCTTCCTCTTCTGGCCCGAGGTCGGCGTGGCCGTCACCTACCCGCTGGTGCTCGGCGGCGTGTCGATCATCGCCAGCGTCATCGGCACCTTCTTCGTGCGCCTCGGCGCCGGCAACAACATCATGAACGCGCTCTACAAGGGCCTGGCCGCGGCGGCCGTCATCGCCATCGCGCTGTTCTACCCGGTCACCTACTGGATGCTCAACAACGACGCCGTCAAGGATGCCGGCATGCCGAGCGTGAACCGCATGTTCTGGTGCGCCGTGAC
Source organism: uncultured Thermoleophilia bacterium (assembly GCA_963814545.1). GTDB lineage: Bacteria > Actinomycetota > Thermoleophilia > UBA2241 > UBA2241 > UBA2241. The sequence goes on along the minus strand of CAWFDC010000014.1, from coordinate 157,570 downwards.
CGGCATCGTCGTCACCGCCATGATCGTCATCGTCACGGAGTACTTCACGGCGACGCGCTACAACCCGGTCAAGAGCATCGCCAAGGCGAGTGTCACCGGGCACGCGACCAACATCATCCAGGGCCTCGCCGTCTCGATGCAGTCGACGGCCCTGCCGGTGGTCGCCATCGGCGCCGGCATCCTCGTGAGCTACGAGGTCGCCGGCGGCGGCGAGGCCGGGCTGTACGGCATCGCCGTCGCCGTCATGGCGATGCTCTCCATGACCGGCATCATCGTCGCCATCGACGCCTACGGCCCCATCACCGACAACGCCGGCGGCATCGCCGAGATGGCCGACCTGCCCGAAGAGGTGCGCAACACCACCGACCCGCTCGACGCGGTCGGTAACACCACCAAGGCCATCACCAAGGGCTACGCGATCGGCTCGGCCGGCTTCGCCGCTCTCATCCTCTTCGTCTCGTACACGAACGATCTCAAGGAGAGCTTCGGTGAGGGCGTGGTCGAGATGTTCCGCGTGAACGAGCCGTGGGTCCTCATCGGTCTGCTGCTCGGGGGGCTGCTCCCCTACCTCTTCGCCTCGCTCTGCATGAAGGCCGTCGGCAAGGCCGGCGGGCAGGTGGTCGAAGAGGTGCGGCGTCAGTTCCGCGAGATCCCCGGCATCATGGAGGGCACCGGCAAGCCCGACTACGCCAGGGCCGTCGACATCGTCACCAAGTCGGCGATCCGCGAGATGATGCTGCCGGCGGCCATCCCGGTGCTCACGCCGGTCATCGTCGCACTCGTCTTCTGGGACAAGGCCTACCTCGTGCTCGGCGGGGTGCTCATGGGCACGATCATCACCGGCATCTTCCTCGCCATCTCGATGACCTCGGGCGGCGGCGCCTGGGACAACGCCAAGAAGCTGATCGAGGACGGCGCCTACGGCGGCAAGGGCTCCGAGGCCCACGCCGCGGCCGTCACCGGCGACACCGTCGGCGACCCGTACAAGGACACCGCGGGCCCGGCCATCAACCCGATGATCAAGGTCATCAACATCGTCGCCCTGCTCGTGATCCCGTTCCTGGTCCAGTAGGTCTCGGCAGGCGCGCGAAGCGCGGACGGGGGCGGGCGGCGCCGGCAGGCGCCGCCCGCCCCCGTCCCGTCTGACCCGTCGGCGCCGGCAGGCGCCGCCCGCCCCCGTCCCGTCTGACCGGTCGGCCGCGGTCTTCACCCCCTGGCCGGGCCGTATCTTCACACGTTCTTGACACATGACGGGTGCGTCTTGACGCCCTCTTCACAGCGCGGCGCGCAAGCTGACAAAACTGCCGCAAGGGCCGCTTGTTGGCCCCACGGTGTGGTGTTACATTCGATCTCGAGGCCGGCGCCCGCGGCGCCGGCCCTTCTGTGAATATGCGCACTACCCGACAGATCTTCACCATCGTGGCCGCCGTGCTCGGTGTCGCCCTCGTCGTCTACGGCGCGTCGGGCGGGCTCTGGCCACTGTCGATGCAGCTCATCGCCGGCCTACTGCTCCTCGCCTACGCCGTGCTCCGCTGGCGCACGCTGTAGCGCGCCACCCTTCGCCGACCGCGCGACGACACCCGCACGCCCTCTCGAGGTAGAGCATGGCCAGACGCAAGCACAGAGAAGGGGAGAGCCTCAAGAAGGTCCTCGGCGTACCGGCGCTCTTCAGCACGGCCTACGGCAACGTCGGCTCGTCGATCTACTACGCCCTCGGCGTCGTCGCGCTGTACGCGATGGGGGCCACGCCGCTCGTCTTCGCCCTGACCGGGCTGCTCTTCGTCACCACGGCCTGGTCGTACGCCGAGGCGACGGCGATGGTGCCCGAGGCGGGCGGCTCGTCGAGCTTCGCCCGCCGCGCCTTCAACGAGTTCGTCAGCTTCGGGGCCGGCTGGGCCCTCATGCTCGACTACATCGTCACGATCGCCATCTCGGCCTTCTTCGTGCCGCACTACCTTGCCGTCTTCTGGCCGGCGCTGCGGACGTACCCCTACGACACCATCGTCGGCATCGCCGTGATCCTCGTGCTGGTGGCCATCAACGTGATCGGCATCAAGGAGGCGGCGAGGCTCAACATCCTGCTCGCCGCCCTCGATCTCGCCACCCAGGTGCTGATCATGGTGGTCGGCCTCGTCCTGCTGTTGCAGCCGCGCATCCTCATCGAGCAGATCGACTTCGGCACGACCCCGACCTGGACCCAGCTGCTCTACGGCATCTCGATCGGCACCATCGCCTACACCGGCATCGAGACCGTCTCGAACATGGCCGAGGAGGCCGCCAACCCCGACAAGGACGTGCCGCGGGCGATCAACATGGTGCTGGCCACCGTGCTCGTGATCTACATCGGCATGGCGCTCGTCGCCCTCTCCGCCATGCCCGTCGGCTCCAACACCCTCACCGTCGACCCCGCGACCAACCGGACGGTGGCGACCGCGGCCGTCCCCGGCGAGCCCGAAGGCACCTTCGTGCTCGCCGGGGACCCCGAGCAGCCGGTCTACGTGCCGGTCGAGCCGCGGGGCGACGGCTACGTGATCCCGCCCCAGGCCCCGACCGGCGAGGTCTATCAGCAGGGCGACCGCTGGGTCACCGTGCTCTACGGCACCCAGCTCGGCAGCGCCTTCGTCGAGGACCCGGTCCTGGGGGTCGTCAAATTCATGCCCGACGAGCTCGCGTGGCTGCGGGGCATCCTCGCCCCCTGGGTCGGCGTGCTGGCGGCGACGATCCTCGTGATCGCCACCAACGCGGGGCTCATCGGCGTGTCGCGCCTGGCCTACTCGCTCGGTCTGCACCGTCAGGTGCCGCCGGTGCTCGGGCGCATCCACCCGAAGCGCCTCACGCCATACGTGGCGATCATCGTCTTCGGCATCGTCGCCTGCCTCCTGATCATCCCGGGCAGCACGAGTTTCCTCGCCGACCTCTACGCCTTCGGGGCGATGATCTCGTTCACCACCGCGCACGTCTCGGTCGTCGCGCTGCGCATCAAGGAGCCCGACACCCCGCGCCCGTTCCGCAGCCCGCTCAGCTTGCGGGTTCGCGGGCACTCGCTGCCGCTGCTCTCGATCATCGGTGGAGCCGGCACGTTCACCGTGTGGGTCGTGGTGGTGGCGACGCACGCCGAAGGGCGCCTGATCGGCTTCATCTGGATGGGCGTCGGCATCGCCACCTACGTGATCTACCGCAAGGCGAAGGGGTACTCGCTGACGCGCACCGTCGCCCGCGTCGTCGTGCCGTCGTCCATGCAGACCGACGTCGACTACGACCACATCCTCGTGCCGATCGTCGGCACGCGCATCACCGACGAGATGATGGTGCTGGCCTGCCAGCTCGCGACCGAGAAGAAGTCGGCCATCGACGCCCTCTACGTGATCGAGGTGCCCCTGAACCTGCCCCTCGATGCCGCGCTCCCCGAGCAGCGGCGCGCGCGCCGAGCGCGTGCTGGGCGCTGCCGGGCTCATCGCCGAGCAGTTCAAGGTGCACTTCGACCCCATCATCGTGACGGCGCGTCACGCCGGCCGGGCGATCGTGAAGGAGGCGGCCGAGCGGCGCTCCGAGGTGATCATCATGGGCACGGTGAAGAAGCGCCGCATCGCCGATCGCGCCTTCGGCACGACCGTGGACTACGTGATGGAGCACGCCCCGTGCGAGGTGCTCCTCAACCTCGTGCAGCGCGACTACCGCACCGACGGCGCGAGCCTCGATGAGGGGCCGCCCGCGGTCGCGCAGGCGGCCGCGAACGGCGCGAGCCTCGATGAGGGGCCGCCCGCGCCTGCGCAGGCGGCCGCGAACGGCGAGCCGCCGGGAGGGCCGGAGCCGGCGAACGGCGCTTCGGCCGTGGTCGAGGGTCCGCCGGTCGACGCGCCGGCGCCCGGCGGCGCGGGCTCCGAAGCCCCGCACAGACCCGAGGCCCCCTGAGCCCCGAAGCCCCGCGCGGGCCCGAGGCCCCCTGAGGCGCGCGGCCGCTCCCGGCTGCGCGCCTCACCCGAGCGTGCAGCTTCGTGCTCCCGAGCCTGCTATCATCGCGGCTTATGGAGGGGCGGGCGCCGCGTTGCGGCGCCCGAACAACGCCCCGGGAGCCGACGATCACGCCGCGCCCCCGATGTGAGCTGAATGGCGCGACGAAAGCATAGAGAGGGGCAGGAGCTCCACAAGGTCCTCGGCGTGCCGGCGCTGTTCAGCACCGTGTACGGCAACGTCGGCTCGTCCATCTACTACGCCCTCGGCGTCGTCGCGGCCTACGCGCTCGGCGCCACGCCGCTCGTCTTCGTCGTCACCGGCGCGCTCTTCATCACCACCGCCTGGACGTACGCCGAGGCCACCGCGGCCCTGCCCGAGGCGGGCGGCGCGTCGAGCTTCGCGCGACGCGCCTTCAACGAGTTCGTCAGCTTCGGTATCGGCTGGGGCCAGATGCTCGTCTACGTCGCGACCATCGCGATCTCGGCCCTGTTCGTGCCGCACTACCTCTCCGTCTTCTGGCCGATCCTCACGAGTGGCCCTACAACACGATCGGCGGCATCCTCACTGCCGTGGCCCTGATGGTCATCAACGTCATCGGCCTCAAGGAGGCGGCGCGGCTCAACATCGTGCTCGCGCTGCTCGACCTGGTGACCCAGGTGCTCATCATGCTCATCGCCCTGGTGCTGCTCCTGCAGCCACGGCTGCTGATCGACCAGATCCAGTGGGGCATCGCCCCCACCTGGAAGGACCTCCTCTACGGCATGGCGATCGGGACCGTCGCGTACACCGGCATCGAGACCCTGTCGAACATGGCGGAGGAGGCGACCGACCCGGGGCGCACCGTGCCGCGCGCGATCAACTACGTGATCGTGGTCGTGCTCGTCGTCTACATAGGTATGCCGCTGGCCGGTCTCTCGGCGATGAACGTCGGCTCCAACACCGTGCCGGTCGACCCCGCGACCGGGCTCACCGTGCCGGTCGCGGCCGTGCCCTCCGAGCCCGAGGGCACGTACGCCCTGGCCTCGGACCCCGAGCAGCCGGTCTACGTGCCGGTCGAGGCGGAGGGCGACGGCTACGTGATTCCCGAGCAGGAGCCGAAGGGCGAGGTCGTGCAGACGGCCGACGGGCCGGTCACCGACCTCTACGGCACGCAGCTCGGCTCCAACTACGTCGAAGACCCGGTGCTCGGGCTCGTGCGCTTCCTCCCCGACGACATCGGCTGGCTCAAGGCGATCCTCGGGCCGTGGGTCGGCATCCTCGCCGCCACGATCCTGGTGATCGCGACGAACGCCGGGCTCATCGGTGTCTCACGCCTCACGTACTCGCTCGGCCAGCATCGCCAGCTCCCGCCGATGCTGGGTCGCATGCACGCCAAGCGGCTGACGCCGTACGTCTCCATCATCGTCTTCGGGTCGATCGCCGCGGTGCTCATGATCCCCGGGAGCACCGGGCTGCTCGCCGACCTGTACATCTTCGGCTCGATGATCTCGTTCACCGCCGCTCACCTGTCGGTCATCGTGCTGCGCTTCAAGGAGCCCGAGCTCGAGCGGCCGTGGCGCCCGCCGCTCAACATCCCGATCAGGGGGACCAGCGTGCCGCTCACGTCGGTGATCGGGGCGCTCGGCACGTTCAGCGTGTGGCTGGTGATCGTCGCCTTCCAGGGCTACAGCCGCATCATCGGCTTCGCCTGGCTGGGTGTCGGGATGCTCATGTACGTGGTCTACCGCCGCGCCAAGGGCTACCCGCTCACGCGTACGGTGCCGCGCACCTCGATCCCCATCACGATGCAGGCCGACATCGACTACGACCAGATCCTCGTGCCGATCGTCGGCTCGCGCATCACCGACGAGATGATGGTGCTCGCCTGCCAGCTCGCGACCGAGAAGCAGTCGTCGATCTACGGTCTGTACGTGATCGAGGTACCGCTCAACCTGCCGCTCGACGCGCGGCTCGTCGACGAGCGCGAGAAGGCCGGCAAGGTGCTGGCGGCGGCCGGCCTCATCGCCAGCCAGTTCAAGGTCAAATTCATGCCGGTCGTGATCACCGCGCGCCAAGCCGGGCGGGCCATCGTCGACGAGGCGAAGACGCGCCGCTCCGAGGTCATCATCCTCGGCAGCGTGAAGAAGCGGCGCGTCGCCGACCGGGTCTTCGGGCGCACGATCGACTACGTGTTGCAGCACACCCCCTGCGAGGTCATCGTGAACCTGGTGCCGCGAGACTACCCGACCGAGGGTTCGGCCGACGGCGAGTCGCGTCCGTGGCCGGCGGCGAGTAGCGAGGCCCAGAAGGCGGACGCTGTAGCGGCCGGTGGCGAGGCGCGGACGCCGGACGCTGCGGCGGCCGGCCGCGACACGACGCAGGGCGGCGAAACGACGACGCGCGGCGAAACGACGACGCGCGGCGAAACGACGGCGAACGGCCATGCGCCGCCCGCCGCCGAGAACGGGAACAGAAGCCAAGGGTAGGCAAGCGGGCCGCCGGGCGCGGGCGCATCGAGCGCTCCGCCGGCCAGACGCGCCCGCGCCCTCGAGATCTGAGAGGTGAAGATGCACGTGGTGATCGCAGGATGCGGCCGTGTCGGCTCCGGCCTGGCGCGCGACCTCGTCGCCCAGGGCCACGAGGTGGCCATCATCGACGAGCAGGCCGAATCGTTCTACCTGCTCGGCGACGAGTTCCCCGGTGAGTTCGTGCACGGTCGCGCGCTCGACTGGGACGTCCTCCGGCAGGCCGGCATCAAGGGTGCCGATGCCTTCGTCGCCTGCACCGACGGCGACAATACCAACCTGGTCTGCCTGCAGATCGCGCAGAAGAAGTTCGGCGTGCGCTGCTCGGTGGCCCGGGTCTACGACCCGTACCGGGCCGAGCTCTACGCGAAGGCCGGGATGCGCACCTTCTGCCCGACGAGCGACGTGCGCAACGCGCTCTTCGAGGCCGTCATGTCCTGCCGAGTCGAGGGGGACTGAGCTGTGTTCATCCTGATCGTGGGCGGGGGTAAGGTCGGCCTCAACACCGCCCGGCAGCTGCTGCAGCTCGGCCACGAGATCGCCCTCGTCGAGCAGCGCAAGTCACGCTTCGACCTGATCTCTGAAGAGCTCGGCGAGGCGCTCGTCTTCGGCGACGGCACCGAGGTCTGGGTGCTCGAGCGGGCGGGCATCGCGCGCGCCGACATGGTCGTGGCCGTGACCGGCGACGACGAGGACAACATCATCATCGCCCAGGTCGCCGACATGAAGTTCGGCGTGGCCAAGGTCGTGGCCCGGGTCAACAACCCCTTCAACCAGCCGACCTTCGACCTCCTGGGCCTCGAGAACACGATCTGCGCCACGACGGCGATGCTCTCGCTGATCATCCGGCACCTGCCGGTGCACAAGTTCGTCCACCTGCTCTCGCTGAAGCGCGAGAACGTCGAGCTGGTCGAGCTCGAGGTGAGCGAGAACTCGGCCTTCGCCAACACCTACGTCCAGGACATCGACCTGCCCGAGGGCGTGCTGCTGGCGGCGATCATCCGCGCCGGTCACGCGATGCTCGTGCGCGGCAGCACCGAGATCCTGCCCGGCGACTACGTGCTCTGCGTGCTCGAGCCCGGCAAGGAGCGCGAACTGATCCACGTCTTCCTGCCCGACGAGGAGCCCGAGGTCGTGCAGGGCCAGTCCGAGCTGAACACGTCGGAGGGGTGAGAGGCTGGTTGACCCTCTCAGAGGCCGCGGGTAGCATGGTCGGGCTCTATCGAGCCCTCATTTCTTCGGTGGCGAGGTAGCTCAGCTGGTAGAGCACATGACTGAAAATCATGGTGTCCCCAGTTCGACTCTGGGCCTCGCCACCACTTCTTCTCAGTGAATGGCCAGCAAATGGCCCATTTCGCGTGGACGAAATGGCTCCGGGCCAGATGGCAGAACTCGTGGAGAGGCGCCGCCCCCGGCCTCGATGATCTCGACGCGAGAGCGTTCTGCCTCAGCGTCCGGCGTATCGATCACCAAAGCGGAGCGTGCTGCCCCGTCTCTGCCGCGGCGCGACTCCAACTCGACCCGCCTGGCGGCTTGGGCGCTCCCTTGCCTGGCGGCTCGGGCCCTGTCATCGCGCGCACGGTCGGCACGACTTCAGACCCTGCGCCGGCTCATGACTCCGAACACGATGCCGACCAGCAGCAGGATCAGTGCGATGATCAGGATCCAGCGCAGCGCTTCGACGAAGAGACCGATGCCGCCGAAGATGAGCGCCAGGATCAGCAGCAGAATGACCAACCACATAACGAGCCCTCCTCACTGCTGGGGCGGGCCGCCGTCGGGCCCTTGCGTGCGAACTACGCGTTCAGCGCTTCGGGAACGCCGTCTCCCTGCTCTTGCGGTGTCACGACTCGTCGTCGCCCATCTCGTGATCCGAACGCGTGCGAGTGCGGTCACCCACGCCCGCTTGGCCTCTGAGGCCCGGGGCCTCGAGAGCAACGAGGCGGGCGTCGAGCGGCTCACGCAGATCAACGAGGTCTACGACGTCTTGAGTGACCCGGCTAAGCGGCGGCAGGACGACATGGAGGTCGGCGGTCGCCGCGAGACCCACTCGTCGAGCGGGATCATCGTCTCCACCGGGCTCGGCTCGACCGGCTGGCTGCGCAGCGTGCTGGCGGGCACCACGGGCATCGCCTCGTCCTTCAGTGGCCGACGCCTCAAGATCGCGCAGAGGCACGACTTCGCCTGGGACGCCGGGTACCTCTACTTCTCGGTGCGTGAACTCTGGCCGAGCACCCAGTCGGCGGCCGGGATCACCTTCGGCAAGATCACCCCTCGCGCACCTCTGAGGCCGGTGTCGCAGATGCCCGAGAACGGGGTCATCTTCGGCGACGGCATCGAGGCCGATTTCACGAAGTTCAACTCGGGGACGTAGGCGACCATCGGCATCGCCCACCGACAAGGTCAGCTGGTCGCGTAGGGGACGGGCTTCCGGGTCATGATCCTGAAGACAGCGGCCCGCCGGTCACTCGACGATCTCGATGTCACTCGGTGACGTCGCCTCGATCCGCAGCATCCCCTCATACGCATCGACGCGGCCGGTGACGCGGATGGTGTGGTCCGCGTACAGCTCCTCTGGAGCCTGAGGGAAGCCCTCCCGGTTTGCAGCCGAGATCACGATCGCGAGGCGCTTCGGGTCTGCAGCGTCGCGACCGACGATCAGGATGGTGGGTCCGCCGGCGCTCGCCGTGGCGTGGAGAGTGTCGGCCACCGGGCCCTCGACGGTGACGACCTCGCCGATGACGTCCCTGGCGTCCTCCCACGAGACGACCGCGTACGTCGACTCCGCCGGCGAGGGGGCGGTCGTCTCCCGTCCTGCGACGGTCGGCGGGGCGGTCTCGGCGCCGGGGGTGGTCGCATCGTAGGAGTCGCAGGCCAGGGAGCCTGAGCCCACGAGCAGAAGCAGCGTCGACAGCACCAAAGCGCGCATGGGCCCTCCTCTTCGCCGTTCGGCGATCCGTATCACCGGAGCTTCCTCCTACCGTTCCCGGTGGGCGGGCAGGGCGGCCGTTGGCCGAATCAGACCAGCTGTGGCACGGGACGCTCCACCGCCTCCCCGCGTGCCGGGTTCCACCGCCTCCCCGCGGGCCGGGTTCCTCACCGCCCCGGCCCGGGCTAGACGACCGTTCCGTGTACGCGCGCCTTCCGCTCGTCGATGCTTGAAGGCGAGGACCCAGGGCGCTCGACGACTCGTGCGGGCGAGACAGGAGGAGAGGATGAAACGCTTCATCGCCGTCGTCGCCGTGTGGGTGGCCGCCGCCGCTCTCTTCGCGGCGATCAACGTCCAGGCCAAGCCGGGCGACGTGAGACCGGGAGAGACGATCACGCCGGACGTCGTCGGCATGACTGTGGCGCAGGCGGTCCAGGTGTTCGCCGCCGCGGGCTTCACGCAGGTGCCGACCGTCGGTCCCGGCAATCTCGACCCGGCCAGCGTGCCCGACGCCCTCGTCGTCAGACAGGCGCCGAGGGCCGGGTCGTCGGCGCCGACGGGCTACCACGGCGTGCTCTTCATCGCGAGCGAGGAACCGAGCCCTGATCCCTCGGAGTCGCCGACGCCGTCGGACGAGGGAGGTTCGACGCCGACGGGCGAGGTCGAAGGGGCAGGGGAGACGCAGACCGGCGGCGGCACGGATGACCCATCAGGCGAGACGGGGAGCCTCTCCTTCACGCTGTGACGCCGGCTCATGGTGCCGCGGTGCGACCTGCGCCGCGGCGACGCTGACGGCCCCGGCGCGCTGGAACGCGCCGGGGCCGTCAGCCGTTCCGCCTCGGGGTGGCCTGAGTCCCTGGCCGGGGCGGCCTGCGTGCCGCGACTTCTCGGACCGCGGGAGAGCGTTCCCGGCATGGGTGCGCCACGGGCGATCGCTCCCGGTACGCGTGCGTCTCGCGCCCACGGTTGAAGCGCGCGTCCGAGGGCGGGAAGATGGGTCGTGCGAGCGAGCGCACGGGGGGAGCATGAGACGCTGGATCACCGTGATCGTCGTCTGGACGGCCGCAGCCACACTGTTCGCGACGATCAGCGCCCAAGCCAAGCCGGGCGGCATCATCACGCCCGACGTCATCGGCCTGACGGTGGCCGAGGCGGTCCAGGCGTGGGCCGAGGCAGGCTTCCTGCTGGTCCCGGCGGTGATGCCCGGCGAGCTCGACCCCGCGACCGTGCCCGACGCCGTCGTCCTCGGGCAGGATCCCGAGCCGGGCTCGAGGCAGTTCGCCGACTACCCCGGCGTGCTCTACCTCGAGGAGGTGGAGCCTTCACCGTCGCCCAGCCCGACGGTGTCGCCGACGCCCGCGCCGGACGACGGGCGCGGGATGAGCGCCGGCGGAGGCCCGGATGCCGCCGGCGACGCGGCGGGTGACACCCTGGGCGGCGCCGGGAGTCTCTCGTTCACGCGGTGAGGCGGCGGGCGCGCCGGTCTGCCGCCGCCGCGACCGCCTGACGTCGGCGGCTGCGTGCGTTCGATGGCGGCGGGCCCGCCGGCCCGCCGCCGCCCTCCGCTACTCCGGCAGCACGTCCTCGCCGACCAGCTCGCGCACGCGCAGCATCTCGAAGACGCCGTGCACGGGCGGGGTCAGGTTGCGGGCCACCACCGGCACGCCCTGGCTCTTCAGGTCGAGACAGAGGCGCACGAAGATGCCCGTGCCCGACGAGTCGATGAACTCGACGCCGCTGAAGTCGAGGGTCACGGTCTGCGCGCCGCGGGCGGCGCCCGCGACGGCGGAGCGCAGCCCGTCGGCGCAGTCGAGGTCCATCTCGCCGGCGAGGAAGATGGTGGGGGCGGGACCGGGGACTATGGATGTCTGCAACATGGCTCTCCTACCTCGTCAGAGGATACGGTCGAGGAGCAGGGTGGTGCCGGCGGGGCGCGTGTGCAGCCCGACGACGTCGAGGTTCTCGGTGATGATCTTGAAGCCGTAGCCCATGGAGGCCTGCCCGCTCACGTCGGGCGGCTCGATCCAGTTGAGGAAGTTGAGGCCGGGGCCGCGGTCGCAGACCACGGCGCGCAGGCGGTCGGGCAGGCGGCGCAGCGTGAGCTCACCCGAGCCGCCCCCGTGGAGGAGCATGTTGGTGACGGCCTCGGAGATGGGGAGGAGGGTGGTGCGCCGCAGGGCCGGGTCGAGCCCCTCGGCGGCGAGCCGGGCGTCGACGGCGCGGCGCGCCTTGCTCAGGGCGCGGGGCTGGTCGATCGCCATGTGCAGCATCTCGTCGCCGGCCGTAGCCTCGAGCGCGAGCTCGTCGCTGTCGAGGAGCCGGAGCCGGCCGCAGGCGACGGCGGCGGCGAGGTCGCTGAGGATCTCGATCAGGCTGCGGCGGTGGTCGCCGTAGTGACGCTGCCAGCCGTTGGTGTGGATGCTGAGGATCTCGCAGTGTTCGCCGCAGGGGACGAAGCAAAGCTCGTCCTCGACGAAGTCGTCGGCCTGCGCCACCGCGTAGCACATGAAGGTCGCGCGCTCGAGCGCTTCGTCGGCCTGGGCGATGAGGTCGTCCTCGGGCAGGCCGGCGTCGTAGGCGCCGACCACCGCTTCGATGCGGCCGCCGGCGCGGCGGTAGCGGTAGACGTGCAGCGAGCAGGGCAGCGGTCCGTTCTCGGGCGTCACCTGCACCTCGCTCTCGCCGGGGCGGATCTCGTCGACGGTCCTCATCGCGTCGCCACCTCCAGCAGCAGGAGGGTGGCGTCGTCGGAGGACGGCGCCTCGCCGCGAAAGGCGGCGATCTCCGCCCAGGTCGTGCCGAGCGCGTCGCCGAGGCCGCGGCCGCGGCAGCGCGCGAGCAGCTCCTCGAGCCGGTCGACGCCGAAGAGCTCGCCGCCGGGCGCCCGCGCCTCGGTCAGGCCGTCGGTGTAGAGCGCGAGCCGGTCCCCGGGGCTGAGGGCGATGACGTCCTCGGGGAAGTCGAGGCCGGCGCGCACGCCGAGGACGGCGCCCCGCGCCGGCAGGCGCCGCGGGCCGTCCTCACCCTGCATGAGCACGGGGTTGTGGCCGGCGCTCGCCACGGTGGCGGTGCGCATCTCCGGGTCGTAGGCGAGCAGGGTGAGGGTGAGGAAGTAGGGGAGGCTCTGCCCCTCGAGGTCGCGGGCCAGCGACTCGTTGACGTCGTGCAGCACGTCGCCCGGCGAGCGCCCCGGAGCGACGGCGTCGTGCAGGAGCGAGCGCGCCATCGCCATGATCAGGGCGGCGGCGAGACCCTTGCCCATGACGTCGCCGCAGACCACCCCGAGGCGGCCGTCGCCGAAGTCGAGGTAGTCGTAGTAGTCGCCGCCCATCTCGCCGAGGAACTCGATGCGCTGTTCGAGAGCCAGGCCGGGCACCTCGGGCGCCGCCGCGGGCAGCAGGTCGTGCTGGATGCGCCGTGCGCGCTCGATCTCGGCGGCGACCTTGGTCTGCGTGGCGCGGAGCTCGTCGTGGAGGGTGCTCGAGGCGGCGAGCTCCTCCTTGAAGGAGGCGATCTCGGCGCCGAAGGCGGCGGTGTCGCGCACGCGCTTCACGTAGATGTCGTACGAGTAGTAGATGAGGTAGAGCGGCGGCAGCACGAGGATCAGGCCGGCGATGCCGAAGGCGAGGTAGAGCCAGGCGACGAGCAGGGCGATGGTCGAGCCCGTCAGGTAGCTCGGCAGACCCCACTGGTAGTTCTGCCGCCAGATCCGCAGGGCGCGCTCGCCGCTGGCCATGGCGACGACGCCGGCGAGCAGGACGGTGCTGGCGAAGAAGTCGACGGCGGTGGCGGCGAAGGTCGGCAGCACCTTGTCGAGGAGGTGCTCGCCGGCCGGGACGAGCGCCAGGTACACGAGCCCGGCGAGGAAGGTCGAGAGGGCGTAGTTGGCGGCGTTGAAGAGGATCTTGACGGGGTCGCGGGTGAACCACGCGGTGGCGAGGCCGGAGACCGCGGCCACGAGCAAGGCCGGCCAGAGGCCGAAGACGATGAGTGCCGCCAGCACGGGGACGAAGGAGAGCGTGACCACGCCGACCACCGGCAGGCGGACCTCGCGCAGGTCGGTCACCGTCGCGAGGGCGACGAAGGCGACGAGGTCGAGGGGCAGCGGCGACGGGTCGCGGAGCACGGCGAGCAGCCCCGCGGCGACGGCGGCCGCGGCGACGAGCGCGACGTAGAGCGAGACGGCCGCGTGCGTACGCGCGGCCGTCTCGCCGAGACGCTCGCTCTGAGCCGCCCCGGTCATTGCCCTTCGATCAGTACCGTCCACGCGTACTTCGTCCACGCGTACTTGGTCCAGGCGTACTTCGTCCAGGCGTACTTGGTCCACGCGTACTTCGTCCAGGCGTACTTGGTCCACGCGTACTTGGTCCAGGCGTACTTCGTCCAGGCGTACTTCGTCCAGGCGTACTTGCTCCACGCGTACTTCGTCCACGCGTACTTGGTCCAGGCGTACTTGGCCCAGCTCAGGTACACGTCGGTCGGCAGGATGTCGTCGCCGTCGCCGAGGTCGGCCGAGAGCGCCGGGTCCGTCGGCGCACAGGTCGTCGAGCGCGAGGGCTCCGGGCACGTCGAGCGTGCCGGCGCCCTGCTGGTACTGATGGTCGGCGTCGCCCTCCGTCACCGGCGGCACCGGGTCGGCGCTCGCCATGAGGCGCAGCTTGACGTCGTCGGGCGTGAGCTCGGGGTCGTCCTCGAGCATCAGGGCGGCGGCGCCGGCGACCACGGGGGCCGAGGTGCTGGTGCCGGAGAGCCTGAGGTAGTCGGACTCGGTCGACGGTGACGCCGCCGCCAGGGCCGTCCGGGTCCCAGTAGTCGGCGACCGGGATCACGTTCTCGGGGAAGGTCTTGTCGATGTAGCTGCCCGGCGTGCGCAGCGAGATGTTGCGGTTGCCGGGGGCGACGAGGTCGGGCTTCGCGTACTCGTCGTAGAGGGTCGGGCCGTAGGAGCTGTAGGCGGCGCACGCGGTCGTCGGCCACCTCGGGGGTCTGCTTCGTGTCGGTCGCGCCCGACGGTGATCACGTGCGGGCTCGTTGCCGGGGCTGAGGATGCCGCCGAGGCCGAACTCGCCCTCGTTGCCGGCCGCGCAGACGACGGTGATGCCGGCCTCCCAGGCGGTCGCGCACGGCCTGCGCCACGGGGTCGACCTCGGCCGGGCCTGCCGGCGTGCCGGCGACCGAGATGTTCATGACGTCGATGCCGAGGGCGTCGCGCTGCTCGACCGCCCAGAGGATGCCGGCGATGAGGCTCGAGGCGCGGCCGCGACCGAACTTGTCGAGCACCTTGACGGCGACGATGTCGGCGCGCCGGGGCGACGCCGCGGAACTGCACGGTCGGCGAAGCCGTCCTCCTCGTCGAGCGGCAGCGAGGCGCTGCCGTCGCCGGCGATCAGGCCGGCGACGAAGGTGCCGTGGCCGGCGTCGTCGTACGGCTCCTTCCTGCGCTTCACGAAGTCGCGCCAGCCGACGAGGCGCTCGTCGCCGAGGTCGTCGTGGACGGTGACGCCGCTGTCGATCACGGCGACGGTGACGCCGCGCCCGGCGAGGCCTTCGTCCGCCGGGCGCGGCGAGGTCGCCGAGCCCGATGGCGAGGTTGGTCACGTCCATCGACGGCGACGCCGATGCCGTACACGGGGTTGTCGGCGACGATGTACTCGACCCACGGCTCGCTCGCCGAGCGCGGCGATCTCGCGCGCGCTCAGCCAGACGGCGACGGCGTCGACGGCGCGGAGCTCCGTGACCTCGACGCCCTTCGGCAGCTGCGCGCCGACGTCGCCGAGGTGGCCGGGGGCGAAGACGATGACGGGCACCGCCTCGCCCTCGGCGGCGTCGAGGGCCACGCCGACGCTCTCGTCGACGGCGGCGCCGAGCCCCTGGTCGCCGGCCGCCGCGGCCGCCGGCCAGACGGCGGCGCACAGCAGCGCCAGGACCGCAAGGGTAAGGATGTGCCTTCTCATCTCACTCGCCTCCACTCGGGGGGCTCCTCTCGTCGCCCGCGTCCGGGCGCCGAACGGGCGACCGGTCTCAGGATGCCCGGGAGGCGGGAGCGCGCGGCAGGAGGAGGAGGCAGAAGACCACGGTGTCTGAATTCGGCAACCGAGCTATCTTGAGCATCCAAGACCTCTGGCTTTGCGTCCCTGCCTCACGACAGGTTTGCCCTTCTCGCTCTGTCTCTGTATCGGCGGGCGAGCCTGACTCCTTAGACGAATTGGCAAGGTAGGTGTAGCCGCGCGGGCGACGGGCGCCGCCGTCGCCGGGGCCGGCGCCGCCGTCGCCGAGGTCGCGCACCGCCGTCGAGGCGCCGTCGGCGCGCCGCCGGTTCGGTGCGACTCGCAGGCACGGAACAGCCTCGAACGTGCGGGTCCGGTGGTAGACTCCAAGCAGACCGGCCGCCTGCGCACAGGCTGGCCGAGGGAGTGCGGCCCGGGCCCGCTGCGGCGCTCCCGACGCCGTGCCCGTGCACCGCCGACGACGTTCCCGCGCGACCGTGGGGCGGGGTCGCGCAGAGGGGATGGGAGGGAGCGATGAGCCGCACGTCGGGTCTCTACAGCAGCGTGCAGCGACGTCATCATCAACGAGATGCTGAAGCTGGCCGGCAGCGGCGACAAGCAGAAGATCCTGCGCGCCGTGCAGCTTGCCGAGAGGGTCACTCCCGACGACTACAAGGGATCGGTCCGCCACGTCAAGGGCAAGATCGAGGCCGACCACCCCGCCCTGGGGATCGCCCGCCACGTGAGCCGGGAGCCTCAGCCCGAGGTGCCGCGACCGCTTCATCGAGTGCCTTGTCGTCAATACGCTTCTTCGCGGCGTCGCCAAGCGGAAGGAGTTCATGGCCCAGGCGCCGGGCCTCTGGGCGCCGACGACGATCCTCATCAGCCCGACCATGCGCTGCAACCTGAGCTGCGCGGGCTGCTTCGCCGGCGAGTACTCGCCCGACCGCGACCTCGAGCCCGAGCTGCTGCAGAGCATCGTCGAGCAGGCCAACGAGATGGGCGTCTACTTCTTCACCATCCTCGGCGGCGAGCCGTTCATGTACGACGGGCTGCTCGATCTCGCGGCGGCGAACCAGGAGTGCTACTTCCAGGTGTACACGAACGGCACGCTGCTCGACGAGGGCGTGGTCGACGAGCTCGCCGAGCTCGGCAACGTCGCTCCCATGCTGAGCCTCGAGGGCGACGAGGCGACGACCGACGCGCGCCGCGGCAAGGGCGTCTACCGCCACCTCCTCGAGATGATGGACCTGCTCGGCGACCGGGGTGTGCTCTACGGCTACTCGGCCACCGTGACGCGCGACAACTGGCGCATGCTCGTCAGCGACGAGTGGGTCGACCCGCTGGTCGCCAGGGGGGCGGTGATCAGCTGGCACTTCCTCTACATGCCGATCGGCCGCGACCCGAGCACGGCGCCGATGCTCAACGCCGAGGAGCGCAACGCCTTCCGCGAGGGCATCTGGCGCATCCGCGACACCAAGCCCATCTTCCCGGTCGACTTCTGGGGCGACGCTCCCTACGTCAAGGGCTGCATCGCCGGCAAACACTACATGCACATCGACAGCGAGGGCTGGGTCGAGCCCTGCATCTTCACCCACTTCGCCACCGACAACATCCGCGACACGAGTCTCGAAGGACGCCTTCAACTCGCCGTTCTTCCGCGAGATCCGCAGCCGCCAGCCGTTCAGCCACAACCTCTTCAAGCCGTGCATGCTCATCGACAAGCCGGAGCAGTCGCGCGAGATCATGGCGCTGACCGGCGCCCGGCCGACGCACCCCGGGGCGGAGAGCCTCTTCACGGAGCTGAGCCACGACCTCGACGAGTACGCGACCGAGGTCGAGCGCGTGTACGCTCCGGTGTGGAGCTGCTACGTCGACGGAGCACGACGGCCGCCGCAACGCGGACGGCCGGCGCGCCACCGAGGGCACCCGCCGCGACGCGGAGAGGGATGGCCACGCCGTCGGTGTACGCTGACGCCAGTCTGGAGCGGGGCGCCGGCGCCGAGCGCCGGCGCCCCGGCCGTCCGCGCCTCGGTCTCGGCCGGCGGCCCCGCCGCCCAGGCGGAGGTCCCCGGCGGCACGGAGGAATCGCTGGCGCTCCGGGGCCGAAGAGCGGCTAAGGTACGCTGCCGCAGCTGTCGACACTGAGGGGGAGTCATGAGAGCGCCGTCAGCCATCTCCGGCCGCGCCCGCCGTCTCGCGGCCGTCACGATCGTCACCGGCCTCGCCGCTGGGCGCCCTGTGGTCGCTGCCGCGCGTCAGCACCGCCGCGGCCGCGTGGCTCACGGCGCCGCCCGTGCGGGCGAAGACCGTCACTCCCGGAGCGGCCCTTCTCGTCACGCGTGTCGCCGACACGGCGGGCGACGTCGCCGCCGATACGGCGAGCGATGTGACCGCGGAGACGGCGGGCGACGTCGCCACGGAGACGGCGGCCGACGTGGCCGCCGAGCAGCTGCTTGACCCGGCGGCGGCCCCGGACGCCGCGTCGGGCGCGCCGCCGGCCGGTGCGGCCGTACGCCGCATCGACGCCGGGATGCGCTACGAGATGGTCGGCCTCCTCTGCGACGACGTCGCCGGCGTCGACGCGCTCACCGTGCACTTCAGGGCCAGCGCCGACGGCCGCTCCTGGGGCGAGTGGGTCGCGGCGCCCGTCGAGCGCGTCGCCGAACAGGGCGAAGAGGCCCCGCGCGCCTTCACCGACCCGGTGTGGCTCGGCGAGGCGCGCTTCGTGCAGGTCGCGGTGACGTCGGCCGACGGGAGCCGGCGCCGCGTGCCGCGGCCGCGCCTCGTCTTCCTCAACACGAGCGGCGACGCGACGCTGGCCGACACCCTGACGAACGCGGCGCGCAGCGTCGCCTGCACGCTCGGCGGTCTGCAGGCCGCCCCCGAGGCGCGGGCGATGACCACGAAGCCGGCCATCGTGCTGCGCAGCCAGTGGGGAGCCAACGAGGACTGGCGCACGGGCAGCCCCAGCTTCGCGCCCCTCAAGATGGCCTTCGTGCACCACACCGCCGGCAGCAACTCGTACTCGCCCTCCGACGCGCCGGCGATCGTGCGCGGCATCTACTACTACCACACGCACGCGCTCGACTGGAGCGACATCGGCTACAACTTCCTCATCGACCGCTACGGGGTCATCTACGAGGGCCGGTACGGCGGCATCACCAACGCGGCGATCGGGGCCCAGACGTACGGCTTCAACACCTCCAGCACCGGCATCTCCGTCCTGGGGTCGTTCGGCACGGTCACGCCGCCGAGCGCCGCCATGACCTCGCTCAAGCGCCTCCTGGCGTGGAAGCTCGACGTGCACCACATCAACCCTCTGGCCAAGGCCGAGATGCTCTGCTACGCGACGCAGAAGTACACCGAGGGTTCGACCGTGACCTTCAACGTCATCTCCGGGCACCGCAACGCGAACTACACCGCCTGCCCGGGCGACGCCTTCTACGCCCTGCTGCCCGCGGTGCGCAAGGCCGTGGGCGGGATGGGCCTGCCGAAGATCTACAACGTCAAGGTCTCGCGCACGGTGATCAGCCCCAACGGCGACGACTTCCGCGACGCGCTCACGCTGAGCTTCGTCGGCTCCGAGGTGCTCGACTGGACGCTGCAGGTCAAGGCCGCCGACGGCACCGTGGTGCGCACCAAGACCGGCCGCGGCCAGTACGTCTCCACCGACTGGGCGGGCCTGTCTGACGACGGCAGCGTCGTGCCCGACGGCCCCTACCGGATGGTGGCCTCGGGGACCAGCCCGCTGGGCACCGCGCGCGCCGCGACCGCCGAGGTCGTCGTCGACACGGCGGCCCCCGTCCCGGTCGAGTGCGCGATGGGGTCCCCCTTCTTCAGCCCGAACGGGGACGCATACATCGACACCGCCCGCCTCAAGTTCAAATGCGCCGAGCCGGTCGTGATGCGGGTCTCGGTGCTCGACGAGGCGGGCACGCTCCTCCTCAAGCTCGTCGGCTGGAAGAGCGTCGGCACGACGCGCGTGATCGTCCCCTGGGACGGCAAGATCCCGGTGGACGGTGTGCTCAGGCGCGCGCCGGAGGGGGCGTACCAGGTCAAGCTGGAGGTACGCGACCCCGCGGGCAACACCGGCGTGACGGTGCTGCCGGTGCGGCTCGACCTGACGGCCGGCTTCCTCACCCCGGCGCCGCCGGCCTTCTCGCCCAACGGCGACGGGGTGAAGGACGAGACCTTGCTCGGTTTCACGCTCACGCGCCCGGCGACGTCCCGGGCCGTGATCCTGCTCGACGGCGTCGTCGTGCGCTCGCTCGAGCTCGGCGAGCTTGCCGCCGGCGTGCACGGCGTCACCTGGGATGGCCTCGACGACGCGGGCCTTGCCCTGGCCAGCGGGGTGTACCGCGCCCGCGTCGAGGTCGAGAGCGCTCTCGGAGCCTCGACGGTCGCCAAGAACGTCGTCCTCGACCGCACCAAGCCGCGCCTCACGGCGCCGTTGACGGTGTCGGTGACACTGGGCTCGACGGCGCGCATGCGCTACAGCGTGACCGACGCCTGGAGCCCGACCGCCAAGGTGACGGTGACGATCAAGCGGGCCAGCGACGGCGTCGTCGTGAAGAAGCTCTACCTCGGCTGGGTGACGACCGGGGTGACCCACGTCGCCGCCTGGAAGCCGCCGGCCCGCCGCAAGTACATCGCCACCTTCAGGGCGGTCGACCAGGCCGGCAACCCGCAGTACGAGCTCAAGAGGTGCGTGATCAAGGTGCTGTGACGGCGAGGCCGGCGCGGGCGATGCTCGCCCGCGCCGGCCGCGCTCGTGTGGCGCCGTAGTGCGCCCTCAGCCGGGCACCTCGCCGGCGCGACCGGCCTGGCCGACCGAGCCGGCCCGGTCGGCCGTCACGCCGCCGTGTGGCTGCGCCGCCAGCGGCAGTGCGGCACGGGGCACGAGGCCATGCGGGCGGCGTCGCAGAGCTCGCACCGCTGCGCCGCCCAGCTCACCGGCAGGTCGTACCCCGCGGCTCCGTCGCCGTTGAGACGCATGACGGCGTGCAGGGCGCGGGAGACGGCCTTCATGTCGGCGAAGGTGTCGGCCTTCTCGGGCAGGTCGATCAGCCCCATGCGCGCGGAGCGCTTGCGCACGCGCCCGTCGGGGACGAAGGCGAAGCGGTCGAGCGCCTCGTCGTGCCAGAGGCCGAGACGGCGCATCTCGCGCACCACCCAGAAGGCGCGCGACTTGAGCGCGCCGCCCGAGGCGGCGTAGAGGACGTCGACGACGACCTCGGGCTCGGCCGGCTGCGGGAGCAGGCGCGACCACGTGTCGCGCGTCTCGACGAGGCGCACGAAGTCGATGATCTTGCCCTTGCTGTCGCTGCGCGAGACCGGCGGGTCGATGGCGTAATCGCGCAGGTCGAACTCGCCGGCGAACACGCGCCCGACGACGTCGGCGTCGACGAACCGCCGCCAGTCGGCGTCGACGACGGCCTCGGGCGCCGGCTGCGCGGCGAGGGCGCCGTAGCAGAGGAGCGTGAAGAAGAGGTGCGCCTGCTCCTCGGCGTCGGCCTCGGCGTAGCGCGCGCAGGCCTCGTCGTCGAGGACGGGCGTGGGCCGGCGGGCGGCCGCGGCGAAGGACTCGGCGAGGTAGGCGACGTCGTCGCGGCGCTCGCTGTTGGTGAGCGGGGTGGCTTGGTCCACGGGTGACCCCCTGTCGTGTGAGTGCCGATGACGCCGGCCGGCGCGACGCCGATGCTACGGGCGCGCCGCCCCGCCGCGAAGGTCGACGATGGGGAGGGGGGATGACGTCACAGGGCTGAGGGGGCGCACGATGCGCGCCGCGCGGTCCACGACCTGCCGCCGCCGCCCTCTCAGGCGAGGGTCCGCGGGGCCGCGACCTTCCGCGGCCCTCCGGGAGCGGCCGCCGCCGCCCGCTCCTGCCGGCTCCGCCGCGGGTCGCCGCGCGCCCCGGCGGCCGGTCGAGAAGCAGGACCGCCGCCGTCCGTGTTCGCGGTTGCGAGCGGCCGCCGAAGGCGGGTAGGCTAGCCGGCGGCAGTGACCCCTCGCGGAGGCTCGATGTCACCCCCATGACCTGGCTCGGTATCGATATCGGCTGCATCAGTCTGAAGGCCGCTCTCGTGGGCCGCGCCGACGACGTCGAGCCGTACGAGCGGCTGCTCCGCGACCACGCCGCGCTCTTCCAGGCGCCGGCCGGCGGGCTCACCCTGGTCGACGGTCGCCCGCTGCTCGTCGTCGCCTACCGCCGCATCAAGGGCAGCCCGAGCGAGGCGGTCCAGCGCCTCCTCGACGACCTGCGGCCGGCCCTGCCCGACGGCGCCATCGCCGGCGTGCGCGTGACCGGCTCCGGCGGCCGCCTCGTGGGCGAGGCGCTCGAGGCCGACTTCGAGAACGAGTTCAAGGCCATCACCCGCGGGGTCGCCGCCCTGCACCCCGACGTCGTCACGGTGTTCGAGATGGGCGGCGAGACCTCCAAGTTCATCCGCCTCGAGGCGGCCTGCGACGGCGGCTCGGTCGGCATCGCCGACTACCAGAGCAACGGCGACTGCGCCGCCGGCACCGGGTCCTTCATGGACCAGCAGGCGAGCCGCCTCCTCTACGAGATCGAAGACGTCGGCGACGTCGTGCTCGGCGCCGGCAAGGCGGCCAGCATCGCCGGGCGCTGCAGCGTCTTCGCCAAGAGCGACATGATCCACGCCCAGCAGAAGGGCTACGAGCCGCCCGAGGTGCTGCGCGGCCTCTGCGACGCCGTGATCCGCAACTTCAAGGGCGCGATCACCAAGGGCAAGCTGGTCGAGCCGCCGGTGGCGTTCATCGGCGGGGTCGCCGCCAACAAGGGCGCGGTGCGCGCCCTGCGCGAGGCCTTCGGCTTCGACGACGGCGGCCTGGTCGTGCCCGAGTACCACTTCTCCATCGGCGCCGTCGGGGCCGCGCTGCTCGAGGCCGAGCAGGCCGAGGCCCGCGAGCGCGGCGCCGTGACCGTCGACGAGGAGCGCCTGCCGGCCGCCGAGTTCCCGGTCGCCGAGCCCCTGTCGATGGAGCGCGTGCGCCTGTTGCGCGACATGGCGACGTCCTACGAGTGGCCCGAGACGCTGCCCGTCGACGTCTACATGGGCATCGACGTCGGCTCGGTGTCGACCAACCTGGTCGTCGCCGACGGGCAGGGCCGCGTGCTCAAGGAGATCTACACCAAGACCGACGCGCGGCCCGTCGAGGTGGTCAACAAGGGCCTCGCCGAGATCCGCGCCGAGCTCGGCGACCGCATCCGCCTGCGCGGGGTCGGCACGACCGGCTCCGGGCGCGAGCTGATCGGCGAGCTCACCGGCGCCGACATCGTGACCGACGAGATCACCGCCCACAAGACGGGCGCCGACTTCATCGCCCGGCAGATCGGCCGCACGGTCGACACGATCTTCGAGATCGGCGGCCAGGACTCGAAGTTCATCTCCCTGCAGGACGGCATCGTCGTCGACTTCGCCATGAACGAGGCCTGCGCCGCCGGCACGGGCTCGTTCCTCGAGGAGCAGGCCGAGAAGCTCGGCATCCGGATCATCGACGAGTTCGCCGAGCTGGCGCTCTCCTCGGCGGCCCCGATCCGCCTCGGCGAGCGCTGCACGGTGTTCATGGAGCGCGACGTCATGGCCTTCCAGCAGCGTGGCGCGCGCAAGGAGGACCTCGTCGCCGGTCTCGCCTTCTCGATCGCCTACAACTACCTCAACCGGCTGGTGCGCGAGCGCACCGTCGGGGAGGGCATCTTCTTCCAGGGCGGCACGGCCTACAACGACGCGGTCGCCGCCGCCTTCTCGCAGATCCTCGGCCGGGAGATCGTCGTCCCGCCCTACAACGGGGTCATGGGCGCGCTCGGCATGGCCCTGCTCGCCAGGGAGCGCGCCCAGCGCACCGGCGAGCCGACGACCTTCCGCGGCTGGGATCTCGACGAGGTCGACTACACGGTCGTCGACTTCGTCTGCAAGGGCTGCTCCAACGAGTGCGACGTGCGCCAGTTCACCGTCGAAGGCACGAAGACCTACTGGGGCGACAAGTGCTCCGACCGCTACCGCAAGCCGGCCAAGGTCGACAAGGAGCCGGTGATCGCCGACCTCGTCGCGCTGCGCGAAGAGGCGATGCTCGAGCCGTACCGGGCCGCCGTCGAGCGCGCCGGCGCGGCGGCCCCCACCATCGGTCTGCCGCGCGCCATGTACACCTACGAGCGGCTGCCCTACTGGGCCACCTTCTTCGCTCACCTCGGGCTGCGCCCGGTGCTGTCTCCGGAGAGCGACAAGGCGATCCGCGAGGCGGGCGTCGACCTGACCGTCGCCGAGCCCTGCTTCCCGATCCGCGTCGCCCACGGGCACGTCGAATGGCTCCTGCGCGAGGGCGTCGACTGGGTCTTCGTGCCCAACGTGGTCAACGAGGAGACCGAGTTCCCGCAGTTCAACTCGCACGCCTGCCC
Source organism: uncultured Thermoleophilia bacterium (assembly GCA_963814545.1). Taxonomy (GTDB): domain Bacteria; phylum Actinomycetota; class Thermoleophilia; order UBA2241; family UBA2241; genus UBA2241. Next base: position 133,777 of record CAWFDC010000014.1, on the reverse strand, counting down.
CTGGGGCCAGACGCTGCCCTTCGTCATCCGCCGGGCGCCGCGCATCGAGGACCACATCGAGAAGATCCTGAGCCCTCGCGTGCGCTTCCGCGACGGGCGCGAGGGCCTCCTGCGCGACCTCTCCGAGCTCACCGGCCCGCTCGGCGTCGACAAGGCGCGGGTGGCCGCGGCGCTCGACGCCGCCACCGCGGCCCACGACGCCTTCCGCGCCCGCCTCGCCGCCGCCGGCGCCGAGGCGCTCGCCACCCTCGAGGCGGCCGGCGAGCTCGGCATCGTCCTCATGGGCCGGCCGTACAACATGTACGACAAGGGCGTCAACATGGACATCCCGCGCAAGCTGCGCAAGTTCTACGGGGTCAACCTGATCCCGCTCGACTTCCTGCCGCTCGCGGGCCTCGACGTCAGCGACATCGTCCCCAACATGTACTGGAACTACGGGCGCAAGATCCTCCAGGCGGCGCGCTTCGTGCACGACCGCGAGCACCTGCACCTCATCTACCTGACCAACTTCAAGTGCGGCCCCGACTCGTACATCAAGCACTACGTGCGCGAGGCCTCGGGCAAGCCGTTCCTCACCCTGCAATTCGACGAGCACCAGAACGACGCCGGGGCGATGACCCGCTGCGAGGCCTACCTCGACAGCAAGGGCTTCCTGCGCTGGTGGTCGCAGGGCGACGAGCCGGTCTGCGCGCCGGCAGCCGAGGAGGTGCCGCTCGGCCGTGTCTGAGGCGACGACCACAGACCCGAAGCTCCAGAAGCTGGTCGATGCGTTCGGCATCCAAGGCCGCACGCTGTACCTGCCGCAGATGCCCTACGGCGGGTCGTATCTGCTGGCCGCCGCCATCCGCTCCATCGGCGTCGCTGCGCGGGTGACCGACGACTCCGACGGCCGCACCCTCGAGCTCGGCGGCAAGGTGACCTCGGGTGACGAGTGCTACCCGCAGAAGATCACCATGGGCGACTTCCTCCGCATCATCGAGGACGAGGGGCGCGACAACGTCGCCTTCCTCATGCCGACGGCCAACGGCCCCTGCCGCTTCGGGCAGTACCTCACCCTGATCCGCACGAAGCTCGACGAGTCGGGCTACGAGGACGTCCCGATCATGACCATCACCTCCAACGACGGCTACGCGTCGATCGGCGAGCACTCGCAGTCGCTGATCCGCACCGCCTGGCGTGCGGTCATCTGCCAGGACATCCTCATGAAGGCGCTCCTCAAGACGCGCCCGTACGAGCTCGAGAAGGGCGCGACCGACACCGTCTACCACGAGAGCCTCGTCGACGTCGGCGAGGCGATCAGCGCCGTCAAGGTGTCGGACAAGGAGCGCCTCGCGCGCACGCGCGAGGCGCTGACCCGCTCGCGGGAGCGCTTCGGCCGGGTGCCGGTGCGCTACGACCGCACCCGGCCGCTCATCGGCGTGGTCGGAGAGATCTTCTGCCGCCACAACACGTTCTCCAACTTCGACCTGGTCAGGCTGGTCGAGGAGCAGGGCGGCGAGTGCTGGCTGGCCGACATCGGCGAGTGGGTCTGGTACGTCGACGACGAGCACCGGCGCCGCCTGCTCGACCAGGGCCGCAGGTACACGGGCGAGAACCTGGGGCGCTACATCCGCACCAAGGTGATGCACGGCGACGAACAGGCGCTCTACGGCACCTGGGAGGGCGAGTTCACCGGGTACGAGGAGCCGCACAGCGTGCGCGAGGTGCTCGAGCTCAGCAAACCTTACCTGCCCTACACCGGCGCCATGGGCGAGATGGTGCTGAGCACGGGCAAGTCGATCTACATGCACGAGAAGGGCGCCGACGGCATCATCGACATCAGCCCGTTCACCTGCATGAACGGCATCGTCACCGAGGCGATCTACCCCTCGGTGCAGCGCGCTCTCGACGGCATGCCGATCCGCGTCTTCTACTTCGACGGCACGCAGAGCGACCTCGAGCGCGACGTCGGCATCTTCCTCGAGTTGGCGCACACCTACCAGCGTCGCAAGAAGACCGTGCGGCGCTACCCGGCGTACTTCGACGGCGAATAGCCGCGGGTCACGCGCGCTACCGCCGGCCCGGCGCTCGGCTCTTCAGCCTCTGACTGGGCGGGCGGGGGACGCGGGAGCCACGAGGAGCGGCCGGCGCGGGGGCGGACCCCGGCGCCGGCGAGCGAAGCGGGGCGACGCTCAGAGAGTGAAGCGGCGGGCGCTCCCGGTGAGATCCTGGTACATGAAGTCCTTCGCACGCAGACGCGTGCGCGCGGATGCGGACGCGCTCACCACCGCGTCGGCTTTGCCCTCGATGAGGCGCTTGAGACTGGGGAGGACGCGGACCATCATGGCACTACCCTTTCGCGATAAATAGCCTGTATTGTGTCGTGCGGCACAAAGCATATGCCCTCGCCCCACGGCCGTCAAACAGGCACGCGGCGCAGCGGGCTGACCGCTTCCGCGCCGCCGAGGGATCGCCGCCGCGACCGCGCGCACCGGGGTTCGGGCGCACCGGGGTCTGGAAAGGGGGAAGGCCTCCCGTGTTGGTGGATCCCCGGCATCCAGGGGCCGGTACCGGGGCACGGGAGGCCTTGTGACCGTCTGCGGCGGGGGGGACGCCGCTCGCGGTTCTGGGGGCTTCAGCGGGAGCGGCCGGGCCGCTCCCCAGAGCTCATCGCTGCGTGATCCGCGGCGACACCTCGTTGCCGTAGAAGTCGAGCTCGCCGCGCGGGCCACGAGGCGCGTAGCGACTCAGCACGTGCGGGTTCACGCCGGAGGGGGTGCGCACGGCTTCGCCGGCGCCGTCCAGCATACGGTTGATCAGGAGCAGCACACGGTTCGTCATGGCGACCCTCCTTCGACTCAGTAGAAATAGTGAAGCTTGTAACTTGCGGCACGAACTATATACCGGTCAATGGGCGGCGTCAAACGTCCGCGCCGTGACCTTCGTCAAGGTCGGGGTCGCGGCGGCGCGGGTATCGTCCCGCGTGAGCCGGAGCCCGAGGGGCTTGGGCAGTCAGCACGGAGAGGAGTTCCCATGCCAGACCAGCCCGTCGTCGCCGACCTGTCGGCGCTGCGTGAGGTCGCCGAGGGCGGCATCGTCAGCAAGCCGATCGTCGAGAACGAGCACCACAAGATCGTGCTGTTCACGTTCGCCGCGGGGCAGGAGCTCTCGGAGCACACGGCGAGCGTCCCCGCCGTGATCCACGTCCTCGAGGGCAGCGCGCGCGTCGTCCTGGACGGCGTGGCCCACGAGGCCACGGCCGGCAGTTGGTACTACATGCCGGCCGAGTTGCGCCACGCCGTCCAGGCGGAGACTGCGCTGACGATGCTGCTCACGATGTTCCGTACCTGACGCGCCGGCGCTTGCGTCGACGGGGTCGGCGGCGCCGACGCCCGGGCAAGGAGGGCTGCGGCGGGCCCGGATCTCCCGCGCCCGGCGCGCGTCGGATCTCCCGCGCCCGGCGTGGCCCGAACCGCGCGCGCCCGGCGTGGCCCGAACCTCCCGCGCCCGGCGTGCGTCTCCACGTCTGTCTGAGCGCCGGATCGTCTCCGCTGTCGTGCGCACGAGCGGGCGCGGTCCCGCGACGGGGTGCGTCCACCGACCGGGAGGGCTGAGATGCGACGCAGAGTGGTGTCGATCGTGCTGGCGGGCGCCGTGCTGGCGGCGGGGCTCGCCCTCGCGTTCACGCTCGGGGAGGACTCGCCGGCCGCCTCGGCGCTTCCCGAGCAGGGCCGGGCGGATCCCCTGGTGTCCGAGGCCGGGGCGCTCAGCGACCCGCTGGCCGACTTCGGCTTCGCGTTGCTGGCGAGGGAGGCGGCGGAGACGGATGAGAACGTCGTCATCTCGCCGGCCTCGATCCACGCCGTCCTCTCCATGCTCCTCACGGGCGCCGAGGGGGAGACGGCCGCCGAGATCGAGCGGGCGCTGGCCCTCGAAGGCGTGACGGGCACCGCCCTGGGGCAAGCCTGGGCGGACCTGATCACCGGTGCCCAGGCCGGCGAGGACTCCAAGGTGAGCATCGCCAACTCGCTGTGGCTGCGCGACGGCGTCCCCTTCGTGCCTGCCTTCATCGACACGAACCGCGACTACTTCGCCGCCGACATGCGCGAGCTTCCCGGCGACCCGGCCGAGGCGGCGTCGCAGATCAACGACTGGGTGGAGGAGCGTACCGCGGGCCGCATCACCGAGCTGGTGAGCCCCGGCGACTTCTCCGAGGCCACCATCCTCACTCTGGTGAACACCGTCTACCTCAAGGTGAAGTGGGAGCACTTCGACCCGGCGCTCACGCGCCCCGAGCCCTTCACCCTCAAGGGCGGCGAGGCCGTGGACGCGCCGATGATGCAGGCGCAGCTCGAGGCCGGCTACGGTTCAACGGACGTCTTCGAGGCCGTCGCCCTGAGCACCGACGGTCCGGTGACGGTGTGGATCGTGGTGCCGAGGGGCGCCCACACGCCGGAGGAGGCGGCGGAGGCGCTCGGCGACGGAGGCTACCGTACCCTTCTCGAGACGGCGAAGCCTGTGGAGGGCAGCCTGGCCGTGCCGCGCCTGAGTCTCGAGTACGAGTCCGAGCGCCTGAAGGAGCACCTCGAGGCGCTCGGCATCGTGCGGGCCTTCTCGCCCGACGAGGCCGACTTCACCGGCATCGCCGATCTCGGCGGGCGGGTGTACGTCGAGGCGATCCTGCACAAGGCGAACCTCGACCTGGACGAGGAGGGCGTCGAGGCGGCGGCGGCGACCGGCGCGGTCGTCGGCGTCACGAGTGCGCCGGTGGAGATGTTCGCGGTGCGCGCCGACCGGCCCTTCCTGGTCGTGCTGGCCGAGGAGGCCTCGGGCGCGCCGCTGTTCACGGCCCTCGTGCGCGACCCGCGCTGAGGTCCGGGCGGGAGGCCGCGCCCGGCGCGGCCTCCCGCCCGGACCCACGCCCCGGCGTCGGCGCTCAGCGCGCGTACGGCAGCCTCAGGTCGGTGACGAAACCCGCCGGCTCGAGACCTTCGGCGGCGCCCGCCGCGTACACCTCCCAGAGCGGTCCGGCGGCGCGGTAGCCGATGGCGCCCAGCGCCTCGTGCAGGGCGGCGACGGCATCGTCCATCTGGTCGCGCGGCCCGATGTGCCTCGTCGCCAGGGTGTGGTGCGCCGGCACCAACTCGCCGCGCGCTTCACCGATGCGGTCGGGGACCGAGCCGTCGGCGGCCGGCGCGACGGCGAGACAGACGTCGTAGTCGAGGGTCTCGCCGTCCCGCGTCTCTTCGTAGAAACGCCCGATCAGCGGGCCGTCGGCCACGAGGCCCGCCTCGGCGACGATCGTCCGCAAGCGGCGCATGCGGGGACCGATCTCGCTCATGGCGCCGCGCCCGCCGAGCACGGCCAGCGTCTGCTCGGGCACCCGCACGACCTCGACCTCGTAGTGCATCGCTGCCTCCCGTCCGTCTGCGCCGAGCCTACCCGCGTTGGCGGCGTGACTACCGCCGGCGGCGTGCACGCGGGGAGGGCGCCGGGCGGGTCGGTGCGGCGCCCGCGCCGGAGTGACGCTCAGGCGAGCGTGATGCCCTTGCCGTGCCGGCGCACGAGGCCGTCCTTCTCGAGCAGGGTGACGATCTCCACGGCCGCCTCGGGGGAGAGCTGCAGCGCGGCGGCCAGGGCGCACACGTCGAGGGCGCCGCCGTCCAGCAGGAGCCGCAGGGCGCGCGAGCGGTACCAGCGGCGCGAGCCTTCGAACGGCGCCTGCCGGCTGACGGCGCGGATGCCGGTCGCGCGCCCGGTCAGGACGACGGCGCCGTAGTCCATCACGGCGTTGTGCCAGTCTCGCGCGCGGCCGCGGGGCAGCACGCGGTCGGCCACGGTCTGCAGGGCGGCCGGGGAGAGGTCGTGCGGCAGGCCGAGCTCGTGGGTGAGGACGCGGCGCACGTTGGCGTCGACCGCGGCGAGGTCGGCGTTGTGGGCGAAGACGAGCACGGCGCGGGCGGTGTAGGGGCCGACGCCCGGCAGACGCCGCAACTCGGGAAGCGTGACCGGGAGGGAGGCGCGGGCGCGTGTCCCGGCGCGCGGCCTCCCGGCGTCGGCCCCCGGGGCCGCCGCGACGCTCGCCGGGGCCGCCGCTACGTCCCGCGGGGCCGCCGCGACGCTCGCTGGGGCCGCCGCGACGTCCCGTGGGGCCGTCGCGACGACGGCCTGCGCCGCCCGCCGCAGCCGCTCGGCGCGGTTGTTGTAGCCGAGGCCGGACCACTCGGCGAGCACGTCGCCGAGCGTCGCCGCGGCGAGCGCCTCGAGCGTGGGGAAGCGGGCCATCCAGCGCTCGAAGCGGGGCACGACGCGGCTCACCTGCGTCTGCTGCAGCATCACCTCGCTGACAAGGATCGCGTACGGGTCGGTCGTCAGCCGCCAGGGGAGGTCACGGGCGTGGTCGGCGTACCAGGCGAACACGCGCTGGTGCAGGGCGGCCACGGCCGCGGGACGGAGGCGCGGGACGTCGGGTGCGCCACCCGCGGAGTCGACGGCTGGTGCGTCGCCGGGGCGCGCCGCCGCAGGCGTGCTTGCCGCGCCTCGGGCGCTCGCCACGGCGTCGGTGCCCGCCACGGCGTCGGTGCCCGCCGCGCCGTCGGCGCCCGACCGCCGCGTCCGCTCGGGCACGACGGCTAGCCCTCGTTCTCGTCGACGAGCCGTGACCACTCCTCGTACTCCTGCTCGAGTGTGGATTCGACTGCGGCCCGCTCGTCGAGCAGACGGTCGAGCAGGCCGCGGTCGGCGTACGTCTCCGGCTCGGCCAGCTCGGCGTCGATCTCGCCCAGGCGGCGCTCGGCGCGCAGCACCGCCGCCTCGGCGGCGCGCAGGGCGGCGCGGTGGCGCCGCGCCTCCTCCGGGCTGCGCTGGCGGGCGACGGCGCCACCGGCCGGGGCGGCCGCGGTGCGGCCGCCCCGGCCGGTGGCGCCCTTCTCGCCGTCGAGTCCGGCGTCGTCACCCCCGAGTCGCCCCGCCCGCGTCTCCCAGTAGCGCCCGGTAGAGAGGTGGGGGACCAGGGCTCCGTCGTGGATCTCGAGCACCCGGGTGCCGACGCGGTCGATGAGGTGACGGTCGTGGGTCACCAGCAGCAGCGTCCCGGTGTACTCGACGAGGGCCGCGGCCAGGGCGTCGACAGACTCCATGTCGAGGTGGTTCGTGGGCTCGTCGAGCAGGAGGAAGTTGGCGTCGCCGACGAGCAGCCGCAGCAGGCGGAGGCGGCTGCGCTCGCCGCCGGAGAGCGCGGCGACCAGCTTGTCGACCTCGTCGGCGGTGAACATGAAGCGCCCGAGCAGGCTGCGTGCGCGCTGCTCGTCGTGGCCGGTGAGCGGCAGCACGGTCTCGAGCACCGTGGCCTCCTCGTCGAGCTCGCGGCCCTGCTGCGAGAAGTAGGCGGGGCGGACGTTGTGGCCCAGGTGGGCGGCGCCGTCGGGCAGGCTGCGGAGGCCGGCGATGGTCTCGACCAGCGTGGTCTTGCCGGAGCCGTTGGGGCCGACGAGGGCGAGGCGCTCGCCACGCTCGACGACGACGTCGATGTCGCGGACCAGGGTGACCGGGCCGCCGGGCTCCTCGACCGAGCCGACGCGGAGGGCCGGCGCCTTGACCTCGAGCACGAGACGGGCCGACGGGCGCGGCTGCGGCAGGCCAAGCCTGAAGCGCGCCTGCTTCTTGGGCGGCGCCTTCAGGTCTCTGCGGATGCGCTCCATCTGGGTGAGCTTCGCCTTCGCCTGCTTGGCTTTGTTCTTCTTGGCGTGGAAGCGCTCGTAGTAGCGCTGCAGCTGAGCGATCTTCTCGAGGTCCTCGTCGTAACGGCGCCGCAGCAGGTCCATGCGCGCCTCGTACTCGTGCATGTAGGTGGCGAAATCGGTGGCCATGGCGTCGACCTGCTCGTGCTCGAGGGAGAGCACGCGGCGACCGACGCGCTCGAGGAGGCGGCGGTCGTGGGTCACGAGGAGGAAGGCGCGCGGCGACTCGGCGAGGAACCGCTCGAGCCACTCCACGGAGTCGATGTCGAGATGGTTCGTGGGCTCGTCGAGCAGGAGGAGGTCGGCGTCGGCCAGCAACGCCCGCGCCAGGGTGACGCGGGTGAGCTCGCCGCCCGACAGCGAGAGCAGCCGGCGCTCGAGCATCTCCTCGGGCAGGCCGAGGCCCTCGAGGACCCCGCTGAGCCGGCTGCGGTAGTCGTACCCGCCGGCCGCCTCGAAGCGCCGCTGCAGCTGCTGATAGTCGCGCATCGCGTCGCGCAGCTCGGTGTGGTGCTCGCCGAGGCCGGCGAGGCGCTCCTCGGCGGCGCGCAGCGCCGACTCGAGCTCGACGGTCTCGCCGAAGGCCTCGACGAGGTAGTCGATGACCGGCCGATCGCGCTCGAGCTCCGGTGTCTGCTCGTGCAGCCAGAGCCGCCTCCCGCGGGCCCGGGCGACGAGGCCGGCGTCGGGCTCGTCGGTACCGGCGATGATGCGCAGCAGCGTCGTCTTGCCGCTGCCGTTGCGGCCGACGAGCACGGCGTGGTCGCGCGCGTCCAGGGCGAAGCTGACGCCGGTGAACAGGCGGCGCCCGGCGAAGCCCTTCTCGACGTTCTGGAGGCTGACGATGCTCATGGCGGCAGGGTCGTGGGACGGGGGTCTCGGGAGCGGGAGGATACCACCGTGCCCGGAGCGTAACCAGCCGCCGGCCGCGGCCGGCCGATGGTAGGCTGCCGTCGAAGGCGCGAGGAGGCGGACGTGGCGGTCGCAGGCGTGGTGCTGGACATGAACGGGGTGCTCATCGACTCGGCGCCCCTGTGGCACGAGCTCGCGCCCGGCCTCGTCGAGGGCCTCGCGTGATCTTCAGCGCCGAGACCACCGTGCACGACCTGCTCGCCGGCTGTCCCGAGCTGCGCCCGTACGTCGAGGCGCTGCTGCCTCGCGCCGACGCGGGCATCGGCGCCGCCGGCGCCGCCAAGCGGCGCCGGCTCACGACCATCGCCGATGTGGCGCGCGGCGCGAACCTGACCCACCACGAGCTGTTGCGCGCCCTGCAGGCCGAGGCGGCACGTCTCGGGGTCGCGGACGGGGTGGCGGGCGCCGGGGCCGGCGTGTCGCCGCTCGAGGAGGCCGACGATCTGGAGGCGCTCGTCGGGCAACTCGAGCAGGGTCGCGATCTGCTCGAGCTGGCCGCCGTCGTCCGCCGGGTCGGCCTCGGCGCGCACCGTGAGGCCGCAGCGCAGGGCTCCGCGGCGGGTCCGCGTCCCGCGGTGACCGCCGAGCCGAACGCCTCGGCGCCGCCGAGCTCCGTGACGCCCCATGAGTCTGCTGCGGCCGGAGGCGTCACGGAGGCCCCGAGCGGCGTCGAGCCCGAGCCCGGCCACCCGCTCGACACCCTGCGCCGCGAGATCGAGGCCGCGGAGCAGGTGCTCGGCATGCTGCGCTCCGCGGTCGAGGCGATGGAGCGCGAGCCGGCGGAGTGGGTTCGGGTGCGGCCCCTCGTCTTCAGGGTGCTCGATCTGCTGGAGGGTCTCGAGCGGCACTACCGGCGGGCCGTCGAGCTGGTCTGCCCGCACCTGCGCCGGCACGGGCGCGGCGAACTCGGCAGGCTGCTCTTCGCGGCGCAGGGCGACGTCATGCGGCTGCTCGCGGAGGTGCGCCGCGACGTGGACGGGTGTGAGTCCGAGGCGGCGACCGTCGCCTGCCGGCGCCTCCTCGAGGCGGCGACGCAGTCCCTGCGGCAGGAGGAGTACCTCCTGCTGCCCGTGGCGGAGGCGACGCTCGGGGAGGAGGAGTGGCGCGAGGTGAGGCGCGGGGAGGCGACGATCGGCTGGGCGCTGATCGACGCACCGCCGCCGTGGCCGGCGCGCCCCTGAGGGGCGTCCGCCGGCCGCGGCGGCGGTGCGTCCCGGCCGACGTCAGAGCGCGGCCGCGCGCGAGAGACGGTGGGCGAGCTCCGCGTAGTAGTCGCGGACGCCCTCCTCGTCTTCCTCCTCCTCGATCGAGTCGAAGGCCTGCCGCAGCTCCTCGACATCGCCGCTCGTCAGGTAGCGCTGGGCGAGCGGGAAGACGACGTCCTCCTCCTTCTCGATGTGGCCGTCGACGAGGGCGACGTAGGCGCGCAGGTTGTGCACCAGCGGGTCGATCGCCGCCGGTTCACCCTGCCGGAGGAGCGGCAGCCAGTCGGCCGCCGAGTCGAGGATGACACGCATCTCCTCGTGCTCCTTCAGCAGTTCGTCGAGCGGCCAGGTCTCCCAGCTCATGCCGCGACGGTGGAGCATGCAGAAGAGGAGATCCTCTTCTTTGGGGTCGTGGCAGGCGTCGGCGAAGTAGCGGAAGAATTCGATGAGTCGCTCAAGCTCGCTGGCGTCGGCGGCCCGTGTCATCGCGACCTGGTCGAGGTCGCGTGAGGCGGCGTCGAGGACGAGCCTGACCATGGAGTGCTCCCGTCGAAGGACCTCGATGGGCTCCATGACTCCCCCCTTTCGAGCACGCTGCAGGTCCCCTTCGCGGGGTCACTTGGATTCTACCCCTCGACGAAACGGCGTACCAGTGTCGGTGCCGTGCGCCACTTTGGAGTGTGAATACCGGCGGATGGCGGCCGAAGGCGGGGCGGGCGGGCGGCTACGCGCCGCCCGCCCGCCCCGCCTTCGTGCGCACCGCGATCGGCGCGTCTTCGGGCGCGCGCGCGCCGGCGCTCTCGAGCGCGAGCCCCTGGACCGGCCCGCGCCCGCCGGTGTCCTCGACCTCGCGCCGCCAGGCGAGCCGCTTGCCGACGCGGGCGCGCAGCCGCCAGCGCAGCGACTTGGCCTCGTCGGTCATCATCGCCTGGGCGAGCTCGAGGGTGCGGCGCACGCGCGTGAACTCGTTGACCGTGAGGTCGTACTGGTCGAGCGCGCTCGAGGGCGGTGTCGACGTTCGACATGACGTCGATGTAGAGACCCCAGTCGTCGGCGCAGGTCTCGGCGACGTAGCGCAGGTTGAGCACCCCGGGGCGGTCCTCGAAGTCGACGTACACGTCTTTGCACAAGGTGACGACGTCGTGGACGTCCTTCTCGTTGAGGTAGAAGATCTGCAGCTTGCTGAGGAAGAGGTCGGCGGGTGCGATGGCGTAGGTGTTCAGCGTGAGGCGCTCGCGCATCTCGATGACGTGGTCCATGCGCATCGCGTCGAGGAAGACGTCGATGTGGTCGGCCGGGGGGACGCTCGTCACGACCGGGAGGTAACGGCCCCCGCGTTTGGCGAAGTGGGCCCGCGACGCGAGCTGGTCCGCGGGCTTGAAGAACTGGCGCTGCCCGTTGCCGGTGGCCTGGGCGACGTAGAGGTTCTCGAGGTAGCCGAGGTCGGCGAAGAGGTCGTGGAGCTCGCCCGCCTGGCGGCGCAGGCCGACGAGGTCGATGTCGGAGTAGTCGCGCTCGGCGAAGTCGAGGTCGATGGCGTAGTGGCGCACGGCGAGGCCGCCGGTGAGGCGGGTGACGACGTCGCGGTCGTTGCCGGCGTCGATGATGCGCCGCGCCTCGTCCATCATGCGCTCGTGGCGCGTCTTGGCGCCGGCGAGCGCGGGCTCGGCGAGGTGGCGGTGGCGCGGCGCGGCCGGCGGTTCGGTCGCGGCGCCGGCGTGGGGCGGGGACACCGCTCCGGACGGCGGCTCGGCCGCCTCCCCCGGCGGAGTCGGGTGTGTCAGCGTCTCGGGCATCGGCTCGATTCTACCGGCCCCGGCGCGGCGTCGCCGTCGGCCGCTCCTGTCCCGGCGGGGAGAAGGGGGCCGATGGCGACGCTCTCGCGCGGCGGCTCGGGGCCGCGCCGTCAGGCGGTGACGGAGCGCACGTCGACGCGCTCGAGGTCCATCTCGCCGAGGCCCATGTCGTAGGCGGCGCGCACGTAGGGGATGTCGCCGCCCTCGAGGCCGAAGAGCGTGGCGGCGTAGCTGTCGGCGGCGACGATGTCGGGGCTCGCGATCACGGTGTCGCGGCGCTCGACGTCGCCGAGGTCGCCGCCGGTCGGCCCGTTCGCGACGAGGATGCGCACCGCGTCGACGACCGTGAGCGTCGGCCGGCAGACGCTCACGAGATCGGCGGTGCGCTGCCCGATGTTGGTGTGGAGCTGGCCGGGGTCGAGGATCACGCCGAGCAGGTTCTTGCCGCCGAGGGTGAGGCGCGAGAGCCCGTGGTCCTTGGCGATGGGGACGTCGATGAGCACGTCGCAGGTGAGGATGTCACGGTAGATGTCCCACTCGGTGAGGTCGCGGCCCTCGGGGATCTCGAAGCGCTGGAAGCGGGCCGGCGACATGAAGACCATCTCGCCGCCGGCCTGCTCCGTGGCGGCGGCGATGCCGCTCACGCGGTAGGCCTCGTCGGCCGGGCTGCCGAAGGGCGAATCCATGACGCGCACGCTGCCGGCGCCGGCCTCGCGGCAGAGGGCGACCAGGGTGCCGACCACGTCGGGGTTGGTGGTCGCCGCGTACTCCGGCGGGTGGGCGCCGCTGCAGATGTTGGGCTTGATGACGACGTCGTCGCCGCGGCGCACGAAGGCCGACATGCCGCCGAGGGCGGCGAGCGCCGCCGTCGTCGTGCGCGCCGGGTCGTCGCCGCGGGCCACGGCGAGGCCGGCGCTCGCGGGCGGCGGCTGGTCGGCGGGGGACTGGCCGCCGGTCTCGATCGGGCTCGGCGAGGCCGTGCGCCGCTCGGGCAGCGGCGGCGCCTCGGCGGTGGGCTCGCCGCCGCAACCGGCCGCCCAGAGGGCGGCGCCGACCGCGGCGGCGCCGCTCGTGGTGAGGAATCGGCGGCGCGTCCAGTGTGGCATCGCTCACCTAGGGTAACAGGGCCGTGTGGCGTATACATCCTACGACGGGTCGACGACGGCCCGTTCGCGAGGCTCGCGACGAGCGCGCGAGGGCGGCGCAGGAGGAGCGCGATGGACATCGGCAAGCTGTTCAGACACGCATGGGGCTTGTTCCGCAAGGACATCGGCCCGCTCATCGTGACGACGATCGTCGCCGCGCTGGCGACCGGCATCCCGGCCGCCATCCTCATGGGAGGCCTCTTCGTCAGCCTGGGCGACGAGGTCACCGTCAGCGAGGACGGCACCGTCACGGGGCTCTCGGACTTCAACTGGGGCGCCTTCGCGCTCGCCTACATCGTCATCTTCCTGATCATCTTCCTCATCGCCACGCCCTTCTACGCGAGCATGGTCAGCATCCTCGTGCGCCGCGTGCGCGAGGGCCGGGTCGCCGAGTACGGCGACATGTTCGCCGGCTTCCGCCAGTACGGCCAGGTCGTCTCCACGTACTTCCTCGTCGGGCTCATCGTCGGGCTGATCGCGATCACCATCATCGGCATCCCGTTCGCCATCTACCTCGGCGTCGCCTGGGTGTACGCGCTGGTCATCGTCGTCGACCGGCGCGTGGGCTTCGGGGAGGCGACCAGCGGCAGCCGCGCGCTCGTCAAGGGTACGGGCTGGTGGATGACCCTGCTCGCCCTGTTCGTCGCCGGCATCGTCTTCGGCATCATCGGCGCGATCCTCGGTGTGATCCCGGTCATCGGCGCGATCGCCGGGGGCCTCCTGTACCCGCTCTACATGGCCTACCTCGTGGCCATGTACTTCCAGGCCACGGGCGAGGTGCAGCTCGTCGAGAACGCCCTCGCCGGGCTGCCCCCCGCGGCGGCGGGCGCCGGGCCGTACGGCGCCCCGCCGGCCGGTGGCCCGTACGCGCCGCCGGCGCCCCCGGCTCCGCCGGCCGGTGGCGCGTACGCGCCTCCCGCGTACGCGCCTCCCGCGTACGCGCCTCCCGCGGCGCCGCCCGCGGCCGAGCCGCCGGCCGAGAGTGCGCCGGGCGCCGGTCAGCAGGAGTGGGCGGCGGCGGCCGACCCGCTCGCGGGCCAGCCGCCCGTGGCGCCGCCCCTGGCTCCGGCCGCCGGGCACGCCGCCGGCGCCGCCCGCCCCGCCGGCACCGCCGGCGCCCGTGGCACCGGCGAGGGCACGGTATCGGTCACCGGTGAACCTCACGAGCACACCGCGACGACCCAGCCCGGGGTGGACGCCGAGTCGGGCCAGCTTGTCCATCGCTGCGCCCAGTGTGGCACCCTGATCGAAGGCTCGGCCGAGTTCTGCCAGGTCTGTGCGCTCGAGGTGAGCGGTGGCGAGGCCCGGCGCAGGGATGAGACGCCGGGGCCGGCGCGCCGCCCGACGGCGAGGCGCCCTCCGCCTGACGAACGGCGCGGGCGACGGCGGCCGGGGCGGCGCGACGATCGCGCCGCCCCGGCCGCCCGCCCGTGGACGTGAGAGCATGCTGGCGGTCGTCTGAAGGGAGACAGCGATGACGGCGCCGGTGATGGTCCACTGGGACGCGGTCGAACCGCGGCGCGCGCAGGGCGGGCCGATGAGCGGCTCGTCGGCCGACCGGGGGCGCGCCAGGGGCACGACATCGTCTACTGCCCACGCTCGCGCAAGATCGGCCTCAGGGGGGCTCGCCGTACTGACGCGCAGCGAGCCCTGCGAGTACTGCGACGGCGAGGGGGAGGACTGACGCGTGGAACTCTCGGCGAGCACGGTGCGCACGACGGCCTCGGTGAGCGAGACGCCTACGGCGCGGGAGCCCGGCGATGACGGTGACGAGCTACGCCGGCAAGACGCCCGTCGTCGGCGAGGGCACCTACGTGCACCCCTCGGCCGACGTGTTCGGCGACGTCGCTCTCGGCCGCGGCTGCTGGGTCGGCCCCGGGGCGCGCCTGCGCGGCGACTACGGCACGATCGTCGTGGGCGACTGCTGCGCGCTCGAGGACAACTGCGTCCTTCACGCCCGGCCCGGCGAGACCTGCCGGCTCGGCGACTGGGTGACGGTCGGCCACGGCGCGGTCGTGCACAACGTGACGCTGATCGACGACTACGCCGTGATCGGCATGGGCGCCGTCGTCAGCGACTGGGCCGAGGTGGGGGAGTGGGCCGTGGTCGGCGAGGGCGCCGTGGTGCCGCAGCGCGCGGTCGTGCCGGCGGGGCGCATCGCCGTCGGCGTGCCGGCGCGCCTGCTCGAGCGCCCGGTCGACGACGAGCACCGGGCGGCCTGGCGCGCCTTCAAGCAGCGGTACGTCGACCTCGCCCGCGAGTACCCGGGGGCGCTCGGCCGCTGAGCGACCTGCCGAGGCGCGGCGCGCCTGCGTGCGCCGCCGCTCCCGCGCGGGCCCGCGGCCGTCCCCCTTCCTCCCCGATTAGCTCGGGCACCGGCCGGGGTAAGCACAAGCACCGTGTGCGGCCGCAGGGGCCGCCGGCCAACCGATCCCGTGAGGAGAGCTGCCGTGAAGGAGAAGCTCGGCGCCACCAACGCCCTCTACCCGCTCGTCACCGCCATCGTCGGCAGCACCGTCGAGGGCAAGCCCAACTTCGCCACCATCGCCCACGTGGGCATCGCCTCGCTCAAGTCGATCACCGTCGGCATGGGCAAGGACCACTACACGAACCGCGGCATCACGGGAGCACCGCACGTTCAGCGTCAACCTGCCGACCGAGGCCCAGGTCGAGGTCACCGACTACCTGGGCATGGCGAGCGGCGCCAAGGTCGACAAGACGAAGATCTTCACGGTGAGCTACGGGGAGCTCGAGACGGCGCCGCTCATCGACGAATGCCCCGTCTCGATGGAACTGCGCGTCATCGAGCACGTCGAGCTGCCCACGCACGACCTCTTCGTGGGCGAGGTCGTCGCCACGTACGCCGACACGGCCGTTCTCACGAACGGGATCGTCGACCTCGCCAAGCTGCGTCCACTGCTCTTCGACATGACCAGCCGGAAGTACTGGGGTCTGGGCGAGCCGCTGGCCAAGTGCTGGAGCGTGGGCAAGGACTACGGGCCGCTGAGCTGAGACGCGCCGTCGGCACGGTCGCGCGGCCGACGGGCCGCCGACGACGGTCGGCCCGAGAACGAGTGCGCCGGCCGGCCCTGCGGGGCCGGCCGGCGCACCCAGTTCAGCGGCAGACGCAGCTCGCGTCGGCCGTGCCGCGCTCGCGGGCGACGAAGCGGCGGAACTCGTCGAGGGCGCCGTCGAAGCGCTCCCAGTCGATCGAGTAGTACGTGCGCGTGCCCTCCTCGCGCATGCGCACGAAGCCGGTGCCGCGCAGCACGGCGAGGTGGTGCGAGACCAGCGGCTGGCTGGCCTCGACGTCGGCGGTCAGCTCGCAGACACAGCGCTCGCCGCCGAGCAGCTGCTCGACGATGCCCGCCCGCGTGCTGTTGCAGAACGCCTTGAAGAAGGGGACGAAGGCCTCGATGCCGGGGCCGTCGCGGCCCTGATCGTCGCTCATGGGGCTCCTCCTCGACGCCGTCACCTACCGGACCACGTCTCGACGTCGGCAGTGTACATCCACTTTCCTTGATGGTCAAAGTGTGCTTATATAAATGTGAACGTATGAAGCCCTGCCGGCCCCTCGTCCCGTGACGGAGTGACCCATGACCGAGAGCACCGTGCGCCGCCTCTCCTTCCTCGATCGCTACCTCACCCTGTGGATCTTCCTCGCCATGTTCGTCGGCGTCGGCATCGGCTGGGCCTTCGAGGGCGCCCAGGACTTCATCGACACCTTCCAGGTCGGCACCACCAACCTGCTCATCGCGGTCGGCTTGATCGTGATGATGTACCCGCCCCTCGCCAGGGTGCGCTACGAGGAGCTCGGCGACGTCTTCCGCGACCGCCGCGTGCTCGGTCTCTCGCTCGTGCAGAACTGGCTCATCGGGCCGTTCCTCATGTTCTTCCTCGCGATCATCTTCCTCAGCGACAAGCCCGAGTACATGGTCGGGCTGATCCTCATCGGGCTGGCGCGCTGCATCGCCATGGTCATCGTCTGGAACCAGCTGGCCGGCGGGGACACGGAGTACGCCGCCGGCCTCGTCGCCTTCAACAGCGTCTTCCAGGTGCTCTTCTTCAGCGTCTACGCCTGGTTCTTCATCACCGTGCTGCCGCCGCTCTTCGGCCTCGAGGGCAGCATCGTCGACGTGAGCATCGGCGAGATCGCACAGAGCGTCTTCATCTACCTCGGCATCCCGTTCATCGCCGGCATGCTCACGCGCTACATCGGCCTCAAGACCAAGGGCAGGGAGTGGTACGAGCGACAGTTCATCCCGCGCCTCAGCCCGCTCACGCTCATCGCCCTGCTGTTCACGATCCTCGTCATGTTCAGCCTCAAGGGCGACCTCATCGTCGAGATCCCCTTCGACGTGGTGCGCATCGCGATCCCGCTGCTCCTGTACTTCGTCATCATGTTCTTCGTGAGCTTCTACCTCGGGCGCAGGATCGGCGCCGACTACTCGAAGACGGCGACCCTGTCGTTCACCGCGGCGAGCAACAACTTCGAGCTCGCGATCGCCGTCGCCGTGGCCGTCTTCGGCATCGGTTCCGGGCAGGCGTTCGCGGCGGTGATCGGTCCGCTCGTCGAGGTGCCGGTGCTCATCAGCCTGGTCGGTGTCGCCCTGTGGCTCGGCCGCCGGTACTGGGGCCTGAGCGACGAGCCGCTGCCGGCGGCGGTGGCCGCGGGGGCGGCCGAGGTGGGATGCTGCGCCGACACGGGCGGACCGGGCGACGGCGAGTCGCACGTGGGCGCGGCGCCCGAGTGACGACCGCGGCTGATGACGAGTCCATGAAGGAGGTCGCTGTGTCGCTCTCGGGTAAGGAGTTGCGCAAGGAGGTGGACTGGGGCCCGACCGTCGACCCCGAGCTCTGCACCGGGTGCGGGGTCTGCGTCGACTTCTGCCATCAGGGTGTCTGGGAGCTCGTCGACGGCAAGGCCGTCGTGGTCGCGAAGAGCGACTGCGTCGTCGGCTGCTCGCACTGCGCGACGCTCTGCGAGGCGGAGGCGATCTCGTTCCCCACGATCGAGGACCTGCGCCGGTCACGGTGCTGCGACTAGAGGGGGAGGCATGAGGATCGAGATCCTGGGCGCGGGGTGCGCGCGCTGTGCACGTCTGGCCACGAACGCGCGCGAGGCCGTGCTCGACCTGGCGATCGACGGCATCGAGATCGTCGAGGTGCACGACCTGAAGGAGATCACGAAGTACGGCCTGACCGCGACGCCGGCTTTGGCCATCGACGGCACGATCGTCGTGGCCGGTCGCATCCCAGAGAAGGCCGAGCTCGTCTCGCTCATCACCACGGCGCTGGTGTGAGCGCTTCGGCCAGAGGCATCTTCCTCGCGATCGCGCTGGTCGGGCTGGCGCTGGCGCTCGCCGCCTGCGGCGGCGAGCCGGCCGCCGGCCCGGCGGCGAGCCCGTCGACCGCCGGCTCGACGGCCGCCGGCGCGCCGCTCGTGACCTTCGTCGAGCTCGGCTCCGACAACTGTATCCCCTGTCGCGAGATGCGCCCGGTCATGGACGCGATCACGCGCGACTACGCCCCCGATGTCGTCGTGGTGTTCTACGACGTCTACGAGCGGGGCGACATGGCGAAGAAGTACGGCGTGCGGGTGATACCGACCCAGGTCTTCCTCGACGAGAGCGGCAAGGAGTTCTACCGGCACGAGGGCTTCCTCCCGCGCGAGGCCGTCGAGGAGCTTCTCGCCGAGCGCGGCATCACCAAGGGCGGCACGTGACCGACTGGCGCAAGGAGTGGAAGCCGCTCCTGTGGATCGTCGCCGGCTTCCTCGCGATCTACTGGCTGCCGGTGGGCAGCGCGCGCTTCGACAACGCGGTCATGGAGGCGCTCGAGCTCACCAAGTGGTACGCGCGGGAGCACGTGCTGCTCTGCCTGGTGCCGGCGTTCTTCATCGCCGGGGCGATCGCCGTGTTCGTCAGCCAGGCGTCGGTGATGAAGTACCTCGGGCCCGCGGCCAACAAGGTCCTGGCCTACGGCGTGGCCTCGGTCTCGGGCACGATCCTGGCGGTCTGCTCGTGCACCGTGCTGCCGCTCTTCGCCGGCATCTAGCGCATGGGCGCCGGCCTCGGGCCGGCGACCGCCTTCCTCTACTCCGGGCCCGCCATCAACGTGCTCGCCATCATCCTCACGGCGCGCGATCCTGGGGCTCGGAGCTGGGCGTCGCCCGGGCGGTCGGCGCCATCGTCTTCAGCGTCGTCATCGGCCTGCTCATGCACCTGATCTTCCGCCGCGAGGAGGCGCGAGCGCGCGGCCGCGGCGCCGCGTGGCCGTCGCCCCCGAGGAGGTCAGCGACCGCTGTGGCAGACCGCGCTCTTCTTCGCCGCGCTGGTCGCCATCCTCGTCTTCGCCAACTGGGGCAGCCGGGCGACGGGCGAGGGGTTCTGGTACGCGGTCTACTCGGCCAAGTGGGTGCTGACGGCGGTGGCGGGCGTCGGCCTCGCGCTCATGCCTGGTCTTCATCCTGCGCTTCGCGTGGTGGCGCGTGGCCGCCGTCGCCGCGCCGGTGCTCGTGCTCGGCCTCGCGCTGCCCGAGTATCCCCAGGCCGCGTTCGCCGCCGGCATGGTCATGCTCGTCGATCGTCACCAGCACCGACAAGGGCGAGGGCGGCGAGTGGTTCGACTCGTCGTGGGGCTTCGCCAAGCAGATCCTGCCGCTGCTGCTGCTCGGCGTGCTGGTCGCCGGGCTTGCTCCTCGGGCGTCCGGGCGAGGAAGGCCTGATCCCGTCGGAGTGGGTGAGCGCGGCGGTCGGCGGCAACTCGCTGCAGGCGAACCTCTTCGCCGCGGTCGCCGGGGCGTTCATGTACTTCGCCACGCTGACCGAGGTGCCGATCCTGCAGGGCCTGATCGGCGCGGGCATGGGCAAGGGGCCGGCGCTGGCGCTGCTGCTCGCCGGCCCCGCGCTCAGCCTGCCGAACATGCTGGTGATCCGCTCGGTGATGGGCACGACGAAGACCGTCGTCTTCGTGTGTCTCGTGGTGGTGATGGCGACGATCAGCGGCCTGGTGTTCGGCGCGCTCTTCGGGTGAGCCCGGCGGCGCGACGCGCGCCGGCGCGACAAGCGACCGGACGTCGGGCGGAGGGCGCGTGGCGGCCGGCAGGCCGTGGATGGCAGCCGTCGGGTGGCGGCTCGTGCGGCGGTGATCAGACCGGCGATGAAACGACGGGAGGCGCAAGTGAAGATAGAGATCCTCGGCACCGGGTGTGCGAAGTGCCGCACGCTCGAGGCCAGAGTGAGGGAGGCCGTGGAGCAGCTGGGCTCCGACGCCCAGGTCGAGAAGGTCGAGGACCTGCCGGCCATCCTCTCGTACGGCGTCATGATGACGCCGGCGCTGGCGATCGACGGCGACGTCAAGATCATGGGCAAGGTGCCTGCCGTCGCCGAGATCAAAGAGCTCATCGGCGGTTGACGCCGGGGGTGATCGACCTCGTGGCCGGCGACGGTCGAGATCCCGCCGTCACCGAGCGCGGCTGAGGTGACGGCGTGATCGAGCGTCTCCTCACGCTGCTCTCCGAGGGCCTCGGCGGTTCGCTGCCGGTGGGTCTCGCGGCCGCCGCCGCGTGGGGTGTGGCCAGCGTGCTGCTCAGCCCGTGCCATCTGGCGGCCGTCCCGCTGGTCGTCGCCTTCGCCAGCGGTGGCCCGCAGCGGAGCACACGCCACGCGTTCGGCGTATCGCTCATCGTCGCGCTCGGCGTGCTTGCGGCGGTGGCCGTGATCGGTCTCGCGACCTTCTGGCTCGGGCGCCTGATCGGCGACCTGGGAGGTACTGGCAACCTGCTCGCCGGTGTCGTGCTCGTCCTCGGAGGGCTGTACCTCGCCGGCGTGTTCTGGTTCGTGCCCGAGCCGGCCATCGTCCCCGAGGGTCGGCGCGGCCTTGCGGCCGCCTTCTCTGCCGGGGCGCTCTTCGGCCTCGGGCTCGGCCCGTGCACGTTTGCCTTCCTCGCCCCGGTGATCGGGGTCGTGCTGGCGCGCAGCGGGGAGGACCCGCTCGGCGCGGCGGCGCTCCTGGCGGCGTTCGCCGTCGGCCACGCCGCCGTGCTTGTCGCCGCCGGGACCGCGGGCGAGCGCGTGCAGGGCCTGCTCGAGTGGGGGCTGCGCAGCCGGGTGAGGCCGTGGGTGCGGCGCGGGGCGGGCGCCGCCGTCGCCCTGGCGGGGGTCTACGCGATCTTCGCGTGATGGCGGCGAGACCGCTCGGCGAGACTGCGACGCTGAACGATGACCGCGCTCGAGGCCGGGCGAGAGGCGGAGGCCGCTGGTGAACGGTGAAGTGAGTGGAGGCGCAACAGTGACGGACACGCTGCGCAAGGTCTACGTCGAGCCGACGACGGCCTGTAACCTGGCCTGCCGCACCTGCGTGCGCCACGCCTGGGACGAGCCCGAGGCGTTCATGGAGTGGGCGACGTACGAGGCGGTCGTCGAGGGCCTCGTCGAACTGGCCGGCGGAGATCTCGGAGGAGGAAGGGCCGGGCGCCGATGCCGGCGCCGGCGTCGGCGCCGGTGCGAGTGTCGGCCCCAGCCGGCCCGGGCTGCATCCCGAGGCGGCGCCGACCATCGCCTTCATGGGCCTCGGCGAGCCGCTCCTGCACGAGCGCTTCGTCGACATGGTGCGGCTCGCCAAGGCGCGCGGCCTGCGCACCGAGGTGACGACGAACGCCCTGCTCCTCGACGACGAGATGGCCGGCGACCTCGCGGCCGCCGGCCTCGACCAGCTCGTGGTCTCGATCGACGGCGCCTCCGCGGAGTCCTTCGGACGCGTGCGCTCCGGCGCCTCGCTCGCCCGCGTCATCGAGAACGTCCAGCGCCTGCACGACTGGGAGCGCCCGAACCAGGCTTCGCCGGTGAGCATCGGCGTCGAGTTCGTCGCCCTGCGCTCGACGCTCGGCGAGCTGCCCCACCTCGGCCGGGTCGCCGCCCAGCTGGGCGCGTCGTTCGTCATCGTGAGCAACGTCCTGCCGTACACCGAGGAACTCGCCGGCGAGACGCTCTACGACCGCGGCGTCACCGCCGGCGCGGCGCCGGCCGCTTCGCACACGCCGCGCTGGCACCTGCCGCGCCTCGACTTCGACGCCGAGACCGGCGCGGCGATCGGCGCGGCGCTGCACCGCGCCGCGCACGTCACCGTGGTCGACGTCGACCTCGACTCTGCCAACGCGCGCTGCCCGTTCGTCCACGCCGACAGCTGTGCCGTCGCCTGGCACGGCGGCGTCAGCCCGTGCCCCCCACTGCTGCACACCTTCCCCTGCTACGTGCGCGGGCGCCACAAGCTGATGACGCGGTGGGAGGTGGGGAGGCTGCCCGACGAGAGCCTCGGTGAAGTCTGGACGCACCCCGACTATGCGGCCTTCAGGGACCGGGTGCGGCGCTTCGACTTCCCGCCCTGCACCGACTGCGAGTGCGAGCTCGCCGAGGGCAACCTCGAGGACTGCTTCGGCAACCCGCATCCGGTGTGCGGGGACTGCCTCTGGGCGCGCGGCGTGATCCGCTGCGCGTGACGCCGTCCTGAACGGGCGGCCGCACGACGTCAGTGGGTGGCGGCGAACTCCTCGATCAGCCGCTTGAGCTCGTCGCGCACGCGGCGGAAGACCTCGAGACGCTCCTCCTCCGAGCCCTCGGCCGCCGCCGGGTCGACGAGCGACCAGTGCAGGCGTGTGGCGACGCCGGGGAACATGGGGCAGTTGGCGGCGGCGTGGTCGCACACCGTGATGAGGTAGCCGAAGTGCCGCCGGCCGAGGTACTCCTCGATGCCCTTGGCGCGCTGGCCGCTGATGTCGATGCCGATCTCCGACATGGCCGCGATGGCCACGGGGTTCACTTCCGTGGGCTCGAGCCCCGCGCTGAAGGTCTCGAAGCGGTCGCCCGCCTGTGCGCGCAACAGGGCCTCGGCCATCTGGCTGCGTGCCGAGTTGCCGGTGCAGAGGAAGAGCACGTTCGCCTTCTCCATGGTCTCCGTCCAGTCGTCGTCGGGGCGAGGTGCGGCCGCCGGGCGGCCGCGACTCCGGGCATCGTACCCGCGCTCTGTGAGCGGACCGTTAGCGTGGCGCGCCGCGCGTGTCGGATATACCCCCTAGGGGTATTTACGTCGCGGCGCCGGACGGCCATCGTGGGCGTCATGGACGCGAGCTGTCGCGACGTGAGGAGGGCACGCCATGGAGATGAAGGTCTCCTTCCCCGGCAACCTGAAGGTCGACGCCGAGTTCGCGGGGTTCACCGTCGAGACCGACCAGCCGGTGCTGGCCGGGGGCGACGGCAGCGCGCCGGCGCCGTTCGATCTCTTCCTCGCCTCGCTGGCGACCTGCGCCGGCATCTTCATGCTCGCGTTCCTCAAGCAGCGCGGGCTGACGACCGAGGGCACCGGCATCACGATGACGATCGAGAGGGACCCCGCGCGCGGCATGGTGAGCCTCGTCGGCTTCGAGCTTGCACCTGCCGGCCGACTTCCCGGACAAGTACGAAGCGGCCATCGTGCGCGCCGTCGAGCAGTGCTCGGTGAAGCGTCACCTGCACCAGCCTCCCGACTTCGCGGTGACGCTCTCGCGTCCGCTGCCCGACTGAGTTCGGCGCTGCGCGGTCGGCCGCGCGCGATGGGCAGCCGGCTGAGGGAGTAGCGAGTCCGCGGCCGCGGGGAGGTCGGCGGCGAGGAAGGCCCCTCGCGCCGCCGGCACGACCTCCGCAACGCTTCATGGCTCTGGTAGCATGCGGCCATGATCGACGGCGCCACCATCGTGGGGGTCGACGTCGCCGCACGCCGGCCGTGTACGGCCGTCGCCGTGCAGGCGAACCGGGCGGTCGCCGAATCCGACTGGATGGACACCTCCTCGCTCCCCGACCTGGTCGCCTGGATCGCCGATCGTCGGCCGCTCGTCGTGGCGATCGACGCTCCCCAGGGCTGGAACCGTCGCCTGCTCCTCCCCGAGAGCCGCTCACGGGTGTGCGATCACGCGCTCCTGCGGCGGGGCATCGGCGTGTACCAGGTGCCGGCCAAGGCCGAGGTGGGGAGCGGCGACGCCGCGCTGCCGCCGTGGATCAAGGTCGGCTTCGACCTCTTCCGCGCCCTTCGCCGGCCGGCCCGCGGCTTCGAGCTCGCGCGGCCCGACTCGCTCCCCGGCGCCTTCGGTCAGCCGCCCGCGGTCATGGAGGTGTATCCGCACGCCGCCTTCGTCACCCTGCTGGGCGGCGTGCCGCAGCCCAAGTCGTCGCGCCGCGGCCTGCGCGACCGTATCGCGGTGCTGCGCGAGCACGGCCTGCGCTGGGACAACTACTTCGACCACGACTCGCTCGACGCGCTCGCCGCGGCCCTGACCGGGCGCCGCTACCTGCAGGGGCTCGCGCACGGCGTCGGCGACGCGCGCGAGGGGCTGCTCTGGGTCCCGGTGCCCGAGTCCGAGCTGGAGGAGCGCTACCCGCCGCTGGCCGGCGCCTGAATCGATCGTCGCGCACGACGGCGCACGCGAGGCGGGACGTGGGGCAGGGGGGCGGCAGGCAGGGGGCGGCGCGGGGCGGCGGGCCGTCACGGCCCGCCGCCCCGCGCCGCCTTCACATGACGATCTTGTTGAGCGGGAACTCGACGATGCCCTGCGCGCCGGCCTCCTTGAGGCGCGGGATGAGGGTGCGCACGACGACCTCGTCGAGGATCGTGTTCACGGCCAGCCACTGCCGGTCGCTCAGGTGCGAGACCGTGGGCGTGTGCAGGGCGGGGAGGACGGCGAGCACGCGCTCGAGGTTCTTCTCCTCGACGTTCAGCATGAGGCCGACCTTGTCGAGCGCCGTGATGGCGCCGCTGAGGAGCATCACGAGGTCCTCGATCTTGCGTCGCTTGCCGGCGTCGTCCCACGCCGTGCGGCTGGCGATGAAGCGGGTCGTCGACTCGAGCACGGTGTCGATGACGCGCAGGTTGTTGGCGCGCAGCGAGGACCCGGTCTCGGTCACGTCGACGATGGCGTCGGCGAGGTGCGGGAGCTTGGCCTCGGTGGCGCCCCAGCTGAACTCGACCTTGGCCGCGACGCCCCGCTCGGCGAGCCAGCGTTCGGTGACGCCGACGAGCTCGGTGGCGACGATCTTACCCTCGAGGTCGGCGACGGTGCGGAGCGGCGACGCCTCGGGCACGGCGACCACCCAGCGCACGGCGCTGAAGCTGCGTTTCGCGTAGACGAGCTCCGTCACCGGGAGCACGTCGGCCTTGTTCTCGAGCACCCAGTCGTAGCCCGTGATGCCGCAGTCGAGGGCGCCGTCCTCGACGTAGCGCGCCATCTCCTGGGCGCGCACCAGCAGGCACTCGATCTCGGGGTCGTCGATCGCCGGGTAGTAGGAGCGTGGCGCGATGGTGATGAGGAAGCCGGCGCGGCGGAAGAGGTCGATGGTCGCCTCTTCGAGGCTCCCCTTGGGCAGTCCGAGCTTGAGCGTCATGCGCTTCTCCACCTGGTGCGGCTGGGTGAACGTCGGCGCGTAGTCTACCGCAGTGGCCGATGGTGCGGGGCGGCGGGCCGGCGGGTCCGCCGCCCCGCACCCGCCCTCAGTCCGGGAACACCGCCAGCAGCTCGCCCACGACGTTGCCGGCGTCGTTTGTGATCGATGGGCGTGCCAGCTTCGCCGCCGGCTCGGGCACGGCCTCGAGGCCGAGGAGCCGGGCGACGAGGCCGACGGTCGCCGGGTCGACGGCGCGATCGGCGCCGTCGAGGACCTTGACGGCGAGCCCGCGGCCGTCTGGCAGCGAGACGCAGCTCAGGCCTTCGGCGCCGCACTTGCTGGTCGCGCCGGCGAAGGTCTGCATCACCGCGGTGTCGAGCCAGCCCTCGCCCTCCACGAGCACGGGGTGCGCGCGCATGGCGGTGCTGATCTCCGGCAGCAGCGAGGGCATCAGCGCCCACGTGGAGGCCATCGTCTCGACCGAGGTCGCGTAGGCGACCACGCCGCAGCCGTCGACCCCGGTCGCGAGGTCATCCGGTGCGGTGCCGACCGCAGCGGCGAAGGCGCGAAGTGCCGCCGCCTGCGCCGGGTGCTCGGGCTGCTGATAGGTGGCGAGGTCCCAGCCGTGGTGGACGGAAGCGGCGAGGAACCCGAGGTGGTTGCCCGAGCAGTTGTGGCGCACGCCGAGGTCGTCGCCGGCGCGCAGCACGGTCTCGTCGAGGCCGGCGTCGGCGAGCATGCGCCGGATCAGCGCCGCGTGCTCGTTGGTACCGTCGTGCGAGGCCGACATGATGGCGAGCTCCTCGGCGCCCCAGCCGAAGTGCTCGACGGTGCCGTCCGTGAGCCAGGCCTGTGCCTGGAACGGCTTGGCCGACGAGCGCCAGTAGGTGACGAAGCGGGGATCGCCCCAGCGCTCGACGATCTCGCCGTCGGGGCCGGCCAGGGCGGCGACGGCGCGGTGGACGCTCTCCACCGTCGCGCCGCGCCACGCCTGGACGACGATCTCGGGGTGCTGCCGCGGCCTCACCAGCGCTTGGGGGGTTCGCAGGCGAACCCGGAGAAGCGCGGCTCGACCTTCTTGCTCTGGCACTTGGGGCAGACCGCCTTCTTCTTGCGCGCGTCCCAGTGCGCGGTGATCTCGAAGTCGGTCCCGCACTTCTTGCAGACGTACTCGTACACGGGCATAGCGTCCTCCTCCGGTGACCGGGGCGTGATCGTGCTCTCGGCTCAATTGTCGCCCATGGAGGCGTGGCTGTCACGCCGCGCCGTCAGGTCGTGCGGGGATCAAAGCGACGCGGGCGCGACAGCGCTCGGCGGCGCGTGCGGCCGGCGCGCGAGGGCGCGCGGTCGCGCGGCGCGCGCGCGCGATGGAGCACGACCGGCAAGCGTGTAGCATCGCCGTGGCACCGCGACCCGCCAGAGGAGCACCGTATGCACTTCCGCAGCTTCGGCCGGCTCGACTACGCGCCCTCGGCGCTGGGCTTCGGCGCCATGCGCCTGCCGGTGATCGACGGCGCCCACGACCGCATCGACCGCGAGGCCGCGCGCGAGCTGCTGGTGCGCGCCGTCGAGGGCGGCGTCAACTACGTCGACACCGCGTACAACTACCACGGCGGCACCAGCGAGGAGTGGCTCGGCTGGGCGTTGCAGGGCGGGCTGCGCGAGCGCGTCAAGATCGCCACCAAGCTCCCCAGCTGGAAGGTCGAGCGCGCGCGACGACTTCGACCGCTTCCTCGACGAGCAGCTCGAGCGCCTCGGCACCGGGATCGACTTCTACCTGCTGCACTCGCTCGACGAGGAGACGTGGCGCGACAAGTGCTCGACCTCGACGTGCTGGGCGCGGCCGAGCGGGCCCTGGTCGACGGCCGCATCGGCCACTTCGGCTTCTCCTTCCACGACCGCTACGAGGCCTTCGAGCTCATCCTCGGCGGCACCGACCTGTGGGAGTTCTGCCAGATCCAGTACAACTTCATGGACGAGGAGCACCAGGCGGGGCGCCGCGGGCTCGAGCTCGCCGCCGGCAGCGGCCTGGCCGTCGTCGTCATGGAGCCGCTGCGCGGCGGCCAGCTGGCGCGGCCGACGCCGGCCGCGGAAGGCGTGGCGGCCGGCCTCGCGGAGCTCCGCTCCGCCGGCCGCGGCCGCCCGAATCGCCCGTCGAGTGGGCGCTGCACTGGCTCTGGGACCAGCCCGAGGTCGCGCTCCTGCTCAGCGGCATGAGCACCATGGAACAGGTCGAGCAGAACCTGCGCTGCGCGGGTCGCGCCGGCGTGGGCCTGATGACGCCCGAGGAGCAGGCGGTCATCGCCCGCGTGCGCGACGCCTACCGCGAGTCGATCCGATCCCCTGCACCGGCTGCAAGTACTGCCTGCCGTGTCCGAACGGTGGCGATCCCCGACATCCTCGACCTCTACAACGACGCCGTGGCCTACGCCGACGTGGAGGGGGCGCGCACCCGCTACACGTGGCTCGACGAGGAGACGCGGGCCGAGGCCTGCACCGCCTGCGGCGAGTGCGAGGACCGCTGCCCGCAGGGCATCGCCATCGCCGGCTGGCTCGAGAAGGCGCAGAGCTTCCTCGCCGTCGGCGACGACGGCAGCGGCTGAGGCCGTCGGCGAGTCAGCCGCCGCCGCGGCCAGACCGGCGGGCTCTTCGGCAGATCCAGCGGCCGCCCCGGTGGCGCCGGCCGCCGCCGCGGCCAGCCCGGCGCCCGCCTCAGCCGCGCCCGTCGAGCACGCGCTCGAGGCGCGGGACGAGCGGCGGCAGGTCGCCCTGCACCGTCTCCCAGAGGATCGCCGTGTCGACCCCGAAGTACTGGTGCACGACCACGTTGCGCACGGCACGCAGCGTGTCCCACGGGACTTCGGGATGGCGGGCCACGACCTCGTCGGGGATCCAGCGCACCGACTCGCCCATGGTCGTCAGGTTGCGCAGGACCGCGTCTCTCGTGCGGCGGTCGGCGATGAACTCCTCGTAGGTCATCCCGTCGGTGTAGTCGGCGATCGCCGCGATCGCCTCGAGGATGTCACGGACGCGGAACCGCCAGTCACGGAAGCGGATGCGGACCTCGCGCTCCCAGGCCGCCGCCGGCGGGACCGTCCACGGCGGGCGGGAGGGCGGCCGGGAGCCGGTCCCCGGGGGCCGCTCACAGGACCTTCACCGCCTCGCCGAGGATCTGCTCGCGCATCTCCGGGCGCAGGGCGTCGGGGGTGGCCAGGTCGATGCGCGTGCCGAGCACGTCGCCGAGGAAGCGCTGCAGGCCGACGAAGGCGAAGAGCCCCACGGGGACGGCCGGGTCGAACTCGACCAGGAGGTCGACGTCGCTGTGCTCGTGGGCCTCGTCGCGCGCCGTCGAGCCGAAGAGCGAGAGACGGCGCACGTGGAAGGCGGCCAGCTTGCTGCGGTTGCGCGTCAGGCGGCGGATGGTCTCGCGGCGGGTCACGCGACCATCCTACCGGACCCGCGCCGCGCCGGCCCCGGTCCGGGCGTCACCCGATGCCGCCGCGCGCGGCGCGCAGGTCGCGCAGGAACGGCTTGTGCAGGAAGCTGGCCTCGTCGAGCGCGCAGAGCCGCGCGAACATGGGCACCGTGACCGTGAAGGCGAGGACGTCGCGCGGGAGCTGGTCGCGCATCGCGACGTCGGTCGCGCCGATGACGGCCTGCGGCCGCTCGAGGTCGTCGAAGGTCGCGACCAGCTGCCCGCAGCCCGAGCTGAACGGCGCGCTGACCGGCGGCGGGTCGCCCCAGGCGTGATGGTAGTAGGCGCCGATCTGCAGCACGCTCAGCTGGTCGGGGTTCACCCAGAAGGTGACGCTGCGCAGGTACCCGAAGAGGTCGGGCTTGAGCGGCCCGATGAGGATGTGCCCGTGCTCCGAGCGGTAGACGGGCGAGTTGTCGAACCAGCCGGCCATGAGCTCACGCGAGGCGCGCAGGCCCTCGTCGCCCCAGAGGAAGTCGACGTAGTCGTCGCGGCCGCGCGTGACCACGCCGCAGAGCGCACGGGCGGCGCCACCACAGCCGAAGCGCTCGGGCGTGAGGTGCAGGGTCTTACCCTCGAGCCAGCGGCCGTAGAAGTCGAAGACGCAGCGCCCTCCGTCGCGTCCGCCGCCCGGCTCGACGAGCGGCGCGAACGGCGCCGGGTCGGGGGCGTCGTAGAGCCCGATGAGCGGCCGCTCCAGCTCGAGGGCGGCGAGCAGCGCCCGCGGATCGGGTTGCCGTTCGGCTCGGGGCGCGCTCATCTCGTCCTCCCGTCGTCGTCGCGTGGGCTTCGCCTCGCCGTCGTGCTGCGGCGAGCCCCGCCTCCGTGTCGTCCTGTCACGATCCGGCCTCGCTTCTGCTCGTCCTGCCGCATTCTAGCCCCCGCGGCCGCACGCGGGCGCGAGCGCGTGAGTGCGTGCCCTCCGTCGTCTAGAATCGGTGCCGTGAGAACGGCCCGCCTCTCCAAGTCGCGCATCACCGCCGGGTTGCAGTGCCCGCGTCGCCTGTGGCTCAGCGTCCATCAGCCTCAGCTCGAGGTCTACTCGCCCGACGTGCAGCGCCGCTTCGCCGCGGGGGCCGACCTCGGCGAGGTGGCCCGCGGGCTGTACCCGGGGGGCACGCTGGTCGGCGAGGGCGTGCCGCTCAGTCAGGCGTTGCGCGAGACCGAGGCCGCGTTGGCGCGGCTCGGCGACGTGATCCTGTACGAGGCGACCTTCCGTCACGCCGGCGTGCTCGTGCGCGCCGACATCCTCGAGCGCCGCGACGGCCGCGTGCGCATGGTCGAGGTCAAGTCGTCGACCCGCCTCAAGGAGCACCACCTGCCCGACGTCGCCATCCAGGCCTGGACGATCGAAGGCGCCGGCCTGCCGCTCGACGTCGTCAACGTCGCCGTCATCGACACCGACTTCGTGTACCGCGGCGGGGGAGACTACCGCGGCCTGCTCAAGGAGATCCCGGTGGCCGACCAGGTGCGCCCGCTGCTGGCCAAGCTCCCAGGGTGGGTGCGCGGCCTCCAGGAGGTCCTCGCCGGAGGTCTGCCCGTCATCGCCACAGGGGCGCAGTGCCGGCGCCCCTTCGAGTGCCCCTTCCTCCCGTGGTGCGAGGAGCGTGAGGGGCGGGCGCCGCGGGCGGCCGTCGTGCCGCCGGCCCCCGAGCCGCCCGACCCCGCCCTCGGCACCGTCGACGAGCGCGCGGCGCACTACCTCGCCGAGCTGCCCTACCCGCGTCTCTACCTCGACTTCGAGACCGTGCAGTTCGCGGTGCCGGTCTGGGCCGGCACGCAAGCCCTATCAGCAGCTCGTCTTCCAGTGGTCGCTGCACGTCGAGCGCGAGCCCGGGGTGCTCGAGCACCGCGCCTTCCTCGACACCAGCGGTGGGCCGCCGAGCCGGGCCGCCGCCGAAGCTCTCGTCGAGGCGATCGGCGACGCCGGCCCGATCTTCGTCTACCACGACTTCGAGAAGTGGCGCCTGCTGGAGCTCGCGCAGATGGAGCCCGACCTGGCGCCGGCCCTCGAGGGCGTCATGGGCCGGCTCGTCGATCTCCTCCGCCTCACGCGCGACCACTACGAGCACCCCGCGCTGCACGGCTCGTACTCGCTGAAGAGCGTGCTCCCGACCGTCGACCCCCTGCTCGATCACGCCTTGCTCGAGGAGGTGCGCGACGGTCTCTCCGCTCAAGCAGCCTTTCACGAGGCCATCGCCCCCGACACCCCGGCCGAGCGCCGCGACGAGCTGCGCGCCGGCCTGCTCGAGTACTGCGGTCTCGACACCCTCGCGCTGGTGCGCCTCGCGCACCGGCTCGAGGGCCGCAGCTGAACCAGGGCGTGGGCCGCGCGACGGCCGCCGCCGAACGAGCGCCGCGCCCGGACGAGGGCCGCGGTCAGCACGGTCGCCGGCCATCGAGGGTCGCGGCCAGCAGATGGTCGCAGGCGATCGAGCGCCGCGGCCCGAGTCCCCGTCCTCGAGGAGGGCCAGATGAAGGTGGTCGCGTTCAACGGCAGCGCCCGGGCCGACGGCAACACGGCGATCATGCTGTGCGCCGTGCTCGGCGAGATCGCCGCGGCGGGCATCGAGACCGAGCTCGTGCAGCTCGCCGGCAAGCGCTTCGCGGGCTGCACCGCCTGCCTGAAGTGCGCGGAGACGAAGGACAACCGCTGCTCGGGCCTCAAGGACGACGGCCTCAACGCCTGCATCGAGCACATGCTGGAGGCGCAGGCCATCATCCTGGGCTCGCCGACCTACTACGCCAACTGCACGGCGACGATGCAGGCGCTGATGGAGCGCGCCGGCTACGCGACGCGCAAGAGCGGCAACCCGCTGGCGCGCAAGCTCGGTGCGGCCGTGGTCGTCGCCCGCCGCGCCGGCGCGATCCACGCCTTCGACTCGATCAACCACTGGTTCCAGATCAACGAGATGCTCGTCGTCGGCTCGAGCTACTGGAACATCGGCATCGGGCGTGAGCCGGGCGACGTCGAGGGCGACGCCGAGGGGCTCGAGACGATGCGCACCCTCGGCCGCAACATGGCCTGGGCGCTGGAGGGCCTCTACGGGTGACCGGGCGGCGCGCAGATGCTTTCGCCGCGGCTCCTGATGCGCGATACTGGCCCGGCATGGCATGGATCCCCGACAGCGCGAGGACGTTTCTCGGCGGCTTCCTGACGACGCTGCTCTTCGTCGCCGTCGTCGTCCTCGGTCTGGGCGGCGTCTTCCTGCTCGTCCACTACCTGGCCGGTCCCGTCGGAGGGTGAGCGCGTGATGGCGGCCGTGATCTCGCCGCCCCGCGTCGCGCGCCCGGTCTGGTCCCGATCGACACCCCCGTCGTACCCTCGAGGACGTGATCCGCGACTCCCACCGCTGTGGGGCTGCGGTCGGGCTCGGCGAGGGCTTCGGGGAGGAGGCGCGAGGCCTCGTCTGCTCCGTGAGTGCGTCGTCTGGCTGTTGAGAGTAGCGCCGGCCGCGCGAACACGTACAATCAGGGTGTCGAGGAGGCCGCCCCGGTCGTGACCGGGACGGCCGCCGCTGAGAAGGAGGTGCGTGCGTGGCGCGCTACAGGGAGCGTCTCTACACCGACTGGAAGCGCACCGCGCTCCAGCTCGCGTTCTTCGCCGCCATCGTGCTCTTCGCGCTCTTCGTCATCGAGCCGCGTCGCGGGTACCTCTGGGCGATCCTCTTCGTGGTCGGCGGCAGCTGGATCATGGCCGGTCTCTTCCTGCGCCAGAACGCCTACCGTTGCGCCAAGTGCAAGCGTGTCTTCCGCCCGCCGGCGTCGGTCAACTTCGTCACGCCGTCGGCCGTGGGCAAGAACCCCGATGGCACCTACTACAGCTACAAGACGCTCGCCTGCCCGCACTGCGGCACGCGGGGCAAGGCGCGGGTCGTCACCCGGGGCGAGTTGAAGTCGAGCGGCGAGCTGCTCGGCGAGCGACCCGGGCGGCGGCGCTAACCGCGCGCCGAGCGCCGGCGCCGAGCGGCGAGCGCTCGGGCTGCTCGCCGCCAGGGGCGGGCGGCGGACCGGCAGCGCGGCTGCAGGCAGGCAGGCAGGCAGGCAGGCAGGCAGGCAGGCAGGCAGGCGGGCGGACTTCCCCGATCAGCCCTTGAGCGACAGCGTCGTCACCCTCGCGGTGAGCGAGCCGGCCGACGCGGCCGACGTGGCCGCCGCGGTGCCCCCGGGCGAGCCGGGAGCCTGGGAGGCGACGCCCGGGCCCTACAGCGCCGAGCAGGCGCGGCGCATCCTCGGCGCCTGGGATGAGGCGCGGCGGCGCGGGTCGCGCGTCGCCCTCACGGTGCGCGACGCCGACGACGGCCGCTACCTCGGGGCCGTCGTGCTCATGGCCGGCACCCCCGAGCGACCCCAGGATGACGCGGCGCACGCCGAGCTCGAGGTCGCCTGGTGGGTGGCGCCGTCGGAGCGGCGCCGGGGTGTCGCGGCGCGCGCCGTGGCACTCGTCGCCGCGTGGGCGCGGCCGGCGCCGGGCGTCGACCTGCTCTGGGCCGAGATCGACCCCGCCAACGAGCCCTCCCGGCGCGTGGCGCTCGTCAGCGGCTTCGCCGAGGGCGAGCGCCTCCGGCGAGCCACAGGGACGGTGATCGTGTTCAGGCTGCGGACGTCGGCGTAGGCGGGGGGGCGTCGGGCGCGAACGTGGCGCCGGCGTCCGAGGCGCCGCCGGCCCCGAGCGCGGCACCGAGGCGGAGCAGCTCGCGCTCGGTGACGGCGGCGACCTCGGCCGGCGCGGCCTGCACCACCCGCGCCGGCGGCAGGCTGGCGAGGAAGTCGCGCCCGTACGACATGCCGGCCACGCGCGGGTCGAGCACCACGACGACGCCGACGTCGCTCTCGGTGCGGATCAGACGGCCGAACCCCTGCCTGAAGCGCAGGACCGCCTCGGGCAGGTAGAAGCTGCGGAACCAGTCGCACCCGGTCGCCTCGCAGTGGCGGCGGCGCGCCTGGAAGAGGGGGTCTTGCCGGGGGAAGGGGAGCTTGGCGATGACCAGGCAGACGAGCGTCTCGCCGGGGAAGTCCTGCCCCGTCCACATCGTGTCCAGCCCGAGGAGGACGGTACCGGGATGGGCACGGAACTCCTCCGCCAGCGCGCTCGCGCTGCCGTGCAGCCCCTGGGCCAGCACGAGCACGCCGTCGTCCTCGACGTAGGGCCCGACCTCGGCGGCGACGCGCTCCATCTCGCGGCGGTTGGTGAACAGGGCAAGCGTGCGGCCGCCGGTGACCGCCGCCAGCCGGCTGAGACGGTCAGCCTGGCGCGCCGGCAGCTCGTCGCGGTCGTAGCGGCCCTGCTCGCGCTCGAGCACGAGCACGGCCTGGCGCGCGAAGTCGAAGGGCGAGGGGAAGACGCGCTCCTCGACCTCGAGGTCGCCGTCGAGCCCGAGGACGTCGCGGATGTAGGTGAACGAGCCGGCCACGGTGAGCGTCGCGCTGGTCAGGACGGCGCCGCGGAGCCGCTCCCAGACCTCGGCGCGGAGGCGACCGGCGACCGAGAGCGGCGTGCGCGAGAGGCTCCAGCCGCGGCGCGGGCGACGGTCGCCCGCAGCCATCGCCTCGAGCTCGGCCCACACGACCTGCTCGGCATCGTCGACGTCGCTCGCCGCGGCGACGAGCTCGGCGGCCGTCGCGGCCCCGTCGAGGGCGCCGAGGACGGCGGCCGCCTCGGGGTGCTCCGGGTCGAGGGCCTCGGCCGCGGCGGCGAGGGTGGTGGCCAGCTCTCCGAGCACAGCAGCCAGTGCCTCGGCGGCGGCGGCGAACGTGTCCCATGCGGGCTGCTCGCGGAGTCCCGGCGTGAGCCAGACGGTCGGCGCGTAGCCGGCCTGGCGGCCGCCGCGGGCGCCGCCGCCCTCGTCGGCCAGGGCCGCCAGGGCAGCGAGTGACAGGCCGAGGTCGTCGCTGAGCTCGGGGAGTCTCTGCAGCGCCGCCTCGACCGCCTCGGCGGCGGTCGCGAGCACGCGCCCGTCGGCTGCTTCGGCGTGGCGGGCGGCGGCGCGGAGGCGGGCCGCCAGCGGCCGCTGGCGGCCCCTGCCGCGCAGGTCGACGGCGAGGGCGTCGAGCGCGGGGGCGTCGATCTCGGCGCCGTAGGCGGAGAGAGCCTCGCCCTGCAGCAGGTGGGCCTCGTCGATCACGAGGTCGGCGAACGGCGGCAGGGTGTCGGGACCGGTGAGCAGGAGGGCGTGGTTGACGCAGACGAGGTGGGCCGCCTCGGCCCGGCTGCGCGCCACTCGCCAGTGGCAGTGGCGCCGCGCCGGGCAGCGGCGGCCCAGGCAGGCCGCCCGCGAGGAGCGCAGGTCGCGCGCCAGAGTGGCGAGGGCCGGGAGCTCCTTCGTGGCGCGGTAGGGGAGAGCGGAGAGGTCGACCTCGCCGCGCCGCGCCCTGCCGACCAGGTAGGCGAGGGCCAGCAGACGGTCGCGATCGGGGAGGGCGCCCGCCTCGGTGCGCAGCGCCTCGTCGAGACGCCGCCGACAGATGTAGTTCTCGCGACCCATCAGCGTCGCCCAGCGCCAGCCCTCGGGCAGGCCCTGCGCGACCAGCGGCAGCTCGTGAGCGGCGAGCTGGCGCTGCAACGCCTTGGTCTTGGTGCTGACCACCACGCGTTCGCCGCCGGCGGCGCTGCGGAAGGCGGCCGGCACGAGGTAGGCGAGGCTCTTGCCCATGCCGGTGCCGGCCTCGTAGAGGGCGACGCCGCCGCGCTCGAACACGCCGGCGACGGCCCCGGCGAGCTGCCCCTGGCCCGGCCGGCGGCGGAAACCCGGGAGGCGGGCGGCGAGGCCCTCGTCGAAGTCGGCGCGCCAGGCCCCGGCCTCGCAGGGCAGCAGCGGCAGGCGCTCGCCGCCCGGCGGGGAGGGCTCGGCGACGAGCGGGGGCGGCGCCTCGTCGGGCAGCGCGCCGAAGGCGTCGAGCAGGCGCAGCGGCGCCCAGCCGGCGGTCGTGAGCAGAGTGCGCTCCTCGGCGGGCAGGCCGGCGGCCCGGGCGCAGAGCCGGGCGAGCAGGGCGGCCGTGGACTCGGCGTCGGTGAGCGCGCGGTGCGCCGGCTGCGGCAGGCCGAGCTCGTCGGCGAGCACGCCGAGGGCGTGGCGGTCGAGCTCGGGGTAGAGGAAGAGCGCGGCGTCGAGGGTGTCGAGCCAGTCCGCGCCCAGCGGGGTCAGACTGTGACGCCGGGCGCCTTCATCGAGGTGAGCGCGGTCGAAGGCGACGTTGTGGCCGGCGACGACCGCGTCGCCGACGAACGCCCTGAGGCCCTCGTAGGCCTCGGCGAACGAGGGCGCCCCGGCGAGGTCGGCCTCGCCGAGGCCGGTGAGGCGCTGGATGAACAGCGGAACCGGGATGCCGGGGGCGACCAGCGTGGAGAAGCGGTCGACGACGGCGAGGCGGGCGTCGAGCCGTACGGCGCCGACGTCGATCACGCGGTCGCGCCGCGGGTCGAGACCGGTCGTCTCGGTGTCGAGGACGACGAGATCGGGGGCCGAGCGGGGCATCCGGCTGAGGATAGCAGACGTCGCGGCGCGCCTCCGGGCGGCGCAGGGTGACGGTCGGCGGCGGCGCGGCGCCCGGAGGCGGCGAGGCGGAGTCGTGCCCGGTGACCGGAGGCCGCGCAGGCGGAGTCGCGACTGCGGTCGGAGGCCGCGCAGGCGGAGTCGCGCCCGGGGCTCGGCGGAGTGCGGGGCAGAGCCTCGGAGCCGGGCGGCGCCCGGATCGCGCTCAGCCCGCGGGCAGTCGCCGGAGCGCGGCGGCGGCGGCGGTGGCGATGAGACTGAGGAGCTCTGCCTGCCCCTCGCTGGCGTCTCCGGCGAGCGTGAGCGTGAGCACGAGACGGTCGTCGCCGCAGGGGGCCGAGGCGACGACCACGCGCGCGGTGTCGGTCTGGGTCGTGTGCCCGCGCGCCTCGGTGTCGGCGGGCACGCCCGAGGCGCCCGCGCTGGTGGAGCCGCAGCTGGCCACGCAGGAGAGGCCGCCCAGGGCGCGGGCGCCGATCGCCGCCGCGTGCTGGAGCACCTCGGGCACGGTGGTCTGGCCGACCAGCTCGGTGTAGGCCTCGGTCACGCGCTCGAGGGCGGTACGCAGCGTCAGGGTGTGCGCGTCGCTCTCACGGAGCTGGGCGAAGACCTTGGCATTGTGCAGGGCGACCGCGGCTTGGCCGGCGAGCGCTCGCGCGAGCCGCGTCTCCTGGCGGCTGAAGCGACGCTCGCGGTGGTGGTCGAGCACCTCGAGCAGGCCGATGGCGCGGTCCTGGTAGACCATCGGGAGGATGAGCAGGCACTTGTCGCCGTCGCGGCGCATGATCGCTACCTCAGCGGCGTCGGCCTGCGGGTCGCTCACGTTGACCGTGATCGGTTCGTGGTCCTCGAGGGCGCGCTTGGCCATCGGGAACTGGTGCACCGCATAGGTCATCGAATCGGGCACCCGGTTGCCGAGGTCGTCGTAGTCGGCGAGGACCCGGACCTTGCGCGCCTCGGGGTCGTACTCGGAGATCGCGCAGAAGTGGCACTCGAGCAGGCTGGTCATCTGGCGGGCGACCTCGCGCAGCAGCTCGGGAAGGTCGAGCTGGCTGCTGACGGCGATGGCCGTGCTGACGAGGGTCTCGAGCTCGCGCTCGCGGGCCAGTCGGGCGGCGAGGTGGCTGCGGCCGCCGATGAGGTGCGTGAGCTCGTCGATGTCCTCCTGCTTGATGCGCCGGTGGCCGCCGGCCGTGCGCGTGCAGGGAAGGAAGCCGGACGCCGTCCAGCGGCGGATGGTGTGCGGCGAGACGCCGAGACGGCGGGCCGCGAGCTGTACGCTGAGATACACGGCTGCGAAACTACCGGGGAGCCGGGCGCGAGTCAACTACGAGCAAGTTTGCCGACCCCGGCGAGCGAAGTTTGCCGAACCATCGAACGTAGCGGAAACGCCTGCACAAACGAGATGATGGGGGCGTCCGCGAAGAGCGCGCGACAGCGCGGTTTTCCGGATCCCCCTCCGTCGCCAGAGGCAGACCTCGGGACTCGTCTGGCGGTACGAAGGGCCCGCGGCTCATGAGCGACGCTGCGGGCCCTTCGGCGTTCTCCGGGTCGTCAGGGAGGAGGCCGGGCGGCCAAGGACGAGGCCGCGCGGTCGGCAAGAGCGCCGCGCGGTCACGAAGTATGTCGCGCGGTCGAGGAGCGCGCCGGCCGTCACGAAGGGCGTCGCGCAACGACCGCCGCCGTCGCCGAGGCGACCAGCGTGAGCAGCTCGACCTGGCCGTCGCCGGGCGGCTCGGCGAGGGTCACGGCCAGGGTCATGTCGGAGGCTCCGGAGGCGTCGCGGGCGACGACGAGGCTCGCCGGGCTCGCCGCGTCGCCCTCGGCCGGGGTCGTCACAGGCCGGTCGCCGAAGGCGCCCGCGGCGACCCCGGAGAGGCTGGCGACGCAGGAGATGGCGCCGAGCCCGGCGCACACGGCGGCGGCCACCGCCTGCAGCACGCCTTCAATGTCGCGCGCGGCGGCCACCGAGGGCACCCTTCCGGTCAGCGCCACGAGGGCCTCGCGCAGCAGGGCGATGTCGTGGTCGCCGCGCCGCCGCTCGGCGAAGAGCGCCGCGTTGTGCAGGGCCACGGCCGCCTGCCCCGTGATGGCGTCGCAGAGCCGCAGCTCCTGGCGGGAGTACTTGCGCGAGCGCTTCTGGTCGACGATCTCGACGAGGCCGACGGACGCGCCCTGGTAGATGAGCGGCGCCATCAGCAGGCTGCGGTCGCCGTCGCGCCGCATCACCGCGACCTCGGCCGGGTCGGCCGCCGGGTCGTCGACGTTGACGACCTCGGTCGTCTGCCCCACGAGGACCTCGCGGGTCAGGGGGAAGTCGGCCAGCTTGTAGGGACCCTGGTCGGGGAGGCGCTGGCCGAACTGGTCGTACTCGGCCAGCGTGCTCACCGAGCCGGTCTCGGGATCGTAGGCCGAGATGGCGCAGAAGTGGCAGTCGAGCAGGCTCGTCATGCGGTGCGCGATCTCGGCCAGCAGGTCGGTCAGGTCGAGCTTGCTGGCCAGCGCGATCGAGGTGTTGACGAGGACCTCGAGCTCGCGCTCACGAGCCATCTGCGCAGCGAGGTGGTTGCTGTTGCCGATCGCCCGTGCGAGGTCGTCGATATCGCGCTCGTCGATGCGGCGGTGACCGCCGGCCGTGCGCGTGCACGGCAGGAACCCGGTGCCCGTCCACCGTCGCACGGTGACGGGGGAGACCCCGAGGCGACGCGCCGCCTGCTGCACGCTGAGGAACATACGGCGACCGTAGTGGAGCCCTTCACCGGCGTCAAGTTTCTGAAGGTTCTACTCATCGCGGTGAGCAAATTCGACAAGGAAAGGGGGCTGGAAGCGGGAGGTTTTCTGTCTGACGGCACTGACGGGCTTGCGACGGCGGCCGCGCAAGTTCGCTGCGTCCGGTCGCCGCCCCCCATGCCGTTGGCATAGCATTGTGAGGGCGGCACGGCCGCCCGGCGGCACGACGATCCCGAGGAGAGACCCCTGCCATCACGACGCTCCCAGCTGCGGCGCTATCTGCGTGACTACCCGCGCCAGTTCTGGGTGCTCGTGCTCGGCATCTTCGTCTACGTCGCGGCGGCCGCGCTCGCCTTCCCCTTCGAGGGCATCTATCTGCACGAGGAGCTCGGCGTGTCGATGAGTGTGGTCGGGCTGCTCTTCGGCGGCGTCGTGTTCCTGGTGATGCCGCTGCAGTTCTGGGGCGGCCACCTCACCGACCGCCTCGGCCGCCGCCCGATGCTCGTCCTCTCGCTGCTGATGGGCGTCCTCTGGTTCGTCGGCTTCGCCTACGCGAACGCCGCCTGGCAGGTGGCCATCATCGTCGCCATCGAGAGCTCGTTCGGCTGGCCGCTCTTCCAGACGGCCAGCAACGCGATGATCGCCGACCTCATGCCGGTCGCCCGGCGACAGGAGGCCTACAGCATCACCCGCGTCGCCATGAACACCGGTGTCGTGCTGGGCCCGGCGACGGCGTTCCTCGCCCTCGGCTTCGGCGCGTCGTACCGGCAGCTGTTCCTCGCCGCCGCCGTCGGCATCCTCGCCATCGCCGTCACCATGCTGCTGTGGATCCGCGAGAGCCGGCCGGCCAGCGCTCTCGAGCCGCCGCGCAAGGACGCCCGAGGAAACATCGGCTTCGAGGTCGTGCTGGCCGACCGGCGCTTCCTGCTGTTCTGCGCGGTCGCCGTGCTGCCGGTCTTCTGCTTCGGCAACTTCGGCTCGATCTTCTCCGTGTACATCGTCAGCTTCCTGGACATCAGCGCCCGCACGTGGGGGATCCTGCTGGCCTACAACGCCGGGATCGTCGCCCTTCTGCAGTTCCCGCTGATCCGGGCCACGCGTCACCGCAACCGCATGCTGCTGCTCGCCCTTTCGAGCGCCCTTCTGGCCCTCGGCCTGGGCGGGTCGGCACTGGCCGTCGGCATCCTCTCGCTCGTGGTCCTCGTGACCGTCATGAGCGTCGGGGAGGTGTTCCTCTCTCCGGTGGCCGCGGCCGAGGTGTCGGACCTCGCGCCCGAGGCGGTGCGCGGCCGCTACATGGGGGTGTGGACCGTGGTCTGGAACGGCGGCGCCGCCCTCGGCCCCCTGTACGGCGGCTGGGCGATGGACACTCTGGGCGGCCGCGAGGCGTTCGGCACCCTGCTCGGCATCGGCATGCTCGGGGCCGTCCTGTTCGTCCTGCTGGCGCGCAAGGGGATGGGCGTGCCCGGGGTGGGGCCGGGGGCGGTGCCGCCGGTGCCGCTCGAGGCGATGCGGCCGGCCGAAGGCGGGGTGCGCGCCGAGACCTGAGGCGCGCGTCGCGCTCCCGCGCGGCACTCCCTGGAGCCCGCCGTCTCAGTCGGCCTGCAGTCCTGCGACGAGAGCGTCGAGGGCGGCCTGCTGCCCGTCGTCGAGCAGCGGGCCGCGCGCCTCTGCGGCGGCGAGGACCTCGCGGACCTTCTCGGTGGCGATGTCGTACTCGTCGCGGCCCTGCGCCGCCCACATCTCGTGGCTGAGGCGGGTCGAGATCGCCGGCATGAAGAGCTCCCCGGCGCGCAGGCGCCGCTTGGTCTCCGGGTCGCGGAGGAAGTGGCCGTCGTGGCCGGCGCGCTCGACGGCCGCCGCCGCGGCGGTCTCGGCCGAGACCTCGACCTCCCGCAGCATGCGCTTGATCATCGCCGCGATCTCGGCGTCGATCACGATCTGCGGCAGGCTGAGGATGCCGGCGCCGCCGAGCAGGCCGATGCCCCCGGTGATGAGGTCGGCGCCGGCCTCGGCGACGAAGAGGCCTTTGAGGGCCTTCTCGTAGCCGGCCTGGATGCCGTGCGCCTTGGCGTCGGTGGCGAGGCCGGGGCAGAGGACGGGGAAGCCGAGGTGGTGGGAGACCTCGGCGATGGCCGCGACCATCAGCGCGGTCTCGAGGGCGCCGAAGGAGAACGTGCCGGCGTGCATGTCGAGGAGGCTCGCGCCGGCGCCCATCATGAGCGGCGTGCCGGGTGCGGCCAGGGCGATGGTCGTCGCCACGGCGAGGAACTCGGCGATGTTCAGGGTGACGGCGCCGGCGATCGTGACGGGCGCCGTCGCGCCGGCGATCGGCATGGGGTAGACGAGGATGGGCACGTGGTGGCGGGCCATCGCGATGGAGGCGTCGAGCATGTGGCCCTCGACCTTGAGCGGCGAGGCCGTGCAGCAGACCAGGCTGACGCGCGGCCGGGCTCGCAGCTCCTCGTCGCCCTGGCCGAGCACGGCGAGAAGCTCGAGCATGGGCGCTACGTGGCCCATGTGGTGCACGTCGTGCTGCACGTGCTTGGTCGTCTCCGCGAGGACGGTGACGAGGTCGGCGAAGAGGCGCTGGTGGTCGGGGACCTCCGTGCCCGTCACGGCCGGCCACATGACGTCGACCGCGGGCATCGCGTCGCAGACCGCGGTCGCCCGCGCCAGGTCCTCGCTGGTGCTGGCGCGGTAGGCGCCGGTCTCGTGGTCGAGGACGTGCGTGGGGGAGCCGGAAGGGAGGAAGTGGACGTCCGAGCCGTCGAGCAGGCAGTCGTCGTCGGGGGTGGCGCCGCCGAGGAGGACCGTGCGGGGGCACGGCGCCAGCGCGCGCTCGACGAGCGCGCGCGAGAGGCGCGCCGTGCCGGCGGCACGGTCCACGGCGGCGCCCTCCGCCTCGAGCAGATCGAGCGCGGCGCAGGCCCCGAAGCGCATCCCCTGGCGCTCGAGCAGCCCGCAGGCCTCGTCGACGATGAGCTCCTTCTCGGCCTGCGACAGCCATGTCGTCTGCGCCCGCATCGTGTCCTCCGGCGACGCCTGCGTGAACAGATAGACCCTACGCGACATCGGTGAGCGCGGGGAAGAGGAGGACGCCCTGACCTGTCGCTGTGGCGCGCCCGACTGCCACTTCGCGCCCGCCGCCGTGACGAGTCTTGCCCGGGCTCCCGCCCTCCCGGCCCGCCCCCGGACCCTGTAGTATCGGCGGCGGCCGCTCCGCCTGGCCGGCGCGTCGGGGCGCGCGCGAGGCGGCCCGCGAGCGCCCTGTGGGAGCTTCCCTGAGCGACACGTCACCCGAGAGCGGCTTCGGCAGCGTCCTCCAGTTCGGGCGCACGCTGCGCCTCGTGTGGGGCATCGCCCCGCGCTGGACGCTGGCCACGCTCGTCCTCGCCGTCGTCCAGGGCGTCCTCCCGCTCCTCGGCCTCCTGCTCCTGCGCGAGATCGTCGACGCGGTCGTCGCCGGGGTCACGGCGCCCGACAAGACGGCCGCCTTCGCCGCCGTCGCCTGGTGGATCGCGGCGGCCGCCCTCGTGGGCCTGCTCACGGCCCTGGCGCGCTCGGTGGCGCTGCTCGTCGGCGAAGCACACGCCGTGGTCGTCACCGACCACATGTCCGACCTGATCCACGCCAAGTCGGTCGTCGTCGACCTCGAGTACTACGAAGACGCGCGCTACTACGACGTCCTCCACCGGGCGCAGCAAGAGGCCCCGTACCGGCCGACGCGCATGGTCGGCGACCTCATGCTGGCCGGGCAGAGCCTCGTGACCCTGGTCGGCATCGTCGGGGTGCTGTTCGCGATCCACTGGAGCGTCGCCCTGATCATCGCCGCCGCGGCGCTGCCCAGCGCCTACGTGCGCCTGCGCCACTCCGGCCGCCTGTACGAGTGGCAGCGGCGGCGCACCGCGGCCGAGCGGCGCTCCTCGTACCTGCACTGGCTGCTCACCGACGGCGCGCACGCCAAGGAGGTCCGCATCTTCGGGCTCGGCGAGCCGCTGCGCGGCTGGTATCGCGACCTGCGCGAGGACCTGCGCGCCGAGCGTCTCGGCATCGCCCGCCGCCGCGCCGCGGCCGACCTCGGCAGCCAGGCGGTGGCGACGGCCGCCGTGTTCGGCACCTTCGCCTACATCGCCTGGCGCGCGGTCCAGGGTCTCATCACGCTCGGCGACCTGATGATGTACTACCAGGCCCTGCAGACGGGGCTCGGCGCCCTGCAGGGCCTCCTCGGCGCGCATGGCCGGCCTCCGCGAGCACGACCTCTTCCTGACCTCGTACCGCGAGTTCATGGCGCTCGAGGCGAAGGTGGCCGAGCCGGCGCGGCCGGCGGCCGTGGCGCGGCCGCTCCGGCGGGGCATCGCCTTCGAGGGCGTGAGCTTCGGCTACCCCGACAGCGGCCGCACGGTGCTCGAGCACGTCGACCTGACGATCCGGCCGGGCGAGGTCACCGCCCTGGTCGGGCCCAACGGCTCCGGCAAGACGACACTCGTCAAGCTGCTGTGCCGGCTCTACGACCCGCAGGGCGGCCGGGTGACGCGTGACGGCGTCGACCTGCGCGAGATGAGCACGACCGACCTGCGCGCGGCATCGGCGTCATCTTCCAGGACTTCGCCCGCTACCAGCTGACGGCGCGCGAGAACATCTGGCTCGGCGACGTGCGCGCTGGAGCAGGGCGACGCCGCGGTCGAGCGCGCCGCCCGCGAGGCCGGCGCGCACGAGCTGATCGCCGGGCTGCCGCGCGGCTACGACACGATGCTGGGGACGTGGTTCGAGGAGGGGGAGGAGCTCTCGATCGGCGAGTGGCAGAAGGTCGCCCTGGCGCGCGCTTTCGTGCGCGACGCCGACGT
Organism: uncultured Thermoleophilia bacterium; assembly: GCA_963814545.1. Classification (GTDB taxonomy): domain Bacteria; phylum Actinomycetota; class Thermoleophilia; order UBA2241; family UBA2241; genus UBA2241. The sequence goes on along the minus strand of CAWFDC010000014.1, from coordinate 90,046 downwards.
GCTGGTCTTCGACGAGCCGGCGAGCGCCCTCGACCCGCTCGCCGAGCGCAGCGTCTTCGAGCGCATCCGCGAGCTCGCCCGGGGCCGCGCCGTGGTCCTCGTCAGCCATCGCTTCTCGACCGTGCGCGAGGCCGACGTGATCCACATCGTCGACGCGGGTCGCATCGTCGAGAGCGGCACCCACGAGGAGCTCGCTCGCGCGAGGGCGGGGTCTACGCCGCCATGTACGAGGTGCAGGCGCGGGGGTATCGCGAGGCGTGACGGTGGCGGACGCGGCGGCGGGGCGCTCGCGAGCGCCCCGCCGCCCTCGCACGTCGGTCGTCAGGCCGCTCCTCGCCCGCTCGGGCGCTCGCGACGAGTCTCGCTGCGCCTCAGAGGTCGAGCGCGCTCTGCAGGTCGCGGGCGTGCTCCTCCTCGATGATGAGGATGTCCTCGAGGGCGCGGCGCAGGCCGTACTCCTGCAGCATCTCGGCCTGGGCGATGCGCTCGCGGTAGCGGGCGATGGCGTCGAGCTCGCCGTCGAGGTCCTGCTCGAGCATCGTCTTCGAGTCCGGGGAGATGTGGATGTCGGCGACGTCGACGGCCGGCACCCCGCCGAGGAAGTCGATCTGGTCCGAGAGCGTGATCGCGTGCTGGTGCTCCTCGTTGGAGTGCACCGTGCAGCTCGGCCGAGATCGCGTCGTACTGCGGGCCGGTGATCACCGAGGCGTGCTGGACGTACTGGATCAGCGCCGAGTACTCCTTGGCGAGGTCCTGGTTGAGGAGGTCGACGAGCTCGGCCTTGGTCACGCTGCGCGGCGTCGGCGGCCCGGCCGCCTCGGCCGTCTTCGCGGGTGCGGCCGCTCTTCGCCGCCGGCGCCTTGGCCGGCGCCTTCCTCGCGGTCTTCTTCGCTGCTGACTTGGCCACGGGCTCTCCTTTCGTCACGCGCCCGGCGGTCGGGGCGTGTGGTTCCCGGCGAGCCTATGGTACCCGCGGCGCAACGGAGCCCCGGGCGGGGTGGACGACGGGAGCGCGGGTCGGGCGGCGAGGAAGGCGGGAAAGCGGGTGAGGTCGGTCGGACGGCGGGACCGCGGGCGCGGCCGGGCGGGCGCTCGCGAGCGCCCGCCCCCGCCGCGAGAAGCTCAGTCCGTGAGCGCCGTCTCGGCCGTCCAGTCCTCCTGCGGCCGGTCGCGCCGCAGCCTGCTGAAGGCGAGGTAGAGGACCGGCACCAGGATCAGGGTCAGGATCGTCGAGGTGAACAACCCCCCGATCACGACCACGGCCAGCGGTGTCGAGAGGAACGCGCCTTCGCCGAGGCCCAGCGACATCGGCAGCAGCGCGAGGATCGTCGCGATGGCCGTCATGAGGATCGGGCGCAGGCGGCGACGGCCGCCCTCGATCACCGCCGTCCGCGCGTCCATCCCCCCGCGGCGGAACTGCTCGACGAGGTCGAGCAGCACGATGGCGTTGGTCACCACGATGCCGATGAGCATGAGCACGCCGATGAGGCTCGGCATGCCGAGGCTGGTGCCGGTCACGAGGAGCAGGATGACGGCGCCGACCGCGGCGAACGGGATGCTGACCAGGAGGATCAGGGGGTTCAGCAGGCTGCGGAACGTCGCCACCATGATGATGTAGACGATCAGGATGGCGATCAGCATGGCGATGCCCAGGGTGCGGAAGACGTCGGTGGTCATCGCCGTCGCGCCGGCGAGCGTCCACGTGGCGCCCTCGGGCAGGTCCAGCTTCTCGAGCGCCGCCTCGGTGTCGCTCGAGGCGGCGCCGATGTTGTTGTTCACGACGTCGGCCGTGACCGTCGCGGTGCGCTGCCCGCCGACGTGCGTGACCTGGACCGGCGTCGTGACCTCGGTGACCTTCGCGACCTCGCTCATCGGCACCATGCCGGACGCCGTCGGCACCGGCAGCTCGGAGAGCAGCGCGGAGACCGCGCCGGGGATCGGCGGCAGGGTGATGTCGCCGACGCTGAGCTGTGCGGGCAGCAGCCCCTGCTTCAGCGGCACGGTGCCGAGCGGGAACCCGTCGAGGATGAGCGTCGTGTACTGGCTCAGCGTGGTGGGGTCGACGCCGGCCGCCGCCGCCTTGGCCTGGTCGACGGTGACGGTCGCCGACGGCCGTCCTTCGCTGAGGTTGGAGGTGACGTCGGCGAGGCCCTCCACGGTCTCGACCGCCTGGAGGACGGCCTCGTTCGCCGCCTTGAGGACGGCCGGGTCGTCGGCCGAGACCTGCACCTCGATCGCCGACGAGCTGCCCATCGACGAGTCCTCGCCGCTCACGGTCACGACGCCGACGCCGTCGAGGCCGGCGACCTGCGCGCGCACGTCGTCGATGATCGCCGCCTTGTCCGCCTCGGGGTCGGTCTGGATGGTGTAGACGGCCTGGCTGGCCGAGGCTCCGGTCCCGCCGCCGGCGCCGAACAGGCTGCCGGTGCTCCCGGCCGTGAGCTGATAGATCTCGACGCCTTCGGTGCCGGCGAGCACCTCCTCGACCGGCGCCGTCGCGGCCAGTGTCGCGTCGAGGCTGGTGCCGGGCGGCATCTGCTGGGTGACGGTCATCGTGTTCTGGGCGGAGTTGTCGAACAGGTTGGTCTTGAGCAGCGGGCTCATCGACATCACGGCCGCGAACACGGCGACGGCGGCCACGACGGTGACCAGCTTGTGGTCGATGGCCAGCTTGAGCACGGGCAGGTACGCGCGCTGCAGGCGGGTGGTCTCGCCCGGGTCGCGGTGGCCGACGCTCCGCTTCGAGAGCACGAACGTCGCGACCACGGGGACGACGGTCAGGGCGACCACGAGGCTGGCGAGCAGCGCGAACGTGACCGTCAGCGCGAAGGGGAGGAAGAACTCGGAGGCGAGGCCCTGGACGAAGCCCAGGGGCAGGAAGACGGCGACCGTCGTCAGGGTGCTCGCCGTGATGGCCCGGGCGACCTCGCGCGTGCCGCTGTACGCGGCGGAGTGGATGTCGTCGCCCTCCTGCAGGTGCCGGTGGATGTTCTCGATGACGACGATCGAGTCGTCGATGACGCGACCGATGGCGATCGTCAGGCCGCCGAGCGTCAGCATGTTCAGCGACTCGCCACGCCACCACAGCAGGGCGAGGGCGCCGATGATGCTGAGCGGGATCGAGAGGCCGGCGATGAACGTCGAGCGCCAGCTGCGCAGGAAGACCCAGATGATGAGCACGGCGAAGACGGCGCCGAGGAGGCCTTCACGCCACAGCGAGGTGATGCTCTCTTCGATGTAGACCGACTGGTCGAGGACGGTCGTGATCTGCACCTGACCCTCGAGCTCGCTCTCGATCGCCGGCAGCTCGTCGGCGACCGCGTTGGCGATGTCGACGGTGTTGCCGCTGGCCGACTTGCTCACCGAGATGCCGATCGACTCCTCGCCGTTCGTGCGCGTGACCGCGGTCGGCGGGGCCGGGCGCGACGCTGACCTCGGCGATCTCGCCGAGCGTGACGGTCTCCGGCGCCTCGGCGGCGGCCGACGCAGAGGCGGAGGTCGCGGCCGACGTCGGGGTGATGACGAGGTCCTCGAAGGCGGCGACGGTGGCCGCGCGGGCGGTCACCGTGACGGGGTACACGAGGCTGCCCGCGGTCACGCTGCCGGCGCCGCTCGTGAGATTGGCCTGCTGCACGGCCGTCATGACCGACTCCGGGGAGACGCCGAAGCGCAGGACCTCGGCGGGGTCGAGACGGATCTGCAACTGCTCCTGGCTCAGGCCCGAGAGGGTGACCGCCTGGACGTCGGGGATGGCCTGGAGCCGGGGCACGACCTTGCTCTGGAGGAGCGCCGCGATCTGTTGGGGCGGCAGGTCGGAGGTGACGGCGAGCTGGACGACCGGCATCGCGTTGAAGTTGAGGGCCGCCACCTCCGGAGCCATCGCCCCCTGGGGCAGCGCCTGCTGGACCCCGGATAGCGCCTGCTGGACCTCGGCCTCCTTGGCGTCGATGTCGGTCCCGAACTCGTACTCGATGGTGAGGATGCTGAGGCCCTCGTTCGAGTAGGACACGAACTCCTTGACGTCGCTCGTGGTCTTGATCGCCTGCTCCACCGGGGTCGTCACGTTGCGCTCCACGTCGCTCGCGGACGAGCCCGGGGCGACGGTGACCACGGTCAGGTACGGAAAGGTGAGGTCGGGGATCAGCTCCTGCTTCAGCGACGTGATACCGAACAGGCCGAGCAGCACGACGGCGAGCGCGGCGAGGACGACGATGGACCGGTTGTGCAGGGAGGTCTTGGTCAGCCAACTCATCTCTCGCCTCTTCGCTCGTCGGTTGCACGGGGGCTGGTCGCCGGGTCTGTGGCGCGCGTGGCCTGCCAGCGCTGGAGCAGACCGGGGATCTCGGTCTTGAGGAAGTCCAGGAACTCGGCCAGTTCACCGAGGAGCACGACGTTGGACGCCGTCGGGTCCTTGTCGGCGGCGAGCTCGAGGCAGCGGTGGACGAGCTTGTCCAGGGCCTCGATGCGGTCGAGGTGCAGGACGGCGTCCATCTGGCCGGCCAGGGCGCGGTAGGAGTCACCCCGGCGCCCCGGCTCGCCGACGCGCTCGACCAGTCCGGCCTGCAGCAGCGAGCGCGTCGCCACGCTGACCGCGGCCTTGCTGACCCCGAGCGCCTCGGCGATCTGGGTCAGCGACTGGACGGGCGGGTCGCAGAGCAGCAGCCAGGCGCTGACCCTGCCGGACATGCGCGTGCCGCCCAGCTCCTCGTGCAGGAGCCCGAACTCCTCGGCCAGCAGCCGTGCTTCACGCGCCCGTCGTCGCTCGTCCACGAGGCCTCCCAGCCTTCGTCGATAACGTCAAGTGCGTAAAGTACGGAGTGAACGGAGGCGCCGCAACCCGGCGCCGGCTCAGGCGCCGGCGAGGTCGGCGAGACGGTCGGCGGCGGCGGCGACGCGGTCGGCGCTGCGCAGCGCCGACCGCCAGCGCGCCGGGATGCCCGCCTCGCCGTGGACGGCGCCGGCGAGGGCGCCGGTGATGGCGCCCACGGTGTCGGCGTCGTTGCCCTTGTTGACGATGAGGCAGAGCGCCTCTTCGACGCTGGCGCTGCGGGCGACGGCCCAGAGCGCCGCCTTGAGGCTGTCGAGGACGAAGGCCGAGCACTCGATCTCTTCGGGCTCGGCCAGCAGGGCGTCGAAGAGGGCGGCGCTCACCCGGCTGTCCTCGTCGGAGACGCGCTCGGCGAGGCGCGGCACCTCGTCGAGGAGACGGTCGTTCATGGCCGCGACGAGCAGGTCGTTGAACGCCTCGCACGCCCAGCCGGCGAGGCGGTCGAAGTGCGTGAGCGTGGACTCGCGCTGCGAGACGAGGCGGCGCTCGTCGGGGTCGCGGAAGTAGCGCAGGGCGATCGGCGCGCAGCGCATCAGGCTGCCGTTGCCGGCCATCGGCTGGCCGAGGATCTCGAAGGCGCGCCGCGAGGCCAGGTCCCAGGGCGTGCCGGCCCGGTAGCTCAGCATCACCGTGCGGACCGTGAGGCTGACGTCGCGCGGCGTGCTCTCGAACCAGGCGCGGTAGCGCTCCATCACGTCCTCAGGGTCGAAGTCGCCGGCCTCGGCGAGGCTCTCGGCGAGGCAGAGCATCATCTCGGTGGCGTCGGTCGTCTCGCCCGGCTCGACCTCGTGACAGCCGCCGCCGATCATCTCGGTGATCACGCCGTAGCGCTCGACCACCTGCTCGGCGCTGAGGAACTCCGCCGGGGCGCCGAGCGCGTCGCCGGCGGCCAGCCCGAGGAGGACGCCGCGGAACTTGCCTCGGAGGTCGGTCATCGCAGCACCTCGCAGCGGGCGGCCCGCGGCGCGCGGCTTGCGGTGAGCCACCCGTGCGAGAGGTCGCTCACTGCGGCACCTCGCAGCGGGCGATTCACGCCAACACCTCGCGGGCGAGGCGCTCGAAGAACAGCGCCTGATAGACCACGTCGTCAACGCGGATGCGCTCGTCGGGCGCGTGCTCGCGGCCGCCGTCCATCGCGTAGAGGTCCTCGTGGGGGAAGGGCGCGATGCCGTAGGCCACGCACGTCCGGGAAGGCCTCGCGCAGCCAGCGCGAGTCGGTGAAGCTGCCCGAGACCATCGGCGCCAGCGTGGTGCCGGGCAGGTCGCGGGCGAGCACGCGTTCGATCGCCGCCTGGAGCGGCGTGTCGGGGGGCGAGGCATTGGGGTCGGTGAGGTCGAACCACTCGAACTCCCAGTCGATGCCCAGCGGGTCGAGGATGTCGGCGACGGTGCGCTCGAGGTCGTCGGGCGTGATCTCGGGGGTGATGCGGCAGTCGACGCGCGCCTCGGCCCAGGTCGGGATCACGTTGACCGCGCTGCCCGCCCTGAGGACGGTCGGCGTGAACGTGGCGCCGAGCAGGGGCTCGACGAGCGAGGCGACGGCGGGGTCGGCGGCGCGCAGCTCGTGCGCCGCGGTGCGCGCCGTGACCGGGTCCTTGAGCAGCGCCGCCAGCGCCGGGTCGGTGACGACGGCGTCGATGAAGCGCGCCGTCGTCGGCGACACGATGGCCGGCGGGTCGGCGGCGCCCAGGGCCTGCACCGCCCGCGCCAGGTCGAGCACGGCGCTGCGCTCGCGCTGGGGGACGGAGCCGTGGCCGCCGAGGCCGCGGGTGCGGACGGTGAACTGGGCGAAGGCCTTCTCGCCCACGGCGAGCAGCATGACGGGCTGCCCGTCGACGGGGAGGACGAGGCCGCCCATGCCCTCGTTGACGGAGTAGTCGCAGCGCACGAGGTCGGGCCGGTTGCGGCAGAGCCAGAGGACGCCGCAGTGGGTGCCGTCCTCCTCGTCGCAGGTCGCGGCGAAGCGCAGGCGCCCGGCGAAGTCGGCGCCGGAGCGCGCCAGGCGCGCGACGGCGACCGCCTCGGCGGCGACCTGGTTCTTCATGTCCATGGTGCCGCAGCCCCAGACGTAGCCGTCCTTGACCGTGCCCGAGAACGGCGGCACGGTCCACTCGGCGGCGTCGGCCGGCACCACGTCGGTGTGACCCATGTAGAGCAGGGTCGGCCCGGGGCGCGCGCCGTCGACGACGGCGACGAGGTTCTGGCGGTCGGGGAGCTCGCCGGCGAGCTCGCTCGTCGATGCCGTTGGCGGCGAGGTAGTCCTTGAGGACGAGGGCGCAGGCGGTCTCGTTGCCCGGTGGATTGGTCGTGTCGACGCGCAGGATGGCGGTGAAGAGCTCGAGGACCTCGCGCTCGAGGTCGGCGTGCTCCGCGGGGCTCAGGCCGTACCACTCCACCCGGTCGTGCTCCTTCGCGTCGGGAATGGGCGCGGCGGCCCGTGCGGGCCGCCGCGCCCATGATACCGCCGAAGGCGCTAGAGCGCTTCTCTCCCTGACTCGCACGAGAGGGCGCCGGCCGGCCGGCGCCCCCGCCGGCGCTCGCCGCCCGCCTCCGTCGTCCGCACTTCCCTTCACGGCGCCTCACGACATAGGCTCCGGGGAGCACACAACGCCGCTGCGACAGGGAGGTCGTCAATGAGGATCGCGGTCATCGGCGCCGGCGCCATGGGGCGCTGGGCGGTCAAGGAGCTCGCGCTGAGCCCCGAGGTCGAAGAGATCGTCGTCGGCGACTACAACGAGGAGCAGGCGCGGGCCGTGGCCACGACCCACGGCGGCGACAAGGCGAAGGCCATGTTCGTCGACGCCCGCGAGCCCGAGAGCGTGAAGAAGGCGATCGTCGGCTGCGGCGCGATGATCAACGCCACCCAGCACTTCTGGAACATCACCGTGATGCACGCCGCCGCGGCCGCCGGCGTCCACTACACCGACATGGGCGGGCTCTTCCACGTCACCAAGCAGCAGGTCGAGCTCGACGGCGAGTTCAAGAAGGCCGGCGTGACGGCGGTCATCGCCATGGGCGGCGCCCCCGGCGTCACCAACGTCCTCGCCCGCTACGGGGCCGAGCGTCTCGACACGGTCGAGGAGGCGCACGCCTACTGCGGCAACGTCGACGACACCGACTGGAGCCGCTACGACGGCTGGGTCGTCCCGTACTCCCTGGAGACGCTCTGCGACGAGTTCAGCGTGGCGGCCCCGCAGTTCATCGACGGCAAGTGGAACACCGACATCGTCGGCGGCACCGGGCTCGAGGACGTCGACTTCGGTGCCCCGGCCGGGATCCTCGAGGCGCACCACACGATCCACTCCGAGCCCTTCACCTTCTGGCACACCTGGAAGGACCAGGGCCTGCGCAGCGCGACCTTCCATCTCTCGCTGCCGATGGAATTCACCGAACAGATGCGGTTCCTCAACCGCATCGGCATGACGCGCACCGACGAGGTCGAGATCCGCGGGGCCAAGGTGCGGCCGCGCGACGTGCTGCTCAAGGTCGTGGCCGAGATCCCGAAGCCGGTCGACGTGGTGCTCGACGACGTCGACTACCTGATGGCGGTCGTGCGCGGCATCGAAGGACGGTCGCCGCATCGAGTGGCGCGTGCGCGCCCTGATCCCGGCGCACAAGGAGTACGGCGCCGGCGGCGGCGACGTGGACACCGGCATCCCGCCGGCCATCGTCGCCAGGATGATGGCCACGGGCGAGATCGCCGGGCCGGGCGTGTTCGTGCCCGAGCAGATCGTGCCCTGCGAGGCGTTCTTCACGAGCTTCGCGCGCTGGGGCGCGTCGGTCGACGCCCAGATGCGCGAGTTGCTCGCCGGGGCCGAAGTCTAAGTCTCAGGCTGAGACTGAGAGTCAGACGGGGGCGGCGGTCAGCCGCCCCCGTCGACGTCCAGAGTGGTCTGCCCGCCGACGTCGAGCGCCGTCTGCCCGTCGGCGCCGCCTGCCGCGCTACTCCGGTCGGCGCCGCCCGCCGTTGTCCCCTGAGCGGCGCCGCCTCCCGGGGTCCCTCTCTCGGCGCCGCCTCCCTCGCCGTCGGCGTCGGGCTCGCGCGCGACGCCGAGCAGCTGCGCCATGCGTCGCGCGTTGCGCAGGCCCCAGTCCTCGAAGTTGTTGTTGAACAGCACGTGGACCGTGCCGGCGCGCTCGGCGAGCTCGTGCACGGAGGGGATCCAGCCGCGCAGCTCCTCCTCGGAGTAGAGGTATTTGAAGCGGTCGGCCGAGCGCGCCGTGCGCGCCTCCCAGGTGTCGGCGTTGCGCCCGTGCAGGCGCAGGTACGCGAGGTCGGTGGTGGCCGCGGCGAGCGGCGGCGTGCTCGAGCGGAAGCCCTGGGGCTCGTCGACACTGACGTATGCGAGCCCCGCCTCCTCGAGCGTCGCCAGCGTGCCCGCGGCGGCCTCCTCCTGCATCCAGCCGCCGCCGCGGAACTCGACCGCGACGCGCAGACCGGGCAGGCGACCGGGAAGCTCGCGCAGGTAGGCCTCGTTCTCGACCGAGCGCACGAACCACGGCGGGAACTGGAAGAGGACGGCGCCGAGCTTGCCCGCGTCCTGGAGCGGGGCGAGGGCGTCGCGGTGCAGCTGCCAGACGGCCTCGACGACGTCGTCGGGTGCGCTGCGGCGGTAGAACCTGCCCTTGGCGAGAAGCTCGTCGGGCAGGCGCTCGCGCAGCCAGCGGGGCAGCCGGCCGACCTGGACGGCGTGCCCGGTGAGCAGCCCGAACGCCTTGACGTCGAAGACGAAGTCGTCCGGCGAGCGCTCGACCCAGAGGCGCGCCGTGCGCGGGTCGGGCGGCGCGTAGTACGTGGCGTCGACCTCGACGAGGGGGAAGCGCGCGGCGTAGAAGCGCAGGCGGTCGGCGGCGCTGGAGACGCCCGGCGGGTAGAAGCGCCCGCTCTCGATCAGGCTGGGATCGGTCCACGAACAGGTGCCGACCAGGATGTGGCTCACGCGACCTCCCGGCGGCCGCAGCGGCCCCGCCGGGGGCCGGGCGGCGACAGACGGCGATGGCCTTGAGGGACCCTGCCGCCGTGAGTATACTCGGGTCAGAGCATGTCAGAGCATGCAGTCGGCGCCGGGGTCTGTGCAGACCACACGCCTCTCGTGAGAGGCCCTTGAAGGGGGCGCCGCCGGTGGGCGGACGGCCGCGAAGCAGAGCGGGTCCGCCCACTGTCACGAGCGCCTCCGGCCCGCGTTGACCGGTCGTCGCGCGAGCCTCTATACTTTTCAGCCGCGTGTCGGAATGGCGGAATTGGTAGACGCGCTAGGTTGAGGGCCTAGTGAGCGAATAGCTCATGGGGGTTCAAGTCCCCCTTCCGACACCACCTCTCCTCATCGCCTCGAGCCTCCCGCGACACAAGCCCGCGCTACGGCGCGCCCGCGCGACGGCGTGGCGGCGCCTCAGAGCCCTCCCCAGAGCGGCAGGCCGGTGACTTCGTCGTGGCCGCGCTCGAGCGCCTCGCCGACGAGCTCCTCGAGCACGAGCTCGCAGGCGAAGACGACGCAGCCCGGCAGGGCGTGACCGCCGAGGCAGCGGCCGTCGGCCTCGCCGAGCACCAGGTGGGCGTGCACCGCCGTCTCCCCGTCGCGGCGCGAGACGTTGCCGACCAGGGCGAGCAGCTCCAGCGGGCGCTCGACGGCGTGCGACTCGTAGCGCTTCTCCGTCTGGTCGTAGAAGGCGAGCTCGGCGCGCTGGAGGGCGCCGACCGCTCGCACTTCCCCCGTGGTGACGCCGTGAGCGTCGGCGACGGCGGCGATCTGCGCCAGCAGGTCGCCGCCGTGATCGAGCCTTGCCACGACGCGCCGGCCGGCCGCGAAAGTGCGTGCTCCCATGACTCCTCCTGGGGCGGGGATTCTCTTCGTCGAGGCGAGGGTATCAGCCTCGACTGAGGGACGCCGTCGATGAGCGTGAGGAGCCGCCGTGCGAGGACAGGTGTGAGCGACACCCGGGGAGGTCCACGGCCGGTTGGAAGAGCGCCCGGGCCGGCCGTCGGCGTGAGCCGGTCTCCATCGACCTGCGGCCGTCGCCGTGACTGGTAGCGACGCTCCGCCGGGCGGCCCCGCCGCGCAGCCGGCGAGAAGATTGCGGCGCGGCGACGTCGTCCGCGAGGTGCGCGGCGACATCTGCGTGCTCCGCTGTCGCACGACCGTGTCACGCCCCGGTCTCGAGTCCCTGCGCCGCGAGCTCGCGCGCTGCCGGGAGGTCGATCTTCGCGCAGTCGTCGTCGACCTCGAGGGCGAGCGGCCTCCGAACGACGGCCTCGTGGTCGTGCTCCGGGACAGCGCCGAAGCGTTCGCGGCGGCCGGCGGCGAGCTCATCGTCTCGGCGGAGAGCGCCGTCGTGCGCGACGCGCTGGCGGCGGCCGGTCTCGACGTGCCCGCCGGTCCGGGCCTCGGCCCCGACACGGGCGACTCGACCTCGGTCTCACTGCCGGCCGAGCCGCGCTGGCGCCACCGCTTCGCCTTCGCCGCCACGACCGCCGAGCTCTCGGCGGCGCGCCGTCGGGTGATGCGCCTGAGCGAGGTCTGCGGTCTGACCGGGGCCCCTCTCTTCGAGCTCGGCGTGGCCGTCGGCGAGGCGCTCGCCAACGCCGTCCAGCACGGCTCGCCGGGAGGGGCGCGCGACGAGGTCACGGTGCGCTTCTTCTGCTACGACGACGAGGTCGCGGTCGAGGTCGCCGACCACGGCGGCGGCATGGACGCGGCGCCGATCTGCGCCCCCGAGACGACGGCCGCCTCGGGCCGCGGCATCCATTTCATGCGCACGCTGAGCGACGGCCTCCTCGTCTCGTGCGGCGCGCAGGGCACGCGCGTGCTGCTGGCCAAGCGCCGCCGCGCGGCGCCGTGAGCGCCGACCGATGACGACGCCGACACGCGGCTTCCCGCGCGGCGTGAGCGCCGGCGCCCTGCGGTAGGATGCGGTCATGACCCCCGACGACCTCACCCGGCGCCTCTTCCTGCTCGACGGCAGCAGCCTCGCCTATCGCGCCTACTTCGCGCTCCCCGAGACGATCGCCACCCGCGACGGCTTCCCCACCAATGCCATCTACGGGCTCAGCCAGATGTTCCTCAAGATCGTCACCGAGTACAGCCCGTGCGCGGTGGTCGTCGCCTGGGACGCGCGCGAGAAGACGTTCAGGCACGAGGAGTACGAGGAGTACAAGGCGCAGCGCCCGCACATGCCCGACCTGCTCTCGATGCAGTGGGACAGACTCCCCGAGCTCGTCGAGGCCTTCGGTTTCGTCAATCTGGTGAAGGGCGGCTACGAGGCGGACGACCTGCTTGGGACCCTGGCCGTGGCGGCCCGCGAGCGCGGGGTCAAGGCGGCGGTCGTCACCGGCGACCGCGACAGCCTGCAGCTCGTCGACGACGACATCGTCGTCGTCGCCACCGGGCGCGGCATCACCGACGTCAAGGTCTACACGCCGGCCCGGGTCGTGGAGCGCTTCGGCGTCGAGCCGGGGCAGATCCCCGACTTCATCGGCCTCAAGGGCGACACCTCCGACAACATCCCCGGGGTGCCCGGCATCGGCGAGAAGACGGCGGCGGCGCTCCTGCAGCAGTTCGGCAGCCTCGAGGCGCTCTACGAGCGCCTCGGCGAGGTCGCCTCGGAGAAGCGCCGCGCCCTGCTCGTCGAGCACGAGCAGACGGCGCGCCTCTCGAAGCGCCTCGCGACCATGGTGCGCGACGTGCCGCTCGAGGAGGACCTCGGCGCGATCGTCGACCGCCGTGACTACCGCGTGCCCGTGGCCGACGTCGAGGATCTCTTCCGCCGCTACGAGTTCACCAGCCTGGTCCGCCGCCTCAGGGAGACGGTGGTCGTCCCCTCCGAGAGCGGCGGCGGGATGGCGGCGTCCGCCGTCGGCACGGCCGCTGCGGGCGGGGCCGGCGGCACGGCGGCTCCGGGAGGGGCCGACGGCGCGGCCTCGACCGCCGGCGACGCCTCGACACCGGCGACCGCGGCGCCCTTGCCGGCGCTGGTCGTCGAGCGCGGCGCCGGCGCGCTGGCCGCCGTGCTCGAGCAGCGCGAGGCCGCCTTCGCCGCCGTGCCCGCCGGCGACGGCGGCGGCATCGAGTGGGCGGCGGCGGTCTTCGCCGGCGGTGACGCGGTGGTGGCGGCGCGCGTCGGCGCCGACGAGTGGCCGGCGCTGTGGCGGCTCGTCGCGCACGTGATGGCGCACGACGTCAAGGCGCTGCCCGGCTTCGCCGGCGCGCCCCGCGGCGCCGCCTACGACACGGCGGTGGCGGCCTACCTGCTCACGCCCGAGCGGGCCGAGAAGGACCGCGTCCTCGAGACTCTGGCCGGGCTCGACGAGGCCGGGCCCCTCTTCGACGGCCCGGCCGACGAGGCCGCCGCGGCGACCCGTGCCTGGCTCACGTGGCGCGTCGCCGAGGCTCAACGGCCGCGGCTCCACGAGCTCGAGCTCGACCCTCTCCTGAATGAGATCGAGCTGCCGCTGACGCGCGTCCTCGCCGTGATGGAGGCGGCCGGGGTCAAGGTCGACACCTACCGGCTGGGCGAGATCACGGCCCGCCTGCGCGAGCGCGTCGAGGAGCTCGACGATACGATCCACGAGCTCGCCGGTGAGCCCTTCACCATCGGCTCGCCGCAGCAGCTCGCCGAAGTCCTCTTCACGCGCCTCGGCCTCGAGCCCTCGCGCAAGGGCAAGACGGGTTACTCGACCGACGCCCGGGTGCTGCGCGGCCTGCGCGACCAGCACCCGATCGTGCCCGCGGTCGAGGAGTGGCGCGAGCTCACCAAGCTGCTCAGCACCTACCTCGAGCCGCTGCCGCGCCGGGTCGACCCGCGCACGGGGCGCCTGCACACGACGTTCAACCAGACGGTGGCCAGCACGGGCCGCCTCTCCAGCTCCGATCCGAACCTGCAGAACATCCCCGCGCGCACCGAGCTGGGGGCCGAGATCCGCTCCTGCTTCGTCGCCGAGGAGGGCAACCTGCTGGTCGTGGCCGACTACTCGCAGATCGAGCTCCGGCTGATGGCGAAGCTCTCCGGCGAGCCGGCGCTGCTCGACGCCTACGCGCGCGGCGAAGACGTGCACCGGGTGACGGCGGCGGCGGTCGCCGGCATCCCCGTCGAGGAGGTCACGCACACGCAGCGCGAGCACGCCAAGGCGACCAACTTCGGCATCATGTACGGGCTCTCCGCCTACGGCCTCTCCGAGCAGGTCGGCATGTCGGTCGACGAGGCGCGCGACTTCATCGAGGCCTACTTCGCGCGCTACCCGAAGGTGCGCGAGTTCCGCGACCGGGTCATCGCCCAGGCGACGCAGGACGGCTACGTCACGACGCTGTTCGGGCGGCGCCGGCCGGTCACCGAGCTGAAGTCGTCGAACTACCGCTTGCGCTCGCTCGGCGAGCGCCTGGCCGTCAACTCGGTGCTGCAGGGTACGGCGGCCGACGTCATCAAGGTGGCCATGCTCGAGGTACAGCGCCGGCTGGAGGAAGGCGGGATGGCGGCGCGCCTCGTCCTGCAGGTGCACGACGAGCTCGTCGTCGAGGCGCCCGAGGCCGAGGTTGACGCGGTCAAGACCCTGCTGGGCGAGGCGATGCGCGGGGCCTACGAGATGGAGCCGGTGCTCGAGGTCGAGGTGGGCGCCGGCGCCGACTGGCGCGCCGCGAAGTAGCCGCGCGCCGCGCGCCGCGCCGTCGCGCGTCGCGCGCGCCGTCGCGCGGTCGCGCCGTCGCGCGGCGCCCGTCCCGCGACGGCTTCGCTGCGCCCGCACGACCCGCGTTCTCCCCGCTCGTACCGGGTTCGCTGTGCTATACTCTCCCGGTTTCGCCCTACCCCGGTCGCGGTTCCCGGGGAGGGCGGTCCTTTCAGCGACGAGCCGCGACAGTGACCGGGAGGCCGAGAGACCACATGACGGACAACCAGACCGAGACCCAGGACGCACCGAAGATCGTCGAAGGCAGCGACGGCTACCTCATCGAGGTGGACGGCGAGATCGTCCCCAACTACGACGCCACCATCAACGTGTTCAACGAGGGTGACATCGTCACTGGCAAGGTGGTGCGTATCGACAAGGACGAAGTCCTCGTCGACATCGGCTACAAGTCCGAGGGCGTGATCCCGGTCAACGAGCTCTCGATCCGCAAGAACGTGAACACCCTGCAGGAGGTCGAGCTGGGTGAAGAGGTCGACGCCCTCGTCATGCAGAAGGAGGACGCCGACGGCCGCCTGATCCTCTCCAAGAAGCGCGCCCGCTTCGAGAAGGCGTGGAAGCGCATCGAGGGCGCCTTCGAGAGCGGCACCCCCGTCATCGGCACCGTCATCGAGGTCGTCAAGGGCGGCCTCATCCTCGACCTCGGGGTGCGCGGCTTCCTGCCCGCCTCCCTGGTCGACATCCGCCGCGTGCAGGACCTCTCCGAGTACGTCACCAAGGAGCTCAACTGCCGCGTCATCGAGATGAACCGCAACCGCAACAACGTCGTCCTCTCGCGCCGCGCCGTCCTCGAAGAGGAGCGCAAAGAGGTGCGTCAGCAGATCATCGACGACCTCACCGTGGGCGACATCGTCGAGGGCACGATCAGCAACATCGTCGACTTCGGCGCCTTCGTCGACCTCGACGGCATCGACGGCCTCATCCACATCTCCGAGCTCAGCTGGACCCACATCAACCACCCGTCCGAGGTGCTGCAGGTCAACCAGAAGGTCAAGGTCAAGGTGCTCGACATCGACCGCGACCGCCAGCGCATCTCCCTCGGTCTCAAGCAGACGCAGGAAGACCCGTGGCAGCGCATCGTCACCCGCCACAAGGTCGGCGACACGGTCGACGGCCGGGTCACCAAGATCGTCGCCTTCGGCGCCTTCATCGAGATCTACGAGGGCATCGAGGGCCTCGTCCACATCAGCGAGCTGGCCAACCGGCACGTCGAGCGGCCCGACGAGGTCGTCGCGGTCGGGCAGACCGTGCACGTCAAGATCATCGAGGTCGACACCGAGCGCCGCCGCCTGAGCCTCTCGATCAAGCGGGTCGAGGGCGCCGACGACGTACGCCCGACACCGCCGATGCCGGTCGAGACCGAAGAGCCCGAGGCCGAGGCGGCCGACGAGACGGCTGCCGAAGAGACCGCGGAAGTCGCGGCCGACGAGACGGCTGCCGAAGAGACGGCTGCCGAAGAGACCGCGGAAGTCGCGGCCGACGAGGTCACCGAGGCGCCGGCCGACGAGGCCGCAGAGAGCGTGGCCGAGGAGACCGTCGAGGAGCCCGAAGCTGCCGCAGAGCCCGAGGCCGAGGTCGCCGAGGAGCCCGAGGCTGTCGCGGAGGCCGAGACCGTCGAGGAGCCCGAGACCGTCGAGGAGCCCGAGGCCGCTGCCGAGACCGCCGAAGAGCCCGCGGCGGCCGAGGCTGCCGAAGAGACCGCCGACGAGCCCGCCGCGGCTGAGGCCGCCGACGAGACCGCCGCGGCCGAGGCCGCCGACGAGACCGCCGCGGCCGAGCCGGTCGACGAGGCCGAAGAGGCCGCCGGTGAGGTGGCGCCGCCGCTCGAGGATGGTCCCACGCTGGGCCTGAGCGACGAGGTCTTCCCGGTCGGCGCCGAGCCGGCCGACGAGGCGCCCGACGCCGGCGAGGCGGAGGCGGAGCCGCAGGCCTGAGAAGGACGACCCGTGGCCGGGCGGCGTCGAGACGCCGCCCGGCCGCTTCCGCGCCATGACCATGACACAGCGACAGAGAGTGCCCCGCCTCGGCCTGACCGGCGGCATCGGCTCCGGCAAGTCGACGGCGTTGGCCTACCTGCGTGAGCTCGGCGCCGCCGTCGTGTCGAGCGACGACGTCGTCCACGAGCTGCTCGGCCGGCCCGCGATCGCCGCCGAGATCGGCGCGCACTTCGGCCCGGGGGTGCTCACCGAGGACGGCGCCGTCGACCGACCGGCCGTCGCCCGCATCGTCTTCGACGAGCCCGACGAGCTCGCCTGGCTCGAGGGCCTGTTGCACCCGCACGTGCGGCAGCGGCTCGACGAGTGGGCGCGCAAGGCGGAGAGGGCGCGCCCGCGGCCGCCGCTGCTCGTCGCCGAGGTGCCGCTGCTCTACGAGACCGGCCTCGACGCCTCCTTCGACTACGTGCTCCTCGTCACGGCGCCGCCCGACGTGCGTCGCCGGCGGGTCGCCGCCAAGCTCACCGACAGCGAGTTCGCCCGCCGGCTCGAGCAGCAGCTCCCCGAGAAGGAGAAGGTCGCGCGCGCCGACTTCGTGCTGCACAACACCGGCAGTCGCAAGCGCCTCAAGGAGTTCGTCGGGGAGACCTTCGCGCGCATCATCTCGGCGGCCGCGGCGGGGGAGAGGGCCGAGCGCGCGGCCTCGTGACGCTCCTCGCCGCTCCCGCACGCGCCATCGTCGTCGTGAGGCGTCGCGCCGTCCTCGACGCGCTCCCGCTGGCGTGAAGCTCCTCGCCGCAGTCGGTCTCGCACTCGTCGCGCTCGCGGCGCTCGCCCTCGCCGGCTACCGCATGCTGCCCGCCTGGTACGCCGAGGCGGTGCCGGCCGTCGTGGCTCGTCAGGTCTACCCCCTCGAGCACGAGGCGGCGATCCGCGAGACGGCCACGCGGCACGGGGTCGACCCGGCCCTCGTCGCCGCCGTCATCTACCAGGAGAGCAGCTTCCGCGAGACCGTCGTCTCGGAGAGCGGCGCCATCGGGCTCATGCAGGTGACTCCGGCGACGGCGGAGGACATCGCCCGGCGCACCGGCGGGGTGCGGTTCGAGACTCGCGACCTCGAGGACCCGGAGATCAACATCCGCTACGGCACCGACCAGTTGCGGCACCTGCTCGAGCGCTACGAGGGCGACGAGGCGGCGGCGCTCGCCGCCTACCACGCCGGCCCGGGCAGCGTCGACGGCTGGCTGCGCGCCGCCGGCACCGACGATCTCGCGCTCGCCGACATCGCCTTCGCCGACACGCGCGCCTACGTCGAGCGTGTCGGCCGCCTGCGCACCATCTACCGGCGGGCCTGGGGCGACGCCCTCGACGCCCGCTCCTGAGCGTTGCGAACAGGTGTTCGTGTTGGTACACTCGACCTGACGGCGCCGCGCTGCGCACCGGCGCGCGGCGCCGGCGGCGACGCCGCGTGCGAGTCCGTCCGTGGCGCCGCCGTCCGTGAAGCCGCCCGCAACGTCGTCCGCAGGGTCGTCACCATCGTGCTCCGCACCGTCGTCGACATCATCGTCCGCCCATCGTCCACCGCGACCCGCTCGTGAGGCCATGACCGACTTCAAGGTCCATGCCGAGTACAGCCGACCGGCGACCAGCCGGAGGCGATCGCCGCGCTCGCCGAGGGCGTCGAGCGCGGCGAGCGCTTCCAGACGCTGCTCGGCGCCACCGGCACCGGCAAGACGTTCACGATGGCGGCGACGTATCGAGCGGCTGCAGCGGCCGGCGCTCGTGATCGCCCACAACAAGACGCTCGCCGCGCAGCTCTGCAACGAGTTCCGCGAGTTCTTCCCCGACAACGCGGTCGAGTACTTCGTCTCCTACTACGACTACTACCAGCCCGAGGCCTACGTCCCGGCGCAGGACCTCTACATCGAGAAGGACTCGTCGATCAACGACGAGATCGACCGCCTGCGCCACGCCGCGACGGCGGCGCTGTTCGCCCGCCGCGACGTGATCATCGTCGCCTCGGTCTCCTGCATCTACGGCATCGGCTCGCCCGAGGTCTACCGCGAGCAGATGGTCCTGTTCAAGGTCGGCGAGTGATCGACCGCGACGACGCTGCTGCGCAAGCTCGTCGCGATCCAGTACACAGCGCAACGACATCGAGCTCGCGCCGCGGCACCTTCCGCGTGCGCGGCGAGATGCTCGAGATCTTCCCGGCCTACGCCGAGACGGCCTACCGGATCACGCTGTTCGGCGACGAGGTCGAGCGATCCAGCACTTCGACCCGCTCACCGGCGAGGTCGCTCGACGAGATCGACCACGTCGTCGGTCTGGCCGGCGACGCACTACGTGACCAAGGAGCGAGACGATCGAGCGCGCGGTCGACGAGATCGGCGCCGAGCTCAACG
Source organism: uncultured Thermoleophilia bacterium (assembly GCA_963814545.1). Taxonomy (GTDB): domain Bacteria; phylum Actinomycetota; class Thermoleophilia; order UBA2241; family UBA2241; genus UBA2241. The sequence continues at coordinate 71,206 of CAWFDC010000014.1, read as the reverse complement.
AGCGCTGCGCCGAGCTCGAGGAGCGAGGGCAAGCTGCTCGAGGCGCACCGGCTGCGCCAGCGCACCCAGTACGACATGGAGATGCTGCAGGAGCTCGGCTTCTGCAACGGGATCGAGAACTACTCGCGGATCCTCGACGGCCGCGCCGCCGGGCGCGCGCCCACACTGCCTGATCGACTACTTCCCCGACGACTTCGTCTGCTTCGTCGACGAGTCGCACCAGACGATGCCGCAGATCGGCGGCATGTACGAGGGCGACCGCTCGCGCAAGCAGACGCTCGTCGACTACGGCTTCCGGCTGCCGAGCGCGCTCGACAACCGGCCGCTGACGTTCGACGAGTTCCTCGACGATCGCGCCGCAGATCGTGTTCGTCTCGGCGACGCCGGGCGAGTTCGAGCGCAGCGAGAGTCGACAGCGGATCGTCGAGCAGATCGTCCGCCCGACCGGGATCGTCGACCCCGAGGTCGAGGTGCGCGAGACCAAGAACCAGATCGACGACCTGATGAACGAGATCCGCGCGCGCGTCGAGCGCGACGAGCGCGTCCTGGTCACGACGCTCACCAAGAAGATGGCCGAGGACCTGACCGACTACCTGCTCGAGAACGGCTTCCGGGTCCGCTACCTGCACTCCGAGATCGACACGCTCGAGCGGATCCAGATCATCCGCGACCTGCGGCTCGGCGAGTACGACGTGCTCGTCGGCGTCAACCTGCTGCGCGAGGGCCTCGACCTGCCCGAGGTCTCGCTCGTCGCGATCCTCGACGCCGACAAGGAGGGCTTCCTGCGCGGCGAGACCAGCCTGATCCAGACGATCGGCCGCGCCGCCCGCAACGTCGACGGCACGGTGCTCATGTACGCCGACAGCGAGACCGACGGCGATGCGCGCGGCGATCGAGGAGACCGACCGCCGCCGCGCGATCCAGCTCGCCTACAACGAGGAGCACGGCATCACGCCGGAGACGCGTCGTCAAGGGGATCACCGACATCGCCGAGTTCCTCAGCGACGCGAGTCCGCCGTGCCGCGCAAGGGCCGCCGGGCGGCGCAAGGCGGTCGCCAAGCGCCTGGTCGAGATGCCGACCGCCGAGCTCGAGCAGCTCATCGTCGAGCTCGAGGAGGAGATGCTCGCCGCCGCCGACGGAGCTGCGCTTCGAGTACGCGGCGCGGCTGCGCGACGAGCTCCGCGAGCTGCGCCGCGAGCTCGACGGGCGTGCGGCCGAAGCAGCCCGGTGGCGTGCCGCCGTGGCGGCCGCCGAGGTCGACGCGCGCGGCCGACTGCCGCGGCCGGACGCGACGGCAAGGAGCACGGACGTCGAACGACGCGAGCACGCAGCGGGCCGTCGGCCGAGGCTGCGAGCGCCGCGCCGTCGAAGGTCGCGGGTCGCAGGCGTCGGCGGCGCCGACGCGCCGACGCTCGCCGAGCGCGCCGCGCGCTCGGCGCCGACCGCGTCGCGCCGCCAGCCGGCGGCCGCCGGCGACGTCGTCGAGCGAGCGCCGTGCGCCGAGGTCAGAGCGCGCTCGTGACGCGCTGCTCCGAGCCGACGGCCGACCAGATCTCGTGTGCCCGCCGGCGGTGCCGGCGCCGGCCGAGGATGCCGGGCGGCGCTCGCCCGGTACCGCGAGGCGGCGGTCGTCGTGCAGCAGGCCGAGCCGCCGGCCGACGCGGCCTGGCCGCCGACGAAGCGTTCGAGCGGCCGCACCTAGCGCCGAGGCGCTCGCGCCGTGGAGCCGCGGCCGTCGACGGCGCCGGCCGCGGTCGGCGCTGACAGGCCGGAGCAGGTCGGCGGCGCCGGCGGCCGGCGTGTCGAGGTCGACCGGCGTCGAGCGCTCGCAGCTCGAGCTTGCGCCGCGGTCGATGGACCGAGCTCGAGCGCGTCGCCTTCGGCCGCGGCATCGCTCGCCGCCGCCGTCGACCGGCGGCGAGCTGCGTCGCTCTGCCGACGGAGTGCGTCGGCCAGGGGTCGGGCGCGCCGCTGCAAGCACCCGTTCGAGGCGCGCCCGTCGGCCGAGGCGCTCGGCGTCGACCTGCGTCGCGACGGCGCGAGGCAGCCGGGCTCGAGTCGACGCTTCGCGGCGGGCGACGACGCGCGCTGGACCGGCCTCCTGCGCAGCGACTAGCGCTGAGACGACTGCCGCAACGGTCGTCCCGGGCGTATCGCAGCCCGACGGGTGCGTCAGCGCAGTCGGAGGTTCGACTCGAATGAGCGGACAGACTCGTCATCTCCGGCGCCCGTGAGCACAACCTCAAGAACATCGACGTCGAGCCTGCCGCGCGACGCGCTGATCGTGATCACCGGCCTGTCCGGCTCGGGCAAGTCGAGCCTCGCCTTCGACACGATCTACGCCGAGGGCCAGCGCCGCTACGTCGAGTCGCTGTCCGCCTACGCGCGCCAGTTCCTCGGCCAGATGGACAAGCCCGACGTCGACTCGATCGAGGGCCTCTCGCCGGCGATCTCGATCGACCAGAAGACGACCTCGCGCAACCCGCGCTCGACGGTCGGCACGGTCACCGAGATCTACGACTACCTGCGCCTGCTCTGGGCGCGGATCGGCCAGCCGCACTGCCCGCAGCTGCGGCGAGCCGATCGCCGGCCAGTCGGTCGAGCAGATCATCGACCGGTCGTGATGACGCTCGAGGAGGGCACCCGCTTCATGGTCCTGGCGCCGGTCGTGCGCGGGCGCAAGGGCGAGTACGGCAAGCTGCTCGAGGAGATGCGCGCCGAGGGCTTCGCGCGCGTCGAGGTCGACGGCGAGCTGCGCCGAGCTCGACGAGGAGATCGTGCTCGACAAGAAGTTCAAGCACGACATCGCGTCGTCGTCGACCGGCTCGTGATGAAGGACGGCCTGCGCAAGCGGCCTCGCCGAGTCGATCGAGGCGGCGGCGGCGCTCGCCGACGGGCTCGATCGAGGTCGAGATCGTCGACGCGCGACGGCGAGCCGGACGCGCTCACCTTCACCGAGAAGTTCGCCTGCCTCAACTGCGGCACCTCGATGCCCGAGCTCGAGCCGCGGATCTTCTCCTTCAACTCGCCGCACGGCGCCTGCCGGCGCTGCCACGGGCTCGGCTCCAGCGGGTGATCGACCCCGAGCTCGTCGTCCCCGACCCGACGCTCTCGATCGCCGAGGGCGCGCTGCTGCCGTGGACGGGCAGCGCTGCGTCGGCTGTACTACGAGCAGACTCATCGAGGCGGTCGCGCGAGACCTACGGCGATCGACCTCGACACGCCGTGGCAGGAGCTGCCCGAGCCGAGCAGCGCAGCTCTTCCTCTACGGCACCGGCGACGAGCGCACCACGTCACCTACCGCAACCGCTTCGGGCCGCGGCGGCTGCTACACCGTCGCGCTTCGAGGGCATCGTCGGCACCTCGAGCGGCGCTACGAGGAGACCGACTCCGAGATCGTGCGCGAGCGGATCGAGGAGCTACATGGCGACCGCAGCCGTGCCCGGCCTGCAAGGGCGCGCGGCTGCGGCCCGAGAGCCTCGCGGTCACGGTCGGCGGCCTGACGATCCACGACTTCACGGCGCTCTCGGCGTGCGCGCGCGCGATGGAGTGGATCGACGGCCTCGAGCTGACCGAGACCGAGCGCGCGATCGCGCGGCTGCGTGGTCCGCGAGATCGACGAGCGGCTCGCGCTTCCTGGACGACGTCGGCATCGGCTACCTGACGCTCGAGCGCGCGGCGGCGACGCTCTCCGGCGGCGAGGCGCAGCGGATCCGCCTCGCGACGCAGATCGGCTCGGCCTCGTCGGCGTGCTCTACATCCTCGACGAGCCCTCGATCGGCCTGCACCAGCGCGACAACGAGAAGCTGATCGGGACGCTCGAGCGCCTGCGCGACCTCGGCAACACGGTGATCGTCGTCGAGCACGACGAGGAGACGATGCGCGCGGCCGACCACCTCGTCGACCTCGGGCCCGGGCGCCGGCGAGCACGGCGGCGAGATCGTCGCCGAGGGCACGCCGGCCGAGGTCAGGAGACGCCCGGCTCGCTGACCGGCCAGTACCTGGCGGGCAGGCGGCGCGATCGCGGTGCCCGGCGAGCGCCGCGCGGCCGCGGCGAGTGGTTCACCGTGCGCGGCGCCCGCGAGCACAACCTGAAGCGGCGTCGACGTCGAGCTTCCCCGCTCGGGCGCCTTCACCTGCGTCACCGGCGTCTCCGGCTCGGGCAAGTCGACGCTCGTCAACGAGATCCTCTACAGGGCGGTCGCCAACCGGCTGCACCGGGCTCGAAGCTGCGCCCGGGCGCCCACGACGGCATCGACGGCGCTCGACCAGATCGACAAGGTCATCAACATCGACCAGTCGCCGATCGGCCGCACGCCGCGCTCCAACCCGGCCACCTACACCGGCGTCTTCGACCACATCCGCCAGCTCTTCGCCCAGACGCACGAGGCGCGAGCGCGCGGCTACAAGCCGGGCCGCTTCAGCTTCAACGTCAAGGGCGGGCGCTGCGAGGTCTGCCGCGGCGACGGGCAGATCAAGATCGAGATGCACTTCCTGCCCGACGTCTACGTGCCCTGCGAGCAGTGCCACGGCAAGCGCTACAACCGCGAGACGCTCGAGGTCCGCTTCAAGGGCAAGACCATCGCCGACGTGCTCGAGATGTCGCGTCGAGGAGGCGGTCGACTTCTTCGCGCCCGGTCCCGAAGATCGCCCGCCGCCTGCAGACGCTCCACGACGTCGGCCTCGGCTACATCCGCCTCGGCCAGCCGGCGACGACGCTCTCCGGCGGCGAGGCGCAGCGCGTCAAGCTCGCCAGCGAGCTCTCCAAGGTCGCGACCGGCGACACGCTCTACATCCTCGACGAGCCGACCACCGGCCTGCACTTCGCCGACGTCGAGCGGCTGCTCGAGGTGCTCGCAGCGCCTCGTCGACGCAGGGCAACACCGTGGTCGTGATCGAGCACAACCTCGACGTGATCAAGACGGCCGACTGGGTCATCGACCTCGGGCCCGAGGGCGGCGAGGAGGGCGGCGAGGTCGTCGCCACCGGCACGCCCGAGGAGCTCGCCGGGCTCGCCGACATCTCGCACACCGGCGCCTTCCTCGGGCGGGTGCTCGGGCGCGCGGCCGGGGCGGCGCGCGCGCCTGAGTCCAGCGCGAGACGCTGCGCAGCGTTTCTGGGTAGAACCCTCCAGAACCGTTCCAGAATCCACACCGTGAAAGGAACCGACGTCATGACTGACGCGAGCGACCGCCCTGTGACGGGCGGGGACCAAGTGCCGATGACCGGGAGGGGTCCGTCGAACCGGGACTGGTGGCCGAACCAGCTGAACCTGAGGATCCTCCACCAGAACTCCCCCCTCTGCGACCCGATGGGCGAGGACTTCGACTACGCCGAGGAGTTCAAGAGCCTCGACTTCGACGCCCTGAAGAAGGACCTCTACGCGCTGATGACCGACTCGCAGGAGTGGTGGCCGGCCGACTACGGGTCACTACGGGGGGCTCTTCATCCGCATGGCGTGGCACAGCGCCGGCACCTACCGCATCGGCGACGGCCGCGGCGGGGCGGGCTCGGGCACCAGCGCCTGGCGCCGCTGAACAGCTGGCCCGACAACGTCAACCTCGACAAGGCGCGCCGTCTGCTCTGGCCGATCAAGCAGAAGTACGGCCAGAAGATCTCCTGGGCCGATCTCATGGTCCTCGCCGGCAACTGCGCGCTGGAGTCGATGGGCTTTGAGACCTTCGGCTTCGGCGGCGGGCGCGAGGACGTCTGGGAGCCTGAAGAAGACGTCTACTGGGGTGCCGAAGAGGAGTGGCTGGCGACGAGCGACAGACCCAAGAGCCGTTACTCCGGCGACCGCGCTCTCGAGAACCCACTGGCGGCCGTGCAGATGGGCCTGATCTACGTGAACCCGGAAGGCCCGGACGGCAAGCCGGATCCGGTCGCCTCGGGCCGTGACGTGCGCGAGACCTTCGCGCGTATGGCCATGAACGACGAAGAGACCGTCGCGCTCGTCGCCGGCGGCCACACCTTCGGCAAGTGCCACGGCGCCGCGCCTGCGACCCATGTGGGGCCCGAGCCCGAAGCCGCGCCCATCGAAGAGCAGGGTCTCGGCTGGAGGAGCAGCTTCGGCAGCGGCAAGGGCATCGACACGATCAGCAGCGGCATCGAGGGCGCCTGGAAGCCGAACCCGACCACATGGGACATGGGCTACCTGAAGGTGCTCTTCAAGTACGAGTGGGAGCTGGTCAAGAGCCCGGCGGGCGCGCAGCAGTGGCAGGCCAAGGACGTGGCCGCGGAGGACATGGTCGTCGACGCCCACGACCCGTCGAAGAAGCACCCACCCATTATGACCACGGCCGACCTCTCCCTCCGCTTCGACCCGGTCTACGAGCCGATCGCGCGGCGCTACCTGCAGAACCCTGAGGGAGTTCGCCGATGCCTTCGCCCGGGCGTGGTTCAAGCTGACCCATCGCGACATGGGCCCGCGCTCGCGCTATCTCGGTCCGGAGGTCCCGGCGGAGGAGCTCATCTGGCAGGACCCGGTCCCCGATGTCGACGCACGAGCTGATCGACGAGCAGGACATCGCCGCGCTCAAGCGCACGATCCTCGCCTCGGGGCTCTCAGTGTCGCAGCTGGTCTCGACGGCCTGGGCCTCGGCCTCCACGTTCCGCGGCTCCGACAAGCGCGGCGGGGCCAACGGCGCGCGCCTCCGCCTCGCGCCGCAGAAGGACTGGGAGGTCAACGAGCCCGCCCGGTCGGCCGCGGCGCTCGGGACCCTCGAGAGGATCCAGAGAGAGTTCAACGACGCGCAGTCGGGCGGCAAGAAGGTCTCGCTCGCCGACCTGATCGTCCTGGGTGGGTGCGCGGGCGTCGAGCAGGCCGCGAAGAACGCCGGCCACGAGGTGACCGTGCCCTTCGCGCCGGGTCGCACCGATGCGTCGCAGGAGCAGACCGACGTCGAGGCCTTCGCCCCCCTCGAGCCGGTCGCGGACGGGTTCCGCAACTACCTCAAGGGCAAGTACAGCGTCACGGCGGAGGAGCTGCTCGTCGACCGGGCGCAGCTGCTGACGCTGACCGCTCCCGAGATGACCGTCCTCGTCGGCGGCATGCGCGTCCTTGAGCGCCACGTACGGACAGTCCCGGCACGGCGTCTTCACCGCGCGGCCCGGGGCGCTCACCAACGACTTCTTCGTGAACCTGCTCGACATGGGCACCACGTGGCAGGCGACCTCCGACGACGCCGACGTCTTCGAGGGTCGTGATCGCGCGACGGGCGACCTCAAGTGGACCGGCACCCGGGTCGACCTGGTCTTCGGTGCGAACTCGCAGCTGCGGGCGTTGGCGGAGGTCTACGGGTCGGCGGATGCCGAGGAGAAGTTCGTGCACGACTTCGTCGCCGCGTGGGGCAAGGTCATGGACCTCGACCGTTTCGACCTCGCCTGACCGTGGCGTGAACGTGCAGAAGGGCCGCTGAGTCCAGGGACGGGCTCCAAGGCCCGCACGACTGACGCTCCGTCCCGGCGGGCCTTCAGAGAGTACCGCGCCGGCGCCCGGTCTGCGGGCGCCGGCGCGGCACGGCCACCGCGCCGGCGCGGAACGACCGGCGCACCCCGGCTCAGGACGGCCCGCCCGGAGCCGTCGCATGACCCTTCGTCTCCCCGAGGCCGAACGAGCATGAGCGGCCCATGCCCGTGGAGTCTGCGCAGCTTCACGCGCGAAGAGAACCCGGTGGCATAGAATCGGGTCCGGCAACCGGGGAGGGAGATCCATGGCGGACACGTCGGGCACGGGCGACTCCGGCGCGGGGAAGCGCGTCAAGCACACGCCGGAGGAGGAGGCCGCGTTCGAGGCGCGCGCCGAGACCATCGGCCAGTACGCCGACCTGATGGCCGCGGACCTCAATGCCCAGCGAGATGCAGTCAGGGAAGAGTACGACGCGGCCTACGACCGCGGCGCCACGGCAGCCGAGCTGCACGGCCTGCGCACGCGCAACGAACATCGCGGAATGCAGCTCATCATCGCCCTGGTCGCCGTCATCGCCGTGCTGATCGCCGCGTATCTGCTCTTCTACGGCAACGGCACCGACACCCTCACCGGCATCGACGACGGCGCCCTCTCGGGCGAGATCGCCGAGATCGCACCGCCCGTGCCGGCCGACACGCCCGAGGAGGTCCTGCCGCCACAGGTCTTCACGGCTACCTGTGCGGACTGCGGTGCGGTCGAGCAGGTGCCGCTCGACCTCAACAAGGAAGCGAAGTACCAGTTCGCCTACGAGACCGACGGTACCCGGTTGGCGATCTTCACGGTGGTCGACGCCGCGCAGTACGACGACCTCGTCGCGACGTTCGAGTACTCACAGGGGGCCGCGGCGGCCGAGGGCGATCAGCCGGAGCCGCCCATCGAGCTCGAGGGTGTGGGCGACAAGGCCGTCATCTACGGCGGCAGCGCGATCTTCGTGACCGGCGAGGACTGCGGCGTCATCTCGGGGCTGCCCAAGCAGGACGCCGGCGGCGTGCAGTTCATGACGCTCTCCACCGAGGAGCTCGAGACCCTCGCGCGCATCGCGGCGCCGCGGATGTAGCCTGCCGCATCGCTCGCGGTGGGGGTCCTCGGGGACCCCGTGAGGGCTCACCGGAGCACGGCACCCGGCGACCACCGAGACCCGAGGACCCGGCATGGCTGAGAGCACAGACCCTGACCCCAACGAGCAGCGGGCGCCCTGTGAGGAGTACTTCAGCCGCTCTCTGAAGAGCCGGGTGCGGCTCGTTCATGCCGAACGACTGGCCAAGAGCACGCGCGACGCGCCGTGGCGGCTGGACGTCGAGGTGGGCGGGGCGCGGCGACGGTACGTGTTGCGCTGCGCCCCAGGCCGCGGCGAGCACGAGTACGCCGTGCTTCGGGCGATGGAGTCGATCCCCATCCCGACCCCTCGGGCCTACGGCTGGGACCCGGAGGGCGAGGCGTTCGGGGTGCCGTGCTTCTTCTACGAGTTCGTCGAGGGGGAGTCGCTGCGCGGCCCGATGCTGGCGGGCGAGCGGTGGGCGGAGGAGGTGTTCATCGCGACCGTCTGCGCGCTGCAGGATGTCGGGCGCTCCCAACTGTCGGTCATCGCGGATCGACTGGCAGAGGAGGAGACGGCCGAGGTGTTTCTCGAAGCGGCCCACGAGCAGTTCGCGACGGCTCCCGATCCGCTCGCCGACGCGGTCTATGGGATGTTGAGAGAGACGAGGCCCGAGGCGCCGGCGGCTCGGTTCAGCAACGGCGACCTGTGGCTGGACAACCTCATCGTCCGTGACGGACGGCTGGCGGGCGTCATCGACTTCGAGAACGCGGGGTTCAGCGACCCGATCTACGAGTTCCTGCTGCCGTTCTTCGTGTCGCCGGGGCTGCGTCGCAGGGGGATAGAGGAGTGCTACTGCGAGCGCATGGGCTTCGATGCGGGTGTGCTGGGCTGGTATCGGGGTCTGGAGTACTTCGACACGTGGCACTGGGTGAGGGCGACGGGCAGGCCCTTCGAGCAGTACACGGAAGATGCGCTGCGCACCGCACTGGAGCGCTGGCTCGCTGAGGCTCGAGCAGGCGGGACCTGAGTCGCCACGGGTGTCCCGCCGCAGGAGTCGTGGGTACTCATGCGCAGATGCCGCGTGCGCACGACGGAGCGCGACGGGCGGCGCGTGTACGCCGTCGCTCACGATGGGCAAAGGTGTCGGGTGAGGAGTCGGCCGGAAGGGGGAGACATGGAGCATCTGGCGGTGGGTGAGGCGAGCATCCCCGGAGACGAGATCGACCGGCGTCTCGCTGCGGTCAGGCGGCGAATGGCCGAGAGGGGTCTGGAGGCGCTGATCGTCTTCTCCGCCCCGGGCAACCTGCGTTTCGGGCAGCGCGGCCACGTGCTCTACCTGTCGGGCTACGAGCCGTACTTCGGCGACTGCATGCTGCTGCTGCCGCTCGACCCGGCGATCGGCGCCGTGCTCGTGAAAGACGCGGCCAACTACTTCCCGGAGACCTGCACGTGGATCGCCGACGTCAGGGACGCGGGCGACTACGTCACGACGGTGACCGCGTTTCTCACCGACAACGGCCTCGAGCGGTCGCGCGTCGGCGTCGCCGGCGAGTACTCCGTCGGCCCCGCACTCTACCTTCGCCTGCGCGACGCGGTGGGGGCCGAGAGGCTCGAGGCGGCGTCGGACATCCTCGAGCGGGAGCGCTCGGTCAAGTCCGAGTACGAGCTCGACTGCCTGAAGGGGGCGGCCGCGATCGCCGGCAAAGGCATCGAGGCGGCGGCGCGCTTCATGCGCCCGGGCGTGACGGAGTCCGACGTCAAGGGTGAGGTCGAGCGCGTCTGCCGAGCCGAGGGCTCCGAGGCCTTCCCGCACTACACGATGGTGGTGTCGGGCCGGGACGAGACGCACGTGAGCGCCTGGTGGCAGTGCGAACGCCGCGTGCTCGAGGCCGGAGACCCGGTCTCGATCGACTTCGGCACCATGTACCGGGGGTACTGCTGCGACCTGTCGCGCCCGTTCGTGCTCGGGAAGGCATCGGCGCGGCAGAAGGATGCGCTCAAGGTCCTGGTCGAGGCGCACCACGCCGCGGCCGCCGCGGCTCGCCCGGGCGTGCGCACGTCGGCGGTCGAGGCGGCGGCCGACGCGGTCACGACGGCCGCCTGGGGCGACCTCGACTGGTGGGGCCTCGGGCACGGGGTCGGCCTCGAGGTACACGAGTGGCCCTTCGTCGGCTACCAGCGGATCGCGGGCGACCGGGCGTACGAGGACCGCGTGCTCGAGGAGGACATGGTGATCTCTCTCGAGCCGACCGTCTTCTTTGCGGACACGGGCGACCTGCAGATCGAGGACCAGTTCGTGGTCAAGCCGGGCGGCGCCGTGCGGCTGAACGACGTCCCGCATGTGATCACCGAGGTCTGAACCGCCACGCCGCGAAGAGAGGGAGGAGGGAGGAGTCGCGATGGGAGCGAGCAGGCCGGGTCCTGAGGCCGAGCCACGGGTGATGACGATCAAGGACTTCAAGTTCAACGGCGTCGACAGGTACGTGCCCGGCTGCCGCTACACGGAGATCGCCGACGCCGAGGGCTTCGGCGAGTTCGGCCTCTACTTCATGCCGCCGGGCGCCCAGACGACCGTCTTCTCGCTCGAGAGCGAGGACGACGGCGGCGCGGACGAGTACTACGGGCCCCGCGTCGAGTTCTACTACGTGCTCGCCGGGGAGGTCACGGTGTACTGGGGCAAGGACGCGGAGAGCGTGAGGAGGGGAGGGGGCAGTTCCCTGCTGCTCGGAGCGGGCGACTTCGGCCTCTGGGAGACGGAGTGGAAGTACTCCGCAAGGAACAGCGGCGAGATCCCGGCCACCTTCTTCTGGGGGCTGGCGGAGGCCCCGCCCGGCGTCGAGGAGCGGCTGCCGCGGTAGGGTCCCGCGGCACCGGCACGCCGGGCGCCGCCCGAGCACCCGCCGCCTTCCGGCCGCCGCCGTCGCGATGCTAGTCTAGGATACGGGCGAGCGACCGAGGAGGAGCAAGGACGCCATGGCAGACAACGGGTCGGCATCGAGGACGTTGCGCTACATGAGGCGGAGGCTCGCGACGGCCGACTCGGCGCAGGTCGTCAGGGTCGCGAACAGCCGCTTCGCACAGTGGCTCGTCTCGCGCGAGGTGCAGAAGCACCTCGTCAAGACGCTCAAGGCCTCGCGCGCGGACTCCGGCTGCCTGCCGAGCGTCCAGGACGACCGCATCGCCATGGGGATGGCGATCACGGAGTCGCTCCGGCGAGCCTTGCGGGGAGGGCACCTCTCCGACGCCTACCTCCGGGCGATGCTGCAGGTCCTGGTCAAGACCCTCTTCCTCGACCGGGGAGACGCCGAACAGCGGAAGAAGTTCCAGGAGGCCTTCGGCAAGCTGGCCCCGAGCTTCCTCCTCATCGCCCCCGGCAAGGCCTGCAACCTGCGCTGCCCGGGCTGCTACTCGGACTCGGACGACCGCAGCAACGCGCTCGAGTGGAGCCTCGTCGACCGCATCATCGAGGACGCCAAGGAGCACTGGGGCGAGCGGTTCTTCGTCTTCAGCGGCGGCGAGCCCTTCGCCTACCGGTCCGAGGGCAAGGGCATCCTCGAGCTGTTCGACAAGCACCAGGACTGCTTCTTCATGGTCTACACGAACGGCACCCTCATCGACGACGAGGTGAGCAAGCGGCTCTCCGACTCCGGCAACGCGCTGCTCTTCCTCTCGGTGGAGGGGTTCAGGGCGCTCACCGACGCGCGGCGCGGCGACGGCACCTTCGACCGGGTGATGGAGGTGATGGACCGGCTCAATCGCGACAGGGTGCCCTTCGGCATCTCGCTGACCGCCACGTGTCACAACGTGGAGGAGATCCTGTCGGAGGAGTTCATCGACTTCATGATGGACAGGGGCGCCATGCTCGCCTTCATCTTCCACTACATGCCGATCGGGCGCTCCTACACCCTCGACCTGATGCCCACGCCGGAGCAGCGGGCCTGGATGTGGAGGCGGTCGTGGGAGATCGTGCGCGAGAAGAAGCTCTTCCTCGCCGATTTCTGGAACCACGGCACCTGCATCGACGGCTGCATCTCGGCCGGCGGCCACGGGCAGGGCGGCTACTTCTACATCGACTGGAACGGCGCCGTGACGCCCTGCGTCTTCATGCCGTACTCGCCGGTCAACATCCGCGATGCCTATGCGGGGGGCAAGACGCTGAACGACGTGTGGCAGGACCCCTTCTTCCAGGCCGTGCGCCAGTGGCAGTACGACTACGTCGAGGACGGGCGCAGCACGATCGCCCCCTGCCCCAACCGCGACCACCACGACGAGCTGGAGCGGCTGCTGGTGCGGTACGACGTCGTGCCGACCGACAGCAACGCGGCCGACACGCTCATCGACCCCGGCTACACGCGCGGGCTCGTGGCGTACAACCGGCGGTTCGAGGCGCTCACCGACGGCATCTGGCAGGAGCACTACGTGCACCGGACGGCCGCCGAGGGTGAGCTGTTCGCTCCGCTCCCGGACGTCCCGGTCGCTCCGGCCGTCGGGGAAGAGGCGGGGCAGGACGGCGCGTCGGGGCAGGACGACCGGCCGGGGCGGGAGGAAGCGACGGGGCGGGAGGAGCGGTCGGCGCAGGACCGGCGCGAAGGGCGCGAGAGCGTCGCAGATCGACGATCTCGCGGCGGAGGACGCTCAGTCGCTGCGCACCGGGGCCGCCTGATCGCGCGACGGACGTCGTCGCCCTGCGGTCGAGCCGCGGACGTCACCGTCCGGCGACTCGGCCGCGCCACGGGATTCCCCCTCCCGCGACCCTGCCACGCCACGGGCCTCCCCGTCCGCCAAGGCTGAGGCGCGGCGGTCGGTCCCGGCCGAGGCGGGGAAGAACACCCGGGAGCCCACGTCCCCGGGAGGAGCGCGATGGAACGGTTCCCGTCGGTCAAAGCCCGCGACCTGGAAGGCCGCGAGGTGACCATCCCCGATGGTCTCCCGCCGACGCCGCGCGTCGTGATCCTGGCCTTCAAGCGCTCGCACACCGCGCTCATCGAGAGCTGGGAGCCGGTGCTGGAGGCGCTGGAGTCGCGCTGCCGGCAGCTCTCCGTCTGGGAGGTGCCGGCGCTCTCGCGTGTCTACCTTCCGGTGCGAGGGTTCATCGATGGCGGCATGCGGTCGGGCATCACGGACCCGCAGGCACGGCAGCACACGCTGACCGCGTACACCGACCTCTCGGCGCTGGCCCGCGAGTTGGGGCTTCCGTCGCTCGACACTATCTACGTGCTGCTCCTGGCCCCCGACGGCGCCATCGTCTGGCGGGGGCAGGGCCCCGCCGACGCGGAGCAGACGGCGGCGCTCAGGGGAGCCGTGGAAGAGCTGGCCTGCGGATGAGGGGCCGGGGCGCGATAGACTGACGAGGTCCGATCGAGAACGGGAGCCGAGGTCGAGATGGCGAGCGGATCCACGGGCACGAGGACGCGGGAGCCGGCGCGGGGCGTCCCGATCGGGTTCACGCTGGGCGCGCTCGCGGGCATCGTCGCGGGCGTCGTCTCCGGGGACCTCGCGCTGTGGCTCGCCGTCGGGGTCGGCGCCGGCCTCGCCTTCGGCGCGGCCGCCGGCGCCGCACTCCAGGGCCCCTCCTCTTCGCGCTAGGACACCGCACGACGACGCGTCCTCCGGAGGCAGTCATGTCGAAGAAGATCCTGGTGGCGTTCGCGACCTCGTACGGGTCGACGCGCGAAGTCGCCGAGGCCGTCGCGGCGACGCTGCGCGACCGCGGGCTCGACGTCGGCCTCCGGCCTGCTCGCGACGTGCGGACGCTCGAGGAGTACGACGCCGTCGTCCTGGGCGCGCCGCTCGCCATGCATCGCTGGCACAAGGACGCGCACCGCTTCCTGTCGAGACAGCGGAAGTCGCTGGCCGGCATCCCCGTCGCGGTGTTCGCGCTCGGCCCGGTCCACGACCCGCACGACGAGAAGGAGTGGGAGGACTCGCGCGCCCAGTTCGACAAGGAGTTGGCCAAGGCTGCCTGGCTGGAGCCGGCCGCCGTCGAGCTCTTCGGCGGCAGGTTCGACCCCGAGCTGCTGCGCTTCCCCGTCAACAAGCTCGCCGGATCAGAACCGGCCAGCGACATCCGCGACTGGGAGGCGATCCGGGGCTGGGCGGCGGGCCTCTTCGCGGCGACGCCGCACCCGGCGGAGCCCGGCAGCGGAGAGGCCGCCGGGGCGCTTTGACGGGGTGGCCCGAACATCGAGCGCACGCCCGTGAGGCCACGCCCGCCGACCTCGTCACTGCCGCCGCCTGGGTCACGACCGCGGCCGAGTGCGAGCGCTGGGCCGGGCCGGACATCACCTTCCCCGTGGAGCTGGCCGCCCTGATGCGTGAGGTCGAGTTCGGCGCCGGGCGCGATGTGGCGCTGGAGGACGACGCCGGTGTGGTCGCGTTCGGGCAGGCGCTGCCCAAGGCGGGCGGCCGCATGCATCTGGCGCGCGTCATCGTGCGTCCCGACGCGCGCGGCCGTGGGGTGGGGCGAGCGCTCGTCGAGGCGCTGCTCGCCCGCGCCGGCGAGAGCGGTGCCGCGCTCGTCACCCTCAACGTCTACCGCGACAACACGGCCGCGATGGGGCTCTACACGGACCTCGGCTTCCGTCGGTCGCAGCGTCCCGGGCACGACGCCAGCTCGTCATCGTCCGTGCCGATGGAGCTTCGCGTCGGTCGGTGGCGGCCTGAGCCCGCCGGCGGCAGGTCGCCGACGCGTCCCGTCGGGTCGCGAGGGCCGAGGGCACGATCGTGACGATGGACGACCACCGCTGCGCGCCGCCGGGGCCCGACGCGGCCGGCGACGATCTGGTGATCCGGCGGGCGCGGCCCGAGGACGCGCCGGCGGTCGCCGCCGTGGTCGAGGCCGCCTACGGTCACTACGTCGAGCGCATGGGCAGGCGTCCCGCGCCGATGAACGAGGACTACGACGAGGTCGTCCGCGAGCACGACGTGCGCGTCCTGGTCGACGGTGAGAGCGTCGTCGGCGTCCTCGTGCTCATCCCCGAGGGTGAGGGTCTGCTGCTCGACAACGTCGCGGTGCACCCGGACTACCAGGGGAGAGGGTGGGGGCGACGGCTGCTGGCGCTCGCCGAAGCGGAGGCGCGGCGTGGCGGCGCGACCTTCATCTGGCTGTACACGAACGAGAAGATGACCGAGGACGTCAGGCTGTACACATGGCTGGGATACGTCGAGACCGAGCGCGCGACGGTACACGGGTATCGCCGGGTCATGATGCGCAAGGAGTTGCCGGGCGAGCAGGACGAGGGGGCCGGCGTGTCTTGAGGCCGGAGTGCCGGCGGCGCCTGGCCTCGGGGAGGACCCCTCGCGCATCGAGGCGCGGGTACAATCGTGACGATGGATGACCAGCCCACGGCGCCCCCGGCGCCCGAACGCTCGCCGCTGCACGCCCTTCTGCCGCGCGTCCCGCACGAGCCCGGCGTCTACCGCTTCCTCGACGGCGAGGGCGCGGTGCTCTACGTGGGCAAGGCCAAGGACCTGCGCAAGCGCGTCGCCTCGTACTTCAAGCGCGGCGGCGGCGGCGCGGCGCCGCACGGGCGCACGGCCGAGATGGTCGCCCGCGCCCGCGACCTCGAGTGGGTGGTTACGGCCTCCGAGACCGAGGCCCTCCTCCTCGAGGACAACTTCATCAAGGAGCACCGGCCGCCCTTCAACCTGCGCCTGCGCGACGACAAGAGTTACCCGTGGATCGAGATCACGATGGTCGACGAGTGGCCGCGCGCGCGCTTCTTCCGCGGCCGCCACGTGCCCGGCAACCTCTACTTCGGGCCCTACTCGAGCGCGCGCAAGGTGCGCGAGACCCTCGACGTGCTCGGTCGCATCTTCCCGTACCGCAAGTGCGAGGGGAAGCAGCCGGGCCGGGTCAGCGGCTCGCCCTGCCTGCAGTTCTTCATCAAGCGCTCGCTGGGGGCGTGCGACGGCCGGGTCGGGCGCGACGAGTACATGGAGGTCATCGCCCAGGTGGTCGACTTCCTGCGGGGGCGGCTGGGCGCCGTCGAGCGCGACATCGCGCGCGCCATGGAGAAGGCGGCGGAGGCGCAGCAGTTCGAGAAGGCGGCGCTGCTGCGCGACCGCCTCGAGGCCGTGCGCCACGTGCAGGAGCGTCAGTCGGCGCGGGTCGAGGCGGTCGAGGCCTTCGACGTGATCGGCCTGCATCAGGGCGAGCCGGGCAGCAATCTGCAAGTCTTCCGCGTACGCGATGGGGCGGTGGTCGACCGGCAGACGTTCTTCGTCGACAACGCCGAGGGGCGCGAGCCCGCCGACGTGCTCGAGGAGTTCCTGCTCGAGTTCTACTGGGAGCCGGCGACGATACCGCCCGAGATCGTGGCGCCGCTCGAAGAGCCCGAGCACGTCGCCGCCGCGCTCGGCACGCGGCGCGGGGCGAAGGTCGTCGTACGGGCGGCGAAGCGCGGGCCGAAGCGCCGCCTGTTGCAGCTCGCGCAGCGCAACGCCGAGCTCGCCGCCGAGGCCGAGGCCGAGCGCCGGCAGCGCAAGCGCCTGGCCCGCGGCGAGGCGCTGGTCGCGCTGCAGGACGCCCTCGGCTTGCCCTCGCCGCCGCTGCGCATCGAGTGCTACGACATCTCCAACCTGGGCGAGCGGCACGCCGTGGGCTCGATGGTGGTCTTCGAGGGCGGCGTGCCGAAGAAGGCCCACTACCGCAAGTTCGCCGTCCGTGAGGTCGCCGGCCAGGACGACTTCGCCATGCTGGCCGAGGTCGTGCGGCGGCGCTTCCAGCGCGGGGTCGCGGCGTTCAGCGAAGGCGGGGAGGAGCCGCAGGCGCCGCACGCGAGAGAGGAAGAGGCGGCCGAGCCGGCGCCGGACGCGGTGGCGCAGCAGGTGCCCCCGCCGAGGAGCGCACCGACGAGAGCTTCGCCGCGTGCCCCGACCTCGTCGTCGTCGACGGCGGCAAGGGGCAGCTGTCGGCCGTCGCGGGGGCACTGCGCGGCGTCGGCGTCGAGGTGCCGCTCATCAGCCTTGCGAAGCAGCGCGAGGAGGTCTTCGTGCCCGGCCGCCGCGACCCGCTGCCGCTGGCCGCCGACGACCCCGCGTCGCTGTTGCTGCAGCGGGTGCGCGACGAGGCGCACCGCTTCGCGATCACCTTCCACCGGCAGCGGCGGAGCGCCGACACGCGGCGCTCGGCGCTCTTCGACGCTCTGCCCAACGTGGGGCCGGTCCGGCGGCGTAAGATACTCGAACACTTCGGCAGCCCGGAGCGCTTCCTCGCCGCGTCGCGCGAGGAGCTCGAGCAGGTGCCCGGCCTGCCCCGCAAGGTAGCGAGGGAGATACATGCGCGGCTCCACAGGACAGGGTGAGCAGGGGCGCCTCCGCGAGGAGGCGTACGAGACGAGATGGGGGGTGGGGGTCGTGCGGCTCGCCGGCGACCTGCCGCTCGAGCTCGAGCTGCCCGACCCTGCGCGCCGCGCCGAGGGCGCGGCGCGCGGCCGCTGGTCGGAGCTGCTCGAGCGGTACTTCGCCGGCGAGCCCGTCGCCTTCGACTTCGACATCGCCGCCTACACCGAGGCGCTGGGCTGCACGCGCTTCGAGCGCGACGTCTTCGCGGCGCTGGCGGGGGTGCCGTACGGCCGGCCGGTGAGCTACCGCGACCTCGCGCACGCGGCCGGCCGGCCCAACGCCTACCGCGCCGTCGGCTCGGTCATGGCGCGCAACACGCTGCCGATCCTCCTGCCCTGCCACCGCGTGATCAAGAACGACGGCAGCCTCGGCTCCTACGGCGACGACCCGACCTGGAAGGCCCGCCTCCTGCGACTCGAAGGGTGGGAGCCGGGCGGCGAGACCGACGGGCTGCGCCGCGCGGCGGGCGACGGCGGACGGGTGACGGCGACGACAGGCGAGGAGCGCCGATGACGACAGGCCTCGAGTTCGTGATCCTCACCGGCCTCTCCGGGGCCGGCAAGTCGCAGGCCCTCGACTCGTTCGAGGACGCGGGCTACTTCTGCGTCGACAACCTGCCGCCCGAGCTCGTGCCGACGCTGGTCGACCTCTTCCGCCGCGAGGGCAGCAAGGTCGACCGTGTGGCGATCGTCAGCGACGTGCGCGGCGGCGTGTACTTCGAGCAGACCGAGCACCTGCTCGACGAGCTGCGCGAGCGCGGCGTCGACTACACGCTGATCTTCCTCGAGGCCTCGAACGAGGCCCTGGTGCGGCGCTTCAAGGAGTCGCGCCGCCGCCACCCGCTGGCCGGCGGCGGCAGCGTCATCGACGACATCCGCGAGGAGCGTCGCCGCCTCGCCGGGCTGCGCGAGCGCGCCCACGTGGTCATCGACACCAGCGCGACCAACATCCACGAACTCAAGGCCCGGCTGAACGCCGACGTCATCCGCCATGGGCGGCGCTCGTCGATCGTCTTCGCCATCGTCTCCTTCGGCTACAAGTACGGCATCCCCATCGACGCCGACCTGCTCTTCGACGTGCGCTTCCTGCCCAACCCGCACTACGACCTGCGGCTGCGCCCGCTCACCGGCCTCGACGCCGACGTCAGGGACTACGTGCTGGCTTCCTCCGGCACGGAGGAGTACCTCGAGCGGCTCTACGCCCTGCTCGACTTCCTCTTCCCGCGGTACGCGGCCGAGGGCAAGGCGCACCTGACGATCGGCGTCGGCTGTACCGGTGGGCGTCACCGCTCGGTGGCCATCGCCGAGGCCATCGCCGACCGCTACCAGAAACAGGGCTACTACACGGTCGCGCGGCACCGCGACGTCGCCCGCGACTAGGTCGCGCGGCGCGGGCGGAGGCGACGATGCGGCGGTACCTCGACTGGCTCTACCCGGGGATCGGGCTCAAGCGCTGGGTCTTCGTGGCGGCGCTCGGCGTCGTGCTGCTCGCCTATACGGTCTTCGTCGCCGTCGGCGTCGCGTTCTCCGACCGGCTGCTGGGGGCGCTCGGCCTCGGGTTCCTGACCGAGCGCCGCCTCGCCGCCGCCGTCCTGGTCTTCGACGGGCTCGTCGTGGGGGCGCTGCTGCTCGCCGTGGGCCTGCGCAGGCTGTGGCACTTCCAGCGCACCAACCCGGAGACCGCCTCCGAGATGCGCACCGCGGCGCGCCTCGCGCGCGGGCCGCGCGTCACCGCCGTCGGCGGCGGGACCGGGCTCTCCGCCCTGCTCGGCGGCCTCAAGCACCACAGCAGCAACCTGACGGCGATCGTGACGATGGCCGACGACGGCGGCAGCTCAGGCCTGCTTCGCCGGCACATGGGCATGCCGCCGCCGGGCGACATCCGCAACTGCCTCGTCGCGCTCGCCGACGACGAGTCGTTGATGAGCCGCCTCTTCCAGTACCGCTTCCCCGACGGGGGCGGGCTCGAAGGGCACAGCTTCGGCAACCTCTTCGTCGCCGCGCTGGCCGAGGTCACCGGCGACTTCGAGACCGCGGTGCGCGAGTCGACACGCGTGCTCAAGGTGAGGGGGCGGGTCATCCCGTCGACGCTCGCGGACGTCGTGCTGCACGCGCAGCTCGAGGACGGCGCGCGGGTGAGCGGCGAGAGCGAGATCACCGCCGCCGAGCGCCTGCCGCTGCGCGTCTGGCTCGAGCCGGCCCGGGTCGACCCCCTGCCCGAGGCGATCGCCGCCCTCGAGCAGGCCGACCTCGTCGTGCTCGGCCCGGGGAGTCTCTACACCAGCATCATGCCCAACCTCCTCGTCGCGGAGGTCCGGGAGACGCTCGAGCGCACGCGCGCCTGGGTCGTCTACGTGTGCAACATCATGACCCAGCCGGGCGAGACCGACGGGTACACGACCGCCGACCACCTGGACGCGCTCTACCGGCACGGGATCGCCGGCATGGTGGACGCCGTGCTGGTCAACGACGCGCCGGTGAGCGCGGAGCTCGCGGCGTCCTACGAGGCCGGGGGCGCCATCCCCGTGCGGGTGGACGAGGAGCGCCTCCGGGCGCTCGGCGTCAAGGTGGTGCACGCCGACGTCGCCGCCACCGGCGGCGGCGTCGTGCGCCACGACCCCGGGCGCCTCGCCGAGGCGCTGCTCGGCCTGCTCAAGTAGGCGGCGTGGGCTCCTCCCGCACGGAGCGTGGAACATGAGCGGCTCGCGCACGGGGCGGCGGCCGTGAGCTTCTCCCACACGGGGCGGTGGCCGTGAGCTTCTCTCACGACGTGAAGCGCGAGCTCGCCGCGCTCGTCCCCCAGGCGGCGCACTGCCGCCAGGCGCAGCTCAGCGGGCTGCTCTTCGGCGCCGGCACCTTCGAGATCTCGGCCGGCGGGCACTACGCCGTCCGGCTCTCGTTCTCGCTGCCGGCGGTGGCCCGTCACGCCCTCGCCCTGCTGCGCCCGTATCACGTCGCGGCCCAGGTCCGCACGGTCAGCGGCGGCCCCGTGGGCCGCCGCTACGAGGTCGTGCTCGACGATCGCGAGGCCGGCTTGCAGGTCCTCAACGAGACCGGCGTGCTCTCGGACGCTCTGCGCCTGCAGCTGCGCGCGCCGAGCCGCCTCCTGCAGCGGCGCTGCTGCGTCGTGGCCTTCGCGCGCGGCATGTTCCTCGGCTGCGGCTCGATCTCGGCGCCGTCGTCGCCCGTCCACCTCGAGTTCACGCTCGAGGACCGCGACCTGGCCGAGCAGCTCGTGCGCCTGCTCGAGCGCCTCGACCTGCGCTTCAGCGTGGCCGCGCGGGCGCGCAACGTCGCCTGCTACACGAAGAGCTCGGAGACGGCCAACGCGCTGCTCGCCGTGCTCGGCGCACACGACGCCGCCCTGCGGCGCGAGGAGCACGCCGTGCTCGGCGGCGTGCGCGAGCGGGCCAACCGGCTGGCGAACTGCGACCAGGCCAACGCGCGCCGTGCGGCGACGGCGGGCGAGCGACAGGCCGCCGCCGCCCGCCGCCTCATGGCCGGCCCGTCGTGGGCCGCCCTGCCGCCGTCGGTCAAGGAGGTGGCGGAGCTGCGCGTGCGCTACCCGTTCCTCAGCTTGCAGGAGCTCGGCGGCCGCGTACGGCCGCCGCTGGGCAAGTCGGCGCTCAACCACCGCCTGCGCCGCCTGATGGCGGCGGCCGAAGAGCTCGACGCCTGAGCGGCCGCCGACCTCGACGCCTGAGCGCGCCCGCCGAGCTCGACGCCCGGGCGGCCCTGAGAGCGTCTCGGGGCGCCCGCCCCGCCGCCCGCCCGGCTACATGTTCCGCGCCACGTGGGTGGTGAGCTCGCCGAGCCGGTGCGTGTAGCTGCCCATCTCGTTGTCGTACCAGCCGAAGACCTTCACGTGGGTCAGCGGGATGCGGACCGACTCGCACTCGGGGCTCGGGCGCGGTGAGCCGGGCGGGACCTTGAGGTCCATGAAGCCGGTGCGGGTGTGCGTCTCGACGCCCTCGATGACCACGGCGGCGTCTTCGCCGAGCATGTCGGCGGAGACGTTCTGCTCGTCGCTGTACTTGAGCAGGCCGCGCGCCTCACCCTCGGCGGTCTCCTTGTAGATCGCGTTGATGGCGTCACGGCCGACGGAGACGGAGCCGTCGGGCAGGGCCTCGCTCTGGAAGGTCACGTTGAGGATGATGAGGCTGACGCTGTTCGTCGGGATGCGCACCGAGTCGGCCATGAAGCCGATCCGGGCGATCTGCGGCATCACCAGCTCCAGCGCCGCGGCGGCGTTGGTCGAGGTCAGCACCACGTTGCCGATGGCGCCGCGGCTCTTGCGCAGGTCGGTCGCCCCGGCCTTGGGGACGGCGTCGAGCACCGGCTGCGAGGAGGTCACTGCGTGCACCGTGCTCATCCCGGCGGTGATCATGTTCCTGGTGAGGTCGCGGTCGAGCAGCGGGCGCATCATGTGGGCCAGCGCCGTCGTGGTGCACGACGCCGCCGACACCACCTTGTGCGTGGCGGGGTCGAACTCGAACTCGTTGATGCCGTTGATGAAGAGGGCCGAGTCCTCGGGCAGGGCCACGCCCGTCTTCTTGACCTTGAACGGCGAGCTGTTCACGACCACGCGGGCGCCGGCGGTGAGGTGACCGCGGATCGCCCCCCTGGCGTCGTCGGGGTCGGCATACGGGTCGCGGAAGGTGCCCGTGCACTCGACCACGAGGGCGGCGCCGTGCTCGCGCCAGGCGATGTCCCTGGGGTTGCGGGCCTCGCGCAGGACGACGAGCTCCTTGCCGTGCGCGCGCATGAGCCCGCGACCCTCGTCGACGACCTCGACGTCACGCACGCCGGCTTGGCCGTGGAGGAAGCGATGGAGGGGGCCGTACGTGCTGTCCTTGGCGATGTACTGCGCCAGGGCGTCCAGGGAGGTGCCGGCCTGACGCCCGAGGTTGATGACGATGCGGTCGAAGTCGTCGTGCCCGAGGTGGTGCCAGAGCGTCAGCTTGCCGATGCGGCCCAGCCCGTTGATACCCAGCGTCCGTTGCGCACCCATGGTGACCGATCCCTCCCTTATCGGCACGGCGCCGCGCGGAGCCGGTGCCTGCCGCGGCCGCCGGCGACGCTGCGTGTGGCTCGTCGCCGTCCATGCTATCGCACCGCCGGGCGTTCTGAGCGCGCCACTGCCGGAGGTATCATTGGGGCACTGTGAGGAACTACCCGCTGCCCTTCGACTCCGACGCCCTGCGCGCCAACATCGCGACCACCGCGCAGGAGGTCGTCGTCCCCGACCGCTACGCGCCCCTGTTCGAGGCCGTCGACGGCCTCTACGGCGTGCGTACGGCCCTGGACGAGACGCTGGCCGAGTACTTCCACACCTTCCGCAACGCCGACCTGCTCATCGACGGCTTCCAGACCACGCTGCTGCGCAACTGGCCGTACTTCGAGCGCTCGCCCGACCGCACGCGACTCTTCGAGCTCCTCGCCGAGCTGGTGCTCGGCCTGCTCGAGTCGCCGCTCGACCGCGAGCGCTTCTCGCTCCTCCTGCGCGGCCTGCTCACCTGGTGCACGACGGCCCTCGAGGGCGAGCACGGCGAGGCCTACGACGACGCCCTGGGCTGGGTCGGCGAGTCGCTCGGCCGCCATCTCGAGCGGCAGCCCGACGCCTTCCTCGAGCGCGACGCGCTCCTCCGCACGCTGGTCGAGCGCGCCGCCCGGCGCCCGGCGCTCGCCGCCGGCTACCTCGAGCTCTACCGTCGCGTGCTGGTGCTCGGCTACCGGCGCCTGCGCGAGCATCTCGACGTGCCCGCCTGGGTCGCCACCCAGACCACCGAGCTCACCGACCCGGCGGCGATCGTCGAGCGCTTCGACCTGCTCGCCCAGCCGCGCCTCTCGGCGCTCGTGCAGGGCGCCGGGTCGGCGCCGCCCGAGGCCCTGCTCTCCGCCGAGTACCCCGGCCTGTCCGAGGTGCTCGGGCAGGCCATCGACCGCCTCTTCCAGGTCGAGAACCTCGAGGACCGCTTCGCCGTCTGCCTCTTCTTCCTCAAGGACGACACCCTCGGTTACCGCCAGAAGGAGGTCATGGTCGACCTGCTCGCCGTCGTCAGGGAGATGATGCAACCCGATCGGCACACCGACGCCGAGCGCATCCTGAGCCGCCTCACGGTCTTCTTCCGCGACCGCGACAACGAGTTCCTTCTCATGCGCTTCCAGTGCTACGAGGCGATCGGCGTGGCCATCGGCGAGGCCGGCAACGTGCGGGCGGCCGACCGCCTCATCGAGGACATCCTGTACTGGAAGTTCCAGTACCCGGACGTGCAGGGGGCGACCGACGAGTGGGAGACGGTGGTCAACCCATACCACCTGCCCAAGATCCGCTGCTGGCTCCACATCATCGAGTCGAACCCGGCCCTGTACGAGCGGCTGGCCGCGGCGCTCAACGTCCAGCTGCGGCTGGGCGGCGTCTACATCGCCGACACCGACCTCTTCCAGCGCGACGTCACCCGCTTCCTCAACGCCGACATCCGGCCCATCTACTTCGTCGCCAAGCAGCTCCTGCGCACGCTCCCCGTGTTCTTCAACGAGGTCGGCGCCGAGGGCGAGTTGCGCGCCGTCTCGACCGAGATCGACGAGGTCTGCCAGCGCCGCGACACGCTCATGCACTTCCTGCGCAAGCAGGCCCACGCCGAGTCGTCGAACCGCCTCGTCGCCTTCAGCCGCGCCGTGCTCACCTACTGGCTGACGCTCGACGCCTCCGGCCTCGCGCCGTATCTCTCGGCCAACACCCTGGAGGGGGTCGGCGCCGAGCGTGACTGGGCGCTCGGGCCGCACACCGTGCTCGTCGCCCTGCAGGGCCGCCTGGTCAAACGGCGCAGCGCGAGCAGCTCCGCGGCGCGGGCCCGCGCCGAGGAGCTGCTCGACCGGTTGCTGGCGCTGGCGCCGGAGAAGCTCGAGGCGCGCCTCGCCGGGCTCCCGCCCGGGGGCGATGGCGCCGCCGGCCCGGGCGGCGAGCCGCTCGGTGGCCCCGCCGACCGCCGGCGCGTCGCCCTGATGGTGCGGACCTACCAGCTGCTCGCGAGGAAGTACTCGCCGGCGGCCGACGACCTCGGCGAGGTCGTCGGCCAGCACCTGCAGCTCGACCCCCGGGTGCGGGGCAGGTTCGCGCGCGCCCTGCAGGCCTGGCAGGCCAAGCCCGCGCAGGGCGCCCGCGACCGCCTGCTCGACACCGCCCTCGTTGTGCTCGAGGAGCTCAAGGCGATCGTCCTCGACCCGGCGCGCTCGGAGGCCACCGAGAACCTCTACCAGAAGCGTCACATCGCCGCCGGCATCCCGTCGATCTACGGCAACTACAGCGAGCCCAAGTTCGACGCCCTCGGTCTCTCCTTCCGCCTCGAGCAGCTCGTCGGCCGGTTGCTCGACGACATCGTCGCCGAGGGCGTCGAGCCCTACGTCACGCGCGACTCGCTGCGCCGCATGTGGGCGACGATGGGCCGGCTCGAGCGCGCCCTCGCCGTCGACGGCGTCGACTCGCGCGCCCTGAGCGCCGACCTCGACATGCTCGAGGCGAGCTTCGCCAGCCACAACTTCACCTTCCGCCAGTACCAGAACGTGTTCCAGTTCCTCGTCAACAGCGTGACCGAGCTCTCCTCGACCGCGGTGCGCAGCCACGACCAGGTGCTGCACACGGTGCTCGTCCACGACCCCCGGCAGTGCGAGGCGCGCGGCATGTCGCTCGACGCCGTGGCCGAGATGGTCCTGCGCGAGGTGCTCGTCTCGGCGCTCGGCATGCAGGCCCTCGACCGCTACGTGGGTGCGGCGCTGCGCCAGATCTCGGTGCTGACCGGGCGCCTCGGCAGCCGCGCCCTCACGCGGATGATGAACTACGACCCCGAGCGCCTGGTCTCCGAGCTTCACCGGCCCAAGCCGGGCACCGATGACCAGATGACGCTCGGCTTCAAGGGCCTGGGCCTCAAGCAGATGGCCTCCTACGGCCACAACGTGCCCGAGGGCTTCGTGCTCAGCACCGAGCTCTTCGGGGCCATGCCGGGGATGACGTACCAGCCGCTCTACGACGACACCATCGCCCGCATCCGCGCCGCGCTGTCCCAGGTCGAGCGGCAGACCGGCCTGCGTCTCGGCGACGCTGCAAGGTGCCTTCTGCTCTCGATCCGCTCGGGCGCGGCGATCTCGATGCCGGGCCTCATGACGACCTTCGTCAACGTGGGTCTCAACGACGAGCTCGCCGAGGCCCTCTCGCGGCAGCCGCGGCTCGGGTGGGCGGCCTGGGACAGCTACCGGCGCTTCCTGCAGTCGTGGGCCATGTCCGCCGGCATCGACCGCGACTTCTTCGACTCCATCATGGGCGAGTTCAAGGAGCGCTGCGAGGTCGAGCAGAAGCTCGACTTCACGCCCGAGCAGATGCGCCAGATCGCCTACGCCTACAAGCGCCGGGCGCGCGACGAGGGCGTGGTCTTCGTCGACGACCCCTTCGAGCAGGTCGTGGCCTGCGTGCTCAAGGTGCTCGAGTCCTGGGACTCGTCGCACGCGCGCTTCTACCGCCAGTACGTCGGCGTCGCCGACGAGTGGGGCACGGCCGTCGTCGTGCAGCGCATGGTCTTCGGCAACCTCGGCCGCGAGTCCGGCTCCGGGGTGACGTTCACCCACAACCCGCTCGAGCCGTACAGCCGCCAGGTGCGCCTCTTCGGCGACTTCGCCATCTGCAGCCAGGGCGAGGACCTCGTCGGCGGCCTCGTCTTCCCCTGGCCGCTCACCGAGGCGCAGCGTCTCGGGAGCCCGACGTACCGCGGCACCGAGCACTCGCTCGAGAAGGACTTCCCCGCGGTGTACGCGCAGCTCCTCTCGGTCGCCCGCGACCTGGTCGGCGAGCGCGAGTTCGACCCGCAGGAGATCGAATTCACCTTCGAGTCGCCCGACGCCGCCGACCTCTTCGTGCTGCAGAAGCGCGCCGTCGTCCACCAGCAGGCGATCGCGGCGACCTACTTCGACACGTCGTCGCCCAACTACGGTCCCCCGGTGGCCGTCGGGATGGGCGTGGCCGGGGGCGCCTACTCGGGCCGGGTGGCGGTCAGCGCCGAGCAGATCGAGCGCCTGCTCGACGAGGCGCCCGACGAGAACATCGTCCTCCTGCGGCCCGACACCGTGCCCGAGGACATCGCCATGATCACCCGCGTCAGCGCGATCCTGACGGCCCGCGGCGGCGCGACCTCGCACGCCGCGGTGACCGCCAAGCGGCTGGGCAAGACCGCCGTCGTCGAGTGCCGCGACCTCGAGGTCGTCGAGCGCAAGGGGTCGGCGTGCATAGCAGGTCACACGCTGAAGACCGGCGACTGGCTGTCGGTCGACGGCCGCACGGGCAACATCTTCCTCGGCCGCATACCGACGCTGGTCGAGCCGGTGCCCGAGGCGCGCTGAGGCGCCCCCCGGCGGCCGCTGCGCACACGCACACTCCCGACTCGCGTGGCGCGGAGGCGCACCCCGTGCGGCCGCCGGCGCGCCCGCCGAGCCCGACGGCGCCGCGGGTGGCCTCGGGCGCGAGGACGGGTAAGCTTGTCGGACGCGCGCGCCGCTGTCTTGGGCGTGCGCGGCGCACGAACGGAGAACGAGCCGGCACGGAGCCGGCCGGACAAGTGGGGATCACCGCGAGGAGGACAAGATGACTGTACGAGTAGGGATCAACGGGTTCGGCCGCATCGGCCGGCTGGTCGTCAGGGCGGCGCTGCGCGAGGGCGCCGACGTCGAGTTCGTCGGCGTCAACGACCTGACCGACGCGCGGACCCTCGCCCACCTGTTCAAGTACGACTCGGTGCACGGTGTCTTCCAGGGCACGGTCGAGGCCGCCGACGACGCGCTCGTCATCGACGGCAAGCGCGTCCGCGTCACCGCCGAGACCGACCCGGCCAACCTTCCCTGGGCCGACCTCGGGGCGGAGGTCGTCATCGAGTCCACGGGCCGCTTCACCGCAGCGCGCCGACGCCGCCAAGCACCTCGAGGCCGGCGCCAGCAAGGTGATCATCTCGGCGCCGGCCAAGGGCCCCGACGCCACGATCGTCCTCGGCGTCAACGAGGAGACCTACGACAAGACCGCGCCACGACGTCATCAGCAACGCGAGCTGCACCACCAACTGCCTCGCGCCGATGGCCAAGGTGCTGGTCGACAACTTCGGCATCGAGCGTGGCTTCATGACCACGATCCACGCCTACACCAACGACCAGAAGGTGCTCGACTTCCCGCACAAGGACCTGCGTCGCGCCCGTGCCGCCGCGCTGTCGATCATCCCCACGACCACCGGCGCGGCTCGCGCCGTGGCGCTGGTGATCCCCGAGCTCGAAGGCAAGCTCGACGGCTTCGCCCTGCGCGTGCCGACGCCGGACGGCTCGGCCACCGACCTCGTCGCCGAGCTCAAGACCGAGGTCACGGCCGACGAGGTCAACGCCGCGATGAAGGCCGCGGCCGAGGGCCCGATGAAGGGCATCCTGCAGTACCAGGAGGACCCGATCGTCAGCATCGACATCGTCGGCAACAGCCACTCGTCGATCTTCGACCCGGCGCTCACCATGGCCAAGGGCAAGCTCGTCAAGGTCATCTCCTGGTACGACAACGAGTGGGGCTACTCGTGCCGCCTCGTCGACCTCGTGCAGAGGGTCCTCTGAGGGCGCCTCGCCCGAAGAGGCCGACGGCGTCATGAAACGCTCCATCGCGGACTACCCGCTCGCCGGCCGGCGCGTGCTGGTGCGGGTCGACTTCAACGTGCCGCTCGAGGGCGGCCGGGTGACCGACGACACCCGCATCCGGGCCGCCCTGCCGACCATCGAGCACCTGCTCGGGCAGGGCTGCCCGGTCGTGCTGGCCTCGCATCTCGGCCGGCCCAAGGGCCAGGTCGTCGAGGAGCTGCGCATGGCCCCCGTGGCCGCGCGTCTGGCCGAGCTGCTCGGGCGGCCGGTGGCGACCACCGACGACTGCGTCGGGCCGGCGGTCGAGGCCGCGGCCGCCGCGCTCGGCCCCGGCGAGGTCCTGCTGCTCGAGAACCTCCGCTTCCACGCCGAGGAGACCGCCAACGACCCCGGCTTCGCGGCGCAGCTGGCCGCGCTGGCCGAGGTGTACGTGAACGACGCCTTCGGCACCGCGCACCGGGCGCACGCCTCGACCGAAGGCGTCACGCATCACCTGCCGGCCGTTGCCGGCCTGCTCATGACGCGCGAGCTCGAGATGCTCGGCACGCTGCTCGGCGAGCCGCGGCGGCCGTTCGTCGTCGTGCTCGGCGGGGCCAAGGTCTCCGACAAGATCGGCGTCATCGAGAAGATGCTCGCCGTGGCCGACGCGGTGCTGATCGGCGGCGCCATGTGCTTCACCTTCTTCAAGGCCGCGGGGCTCGAGGTCGGGGCCTCGCGCTTCGAGGCCGACAAGCTCGACGTGGCGGCCGGCATCGCCGCCGCTGCGCGCGGGTCGGCGTGCGCCTTCGAGCTGCCGGCCGACATCGTCGTCGCGCCGGCCGCCGAGGCCGGCGCGACGACCACGATCGTGCCGGCCGACGGCATGCCGGCCGATCAGATGGGGCTCGACATCGGGCCGCAGAGCGCGGCCGCGTTCGGCGCCCGCATCGCCGCCGCCGGCACCGTCTTCTGGAACGGCCCGATGGGCCTCTTCGAGATCGACGACTTCGCCGCCGGCACGCGGGCCGTCGCCAAGAGCGTGGCGGCGAGCTCCGGCCGTGACCGTCGTGGGGGGCGGCGACTCGGTCGCCGCCCTGCGCCGCTTCGGCCTCGAGGAGCGCATCGATCACGTGTCCACCGGCGGGGGCGCGGCAATGGAGTTCGTCGAGGGCAAGGCGCTGCCCGGCGTCGAGGCCCTTCTGGACCGGGAGTGAGCATGAGCGCAGCGCGCCGCCCGCTGATGGCGGGCAACTGGAAGATGTACAAGACGCGGCCGGAGACGCGGGCCTTCTTCGACGCCTTCGTGCCGCTGGTCGAGGGCGTCGACGACCGCGACGTGCTGGTCTGTCCGCCCGACGTCTGCCTCGAGACGGCCGTGGCGGCGGCGGGCGGGACGGTCGCCGTCGGCGCCCAGACGATGCACTTCGCCGAGGAGGGCGCCTTCACCGGCGAGACGGCGCCCGGCATGCTCCTCGAGCTCGGCGTCACCCACGTCGTCCTCGGGCACTCCGAGCGGCGCCAGTACTTCGCCGAGAACGACGCCGACCTGGCGCGCAAGGTGCGCGTCGCCCTCGACCACGGTCTCGTCCCCGTCCTCTGCGTGGGCGAGAGCCTCGACGAGCGCGAGGCCGGGCGCACCGAGGAGAAGATCGGCGGGCAGGCCGACGCCGGCCTCGCCGACGTGCGGCCGGACGAACTCGCCCTGATGGCGGTCGCCTACGAGCCCATCTGGGCGATCGGCACCGGCCGCACGGCGACCGCCGAGGTCGCCCAGGAGACGATCGCCGCGCTGCGTGCCCGTGTGCGGGCCCGCTTCGGCGACGCCGCCGAGGAGCTGCGCATCCTCTACGGAGGCAGCGTCAAGCCCGACAACATCGACGTCCTCATGGCGCAGCCCGACATCGACGGCGTGCTCGTCGGCGGCGCCAGTCTCGACCCCGAGGGCTTCGCCCGCATCGTGCGCTTCGTGGAGCCGGAGTGACGGACGCCGCGACCGGCGGGCCGACGGCGGCTCCCGGCTCGTCCGGCCCGCCAGCCGGCCGGACGACGCTGTACCGCCGCCGGCGGACGACGATGTGCCGCCGCCGGCCGACGACGGGGAGGCGCGGCAGCCCGCGGCCGCCGTGCCCGACCCGTCCCTCTCGCCGACCGGCCGCGTTTACCGGCCGGTCGTGCTCATGGTCCTCGACGGCTGGGGCTGCGCCCCGGACGGCCCGGGCAACGCCATCGCCCGGGCCGCGACGCCGGTCTTCGACGGGCTGCTCGAGCGCTACCCGCACGGCGCGCTCGACGCCTCCGGCGAGGCGGTCGGCCTGCCTCCCGGGCAGATGGGCAACTCCGAGGTCGGGCACCTCAACATCGGCGCCGGGCGCGTCGTCTACCAGGAGCTGACGCGGATCTCGAAGGCGATCGCCGACGGCGAGTTCTTCGAGAACCGCGTGCTGGTGCAGGCCTGCGACAAGGCGGCAGGGAGGGGGAGCACGCTCCACCTCCTGGGCCTGCTCTCGGCCGGCGGCGTGCACAGCGACCTGGGGCACCTCGAGGCGTGCCTCGAGCTGGCGCGGCGGCGCTCCGTCGGCCGCGTCGTCGTGCACGCCTTCCTCGACGGCCGCGACACGCCGCCGCGGAGCGCCGGGGAGTACCTCGAGCGCATTCAGCGCGCGATGGCCCGCCTCGGCGTCGGCCGCTACGGGGTCGTCGCCGGGCGCTACTACGCCATGGACCGCGACCGGCGCTGGGAGCGCACCAAGCTCGCCTACGACGCGCTGGTCCACGGCGAGGGCTTCTTCGCCGCCGACGCCGCGGCCGCGCTCGCCGCCGGCTACGCGCGCGGCGAGAACGACGAGTTCGTGCGCCCGACGGTCGTCGCGCCCGACCCGGCGGCGCGCGTCGCCGACGGCGACGTCTGCCTCTTCTTCAACTTCAGGCCCGACCGTGTGCGCCAGCTCACACGCGCCCTCTTCGAGCGCGACTTCGCCGAGTTCGACCGCGGCCCGCACCCGCCGGCGGTCGACGTCGTCACCATGACGCGCTACAAGAAGGAGTTCCCGCTGCCGGTGGCCTTCGAGCCTCAGACCCTCGACAACGTGCTCGCCCAGGTGCTCGCCGCGCGCGGCCTGCGGCAGCTCCACATCGCCGAGACCGAGAAGTACGCCCACGTCACCTTCTTCTTCAACGGCGGGGTCGAGCAGGAGGTCGCGGGCGAGACCCGGATCCTCGTCCCCAGCCCGCGTGACGTGCCGACGTACGACCACAAGCCCGAGATGAGCGCGGTGGAAGTCACCGACGAGCTCGTGGCGCAGGTCGAGGCGGAGGAGTTCGACTTCGTGGTCGTGAACTACGCCAACGCCGACATGGTGGGGCACACCGGCGATTTCCACGCCGCCGTGCGCGCCGTCGAGACCGTCGACGCCTGTCTGGGCCGCGTGGTCGGGGCCACGCTCGCGGCCGGCGGCGTGTGCCTCGTGACCGCCGACCACGGCAACTCCGATCACATGCTCGAGCCGGACGGCGCCGTCAGCACCGCGCACAGCCTCAACCAGGTGCCGTTCGTGGCCACCGTCGCGGGCGTGACGGTGCGCGACGGCGGCCGCCTCTGCGACCTGGCGCCGACGGCGCTGCACCTGCTCGGCGTGCCGCCGCCGGCGGAGATGACCGGGCGCGACCTGCTCGTGCGGCCCACAGGGGCCGCGTGAGGTCGCGCCTCACCGCACGAGGTCGCGCCTCACCGCACGAGGTCGCGCAGGGGTCGCGGGGCCTGCGCCGTATGTGTGCGGAGTGTCGGGACCCGTATGAAGACATGTCACGTTCACGTGAAGTGCGAGGGCGCGCGTGTTGCCGTCGGGGGCACAAGGTGCAAGAATGCTATGCTTGCATGCACGGAAAGTATCCAGTCACGGGAGAAGTCTGAGTGATCCTCACCGCAGCGCTCATCGTCGTGCACCTGCTGGTGTGCCTGGTGCTCATCGTCCTCATCCTCATGCACTCGGGCAAAGACTCGGGCATGGCCAGCGTCACCGGCTTCTCGTTCGCCGCCCAGGCGAGCGTCATGGAGCGCAACCTCACCCGCTACACGATCATCGCCGGCATCACGTTCTTCGTGACCACGTTTCTCCTCGCCTGGAGGCTTGGCTAGTCGCCGCGGGCCCCGGCCGGTCTCGCGCCGGTGCAGGGCCGGGCTGGTGAGCAAGGGGCACGGTGCCCTCGGATCGAGTGGACCGGAGCGAACTGGAGGTGCTGGTATCGGCAGGAGTGCATGAGTAGGGGGCTCCCCTCTCTGACGGCGTCGCGCCGGGGGGAGGCATCCACAGGGGTTCTGGTCTCTCGAAGGAGGTCAATCTTGAGTCATCTCACATCACGTCGTTGGATCTGGGTCGTCATGGCCCTCATGCTCGCGTTCGGCGCCCTCATGCTCGTCGCCTGCGGCGACGAGGAGGAAGCCGCCGAGACGGGCGACGAAGGCACGCCCAAGCCGGGCGGCGTCTACAACTACGCGCTGTCGGCCAACCCGGTGGCGATCGACCCGGTCGGCACCCAGGAGTCCGAGGGCTGGCAGGTCGCTCACCAGGTGCTCGAAGGCCTGGTCGTGTACAAGCAGAACGAGAGCGGCGGCATGGAAGCCGTCCCGAAGATCGCCGAGAGCTGGTCGGCGAACGAGGACGCCACCGTCTGGACCTTCAAGCTGAAGCAGGGCGTCATGTTCCAGCCGCCCGTCAGCCGCGAGGTCGTGGCGCAGGACTTCGTCGACTCGTGGAACCGCGCCACCAACCCGGACAACGGCTCCTACACGTCGTACATCCTCGCCCCGATCATGGGCGCCGATGACGGCGGGTACTGGGACTCGGACGCCGGCCTCACCGGCGTCAAGGCGATCGACGACTACACCCTCGAGGTCACGCTGCGCTACTCGTTCGGCGAGTTCCCGAACACCCTCGGCCACATCGTCGCCTCGGCGAGCCCGGTCGAGTACATCGACGAGGTCGGCGCCAAGGCCTACAACCGCAAGCCCGTGGGCAGCGGTCCCTTCATCGTCGACGAGTGGAAGAACAACCAGTTCGTGCGCCTCGTCCGTAACCCGGACTACTGGGACACCGAGAACGCGGCCTACCTCGACGAGGTCTACATGCCGATCATCCTCGAGTCGTCGACCCAGTGGCTCGAGTTCCAGAAGGGCACCATCGACTACACCACGGTGCCGCCGGGCCAGATCCAGGCCGCGCAGAACATGCCCGAGGTCGCGAGCGGCGAGTGGACCGCCAAGGCGTGGCCCACGCTCGCCACGTACTTCGTGGGCTTCAACATGAACAACCCGGTCGTGGGCGCTCCCGCCGGTGACACCGGCGCCGAGATCCGCAAGGCCATGGTCCTCTCGGCCGACATCGAGAGCGTCGTCAGCATCGTCGGCGAGGGCGTCCCGATGCCCGCCACGGGTATCGTCCCCGAGGGCATCCCGGGCTACCAGCCGAACCAGACGCCCTACGCCTTCGACCCCGAGGCCGCCAAGGAAGTCATCGCCGGTCTCGGCGAGGTGCCGACCCTCCAGTACTGGTACAACACCGACGAGGGTCACCAGAAGCTGGCCGAGGTGCTGCAGGCCGGCTGGACCGACGTTGGTCTCGAGGTCGAGCTGTCCAACTTCGAGTGGGGCACCTTCCTCGACAAGCTCGCCAAGAGCGAAGAGGGCGGCGCCGACAGCTCGCAGGTCTTCCGCATGGGCTGGATCGCCGACTACCCGGCGATGGACAACTTCCTCTATCCGCTGTTCCACAGCTCGCAGTCGGCGACGATGTACACCTTCTACAACAACCCCGACTTCGACGCCCTCATCGAGGAGGCCCGTCAGACGAGCGACGAGGCCCAGCGGACCAACCTCTACCTGCAGGCCGAGAAGATGATGCTGACCGACGCGCCCTGCATCCCGATCTACTACTACCGCGACTTCCGCGTCACCAACAACCGCATCGCCAACTTCGTGCACGACCCGATGGGTCTCACCGACATGTGGACCCTCTGGGTGAAGTGACCCGGTGACGTGCGGCTTGCGTATGCAGTCGTGAATATCTAGACTGCAGCGGAGTCGTCGCAGTGGTGGCCCGCCGCTGGGAGACCAGCGGCGGGCCACCACGCATTTACGGCGCAGTTGCAGGTTCTTCGGGGCCCTGGGTCCGCTCGTGCGGGCCCCCTACGGTGAGGTAGAGTAGCGTCGTGGTTTCCTATGTGATCAGACGCCTGCTGCAGCTCGTGATCGTGCTCTTCGGCGTCAGCGTCATCACGTTCCTCATGCTGTACGTGATCCCGGGCGATCCCGCCCGCATGCTCGCCGGCAAGAACGCGACCGAAGAGAAGATCCAGGCGATCCGCGAGCAGAAGGGCCTCGACGAGCCGATCTGGGTGCAGTACGGCGTCTGGATCAGCGGGGTGCTCCAGGGCGACCTGGGCGAGTCCTTCTACCTGCAGCAGGACGTCGCCGAGATGATCAGGGAGAACGCCCCCAACACGATCCAGCTGGCGCTGGCCGCGGTGCTCATCGAGCTGCTCGGCATCCCCTTGGGCATCTACTCGGCGCTGCGCCAGTACACCTTCTGGGACACGGCCTTGACCACTTCGGCACTCATCATCTGGGGCATCCCCGTCTTCGTGCTCGGGGTGTTCATGCAGTGGTTCTTCGGCCTCAAGCTGACGCAGTGGACCGGCCTCGACCTCTTCCCGCTCACCGGCGCCGGCGAAAACGTGCTCTACATCATCCCCGCGTCGTGGGCGAGCCTCTCGACGCTGATCCTGCCGGCGGTCACCCTGGGCCTCATCGAGGTCGCCTACATCTCCTACATGCAGCGCGCCTCGATGCTCGAGGTGATCCGCGCCGACTACATCCGCACCGCGCGGGCCAAGGGGCTCGGCGAGCGCCAGGTGGTCGGCAAGCACGCCTTCAAGAACGCCGTGATCCCCGTCATGACCATCGCCGGCATCGATCTCGGCGCCCTCATGGGCGGCGCGATCCTCACCGAGACGGTGTTCTCGCGCCCCGGCATCGGGCTGATGATCTTCCAGGCCATCGGCTCGCGCGACGTGCCGGTGGTCGCCGGCGGGGTGCTCTTCGCCACCGTCGTCTACGTGTTCGCCAACCTGTTCGTCGACCTCGGCTACGCGGCGGTCGACCCGCGCATCAGGCTCGAGGAGTAGCGTGGCCGACCACTACCACGACGGACCCTCCGAAGCGACGCACAGCCAGTCGAACATCGACGAGGTGGCCGGGGTCAGCGGGGTCAGCGAGCTCGACATCCTCGAGGAGCGCGCCGAGCGCATGGCCGAGCAGGGCGCCGGCGGCGCCAAGCCGCTCGGCCTCTGGGCCGACACCTGGCGCCGCCTCCAGCGCAACCGGCTGGCCCTCGTCGGCCTCGGGATCATCGTCGTCTTCATCGTCGTCGGGGTCATCCAGGTCATCGCCTACCCGCTCACCGATGGGCGCGGCCTCACGCCCTACCCGCCGAACCAGCAGAACTACGACCTCTCTCCCGAGGGGCGCGGCTCGCCGCCGAGCGCCTCGCACCCCATGGGCACCGACTACATGGGCCGCGACATCCTCTCGCGCGTCCTGGTCGCGACCCGCATCTCGTTGCTGGTCGGCGTCATCGCCGTCGCCATCGCTCTCACCATCGGGCTCGTCGCGGGGCCGGTGTCGGGGTACTACGGGGGGGCGGTCGACAGCGTCATCATGCGCCTTGCCGACGTCTTCTTCGCCTTCCCCTACATCCTCTTCGTGCTGCTCATCATGACCGTGCTCGGCCCCGGCTTCGTCAACGTCTTCCTCGCCATCGGCATCCTCGGCTGGGCGAGCTTCGCCCGTCTCGTGCGCGGCCAGGTGCTGAGCGTCAAGGCGATGGAGTACGTCGAGGCTGCCCGCGCCCAGGGCGCGACCGACCTGCGCATCATCTTCCGCCACGTGCTCCCCAACAGCATGGCCCCCGTCTACGTCGCCATCGCCATGGCGGTCGGCGGCGCCATCGTCACCGAGGCGGCGCTGAGCTTCCTCGGCATCGGCATCCAGGCGCCCAACGCGAGCTGGGGCAAGATGATCGCCGACACGCTCACCTACCTGTGGGCGGGCAGCTGGTGGATGGTCGTCTTCCCCAGTGTCGCGCTGACGCTCACCGTCTTCGGCTTCATCTCCTTCGGCAACGGTTTGCGCGACGCCACCGACCCCAAGCTCAAGGAGTAGGCGTGGCCGAACGATTGCTCGAGGTCACCGACCTCTCGACTCACTTCTTCACCCACGCCGGCGTGGTCAAGGCGGTCAATGGGGTGAGCTTCACCCTCGACCGCCAGGAGACGCTCGGCATCGTCGGCGAGTCCGGCTCGGGCAAGACGGTAGCTGCGCTCTCGGTGATGCGCCTGATCCCCGACCCCCCGGGCAAGATCGTCGAGGGCTCCCTGATGCTGCGCGGCCGCGACCTGCGGGCGCTCTCCGACGACGAGATGCGCCAGGTGCGCGGCAACGACATCGCGATGATCTTTCAGGACCCGATGACCAGCCTCAACCCGGTGTTCAAGATCGGCGACCAGATCGCCGAGGCGATCATGCTGCACCAGGACAAGGGCAAGGACGAGGCCTGGCGCCTCGCCGCCGAGCTGCTCGAGCGGGTCGGTATCCCCGACGCTAAGAACCGCGTCAAGCAGTACCCCTTCGAGTTCTCGGGCGGCATGCGCCAGCGGGCGATGATCGCCATGGCGATCAGCTGCAACCCCGACATCCTCATCGCCGACGAGCCCACCACGGCGCTCGACGTCACCATCCAGGCGCAGATCATCGAGGTCGTCCAGGAGATGCAGGAGCAGTTCCACTCCGGCGTCATCCTCATCACCCACGACCTCGGCGTGGTCGCCGAGCTCGCCGACAAGGTGATGGTCATGTACGGCGGGCGCACGGTCGAGTACGGCTCCATCGACCAGGTCTTCTACGACCCGCACCACCCCTACACGTGGGGGCTGCTGGGCTCGCTGCCGCGGCTCGACCTCGTCGAGAAGACGCGGCTCACGCCGATCAAGGGGCAGCCGCCCGACCTCATCCTGCTGCCCGCGGGCTGCCCGTTCAGCGGGCGCTGCGTCTACGAGCGCCCAGAATGCCGCGACAGCTGGCCCGCGCACGAGGTCATCTCCGAGGGCCACGGCGTCAACTGCTGGATCCCGCACACCGAGCGCGAAGAGATCCGCGCCGCCCTGCCGCACTTCCGGAGCGCGGTCGCATGAGCCTGCTCGAGGTCCGCAACCTCAAGAAGCACTTCCCCATCAAGAGTGGCGTGCTCAAGCGCACGACCGGCCACGTCTACGCGGTCGACGACATCTCGTTCCACGTCGAGCAGGGCGAGACGCTCGGCCTCGTCGGCGAGAGCGGCTGCGGCAAGTCGACCGCCGGGCGCAGCATCCTGCGCCTGATCGCGCCGACCGCCGGCGAGATCGTCTTCGAGGGCATCGACGTGATGCGCGCCTCGCGGGCCGAGATGCAGCGCCTGCGTCGCGACATGCAGATCATCTTCCAGGACCCGTACGCGTCGCTCAACCCGCGCATGCGCATCCGCCACATCGTCGGCGAGCCGCTGCGCATCCACGGCATCGGTACCGAGGGCGAGCAGCGCAAGCGGGTCTTCGAGCTGCTCGAGATCGTCGGTCTCAGCGTCGAGCACGCCGAGCGCTACCCGCACGAGTTCTCCGGCGGGCAGCGTCAGCGCATCGGCGTCGCCCGCGCCCTGGCGCTCAACCCCAAGCTCATCATCTGCGACGAGCCGGTGAGCGCCCTCGACGTCTCGATCCACGCTCAGGTCATCAACCTGCTCGAAGACCTCCAGGACGAGTTCGACCTCACCTACATGTTCATCGCCCACGACCTCTCGGTGGTCAAGCACATCTCCGACCGCGTCGCCGTCATGTACCTCGGCAAGATCGTCGAGATCGCCGGCAGCGACGTGATGTACGACTACCCCCAGCACCCCTACACCGAGGCCCTGCTCTCGGCCGTGCCGATCCCCGACCCGCACACCGAGCGCGCCCGCCGGCGCATCATCCTCGAGGGCGACGTGCCGAGCCCGGCCAACCCGCCCAAGGGCTGCGTCTTCCACCCGCGCTGCCCGCGCGCGCAAGAGATCTGCACCACGGCGATGCCGCAGCTGGTGACCGCGGGGAGCCACGTCGGCGGGCACCACGAGGTCGCCTGCTACTTCCCGGCCCGCTTCGACAGCGGGTCGCGCGTGGTCCACGCACAGCCGTTCATGGACGCCATGCCGGCCGATGATGACTCCGTCGCCGGCGGTGCCGCGGCGAGCGCTCCCGCCGCCTCAGAGTGAGGTCCGCCGTGCGTCGTCACGCGCCGTCGCGTGTATCCCTCGTCCTGCTCGTCGCGCTGGCGCTGCTCGTCACGGCGTCGGCCGCGTGCGGGGGCGAGGGCGGCGAGGCCGCGGTCCCGAGCGCCTCGCCGTCGCCCGCCGAGGCCGTACTCGCCTGGGTCGAGGGCGAGCCGGTCACCCAGGCCGACGTCGACCTGGTGCTGGCTGAAGCGCGCCTCGCCGGCGAGACCGGCGACGAGCAGGCGGCGCTCGACGAGGCCGTCGGCCGCGTGCTGGTGCGCCGCGAGGCAGAGCGCCTCGGCATCACCGTCGACGACGCTGCCCTCGAGGCGCGCCTCGGCGAGATCCGCGACCGGGTCGGCGGGGAGGACGCGCTGACCGTCCGCCTGCAGGAGGCGGTCATGACCCGCGAGCAGTTCCGTCTGGGGGCCGCCTACGGTCTGCTCCGCGAGCGTCTCCGCGACCAGAAGTTCGCGGGGGAGAGCGCCGCCGACGAGGCGGTGCGGCGCTTCTACGACGAGAACCGCGAGACGCTCTTCACCGAGCCCGCCGCCGTGAAGCTCGGCAGCATCCTCTTCCGCGGCGAGAACGCGGCCAACGGCGTGGCCGCCAAGCTGCGCGCCGGCCGGCCCTTCGACGAGATGGCGCGTCGCTACAGCATGGACCCCGAGAGCAAGGCGAACGGTGGCCTGCTCGGATGGGTCCAGGAGGCGTCGCTGCCCGAGCCGTTGGCGCAGGCCGTCCAAGGTCTGAAGCGCGGCGAGCTCTCCGAGGTCACCGCCGGCCCGGGCGGATGGTTCATCCTCAAGCTCTACGATCGCCGCGCGGCGCAGACGAGGACCTTCGCCGAGGTCGAGGGCGAGCTGCGCGTCGAGCTCGACCGGCGCGAGCGCCTGCAGGCGCTCGAGGGCTGGCTCGAGCGCGAGCGCGAGCGCGTGCAGATCGAGCGCGCCGGCGGCTGAGACGGGGCCGGCGTCCGAGACCGGCGCCCGGCGCCCGAGACCGGCGGCCGCCGCAGGTCATCCACCGGGGTCCCGTGAGCGCTTGGTATACTCGGCCGACAGCGAAGCCGGGGGTCCTTCATGAAGAACGCGCTCATCGTGCTGGTCGTCGTGGCCCTCGTGGTACTCACGCTCGGCCTCTTCAATCGCGAGGCCATCGTCGACGTCGACTACGTGGTCGGCGTCTGGCGGTCGGTCAGTGTCTTCTGGCTCTTCGCCATCGCCGCAGGTGTCGTGGTGGCCGCAGGTCTTCTCGGCGCCTCGCTCGCTCGCGCCCAGGGCTGGCGCGAGAGAGGCAAGCTCGAGAAGGAGCTGCTCGAGGTCTACCGCCGTCTGCGCGCCGTCGAAGCACAGGTCGAGCAGTCCGCCGGGGCGGCCGGTGTCGCGGCGGCGGTCGCCGAGGCCGGCCAGGCCGGCGAGGCCGCGACCGCTGTCACCGCACCTGCGGAGATGCCGACCGCGGTCGGCGAGCCCGCCGAGGCCGTGACCCAACAGCGTCCGGCGGGCGAAGGCTTGGACGAGGCACCGACTGCGGTCACCGAAGCGGCTGAGGCGACCACCGTGGTCGACGAAGCGGCCGAGCCCCCGACCGAACGGCGCCCCGCGGGCGAAAGCCCGGACGAGGCGGGCGCGTAGCCGGCCGGTCGGGCCGCCGCCGGCGGCCGGGCACCGGCTGCCGCGCCGCCCGCTGAGCCCCTCGCGCGTCCGTCTGCGCGTCGCGCTACACTTGGGCTCGTGACGGGCTCCCTCAACGCTGCCACCTGGCGCATCGCCCCTGTCGATCTCGCGGTTGTGCGTACCCTCGCCGGCGGGCTCGGCGTCAGCGCGACGCTCGCCGAGATCCTCGTGCGGCGCGGGTTCGCCGACCTCGAGGCGGCGCGCGCCTTCCTGCACCCCGACCATCTGCTGCACAGCCCGTACCTCATCGACGGCATGGCCGCGGCGCGGCGCCGCATCGACCGCGCCCTCCAGCGCGGCGAGGCGATCGCCGTGCACGGCGACTACGACGCCGACGGCATCACCGCCACCTTCCTCCTGGTCGAGGTCCTGCGCGACCTCGGCGGCGACGTGCGCTGGCACCTGCCGAACCGCTTCAGCGAGGGCTACGGTGTCGCCCTCGAGACCGTCGAGGAGATGGCCGCGGCGGGTGTGCGGCTGCTGGTCACCGTCGACTGTGGCATCACCGCCCGGGCCGAGGTGGCGCGGGCGCGCGAGCTCGGTCTCGACGTCGTCGTCACCGACCACCACGAGCCCGAGGGCCCGCCGCCCGACGGCATCGTGGTCACGCCGAAGCTCGGCGACTACCCGTTCCGCGACCTGGCCGGGGTGGGCGTGGCGCTGAAGCTCGCCCACGCCCTCCTCCAGGACGAGGGTGCGGCACGCGTCGAGCTGCCGCTGGCCCTTCGCCCGTTCACCGACGTGGTCGCGCTCGGCACGGTCGCCGACCTCGTGCCGCTGCGCGACGAGAACCGCTCGCTTGTCGCCATGGGCCTGGGGCGCCTGCGCAGCGCGCCGCGCCCCGGGGTCGCCGCGCTCATGGAGGTCGCCGGCGTCGAACCGGCGGCGCTCACCGCGGGCAGTATCGGGTTCCGGCTGGCCCCGCGGCTCAACGCCGCCGGCCGTCTCGAAGACGCGGCTCAGGCGCTCGAGCTCCTGGGGTGTGCCGACCGCGCGACGGCGCTGCCGATCGCCGTGCGCCTCGACGAGCTCAACCGCGAGCGTCAGGCGATCGAGCAGGCGATGGTCGCCGCGGCCACCGAGATGGTCCCCGACCCGCCGCCGCCGGCGCTGGTCCTCTCCTCGCCCGACTGGCACGAGGGCGTCGTCGGCATCGTCGCCTCGCGCATCGCCGAGCGCTTCAACCGCCCGGCGATCCTGCTCAGCGAGGGCGACGAGACCGCCAAGGGTTCCGGTCGCAGCATCGGCGGCTTCGACCTGCTGGCGGCGGTCGAGGCCGCCGCCGGGCACCTGCTCGCCTTCGGCGGCCACCGGGCCGCCTGTGGCGTGCGCCTGCCGGTGGCGGCGATCCCCGCCTTTCGCGCCGAGTTCACCGCCGCGGCCGCCCGCGCCCTGACCGACGACGACCTGGTGCGCGTGCGCCGCGTCGACGCCGTCGTCTGCGGCGACGAGCTCACTCTCGAGTTGGCCGACGAGATCGAGCAGCTCGCCCCGTACGGTCTCGGCAACCCGCGCCCGGCGTTGCTCCTGCACGGGGCGCGCATCGAGGCGCCGCGGCTCACCCGCGACCGCCGGCACCTGCGCTGCCGGGTCGCCTGTGACGGGGCCTGCGCCTCGGCCGTGCACTTCGAGTTCCCCGGCGCGGTCGGCACGGTCGAGGAGGGCCGCTACGACGTGTCGCTGATGCTGGGCAAGGACGCCTACAACGGGCGCGTGAGCGCCCAGGTCGAGGTCAAGGCGCTGCACCTCCTCGACGACGGCAGGGGCGACCTGTGCGCGACGCCGTGCGACCTCGGCTGCCGCGACCGTCTCGCGGCTGCGGCGCTGTGGCGCGAGCTCCTCGACGGGCCGCTGCCGGGTCTGCCGGCGGCGCAGGAGGGGAGCGACGCCGGCGCGGCCGCCCAGCAGTGGACCGCGGCCGCCGCCGAGTGGGCCGCCGCCGCCGGGCAGGCCCGTCGCGACGGCCGCCTGCGCGACCTCCGCGGCCGGCCGATCGCCTCGACGCTCGTCGGTCTGGCCGCTGCCGGCGGGCCGCTCGTGATCGTCGCCGCCGACGTCGCCCGTCGCCGGCCGCTGCTGATGCGCGACGTGCTCCCGCCCGAGTTGCGCCGCAACGGCCTCTACCTCCACGGCGCCTGTGTCGCGGGGCGTGCCGGGCTCGCGGGCGACGGCGACGTCGTGCTCGTCGGTCACGACGTCGCCCTCGCCCGCCCCGAGCTCCTGCGCGCCGCCGCCCACGTCGCCTTCGTCGACCCGCCGCCGACCCGGCTCGCCTTCGACGCGCTGCTCGCGGCGGCGGGCCCCGACACCTGGCTCCATATCCTCTGGGGCCGGGGTGAAGTAGACTTCGCTGACAAGGTCGCGAGGAGCCTCTTCGACCTCCAGCCCGTGTCGCGCCTGCTGTGGCGCGCGCTGACCGCAGCCGGCGGCCGGTTTGGCGAGGTGCCTGAGCAGGAACTTCTCCTCCAGGGCCCGTTCCTGCGGCCGCTCGCGCCGCTCGCGGCCGCACTGCGGGCCTTCACCGAGGCCGGGCTCGCCGGGGTCGTCGAGGGCGGTCTCCAGCTGCAGCGTCCAGACGTCAAGGCCGATCTCACCGGGACCGAGACATACAGAGCATGGCACCGACTGTTTCAGACAAACGACTTCACGGAGAGCTGCCTGACGCGGCGTCTCTGAGCGTGGTCCCCGAGAAGTACGGGCCGCTGCTCGACGAGCTCTTCGCGGCCATCGAGCGCTACGACCCCGACCCCGACCGCGAGCTGATCACGCGCGCCTTCGCGGCCGCCGTGGCCCTGCACGGCCGCCAGACGCGCAAGAGCGGCGAGGCCTACATCCACCACCCGGTCGGCACGGCGCTCAACGCCGCCGAGCTGCAGCTCGACTCGGTGACCATCGCCGCCGCCCTCCTGCACGACGTGGTCGAGGACTGCGAGACCCCGGTCGAGTGGCTCGAGGAGCAGTTCGGCGACGAGATCGCCATGCTGGTCGACGGGGTCACCAAGCTGACCAAGATGCACTTCAACTCCCAGGAGGAGGAGCAGGCCGAGAACTACCGCAAGATGATCGTCGCGATGGCGAACGACATCCGCGTCATCCTGATCAAGCTCTGCGACCGCCTGCACAACATGCGGACGCTCTGCTACCTGAGCAAGCAGAAGCAGATCCAGAAGGCCAAGGAGACCCTCGAGGTCTACGCGCCGCTGGCCCACCGCCTCGGCATCCACAACATCAAGTGGCAGCTCGAGGACCTCGCCTTCGCCGCGCTGCACCCGCGCAAGTACCAGGA
This sequence comes from uncultured Thermoleophilia bacterium, assembly GCA_963814545.1. Taxonomy (GTDB): domain Bacteria; phylum Actinomycetota; class Thermoleophilia; order UBA2241; family UBA2241; genus UBA2241. The sequence continues at coordinate 27,429 of CAWFDC010000014.1, read as the reverse complement.
GATCCAGAAGTGGGTCGGCACAGCGCCGCGCCGACCGCGAGGAGCTACGCCGAGGAGGCCGCGGGGTTCATCCGCGCCGAGCTCGACGACGGCCGGCATCGAGGCCGAGATCCAGGGCCGCGCCAAGCACTTCTACTCGATCTACGAGAAGATGAGCCGGCGCGGCAAGGAGTTCAACGAGATCTTCGACCTCACCGGCCTGCGCGTGCTCGTCGACAGCGTCAAGGACTGCTACGGCGCGGTCGGCATCATCCACTCGGTCTGGAAGCCGATCCCCGGGCGCTTCAAGGACTACATCGCGATGCCCAAGTTCAACATGTACCAGTCGCTGCACACGACGGTGATCGGGCCCGGGGGCAAGCCGCTCGAGATCCAGATCCGCACCCACGAGATGCACCAGACCGCCGAGTTCGGCGTCGCCGCCCACTGGCTCTACAAGGAGAAGGGCGACCGCGACCCGGACAAGCTCGCCTGGCTGCGCCAGATGATGGAGTGGCAGTCGGAGACCGGCGACCCGCGCGAGTTCATGGACACGCTGAAGATCGACCTCTTCGAGGACGAGGTCTTCGTCTTCACGCCCAAGGGCGACGTCAAGAACCTCGCCGCCGGCGCCACCCCGATCGACTTCGCCTACGCGGTCCACACCGACGTCGGCCACCGCTGCGTGGGCGCCAAGGTCAACGGCCGCATCGTCCCGCTGCACCACACCCTGCGCTCGGGCGACATCGTCGAGATCATCACCTCGAAGTCGAGCCACGGGCCCTCGCGGGACTGGCTCGACGTCGTGGTCACGACGCGGGCGCGGCAGAAGATCCGCCAGCACTTCCGCCGCGAGCAGCGCGAGGACTCGGAGCACTCGGGTCGCGACCTGCTGCAGGAGCTGATGCGCCGTGAGGGTCTGCCGGCGCAGAAGATCCTCGCCTCCAAGGTCTTCGGCCAGATCGTCAAGGAGACGGGCTACGCCAAGCCCGACGACCTCTACGCGGCGATCGGCTCGGGCCGGGTGACGGTCAAGACCGTGGTCAACAAGGTGATGCAGCGCGCGGGCACCATGAAGGAGGCCACGCCCAGCGCCGAGCTGCTGCCCTCGCGGCGCGCCGAGCCGACGGCCGGCCCCGCCGCGGTCTCCGGCGAGTACGGCATCGCCGTCGAAGGCATGAGCGACATCATGGTGCGCATGGCGAGCTGCTGCCGGCCGATCCCCGGCGACGACATCGTCGGCTACATCTCGCTCGGCAAGGGCATCACCATCCACCGCCGGGACTGCAAGAACGCTCGGGCCCTGGCCAAGAACCCCGAGCGCTTCACCAAGGTCGACTGGCAGGGGCTCGGCGGGGTCGCCTTCCGCGTCGAGATCCAGGTCGAGGCGCTCGACCGCAACCACCTGCTCGAGGACGTCGCCCGGGCACTCGGCGACTCGGGTGTCAACATCCTCTCGGGCAGCGTGCAGACCCTGCCCGACGGCGTGGTGCGCGACCGCTTCACGATCGAGGTCGGCGACGTGCGCCAGCTCGACAACATCCTCGCCAACATCCGTTCGATCGACACCGTCTACGACGCCTACCGCGTCGTCGGCTGAGGCGGGCTGGGCGTAGGCTTCGGGGGCGGCGGGCGCCGCGCCCGTGCGGGCGCAGCGCCCGCCGCCCCCTCGACTTCTCGCGCGCCCGCGGCCGGCGCTCCGGTGCCGCCCCGGCGCCCTCGCCCTCGCTCGACGCTCCCGTCGCCGGTCTGATACCGTACGGCCGGTCGGCCGACGTCCGCGAGGTCCCATGTCCGAAGCGCTCGAAGTCTTCGCCCTGCCGCTCGGCCCCCTGCAGGCCAACTGCTTCATCGTCGTGCGGGGGAGCGAGGGCCTCGTCATCGACCCCGGCGACGAGGCCGGGGTCGTCATCGAGGCCTTCACCGAGTTCGGCTTCAGCCCCGCCGCCGTGCTCGTGACCCACGGCCACTTCGACCACTTCGGCGGCGTGGCGCCGCTCGCCCGCCACTTCGACATCCCCGTCTACGTCGGCGCCGCCGACGCGGCGGAGATGGCCGACCCGGGTCTCGGTGCGCTGGGTGGTTTCGACGTCGAGCCCGTCGCCGGCGCCGTCCTGCTCGAGGGCGAGCAGACGCTCGCCCTGCCGATCGCGGTGACGGCGATCCCGACGCCGGGGCACTCGCGCGGGGCCTTCACCTTCGCGATCGACGGGCACCTGTTCGTCGGCGACCTGCTCTTCTACGGCAGCGTCGGGCGCACCGACCTGCCTGGGGGCGACATGGATCAGCTGCTCGACTCGGTGGCCACCCTGGTACGCCGTTTCCCGGCCGACTCCGCCGTGCACTGCGGCCACGGCCCCGACACCTCGCTGGGGCGCGAGCTGGCGCTCAACCCCTTCCTCTCGCCCCTGCGGCACGACCCGGGGCACCGCTGGTGACGGCGCCGCGGGCGCCCAAGGGCACGTACGACCTGCTGCCCGACGAGGCCGCGGCGCGCGACGCCGTGGTCGCCGTCGCGGCGCGCGCCTTCGCCGCCTTCGGCTACCGTCGCGTGGTGACCCCCGAGTTCGAGGAGACGGGGCTCTTCGCGCGCGGCGTCGGCGAGGCCACCGACATCGTGCGCAAGGAGATGTACACCTTCGAGGACAAGGGCGGCCGCTCGCTGACCCTGCGTCCCGAGGGCACGGCGCCGATCTGCCGTGCCTACCTCGAGCACGGGCTGCACAAGTGGCCGCAGCCGGTGAAGCTCTGGTACTACTGCCCGATGTTCCGCTACGAGCGGCCCCAGGCCGGGCGCTACCGCGAGCACTACCAGCTCGGCGCCGAGGCGATCGGCGTCGGCCGACCCGATGGTCGACGCCGAGGTGATCCTCCTGCTGGCGCAGCTCTTCGCCGAGCTCGGCGTGGGCGGCCTGCGGCTCGCCGTGAACAGCATGGGCGACCCGGCCTGCCGGCCGGCGTACGTCGCCCGCCTGCGCGAGCACCTCCGCGGTCGCGAGGAGGAGCTCTGCGGCGACTGCCGCGAGCGCCTCGAGCTCAACCCGCTGCGCACCTTCGACTGCAAGGTCGAGAGCTGCCGCGCCGTGCTCGACGACGCGCCGCACCTGGTCGACCATCTCTGCGGCGACTGCCGCGAGCACTTCGAGCGCGTCCTCGCGCTGCTGCGCCGCGCCGGTCTCGAGCCCGAGCTCGACCCGCGCCTCGTGCGCGGCCTCGACTACTACACGCGCACGACCTTCGAGTTCAGCTCCGACCGCCTCGGCGCCCAGAGTGGCGTGGGGGGCGGGGGGCGCTACGACGGCCTCATCGAGCAGCTCGGCGGTCCGTCGACGCCGGGCGTCGGCTGGGGCGCCGGCCTCGAGCGCATCGGCCTCGCCATGGGCGAGACCGATGCCGCCCCACCGGCGCCGCAGGTCTACGTCGTGAGCTTCGCCGACGACGAGCGTGAAGCGGCGTTCGCGCTGGCGCAGCGCCTGCGCGCCGCCGGCGTGCGCACCGAGCTCGACCTCGCCGCGCGCAGCCCCAAAGGTCAGCTCAAGCAGGCGGGCCGCAGCGGCGCCGCCTGGGCCGTGCTCCTCGGGCTCGACGGTCTCGCCGCCGGCGCCGTCCGCCTGCGGCGGCTCGACGGCGGCGGCGAGGAGGACCTCGCCCTCGAGGCGGCCTTGGAGCGCCTCGCCCGACTCGCCGAAGAGGCGTCATGAGCCTGCGTGACACGTACCCCGGCGAGTTGCGCGCGGCCGACGTCGGCCGCCGCGTCGAGCTCGCCGGCTGGGTCGCCCACCGTCGCGACCACGGCAACCTGATCTTCGTCGACCTGCGCGACCGCAGCGGCGTGGTGCAGCTCGTCTTCGACCCATCCCGGGCGCGCGAGGCGCACGCCCTCGCCGAGACCGTGCGCCCCGAGTCGGTGCTCGCCGTCGAGGGCGAGGTCGTGGCCCGCGCCCCCGAGACGGTCAACCCGGCGCTGCCGACCGGCGAAGTCGAGGTCAGAGTCGCCGGGCTCGAGATCCTGAACCGGGCCCAGACGCCGCCGTTCGCCGTCGAGGGCGACGAGGCGGCCGAGGTCGACGAGACCCTGCGCCTCAAGTACCGCTACCTCGACCTGCGGCGCGCCGAGATGCTGCGCCACCTCGAGCTGCGCCACACGGTGGTGCAGGCGACGCGCGCCTACTTCAACGCGCAGCGCTTCCTCGAGGTCGAGACGCCGTGTCTCACCAGGTCGTCCCCCGAGGGTGCGCGCGACTTCCTCGTCCCGTCGCGCCTGCAGGCGCAACGCTTCTACGCGCTGCCGCAGTCGCCGCAGATGTTCAAGCAGATCCTCATGGTGGCGGGCGTCGACCGCTACTACCAGATCGCCCGCTGCTTCAGGGACGAGGACCTGCGCGCCGACCGCCAGCCCGAGCACACGCAGATCGACGCCGAGATGTCGTTCCTCTCGGCGGCCGAGATCCGCACCCTGCTCGAGGGGCTGATGGCGGCGATCTTCGACGCCGTGGGCGAGGGCCCGCTCAGCCTGCCGTTGCCGACGCTGACCTACGACGAGGCGATGCTGCGCTACGGCTCCGACAAGCCCGACCTGCGCTTCGGACTCGCGATCGACGACCTCTCCGACGTCTTCGCCGCCAGCGGGTTCCAGGTCTTCCGCGGGGCGCTCGAGGCCGGCGGGGTCGTGCGCGCGCTGCGCGCCCCCGGAGGGGGGCGCCTCTCGCGCGCCCAGATCGACGGCCTCACCGAGACGGCCAAGGAGCACGGTGCCCGCGGCATGGCGTACGTGTACGTCGAGGAGGGCCGCGCTCTGCGCGGCCCCATCGTCAAGTTCCTCACCGAGGCCGAGCAGGCGGCGCTCGTCGAGCGCGTCGGCGCCGAGCCCGGCGACCTCGTCGTCTTCGCCGCCGACCAGGCGGCGGGGGCCGCCGAGGTCCTCGGCGCTCTCCGCCTCGCCCTCATCGCGCTGCTTCAGCCCGAGCCCTCCACGCGCTGGTCGCTGCTCTGGGTCGTCGACTTCCCCCTGTTCGAGATCGACAAGGAGAGCGGTGAGATCACCTACGGGCACAACCCGTTCAGTCTGCCCACTGACGAGACGCTGCCCTTCCTCGAGTCCGAGCCGCTCAAGGTGTACGGCGCGCAGTACGACCTCGTGCTCAACGGGACCGAACTGGGTTCGGGATCGCTGCGCAACCACCGTGCCGATCTGCAGCGCGCCGTGCTGCACACCCTCGGCTACGGCGACGAGCGCATCGACGACGCCTTCGGCTGGTTCCTCGAGGCGCTCGAGCACGGGGCGCCGCCGCACGGCGGCATCGGCCTCGGCCTCGACCGGCTCGTCATGCGCCTCGCCGGCGCCGACTCGATCCGCGACGTCATCGCCTTCCCCAAGACCTCGTCGGGGGCCGAGCCGATGACCGGCGCCCCGGCCGGCGTCGCCTCGGGGCAGCTCAAGGACCTGCACCTCCGCCTCGGCTGAGCTCCGGCGCCCCGGAGGCGCGAGGGGCGGCCACACCGCTCCGCCCGGATGCCGCCACCAGAGCGCTCCGCCCGGGTGCCGCCGGCGCGACCTCGGCCCGGCGCCGTCCCGCGCCGCACCTCCGGCGCCGGTCCCTCAGGCTCGCGGGGGGTACCGATTCCTCAAGCTTTTGGCCGTGCTGCCGACTCTGTTGTTGAACCGATGCTCGTTTGCTAGGATGGCCGGGCTCTACCTTGTGCGTGACCTCGTAGCATTCTCGAGCCAACACAGACACATCGGGAGCCCGGGCTTCGGTCTCATCTCCGGATGAGTCGAGAGGGCACCCACCTGCGAAAGCAGGTTCGAGAAGAACACGAGCACGGCAAGGTGGAGCACTACTTAATTGGAGGCCGGTATGGGAGTCGTGGCTCGCAACAGGTCGTTCCTCGCGACCGCTGCCCTGATCATCACGGGCGGGCTCGTGGCGATGGGGATGTTCACCGTGTTCTTCGCCATGGCGGAGAGCGGTGAGACGGCGCCGGTCGCCGCCGTGGAGCAGGCGCCGATGCCGGTGCCCGGCAGCTTCGGCATCACCGGCGCCGAGACGCTGACCATCCAGGTCACCGACGACACGCCCAAGCCGATCGCCAACGCGCTCAAGGAGCAGCGCGGCATCGTGCTCCTGGTCTACCTCAAGGGCGCGTCGGCCGACATGGCCATGCTCGACGAGGTGAAGGCTCTCAAGCCGCAGTACGCCGCCGACATGTCGTTCTTCACGTACGAGTCCGGCGACGTCAAGCGTCTCGGCGACGTGCTCGACCAGCTCGGCGTGTACGACCCGCCGGTGCTCGCGGTCGTGCGCGGCGACGGCACCGTCTCGGAGCTCTACACGGGCTGGGTCGGCGCCAAGGTGCTCGAGCAGCGCATCGCCGACGCCGCCCGCGGTCTCTGACCCCGGCGGCCGGCGGGCGCGCGGCGCGCGCCGTCCCGGTCCGCTCCGCGGCCGGGCCGGTGCGGGGCCCCGCGTGGAGACCCCCGTCTCGACTCTCATAGGGCCGCCTCACGGCGCCGCTTGACGGCCACGACCGTCGGCGGCGCCGTCTTGCGGCTGCGGCCCTCATGCGCGATGCTCCGGGCCATGTACGCGATCTCCTTCGACCACGCCGCCACGACCCCCGTCGACCCGCGCGTGCTCGAGGCCCAGCCGCCACTCGTCGGCGCCGAGGACGCCCGGTACTTCCTCGAGGTGTTCTCGCCGGACGTCGAAGCGGTCCGGCGCGCATGTCCGCCCGTGTCGTGAGGCCGGCGGTGCCTCCCGCCACCGCACAGGCGCAGCGCCGGTCACTGCTCGTCGCCGTCAGCGGCGGCGTGGACAGCTCCGTGGCCCTGCACCTTCTGAAGGCCGCGGGCCACGTGGTCCACGCCGTCCATCTGCGCCTCCGGGCCGGCCCCGACCGCCGCGGCGGCGGCTCGGCGGAGGGACTCCGCCGCGCCCGCGCCGCCGCGGCCGCCGCCGGCGCCCCGTTCGAGGTGCTCGACGACGAGGAGGGCTTCTCCCGGGCCGTCGTCGAGCCCTTCGCGGCCGCCTACCTGGCCGGCGAGACGCCCAACCCGTGTGTCGTGTGTAACCGGCGGCGCTTCGCCTTGCTCGCCCGCCGGGCAGCGGAGCTCGGCCTGGACGGTATCGCCAGCGGGCACTACGCGTGCCTGGTGCGCCACGGCGGGCGTCCCTACGTGGGCCGCGCCGCCGACCGCGCCAAGGACCAGTCATACATGCTTTGGATGCTCGGCGAGGAGACCCTCGAGCGCCTCGAGTTGCCGCTCTGCGGCGCGACCAAGGACGAGATCAGGGCGGTCGCGCGACGTGCTGGTCTCGTGGCCGCCGATCAGCCGGAGAGCCAGGAGGTCTGCTTTGCCCCCGAGGGCTACCGGCGCTTCCTCGCCGCGCGCGGCGTCGAGCCATGGAAGGGGCGCTTCAGCGACCGCAGCGGCCGCACGCTCGGCGAGCACGACGGGCACTGGAATTTCACCATCGGGCAGCGGCGCGGCATCGAGGTCCCGGACGGGCCGTGGTACGTGCTCTCACGCCGCGCCGCCACGAACGAGGTCGTGATCGGCCGCGCCGACGACCTGGCGGCGCGGCGCGTCCTGGTCCGTGACGTCGTCGACCGGGGGGTCGGGGAGGGCAGAGCGGGGAGTCCGGCCGCCGCCACCGGCGGCCCGGAGGGCACGCCCGACGGCGATGAGGCGAAGCTCCTCGTGCAGCTACGGTACAGGTCGCCGGCCGTGCCCGTGAGCTCGCTCGAGCAGCAGGCAGGCGGGCGTCTGCTCGTGGGGCTCGAGACTCCGTTCGCCGCGCCGGCGCCCGGCCAGTCGGCCGTCTTCTACCGCGGCGTGCGCGTCGTGGGGGGCGGTGTGCTCGACGTGCCGCCGCCCGAGACCGCTTGAAGGTCGCGCGCAGACCAGTGCCGCTGCCGGAGGCCGCCTGAGCGTCGCTCGCCGGCCGCTGCCGGAGGTCGGCTGAGCTTCGCGTGCCGACCGGTGCCGCCGTCCGAGGCCACGGGGCGTCGCTCGACGAACGCCGGCGGGGTCGCCTGTGGGGGCCGTCGCGGAGAGGGGGTATGATAAGGTTCGCCGGGTATCCGGCAGACGCCCCCGCGGAGAGGAGAGCAGCGTGGACGCGACAACCGTGGTGCTCGTCACAGCCTCAGAGGTCTTCTACTACGCGCTCGCCTTCTTCTTCGTCGTCGTCGCCGTCGCGCTGGCCTACGCGCTCTTCCGGGTCGGCAACGTGCTCGGCCGCGCCGACAAGATGCTCGAAGACATCGACCGCGAGGCCGTGCCCCTGCTGCGCAAGTCGGGCGAGACGCTCGACGGCGTCAACGGCAGCCTGCAGAACGTCGACGAGATCACCCGCGACGTGGCCGACATGACCGATAAGGTGAACGGGCTCGTGAGCGCGGTCGACTCGGCGCTGCAGACGCCGGCCAAGAAGGCAGCGGCCTTCGGGAGCGGCGTGCAGCAGGCCGTGAGCAGCTTCCTGCGGCGCGACCAGGGTGCCTCCGCCGACGCTGAAACGGGCGCGGCGTCGGCCACGCCGGGGCCGGCCTGGGAGACCTCGCCGGCCTGGGAGGCGCCGCCGGCGTCCGCCGCGCCCGAGGCACCGGCGTCGGCCGAAGAGCCCGCGGCCGCCGGCGACGAGCCGGTCGCCGTAGCCGACGAGCCGGTCGCCGTAGCCGACGAGCCCGTCGCGCCCCGACGAGCCCGAGGAGGGATCGCCCTCGTGAGCTTCCTCGGCCGAGCCGCCCTGGGCACCGCGCTCGCCGCCGCCGCGGTCGGCTATTACGTCAAGCGCAAGCACGATGCCACCGGCGCCGGGTACGTCGAGGTCCTTCTCGCCCTGCCCGGCGACGTCCAGCGTCTCGCCGACGATCTCCGCGAGCGCTCGAAGCGCGCCGTCGACGAGGGCCTCATCGCGGCCCGCGCCCGCGAGGCCGAGCTCAGCCTGCGGCTCGAGAGCGGGAGCGACCCGGCGGCCCCGAAGCAGTGAGCCCCGAGATGCGCGAGTCCATCCGCCTGGAGGTCCCGGCGGCCGTCACCGCCCTGCCTACCCTGCGCATGCTGCTGGGCGGTCTCGCCGTGCGGCTCGACTTCTCGCTCGAAGAGCTCGAAGACCTCTCGCTGGCGGCCACCGAGCTCCTGCGGGCGGCGGGCGACAGCGAGCGCCTCGAGTCGTGGTCGGTCGAGATGGCCATCGTGGGCGACAAGCTGCACGTCGTCGCGGGCCCCTACCGCTCGCCCGACCTGCGACACCGTCTCGACGGCGCGCCCGACGGCGGCGCCTGCCTCGACCTCTGCCGCCTGCTGAGCAGCACCGTCGACTCCTTCGCCGTCGTTGACGACGACGAGGGCTTCAGCGTGACGATGATCAAGGGCAGGCGGCCGGCGTGACACCGCGCGACGACAGGCGCCCGAGCGACCCGCTCGACCTGGGCAGTCTGCCCGGTCAGCCGCGCCGCTTCCGCGACGAGGACGACGACGAGGAGACCACACCAGTCGCTCCGGCCTTCACCGGCCGAGGCCGCGACGAGTCGGAGAAGCTCGACCAGTACCTGCTCAGGCGTTACCACCTGCACGGCGACCGCAAGGCGCGCGAGCAGCTCATCACCATGTACCTGCCGCTCGTGCGCTCGCTGGCTCGCCGCTACGCGAGCCGCGGCGAACACTTCGACGACCTGGTGCAGGTCGGCGCCATCGGGCTCATCAAGGCGATCGACCGCTTCGACCTCACGCGCGGCGTCGAGCTGACGACGTACGCGACGCCCAACATCGTCGGCGAGATCAAGCGCTACTTCCGCGACAAGGGCTGGTCGGTGCGTGTGCCGCGCGGCCTGCAGGAGCTCAACATCCGCCTCAACAAGGTGATCGACGAGCTGGTGCCCAAGCTGCAGCGCTCGCCGACCATCAACGAGCTCGCCGAGGCCGCCAGCGCCACGCCCGAAGAGGTGCTCGAGGCGCTCGAGACGAGCCAGGCCTACAACTCCATCTCCCTGCAGGCGTCGCCCAACTCCGAGAGCGGCGACGAGGATGCGGGCCTCATCGACTACCTGGGCGGCCCCGAAGCCGCCTACGAGACGATGGAGGACCGCACGACGCTCGCCCCGGGTTTCGCCAAGCTCGACAAGCGCGAACGCTACATCCTCCACCTGCGCTTCTTCGAGGGGCTCACGCAGTCCCAGATCGCCGAGCGTGTCGGCATCTCGCAGATGCACGTCTCGCGCCTGATCCGCCGTTCGCTGGAGAAGCTCAGGGAGGAGATCGGCGACCTCGACCGTCCCGAGGTCTCCCGGGTCTCCGGCGAGCAGTGACGGGCGCCCGCAGCGCCAGCATCGAGACCACCGCGACCATCGAGAGGGCCCCAGCGTGAACGCCGCCGACATCCGCACCCGGTTCATCGACTTCTTCGTCGCCCGCGGGCACCTGGCCGGCGAGCCGGCCAGCCTCGTGCCGGCGGGCGACCCCAGCGTCCTCTTCACCAGCGCGGGGATGCAGCAGTACAAGCCGTACTACCTCGGCGTCGAGACCCCGCCGGCGACGCGCATCACGACCGCGCAGCGCTGCTTCCGCACCAACGACATCGAGAACGTCGGCAAGACGGCGCGTCATCTCACCTTCTTCGAGATGCTGGGCAACTTCTCGTTCGGCGACTACTTCAAGACCGAGGCCGTCGACTGGGCGCTCGAGCTCTCCGACGAGCTCGGCATCGACCGCGGCCGCGTCTGGGTCACCACCTTCGGCGGCGACGAGACGGTGCCGTCCGACGACGAGGCCGTGCGGCTCTGGGTCGAGCGCGGCATCCCCGAGGAGCGCATCGTGCGCCTCGGTCGCAAGGACAACTTCTGGGGCCCGGTCGGCCCGACCGGGCCCTGCGGGCCCTGCTCCGAGCTCTATTTCGACATGGGCCCCGAAGTCGGCTGCGGGGGCCCCGACTGCGCCCCGGGCTGCGACTGCGACCGCTTCATGGAGTACTGGAACCTCGTCTTCGTGCAGTACGAGATGGACGAGCAGGGGGCGCTCACGCCGCTGCCCCGGCCGAGCATCGACACGGGCATGGGCCTCGAGCGCATCGCCGCCGTCACCCAGGGCGTGGTCACGGTCTTCGAGACCGACCTCTTCGCGCCCCTCATCGCCCAGGGCGCCGAGCTCGCCGGCGTCGACGCTCAGGGCTCGGCGGCGATCGTCCGTGCCCTGCAGACGATGGCCGAGCACGCGCGCGGCGCCGCCTTCCTCGTCATGGATGGCGTCGTGCCGAGCAACGAAGGGCGCGGCTACGTGCTGCGGCGCATCATCCGCCGCGCCGTGCAGCAGGGCGTGGCGATCGGCATCGACGAGCCCTTCCTCGCCCGTCTCTGCGCGCGCGTCGTCGAGCTCATGGGCGAGGCGTACCCTGCGCTGGTGGCGAGCCGCGACGAGATCGTCGCCGCCGTCAGTGAGGAGGAGTCCCGCTTCCGCCGTACCCTGCAGCAAGGCATGACCATCCTCGACGAGGCTCTCCGCCGTGCCCGCGACAGCGGCGCCGAGCTGCCGGCCGAGGTCGCCTTCGAGCTGCACGACACCTTCGGCTTCCCCTTCGACCTCACGCGCGAGATCGCCCTCGAGTCCGAGGTCGGGGTCGACGAGGCCGGCTTCGAGGCGCTGATGCGCGAGCAGCGCGAGCGCGCCCGCGCGGCGCAGAAGGCCGGGGCCTTCGACGGCGGGCCGGGCGAGCTCGAGGAGTTCCAGCGCCGCTCCGCCGACCTGCCGGCCGAATTCGTCGGCTACGACCGGCTCGAGGTCTACACCGTGGTGCGCGCGGTCACGACGCTCGGTGACGGGCGCGTCGCCCTCAAGCTCGCCGAGTCGCCGTTCTACCCCGAGGGCGGGGGGCAGGTGGCCGACCACGGCTGGGTGCACACCGACACCGGCAAGCTCGAGGTCGACGACGTCGTGCGCTTCGACGACGACCAGGTGGTCGTCGCGCGGCCGACCGAGGGCAACGTCGTCCAGGGCCAGCGCGCCAAGGCGATGGTCAACGCGGTGCGCCGCCACCAGACCGCCTGCAACCACACCGCCACCCATCTGCTGCACAACGCCCTGCGCCTGATCGTCGGCGAGGAGGTGCGCCAAGCCGGGTCGTACGTCTCGCCCGAGCGGCTGCGCTTCGACTTCACCGTGCGCAGCCGCCCGAGCGACGAGCAGCTCCGCCAGATCGAGGAGCTCGTGAACCGGCGCATCGTCGAGAACCACCCGGTGCGTCCTTTTGTGACCACGCGCGAGTTCGCCAAGGAGGTCGGCGCCATCGCCTTCTTCGAGGAGAAGTACGGCGAGTTCGTGCGCGTCCTCGAGATCGACGACTTCAGCCGCGAGCTCTGCGGCGGCACGCACGTGTCCTCGACCTCTCAGATCGGCGTCCTCAAGCTGACCGCGAGCCAGTCCATCGGCGCCAACACTCGGCGCCTCGAGGCCGTGACCTCGGCTCGCGCCATCGAGCACTACCGCGGGCTCGAGGCCGCCTACGACGGCCTCGCCGAGACGCTGCGCGTCAAGCCCGACCGGGTGCCGCTGGCCGTCGAGAAGCTGCAGGAGCGCGTCGCCGAGCTCGAGCGCGAGCTTGCGGCCGCCCAGTCGGGCGAGTCCCGCGGCCGCCTCGACGAGCTCCTCGAGACCCGCCGCGAGGTGGGCGGCGTGCCCGTCGTGGGCGCCGCCCCGGCCGGCGTCGCAAAGCCCGACGAACTGCTCGCCCTCGCCGACGCGGTGCGCGAGCGTCACCCCGACGCCGTCGTGGTGCTGGCCGCAGCCGTTGAGGGCCGCGCCGCGCTGCTCGTCGCCGCCGGCGACGGCGCCGTGGGGCGCGGCCTCAAAGCCAACGACGTCCTGCAGGCGATGCTGCCCCACGTCGAGGGCCGCGGCGGCGGGCGGCCGACGCTCGCCCGCGGCTCCGGGCCGCGGGCCGATGGCGCCGAAGCCGCGGTCGCGGCCGGCCTCGAGCGGGCGGCGGCGATCCTGGGCGCCTGAGTGCGCATCGTGGCCCTCGATTACGGGCAGGTCCGCACGGGCGTCGCCGCGAGCGACCCGACGGGCACCATCGTGCGCCCGGTCGGCGTGGTCGAGCGCGTCGACCAGCCCGACGGCTTCGCCCGGCTGCTCGAGAGTCTCGCCACCGAGGCGCCCGAGGTGGTCGTCGTCGGCCTGCCGGTCTCGCTCGACGGCCGCGAGCACGCGCAGGCAGCTCGCGCGCGGGCCTTCGCCCGGCGCCTCGCCGAAGCCACCTCGTACGACGTCACCCTCTACGACGAGCGCTTCACCACCACAGTGGCACAGCGCCGCGGCGGCGCCGCGCCGCTGGACGCCCGCGGCGCCGCCGTGATCCTCGAGGACTACCTGAGGAGCCATGCGACGCCGCCCGGATGACGCCGGGGCCGGCGCGGGCGGCGGCAAGACGGGGAAGGGGCGCCGGGACCGGCGGTCGGACCCCGCGGAGCTGAGCCCGGCCGAGCAGGCGCGCCTGCGCGCCGAGTGCGAGGAGCGGCGCCGTGAGCGCGAGCGGCGACGCGCCGCCGCGCGCGGCGAGACGTGGGTCGAGCCCGCGCCGCCGCTCGCCGAGAGTGCGCCGCCGCCCGCGCAGAGTGCGCCGCCGCCGCAGACTCGGAGGGAGCCCGCCCGGACGCCGGCAGCACCGCCTCACACGCCGGCGGGAGCGTCCGGGCCGCCACCAGGGCCGCCTCCGGCCCCGCCGGGACCACCTCGTGCGCCGGCAGGACCACCTCGTGCGCCGGCGGGCCCCCCTCTTACACCGTCGGCAGCTGGTCCCGGCCCGTGGGCCGGCGGTGCGGGCGAGCCACCGTGGGTCGGTCCCGACCCATCGGCGCCCTCGAGCCCCGGCGGCCCCGGTCGCCGGCGCTGGCCCGTGCGTGTGGCCTTGATCGCCGCGCTGCTCGTGGTCGTGCTCGTCGCCGGCCTCGCCGTGGGGTACGTACGCGACCTCTTCGACTGGGGCGAGGCCGGGGGCCCGGTCACGGTCACCGTCCCCGAGGGCGCAACGCTCTCGGAGATCGGGCGCATCCTCGAGGACGCGGGCGTCGTGCGCCACGCCTTCACCTTCGTGCGCAAGGCGGAGGAGGACGGCCACGGCGGCGACCTCAAGCCGGGCACCTACGACCTGCGCGTCAACGAGCCCTACGACAGCCTGATCGCGGCGCTGCTCGCGGGCGAGAAGGCCGAGACGGCGACGGTGACCATACCCGAGGGGTTCACCCTCGAGCAGACCTCCAGACGCTGGGCGAAGAAGATCGACGGCTTCGACGCCGCCGCCTACCGGCGGATCGCCGCCGAAGACCCGCCCGCGGTCGAGCTCGACGGCTACAAACAGGGCACGACGCTCGAGGGCCTGCTCTTCCCGGCCACCTACGAGGTGCTGCCGGCGCTCAAGCCGCGGCGCGCCGTCGAGTTGCAGCTCGAGACCCTCTTCGCCAACCTGGAGAAGGTCGACCTCGGGCGCGCCCGCGAGGCGAACCTGACCACGTACGACGTGCTGATCGTCGCCTCGCTGGTCGAGCGCGAGGCGCGCGTCGCCGAGGAGCGGCCTCTGGTCGCGGCCGTGATCTGGAACCGCCTGCGCGAGGGCATGCCGTTGCAGATCGACGCGACCATCCAGTACGCGCTGCCCGAGTACAAGGAGCAGCTCACCTTCGACGACCTCGAGATCGACTCGCCCTACAACACCTACAAGATCGCGGGGCTGCCGCCGACGCCGATCGCCAACCCCGGCCTGGCGTCGATCCGGGCGGCGGCCGACCCGGCCGACGTGGACTACCTGTACTACGTGGCCAAGGGCGACGGCAGCGGGGCGCACTACTTCTCGGTGACCTACGAGGAGTTCCTGCAGAACAAGGCCAAGGCGGCGGCCGGGGAGTAGCGGTGCGGCTGCGCTGATCGGAGCGCCCGCGGCCGGCAGGAGGACGCGCCCGGCAGGAGGACGCGGCCGGGCGCCAAACCTATGGCGTGACGGAGCGCGTCGCCCGGGCACGACCCGGGTGCGGAACGCGCCGCCGCGGAGCGGCCCGGCAGGCGCCCGGCCGGCGAGGAGGGGGTCGTGGTGACGATGGTCTCCGGCAGCACCCGCGTGATCGGCCTCCTCGGCGACCCGGTCGCCCACTCGCGCTCGCCGCAGATCCACAACGCCGCGTTCGCGGCCTGCGGGCTGGACTACGTGTACGTGCCCTTCCCGGTGACCGCCGCCGAGCTTCCCGACGCGGTCGCCGGCCTGCGCGCCCTCGGCCTGCGCGGGGCCAACGTGACCGTGCCCCACAAGGTCGCGGCCGCCGGGCTCCTCGACGAGCTCGACGAGACCGCGGCCGCACTGGGGGCCGTCAACACGATCGTCGTCGATGGCGGCCGGCTGCGCGGCTTCAACACCGACGTCGCCGGTTTCGCCCGGGCGCTCGGCGAGGTGTGGGTCGAGCCGGCAGCCGCGCCGCGCGTGCTGCTGCTGGGCGCCGGCGGCGCGGCCCGTGCCGTGGCCCTGGCGCTCGCCGATCTGGGCCTCGCCACGACGGTCGTGAACCGCGATCTCGCGAACGCGGAGCGCCTCGTCGAGACGATCTTCGCGGCGCGGCCGCGAGCGGAGCTCGCGGCCGCGCCGCTCGCCGCCCTCGACGCGGCGCTCGTCGGCGCCCACGACCTGCTCGTCAACGCGACCAGTCTCGGCTTGCCCGGCACCGGTAAAGTGCCCGCCGCTTTGGCCGATAACGTGCTCAGAGGACAGGTCGTTGTCGACCTGGTCTACGGTGAGGGGCCGACTGATTTCCTCGCCGCGGCGCGGGCGCGCGGAGCAGGCACGGTCGACGGGCTGTCGATGCTGGTATGGCAGGCGGCGGCGGCGTTCGAGCTTTGGACGGGCGTGCCGGCTCCAGTGCAGGTGATGCGCGATGCCGCGGAGAGAACATGACAAGCGGTCGGCCCACGACACCGGTGAGGACGTCAACCTCGGCGGGGGAGACACGCTGGAACCGATCATGGACCCGGAAGCCGCCACCGCGGCCGACGACCTCTTCGCCATCGAGACCGGCGAGGACATCGCCGCGCTGCTGGACCGCCTCGGCGGGAACGGCGATGGGCCCCTGGTCGCGCCGGAGGACGACGACGCCGAGACCATCGAGTGGGCCGGCCGGGAGACGACGGCCGAGGACCACGTCGGCGCCGGCGAGACGCCGCCGGTCGGTGACGACGCCCTCGCCGACGGTGACGCGCTCCTGGATGACGACGACGACGTAGACGACGCGTCGGCTCCCGCCGACGCGGCACCCTCGCAGGGCGCCGACGACGCGAACGACTTCTACCGCACGCGCAAGCCCTCGAAGCTCCGCCTCGGCGACCTCCTGAAGGAGATGGGCGTCGTCACCGACGAGCAAGTCGACGCCGCCATGGCGAAGCAGGCGGAGACCCACACGCGCCTCGGCCGGATCCTGGTCGAGGACGGCATCGTCTCCGAGCTCGACATGACCAAGGCGCTGGCACAGAAGTTCGGCGTGGCCTTCATCGACCTCAGGGACACGCCGCCGCAGTCGTCGGTCGCCGAGCTGATCTCGGAGAAGACCTTGCGCAGGTACGTGGCGGTGCCGGTGAGGTACCTCGACGACACCACGCTCCTGCTGGCCATGGCCGACCCGCAGAACTTCTTCGTCCAGCAGGACCTCGAGCTCATCACCGGGTGCCAGATCCAGCCGGCGATGGCGCTCACCGACGACATCCTCGAGGCGATCGCCAAGCTCAACCAGCGGCGCGCCGAGATCGGCGAGAACACCGACGACCTCGCCCACGGGGCGATGGACGACGAGTCGCTCACCGACATCCGCGACGCGACCGAAGAGGCGCCGATCGTCAAGCTGGTGAACTCGGTCATCGCCCAGGCCGTCGACGACGCGGCCAGCGACATCCACTTCGAGCCGCAGGCCAAGGAGCTCGTCGCCCGGTTCCGCATCGACGGCGTGCTGCACGAGATCATGTCGATCCCGCGCCGCATGCAGAACGGCGTCATCAGCCGCCTCAAGATCATGGCCGACCTCGACATCGCCGAGCGCCGCGTGCCGCAGGACGGCCGCATCGGCCTCATCGTCGGCGGCAAGCCGATCGACATGCGCGTCGCCACCCTGCCGACGGTCTACGGCGAGAAGATCGTCATGCGCCTGCTCGACAAGTCGAATGTGATGCTGCGCCTCGAGGACCTCGGCTTCTCGCCCAAGGCGCTGAAGCGCTTCCACCGCTCGTTCAGCAAGCCTTACGGGGCGATCCTCGTCACAGGGCCGACCGGCTCCGGCAAGTCGACCACGCTGTACGCGGCGCTCAACATCCTCAACTCGCCCGAGAAGAACATCATCACCGTCGAGGACCCGGTCGAGTACCGGCTCACCGGCATCAACCAGGTGCAGGTCAACATGAAGGCGGGGATGACGTTCTCTGCCGCGCTGCGCTCGATCCTGCGCTGCGACCCCGACATCGTGATGATCGGCGAGATCCGCGACCGCGAGACGGCGCTGATCGCGGTCGAGTCGGCGCTGACCGGGCACCTCGTGCTGAGCACGCTGCACACGAACGATGCTCCGGGGGCGCTCTCGCGCCTCACCGAGATGGGCATCGAGCCGTTCCTCACCTCGTCGGCCGTCGACTGCGTGCTCGCCCAGCGTCTGGCCCGCAAGCTCTGCAAGGAGTGCAAGGAGCCGTACACGGCGACGAGGGAGATGTTGCGCAAGAACGACTTCCCCCCCGAAGTCGTCGACCGCGAGGACGTCGTGCTCTATAGACCCAAGGGCTGCCCGCGCTGTAATGGTACGGGCTACAAGGGCCGTCTGGGCCTCTACGAGGTCATGATCGTGAGTGAAGCGGTCAGACGACTCACGGTCGAGCGCAAGAGTGCCGATGAAATCTCCCGGGTGGCGACGGCCGAGGGCATGAAGTCGCTCCGCGAGGACGGTATCGACAAGGTCCTCGACGGTGCGACCTCGGTCGAAGAGATCGCCCGCGTGATCGTGTAGGCGACCGTCGGAGGAAGCGACGACGAGATGAGGATGTGACGATGGACCTTGTCGATATTCTGTTGGAAGTGCTGGAGCGTGACGCCAGCGACGTGCACCTCTCGGTGGGCTCGCCGCCGATCATCCGCGTGAACGGCGTGCTCGAGCGTCTCGACTACCCCCGCCTCACCTCCAACGACACGCGCGAGCTGATCTACTCGATCCTCTCCCAGGACCAGCGCCAGCGCCTGGAGAACGAGTGGGAGATCGACTTCTCATACTCGGTCCCCGGCCGGGCGCGGTTCCGCGTCAACGCCTACTTCCAGCGCAACAGCCTGGGGGCGGCCTTCCGCCTGATCCCCATCAACATCAAGCCGCTCGAGGAGCTCGGCCTGCCGCCGGCGCTGCACAACCTGACCAAGAAGCCGCGCGGCTTCGTCATCGTCACCGGCCCCACGGGCTCCGGCAAGTCGACCAGCCTGGCGGCGATGATCGACGAGATCAACGAGACCCGCGACGAGCACATCATGACCATCGAGGACCCGATCGAGTTCCTCCACCGCCACAAGAAGTGCATGGTGAACCAGCGCGAGGTGGGGGCCGACACGAAGAGCTTCAACCGCGCCCTGAAGAGCGTCCTCAGGCAGGACCCCGACATCATCCTGGTCGGCGAGATGCGCGACACCGAGACCATGGCCACGGCCCTGACCGCGGCCGAGACCGGGCACCTGGTCTTCGCCACCCTGCACACCCAGGACGCCCCGCAGACCATCGACCGCATCATCGACGTCTTCCCGCCCCACCAGCAGGAGCAGATCCGCGTGCAGCTCTCGACCACCCTGATGGGGGTCTGCACGCAGCAGCTCCTGCCCACGGCCGACGGGCGCGGGCGCATCGTCGCCTGCGAGCTGCTGATCCCGACCCCCGCGGTGCGCAACCTGATCCGCGAGGGCAAGGTCCACCAGATCTACTCGGTCATGCAGACCGGCACGCAGTTCGGCATGCAGACGATGGACGCCGCGCTCGCCGACCTCGTCCGGCGCGGCACGATCTCGCGCGAGCTGGCGGTGCGCCGCTCGAGCACACCCGACGACCTCAAGCGGCTCATGGGCCAGCCCTCGGGCCAGCCCGCCATGGCCGCCGGCAAGGGCAGGTGAGGTGAGCCATGACGACGTTCGCCTATAAGGCACTCGACGCGAAGGGGGGCCAGGCCACCGGGCAGGTCGACGGCGACAGCAAGGCCGCCGTCGCCCAGATGCTGCGCGGCAAGGGCTTCACCGTGCTCGACGTCAACGAGGTCAAGAAGGGCCTCGGCAGTATCGAGCTCAACTTCATGCAGCGCATCAAGCCCAAGGACCTGACCGTCTTCTCGCGCCAGTTCTCGACCATGGTCAACTCGGGCCTCGCGATGCTGCGCTGCCTGTACGTGCTCGAGGAGCAGACGCCGAACAAGAAGCTCGTCACCGTGATCGGCGCCGTGCGCGCCGACGTCGAGGCCGGCATCAGCCTCAGCGACGCGCTCGAGAAGCACCCCGCCACGTTCAACAAACTCTACGTGAGCATGGTGCGCGCCGGCGAGATGGGCGGCATCCTCGACGAGGTCCTGAACCGGGTCGCTTCGCAGCTCGAGAAAGAGGACAGCATCCGCCGCGCCGTCAAGTCGGCGATGGTCTACCCGATCCTGATCGGCACCTTCGCCCTTCTCGTGCTGGCCGGCATGGTGCTCTTCCTCATCCCGCTCTTCGCCAGCATGTACGAGGACATCGGCGACGGGGCCAAGCTGCCGATGCTGACGCAGATCATGGTCAGCGTCTCCAACGTGATGACCAGCTGGCGGGCGATCCCGGTGGTCATAGGGATCGCCGTGCTCGTGATCGGGATGCGGCGCCTCAAGCGCACGCCCAAGGGCAAGGCCACCTGGGACCGCTTCAAGCTGCACGTGCCGATGGGCATCGGCGAGATCGTGCGCAAGCTCGCCGTGGCGCGCTTCTCGCGCACCCTCGGTACGCTGGTCTCATCCGGCGTGCCGATCCTCCAGGCGATCGAGATCACCGGCCAGGCGTCGGGCAACGTGGTCATCGAGAACGCCATGATCCAGGTGCAGCAGAGCGTCAAGGAGGGGCAGTCCATCACCGGGCCCCTGGAGAAGGAATCCATCTTCCCGGCCATGGTCACGCAGATGATCTCGGTGGGCGAGGAGACCGGCTCGCTCGACGCCATGCTGAGCAAGATCGCCGACTTCTACGAGGACGAGGTCAACGCCAGCGTCAAATCGCTGACCTCGATCCTCGAGCCGATCCTCATGCTCGGCGTCGGCGTCATCGTCGGCACGGTCGTCATCTCGATGTACCTGCCGATCTTCAACATGATGAACATCGTCAAGGAATGACGAGAGAGCCGAGGGTCGCCGGTGGACAACGAGCAGCTGCTCGCGGAGTACGCTCGCAGCCGGTCGCCGGCGACCCTCGATGAGCTCGTCCGCCGCAACCAGCGGCTCCTGCACCACATCCTGAAGCGCTTCTCGTACGCCAAGGAGCCGTACGAGGACCTGCTGCAGGTCGCGAACGTCGGCCTGATCAAGGCGGCGCAGCGGTACGACCCGTGCAAGGGCGCGAAGTTCTCATCGTACGCGACCGCCGTGGTCGACGGCGAGCTGCGCCACCACCTGCGCGACTCCCTCCTGCTGCGCCAGCCGCGCTGGGTGAAGAAGGTCTACGGTGACATCCTCCAGAAGTCGAACGAGCTCGCTCACGCCCTGGGCCGGCCGCCCGACATCGCCGAGCTCGCCCGGGCGCTCAACATCGCCGAGGAGGGCGTGCTCGAGGTGATGCGTCTCTACGCGCGCATCGACCTGCACAGCCTCGACGAGCCGTTCCGCGTCGAGGAGCTCTACGCCCAACCCGACGCCCATCTGATGCGCTCCCTGCGGCCCGAGAGCTTCGCTCTGCCGATCGAGGACCGGATCGCCCTCTACGAGGCCCTCGACCGGCTCTCCGCCTTCCAGCGCCGGCTGATCTACCTCCTGTTCTTCAAGGACCTGACGCAGCACGAGGTCGCCGCCGAGATGGGCCTCACGCAGCGCAAGGTCTCGCGCGAGCAGGGCAAGGCGCTGGTCAAGCTGCGTCAGCTGCTCACGCGCAAGGTCTTCTGACCCGCCCGGCCTAGACGTTTGTTCTAGGGCGGCGCCCCCGCCGCGGGGCACTCTTGAGACGACTGTGCGGTGACGTTGCCCCCGGTGACGACTAAAGGTCGGGCGACAATCGCCGACATAGTGTCTAGCAAACGACCGAGGAGGCACTATAGGGGCGAAGGCGAGAAGGGCAAACCACTTGCGAGAGTGGGGCGCAAAGCCACAGGGCTCAATGAGCCGGCTGGGCTGCCGCCACCGGAGGTACTTCCACTCGAAGCCTGTGTAGCCCGCGATCAGGGGGTGAGGCAGGCTGCTGTATTGAGCGAGTGCACGACGGGGAGATGGATTCGCCCCAAGGTTCCGTAGTCACGGCCGACACGGCCGCAGGTACGAACAAGGAGAACTCACATGATGCGTTTCACCAAGAGGCAGAAGGGCTTCACGCTGATCGAGCTGTTGATCGTCATCATCATCATCGGCATCCTCGCCGCCATCGCGATCCCGATGTTCCTCAATCAGCGCGAGAAGGCCAAGGACGCCGGTGTGAAGGAAGGCGTGCACAGCATCCAGGTCGGCGTCCAGAGCGTCGCCGTCGACAACAACGACGTCTACCCGCTCACGGCCGACGTCGTCGATGACGTCGCTCCTCAGATCGACCAGTGGCCGGACAACCCCTTCACGGGCGTCGCTATGGCCAACCAGGACGAATCTGGGCGACTTCGTGTACGTGTCTGCCGACGGGTCCGACTACACGCTCCTCGGCGTGATCTCGACCGGCGACTTCGTCGTTCGCTGAGCCTGACTCCGTTCCACACGCACCGAGTGTGATGTGCGGAGGGGGCGGGGCCGAGAGGCCCCGCCCCCTCCTTCGTACCGGCCCGCTCCCGCGATGGGCGCCGACGCAGGGCTCGAGCGCGACTCGCTGCCGACTGCGACCGTCCCAAAGACCAAAGCCACAGGGACGCGGCCTTCGAAGGCGAACTAGGACCACGAATGAGCTCGAACAGCCCTGAGGCACAACATCTCGTCCGTCTCTCCGGCGTGACCAAGACCGTGCACGTCGGTCTGCGGCGCCGTCCCGTGACGATCCTGCGCGGCGTCGACCTCGCGGTGGAACACGGCGACGTCTTCGGGCTGATCGGCCCCAACGGCGCCGGCAAGACCACCACCGTGAAGGTGCTGCTCGGCCTGATGGCGCCCTCGGGCGGCAGCGTCGCCCTCGGGCTCGACGGGCTCGGCGCGGTCGGCTACCTGCCGGAGAACCCCTACTTCTACGACTACCTCTCGGGTCGCGAGTTCCTGTCGTTCTGCGCGCGTCTGTTCGGGCTCGGCGCAGCCGAGCGCAAGGCTCGGGCCGACGCGTCTGCTGCGGGACGTCGGCCTCGAAGCGGCCGCCGACGTCCACCTCCGCAAGTACTCCAAGGGCATGCTGCAGCGCATCGGCATCGCCCAGGCGCTGATCAACGATCCGCAGCTCGTGCTGCTCGACGAGCCCATGACGGGCTCTGGACCCGATCGGGCGCATCGAGGTCAAGCGGATCATCCAGCGCCTGCACGACCAGGGGCGCACGGTGCTCTTCAACTCCCACATCCTC
Organism: uncultured Thermoleophilia bacterium; assembly: GCA_963814545.1. GTDB lineage: Bacteria > Actinomycetota > Thermoleophilia > UBA2241 > UBA2241 > UBA2241. The sequence goes on along the minus strand of CAWFDC010000014.1, from coordinate 4,734 downwards.
GCCGACGTGGAGGAGCTCTGCACGAGAATCGCCGTCATGAAGGGCGGCCGCATCGTGTGGGCCGGGACGGTCGCGGAGGCCCTGACCGACAGTCCCGAGGGCCTCGAGGCCTTCTTCATGAGCGTGGTCGGTGACGAGCGACCCGGAGCGTCTGGCGACGAGCCGGCCGGAGCGGCCGGCGACGAGCCGCCCGAAGTCGCCGCTGGGGAGACGCCGTCGTGAACCAGGTCGTCGCCATCGCCCTGAACACTTTCCGCGAGACCATCCGCGACCGCGTGCTCACGGTGATCGTGCTCTTCGCGCTCGTGATGATCGTCGCGGGCCTCTGGCTGGGCAGCATCAGCCTCGAGCAGCAGGGCCGCATGATGAAGGACTTCGGTCTCGTCGCGGTGACCGCCTTCGGCGTGATCGTCGCGGCGTTCATCGCCGCGACGCTGGTCCGCAAGGAGGTCGAGAAGCGCACCGTCTTCGTGCTCTTCTCGAAGCCGGTCAGTCGCGCGGCCTTCGTCGTCGGCAAGTTCCTGGGGCTCGCCGCGACGCTGGCGGTGGTCGTCGGCGGCATGGGGGTCTTCCTCTTCGCCATGACGCTTCTCGTCGGCGGCGGCGCATCGGGGATGGTCCTCGTCGCGACGGCGCTGATCTACCTGCAGGTGCTGACCGTCGTCGCCGTGGTCGTCTTCTTCTCGACGGTCACCTCGGCGATCCTCGCGAGCATGCTCGGCCTCGGGGTGTTCGTCGCCGGGCAGCTCAGCCACAACGTGCTCTCGCTGAGCCGCGTCGGCGCCGGCGCCCTCACCGAGGCCGTCTCGTGGGTCGTGTTCGTCGTGATCCCCAACTTCAACGCCGTCGACGTCAAGGCCGCCGCGGTGGGGGAGATGACGGTCGACTGGGGCAGCGTCGCGCTCTGGGCCGGGTACCTCGTCGCCTACATGGCCGTCGCCCTGGCCGCGGCGAGCTTCGTCATGCGGCGCAAGGAGTTCTAGCGTGCGCCGGTGGCTCGCGTTGCTGGCTGTCGCCGCTTGCCTGGCGGTCGTCGTGGCCTACCAGGCCACCCGCCCCGCGCGCGCGGCGAGCGACCCGCGCGTCTTCGTGCCCTCGGCCCAGTTCTTCGAGGACTTCTCGCCGAGCTTCAGAACGTCCATCGCCGACGCCTACTACCTCTACATGGTGCAGTACTACGGCGAGCACATCGAGACCGACCAGCGGCTGGACTCGATGGCCGACCTCGTCGACCTCGTCACGCGGCTGAGTCCCCGGTTCACCAAGGCCTATCAGTTCGGCACCTTCGCGCTGCTCGACGCGGACGAGGGCGCGAAGGCGTACGAGATCCTGCAGCGTGGGGTCGAGGCGAACCCGGAGGACTGGAACCTGCCGGCACTGACGGGCTTCCTCGTCTACGGCTTCGGTCAAGGCGAGGCGAAGGAACGCATCGCGGCCGAGTGGTACGCGAGGGCGGCGGCCGTCGAAGGGTCGCCGCCGTACCTGGCGCGGCTGGCCGCGGTGCTCACCGCCAAGGGCGGCGAGAAGGAGAAGGCCGCCCTCATGTGGGCGCAGGTCTACGCCGACGGCGACAAGTACTCGCGCGAGAAGGCGGTGAGTGCCCTTGACGGGTTGCTGGCGACGGACCCCGCAACGCGCGCCGGACAGGTTGCCGCGCTCCGTGAAGCCATGTCGGCGGAGACGTACCGGATGCTGCTCGACGACCTCGGAGTGGAGGGGTGAGCAACGGCATGCACACCGGGTCACGATGGTCGGCGCCGGCGTTCAGCTTGATCGAGATCCTCTTCGTCATCGTGATCATGGCGATCCTCGCCGGCATCGCCATCCCGATGTACCTCGGGAGTCGCGACAGGGCGAAGAGCGCCGCCGCCGTGGATGGCGGGCGCCAGATCATGATCGCGGTGCTGACGTATGCGGCCGCGCAGGAGGGCGAAGACCCATGGCCGGCCTCTGCCGACAAGGCGCTGCTCGTCGACGCGGGGGCGATCGCGGCATCCGACTGGCCGATGGATCCCTTCAGCGGACTCGACGAGGACATGCGGCCGGTCGACGGCCCGGGAGACACGACGCCGGGTCGCTACCTGTACCGCGAAGCCCTCGACCACGCGACGACGGGGCGGCACCAGATCGTCGTGTACCGCAAGGACGCCGACCCGTTCGTGATCCCGTGACGTGACCGCTCTCCTCGTCGATCATCGCCGCGGTCTACGGCCTGCTCATCGGCAGCTTCCTCAACGCCTGGGCGTGGCGCCTGGCGCACGACGAGAGCATCATGCGCGGGCGCTCGCACTGCACGCAGTGCGGGGCGCAGATCCGCGCCTACGACAACATCCCGGTCGTGAGCTGGCTGCTGCTGCGCGGGCGCTGCCGCGACTGTGGGGCACGCATCAGCTGGCGCTACCCGGCGGGGGAGGCGGCGACGGCGGCGCTCTTCGCCGCCGTCGCCGCCTTCGTCGGTCTCGACTGGCTGCTCCTCCCGTACCTCATCTTCGTCGCGGCCATGGTCCTCGTGACGCAGGTCGACCTCGAGATCCAGATCATCCCCGACGTGGTGATCCTGCCGGCCGCGGGCATCGGGCTCGTCCTCATGGTGCTCGTCGGGGACGGCGCCTGGTGGGAGTGGCCAGTCGCCGGCCTCGGGGCGGCGCTCTTCCTCTTCGCCATCGCCTGGCTCTACGAGCGCATCCGCGGTGTCGAGGGCATGGGCTTCGGCGACGTCAAGATGGCCCTCTGCATGGGCGTCTACCTCGGCGCCGCCGTGGTCCCGGCGCTGTTCATCGGGTTCGTGAGCGGGGCCCTCGTCGGCGTGGCCGTGATGGCGGCCACCGACAGGGACGCGAAGACGGCCGTGCCCTTCGGGCCGTTCCTCGCCGCGGGGGCGATCGTGAGCCTCTTCGTCGGCGACTGGCTCATCCAGGCCTACCTGGACTTCGCCCTGCGCTGACGCGGCGATCGTCACCGCCGGATCGAGTCGTCACTCTCCCCACGGCGCCGCCGCCCGGCTACGCTGCCGAGCGTCAGGCAGGCACTCGCGCCGCGCCGGTCGCCGGTCACGGCGGCGGCGGGGCGCGTCGGGGCCTGCGAGGCCGGTCCTCCGGGTGGTGCCCGTGCTCCAGCGCGGCTACACGATCATCGAGTCGCTCGTCGTCTGCGCCCTCGCCGGCCTGCTGGTGAGCCTGGCGGTCCCGGCGGCGGCCGACGTGCGCTCTGGTCTCGCCGCCGGCGTCGCGGCGCGCGAGCTCGCCGTGGTGCTCCGTGCGGCGCAGGCGCGCGCCCAGGCGCACGGCGCGCGCACGAGGGTCGAGGTCGGCGCCGACGGCGCCGTCGTGGCGCTCGAGTTCCACGACGACCGTTGGCAGCGCTGGGGCGCGGCGCGGCTGCCGGCGCGGGTCGACACCAACTACCCGGGCGGCGTGGTCGACTTCCTCCCCGCGGGGTGGCCGGCGGCGGCCGGGCAGGAGTCCCCGCGCGCCGGCAGCTTCACGCTGCTCGGGCCCAGACCGCACTCCGTGGTCGTGCAGATGGCCGGCTGTGTGAGGTGCCTGTGAGGCGCGGGCCGAAGTCGGGCTTCGGCGTGCTCGAGGTCGTGATCTCGGCGGGGGTGCTCGGCGTCATCGTCGCCGCGACCACCGCCTGCGTCGCCCAGGCGCTCGCCGAGCGGGCGCGGCAGGGTGTCCGCCGCGAGGCGGCGGCGGCCGTGGCCGCCGAGGCCGAGCGTCTACGCGCCCTGCGTCTCACCCCCGATCCTCCGCCCGCAGGTCTCGATCCCGGCGGTCTCGCCGCCGGCAGCGCGCTCGGCGAGCTCTTCCCGCACGCACGACCGGCCTGCGATCTTAGCGACGCCCACTATGTGCCTGCCGATGCGGCCGGAGAGGTCGGGAGCTTCGAGCGCCTCGTCGCGCGCCCGTGGGGGACACTGCGCGTCGTTGCGCGGTTCGTCGACTTCACGCCGGCCGGGCTCGTGGCCGTGCAGCCGGTCGTCGGTGACGACGGCTGGGCCGTGTGGAGCGGCGAGACGCCGCCGTCCGGCGCTCTCCTCGCGCGCGTCACGGGCACGCTCGCCGACGACTCGTGGTCGACCTCGCTCTCCGTCGTGGTGGTGGATCGGCCGTGAAGGCGCGGGGCTCGCGGAGCAGCGGTGACGGCGCCCCGGTGCGCGGCCTGAGGGCGGTCTCACGCTGGTCGAGGTGCTGGTGGCGGCGGTGCTCGCCTGCGGTCTCGCCGCGGCCGCCTACGGGTGGCTGTGGGGCGCCTGCGGCGCCTGTGCGGGCGAGACCCGGGCTGCCGATGCGCAGTCACGGCTCGCCGCCGTGCACCGCAGGCTCGCCCTCGACATGGCCCAGGCCCTGGGTCTCACGCGCCCGCTCGACGGCCTCAGCGAGCGGCGCTTCGCCCTGCGCCTCATCGACGCCGCGGGTGTCCTCCGCGAGGTCGAGTACTGCTGGGACCCGGCCCGGGGCGTGCTCTGGCGGTCGTCGTCGAGCTCCTACGTGGCCGACGGTGTCCGCGGCTTCACGGTCACGTACCTCGACGACCGCGGCAGACCGGTCGACCCGGCCACGCTCGGCGTGGGCAGCGACGGTCGCGTGGACGGGGCGGCGGCGCTCGCCGTCTCGGCGAGCGCCGCCGCCGGGTCGTCCTCCGCCGCGGCCGAGTGGGTGTTCCCCCTGCCGGCGGCGAGGCTGTGACCGGTGGGTCGCCGCACTCCGCATCCGGGTCAGGGTGGTTTCGTCG
>CAWFDC010000013.1:0-17388 GCA_963814545.1 uncultured Thermoleophilia bacterium | reverse complement strand
TTCATGCCCGACGCCGATGTCTTCGAAGAGGTCGAGTTCGACTACCGGGTCCTCGCCCAGCGCCTGCGCGAGACGGCCTTCCTGACCAAAGACCTGCGCATCGTGCTCAACGACGAGCGCGCCGACGGCGAGTCGATCACGTTCCAGTATGCCGGCGGCATCAGGGACTTCGTCGCCTACATCAACCGCGACAAAGACGCGATCCACCGCAGCATCATCTTCCTCGAGAACGAGACCGACGACGGCCAGGTCGAGGTCGCGATGCAGTGGAACTCGTCGTACAACGAGTCGATCTTCACGTTCGCCAACAACATCAACACCACCGAGGGCGGCGCCCACCTCACGGGCTTCCGCGCCGCGCTCACGGGCACCATCAACGGCTACGCCCGCCAGAAGAACCTCCTCAAGGAGAAGGAGGACAACCTCTCCGGCGAAGACGTGCGCGAGGGCCTCACGGCGCTGATCTCGGTCAAGCTGCGCAACCCCCAGTTCGAGGGCCAGACCAAGACCAAGCTCGGCAACACCGAGATCCAGGCCTTGGTCCAGACCACGGTCAACGCGAAGCTCGCCGAGTTCCTCGAGGAGAACCCCTCCGAGGCGTCGGCAGATCGTCGAGAAGACGATCAACGCGGCGCGAGCGCGCAGCGCCGCGCGCAAGGCGCGCGACCTCACCCGTCGCAAGGGTCTCCTCGAAGGCAGCAACCTCCCGGGCAAGCTCGCCGACTGCTCCATCAAGGACCCGTCGCTGAGCGAGCTGTACCTCGTCGAGGGCGACTCGGCCGGCGGTTCGGCCAAGCAGGCCCGCGACCGCTCGTTCCAGGCGATCCTCCCGCTGCGCGGCAAGATCATCAACGTCGAGAAGGCGCGCATCGACAAGATGCTCGCCAACAACGAGATCCTCACGATGATCAGCGCCATCGGCGCCGGCATCGGCGACGAGTTCGACGTCGAGCAGGCGCGCTACCACAAGATCATCATCATGACCGACGCCGACGTCGACGGGTCGCACATCCGCACCCTGATCCTCACCTTCCTCTTCCGGCACATGAAGCCGCTCATCGAGGCGGGCTACGTCTACATCGCCCAGCCGCCGCTCTACCGCCTCAAGCAGGGCAACCAGGAGCAGTACATCCACAAAGAGGCGCAGCTCGAGGAGATCCTGCTGCGCGGCCGGCTCGAGCAGATCAAGGTCGACAACACCGACACGGGCTTCACCTTCAGCGAAACCAGGTACCAGCGCTTCCTCAAGCTCTTCGGCGAGTACGAGGGCTGGGTGAAGAAGCTCAAGAGCCAGTGGGGCGGCGAGCTCATCGACTGGCTCAAGAACGGGCCCGTCATCGAGGCCGACATCGCCGCCTTCCCGGCGCTGGTCGATGCGCTGCGCACCGACATCGACAAGCGGTACGTCATCGACGTCCTCGCCGTCGACGACGAGGAAGCAGGTCGCCGAAGCGCGCCTGGTCGAGCGGCGCACGGGCCTGGCCGCGAACCTGCGCATCCCCTTCGCGGCCCTCTCGGGGCGCGAGTTCCAGGCGCTGCGGCGGGTCCACGGGCGCATCCGCGAGATGGTCGGGCGCCCGCCCTTCACCCTCCGTCTCGGCAACCGCAAAGCCGAGGCGACGAGCTACGAGGAGCTGCGCGTGCAGATCGTCGAGCTCACCAAGGAGGGCATCCAACTGCAGCGCTTCAAGGGTCTCGGCGAGATGAACCCGGACCAGCTCTGGGAGACGACGATGAACCCGATGACGCGCACGCTCATGCTGGTCTCGATGGAGGACGGCCAGGCCGCCGACGAGGTCTTCACCATGCTGATGGGCGACAAGGTCGAGCCGCGTCGCGAGTTCATCGAGAAGAACGCGAAGGAGGTGCGCTTCCTCGATGTCTGACAACCTCCAGACACTCGAGGGCAAGATCGAGCCGCATCGAGCTCGAAGACGAGATGCGCTCCTCGTTCATCGACTACGCGATGAGCGTGCTCACCGACCGCGCCCTGCCCGACGTGCGCGACGGCCTCAAGCCGAGTCCAGCGCCGCATCCTCGTGGCGATGAACGACCTCGGCCTGGCGCCGAACAAGCAGCACCGCAAGTGCGCCAAGATCGCCGGCGACACCTCCGGCAACTACCACCCGCACGGCGAGGCCGTCATCTACCCGACCCTGGTGCGCATGGCGCAAGACTTCAACATGCGCTACACGCTCGTCGACGGCCAGGGCAACTTCGGCTCGATCGACGGCGACCCGCCGGCGGCGATGCGCTACACCGAGGCCCGGTTCAGCCGCATCGCCGTCGAGATGCTGCGCGACATCGACGCCAACACCGTCGACTTGGTGCCCAACTACGACGAGACGCGGCGCGAGCCGACGGTGCTGCCCGCCGCATGCCCAACCTGCTGGTCAACGGCGCGTCGGGCATCGCCGTGGGCATGGCGACCAACATCCCGCCGCACAACCTGGGCGAGGTCGTCGATGCCACCCTGCAGCTGATCGACCACCCCGAGGCCACGGTCGACGACCTGATGGAGCACATCAAGGGCCCCGACTTCCCGACCGGCGGCGTCATCCTCGGCAGCGCGGGATTCAAGGAGGCCTACCGCACGGGGCGCGGTCGCGTCCGCGTCCGCGCCAAGGCGCACACCGAGCAGCTCAAGGGCAACAAGAGCGCGATCGTCGTCACCGAGCTGCCGTACCAGGTCAACCGCGCCACGCTCATCGACGACATCGTCGATCTCGTCAAGACGAAGAAGATCACCGAGATCAGCGACCTCCGCAACGAGTCCGACCGCGCCGGCATGCGCCTGGTCATCGAGCTCAAGCGCGAGGCCATCCCCATGGTGGTGCTCAACAAGCTCTACAAGCACACCCAGATGCAGACCACCTTCGGGATCATCAACATCGCGCTCGTCGGCGGGGTGCCCCGCACGCTCACGCTCCCCGAGATGATCCGGGCGTACATCGCCTTCCAGAAAGAGATCGTCATCCGGCGCACCAAGTTCGAGCTCGACAAGGCCGAGACGCGGGCGCACATCCTCGAGGGCCTGCTCGTCGCCCTCGACAACCTCGACGAGATCATCACGATCATCCGCCGGGCGGCCGACGCCGAGGCGGCGCGCGACCGCCCTCATGGACACCTTCGAGCTCACGCACCCGCAGGCGCAGGCCATCCTCGACCTGCGCCTGCAGAAGCTCACCGGGCTCGAGCGCGACAAGGTCAAGGAGGAGCACGCCGGCCTGCTTGCGCGCATCAACGAGCTGCGCGAGCTGCTCGGCGACGAGGGCGCCATCTACGGCGTCATCAAGCGCGAGCTGCTCGAGATCAAGCGCCTCTACAACGACGACCGCCGCACCGAGATCGTGCCCGACGAGGGCGAGATCGACCTCGAAGACCTCATCGCCGAAGAGCAGATGGCCATCACCATCACCAAGACGGGCTACGTCAAGCGGCTGCCGGTGGCCACCTACCGCCAGCAGAAGCGCGGCGGCATCGGGGTCGCCGGCATGGAGCTCAAGGAAGAGGACGAGGTCGAGCACCTCTTCATCACCAGCACCCACCACTACCTGCTCTTCTTCACCAGCGTGGGCAAGGTGTACCGGCTCAAGGTGCACGAGCTGCCGCTGGCGGGCCGCAACGCCCGCGGCAAGCACCTCCTCAACCTGCTGCCGCTGCGCCAGGACGAGAAGGTCTGCGCTGTCATCGCGACGCGCAACTTCGACGTCAACGAGGGCAAGTACCTCGTCTTCGGCACGAAGCTCGGCGTGGTCAAGAAGACGCTGTTCGGCTCCTACAACACGCCGCGCAAGAGCGACGGCATCATCGCCATCGACATCCGTGAGGGCGACGAGCTGCTCGCCGTGCGCCATACCTCGGGCGACGACGACGTCATGATGATCAGCCGCCTCGGGCAGGCGATCCGCTTCCACGAGGCCGACGTGCGGCCCGTGGGCCGCAGCGCCTCGGGCGTGCGCGGCATGAGGTTGCGCAAGGGCGACGAGGTGATCGCCGTCGACATCGCCCGCGACGACTCCGACCTGTTCGTCATCACCGAGAACGGCTTCGGCAAGCGCACGCCGATCAGCGAGTACCGCATCACCGGGCGCGGCGGGCTCGGCGTGCGTACGGTGACGCTCACCGACCGCAAGGGCTACCTCGTCGGCGTCCGCGTGCGTGCGCGACAACCACGAGATCATGCTGCAGAGCCGCGACGGCGTCATGATCCGCATGCGCGCCGACGGCATCAGCCGCCACGGGCGCGCCACGCAGGGCGTCAACGTCATGAACATGCGCGAGGGCGACGTGGTCGTCGCCGTCGCGCGCATGGTCGTCTCCGAGTCCGGCGCCACCGACGAAGAGATCGACGCCGACTGACACCCTGCCCGGCGCGGCGCCTACGCCGGCGCCGTGAACCGGGCGCCGCGGGGCGTCCGCTGCGCCTGCTACCCCAGCGCGACGATCGCCACCCCGGCGAGGGCCGCCACCACACCGAAGTTCTGGTGCGGCTGGATGCGCTCGCGGAGGACCAACCGGGCGAGCGCGATCGTCCCCAGCGGGAAGAGCGAGGCGATCACCGACACGACGCTGAGGAAGCCGTAGGTCGTGGCGACCCCGAAGAGCCCCGTGGCCACGGTGTCGAGCGCCCCGATGCCGAGCAGCGCCGGAGCCTGAGCCGGGCGGACACCGAACCCCGAACGGCCCACGGCGACCACGACCAACACGATCGTCAGGGCGACCGCGCGCATGACGATGAGGCCCCAGTAGGGGTCGGTGTCGGCGGCCGAGCTGAGGGCCGTGAGCACCACCCCGCTGGCGACGGCGGCGACGACCCCGAAGCCGACGCTGGCCAGCGTCCGCGGGCGGTGCGCGGACGCGTCGCGGCGCACGCGGCCGACGAGGCCCTCGCCGACGTCCGGCAGGGGCACGATGACGACCCCGCCCGTCTCGGCGCCACCGCCGAGAGCGCCGCCGCCCGGCTCCGCCACCCCGGGGGCCGTCCCGCGAACGTACGAGGCGACGATGACGCCGGCGAAGATCAGCGCCATGCCGGCGAACTGCAGGGCGCTCGGCCGCTCGCCGGTGAGCAGGCCGTAGACCACCGGCACCACGGGGTAGGCGGCGCTGATCGGGGCGACGATGCTCATCGAGCCGATGGCCAAACCTTTGTACAGGCTCGAGATGGCGATGACGCTGCCGCAGCCGGCGATGACGCCGGGCAGCAGGATCCCGTTGCCGGGGTAACCGGCGCCGCGCACCAGCGCGACGAGGGCGGCGAAGAGCAGCCCGCCACACAGCATGCCGGCGACGACCGCGCGCAGCGGCAGGCTGCGGGAGCGCAGGCCCCCGAGGAAGTCGGAGAGGCCCCAGCCGAGGCTCGCCAGGAGCGCGAGGACGATCGCCGTCACCGCCGCATCCTCCGTGGTCGTGGTGCGTGCGGCCACCGCGCGGGCGCGCGGCGGCCGCCCCGAACGCTATCAGACCGGCGCCGGCCTACGCGCGGTCTCGCCGCAGGGTCCGGCCGGCGCGCCCCACGCGGCCCTCGCCGCCACCGCACTCCACGCCGCCGCGCCCGGCGTCCCAGGCGACGCACCCGTTCACGACCACGAGGTCCACGCCGGCGGGGTACGCGTGCGGGTGCGCGAAGGTCGCCCGGTCCTCGACGGTCGCGGGGTCGAAAAGCACGAGGTCGGCGTGGGCGCCCTCGGCGACGACGCCACGGCCGTCGAGCCCGAAGACCTGTGCCGGCAGTGCGGTCATCTTGCGCACCGCGGCCTCCAGGGTGAGGACGGGGTGCTCGCGCACGTAGCGGCCGAGCACCCGGGGGAAGGTGCCGTAGCTCCGCGGGTGCAGCAGGGTGCGGGCGAGCGGCCCTTCGGGTGAGACGGCAGTGCCGTCCGAGCCCACCAGGATGTCGGGCCGCGCGAGGATCGTGCGCACGTCGTCCTCGCGCATCGTGTGGCCGCTGACCACGACCGAGGGATGGTCGAGCAGCAGTCCGAGCGCGATCTCGACCGGCTCCGTGTCGCGCGCGGCGGCGATGGCGGCGAGGTCGAGGCCGGTCAGGTCTTCGGGGCCGGTCTCGACCACGATGCGCCCCCAGCCGGAGCCCGAGACGGAGCTCTCCCAGCCCTCCTCGCCGTCCTCGACGGCGGCGACGAGACGCGCTTTCGTCGCGGGGTCGGCGAGCAGCTCGGCCAGCCGGCCGACGGGGGCCCACGGCGGGAGAAACGACGAGAGGTCGGTCTCCCAGGCCGTGTACGGGTACTGGTCGGCGGTGGCGCCGCCCTCGTCGAGCAGCGCGAGAAGCTCGTCGGCGCGGCCCCAGGCGTGGCCACCTTCGAGCTTGAGGTGGCTGATGTGAGGGCGCACGCCGGCGGTGCGGCCGATGGCGATCGTCTCGCGGACGGCCTCGAAGAGGAGTCTGCCCTCGGCCCTCATGTGGCTCGTGTAGAGGCCGCCGTGCCGCGCGAGCCCGGCGGCCACGGCGGCCACCTCGCCCGTGTCGGCGTACATGTCGGGGACGTAGATCAGGCCTGTCGACAGGCCGAGGGCGCCGGCATCGAGGCCGTCGTCGAGGAGAGCGCGCATCACGGCGACCTCGGTCGCCGTGGCCGGCCGCCGCTCGAGGCCCATGACCTCGGCGCGCAGGTTGCCGAAGCCCACGAGGGTGGCGACGTTGCAGGCCGGCCGCGCGGCGTCGACGGCGGAGAGGTACTCATCGAGGGTCGCCCACCCGCCGCCGAGGTCGGCGACGTCGGTCTGTTGCATGGCCGCCAAGCCGTCGAGACCGGCCGCGGGCCACGCCGACCCGCCGCAGTTGCCGACGACGACGGTGGTCACGCCCTGGCGCAGGGCGCTGTCCATCCAGGGGTCGGTGAACGGCGCCAGGTCCGAGTGCGTGTGCACGTCGATGAAGCCCGGGGCGAGCACAAGGCCGGAGGCGTCGACGACGCGGGCGGCGTCGGCGCCTCCGGCACGGCCGCCCGCGATCTCGCGCCCTCCCACCCCCGCGCTCGCGCGCGGCATCTCGTGGCCGCCCTCGCGCCGTCGCTCTCCGTGCTCCCGCTGAACGCTCACGACGCGCCCGCCGGCGACGGCGACCGAGGCGGTGAACGGCGGGCCGCCCCCGCCGTCGACGACGAGCGCATCGCGTGATCAGCAGGTCGAGCATGTGCCAACGCTACCAGAGGCGGCCGGGCCGGGACGCGGTGCCCGGCCGGGCGCAGGCGCGGGGCAGGCCGACCCGGAGGGCGCGGGCTCGCACCCTCGGCGGGTCTGCCGGCACCGCGGCCCGAGATCGCGCCCGGGCCCGCCCTACACGAGCTCGTGCAGCCGCCGCACCAGCGGGTCGAACTCCTCGCCCGTGAAGCAGTAGCGCAGGTCGGTGAACCCGTCGCGCAGGGCGCGCACCTCGTCGCGCACGTTGGCGCCGTGCAGCACGACCGCGGCCAGCAGCTCGGCGGCGCGCTCGAACTCGGCGCGGCCGAAGCCGAAGCGTGTCATCTCGGCGACGCCGAGGCGCAGGGCGCCCGAGGCGGTGAAGCCCTCCTCGTCGGGCGCCGCCTGGTAGTTGCAGATGATGTCGTTCGAGCTCGAGCTGCGCGGCGATCTCGGGGCCCGTGCGTAGCCGACGCGCACGATGACCTGGTGCGTCTCGGTGTAGTCGACGGCCGGGTCGCCGGCGACGTCGCAGCCCGGCCTCCTTGAGCGCCCGCGCGAACGCCTTCGCGTTGCCGAGCACCGCACGCTGGTACTCGTCCTTGAAGTGGTTCATCTCGTACGCCGCCATGAGCAGACCGACCAGCGTGCCGAGGTGGTGGTTCGACACCGAGCCGGGGAAGGCGCGCCGCTCGATCGCCTCCCAGAGCTCCCACTTCTCGTCGGGCTCCTGCCAGCGGGCGCCGATGATGCCGCGCTGCGTGCCGAAGAACGTCTTGTGGGTCGAGCCGGTGACGATGTCGGCGCCCTCGGCGAACGGCTGCTGGAAGTGCGGGCCGACGAGGCCGAGCACGTGGGCCATGTCGTACATGAGCACGGCGTCCAAGCCGCGCTCGTCGAGGAAGCGCCGCACCTCGGCCACCGGCTCCGGGTGCAGGACCATGCTCTTGCCGAGGATGATCAGCTCGGGGCGCTCCTGCTCGATGAGCTCGAGGAGCGCCGGCACGTCGGCTTTGTACGGGTTCTCGGGCAGCACGGGGATGTCGACCACCGCGGGCAGCTCGGTGCGCGGGTCGCGGGCGACGTAGTCGCGCAGCGCGCCCATGGGCTGGGCGCTCAGATGCCCGCCCTTGCCGATGTGGTTGTTGACCACCTTGGCGATGCGCCGCGGCTCGGCCTTGCGGTCGGCGCGGTTGAGGTAGTCGACCAGGGCGCTGAAGACCGCCGTGTTCGCCATCTGGCCGCTGACGACGCGGGTCTCGACCTCGGCGCAGCCCAGGTAGGCGCGCAGCTCCTGCATGAGCAGGCGCTCGACCTCGTGGATGAAGGACGTGCCCTGGTAGTAGAAGACCTCGAGGTCGTAGAAGGCCTCGGTCTTCTTGTGCTCGGCGTAGCGGAAGGACGGGTCGGTGATCGAGAGCAGGCGGGCCATCGGCGAGGCCGTCATCTCCGAGGGGATGAGGTCGAGGCACTGCCGCTGCCGCCAGACGTGGTTGTCGATCGCCCCGGCCAGCAGTCGCAGGGCGCGCTCGCCGGTCTCGCCGCCCTTGGGTCCTTCGAGCTGCGGCGTGTGATCCCACACTATGGCGCGAGCGCAGGGCGGGGCGTCGCTGCGCATGTGGTACGGGACGACGAGGCCGGGGACGCGCTTGCCGCGGACGTCGACCTCGACCTCGTCGTCCTCGAGCACGCGGCTGTCGAGGTAGGCGAGGGCGATCGAGCGCAACTCGTGTTCGTCGGTCTGCGTCGAGCAGAGGCCCTCGCCCTCGACGCCCCAGTAGGGCACCGCCGTCCCGCTGGTCACCCAGCCGACCTGCGCGCCGCCGCGGTAGACCAGGGCGCCCTCGCGGGCGATGCCGCGGCCGGTGATCGCGACCGGCTGCGTCCTGCGCGGCAGGTCCTCGAACAGGCTCCAGTCGCGGCGCAGGATGTGGGCGTAGGCGGCGTGCTGGCGGGCGAGGGCCTCGCGGCCGACGTAGTCGCCCTTGAGCGGCGAGAAGCTCACCGCGAAGGCGCCGAGCGGGCAGCTCATGACGGGGATCTCGCGGCCCTCGGGGTCGAGGCCGAGCTCGTGGCCGTAGAGCGGCAGACCGGCCTCGAGACGCAGGGTGTCGCGGGCGCCGAGCCCGACGGGCTCGGCGCCCGCCGCGACCAGCGCGTCCCAGAGGGCCGGGGCCGCCGCGGAGGCGACGAAGAGCTCGAAGCAAACGGGCTCGCCGGTGTAGCCGGTGCGGCCGAGCATGACCTCGACGGGCTCGCCGGCGCCGGCGCGGAGTCGCACGACGGAGAGCTCGTTGCGCCGCGGCTCCGGGCAGCGCGCCGTCCACGAGGAGCCCCCGAAGGATGTCGCGCGACGCCTTGCCCTGCAGGGCCAGCATCGCCAACTCGGAGGTGCGGTCCTCGAGGCGCAGAGCTGGGAACTGGCCCGTGTACTGCGCGAAGTGCGCCCAGTCCTTCTCGCGGTTGGCGGCGTTCACGACCAGGAGGTACTCATCCTCGACGAAGCGGTAGAGGTAGGCGTCGTCGACGGCGCCGCCGGTCGCCGTCGGCACCATCGTGTACTGCGCCTGGCCGACGTCGAGGGCGGCGGCGTTGTTCGTCAGCACGTGCTGAAGGAACGGCAGGGCATCGGTGCCGCCGACCACGAAGCGCCCCATGTGCGAGACGTCGAAGAGGCCGGCGCGGTTGCGGGTCGCGAGGTGCTCGCTGATGATGCCGGCCGGGTACTGCACCGGCATCTCCCAGCCGCCGAACTCGACCATCTTCGCGCCGAGGGCGACGTGCCGCTCATGCAGTGGCGTCCGCAGCAGCGCACTCATCGGTGGTCTCCTCTGACGCGGGCGCTCGCCGTGCGGACGCACGCCGTCACCGCCGCGGCCCGCACTGCTCCCGTCGCGGCGCCTCGCTTCCGTGTCGCGCTCACGCCTCGGCCCACGCCTCGGCCCACGCCTTCAGCCTGCCGAGACCTTCCTCGATCCGTTCCGCGCCGATCCCCGAGTAAGCGAAGCGCGCGTACCGCCGCGTCTCGCCGGGCAGCTCGCGGCCGAAGTGCAGCCGCGTGCAGAACGACACGCCGGTCGCCTCGAGGGCGCCGCGGCGCAGCTCGTCGTACGTCGTGAGGCCCTTGCGCTCCATCACGCCGGTCATGTCGGGGTAGAGGTAGAAGGTCGCCTCCGGCGAGTAGCACGTCACGCCGTCGATGTCGTTCAGCAGGCGCACCGCGACGTCGCGGCGCTCCTTGAGAGTGGCGAGGATCTCGGCGGCGCCCCCCTGGTCTCCCGTGAGCGCCTCGACGCCGGCCCACTGGATGAAGTGGCTGGTGCAGGACTCCTGATTGACGTTCATGGTGGCGATCACCGAGATGAGGTCCTTGGCCCCGATGGCGCCGCCGAGGCGCCAGCCGGTCATAGCGAACTTCTTGCTGAACGTGTAGAGGATGACGGTGCGCTCCTGCATGCCGGGCAGCGAGGCGATGGACCTGCTCTCGCCCGAGTAGCGGATGTCCCAGTAGGCCTCGTCGCTGAGCACGTAGAGGTCGTGCTTCCGGGCCAACTCCGCGAGCGCCTCCCTCTCGGCGTCCGGGCTCTCGGCGCCCGTCGGGTTGTGGAGGTCGTTGAAGATCAGCAGCTTCGTTCGCGGTGTGATGGCGGCCTCGATGGCGTCGAAGTCGAGGAGGAAGTTCTTCTCGCCGGGGACGAACCCGTACGGCTTGGCGACGCCACCCAGGAACTGGATCTGCGACTCGTAGATGGGGAAGCCCGGGCTGGGGTACAGGACCTCGTCGCCGGGGTCCATCAGGGCGAGCAGGAACTTGCCGATGACGGGCTTGCCGCCGGGCTGCACGGCGACGTTCCCGGGGCCGTACGCCACGCCGTGCGTCGCCGAGATCTCGTCGGCGAGCGCCTGGCGCAGCTCGGGGATGCCGCCGTTGGGGCAGTAGCCCGTCTTGCCGTCGGCGATGGCGCGCGCGGCCGCCTCGACGACGTTGGGCGGTGTGGCGAGGTCGATGTCGCCGAGGTGGAAGGGGTACACCTTGTTGCCCTTCGCCGCCCAGGCCGCGCACTCGGCGCCGACCGCGAAGGCAGTCTCCGTGCCCAGTCGCGCCACACGTTCGGCGAACGGTACTGTCCCGCTGGTCTCCATGTCGAACACCTCCGGCTTAAACGCAGAGGACAGGACGATGTGTGTCCATCGCCCTGTCCTCTGGCGCCGCCGGTAGGACGGCGCCGGCTCCAGGGACCCGTCGGGCCGTGCTCCGGTTGCCTGAGAGTTTCGGCCGCGCATCCGGCGCCTGCCTTGCCCCTTCGGCGCCCGCCAGGCATGCGCCCGCGGGCTCTCGCACGGCCTTCAACCGGTCGTCCTCGATTCGCGGGCAGCCTAGCATCCGGCCCCCCGAGCCGCAACAGTCGGGCGCCCGGCGAGGAGCGGGTCCGTGACGGGCCGGGCGCCCTCGCGAGCGCCGCCGGCCGCCTCGGCCCCAACGGCCCAGTACCTTCCCGGGGATGGTGAGAGGCGTACTATGTACCAGAGGTGCCGAGGGAGGGGCGATGGCCGTGCTGGAGTTCGTCGTCGCGCTCGAGGAACGAGACGACCTGCGTCAGTTCAACGAGCTCCTGGGCTCGTGGCCGGCGCAGCTGACTCTCATCGTGCTGTATCTGGGTCTGGCGATCCTCGCCTTCACCCGCGTGGCGCGCGACTTCGACGATCCGGGCCGGGTCCGCTGGTTCAGGGCGGCGGCCGTTGGCCTTGGCGTCTTCGTCGTCCTCGCGCTGCTGCTGCGCGACTGGGTGCTTCGCGATGTCGTGTGGCCGGTGTGGCCGCAGCTCGTCGCGTATCTCTGGCTGGGAGCCCTGTGGATCTACTACTTCCTGCGCGCGGTGACGCGGAGCCGGCCGGGTCCTCCCGACGCGGAGGCACAGGAACGCGGCGCGGCGCTGAAGGCCGTGCTCGACGAGGTGGAGGCCGAGCGCCGCAGCGATGGAGGCGCTCCCGCGCCCGTCGATCGACCCGCGTGACTCACCGGCGCCGTCGGTCGTGCCCCTCCGGGGCGAGCTTCGGGCGCCGGCTGGCCGCCCCCCGCGCCCTCCGCTAGACTCTTGCGCCGTGAGCGACGCCACCGACAGCCCCAAGCCGGCCCGGCGGCCGCGCGTCTTCTCGGGCACGCAGCCGACCGGCGCCCTTCACCTCGGCAACCTGCTCGGCGCCCTGCGCGGCTACGTCGCCATGCAGGAGACCCACGACTGCGTCTACTGCGTCGTCGACCTGCACGCGATCACCGTCCGGCAGCAGCGCGCCGAGCTCCGCCGCAACACCATCGACGTGGCCAACATGTTCCTCGCCTGCGGCGTCGACCCCGGGCGGTCGATCGTCATCGTGCAGTCGCACGTGCCGCAGCACAGCGAGCTGGCGTGGATCCTCAACACCGTCGCCTACATCGGCGAGCTGCGGCGCATGACGCAGTTCAAGGACAAGACCGGCGGCGGCGAGGGCGAGAGCGTCGGCGTCGGGCTCTTCGACTACCCGGTGCTGATGGCCGCCGACATCCTGCTCTACCACGCCGACGTCGTGCCGGTCGGCGACGACCAGAAGCAGCACGTCGAGCTCACCCGCGACCTCGCCGAGCGCTTCAACAACGCGTTCGGCAGAGACCTTCGTGGTGCCCGAGCCGGTGCATCCCTGCCGACGCCGCCCGCATCATGGGCCTCGACGACCCCACGAAGAAGATGAGCAAGAGCGCCGGTTCCGAGTACAACTACATCGCCCTCATGGACCCGCCCGACGCGATCCGCCGCAAGATCAGGCGGGCCGTCACCGACTCGGGCACCGAGGTGCGCGCCGGCGACGACAAGCCGGCGCTGACCAACCTGCTGACGATCTACTCCGCGCTGAGCGGTGCGACGGTCGAGACGATCGTCGAGCGCTACGCCGGCAAGGGCTACGCCGACTTCAAGAGCGACCTCGGCGAGGTCGTGGTCGAGGCGCTGGCGCCGTTCCAGGCGCGCATGCGCGAGCTCGAGGCCGATCCGGCCTTCACGCTCGACGTGCTCAAGACCGGGGCCGAGCGAGCCGAAGCCATCGCCGCCCGCACGCTGGCCAAGGTGCACGAGCGGCTGGGCATCGTGCCGCGGCCGGGCTGACGGGGCCGCCAGGGCTTCTCATCGGCCCCGCGGCGACGGTAGACTAGGCCGCGATCTGAAGGAGCGCACATGATCTCGATCGAGACGATGAGGTATCGCGCCGCGCAGACGGTCGGGCAGGAGTTCCCGCTCGTCCTCTGGGGCGGCAGCGGCAAGGTCGTGGCGGTCGACGACGCGACCATCGACGTCCTCGTGCGCGGCGTGAGGTACTCGTTCACCTGGGACCGCGTCGGCCGCACCTGGCAGCGCCTGCTCGACAACCACATACTCACCGTCGACGAGCTGGGAGGGGACGCCGACGCCGTCGGGCTGCTCAGCCTCTTCGCCGTCATGCAGGCCGACGCCGTCGACGTGAGCGACGACGACGGTCTCCTGAGGGCGCGGCTGCCCGAGGACCGGCTCCCGGTGCGCCAGTACGTCGACGCCTCGCGCCCCGCGACGTGGGCGCCGTGGCGTCGCCGCGACGCCGGCGAGTGACGTCAGGCGTCCGGGTGACCGCCACGCGCTACGGCGCCCAGGGCATGATCGGCACCCTGCGGCGGGTGGTGGTGCGGCCGCCCGACGAGGCGATGGCGGCCGCCGACCCGGAGCGCTGGCACTACACCGGGCCCATCGACCTGCCGGCGGCGCGCGCGACGCACGCCGAGCTCGTCGCGCGACTCCGCGGCTGGGGCGTCGAGGTCCTCGTGCACGACGCCCCCCTGCCCGCGCACAGCGACAGCGTCTTCGTCTTCGACCCCGCGCTCGTGACCGACGCCGGCACCGTGGTGCTGAGCATGGGCAAGACCCTGCGCCGCGGCGAGGAGGACGCCCTCGCGTCGTTCCTCGAGGGCGAGGGCGTCCCGGTCGCCGCACGCATCACCGGCGAAGGGCGCGTCGAGGGCGGCGACACCCTGTGGCTCGACCACGACACGCTGGCCGTCGGCATGGGGTTCCGCACGAACGCCGAGGGCGTGCGCCAGCTGCGCGCTGCTCTCGAGCCTCTCGGCGTGACCGTCGTGGCCTACGATCTGCCGTACTTCACCGGGCCCGTCGCCTGTCTTCATCTCCTCTCGCTCGTCAGCCCCGTAGATGTCGATCTGGCCGTCGCTTTCCCGCCGCTCATGCCGACCGCCCTGTGGCGCGAAGCTCGAGCGCCGCGGAGTTCGGCTCCTCGAGGTGCCGTCCGACGAGTTCGAGCGGACGCAGGGCACCAATGTGCTCGCCGTGGCGCCCCGCCGCTGCATCCTGCTTGAGGGCAACCCGGTCACGCAGGAGTTGCTCGAGCGCGGGGGCTGTGAGGTCGCGACCATCCCGGGCGAGCAGCTGTCGTTCAAGGCGGAGGGCGGGCCGACCTGCCTGACGCGGCCGGTCCTCCGCGACCCGGAGTGAGCGTGCGGAGTGCCGGCGTCGCTGCGACCTGAGTCCGAGGCCGGTGGCCTGGCGCCACTCGAGCGCCGGGCCGTCGAGGCGCTCGACCACGCGGCACTCGGCGGACTGCTTCTGAAGCTCATCGCCATCCCGAGTCACGACGGCCGCGAGACTCCGGCCCAGGAGGCCGTCGCCGCGTGGATGGCCGAGGCCGGTCTTGAGCCCGACGTGTGGCCGATCGACCTCGGCGAGTTACGCCGGCACCCGCACTACTCGGCCGAGGTCGAGCGCGACGAGGCCCTCGGTGTCGTCGGCCGGCTCGAGGGCTCGGGCGGCGGCCGCGACCTCCTGCTGACCGGCCACATCGACGTCGTGCCGGTCGGCGACGAGCCCGGCTGGACCGTGCCGCCGTGGCAGGGCACGGTGCGCGACGGCCGGGTCTACGGCCGCGGCGCCGTCGACATGAAGGGCGGTCTCTGCTGCGCTCTCGCCGCCGCCCGGGCCGTGCGCGACGCCGGAGTGCGCCTGCGCGGGCGGCTCCTCGTGGCCAGCGTGGCCGGCGAGGAGGACGGCGGGCTCGGCACGCTGGCCCTGCTCGAGCGCGGCTACCGCGGCGACGGCGCCGTCATCACCGAGCCCACGGACCTGCGCGTCGTCACCGCGCAGGCGGGGTCGTACATGTTCCGACTCACCGTCGAGGGCAAGGCCGCGCACGGCAGCGTGCGCGAGGAGGGCGCCAGCGCGATCGAGAAGTTCTGGCCGCTGTTCGAGGCGCTGCGCGGCCTCGAAGCCGAGCGCAACGCGGCGGGTGGCGGCGAGCTGTACGCGAGCTACCGGCTGCCCTGGCCGATCGAGGTCGGCACCCTGAGGGCCGGTGAGTGGGCCTCGAGCGTTCCGGGTCTGCTTGTCTGCGAGGGACGCTGCGGCATCGCCGTGGGTGAGGATCCGGCGGCGGCGCGGCGGGCGCTCGAGCAGGCCGTCGCCCGCGCCGCCGCGGCCGACCCCTGGCTGCGCGACCACTCGCCGCGGGTCGAGTGGTGGGGTGGCCGCTTCGACCCCGCGGTGACCGACCCGGGCGACCCCCTCGTCGGTGCCGTGCGCGGCGCGATGCGCGACGTGAGCGGCGCCGCCGCCCCGATCGAGGGCGTGACCTACGGGAGCGACCTGCGTCTGCTCGTGAACGTCGGCGGGATCCCGACCGTGCTCTTCGGGCCCGGCGACGTGCGCGTTGCCCACATGGCCGACGAGTACGTGCCGCTCGACCAGCTGCGCGTCGCCGCCGAGGCGCTTGTCGTGGCCGCCGTGCGCTTCTGCGGCGCCGCCTGACTGCGGTCGCGGGCTGGGTGACGACGCCGTCTGACGGCGGTCACGGACGACCGCCCGAGCGATCCGACCGCCGGAGCGATCGGACCGCCGGAGCGGCGGGCCGGAGCGCGTTCCGACCGCGTGCCGGAAGCGCGAAGGGCGGGGCGCTCGCGAGCGCCCCGCCCTTCGCGCCGCTCCCGGCGCGGCCGCCGTGCAGCCGCGCCGGCT
Organism: uncultured Thermoleophilia bacterium; assembly: GCA_963814545.1. GTDB lineage: Bacteria > Actinomycetota > Thermoleophilia > UBA2241 > UBA2241 > UBA2241. The sequence continues at coordinate 1,222 of CAWFDC010000013.1, read as the reverse complement.
CAGTCTCGCCCCGGCTCAGTTCACCTGCCCGTGGTCCTTGCGCGTGATCGGCATGTTGCGCCGGCCGCACTCCATGATGAAGGCGTCGCGGACCTCGCGCGGCAGGATCTCGGGGGCGACGACGCCGCTCTCGGTGATCCTCTCCTCGACGATGAACTCGGCGTAGATCGAGGCCGGCGTCGAGGTGCCGTACGAGACCATGGTGGCACCGGGGATGCGCTCGTTGACCCACTTGATATCGGGCGGCACGATGGCGTAGCCGACGCTCGCCGGCTTGCCGCCCTTCTCGCCGATACAGTCGACGGTGACCACGCCGATGTCGGTGATCGCACCGCTGAGGGCCAGCTTGGCGAGCTCGTCGGCCGGAGGGTTGGCCGGCAGCGTGGCGACGAAGACGTCGATCGGGCGCACCTCGCGGCCGTCCTTGAGCGTCACCGGCTCCTTGCTCGCCATGCCGGTCTCGACGAACGCCTTGTCGGCGTCGATGCCCTCCTCGGGCATGCCCATCTTGAAATCGACGTAGCGCAGGCCCTTGTCGCCGAACTTCTTGGGCAGGAGGCGCGGCAGGGTAGTGACCTCTTCGTGGTCGTGACAGATGACCGGCCCGAGGCCCCAGGGCTCGGGGAACATGTAGTGCTCGCGGCGCCCAAAGGGCTCGACGCGCTTGAACTCGCCGTCCTCGAAGAGCAGCGGCGGCTGCGCGCAGTCGGTGTAATACGTCTCCTGCGACCAGACCTGGAGCGGCACGGGGGACTCGAAGACGCTGTAGTCCTTGATGCGGATCTCGAAGCACCTGTCGAGGTCTTCGTAGCCGTTGCCGGCGAACGTGTTGGTGACGCCCGGGTCCATGCCCGTGCTGAGCAGGGCGGTGAGCCCCGCCTTCTTGAAGTCGTCGTCGAGCTTGAGCTGCTCGAGGAAGGCCTCGTCGATGGTCAGCGCTTGGGTCTGGCCGGAGGCCATGTCGAGGTAGTCGGCGCCGGCCTTGAGGCAGGCGCGCATGATCGCGATGTTGAACTCGGGGATGACCGCGTTGACCACGAGCACGGCGCCGTCGGCCGCCTTGGCCACCGCGTCGCTGTCGGAGGCGTCGATGAACGTCGCCCGTGCCTTGCCGTTGCCCACCTGGCCGGCGACGAAGCCGGCGCGAGCCTCGTCGTAGTCGGCCACCAGGATCTCGCTGACGGCCTCGTTGCGGCCGAGGTTCCAGGTGAGCACCTGGCCC
>CAWFDC010000012.1:0-127865 GCA_963814545.1 uncultured Thermoleophilia bacterium | reverse complement strand
CTCCGCCGCCGCCGAGTGGGTGTTCCCCCTGCCGGCGGCGAGGCTGTGACCGGTGGGCCGCCGCACCCGCATCCGGGTCAGGGTGGTTTCACGATGCTCGTCGTGCTGCTTGTCGGCGCGGTGGCGGCGCTGGCGTCGGCCGCGCTGGTCGCCGCGGTCCTCTCGGCCTCGGCGACCGACGCCGCCGACCGCGGTCGCGACGCCTGCGCGGCCGGGGCCGACGCCGGCCTCACGCGGCTTCTCGAGCAGCTGCGCTGGGGCTTGACCGGCGAGAGTGCCTCGCTGGCGCTCCCGGCCGACGGCGGGCCTCCCGCGGTCAGCCACGACGCTCGAGGTGGCTCCGGGGCCGGCGTCGGCCGACGGCACGTTGTTCAGCACCCTCGAGCTGGGCGCTGCGTCCTCGGCCGGTGCGGCGCGGGTCCTGCGGCGGCTCACGGCGCGTCTGCGCCCGGGGGTGCTGCCGCACGGGTTGGCCGCCGCCGGCGACCTCGTGGCACTGGCGCCGGTCGAGGTCGGAGGCTGCGGAGTGTACGTGGGCGGCGACGTCCTCGGTCGCGAGCAGATCGCCTTCGAGGGTGCCGTCGACCCGCTGGGCGCGCCGCCCGACCTGCTGTACCCCGAGCTCTACTCGGCGACTGCCGTCCACGCGGCGGGGGCCATCTACACAGCGGCGGGCGAGATCCACGAGCTGCCCTCGCCGACGCTCGACACCGACGTCCACGTCGGTGAGCCCTACGCCGCAGAGCTCTCGGCGCTGCCCGGTCCGGCTCTGCTCGCGGCGTTGCGGCGGCACGCGACGGAGCCGGGGCCGGCGCTGGCCGGCGACGTGCTGCGCGTCGACCTGCTGCCGCTGCAGCCGGCCGCCGGGGCCGACCCGCGCGCCGGCGTCATCGTCTACGTCGAGGCCGGTGCGCGCCTCGGCCCGCTCGTCGTCACCGGCCGCCGCGAGCCGCCGCCGGTCGCGTGCCCGCTGGTGCTCGTCGTCGAAGGTGAGGTGGTCCTCGGTGGCGACCCGGTCGCGGCCACCGGCGAGCCGGCCTGCGAGCTCACCGGCGCCGTGCTGGCCACCGGCGACCTGCGCGTCGACGGGGCGACGCGCCTGACGGGCTCCCTGGCTGCGGCGGGGCTGGTGATCGCGGCGCCGCTCGCGCTGCGGCTCGACGAGGCGTGGCTGGCGTGGCCGCCGGCGGGGTGTCGCGAGTTCGAGGTGGTGCGTCGTTGGTGAACGAAGAAGGGTGAGGGTCAGCCGGCCCGTCCCGGCGGCCTCGCGGGCCCGGCAGCCTTCACGCGGCCGCCGGCGCGGTCGTGCCCGGGAGGGCGTCGCGCCTAAAGATTTGCCCGCGTTTGCCGACAACGCCGCTAGAGACCAACTGGGTGAGCGGGAGACTGCCATGGCGAAAAACGGCATGCGCGTGGGACTCGATTTGGAGCAGACCTCCATCGCCGGCGCGCAGATCAAGGGCAACAAGGCGGGACAGACCCTGAGCGCCGCCGCGGTTCGGGCGCTGCCCGAGGGTCTGGTCTACGAGGGTGAGGTCGTCGACGTCGAAGGCCTCGCCGCCGAGATGAAGTCGTTCTGGAAGGAGGGGGGCTTCAGCGGCAAGAAGGTCTGCCTCGGCATCGCGAACCAGAAGATCGTGGTCCGCACCCTCGACCTTCCCCTCGTCGACGGCAAGGAGCTCGAGGCGGCCGTGCAGTTCCAGGCGCAGGAGGCCATCCCGATCCCCATCGACGAGGCCGTCCTCGACCATCAGGTGATCGCCACGACGCCGGGCGAAGACGGCAACGGCGGCAGCCAGAAGGTGCTGCTCGTGGCCGCCCAGCGCGACATGGTGACGCAGTTCGTCGAGGCCGCGCGCAAGGCGGGGCTCTCGGTCGACGGCATCGACCTCCAGGCCTTCGCCCTCGCGCGGGCCATCGCGCCCTCCGGTACCGTTCATCGACCAGGGGTCGCCGGAGCCCGCCGAGGCGAGCGCGCTCGTCAACATCGGCTCCGGCATCACCAACATCGTCGTCGTCTCGGGCGGCGCGCCCCGGTTCACGAGGGTCATCAACCTCGGCTACGAAGCGCTGGTCGAGGCGCTGGCCAACAACCGTGGCATCTCGCCGGCCGAGGCCGACGCGCTGCGCCTGAGCGTCGGGCTCAGCGGCGGCGCCCAGGTGCCGGTCGGCGACCTCGAGCAGGACACCGTCGACGAGATCCACCAGGTCCTCGACGGCGCCGCCGAGGCGTTCGCCGACGAGATCCGGCGCTCCGTCGACTACTACCACTCGCAGGACAACCCGGGTCACGTCGGCCGCCTCCTGCTTGAGCGGCGAAGGCTCACTGACCCGCAACATCCCCGAGTACCTCGCACAGTCGCTCCACATGGACGTGCAGCTGGGCGACCCCCTGCAGCACGTCAGTGGCAACACGTCAAAGATCGCGCAGACCGACCTCCAGGTGATCGCACCGCGACTGTCGATCGCCGTCGGACTCGCGCTCGAGGACGAGGAGTAGCCGTATGAAGCGCATCAACCTCCTCCCGAAAGAGGCGAAGGCCAAGGCCTCGCGCGAGCGCGGTCTCGCCTACGCCCTCGCGCTCCTCGTCGTGCTCGTCCTCGGCCTGGGCGCGGTCTACGTCCAGCAGTCGGCGGCGGTCAGCGACAACGAGCAGCAGCTCGCCGACCTGCAGTCGCAGACGGCGGCCTTGCAGCAGCAGATCGCCGTCCTGCAGCCCTACCAGGAGCTGCAGACGCAGCGCACACAGATGACCGAGACCGCGGCGCAGATCTACGACACGCGCGTCGAGTGGTCCAACTTCCTGGAGCAGCTGAGCCTCGTCATCCCGGAGAACGTCTGTCTCACCTCGCTGAGCTGCACGGTGCCCACCACCATGCTCCCGGGTTCGACCACCGAGAGCGACGCCGGCACGGACGCGACGGCCATCACCTTCGTAGGGCAGGCCTGGACGCACGACGACGTCGCCGAGTTCATGACCCGGCTCGGCCTGATCCCGCAGATCCAGAACATCCTTCTGACGAACTCGGCCGGTCCGGCCGCACAGGGCGCCGAGACCGCCGCCCAGCCGGGCACCTTCACCGTGACCGCCGAGCTGCGCCCCTTCCTGACGGCGCCGCCCACCACCGTGCTGCAGGAGGTCGAGTGATGAAGGCCCGCGGACGCGAGATCTACATCATCGCCGGCGTCGTCGCCGTCGTGCTGATCGTCGCCTGGTACTTCCTGCTCTTCAACCCGACGCGGCAGGAGCTGGCCCAACTCGACGAGCAGATCGCCACGGCCACCACGACGCTGCAGACCACGCAGCAGCAGCTGGTCCGGCTCGAGGAGTACAAGAAGACGGCGCCGCAGGCGCGTGTCGAGGTCGTGCGCCTGGGCAAGCTGCTCCCCGACGGTGAGGGCCAGCCTTCGCTGATCGTCGAGCTCAACCAGACGGCCGAGCTCGCCGGGGTGACCATCAGCAGCATCTCGCGGGGCAGCCTGCAGGCCGGCCAGCCCTTCGGCATCCAGACGCTCACCCTGAGCGTGACCGGTCGCTTCTTCGACGTCGTCGACTTCGTCTACCGGGTCGAGGACTACGTGGCGGTGCGTAACACGCAGGTCAAAGCGACGGGTCGTCTGCTGCAGATGTCCTCGCTGCAGATGACCGCCAACGCGTCGACTGCGGCGGAGACGACCACGACCGACCCGATCCTGACCGTCAGCCTCGAGGTAGCGGGGTATCTGTGGGGCGGCGGCAGCGCGCCGGCCGCCGACACCGTGGCGCAGACCGAGGGAGGTGCGCAATGACGCTCACACGCCGTTCCAAGGCGCTGGTCGCGTTCGCGCTCGTCCTCGCCGTCGCCGCGGCCCTGGCGGTCGGTCTCGAGGTGCGCGGCGACGAGACGCAGGCGAGCACCGGCGACCAGGGCTACTCGGTCACGACCGTGGCCAGCGACACGACCGCCGGCGGCGCCGTCGACGACATCCTCGCCGCCGACCCGGCCAAGGAGCAGCCGGTCCTCGACAAGTTCGAGAGCAAGAACCCGTTCCGCCCGCTGTACGTCCAGAACACGAGCGGCACCGGCACGAGCACGTCGACCGACACCGGCGACGACGGCGCGACCGCGCAGGTCACCGGCGCCAAGATCAAGGTCAACGGCACGGCGATGACCGTCGACGTCGGCGACCAGGTGCCGGCCGACGCTCCGGTCCTCACGGTCGGCGCCATCAACAGCAACGAGGTCGTCTTCAAGCTCATGGATGACGACGAGTTCGAGGACGGCAGCACGTCGGTGACCGTCGGCGTCGGCGAGTCGGTCGAGGTCACGAACCAGGACAACGGCAAGACGTACACGCTGGCCGTGGTCGAGATCCTGTTCGCCGACGGCAGCAGTTCCGCCACCACGGCGAGCACCTCGGGTCACACCTTCGAGGCGCTCAGCATCAACACCGTCGACGGCGTCGCGACCGTGACCATCGAGATCGACGGCACCGTCTACAGCGACAAGAAGGTCGGCGCCGTCGTCAGCACCGGCGCCGGTGACGTCAAGATCGTGGCCATCAACGAGGGCACGCAGTCGGCCGCCGTCCTGTGGGGCGACGCCAACATCCTGCTCTACGTGGGGTCTTCGGTCACCAAGTAGCGCGACACGAAGTGGCGTGAGTGGACGGGCGGGGCGGCCGCGAGGCCGCCCCGCCCGTCCTTTGTCACGTGGCGAGGCTGTCCGACCCGACTCCCGGACTCCCGTCGTCTGGGGATGACGTCCTGCCGGTCCCTTCCTACGCCGCGAGGCCGTCTCGCCGGTCCTTTGCCACGCCGCGAGGGCGTTGTGTATCGTTGGGGCATGGGACGACTGCGTTGGCTCACCGCCGGTGAATCGCACGGGCCGCAATTGACGGCCATCCTCGAGGGATGCCCGGCCGGCCTCGAGCTCTCGCGCGCCGCGATCGATCGTCAGCTCGCACGACGGCAGCGCGGCTACGGCCGCGGCCCGCGCCAGCTCATCGAGCAGGACCGCGTGCGGATCCTCGGTGGGGTACGACTTGGGCTTACCACGGGGGCGCCCATCGCCCTGGCGATCGCCAACCGCGACGCCGCCAACTGGGCCGACGTGATGGCCGTGGACGCGCCGGGCGTCGAGCCTCAGGCGCCCGCGACCACGGACCCCGCGACGGGGGCGGGGAGCGGGTCGTCGGAGGGCGCTGCGTCGGAGGGCGGCTCCTCGGAGGGCGCTGCGGCCGTCGCCGCCCGCGACGAGGAGCGCGCGGCGACGGTCGACATCCCGCGGCCCGGGCACGCCGACCTCGGCGGCGCCCTGCTCTACGACCTCGACGACATCCGTGACGTGATCGAGCGCTCGAGCGCGCGCGAGACCGCCGCCCGCGTCGCCTGCGGCGCGGTGGCACGCGCCCTCCTCGAGTCCGTCGGCTGCCGCGTCGGCAGCCACGTGGTCGCCATCGGGGGTGTGGAGGCTGCGGCGACCCTCGGCCTCGCCGACCTCGAGCGGGTCGACGCCGACGACGTGCGCTGTCTCGACGCCGCCGCCGCCGACCGCATGCGGGCGGCGATCGACGCCGCCGCGGCCGACGGCGACACGCTCGGCGGCGTCTTCGAGGTCTGCGCGTTCGGGTACTCCTTCGGCGTCGGCAGTTACGTACAGGGCGATCTGCGCCTCGGCGCCCGTCTCGCCGGGGCCGTCATGAGCATCAACGCCATCAAGGGCGTCGAGATCGGCGCCGGCTTCGCCGCCGCCGCCCGGCGCGGCTCCGAGGTGCAAGACCCGATCGTCTGGGACGAGGAGACTGGGTACGGGCGCGCGAGCAACCACGCCGGCGGCATCGACGGCGGCATCAGCACCGGCGAGACCATCGTCGTGCGGGCGGCGATGAAGCCGATCGCGACCCTTCGCGCGCCGCTGCCCACGGTGACCCTGGGGAGCCACGTGCGCGTCGAGTCGCGCTACGAGCGGTCCGACACCTGCGCGGTGCCCGCCGCCGCGCTCGTCGGCGAAGCCATGGTCGCGCTCACGCTCGCCGACGCCTTGCTCGAGCGCTTCGGCGGCGCGACGGTCGGCGACCTCGCCGCCGCCGTCGCCGCCTTCGACGAGCGTCTGCGGCGGCGCTGAGGGCGGCGTGCCCGGCGGCGGTCAGAACGGCACGACAGCCGGCGCCCCGAAGGTCTCGTCCGACGCCCCAACGGCCTCGTCCGGCGCCCCGAAGGTCTCCTCCCTCGCCCTGGTGGGCTTCATGGGCGCCGGCAAGAGCGCCGTCGGCATGGGCGTCGCCCACCGGCGCGCGCTGCCGTTCATCGACAGCGACGCCGTGATCGAGGAGCAGATGGGACCGATCGCCGAGATCTTCGCCGCCCACGGGGAGGCGCACTTCCGCGCCGTCGAGCGCGACGTCTGCACGGCGCTCCTCGAGCGGGCGCGGGCCGTGCCGATGGTCGTGAGCCTCGGCGGTGGCGCGGTGCTGAGCGAGGACGTGCGCGCGGCACTGGGCGGTGTCGCGCACGTGGCCTGGCTCACCGCGCCGCCCGACGTGCTCTGGGAGCGCGTCGCGGCCGCTGAACGCCGGGTCGCGGAGGGGGGCGAGGCCGCCGTGCGGCCGCTCGCCCGCGACCGCGCCGCCTTCGCCGCGCTGCTCGCCGAGCGGGAGCCGCTCTACCGCGAGGTCGCGACCGCGATCGTCGACAACGGTGCCGGGCGTGCGGTCGACCAGGTCGTCGACGAGCTCGTGCGGCTGACGGAGCCGCTCGCCGCCGCGCGCCGCGAGGGAGCCTGATGCCCCGCCTGCACGTCGCCACGCCCTCTCGCGCCTACGACGTCGTCGTCGAGCGCGGCGCGCTCGACGGGACCGGCGCCGAGTTCGCGGCGCCGGGGGCGCGGGGCAAGGTCGTCGTCTGCAGCGACGCGAACGTGGCGCCGCTCTACCTCGAGCGCCTGAGTGCGGGGTTGACCGCGGCCGGCTTCACCACCTCGCACCTCGTGATCCCCGCCGGAGAGGCGCAGAAGACGCTGGCGCGCGTAGAAGAGGTCTACGGCGTGCTCTACGAGCGCGGCGTCGTGCGCGGCGACACGCTCGTCGCCCTCGGCGGGGGCGTCGTCGGCGACCTCTTCGGCTACGTCGCCGCGACCTATCTGCGCGGCCTGCGGCTGGTGCAGGCGCCGACGACCCTGCTCGCCCAGGTCGACGCCGCCGTCGGCGGCAAGACCGGCGTCGACTTCAGGGCGGGCAAGAACCACGTCGGCGCCTTCTACCAGCCGTGGCTCGTGGTCGCCGACCCCGACACCCTGCGCACGCTGCCCGAGCGCGAGCTGCGAGGCGGCTCGGCGGAGGTCGCCAAGTACGGCCTGCTGGCCGGCGGCGGCCTGCTCGAAGAGATCGAGGCCGCCGCGGGCGTCACCGGCGCGCCGGGACCGGCGCCCGCGGCCACGAGCGGCACGGCGCCCGCGGGCACGAGCGGCACGGCGCCGGCGGCCGGCGGGCTGGCCGCCGAAGGCGTGAGCGAAGCGCTCGTCGCCGGCTGCCTGGCCGAGAAGATCGCCGTGGTCGAGGCTGACGAGCGCGAGGAGACCGGCCGTCGCGCCGTCCTCAACCTCGGGCACACGATCGGCCACGCGGTCGAGGCGGCCGGCGGCTTCGCGCGGTTCACGCACGGCGAGGCGGTGGCCCTCGGGCTGCGCGCGGCGCTGCGCCTCTCAGTCGCGCTCTGCGGGCTCACCGAGGTCGAGGCCACGAGGGGCGCGGCCCTGCTCGACGCCCTCGGCCTGCCGCGTCGCGCGACCGGTCTCGACGCCGGTGTGGTCGTCGACCTCATCCGCCGCGACAAGAAGGCGGGGCCGGAGGGTGTGGAGTACGTGCTGCTCGAGGCGCTCGGGAGGCCGCGCACCGGCGTGCACGTGCCGCCCGTGCTCGAACGGGAGGTGGTGGCGTGGCTGACGGCGGGGTGAAGGTCCTCTGGCTGCTCCACGGGGCCAACCTGGACATGCTGGGCCGTCGCGACCCGGCGCTCTACGGCAGCGAGACGCTGACGCAGCTCGAGCGGCGCGTGACGCGCCACGCCGAGACTCGCGGGTTCGAGGTGCGCGCCTTCCAGACCAACTTCGAGGGCGAGTTCATCGAGCAACTGCACGAGGTCGCCGTGGGCGGTGGGGACGCGGTCATCGTCAACCCTGGAGCCTGGACCCACTACAGCTACGCGATCCGCGACGCGCTCGAGCTCGTCCCCTGTCCGGTGGCCGAGGTGCACCTCTCGGCGATCGCCGAGAGGGAGGAGTGGAGGCGGACCTCGGTGATCGCCGACCTCGCCGCTGTGCGCGTCTCGGGAAAGGGCATCGAGGGCTACCTGGAGGCGGTCGACCGGCTCGCCGAGCTGCTGGCTGCCGGCGACGCGCCCAACGACGGATGACGCCCGGCGAGGACGATCGAGTAAGACCGGTCACCGCCGGCGAGAACGAGGAGGACCCATGACGACCGCCCAGGCCGACCACCCCGGGCGCCTCGCGCGCTGCCGCGCCCTGCTCGACGAGCGCGGGCTCGACGCCGTGCTGGTGACCGACCGGCACGACGTGCGCTACCTCTCCGGGTTCCGCGGCGAGGATGCCACCTTGGTGGTCGGCGCCGATACGGCCCTCATCGTGACCGACTCGCGGTTCTACGAGCAGGTGCACGAGGAGGTGGCCGACTACGAGCTTGTCGAGCACCGTGGCACCGACCTGCTCGAGGACAGCGTCAACGCGGCGGCCGCGCGTCTCGGCGACGGTTTCACCCTCGGCTACCAAGCCGGCGCCATGACCCACGCCGAATTCCGCGGTCTGCGCCGTGCGCACGGCGGCCGCTTGCGCGACGTGCGCCGGCACGTGACGCGCCTGCGCATGGTCAAGGAGCCCGTCGAGGTCCGGGCCCTGGCCGCCGCCGCGGCTCTCGTCGACCTCGCCCTCGGCGTGGTCGTCGCCGAGGGCCTCGTCGGTCGCACCGAGACCGAGGTCGCCTGGCGCCTGCTCGAGGAGTATCACGCCCGCGGCGCCGAAGGCGAGTCGTTCGAGGCCATCGTCGCCGCCGGCGATCACGGCGCCCAGGGCCACGCGATCCCCGGGGCGCGGCGCATCAAGGCGGGCGAGCTGGTCGTCATCGACACCGGCGCCCGCGTCGACGGCTACTGCTCCGACATCACGCGCACCTTCGCCGCCGGCCGCGTCTCGAAGGCGCATCGCAAGCTCTACGACATCGTCCTCGAGGCGCAACTCGCCGGAGTCGCGGCCGTGCGGCACGGCGCGCACGGCCGCGACCACGTCGACGCGGCCGCCCGCGCCGTCATCAAGGCGGCGGGCCACGGCGAGCAGTTCGGCCACGGCACGGGGCACGGCGTCGGGCTCGAAGTGCACGAAGCGCCGTTCCTCGGCAGCCTGCGCGGCGACCGTCTCGAGGCCGGCATGGTGTGCACGGTCGAGCCCGGCATCTACCTCGAGGGCGAGGTGGGCGTGCGCATCGAGGACACCGTGGTCGTCACCCGTGACGGCTGCGAGCGCCTCACGCAGTACCCGAAGGAGCTGCAGGTCGTCGACTGACGCCGGCGGGCCCTCCGACTGCTCCCGCCGCCGCGCCCCTATGCGGTATCATGTCGGTTCACTCGAACCTCGTCAGCGACCCATCACCGGAGCGAAATGGCAGACGTCGTCAACACCAACCAGTTCAAGAACGGGATGGCCATCGAGGTCGAGGGCGATCCCTTCACCATCGTCGAGTCCCAGCACGTCAAGCCCGGCAAGGGCGGCGCCTTCGTGCGCACCAAGCTGCGCCACATCAAGACCGGCGCCGTGCTCGACAAGACCTTCAGGGCGGGGGAGAAGTTCAGCCGCCTCGACACGCGCTCGCGCAAGCTGACCTACCTCTACGCGACCGAGACCGAGGTCGTGCTCATGGACCCGGAGACCTACGAGCAGCTCTCGGTCTCGCCCGACATGGCCAGGGACGCCCTCCAGTGGGTCATCGAGAACCAGGAGGCCCAGGTCTTCTACCTCGACGGCGTCCCCTTCGCGGTCGAGGCGCCGACCACGGTCGAGCTCACGATCACCCACACCGAGCCCGGGCTGCGCGGCGACACCGCGCAGGGCGGCACCAAGCCGGCGACGCTCGAGACCGGCGTCTCGATCCAGGTGCCGCTCTTCATCGAGCAGGACGAGCGCATCAAGGTCGACACCCGCACCGGCGCGTATCTGAGCCGCGCCTGAGGCGCGAGAGGCAGGAGAGGCCATGCAGGCACGACGCGTCCGCATCACCGACACCAGCCTGAGGGACGGCCACCAGTCGCTCTGGGCGACGCGCATGCGCACGTCCGAGATGCTGCCGATCCTCGAGCTCATGGACCAGGTCGGCTTCAACTCGCTCGAGTGCTGGGGCGGGGCGACCTTCGACGCCTCCCTGCGCTTCCTCGACGAAGACCCGTGGGAGCGCCTGCGCCTCATCAAGCGCCACGCCGCGCGCACGCCGCTGCAGATGCTGCTGCGCGGCCAGAACCTCGTCGGCTACCGTCACTACGGCGACGACATCGTGCGCCGCTTCGTCTACAAGGCGGCCGAGAACGGCATCGACGTCTTCCGCGTCTTCGATGCCCTCAACGACATCCGCAACTTCGAGACCGCGGTCGCGGCGATCAAGGAGACGGGCAAGCACTTCCAGGCGGCGGTCGTCTACACGATCTCGCCGGTGCACTCGCTCGACCACTACCTGCGCGTCGCCCACGAGCTCGCCGACATGGGCGCCGACTCGATCTGCATCAAGGACATGGCGGCCCTGCTCTCGCCGTTCTACGCCGAGCAGCTCATCGGCCGCCTCAAGGCCGAGCTCGAGATCCCGATCCAGCTGCACTGCCACTACATCGGCGGGCTCGCCCCGATGACCTACCTCAAGGCCATCGAGGCCGGCGTCGACGTCATCGACACGGCCACCGTGCCGCTCGCCTTCGGCAACTCGCAGCCGGCCACCGAGATGGTCGTCACCGCGCTCATCGGCACGCCCTACGACACCGAGCTCGACCTCGAGAAGCTCTTCGACATCGCCAAGTACTTCGAGGGCGTGCGCAAGGAGGGCGGCTGGGACCGCGGCGTGACCTCGCTCACCCACATGCAGGTCTACTCGCACCAGGTGCCGGGCGGCATGATCTCCAACCTCGAGAGCCAGCTCAAGGAGCAGAACGCCCTCGACCGCCTGCCCGAGGTGCTCGAGGAGATCCCCGTCGTGCGCGCCGAGGTGGGGTTCCCGCCGCTGGTCACGCCGATGTCGCAGATCGTCGGCACGCAGGCGGTGCTCAACGTGCTCTCCGGCCGTCGCTGGCACATCGTGCCCGACGAGATGAAGCAGTACCTGCGCGGCCGCTACGGGGCCGCGCCGGGTCCGGTCTCGCAGGAGGTCATCGCAGCGCGTGCTCGAGGGCGAGGAGCCGATCTCCTGCCGCCCGGCCGACCTCGTCGAGGAGACGCTCGAGGACTATCGCGACGAGATCGGCGAGCTGGCGCGCTCCGAAGAGGACCTGCTGAGCTACGCCCTCTTCCCGCAGACGGCGAGGGCGTACCTCGAGAAGCACGCGGTGGGCGTCGAGTCCGACGTCTTCGGCATGCACGACCGCTGGATCCACTCGCAGGCCGGGGCCGAGCTGCTCGACCGCTCCGGCGACCGCGTCAAGGACATCCTCGAGATGGTCGAGGAGAGCGGCGTCGACGAGGTCACGATCGAGGAGGGCCCGCTCAAGGTGACGGTGCGCAAGGCCGGCGTCGCGGCGTCGCCCGCGCCGCAGGCGCCCGCCGCCGCCCCCGCGCCGGCCTCCGCGGGCACCGCCACGGCCGTCGCGGCGCCGGGCGGCAACGGCAGCCAGGCCGAGGCCGACGGCTACCACGTCGTGCGCTCGAAGTGGGTCGCGACCTTCTACAGCTCACCCGCCCCTGGGGCGCCCACGTTCGTCAACGTCGGCGACCGCGTCGCCGCCGGTCAGACGCTCTGCATCCTCGAGATGATGAAGATGATGAACGAGCTCGTCGCCGACATCGACGGCATCGTGCGCGAGATCCTCGTCGACGACGGCGCGACCGTGCAGTACGGCCAGCCGCTCTTCGCCATCGAACCCGCCTGAGCCGGGGCGCGGGAGGGCCGGTGACGCAGCGGGCACCGAGCCGCAAGCAGGCGCGCCGCGACGCCGTCTTCCTCCTCTACCAGCGTGAGGTGACGCCGCTCTCCATGGAGGAGCTCGTCGTGGGTCACAAGCTGCGCGAGGGCTACCCCCCCGACGACTACACGGTCGCCGCCGTGCGCGGCGTGGTCGACGCTCACCGAAGAGCTCGACGCCGAGCTCGGGGCGCACTCCCGCGACTGGCCGGTCGCGCGCATCGCGCCGCTCGAGCGCAGCATCCTGCGTCTCGCGCTCTGGGAGTTGCGCCACACCGAGACCCCGCCGCAGGTCGCGATCGACGAGGCCGTGCGGCTGACGAAGCGCTACTCGACCGACGACTCGGCGCGCTTCGTCAACGGAGTGCTGGGGGGCATCGTCGGCCACGCGGGGGCAGGCGACGAGCAGCCGGAGCACGACGTGCTCGCCGCCGACGCGCCGGAGGACGATGTGAGCGTCGTCGAGGCGCCCGAGGACGATGAGACAGACGGCGACGAGCCGGAGGAGGCGCGCGATGCCTGACGAGACCAAGGCCGACCTCGAGCGCCTCCGCGCCATCGTCGCCGAGCTCGGCGACCTCGAGCCGCGGCTCGGCGGCACCTCGAGCGAGGTCGACCTGACTCTTCTCGAGCGCGTCGCCGAACTCGCCGACGAGGCCTCGCGCCTGCTCGAGCGCCTGGCGGCGGCGACCGGGTGAAGGGCGAGCGCGGCACGACGTGGACGAACGGTGCACGGGCTGCCGACGAACGCTGGTCAGGGTGCGGACGAGCAGCAGCCGAGGTGCCGACAAGCGGCGGACGTGAGTCATGCCTGCGGGCGCCGACGACGATGAGCGAGCCCTTGCCGGCATGAGCGAGCCGTCCTACCCGCTGCACCTGCAGCGCCTCGTCGAGGAGTACCTCGAGGGCCTCGACTTCGGCGCCGACCGCAGGGCGGCGCGGCTGGTCGAGGCCATGCGCTACTCGCTGCTCGCCGGCGGCAAGCGCATCCGGCCGGTGCTCACGCTGGCCGTCGCCGAGAGCCGCGGCGCCGAACCGGCGACCGTGCTGCCGACGGCGGCGGCGCTCGAGCTCATCCACACCTACTCGCTCATCCACGACGACCTGCCGTCGATCGACGACGACGACCTGCGCCGCGGGCGCCCGACGTGTCACGTGGTCTACGGGGAGGACGTCGCGATCCTCGCCGGCGACGGGCTCTTCTCGGAGGCCTTCCGCCTCGTGCTCGACCGTCAGGAGGCAGACCAGCGACACGCTGCTCGCCGTGGTCGCCGAGATCGCGCGCGCCACCGGGGTGGGAGGCATGGTCGGCGGCCAGTTCATGGACGTCGCCGGCCTGGCCGCCGACCACGACGACCTGCGCGCGATGCACGGGCTCAAGACCGGCAGGCTCATCGAGGCGGCGGTCGTCGCCGGGGCGCTGCTCAGCGGGGCCGGGAGGACCGCGAGCCGTCGGCCGGCGCCGGCGGGGTCGCCGCCGAGGTTCACGGCGAGATCGCCGCCGAGGTCACCGGAGGGGTCGCCGCCGAGGTCGCCGCCGAGGTCGCCGACGAGATCGCCGCCTACCGAGCCTTCGCGGCCGAGCTCGGTGTCCTCTTCCAGATCGTCGACGACATCCTCGACGAGACCGGCGACGCCGCCGTGCTCGGCAAGACCGCGGGCAAGGACCGCACCCAGGAGAAGGCGACGTACGTGGCGCTCTTCGGGCTCGACGAGGCGCGTCGGCTGGCGGAGGAGACCCACGGGCGCGCCCTCGACGCGCTGCGCGCCCTCCCCGGCGACACGGCGGTCCTCACCCAGATCGCCGGGTACATCCTCCACCGGCGGAACTGAGCGTCCGTCACCGCCCGGGCGCGCGGCGCCGATTCGCGCCCGCCAGTCCGCCGCCGCCGGTCCGCCCCAGCCGCTTTGCTCGCCCGAGCGGGACTGTCCCGCTGAGGGGGCACGACGGGCGCCTCAGATCAGCGCGTAGAGCTCCCAGGCGAAGTCGATGGAGCCTGGCGGCGCACGGATGCCGCAGGTAGCGCGGGTCGACGCCGTCGACGCCGCCGAGGCGCACGCGGTCGAGCGCGTCGGCGTCCTTGAGAAGCCAGAGGAGGTCGAGAGCGGCGTCGCCGGCCGGGCCGGCGTGCCGCGCGGCGTCGTCGGTTCGGCTCACCGGGGCGCCACCCTGCTCAAGGCGTTGCGCGGCCCGGCGGCCGTGGTCGTCGTCGAGCGAGTGGTGGTGGACGCGAAGAGGACGAGCTCGAGGTCGGCCGGCGACAGCTCGCCGGCCGAGACGAGCTCGTCCGCCAGCCCGAGCTCGCGCACGCGCCGCACGCTGCCGGCGCCGTGCTCGGGCTCGACGCCGTCGTGGGTGCGGCCGAGGTCGTGCCACGGGCGGCCGTGAGCGGCGAGGCACGCGAGGCGCCGTCGGCCACGTCGAGCGCGGCGCTCAGGCGCAGGACGTGGACGCAGACTCGCCGCGTGTGACCGACGCCGTGGATCCCGTGGGCGCCGTTCGGGGCGCAGGAACCACTCCGCCGGCACGTCGGCGCGGGCGGCCAGCCGGGCCTCGTCCTAGCCTCACTCATCGGCGCCCCGTTCGCCGGGCCGGTCGGGACGGGTCCTCGCCGTGCGCGCTCGTGCGGCGGCTCACTGCCGGTCCGATGCCGCCCGCGTGCCCGGCCTACTCGACGCCGAGCCGCTCGCAGGGTGGCGGCGAGGTCGGCGGGGGAGAGGTGGAGCATGCGGGCCGCCTCCTCGAGGCCGAGGCGGCCCTCACGCACCGCCCGCAGCGCCCACGCGCTGCATGCGGGCCGGCACACGCAGCACGGCCGCCGGCCCGGGCTCGCGCGTCAGGTGCGCGGGGCGCCGGGACGCCGCCGACGCCCTGGGCGCCGGGCAGCGGCGGCGGCGCCTCGTCGCCGAGCGACGAGAGCGTGTCGCGCAGGCCGCCGCGCAGCGCCTGCTCCGGGAGCAGCGACCACTCGCGCGCCCGCAGCTCGCGGCGCGAGCATGCGTCTGCAGCTTCGGGTTCAGGCGCTCGGCCGCGCGCGAGCGGTAGAGCGCCGACCACGGCGTGATGCCGAACGCGGCGGCGAGGTCGAGCAGCACGTCGACGCTCGGCCGCGGGTCGCCGTGGCGCTCGTACCAGCGCGCCACGGCGAGCGACCGGCGCGAGGAACTCCTCGGCGAAGTCGTTGGCCTCGCTCTCGAGCGGCTCGGCGCGCGACCAGACGATGCGCTCGTCGACGACGTCGCCGTGCCCGAGCACGAGGTGGGCGACCGAGTGCACGAGCGCGAAGCGCTGCAGCGTCACCGGTCGCGCCGCATTGACGAAGACGAAGGCGACGTCGTCGGCCGTCGACGATCGACGGCGACCGGTGTCTCTCCGGCCAGGCGCGCGACGACGACTCTCGGCGACGCGCGCGTCCTCGAAGAGCGCCACCAGGTCGGGGACGGGCCCGTCGACGCCGATGCCGAGCTCGTGCCGCAGGAAGCGCGCGTAGCGGTCGCGCGCCTCGCTCACGCCGACGTGGGCCGAGAGGGACCACGGCGCGGCGCCGACGATGCGGCGCCGGCCCAGCGCGTCGACTCGACGGCGGCGGGAGGCCCAGAGCCCGTCGTCCTCTGCAGTTCAGGCTCGCGGAGGCGGAAGTAGTCGTCGATGACGGTGTGCGCCGGCGGCGGCAGCGGACGCAGCCGGCGCGGCGGCAACGGTGACGTGTCCAGCGGGTCGCCGACGCCTGCAGCGCCGAACTCGCGCGTCGCCGCGTCGTCTCGATGAAGACCTGCTCGAGCCGGCCCGCGGGCCGCTCGCGTACGGCGGACTCCGCGCGGTCGTCGGGGGCTGAGAATCGGGCAGCGCGCGGCCCGGTCGCCGAAGGTTCCGACGTTCGTCGTTCCGGAGGGCGTCGACTGCACGGAAGTGGGCGCGGGACCGCGTCCTCCTGACGCCGCGCACGCTCCAGCCCCGAGCGGGCCGGAGCCGGCCGCGCGGGGCGGTACGGCATCCCGGGCCGGGCGGGGCTCTCGGGCAGGCTCTCGCCGGCGGAGCGGCGGCGCTGCGTGCGGCTCACCCGGCGTACGAGGGCGGGGCGCGGACCGGTGGCGCGAGGTCGCGGCCGGGGCGTGCTCGGCTCCCGGAGAGCAGCGCGCGGAGGTCGACCTCGAGCGCGGCGGCGATCTGCTCGAGCTCGGTCGCGCTCACGCGCCGCTTGCCCGCCTCGATGCGGCTGAGGACGGACTGGTTCATCCCCAGGACCTTGGCGAGCGCGCGCTGGCTCCAGCCGCCGCTGCTCGCGCAGCGCGGCGATCCGCGCGCCTATCTGTGCTTCGTTCGCCTCCCCATCGTCGGCCTCTCCCGGAGGCGTCGTCTGTCGCGCTGACGTGTGTCGCTCGCATTCTACGCGGGTGAGCGGCACGTACCTTCAGCGTTCGCCTTCAGCGCTCCATCCGTCGGCTCGTCGCCGCCGCGGGTCTCCCGGCCCACGTGCGAGCGCTGCGTGTCGCGATTCCGTCCGAGGGCTATGCCACTATAGCATCGTCACAAACGTACAAGACGACTTGACGATGATGCTATAATGGCATCAGCCGTGAGGCGAGCGAGGAGGGGCCGCATGACAGCACGAGCACGACGCCACGAACGGTACTGTCATCACCGAGATCGCTGCAGCTGGGCCGCGTCGCAGACCGGGCAGCGGACTCGCCGTCTACCCGCTGACCGCCGACACCAAGGGCGGGCCGTGGTACGTCACCCTGGGCGAGGCGCTCGCCGACAAGCAGGCCCGCGTCAGCGAGGTCGAGCGAGGGCGGCGCGGTCCCCGACCTGCGCTTCGAGAACGGCGGCGACGCGCGCGTCCTCGTGCTCGACGGCGAGGAGCTGCGCGGCGCCAAGCAGAACCGCATCCTCAACACGACGATCCTGGTCGGCAAGCACAGCGAGCCTGATCGTGCCGGTGAGCTGCACCGAGCAGGGGCGCTGGCACTACGACACGCCCGAGTTCGCCGAGAGCGAGCTGGTGGCCGACCGCAACGTGCGCTTCGCGCTCAAGAAGTCGGTCGACGTGGCGGCCAGGGCCGGGAGCGGCTATCGCGGCGACCAGGGTCGCGTGTGGGACGAGGTCGCGATGCTGCACGACAGGCACGGCACGCACTCGCGCACCGGCGCGCAGCGCGACGCCTACGTGCACAAGAAGCGCGACCTCGACGAGACTGCTCGGCGCCTTCCCGCTCATCGACGGCCAGCAGGGGCTGCTCGTCGCTGCACGGCGAGCGCGTGATCGGGCTCGACTTCGTCTCGATCCCCGAGAAGTACGCGCGGCTGCACGACCGCCTGCTGCGCAGCTACGTCGTTCGAGGCGCTGGTCGAGCGACGCCGAGGTCTGCGACGACGCCGCCGTCGCCGGGCGTTCCTCGAGCGCATCGCCGACCTGCAGGCGCAGTCGTTCAAGAGCCCCGGGCTGGGCTGGGACCTGCGCTTCGAGGGCAACGGCGTGCTCGGCTCGCTGCTGACGTACCGCGGCCGGCCGATCCACGCCGCGTTCTTCGACGTCGGCGGCGTGCGGGCCGGCCGGGCGCGGTGGCGCCGGCGATCGGCGGCCGGATCGGGCCGAGCCGACGCCGTCGCGGCCGGAGCCGCAGTGGCGCATCGCCGACGCCCGCGAGCGCGCGCGCCGGCGGCAGCGCGACCGTCGTGAGCGGCGCCCGCAGCACGGCGGCGGACCGGTGAGGCGCCGGCATGCGTGGACCGGCGCGCCGCCGGCTTTCGCGACCGGTGAGGCCCGGCGACCGCGCGCGACCGCGAGGAGCGTCGGCCGATGCCACAGTGCGACACCGCACCTACGGCAGCGACGACAAGGCGGGAGCGACTGACGCCGGCGAGGCCAGGGACGACGCCGCGCCCGCGCCTACAAGGCCGCGGCGCAGATCACGCGCGAGCAGCTCAGGCGTGACGCGCCCGACAAGGCGCGCGTGCTCGACGCGGTCGAGAAGTCCGACGTGGTCGTCGTCCGCGGCGCAGTACGACCGCGTCGAGGACGTGCTCGACGCGCTCGAAGTCGAGTTCACGGCCTGCGAGCCGTCCGCGCTCGACCGCCTCACCCTGCGTCCCGAGCAGCTCCTCGTCATCAACTGCCCGGGGCAGATCTCGGGCGCGGCCATCGTCAAGGTCCGCGCCTTCGTCGAGGCCGGCGGCAGCCTGTTCACGACCGACTGGGCGCTGAAGCACGTGATCGAGCCGGCCTTCCCGGGCGTCCTCGCCTTCAACGAGCGCCCGACCGCCGACGACGTCGTGCGCATCGAGGTCAAGGACCCCGACAACATCTACCTGCAGGGCGTCATCGACGGTCAGGACGACCCGCTGTGGTGGCTCGAGGCGTCGTCCTACCCGATCAGCGTCGTCGACCACGAGCGCGTGCAGGTGCTGATCACCAGCAAGGAGCTCGGGGAGAAGTACGGGGAGGAGCCCGTCGCCGTGTGGTTCCGCTGGGGCGAGGGCGAGGTCTTCCACATGATCAGCCACTACTACCTGCAGCGCACCGAGCTGCGCACGCAGCGGCACCAGGCGAGCGCGGCGAGCTACTTCACCGAGAAGGGCGTCGCGTTGGCGAGGGCGATGCGGGTCGAGTACGAAGGCCTCGCGCTGTCCGACGTCGAGTCGGCCAAGCCGTCGGCGGCGTTCATGGCGAACGTGGTCATCGACAAGAAGGACCGGATGCTGCGCCGCGCAGCCGCGGAGGAGGAGGCCCGCCGCGCGGCCGCGGAGGAGGACGCGAAGCGAGGGGCGTGAGCCTGGCGGTACGGATGGTGGGGGAGGGGCGGCGTGCCATCGGCACGCCGCCCCTCGTGCAGGTCGAGAGCGGCCGACAGGGTGCCCCCGCTCAGGCAGTCATCGAAAGCGCGATCGTCCCCCTTGAATTCGGCCTGTTCCGCGATCGGCTACCGTCCCGAACGACGCATTCCGTTGCGTGTCGACTGTGATGCGACGCCCGTTTCGAAGAGGGGGCGTGGGGCTGGGAGGGCGGGGGAGAGGGCGGCGCGCCTGCGGCGCGCCGCCCCTCCCGTTTCACCCAGCCGCCGGCCGACCTTCACGTTTCACCCAGCCGCCGGCCGACCTTCACGCTTCGACGGGCGGTCCTTCTGCGTGCGCCGCCTTGTCCGCGCTCGCGGCATGTGGCGGGCGCGATCGGCGTCCGGCCCTTCGCCGAGACCGAAGAACAGTGTGCCGACCCTGCCCTCGGGGCCGGCGATGCCCGCGATCTCGACGCCGTGGTCGGGGATCAGGCCATACGCGGGCCCCTTCTCGTAGTCCGTCACCTCGAGTCTGGCGAGGAGCTCCGACGTGGCCAGGGTCTCACGCTCGTCGGCGGCCTGCGCCCAGATGAGACGGGTCGGCGTGACGACGACAGCCTGGGTCATGGTCATGTGGCCGCCGCCGGCCTTGCGCTCGATGCGACTCGGCTTGCCGGTCCGCCGCGAGACGGTCTCGAAGCAGACCAAGGCCTGCGCCTCGGCGTCGCTCAGCTCATGCAGGTCGAGATGGGCGCGCATGGCGGCGAGGAGGTCCGGCCGCAGGGCGATCGTCGCACGGACGCGCGTGTCGCGCTCCCAGGCGGCGCCCATCAGGGGACTTCCGGTTCCTTGGCGTAGCGGAGCATCAGCGCGCTGACGTCGCTTGCACCGGCGAGCAGCACGCCGCCGCGCCCGACGGAGAGGGCGAGCGCGGCGTCGTCACCGTCGTTGCCGTCCCACCAAGAGAAGGCGCTCTCCCAGCCGCCGGGGCGGAGCTTCACGAGGAAGGCGGCGTAGCCCGTGCCGAAGGTCCCGAAGAGGCCGCCGACGTAGGTGTCGCCCTCGGCGGTGACCGCAAGCCCCGATGCCCGGTCGTCGGACGCGAGGGCCCCTTGCCGGTACCACTGCCAGTCGAAGTCGCCGGCCGGCTCGCAGCGCGCCACCACGGCGTCCTTGTCCTCGCCGAGATCGAAGTCCTTCCACCCGGCGACGTAGGTGTGGCAGTAGCGGTCGACGCCGACGGCGGTGTACTCGGAGGTCGTCGAGCCTACGGAGTCGACGACCCTGATCCACCACGGGTTGCCGGCCGTGTCGTAGCGTGCGAGCGAGCCGCACGTGTCGTCGTCGAGGTCCACGGCGCCCCCGGCGAGGACGACGAAGCTGTCGCGGATGGCGATGTCGTTCGCCCACTCGTCCCGGTTCTCGCCGGCGTCGGTACGCTTCACCCACAGACGGGTGCCGTCCGGGCGGTACTTGACGACGACGTAGTCGCGGCCGGTGAGGGACTGCGTGACGAAGCCGGCGGCGTAGATGTTGCCGGCGCCGTCCCTGGCAAGGGCGTTGCCCTGGTCCCAGCTGCCGGCGCTGCCGGCCACGTACTTCTTCCACCGCAGGACGCCGGTCTTCGAGTACTTGGCGACGAAGAGGTCCTGGTTGCCGTTGCGCACGAGGGTCCCGGTGATGTAGACGTCGCCGGTCGGGCGTGACCAGCACATCGCGCCCCTCGGAGCTGAGCGCGTCATCGACCAGGAGGCGGCGCACCCACAGCCGGGTGCCCGAGCTCGACCAGGCGACGGTGAGGACGTCCCAGGCGCCGCCCGTGGGGCGAGAGCGCCCGGTCGTGACGACGATGCCGGCCTTGCTCGTGGCAACGGCGAGCGCCTGCTCGTCGTTGTGGGCGACCGAGTCGAAGGTGCGCACCCAGGCACGGCTGCCGTCGGGCCTGTGCCTGAGAAGCACGACGTCGTAGCCGTTGGTGAGATGGGATGCCTTGCCGGCGGCGTAGGTCGCCCCGTCGGGCGCGGTCGCCGCCGCGTTCAGTTCGATGCTCTTGTGGTTGAGGCCGAGGTAGGTGTCTTCCCAAAGCAGCGGAAGCGGTGGCGGCGAGGCCGACGCCGCCGGGGCGACGATCAGGGCGACGGCGCCGAGTGTGACCAAGGCGCCGGCCAGGACGACGGCGGTGACGAAGACACCCGCGAGAAGCGCGCGTGCGCTCCGCGGTCTTGAGCGCTGCGACATGACGGTCATTTGAACCCCCATTCGGAGAGGTCGTGGCGCACCCATGGACCATCGTCGGTCGATGCTACGGGCGCGTTGGAGGAGGTGGAGCGAGGGCGGGGGTCGCCGCCGCGGGCGGCGACCCCCGCCCTCGCTCCATACTTCACGTCAGGACTCCGTGCGCTCTCAGTACTGCCAGATGTGCACGTACTGGTCGTAGTCGGTGCCGTTGTACTGGCGGCCGACGACGGCGCACGAGAGGCCGCTCACCGCGATCGCGTTCACCTCACGGTTGTAGCCGTTGTCGTCGTAGTCGTAGAGCCACTGGCCGCCCTGGGAGAGCAGCGTCGACCGCCAGGTCCTGATGTTGGGGTTGACCGAGTCGTTGTCGAAGGGGCCGGTCAAGTAGACGCCGCCGTAGGCATCGGTGCCGACGCCCTGCCACCAGTCGAGCCCGTCGGTGTCGACGGTGTAGGAGTAGTCGAGGCCGCCTGCCGTGTTCCAATGGACACGCCCCGGGTTGCCGTGGTCCTCGCCGACGCCGATGATCTGGCCGGTGGAGGCGACGGCGATGTCGTTGATCGTCTGGTCGCTGGGCTGCAGATGGTTCTGGTTCCAGAGTTCGTAGACCTTCCTGTCGCCAGCGCCGGTATAGTGCAACAGGAGCCCTTCCTGAGCGCAGGCGTCGGTGTCTGTGTATCCGCCCACATACACGCCGCCCGCCGGCCTGCGCACGATCGCCGTGGCGCTGCCGCCGTTGCCGTCAGGGCCCCTGTACTTCCTCGTCCAGAGCTTGCCGCCGGAGGGCGAGAGCTTGACCGTGAAGACGCCGGTCACCGTGTCCTGCCTTGTGTAGCCGGTGACGTAGATGTTATTGGCGCCGTCGACGACCATCTCCAGTGGGGAATCGTCGTGGAGCGCCGAGCCGTCGTACGTCCGGGTCCAGAGCTTGTCGCCGGACCGGTTGTACTTGCGGACCACCCAGCTCCTGTAGCCCGCCGCGTTCTCGGTCGTGCCGCAGACGATGGCGTTGCCCTTGCTGTCGATCACCACGTCCGTGGCCGCGTCGTCCATCTTCGCCGCCCCGGCGTAGCGCTTCGCCCACTTGAAGGCACCCGTCGTGATCGACCAGCGGATGAGGATGAGGTCGAGGTTGTTGCTCGAGTTGCGCGTCGCTCCGGCGCTGTAGACGTAGCTGCCCCGCACGGCGACGGCGTAGTTGGCGTCGTTGCTGTTGGCGGGGCTGTTCCAGAAGTTCACGGTCACTTGCGCGTAGCTGTCCGTCGGGATGCGCACCAGGCTGGCGTCGAGGTTGGGTGGCGCCGTTGTCCACCTGTCCTGCGACCCAGGTCGCCGTCGAGGTCTTGGCTACGTCGGTCGCGTTGTCGTTGCCTGCGACCGAGCCGTCCGAGGAAGAACACCCGGCACGGCTCGGCGTCCGGGTCGTAGATCGCCGCCGACGCGACGCCGGCGCTCAGCATCAGCGTCGTGAGCATCAGCAGTGCCGTCATGATCAGGACCCTCGCGCGCCGGCGACTCCTCGAGCGTTGACCGATATCGTGCCCCATTGCTCCTCCTCGGTCTGTGCGCCGCGTCCCCTCGGCGCCGGCCGCGCGCCCCGCGCCGCACGCCGCAGTCCGGCGCTCGAGTGCGCCGTCTTGCCGCCGCATCGTACGCCCGTCGTCAAGAGGGGGAGTGTTGCGACCGTCGGGACCGTCGATGTGCACGTACTGGTCGTAGTTGGAGCCGGGGTCCTGCCGGCCGACGACGGTGCACGAGTGGCCGCTCACGGGATGGCGTTGACCTCGGGTTGTACCGTTGCCGTCGTAGGGGTAGACCCAGCCGGCCGCCCATGGTCAGCACGCTGGGCCGCAGGGTGCGGATGTTGGGGTTGACCGAGACGTTGTCGTAGGGGCCGGTCATGTACACGCCGCCGTAGGCGTCTGCGCCGACCGCCAGCCTCCGTCTCACCGTCCGTGTAGTCGATCATGATACGTGTAGACGTCGCCGCCCGAGCTCCAGGCCACCCAGGCCGGGTCGACGCCGTCCTGCAGGCCGACGCCGTAGATCGTGCCGTTCGACGCCACGGCGAGGTCGTACATGACTGCTGCGATGTGCCGCCGAAGTCGGCGTTGATGCGCTCGTAGACCTTGCGATCGCCAGCGGCGGTGTAGCGCACGAGGAACATGTCGACGCGGTCGCCGCAGTCGCTGTGTTGCCGCGACGTAACCCCGCCGCCGGACAGCGCGCATCCCCGTGGCGTTGCCGACGTCGTTCCGGGCCTGCGATCTCCTCGTCCAGAGCTTGGCGCCCGTGGGCGAGAGCTTCACCGTGTAGGCGTAGGCCTTCGAGTTCACGCATGGCGGTGCCGGTGACGTAGATGTTGTTGGCGCCGTCGACCACCATCTCGCGCGGGGCTTCGTCGTGGACGGGGGACCCGTCGTAGGTCCAGGTCCACAGCTTGTCGCCGCCGGGGTGTACTTGCGAACACCCAGCCGCGATCCGGCGCTGTTCTCGGTCGTGCCCAGACGATCCGATCCGGTGCCGTCGATCACCACGTCCGGTGCCTCGTCGTCCATCTTCGCCGCCCCGGCTCCCGCCTCGCCCCTTGAAGGCGCCCGTGGTGATCGACCAGCGGACGAGGATGAGGTCGAGGTTGTTGCTCGAGTTGCGCGTGGCCCGGCGATGTAGGCGTAGCTGCCCCGCGCGGCGACGGCGTTGTTGGCGTCGTTGCTGTTCGCGGGGCTGTTCCAGAACTGCACCGTCACGCCGCGGCGCCCGTCGCGATGCGCCCGGCTGGCGTCGAGGTCGGTGGCGCCGTTGTCCACCTGTCCCGACGACCCGGTCGCCGTCGAGGTCTTGGCTACGTCGGTCGCGTTGTCGTTGCCTGCGACCGGCCTCCGAGGAATTACGCCCAGCACGGCTCGGCGTCCGGGTCGTAGATCGCCGCCGATGCGACGCCGGCGCTCAGCATCAGCGCCGTGACGCAGCAGTGCGTCATGATCACGACGTGTGCGCCGGTGACCGTGCGCGTCGAGCGTGCGAGCCGTCATCGTCGTGCCCCATGAGCTCCTCCTCAGGTCTGCGCGCCGCGTCCCCTGGCCCAACCGAGCGCCCATGCGCCGCACGCCGCAGTCCGGCGCTCCAGTGCGCCGTGTTGCCGGCATCGTACGCCCATCGTCAGGCATGGGCGTGGTCGAGCGGCGATGGGCGTGGAGAGCGGGATGGGCGTGGAGCGTGGGATGGGCGTGGAGCGTGGGATGGGCGTGGAGCGTGGGATGGGCGCGGAACGCAGAGAAGGCCGGGGCTGGCTGTCAGAGACGGGCCTGTGGGGCGGGGCGGCGAGCCACAGGCTCGCCGCCCCGCCTCGCCGCGTCTGATGTCGACGCGCCGAAAGCGGGGCCGGCCATGCGGGGGCCGGTCGGCAGGAGGCGGTCGGCTGCCGCTGCCGCGCTTCAGGGCCCGGCGGCCGTCAGAGCACCGCCGGCTGGTAGTCGATCGACTCGGTCACGTCGACGTTCTTCGGGTCGAGCACCCGGAGGAAGTCGAAGACGACCGTTGTGAAGGCGCGCAGGCGCTCCATGGGGCGCTCCGGGTAGAGCAGCTCGATCATCTCGAGGGTGTCCCAAGGCGTGTGCCAGAACGATCCGTACTCCTCGGTCTGCTGGTAGCCGTCGAGGTCGCCGATCTCCCAGTTGGTCGACTCGAAGGCGGCGACCGGGATGCCGATCTGGTTGAACGCGGTGTAGTCGCTGAAGCCGTTGGGCGTCGTGCCCGCCGGGTACTTGTGGTTGAGCCCGGGCTGCGTCTCGATCGGCAGGTCGCGCAGCTCGGCGAGGCGCAGCATCTCGGTGCGCGCCCAGGTCCAGCCGTTGGTGCCCGAGTAGACGTAGAGCTTGTCGCCGACGAGCACCGAGTCGAGGTTGATCATGACGATGGCGCGGTCCTTGTCGGCCTTCGACATCGAGCGCGAGTAGCGGTTCGAGCCGATGAGGCCGACCTCCTCGGCGCCGAAGGCGACGAAGACGAGGTCGTAGTCGATCCTGTAGCCCGCCATGCGCTCGGCGAGCTCGAGCATGACGCCGACGCCCGAGGCGTTGTCGTCGGCGCCCTGGCCGGCCTTCACGGCGTCGTAGTGCGCGCCGACGATGACCAGCGGGGTCGGCGCGCCCTTCTTCTTGATGTCGGCCGGCCGGTAGGCGACGACGTTCTGGCTCACGTAGGCCACGCCGTCGCGCGTGTAGACGAACGGCTGCAGCGCGGGCAGGTAGCCGGCGTCGGCGAACCAGCCCTGGACCGTGAGCGCGGCCGCGTACTCGCCCTCGGTGCCGGCGACGCGCAGGAGGCCGGTGTAGGTGCCGTCCGGGTCGGTGATGCGCGTGAGCGCGTCGATGTGCGCGTAGGCGCTGTCGCCGATGTCGGACGGCAGCGGCGGCAGCGCCGGGGCCGCCGCCGCCAGCGGCGCCGCCAGCGCCATCGTCAGCAGCAGGACCGCCGTCAGGAGCAGGAGCGTGAGTGATCTGGGCGTGGCGCCGAGTGTGGGCGCGACTGGGTCGTGCGCGGTCGTGTGCATGGTCCCCCCTCAGAGTGTGTGCACGGGCGCAGGGCAGCATACGTCGAAGGCGGGTGCGGCTCAACGTTCGAGCGCGGACGCCTTGTGCGTCTCGTCTCAGTCCACCTTGGGGAAGTCCTTCTCGGACACCTCCGTGGTGCCGCCGTGCCTCCTTCGACTGCGTAGAGGGTGAGGGTCCACGTCGTGTACTCGGTGTTCTGCTGCGTGTACGGTAGAACGCGTCGGACCACGATGACGTCCAGCTCGAGGTCGAGTACACGAGATCCTTGTAGCGGTCGTCGGTCGTCAGGAAGCCGTGCATGTACCGGTTCCAGTCGCGACCGATCCAGTAGTAGACGCGGTACTTGCCGTTGGGGATGCGAGGTGCAGGACGCGCGGCCGCGTGCGTACACGGCGAGCAGCGGCTTGCGCGACGACGTCGAAGTCAGGCGGCGCGGGGCAGGGGTTCGCGGCAGAGCGCTCCGTCAGCCGTCGATGCCCGAGGCGCGCCCGGTACAGCGCCGCGTCGGCCGCCTCGTAGCAGCAGAAGGTGACGGTGCGCGGCAGCGCGTGCGCCGCGAGCCACTCCGCAGTCGCGGCGACCGCGACCTCGCAGGCCTCGGCCTTGGGGTAGCCGTAGACGCCGGTCGAGACGGCGGGGAAGGCGATCGTCTCGAGCCCGGCCTCGACGGCGAGGCGGAGCGACTCGACGTAGCAGGAGCGCAGGAGCTCGGGCTCGCCGTGGCGTCCGTCGCGCCAGACCGGCCCGACGGTGTGGATCACGTGGCGGGCCGGCAGGTCGTAGCCGCCGGTCAGGCGCGCCTCGCCGGTCGGGCAGCCGCCCAGCGTGCGGCACTCCTCGAGCAGGCCCGGTCCGGCGGCGCGATGGATGGCTCCGTCCACGCCGCCGCCCCCGAGCAGCGGCGTGTTGGCGGCGTTGACGATGGCGTCGACGTCGAGGCCGGTGATGTCGCCGTCGACGACGCGGATGCGGTCGCTTCGGATGCGTCCGGCATGTCGTGCTCCTCGACCGCGGTCATGTCTGGTTCCTCGGCCGCGGTCATATCTGGCCCCTCAGGCGTTTCGCCCGCCGTTTCGCCTATCGTAGCGCGGGCCGGGGCGAGGTCGTCGGACCTCGCCCCGGCCGCGGCCGTTCACCCGTCCGGTCGGTCCGGCCTGGTGCTCTGGAGCTACTTCACCAGGTCGGCGGCGATCGCCTCGGCGTTCGCCACGGCACGCGACGTGAGAAGTCGCACGTCGAGCACGGCGTTGTCCTCGAGCACCTCATAGTCGCCCGTGGCCTTGTCGCCGATCAGCGTGCGCGGGCTGAGCACGGCCTCCTCGTACCAGCGCCCCCAGTCGGTGAGCGTCAGCACCTCGAGGGCCAGGGCGTCGGCCACCGCCGCCTTGATCTCCGCGGGTGTGGCGCCGGCGGCCTCGGCCGCGTCGTAGGCCCACAGCAGGCTGCCGACGGAGTTCGTCGCGCTCGTAGCCGAAGCGCCAGGCCGCCTTGTTCTCCACGATGCCCATGATCTCGGTGGCCTGCGGCTCCGCGGCGATGGCCAGCAGGTAGCCCACGCCGATCGTCGTCAGGGCCACGTCGATCTCCTCGCGCGGGCTGACCATGGCCATCGTGTCCATCGACGTGTGGTACACGTAGTCGGTGAAGTGCCAGGTGAGCGCCGCCGGCTTGGGATCGTAGCCGTCCTTGGTCTCGTTCCACACGAAGCTGTCGTGGTCGCTGCCGCCCTCCCAGGGGTTCGAGCCCACCTCGTACTCCGGCGAGATGTCGCTGACGAGCTCGGCCGACTTGAAGTAGAGGTCGTTGAGGAAGTGGCCCGGGTACGGCCAGAACTTCGACCGTGCCCTGACCCCAGAGCGAATGCAGGTCGGGCAGCCGCACGTAGGCGTCGGGCAGCTCCTGCTCGAGCCCCGGCAGCTCGTCGAGGCCGTACTGGTACACGGCCGCGGGGTCGGGCATCTTCTCGATGCGCATCGGCCCGCCCGTCTTGGTCGGGTCCTCGCCGACCATGTCGAGCACGAGGGCGGCGACCGTGGCGTCGAAGGCCGCCTTGTTCTCGTGCTTCCACAGCTTGGCCATCATCAGCTCGGCGCCCCAGATGAAGGTGAAGGTGCGCTTGGGGGCCGGCAGCGCCTCGTCGTCGATCATCTCGACGAGAGCACGCGCGATCTCGAGCTGCGTGCCGACGCCGCTGGCGTTGTCGCAGGCGCCCGGCTCCTGCACGTGGGCGAGCAGCGGGATGCGCTCGTCGGCCGTCGGGCCCTCACCGGGGATCTCGGCGATCAGCGTGCGCAGCGGCTTGTCTCCGCGCTGTAGCGCTCGCTGCTGCCGATGGCCATGCCCTCATCATACGGCTCGCCGTCGCCGGCCTCGTCCAGCAGCCCCTCGAGGTAGCGGGCGTCCATCGGCGAGATGTTGAAGCCCAGCGGTCCGCCGGCGCCGACGCCGCTCACGCTCGGCGTACTTGACCGTGTTCGGGTAGAGCTCCTCGCCGTCGATCACCGGGTTGTTGTAGTAGTTGATCTGCGGCGAGAGCGAGCCGGCGGCGCTTCTCCTGCACGGCGAGGCCGTAGAGCGCGTAGCGCGGGGTGCCGACCCCGGTCTGCGCGTCGTAGGCCGCGTAGAGGAACTTGCCGGCGAGGCGGACCGGTGTTCTTGCTCCACACGTACTTGCCCTTGACGAACCTGACGACGCCGACGTCGACGAGGTCGCCCTCCCTGGCCTGCCGCCTCGGCCTCGGAGAGCGATGTGTCCGGCGGGGCTCGTGAAGGGCGAGCCGCTTCGCCAGGTGACAGCGCTCGTTGATGAGCGCCTCGGTCTCGCTGCCGATGTTCTCGAGGAGCCACTCGTACGTGATCCACTCGGGTAGTACGGGGAGGTGGGGTCGAAGGTGTCGACCGCGAAGTCGAAGTGGTACGACTGGCCCGGCACCGCGTCGCCGGCCGGGCCGACGATCTCGAGCGCCGCGTACTGCGGCGCCCAGATCGAGTTGCCCGGGCCGCACGTCCGTCCTGGAACCAGTAGTGCGGCCCGGGGGCCGTCTTGCCCTCGACGAAGCCGAAGGACTCGAGCTCGTCGGCCAGCCAGTCGAGGCAGGCGTTGAACCAGGGCCCGCCGTTGGTGCGCCAGCCGAGGTAGGGATAGGCGGTGTACTCCAGGGCGTTCTCGGCGCTGAGCTCGCTTGGACGCCGCGTCGCGGATGTCCTCGAGGTCGAGGGCCTCCTCGACGGGTGCCGGCGGCGGCGGAGGCCCCCGATGCGGCCAGCGCCCCCTGTGCGCCGAGGCCGAGCGTGAGGCCGAGACGGCCGAGGCCTGCGGCCAGGCCGGCCACGACCAACGCGGCGCGACCATCACCTGATGCGTCCGCGGCGGAGCGCAGGACGAAGCGGGCAGCTGTGATGACGTGCTGACTGCGAGTCACCCCCCTTCTGTACGGGCCGCACGTCGATGGACGGCCGCGCGGCGCCTGCGCGGCGCCGCCTCGCAACCGGCGCGCGCCACCCTGCGCGGCGCCGTCGAGGACCAGCTACGCACAAACTGGCGGCAGGGGGGAGGGCGGGTCGTTGCCTCTTGCTGGCAACCGCATCGATGGGGCGGTCGCCCGGGACCCGTGTCGCTGGCGCGCGAGGCGCGAGACGCCAGCCGTCCTGGCGGCTGCGAAGCGCGCGTCGTCGCCCTCCGCTCACGCGTCGACGCTGCCGCTCGGGGCCGATTCCTTGCCCCGGGCTAGGGTGCGCAGCGTGTCGACGCAGTGCTGCGACAGGAGGGCGAGATGTGGGGGCTCGCGAATCCGGGAGGTCGGCTGAGCATCGACGGGGCTCGTCGCGCCTGGGTCACCCAGTCCGCAGGCCGTGCCCGGTGCAGGATCGCCGCGGTAATCGCAGCAGGAGGGCCGCGTGGCAGCAGGCTCGCGACGGGGCTCTGCGAGAGCTGCGCCGGGACGCCCGCCACTGCGCGTCTGACGCACTCCGGACGAACGTACGACAAGGAGGGAGCCGTGCGTACCAGACTCATCGTGGTGGTGGCGCTCGTCGCGCTGGCCGCGGCGCTGCTCGTCGGCATGACGAGCGACGCGGGCAGCGCCAAGCCCGACCGCCAGACCACCAGCTTCAAGCTGCAGATCTCGAAGGACGTGGCCTGCGCCCCGCTGACCGGCCGCGCCTACGTCATCGTCTCGACCGACGACAGCGACGAACCCCGCTACCTGATCGACATCACCGGCGTCCCCTTCTGGGGCAAGGACGTCTGCGACGTGCAGGCCGGGCCAGGTCTTCACCATCGGCGGCGGGCCCGGCGTCTACGGGTACCCGCTCGAGAAGATCGAGCGCGCTGCCCGAGGGCGACTACTGGGTGCAGGCGTTCTTCAACGTCTACACGAAGTTCGAGCGCTCCGACGGGTCGGTCGTGTGGCTGCACATGCCCGGCGGCGACGGAGGGCTACCCGTTCGACTCACCGGGCAACCTCTACAGCACGCCGGTCAAGGTGCACCTCTCGCCGTGGAAGGCGAAGTGCGTCAAGCTTGCCGCTCGACCAGGTCATCGAGCCCGCCGACCCGGTGCCGCCGGGCGGCACGCCGCAGCAGGGCAACCCGGCCGAGTCCGAGCACGTCAAGCACGTCAAGATCCAGAGCGACGTGCTCTCGGAGTACTGGGGCACGCCGATCTACATCGCCGCCGACGTGCTGCTGCCCGAGGGCTACGACGAGTCGACCGAGGACTACCCGGTCGTCTACCTCCACGGGCACTACCCGAGCCGCAACCCCTACTCGTTCAACGAGGAACTCAGCAACTCGTTCTCGCAGTGGTGGGTCGCCGAGGACACGCCGCGCATGATCGTCGTGCAGTTCCGCCACGAGAACCCGTACTACGACGACTCGTACGCGGTGAACTCGGCCAACCTGGGGCCGTACGGCGACGCCATCACGCAGGAGCTGATGCCGGCCCTCGACGCCCAGTTCAGGACCGTCAACGAGCGCTGGGCGCGCACCATCACCGGCGGCTCGACCGGCGGCTGGATAGCGCTCGCGCACCAGATCTTCTACCCCGAGCTCTACGCCGGCTGCTGGGTGCGCAGCCCAGACTCGGTCGACTTCCGCTTCCACCAGCTCATCAACGTCTACGAGGACGAGAACGCCTACTTCAACCTGAGCGAGTGGGTGAACGTGCCGCGGCCCGCGGCGCGCTCGATCCCCGGCGACACGCGCTGGACGGTGGAGGAGGAGAACCTCTGGGAGGCCGCGCTCGGCACCCACGGGCGCTCCGGCTGGGGCCAGTGGGACATCTGGCAGGCCGTCTTCGGGCCTCAGGGCGAGGACGGCTACCCGGCGCCGATCTGGGACAAGAAGAGCGGCACGATCGACCACGAGGTGGCCGAGGCCTGGAAGGCGATGGACCTGCGGATCTACCTCGAGGAGAACTGGGCGACCCTCGGGCCCCAGCTCGCCGGCCGTCTCCACATCTACGCCGGCGACGACGACAACTACTTCCTCAACAACGCCGTCGGGCTGATGGAGGAGTTCCTCGACTCGACGACCGACCCGCCGGCGGACGCGGACGTGCAGTACGGCGACAACCAGGGCCACAGCTGGTGGCCGTACACGACGCCCGAGCTGCTGACGCTGATGTACGAGGCGATGCAGCCGTGAGCGAGTGAGCGACTGCTGCTCTGAGGCGCTCTGCGCGTTCGGCGAGGAACCGACGAGTACACGAGGGAGGGGCGGGGCGCCGCGGCGCCCCGCCCCTCCCAGCGCCGCTTCGCGCCTCAGGATCTCGTAGTGCGAGCCGGTGCTCGCATCGGCTCAGAACCCCTTGATGCCGTACACGCGCCTGCCCTCGAACATCGTCATCAGCACGAGCGACGTGCCGATCTCCTCGGGGGCGCAGGTGGTGATGTCGGTGTCGACGACGACCAGGTCGGCGCTCTTGCCGAGCTCGATCGAGCCGGTCTCGTCCTCGAGGAAGTTCGAGTAGGCTCCCTCGATGGTGTAGCTGCGCATCATCTGCTCGACGGTGACGCGCTCCTCGGGCCAGAGCACGCCCTCGAGGCTCGGCGGCGGCGGGTACTCCCAGACCGCGAAGTCGCCGGGTAACCAGCGCATCACGCCGAGCTGGATGCCGACGAGCGCGTTGGGCTCGGGCGTCACCGGGAAGTCGCTCGCCGACGCCACGTGCACTCCGGCGTCGAAGAAGCTCTTCATCGGGTACTCCTCGTCCGCCCGCGGCGAGGCCGAGGTACGGCACCTGCAGGTACGTGTAGTAGTCGTCCTTCATGTGCCAGTACGGCTGCGGGACGGCGACCACGCCCATGTCGGCGAAGCGCTGGAAGTCCTCGGTCCTGACGAGCTGCAGGTGGGTGATGCCGGGGCGCCAGTCGCCGGGGCTGTTCGCGGCCTAGGCGGTCTCGAGGGCGTCGAGCGTGTAGCCCGTGGACGCGTCGCCGATGGAGTGGACGTGGATCTGGAAGCCGGCGTCGTCGACGGCCGCGAAGGCGTCCGCCAGGGCGCCGGTCTCCCACAGCGGCTCGCTGCGGTAGTCGTCGTCACCGGCGTACGCGAGGGCGTCCGCGTACGGCTCG
This sequence comes from uncultured Thermoleophilia bacterium, assembly GCA_963814545.1. Classification (GTDB taxonomy): domain Bacteria; phylum Actinomycetota; class Thermoleophilia; order UBA2241; family UBA2241; genus UBA2241. Next base: position 95,583 of record CAWFDC010000012.1, on the reverse strand, counting down.
TCGAGGTAGCCGGTGTGGCCCTCGATCACGCCGTCGGCGAAGAACTTGACCGCCGGGGTCTGGAAGTACGGCGTCGTGTGCAGAGCCCGCTCGGCCTCGAACGCCTCGACCTTGGCGGCGAGGTCCTCCTCGGGGTCGAGGGTGAGGGCAGCGCGCACGCGCATCGTGAGCAGACCGTCCTGGGCCAGCTCCTCGTAGGCCTGCGCGCCGGGGCTGCCGGGCGTCAGGTACGGGTCGAAGGCGAGCGTGATGCCGAAGGGCGCGCCGACGTACTCCTGGAAGGCGAGGATGCCCTCCTTGTACTGCTCGACGGTGTAGTCGGGGATGATCGCCTGGACCATGGTCGAGGCCGACTCACGCAGCGTGCCCGAGGGCACGCCGTAGGGAGTCGGTGACCGGGTCGACGCTGTTCGGCAGGCGCTCGATCTTGCCGCCCACGGGGTCTTCGGTGAAGCCGTCGATCTCGGCGAGCTCGAGCGTCTTCGAGTTGACCCACAGGGAGTGGTAGTCCTCGGAGGTGATGGCGACCGGCCGGTCGGGGACGACGCTGTCGAGGTCGCTGGCGAGCGGCCCGATGTCCGGCGCGACGGTGTTGCTCCAGCCTTCACCGCGGATCCACTCGAGGTCGGGGTTGGCGGCGGCGAAGTCGGAGACGGCAGCGACGTAGTCGTCCACCGTCGGCAGGTACCACAGGGAGACCGCGTACAGGGCTGAGACCGTCATGCCCACGTGCGCGTGCGAATCGGCGAAGGCCGGCATGAGCACGTTGCCACGGAGGTTGACCACCTTGGTGCCGGGGCCGATGTACTTCGTCGCCTGCTTGCTGGTGCCGATGAAGACGATCTCCCCGTCCCGTACGGCGACGGCCTGAGCCGTGGTCCACTCCTCGTCGACGGTGTAGACGACGCCGTTCTTGAAGACGACGTCGGCGGGGGACTTCTTGCCCCCCTTGGCGGCCGAGGCGACGCCCGGCGCGACCAGCAGCGCGATGAGGAGCGCGGCGACGAGGGTGAGCAGGAGCGTTCGACGTGACATGCGGTACCTCCCTTGGTCCATGGTGCATCCGACTTTCAGTACATCGTACGGAAACATTGCCGTAGTGTTGTACCATGGGCCTGCGATGTCAACTGTCGAGGAGAAGAGAGTGGGCCGGCCGGCGCGTCTCACGCGCGAGATGGTGCTGGGCGCGGCGCTCGCGCTCGCCGACCGTGACGGCGCCGCGAGTCTGACGATGCGGCGCCTCGCTGCCGAGCTCGACTGCGGGGTGATGACGCTCTACGGCTACGTCCGCGACCGTGACGACCTGGTCGGCGGCGTGGTCGGTCTGCTGATCGACGAGGTGGAGTCGGGGGTCGAGCCCGGCGGGTCGTGGCCCGACGTGGTGCGTCGGGGCGCGACCGCCTATCGCGCCATGGCACGCCGTCACCCGGGGGCCTTCCCGTTGCTCGCGCTCTCGGGGGCGGCCGAGGCCGTCGTGGAGCCGTACCTCGAGCGGATCGTGGCGGCGTACGTGCGCGCCGGGCTCGGCAAGCGGGAGGCGCGCGAGCTGCTCGGAGTCGTCGACAGCTTCTGCTCCGGCTTCCTGCTCATGGAGCTCGACGAGGAGACGGCGACGGCACAGGCCGCCGCCCGGCGAAGCGCCGGTGGCGAGCAGCCGGAGTCCGAGCCGTGGACCTATCTCGACGAAGAGTCCTACGCGCGCGGCGTCGAGCTGATCATCGCCGGGGCCCGGAGCGTGCTGGTACCCCACGACGGGTGACGCGGCCCGATCGACGCCGTCGAGATCGAGGGCTGGCCGGTGCACGACGAGCGGGCGCGCCTCACGTGGGCGTTCGCCCGCTGGCGGCTCTCGCCCGACGACCCCTGGCGCTGGCTCACCACCGACCAGCCGCAGCTCTCGCGTCTCGAGCTCTGCCAGGACGTCCTGCCACCCATGTACGTCCCGGTGCTTCTCGATCCGCTGATCCTTGAGGACAACGTGGTCATCTTCGGCGACCCCGCCGACGACATCGGCTGGCACTCGACGCCGGTGTTCGCCGAGTGCGCCTGGGTCGAGCGCGCGGACGACCAATTGGCCGCTGACCCGGTCGAGGCCTGGCTCGCGCCGTCGCTCTGCGATGCGTACGCGGAGTGCCCCGACGTGGGCGACTTCATCGCCCTGCGCGTCCCGCAGCCGGCGCGCCTCAACGGCGTGCCGGTGACGTACCGGTTCGCGGTCGACAAGGACACCGCGACGATGCCCGCGGACATCGTGTGGACGGACGAGACGTCGCCGCCCGGTGCCGAGGACGGCGACGTCCTCGTCTCCGAGTGGCCGGCCGACATGCTCGGGCGCTACGTCGCCGACGTCGTGGCGCTCGACGGCGAGGCCGAGGCCGTCTATCCGGTCAGCGACCGGCGCGAGACGTTCACGGTCAAGAACAACGCCCAGTCCCACAACCAGCTCCTCGACATGGTCGAGTACCTCGAGGAGCGCTACGTGCAACTGGGCCTCCGCACCTGGCGCCAGACCTTCACCTGGCGGGATCGCGAGCAGGTCAACCTCATCGCCGAGATCCCCGGCAGCGACCCGACCCTCGCGCCCGTCCTCATGGCCGACCACTACGACACCGCCTTCGACGAGGACCTCGCGATGGAGGACGTCTGGCTCTCGGTCCCCGGCGCCGACGACAACTGCAGCGCCACGGCGGCGCTGCTGCGCGCGGCCGAGATCCTGCCCGGCATGCAGCCGCGGCGCACGATCTGGCTCGTACACCTGACCGGCGAGGAGTTCCCCTCCGACTGCCTCGGCGCCCGTCATCTCGTGAGCAGCCTGCTGGCCGACGGGCAGGAGATCCACGGCCTCGTGCTGCTCGACATGATCGGCTTCACCCCGGTGGGCGACATGCTCTACCAGATCAGCCCGGGGGACGACGCGGGTTCGGAGCACATCGCGTCGGTGATCCAGGACGTGTCGGGCGACGTGTCGCCCGAGCTCGAGCTCGCCTACCGGACGCGCTACGACGACCGCAGCTACCTCTACAACACCGACGGCATCAACTTCTCGGAGGCCGGCTTCCCGGTCGTGCTCATCAACGAGCACGTGAACTGGTACACGCGCATCATGCGGGCGGGCTACCACGACCTGCGCGACACGCTGTCGCGGATGTACCTGCCGTACGCGCTGGCGATCACGAAGGTCTCGATCGAGACCGTGGCGCGGCTCGCCGAGGCGCAGCCGCGGTGACGTCACCTGGCGGCGCGGCTCGCCGAGACGTAGCCGCAGTGGCTCGCCGGCTGTAGGAAGGCGGCGCCCGAAACGTCGGCGGCCGGCCGGCCCATCCGGGCCGGCCGGCCGCCTCTCGTCGCCGCTGCAGAGCTTCAGCGCCCGTCGCGCGACGGGTGCGGCCACGCACCCTCGCGCCGACCGGCGCCCGCGCCCTCGAGGGCTGCGGCGCCGGGCGCCCCGGCCTCGGCCGTGGCGCCCACGCGCACCGGCGTACCCCCCTGGCGGCCCATCGCCGCCGGTGCGCCTGAGGCGGGCGGGCGCCGCGCGGCGCCCGCCCGCCTCACTCATCCGGGCCTCGCTCAGGTGCGCTTCGCGAGGCCCTTCGTGATCGTGATCCGGGCCGGAGCCGCGAAGGTGCCGTCCGGGTGGTTCGAGACGATGCCGTAGATCTTGCCGCTGATCTTGGTCGTCGCGATGTAGGCGCGGCCGCGCAGGCCGGGCTCCACCTCGGGGCCGACGAGCGACTCGACGACGTACGGCACCGCGGCGCCCTCCTTGTAGGCCGCGTAGGCGTCGGCCGTCCAGTCGTTGGCCTGCAGGCCGGTCGTGAACGTCCAGCCCTCCGAGACCCAGTCGTTCTCGGTCTCGCACGGGTCGACGAAGACGTCGCCGTCGGCGTTGCCGACGCTGATGTCGTCCACGTACCAGCCCTGGCCATTGACGGCCTCGTCGGTCATGTAGCGGAAGCGCACGAAGACCGTGCCGCTGAAGCCGGTGAGGTCGAAGCTCGCCTGCTGCCAGTCGCCGGACTTGCCGGTGAACCCGCCGACGCCGTCGAAGGCGCTGGAGCCGTTCACGTCCTCGGTCGCCACGGGCAGGCTGCTGAGCTGCGGCAGGATGCTCCAGGTCTCACCGTCGCTCGAGGCCTCGACGTAGCCGTAGTCCCACTCGGCTCTCGATGTCGAACCAGGTGAGGAAGTCGAGCGTCGCACCCTCGGGCACGTCGTCGATCTGCCGCGTCAGCGTGTTGGTCAGCAGGGCGCCCATGCCGCCGTACCACTCGTACGTGCCCGTGGTCGGCGGCAGGCCGGTCTCGGCCTCGCCCCTGAAGACCACGGTGACGCCCTTCTTGGTCGGCTTGAGCAGGCGGTAGTAGGCGCCCCACGGCTCGGTCATCGCGCGGCGCTCGGCCGGCTTCATCGTCGGCATCGCGTAGTTGTAGCCGGTCTTGTAGAAGTTGATGCCGGTGTCGATGGTGACGAAGTCGGAGTCCTCGGTGCCGATCTCGAGGGTCGTGTAATTCCACTGCGGCTCGTCGACCTTGCCGTCGAGCAGGTTGCAGAGCGTCCAGTCGTGGAAGAGGCGCTCGATCTCCTCCATGCCGCCGCAGTAGTCGGCCTGGCCCTGCAGCCCGTTCGCCTGGTTGTGCATGATGTTCCAGATGAGCGCGTCACCGGGGTCGACGAACTTCTCGTCGGTCTCGGCGAACATGTCGTCCTCGAAGCCCGGAGCGACGCGGTCCTCGAGCGGGGCCATCATCTCGATGCGGTCCTCGTAGCCCGGCACCTGCTCCCACAGGTAGTCGGTCCACAGGGTGACGCTGCCGTAGTCCTCGAGCGCGACGCCGTTCCAGGTGATGAGCGAGTCGCGGTGCAGCCAGAGGTACGAGCCGATCTGGCCGGCGCTGGCATAGTTGCCGTAGAGGAGCTGCTCGGCGATGCAGGCCATGCCCTCGTCGACGAAGCCGTCCTCGTCGGCGTCGACGTCGTGGTGGATCAGGTGCTGGAACTCGTGCGCCACGACTGACTCGTACAGGTACGGACGGTCGACGTCTTCGCCGAGGCGATCGACCCAGTTGTACGAGTCGATGAAGATCGCATTGATGTCGAAGGCGTCGTTGAAACCGCCCCAGAAGTAGCCCGCGATGTAGTACGGATAGTCCGAGTAGTAGGCCTCGTCGCGGATGTTGTAGACGAAGATGGCCGCCCGGCTGCCGTCCGCGAGCGTCCCGTTGAGGTCGCGGTCGGCGTAGTTGCCGAAGTGGAAGACGTCGGACTCCCAGATCTTCTGGTCGAACTCGGCGCCCATGTAGGCGATCTGGTCGGCCGTGATCGTGTGGTCCTGCTGCGAGGACGCCTCGGGCGGCGTCAGGTCGTTCCAGCCGATGTAGATGTCGGCGTGCTCGCCCTCGTACTCCTTCCAGAAGGCGACGTCGAACGTCTCGGGGTTGTTCGGGTCGTCGCTGAACAGCGTGAGGATGAGGTCGGCCGTCTCCTCGTCGTAGACCTCGCCGGCCGCCAGGATCTCGTTGAGGATCGACCCCGGCATGGCGGTCTGGGCGGGTGGCGCCACGTTCTTCAGCGCCTGGGTGTTGTCGTACCAGATGTCGTCCTGCGGCAGCGTGGTCGCGGCGAAGGCCGGTGCGGCTGCGAGCAGGAGGACCGTCACGGCGAACACCGCCGCGACCGTCAGTGAACGGGACCCCCTCATAGCGCCTCTCCTTGTCTGGTTTCTCCCACACAAGGAGCGGAAGGCGGGCCCAACGCCCGAGGCCCCCCGGGCCGTCTCCGCCCCCTTTGGCGAGAACGATTCTAGACCCTTTCGCGCGCCCTTGTACACAGATTGCTGGACTGGCGGATGCGTGCGGAGCGTGGGGTGCGCAGCCAGGCGTTGTCAGCGTTGGCAACGGACAGGCTGGCAACAGGCTCGGGACGGCGATGGATGATGGTTGATGATGGGGATGGTGAGCCCCCAGTCGGCGCTGGACCAGGCTGGGTGTGCCGGCGGACATGGCCAATTGCACAGGATCCCGGCCAATTGGCCATGGTGTCCCGCACCCCAGGGGCCCTCAGGGGCGGGGAGAGCCGCGATCGGGAGCCGCGATCAGGAGCCGCCTCCGGCTCACGGAACGCCTGCCGGGTGCAGAGGAGAGGGGAGCGAAGGCGGCGAGGCCCCCGGAGCTGCCGCTCCGGGGGCCTCGCCGCCCCACTCAGCGCTCGCGCGCTGTACTACGTCGCGTGTCGTACTCCACGCGGTGCGGCGCGCGTAGCCGCGCGTCGCGTTCGCGCCGCTACTCGACGAGCTGGGGCGCCGTCACCTGGATCCCCATGTACGATCCGCCGTCGGCCGACAGCACCGTGCCGAGGACGGTGATGACCGTCCCCGAGTGCGGGTGGTCGGCGCTGTTGAGCGGGATCACCTCGTTGTAGAAGTCCTTCATGTCGTCGAAGACCGGCTTGGCCGGCAGGCTCTTGATCTTCCAGGCCTTCGAGTTGTAGTGCAGGACCATCGCGTCCGTGGGCTCGAGCCCGAAGGTCGCGTCGTAGGTCTGGATCCGGTTGCGCCACAGGAGCTTCGTGCTCTTGTTCTTGGCGCCGCCGCGCTTGAGGGCCGCCGGGTGCGCGTCGATCGGCAGCGCGATACCGGAGCCGGGGTGCAGCGCGGTGTTGTTGTCGGGCGGCCGAGGTGTCGCAGTACCAGACGAGCAGGCCGTCCTGGTACTTGAAGCGCTCGGTCCAGTTCGGCATCGCGTCCTTGCCGTAGAGGAAGCCGAAGTTGTAGGCAGTTGGCGAGAGCCTCGTCGTAGCCCCAGTACTGCCGGTACTCGGCCAGGTAGTAGTTCCAGTACCAGCCGCTCTCGTAGCCGGTCGTCGTCTTGAAGCCGTCGAACGTCCAGTCGGCGTCGGCCTCGGCGCCGTCGACGTCGAAGCCGGTGATGGCGATGTCGTCGACCATGAAGCCGATCTCGGCGACGCCGCCGTCGGTGATGTAGCTGAAGCCGAGGAGCACGTGGCCCTCGTAGGCGGAGAGGTCGGCCGTGAGCTCGACCCAGCCGTCGGAGAAGCCGTCGATGCCGTTCTCCTCCACGGTCGAGGCCGACAGGTTGGTCGGCACCGTCTCCCACGTGTCGCCGTCGTCGGTCGAGACGATGAGGTTGGCGTAGTCGTAGCCCTCCTCGATGCCGTAGTTGACCCAGGCGCTGAGCTCGGCGCCGGCGGGCAGCGTGACGGCCTTCGTCATCTGGTTCCGCAGGTTGTCGCCCTTGTCGCTGTAGTAGAAGTGCTCGCCGGCGTAGGGATCGCCGATGTCCCACTCGACGAACTTGTCGGGCAGGTTGACGAGCAGGGCCTGCGGCTTGGTCGAGTTGAACTCGGCGGGGCCGAGCGTCAGCTTCTCGGTCTTGCCGGGCGTCGCCACGACGTAGTCGAGCCAGCCGAGCTGCAGCTTGATCCAGGCGTCCTCGTGGTCCGGCGCGGAGCCGAGGTCGTAGTCGTTGTCCGAGAGCCACGAGCCGGAGGACATGAGCGTCCAGAAGCCGGTGCCGTTCTCGCCGTAGTAGTCGTAGAGGTCCGGCGCGCCGAGGTCGTGGGTGTACTCGTGCGTGAACACGCCGACGCCGCCGTTCTCGGGCTGGATCGTGTAGTCGCCGATCCAGTAGCTGCTGTCGCCGACCTGGACGCCGCCGAGGAGGTACTCCTCGGACGGGCCGGTCTTGCCGATGTCGGCGTAGTTCGCGTACCAGCTGTGGCTCCAGATGGCCTCGTCGCCGAGCTCGCCGCCGCCGTCCTCTTCACCGTTGCCGGAGTGCAGCGACTGGTAGTGGTCGATGTAGCCGTCCGACTCGAGGAAGACGCCGTCGCCGTCCCAGTCGTAGCGGTCGTACTCGTCGAAGCGCGCGAGGTAGGCGTCGATCTCCTCCGGGGTCTTGCCGGCGGCGATCTCGTTCGCGTACCAGCCGTCGAGCGAGTCGGCGAGGAAGAGCCACACGTTCTCCGAGGTGTCCTCGTTGGCGTTGCCGTCGTCGTAGACCTCGTGCGTCTGCGGGACCATCACCCAGTCGACGCAGTCGCCGTCGACCGTGTAGCGCCCGCTCGACTGCTCGAGGAAGTACTCGGCCATCGAGTTGACGCCCTCGCCGCGCGCGTACAGGATCTCGTCGAAGTACGCCTCGCTGAAGTCCTCGACCCACAGCGAGCTGTTGTCGACGCTGCGGTCGGGCTCGGGGATGCTGTTGTGCTCATAGTCGGGGAACTCGCCCGGGACCGTCCACACCTGGCCGGTGCCCGTGAGCGCGAGCTCGGCGAACTGACCCGGCTCGACCTCATAGACCTTGCCCTTGGCGAGGCCCTTGACCTGGGCTTCGAGGGCCGTCGCCCTCAGTGCCGCCTTCTTGTCGCCGAGCGGGTGCGAGCGCTTGTCGGCGCGCTTCTTGATGCCCTTCTTGACTGCCGAGTCCTTGATGATCTGCGCCGATGCGATCGGCACCGCCATGACGGCGACGAGTGCCAGCACGAAGAGCGTCAGGACGACGACCGTGCGGCGTGTGGTACCTCTCATACCCCTCTCCTCTCCTGCGTTTGCGCTTGCTGTGAGTCATGGCCGCGGGCCGGCGGGTGCCGGGCGGCCGCGTGCGGATGGGTGGTCGGGCGCGAAGGCGCGGTACGGGCGCACAGTGGCGCGGTACGGGCTCAGGCGGCCGCGACCGTCACGTAACGGAACCCCCTCAGTGGCACTCCTTGTCCGGTTGACCCCAACAAGGAGCGGTCCGGCGGGCCCGGCGCGGTGTGGACCGGCGCGACGGGCCGTCTCCGCCCCCCTTCGCCCGCGATTCTAGACCCTTTAGGGCGGCGATGTACACAGATAGCAGGACGGCGTTCTTCGTGGGGAGGGGTCTGCGAGGTGTTGTCTGTCGTGGGGACGCCGGCGCCGGGCGGGGTCCCCGCGCGCCCGGTGCTATACTCGCGGGACGATGCAGTATCTCTCCCGGATCGCCTCCCCGGCCGATCTCGCGCAGCTCTCCGAACCCGAGCTCGAGCTGCTCTGCCAAGAGATCCGCCAGCTCATCCTGCAGTGCGTGAGCGAGACCGGCGGCCACCTGGCCGCCAGCCTCGGCACGGTCGAGCTGACCGTCGCCCTGCACAGCATGATGGACAGCCCTCGCGACAAGATCGTCTGGGACGTCGGCCACCAGTGCTACGCGCACAAGATCCTCACCGGCCGGCGCGACCGCTTCGAGACGATCCGCCAGGAGGGCGGCCTCTCCGGCTTCCCCTGCCGTTTCGAGTCCGAGCACGACGTGGTCGGCACCGGGCACGCCTCGACATCGGTGAGCTACGGCCTCGGGCTGGTGGAGGCCGCGCGCCTCGCCGGCGAGGCGCGCGGCCGCGTCTGCTGCGTCATCGGCGACGGGGCGCTCACCGGGGGCACGGCCTTCGAGGCCCTCAACAACGCCGGCCACCTGCGCTCTCCTCTGGTCGTCCTCCTCAACGACAACCAGATGTCGATCAAGCCCAACGTGGGCGCCCTGCAGCTGTACCTCAACCGCCTGCGCATGGACCCGACCCTGACGCGCCTGCGCGAGGACCTCGAGCACACCCTGCAGCGCGTGCCCGCGATCGGCGAGCGCGCGTATGCCCTCGGCAAGGACGTCAAGGAGTCGATGAAGGCCCTGATCCTGCCGGGGATGCTCTTCGAGGAGCTCGGCTTCGCCTACCTCGGCGTGATCGACGGCCACGACCTCAAGGCGGTGCGCGAGGCGCTGCGCCAGGCGTTCGAGACCGAGCGCCCCGTGGTCGTGCACGCGCGGACGATCAAGGGCAAGGGCTACGAGCCCGCAGAGACGAGCCCGACAAGTACCACGGCACGGGGCCTTTCTTCCTCGGCAACGGGGAGAGGAAGGACGCCGTCTCCGGTGGCGGCGTCGCCCAGGCGGATGTCGTCGGCGCAGCCGTCGCTACCGCGGGACGGGCCGGCGTCGGAGCGACGGCGGCGCCCGTGACGACGTACACGCAGGCCTTCGGCGAGGCGCTCGTGCGCCTCGCCGAGGAGGACCTGCGCATCGTCGCCATCACCGCCGCCATGACGCAGGGCACCGGCCTCGACGTGTTCGAGGAGCGGTACCCCGAGCGCTTCTACGACGTCGGCATCGCCGAGGAGCACGCCGCGGTCTTCGCCGCCGGCCTCGCCCTCGGCGGTCTGCGCCCCGTCGTCGCCGTGTACTCCACCTTCCTGCAGCGCGCCTTCGACATGCTCATCCAGGACGTCGGCCTGCAGCGGCTGCCGGTCGTCTTCGCCGTCGACCGTGCCGGCATCGTCGGCGACGACGGCCCGACCCACCACGGGGCCTTCGACCTCTCCTACCTGCGCATGATCCCGGGGATGACCGTGATGGCGCCGTCCTCGCAGCTCGAGCTGCAGCGCATGCTGGCGACGGCGCTGACCCTCGACGGGCCGGCGGCGTTGCGCTACCCGCGAGGGCTCGCGGCGCCGTTCGCGGCGCCCGAGGTGCTCGAGCCCGTCGAGGTCGGCAGGGGCGAGGTGCTCGCCGAGGGCGCCGAAGTCGCTCTCATCGGCATCGGCACCGGGGTCGGCATCGTCTCCGGCGCCGCCGCGCTGCTGCGTACCCGCGGCCTCACGCCGACGGTCGTCGACGCGCGCTTCGTCAAGCCGCTCGACTGCGAGCTGCTCGGGCGGCTCGCGGCCACCCATCGCCTGCTGGTGACGGTCGAGGAGAACGTGCTCGCCGGCGGCTTCGGCAGCGCCGTGCTCGAGGAGGTCGCGCCGAGCCGCGTCGAGGTGCTGCGCTTCGGCCTGCCCGACGCCTTCGTGCCGCACGGCGACCGGGTGCGGCTGCTCCGCGACGCCGGCCTCACGGCCGAGGCGGTCGCCGCCGCCGTGGCCGAGGCCGTGGCGATCGGCGCCGCAGGTCGGTCGGCCGCCCCCGACACCGCTGTGTCTGCCGCGCCAGACGTCGTTGTGTCTGCCGCGCCCGACACCGCTGTGTCGGTTGCACTCGCGGCCCCGGCGTCGCCGACGGGACTCGAGCCGGCAGAGCCCGGCAACGGCGGTCGCGCGAGCGGCGGCGGCCACGGCCGCCGGCGTACCGTCGACGGGTCGCGGAAGGCCGCCGCGAAGCCCGCCCACCCCGGTGCGAAGGCGGCGGCCGCCGATGGGCAGTCCGCCGCGGCGAGCGACGCCTCCGCGACCGACCCGGCGAAGCTCGCGCACCCGCACTGACGCCGTGCGCGAGCGGCTCGACACGCTGCTCGTCACGCGCGGCCTCTTCGACTCTCGCGCCCGGGCCCACGGCGCCGTGCTCGCCGGCGAGGTGACGGTCGACGGCGCCGTCGTCGACAAGCCCGGCTCCCAGATCGCTCCCGACGCCGTGCTTGCGGTCGCCGCGCGACGCCGCTACGTCTCGCGCGGCGGCGACAAGCTCGACCACGCGATGTCCGCCCTCGGCGTCGAGGTCACGGGCGAGGACGCGATCGACCTCGGCAGCTCGACCGGCGGGTTCGTCGAGCGGCTCCTCGAAGGGGGAGCCGCGCGGGTCATCGCCGTCGACGTCGGCTACGGACAGCTTGACTGGGGCCTTCGCCAGGATCCGCGCGTCACCGTCATGGAGCGCACCAACGCGCGCGAGCTGACGCCCGATCGTCTACCGTTCGCGCCCTCGTTCGTGACCGCCGACGTGTCCTTCATCTCCCTGACGACGGCGCTGGGGCCCGTGCTAGAATGCCTGCGCTCCGGCTACCGGGGCCTCGTGCTCGTGAAGCCACAGTTCGAGGCCGGCCGTGGCCATGTCGGCAAGGGGGGCGTCGTGCGCGACCAGAGCGTGCACACCGAGGTGCTCGCGCGCGTCGGCGTCTGGCTCGAAGAGCGCGGCGCCGCGGTCCTCGGCATGACCGACTCCGGGCACCCCGGGCCCAAGGGCAACCTCGAGTACTTCGTGGACTTCCGCGACGGCCGTGACACGGCCGGCCGCGTGAGCGCGGCAGGCAGCGCCGGCGCGACCGGGCGTGTCGACCCGGCCGAGGCTGCGCGGCGCGCCGTCGAGGCGGCACATCAGGCCGCCGGGCCGCAGGCCGCCGCAGTCGACGCGCCGGAGGCCGCCGATGCCTGACCCGCTGCGCCGCATCGCCGTCGCGACCCACCTCGCCGACGCGCCGACGAGCGCCGCGCTCGCCGACCTCGCGCGGCTCAAGAGCGAGTACGGCCTCGATCTGCTGATGACTGCCGACGAGGCCGCCAAGCACCCCCGTGAGGCCGAGCTCGGCTACGAGCGTGTCGCCGACGACGAGCTCGGCGCCGCCGACCTCGCCCTCGTCTTCGGCGGCGACGGCACCGTTCTGCGTTCGCTCGGTCGCCTCCTGGGCACCGGCGTCCCCACGCTCGGGGTCAACTTCGGCCACGTCGGCTTCCTCGCCAGTCTCACGCCCGAGGACTGGCAGGCCAGTCTCGCCCCGATCCTCGCCGGCGACTACGCCACGGTCGACCTGCTCACCGTCGCCGTCGAGCTCAACGGCGACCGTCACTGCGGGGTCAACGACGTCGTCCTCTCCCGTGTCGCCCCGCGCCACGTGCTGCACCTCGAGTACGAGGTCTCCGGAGTGACCATAGGACGCATGCTGTGCGACGGTATGATCGTCGCCACGCCCAGCGGTTCCACCGCCTACAACCTCTCCTGCGACGGGCCCATCGTCGTCTGGGACGCGGCGGTGCTCGTGCTCAACTTCATCGCCCCGCACTCGCTCGCCTTCAGACCGCTGGTGCTGCGCCCCGACCTTGCGATCACGGCGCGCAACGTCTCGTACGCCCAGGAGGCCGAGATCATGGTCGACGGCGCCTCGGTAGGGCGCATGCGCGGCGGCGACGAGGTGCACATCCGCGCCGGCGAGCGCGGCGCCCGCCTCATGCTGCGCAGCCAAGATTCGTTCTACCAGAACGTCGAGGAGAAGCTCTTCGACCGCAAGCATGCTCGCTGAGCTCCAGATCGACGACCTCGTGCTGATCGAGGCGGCCCGCCTCGAGTTCGCGCCCGGACTCAACGTCATCACCGGCGAGACCGGCGCCGGCAAGTCGCTGCTCGCCCAGGCTATCGGCCTGCTCATGGGGCAGAAGGGCGGGGACGACCTGATCCGCCCCGGGGCGGAGCGGGCGCTCGTGCAGGCGTTGTTCGAGCCGTCCTGCGGCGGGGAGGACGCCGGGGCCGACGCGCGAGGGGCGGCCCCGGACGACGCAGATGCGCCTGCGGCGCCGGACGAAGCAGAGGCGGCGTCGGCTGCGGAGTCAGAGGCTGAGGACGGCGCCGCGCCGCGGCGTGCGGAGACGCTCGCGGTGGCGCGCGAGCTGCCGCGTGGCGGCCGCTCGCGCGCCCGTCGCGACGGTCTCCTGAGCTCGGCCGGCGCCGTCGAGGAGGCGCTTCGCGAGCGTCTCGCCTTCTACGGGCAGCTCGAGCACACGCGCCTCCTGCAGCTCGAGCGTCAGCTCGACCTGCTCGACGGCTTCGCCCCGGCCGAGATCGGCCCGCTCGCCGCCGCGTACACCGTGACCTACCGCCACGCCCAGGCGCTCTCGCGCGAGCTCGACGCGCTGCGCTCCGCCGGTCGCGAGCGCGAACGCGAGCTCGACATGCTGCGCTTCCAGGTCGACGAGATCGACGCCGCCCAGCTCGAGCCCGGCGAGGACGAGCGCCTCGCCCTCGAGCGCGAGCGCCTGCGACACGCCGGCAAGCTGCTCGAGCGGGTGGGCGGCGCCGTCGCCCTGCTCGCCGGGGAGGGCGAGCACGCCGCCCTCGACGCGGTCCGCGTCGCGCAGCGCCTGATCGGCGAGGCGGCGGCGCTCGACGAGAGTCTCGGCGGCGCGGCGGCGCGTCTCGACGCGCTCACCGCCGAGCTCGACGACACCTCGGCCGCCCTCCGCGCCTATCTCGAAGACCTCGATGTCGACCCCGCGCACCGCGACGCGCTCGAGACGCGCTACGACCGCGTGCGCGCGTTGCGGCGCAAGTACGGGGCGTCGGCCGACGAAGTGCTCGCCTACGCCGACGAGGCGCGCGCCCGCCTGGCGCGGCTCGAGGAGTTCGAAGCGAACGAAGAGGCGCTGGCGGGCGCCGCCGAGAAGGCCCGCGCGGCAGCCGTGGCGGCCGCCGGCCGCCTCACGGCCGCGCGGGCCGCGGCGGCGCCCGTCTTCGCCTCACGCGTGGCAGATGAACTGCGTCAGCTCGCCATGCCGCACGCGCGCTTCGAGGTGCGGGTGACGCCGCGCGCGTCGGTCGCGCGCGGGAGGTCGGACCCCGAGTCCGTCGACGCGTCGTTGACGTCTGCGGTCGGCACAGAACCACCCGACACGGCATGGGCCGCGCTCGGCCCGCGCGGCGCCGACGACGTCGAGTTCTTCTTCGGCGCCAACCCCGGCATGCCGCTCCGCCCCCTGCGCGACACCGCCTCGGGCGGCGAGCTCTCGCGCGTCATGCTCACGATCCGCGGCATGGTGACGCTCGGCGACGACGTCGAGACGCTGATCTTCGACGAGGTCGACGCAGGCATCGGCGGGGTCACGGCGGCGGCGCTCGGCGAGCGGCTCGCGAAACTCGCCGAGCGCCGCCAGATCGTCTGCATCACGCACCTGCCGCAAGTGGCCGCCTGCGCCGACCGTCAGTACTCGATCGTCAAGGTCAGCGACGCGAAGGCCGACACGACGCGCACCGAGGTGCGCCTGGTCGAGGGCGACGAGCGCCTCGCCGAGCTCTGCCGCATGCTCGGCGCCGCGCCCGACGACGCTGCGGCCCGCCGCCACGCCCAAGGTCTGCTGAAGCGGGCGAAGGCTGCGCCGGGCTGATCCGCTGCGCTGCCGCGGCGCGCCGGCACGCCGCACTCACAATGCCGCTGACGTGGGCGGCGTCGGACTCACGCCACCACTGACGCGGGTGGCACCCGGCTGACACTGCCGGTGACGCGGGCGACCCGCTTGAGATGCGGACCGGGCGGCACCGCGTTGATGATGCCGGTGACACGGGCGGCACCGGGCCGACACCACCCCTGATGCGACAGGGCCGGCGGTGAGGCGCGGGGCACCGTCGCACGCAGTCAGCGAACAGCGCGAACGTCACCCCCGCCGGAGCGCGGATCCAGTCGCCTGAGGGCTCCAGCTTCGCGCATTCCGTCGTCATTACGCCGGAACCCGACGCCCGAAATGACGCTGAGGCGCTGCTTGGTCTCGTGCCGGCCCCTCCGCTTGCCTCGTGCAGGACCTTCCGCACAAGGACGAACGATCAGGCATGCAGGGGCGTTGCTTCGCAGAGTGAGGCCGCACGGGGCGCTGCTGGGCGCGTGCCGGGGAGCGGCAGTCGTGTCCCTGCGACAAGTCAAGCCGATGGGCTGACGCCGCGGCGCGTCGAGAAGGGACTTGCGTCGCGCCCGACGCCGGCCGGTGATGCGACGATCGCGTTGGTCGCGCTGGCTGTGATCGTCCTCGTGATCGGTGCCGGCTTCGCCTGGCGTCACGTGCCCCCGAGCGCGGCGACGATGGACGAGGTGCGTGCGGCGATCGAGACGCGCCGCGACGCCCTGATCCCCACGCCGCCGGAGGCAGCCATCGCGCGGGGCGAGATGACCGCGAGCGAGCGCGACGCGCTCGAGCGCCAGGTCGCGGCGGAGATCGCCGCGTGCTGTACGCCGCGCTACGCGCTCGAGCGCATCGTCGAGGATGGCGTCGTCGACATGGCAGTGGAGGCCAGTGCCGAGCTACTCGCTGAAGGGGCGGAGTGGCCGGCGCCGGTGTCGCGGCAGCCGCTCGGCGAGGTCGTCTTCGTGCGGCGCACGTGGGACGGCACGATCGTCGTGCGCCTCGATCAGCCCGGCTTCGACCGCGTCGAGGACCGCGCCGACCACTACGTCCTGCGCCGTGTCGACGGCCGCTGGCTGATCGACGAGATAGACCACCGCGGAGCATGACCGGGAGGGGCGCCGACGCTGACCGGCCTCGTCCGGTGCCGTGGAGACGCTCTACTATCGACTACAGAGGATTGCTCGTTTCGGCTGTCGTCGGCGGCCCACGAGGCGACTCATTCCGCCATTCTTGCGCGGCCGCGCGACCGAATTCGCCGCGAAGCGGGGTGGACGATCGCGCTTTCGGTGAGGGTCCCGAAGGGTCCCGGCTGTCGCGCTGGCCGGCGGGAGACCGCTCGCACGGGAGCCTCGCCCGCACGGGAGCCTCGCCCGCACGGGAGCCTCGCCCGCTCGGGAGCGCCGCTCGCACGGGAGCCTCGCCCGTACGGGAGCGCCGGCTGCGCCGACGGCGGCCGACGGCGGACCTGACGTCTGGCGCCGCGCGGGAGCGCCGCCCGCGCCGACGGCGCCGCCCGCGCGGCGGCGCCGGCTTTGGCGGCCGCAGCCCGGGCGTTATATACTCGCGGCCGTGATCCGTGGTACAGCCGGTCAGACACTCGCGCCGGCCCGTCTCAGACGTACGGGCGCGCGACCGGCCCCACAAATCCCGAGCACCACAGGGCACGCCTCAGCGTGGGTCGCGGCGTGCCCGTCAACGACCTGAGACCGCTCACGCAGGGGAGGCGCGCACGCCCATGGCCAAGCACATCTTCGTCACCGGCGGCGTGGTCTCCGGTCTCGGCAAAGGCATCACCGCCGCCTCGCTCGGCCGCCTCCTCAAGGCGCGCGGCCTCAAGGTCGCGAACCAGAAGTTCGACCCGTACATCAACGTCGACCCGGGCACCATGAGCCCGTTCCAGCACGGCGAGGTCTTCGTCACCGAGGACGGCGCCGAGACCGACCTCGACCTCGGGCACTACGAGCGCTTCATCGACGAGTTCGTGCAGCGCGACTCCAACGTGACCACCGGCGGCATCTACAACGCCGTCATCGCCAAGGAGCGCCGCGGCGACTACCTGGGCGGCACCGTCCAGGTCATCCCGCACATCACCAACGAGATCAAGTCGCGGGTGCACCGGCTCGCCGCCGCCCTCGACGTCGACGTGCTCATCACCGAGGTCGGCGGCACCGTCGGCGACATCGAGAGCCTGCCCTTCCTCGAGGCGATCCGCCAGTTCCGCAAGGACATCGGCCGCGAGCACGTCCTCTACATCCACGTCACCCTGGTGCCGGTGATCGGCGTGGTCGGCGAGCCGAAGACCAAGCCGACCCAGCACTCGGTCGCCGAGCTGCGCGAGATCGGCATCCAGCCCGACATCATCGTCGCCCGCTCCGAGGAGCCGCTCGACCAGGGCATCCGCGAGAAGATCGCCCTGTTCTGCGACGTCGACCCCGACGCCGTCGTCGTCGGCCCCCGACGCCGACGACATCTACAAGGTGCCGCTCATCATGCACGAGCAGGGGCTCGACGCGCTCGCCGTGCGCATGCTGCACCTCGACGTGGGCCCGCCCGACCTCGCCGAGTGGGAGGAGCTCGTCGAGGCGATCGACGGCTGCAACGGCAAGGTCACGATCGCCCTGGTCGGCAAGTACGTGCAGCTCCACGAGGCCTACCTCTCGGTCTGGGAGGCGCTCAAGCACTCGGCGCTCGCCGTGCGCCGCGAGCTCGAGATCCTCTGGGTCGACTCCGAGGAGCTGAACGACGCGACCGTCGTCGAGCGGCTCTGCCACGCCGACGGCGTGATCGTGCCGGGCGGCTTCGGCCAGCGCGGCATCGAGGGCAAGATCGAGGCCATCCGCTACTGCCGCGAGCGCAAGACGCCCTACCTCGGCGTGTGCCTGGGGATGCAGTGCGCGGTCATCGAGTACGCGCGCAACGTCTGCGGCATGAACGATGCCAACTCCTCCGAGTTCGACCCCGAGTCGCCGTTCCCGGTCATCGACCTGCTGCCCGAGCAGAAGCAGATCGAGGACATGGGCGGGACGATGCGGCTCGGCGCCTCGCCGGTGCGCGTGGTGCCGGGCACGAAGGCGCACGCGGCGTACGGCGAGGACGAGGTCCGCGAGCGCCACCGGCACCGCTACGAGGTCAACAACGACCTGCGGCCGCAGCTCGAGACGGCCGGGCTCGTGGTGTCGGGCACGTCACCCGACGGCCGTCTCGTCGAGATGGTCGAGCTCGCCGACCACCCGTGGTTCGTGGCCTCGCAGTTCCACCCCGAGTTCAAGTCGCGGCCGAACCGGCCGGCACCGCTCTTCCGCGAGTTCGTCGCGCGCGGCGCGCCTGCGTGGCGCGCGAGGGGAGTAGGCGGTGCGCCCGGCGCGCGGCGCCGCGACGGACGCGAGGTGGCGCGCGACGGCGCCGCGAGGCGACGCTGAGCGGCGCGGGCGACGGTGGACGAGCTGCTCGAGCGCTTCCTCGAGCTCGTCGCCGTGCCGTCGCCCTCCGGGCAGGAGCGTGCCGTCTCCGACCTCGATCCAGGCGCGGCTGCGGGCGGCGGGGCTGAGCGTGAGCGAAGACCAGTCCGCCGCCGTGACGGGCTCCGCCAGCGGCAACCTCGTCGCCACCGTGAAGGGCACGGGCGGCGGCGTCCCCATCGCCTTCTCCGCCCACATGGACACGGTGCCGATCGACCGGCCGCCGACGGTGATCGTCGAGAACGGCGTCGTGCACACCGACGGCGAGACCGTGCTCGGGGCCGACGACAAGGCGGCCGTGACCGTGCTGCTGCAGGTGGCCGAGGACCTGGCGGCCGACCCGCCGGCCGGCGACGTGAGCTTCGTGATCTCCGCCGGCGAAGAGGTCGGCCTCAGGGGCGCCGCGGCCCTCGACGTCGCCTCGCGTCCCGGCCGACGCCTGCTTCGTCTTCGACAGCGAGGGCCCCGTCGGCACGATCGTCATGTCGGCGCCGACGCTCAGGCGGCTGACCGTCGAGTTCCGCGGGCGCAGCGCCCACGCCGGCATCGAGCCCGAGAACGGCCGCAGCGCGGTCGTCGCCGCGGCGCGCGCCGTCGCCGCGATGCGGCTCGGGCGCCTCGACGAGCAGACGACCGCCAACGTGGGCCTGATCGAGGGCGGCTCGGCGGTCAACGTCGTGCCCGAGCGCTGCGTCGTGACCGCCGAGGCGCGCAGCCGCGACGAGGCGGGCCTCGCCGCCCAGGTGGGCCACATGGTCGAGGTCTGCAACGTGGCCGCCGCCGAGACCGGCGTCGACGTCACGGTGACGATCGACGAGGACTTCCGCGGGTACGTGCACACCGACGAGAGCCTGCCGGTGCGGCTCGCGCTGGCGGCCTTCGCCGCCTGCGGCGTCGAGCCGCACCCGATCGGCGGCGGCGGGGGCTCCGACGCCAACGTGTTCAACCTGCGCGGCCTGCCGGCCGTGACCCTGGGCGTCGGCTTCGAGGACGTGCACTCCTCGCACGAGCGCATCGCCGTCGCGCGCCTCGCCGACGTGTACCGCGTCGCGCACGCGCTGGTGCGCGCCGCGGGCGCTGCGGTCCTCTGAGCGCGGAGGCCCTCGTGGGCGAGCCCAGACCTGCACCCGTGGTGGACACCGACGTCCAGGACTTCCTCGACTACCTGGCCTACGAGCGCAGCGCCAGCGTCGAACACGGTCGCCGCCTACCGTCGCGACCTCGACGGCTGCTCGCGTTCCTGCACGAGTCGCGGCCTCACGGTGCGGAGCGCCGGGGAGGACGACGTCGAGGCCTACTTCACCGGCCCGGGGGGCGCCGGGGCGGGCTCCTCCGTCGCCCGGCGCCTCGCCGCCGTCCGCGGCCTCTACGGCTTCCTCGTGCGCGAGGGCGTGCTCGAGAAGGACCCGGCCGACCGCCTGCGGGCGCCGAAGCGGCGCGAGGACCTGCCGCGGGTGCTCTCGGTCGAGGAGGTCGAGCGCGTGCTGACGCGGATCGTGCCCACCGGGCCGCTCGGGCAGCGCGACCTCGCCGCCCTCGAGCTGCTCTACGGCTGCGGCCTGCGCGCCTCCGAGCTCGTCGGCCTGCGCGAGGCCGACGTCGACCTCGAGGGCGGCCTCGTGCGCTGCCTCGGCAAGGGCGACAAGGAGCGCGTCGTGCCGCTCGGGGCGGCGGCCGCGAACGCCGTGCGGCGGTACGCCCGGGACGGGCGCCGCACGCTCCTGCGCGGCCGCCGCCGCGACCAGCTGCTCGCTGAACGCGCGGGGCGCGCCGCTCACCCGGCAGGGTCTCGACTACGTCCTCCGCCGGGCCCTGCGGCGCGCCGACCTCCTCGGCCGCGCCAGCGCCCACACCTTCCGCCACTCGTTCGCGACGCACCTGCTCGCCGGCCGGCGCCGACCTGCGCAGCGTGCAGGAGATGCTCGGGCACGCCTCGGTCGCGACGACGCAGATCTACACGCACGTCACCGTCGAGCACCTGCGCGAGGTCTTCCTCGAGACGCACCCGCGGGCGCGGCGGGGCAGGGCGCCGGTGGACGGACGAGACCGGCGGCACGCATCGGCCGGCGGCGGCAGGGGGCACGGCGATGACCCGTGTCGCCGTGATCGTGCTCGACGGGGTCGGCGCCGGCGCGCTGCCCGACGCCGCCGCCTACGGCGACGAGGGCTCGAACACGCTGCGCCACGTGCTCGAGGCGACCGGCGTGGCGCTGCCGAACCTCACCGCTCTCGGCCTCGGCGAGATCGTCGGCGCTGCCGGCGTCGACGGCGCCGTCGCGCGCGCGCCGCGGCGACCTACGGGCGCCTGCTCGAGCGCGGCGCCGGCAAGGACACGACCGCCGGCCACTGGGAGCTCATGGGGCTCGTCGTCGAGCGGCCGTTCCCGACCTACCCGGAGGGCTTCCCGGCCGACGTCATCGAGCCCTTCGAGCGCGCCGTCGGCCGCCGCGTGCTCGCCAACCGCCCCGCCTCGGGCACGGCCATCATCGAGGAGCTCGGCGACGAGCACGTCGCCAGCGGCCGCCCCATCGTCTACACCTCGGCCGACTCCGTCTTCCAGATCGCCTGCCACGAGGGCGTCGTCCCGATCGAGCGGCTCTACGAGTGGTGCGCGCGTCGGCGCGCCGGATCCTCGTCGGGCGAACACGCCGTCGGCCGCGTCATCGCGCGGCCGTTCGACGGCGAGCCCGGCGGCTACGTGCGCACGCGAGCGCCGCCGCGACTTCGCGCTGCCGCCGACCGGCCCGACCTACCTCGACCTGCTGCAGGAGCGCGGCGTGCCGGTCGTCGGCGTCGGCAAGATCGGCGAGATCTTCGCCCAGCGCGGCGTCGACGTCGACGACCACGCGACGAACAACGCCGACGGTCTCGCTCGCCTGCGAGCGTCACTGGCGGAGATGGAGCGCGGGCCTGCTGTTCGCCAACCTGGTCGACTTCGACATGGTCTACGGGCACCGCAACGACGCCGAGGGCTTCGCCCGCGGGCTCGCGGCCGTGGACGCCTTCGTGCCGCGGCTCGAGGCGCGGCTGCGGCCCGGCGACGTGCTCGTCTCTCTGCGCCGACCACGGCGTCGACCCGACGACGGCGAGCACCGACCACTCGCGCGAGTACGCGCCGCTGCTGGCGCTCGGCCTGCGCGGCGGGCGCTGCGACGGCGCGCTTCTCCGACGTCGGCGCGACGGCCTTCGCCGCGCTGACCGGGGAGGCGCCGCCGCTGGCCGGCCGGCCGATCGCCGCCTCGAGCGCGGGCGGCCGTGACGGCGGCGCCGTGGCGGCCGGCGGCGCTCGACGCCGCCGTCGTCTTCGGCTCCGGCCTCGCCGTGGTGCCCGACGGGCTGCGAGGTCGAAGCCGAGCTCGACTACGCCGAGCTCGGCTGGCCGGTGAGCGGCGTCGGCGGTCACGCCTCGCGCCTGCTCGTCGGCCGCCGCGGCTCGCGGCGCGTCGGCCTGGCGTGGGGGAGACCGCACCTCTACGAGGGCTGGAGCCGCGACGAGCTCGAGCGGCCGCGTGCGCGACCTCTGCGCGGCCGGGGCGCGCCGCCTCGTCCTGACGAACTCGTGCGGCGCCCTGCGGCCGTCGGTCGGCCCCGGCGACGCGGTCGTCGCGGTCGAGGTCGTGGACCTGCAGGAGGCGCCGGAGGTCGAGCCGCCGCGGCTGGCGGCGACGGAGGCGGCGCGCGCCGCCGCAGGTGTGCGCCGCCCTGGCGGCGCACGTGCCGGCGCGCGCCGGCGTCTACGTCGCCGTGCCCGGCCCGCAGTACGAGACCCCGGCCGAGGTCGCCTGGCTCGCCAGCTACGGCGACGTCGTCGGCATGTCGACCGCGCCCGAGGTGCGGGCGGCCCGGCGACTGCGGCGCCGAGGTCGACCTGATCGCCGCTGGTCGTGAACCGGGCGGCGGCCGTGGGCGAGCACGGGGACGTGCTCGCCGCCGCCGCCGCCTTCGAGCACCGCGCTGCGCGCCGTCCTCGGGCCGCTGCTCGACGACGTGCCGGCCGGTCCTGCCGCGACGGCTCCGCCGCCGTCGCACCCCCGACCGCTTCCGAACCCGACCCTTCGAGGTGACCGTGGACGTCGTGACCGACATCATCGCCCGCAAGCGCGACGGGCAGACGCTCGACGCGGACCGCCTGGACGACTTCGTCCAGGGCGTCGTCAACGGCACCATCGCCGCCGTACCAGGCGAGCGCCCTGCTGATGGCGATCGTGCTGCGAGGGCTGGACGACGACGAGACCGTGGCCCTGGCGCGGGCGATGGTGGAGAGCGGCAAGACGCTCGACCTCGGCGTGGTGCGCCGCCCGATCCTCGACAAGCACTCGAGCGGCGGCGTCGGCGACAAGGTGACGCTGGTGCTGGCGCCCCTCGTGGCCTCCTGCGGCGGGGTCTTCGGCAAGATGTCGGGGCGCGGCCTCGGCCACACCGGCGGGACGCTCGACAAGCTCGAGTCGATCGTCGGCTTCAAGGTGCAGCTCTCGCAGGGCGAGTTCGTGCGCCAGCTCGAGCGCATCGGCGTCGCCGTCGTGAGCCAGAGCGAGCGCGTGCGTGCCGGCCGACCGGATCCTCTACGCCCTGCGCGACGTGACGGCGACGATCGAGGACGACGGCCTCATCGCCGCCAGCATCATGGCGAAGAAGGTGGCCACCGGCACCTCGGTCCTGGTGCTCGACATCAAGGTCGGGCGCGGGGCCTTCATGCACGACCTCGAGCACGCCCGCGACCTGGCGCCGCCGCTGCCGCCTCATCGGTGAGGCCTACGAGCGGCGCGTCGCCTGCCTGTACACGGCCATGGACGCGCCCGATGGGCGATGACGGTCGGCAACCGGATCGAGGTCGAGGAGGCGTGGCGGGTGCTGGAGGGGGACGGGCCCGAGGACGTGCGGACCGTGGCCCTCGAGCTGGCGGCCGTCCTGCTCGCGGCGCTCCGACCTCGGCCTCGACGAGGCCGAGGCCCGCCGCCGCGCCACGGCCGCCCTCGACGAGGGCCGCGCCGCCGAGGCCTTCGAGCGCTGGTGCTACGTGCAGGGCGGGCGCTGGAAGCCGGGCGAGTTCCACCGCCTCGCCGAGGAGCAGGTCAAGGCCGAGCGCTCCGGCACGGTGGCGGCGATCGACGCGCTCGCCGTCGGGCAGGCCGCCCAGCTCTCGGGCGCCGGCCGGCGGACGGTCGACGACGACGTCGACCCGGCGGCCGGCGTCGTGCTCGCCTGTCGCGTGGGCGACGAGGTCGGCAGCGGCGACGTGCTGGCCACGGTCTACGCCCGCGACCGGCGCCGGCGCGAGGCCGCCGGCGCACGGCTGGGCGAGGCGTTCACGCTTGCCGACGGCCCGGTCGAGCGGCCGGCGGTGATCCTCGGCAGGGACTGAGCGCCCAGGGCTCACCTGCTCTCCGTCGCCGGTCGCGCGGGTCGGCGAGCGGGCGCCCGGCCTCAGCCGTCGGCCGCGCCGGTGGGGCGCCGCCGGGCGCGCCAGGCGGCGAAGAGGCGCGCCCCGAGGACCTGCCCGGCGATCGCACCGGCGACGAGGAAGGGCACGAGCGCGTAGCCGTAGCCCATCGCCAGGCGCACGACGATGACCAGCGGGATCGGCACGTGGATGGCGAGGAACCAGAGCAGCGAGTAGCGGGTCGTCGTGACGCGCCACGCCCCGAACGGCAGGTTGAGCAGCGCGACGAGCGCGACGAGGATGTAGGGTGTGGCGTCGGTCATGGGGAGGCTCGTGTCCGCGTCGCAGTATAGAGGACGGGCGCACCCGCGGACCGTGAGCGCGATGACGGTCGTCTGGGGGAGATGGTGACGCGATCGGCGGGGGTCGGGACGATGAGGGTCGTCGGCGGCGCGTGGCGCGGCCGGGCGCTTCGCGCCCCGGGCGGCCGCGCCACGCGCCCCACCTCCGATCGCGTGCGTGAGGCGGTCTTCGACGTGCTCGAAGACCTCGTGCGTCGGGCGGCCGCGGCGAAGCCGGGCGAGAGTGCCGCGGCGGTACCCGGCCCCCTGGCCGGCCACCACGTGCTGGATCTCTTCGCCGGCAGCGGGGCGCTGGGCATCGAGGCCCTGTCGCGCGGCGCCGCGCACTGTACCTTCGTCGAGCGCGACCGCCCGGCGCTGCACGCCCTGCGCCGCAACCTCGCCGCCGTCGGCGTGGAGGTGCTGCGGCGGCGGGCCGAGACTGCGTCCCCGCCGCCGCCTGCCGCGGCCCCACGGCGCGCATCGCCGCCGTCGACGCCCGCCGCGCCCTCGTCGCTGACGCTCGCGGTGGCGAGATGTATACTCTCGTCTTTGCGGACCCGCCCTACGCCCGCTACGGCGAGCTCGAGGGCGATCTCGCGCGCCTGCTGGCGCCGCTCCTGGCGCCGGGGGCGCTCGTCGTGCTCGAGACGCATCGCGACCAGGCCCTTCGGCTGCCGTGGCGTACCGAGCGGGTCAAGCGCTACGGAGACACGCAGGTCGCCTTCATGGCGGCCGACGAGGAGTGAGCGACGATGCCGCACAACGTGACCGCGATCTGCCCGGGCACCTACGACCCGGTCACCAACGGTCACCTCGACATCATCAGCCGCGGCGCCTGCAAGTTCGAGCGCGTCGTCGTCGGCGTCGTCGACGACCCGACGCGCAAGCAGACGCTGTTCGACGCCGACGAGCGCGACGCCTTCCTCGAGGAGGCGCTCGCCGAGCCTCGCCAACGTCGAGGTCGACCGCTTCCACGAGCTCGTCGTCGACTTCGCGCGCCAGCTGGGACGCGAACGTCATCGTCAAGGGCCTGCGCGCGATCTCCGACTTCGAGTACGAGTTCGCGATGAACCAGCTCAACCGGAAGCTGGCGCCCGAGATCGAGACCGTGTACATGATGGCGTCGCCCGAGTACAGCTTCCTCTCCTCGAGCGGCGTGAAGGAGATCGCGGCGTTCGGCGGCGACGTCGACGACCTCGTGCCGCCGCCGGTGGCCCGGCCGCCTGCGCGGAGCTCTTCCCGCCGCGCGGGTGAGCGCCAGCCTAAGGAGGGTCACTGCACGATGGACGTCCTCGTACTCATCGACAAGCTCGACGACCTGGTCCACAACGCCCGCACGGTGCCGCTGACCGACAGGTGCGGGTCGACCGCGAGGAGATCTACGACCTCCTCGACCAGATGCGCGCGACGATCCCCGAAGAGATCAAGCAGGCGCGCTGGATCGTCAAGGAGCGGCAGGAGATGCTGGCCGAGGCCAAGCGCGAGGCCGAGCGCGTCGCTCAAGGAGGCCCAGGACCGCGCGAGCAGCTCGCCTCCGAGACGGAGGTCGTCAAGCTCGCCGAGCGCAGGCGGGCCAGATCGTCGAGGACGCCCGCGAGCGCGAGCGCGAGATCCGCCTCGGCGCCGAGGACTACGCCGACGAGATCCTCGCAACCTCGAGGTCAACCTCGACAAGTTCCTCGCCGCCGTGCGCCGCGGCCGCGAGCGCCTGCAGGGCCGCGGCGAGGGCGGCGACGAGCTGCAGCCCTGATCCACCTCTGACCGCGGCCGCGGCTCGCGCCTGACGGGGTCCTTGGCCTGCGTCCGGCCGCGCTGCCCGCTCGCGGGCGACCGTCGTCCACGCCGTCCCGGAGGCGCCCCCTTGCGTCGTTTCAACCTGCGCTCCCTGCGTTTCGGCTCCGACAGCGAGGCGTGGCGGAGCCTGCCCGTCGAGACCGAGCCGTTCGTCTTCGGCGGCGTCGAGTACGTCGTGCCGGGCGGCGTCGTCGAGCTCGAGCTCGACGCCGCCCACGTCGACGACCAGCTCACCCTCAGGGCTCACCTGGAGACCGAGATCGAGGGTCCGTGCCAGCGCTGTCTCGTCGAGGCCCGTGTGCCCGTCGAGACGAGCGGCATCGACTACGTGCGCCACGGTGACTCCGAAGGCGCCGAGTACGACGACGACGAGGACGAAGCCCCCGAGGGCTACGCCCGGGGCTTCGTCCTCGACGTCGAGCGCTGGGTGCGCGACCTCATCGGCGAGGCGCTGCCGCTGCAGATCGTCTGTCGCGAGGACTGCGCCGGGCTCTGCCCGGTCTGCGGCGCCGACCTCAACGAGGACCCCGGCCACACACACGAGGAGTAGGTCGCCGGCTTCGGCGCGCGACTGCCGGCCGGCCGGTCTCCGCCGCTCCGGGCGCCGCAGCCGTCGCGCGCGTGGTGTACTATCTCCGGGCGGTGCAGTAAAATGCGCCGCCGGTCGACCGAGGAGTCAACAGAGATGCCCGTCCCCAAGAGAAAGACCTCGCAGCGCAAGCGTGACGCGCGGCGCGCCCAGCAGAAGCTCACCGTCGAGACCGCGAGCGTGTGCCCGCAGTGCAAGAGCCCCAAGCTCCCGCACCGGGCGTGCCCGAAGTGCGGCACCTACAAGGGCCGCGAAGTGATCGTCCTCGAAGCGGAGTAGTCTCCGCCCGGGGGCTGGAGGGACCCAGGTGAAGTCGCTCTACGTCGCCTCGACCCAGGGCAGCGGGGGTAAGACGACCACCGCCGTCGGCCTCTGCCTCGCCCTGCGCGCCCGCGGCCTCACCGCGGGCTACTTCAAGCCGGTCGGCACCCTCGCCTCGCGCACCGAGGGCGTCCTCTTCGACGAGGACGCCGCCTTCGTCGCCGACCTGCTCGAGCTCGACGACGACCCCGCCGACGTCTGCCCGGTCGTCCTCGACGAGGACGCCCTCCACGACGTGCTCTCCGGCTCCGAGGTCGACGCCATGAGGCGCGTCGAGGCCGCCTACGGCCGTATCGCCGCGGGCAAGGACATCGTCGTCTGCGAGGGCCTCGGCGAGATCTGGCAGGGCCGCTTCCTGCGCACCAGCGGCGCCGAGGTGGTGCGCCAGCTCGACCTCGCCACCGTGCTGGTGGCCAAGTTCGCCGGCGCGCGCCTGCTCGACGACATCATGTACGTCAAGGACGCCCTCAAGCAGCACCTCCTCGGGGTCATCTTCAACATGGTCCCCGAGAGCCGCGTCGGCCTGGTCGAGACGCAGTACGCGCGCTTCCTCGAGCGCAGCGGCGTCGCCAGCTACGGCGCCATCGCCCAGGACAACCGCCTCTCGGCGGTCTCGGTCGCCGAGATCGTCGAGGCCCTCGGCGGCACCTACGTGTGCTGCGAGCAGTACGGCGACCGCCTCGTCGAGACCTACATGATCGGGGCGATGAGCCCCGAGCACGCGCTGCGCTACTTCCAGCTCACGCCCAACAAGGTGGTGATCGTCGGCGGCGACCGCGCCGAGGTGATCCTCGCCGCCCTCGACACGCCGACCGTCGCCGTGGTGCTCACCGGCACCTACGTGCCCAGCGCCTCGGTGCTCGAGCGCGCCGAGGAGAACGGCGTGCCGCTCATCTCGGTCGACGCCGACACGGTCACCGCGGCCGACGGCCTGCGGCGGCTCTTCGGCCGCCTGCGGGTCAAGGAGCCGGCCAAGGTCGAGCTCATCGCCGGCGTCTTCGAGGAGCGGGTCGACGTCGACCGCCTCGTGGCCGACCTGGGCGCATGAGCGACCGGGCCGCGCGCCGCTACACCTCACCGCACGAGGTCACCGCCGCCTGGAGCGCGGTCGCCGACGACCGCCGGGTCCGCGTCGCCGTCGACGTGGCCGGCGGCGACAACGCGCCCGAGGCCGTGGTCGAGGGCGCCCTCGCGGTCGCCGCGCCGTCGCTCACCGTGGTGCTCGTCGGCGACGAGGCGCGCCTGCGCCCCCTCGTCGCCGGAGCGGCCCACGTCGAGATCGTGCACGCCGAAGACGTGATCGGCTCCGGCGACGAGCCGGCGAGCGCCGCCCGGCACAAGACCGGCTCGTCGATGGTCGTCGGCGCCAAGCTGGTCGCCGACGGCGCCGCCGACGCCTTCGTCGGCGCCGGCAACACCGGCGCCATGCTCGCCTGCGCCCTCCTCTACATCCGCCGCCAAAAGGGCGTGCAGCGGCCGGCCATCTGCACCATCATGCCGGCCGCCCCCAGTCCTATCGCCTTCCTCGACGTCGGCGCCAACGCCGACGTGCGCCCCGACCACCTCCGCCAGTTCGCCCTCATGGGGCAGATCTTCGCCCGCGAGCTGATGGGCATCGAGCGTCCCCGGGTCGGCCTGCTCTCGATCGGCGAGGAGGCGACCAAGGGCAGCCAGCTCGTCCTCGAGGCGCACAAGCTGATCGCCGCCGACGAGCGCATCGACTTCTACGGCAACGTCGAGGGCCGCGACATCATGAACCGCGTCGTCGACGTCATCGTCAGCGACGGCTTCACCGGCAACGTCGCCCTCAAGACCATCGAGGGCACGGCGCGCGCCATCATGCGCGCCCTGCGCACGGCTATCGACCACTCCGCGGTGACCAGGCTCGGCGCCCTCGCCCTGCGCAGCGAGTTGCTGCGGCTGCGCGCCGCGCTCGACCCGGAGGAGTACGGCGGCGCCTTCCTCGTCGGCATGAGCGCCCCCGTGGTCATCGCGCACGGGAGCTCGGGCTCGCGCGGCATCGCCAACGCCATCCGGCAGGGGCGGCGCGGTGTCGTCACCGCCCTGCTGCCGACGATCGCCGCCGAGCTCGCCGGCGAGCGCGAGGCGGCGGCCGGGGCGGCGTCGCGCGAGGCGGCCGGCGGGGGTGCGGCGGCCGCGGGCGCGGCGCCGGAGGGCGCCTCCTGAGGAGGCCTCGCGAGGCCGCTTTCTCCCCCGGGGCGCATTCGGTAGACTACGCGAAACGTTGACCCCGGAGGTTGGCCGCATGACGCGTGAAGAGGTCTTCGAGCACGTCAAGACGATCCTCGTCGAGACCCTCTCGGTCGATGAGGACAAGGTCAAGGTAGAGGCCCGCTTCCAGGAGGACCTCGAGACCGACTCGCTCGACCTGGTCGAACTGGTGATGACCATGGAGGAGCGCTTCGGCATCAAGATCAGCGACGAAGAGGCCGCCGAGATCAAGACCGTGGGCGACGCCGTCGACTTCGTGATGGCGCGCGCCGACGAGCTGAAGCTCCAGTAACCCGACGGTGCGTGGTGGACGAGGGGACGTCTCCTCGCTGAGGGAGACGCCCCCTCGTCCCCTGCGGGGGACGGTGATGGGCAAGCGCCTGCTCAGCCTGGCCGAGCAGCTCGATGACGCCACGCTCAGGAGGGTGTTCACGCACACCTCTTGGGCGAGCGAACGCGTCGACTCTTACGAGCGTCTCGAGTTCCTCGGCGACAGCGTGCTCAGCCTGGCGGTGACCACCGAGCTCTACCGCCGCTTCCCCGCCTTCAGCGAAGGTCACCTGGCGCGTCTGCGCGCCTACGTCGTCAGCCGCGCCACCTGCGCCAAGGTCGCCGCCAAGCTGGGCCTCGGGCGCACGCTGCGCGAGCGCGCCAACGGCATCGCCGAGGGCGAGGCCGCGCAGCTCATGACCAACACCAACGTGCTAGCCGACCTCACCGAGGCCCTCATCGGCGCGCTCTACGTCACCTTCGGCTACGAGGCCGTGAGACCGGCCGTGGTCGAGGCCTTCACCGAGCACATCGACTTCGCCGAGGAGAGCTACGTCGACCACAAGACGGAGCTGCAGGAGTACGCGGCGCGCCTCGGGTTCGGCGTCGGCTACCGCCTCGTCGCGACCATCGGGCCGCCGCACCACCGCGAGTTCGAGATCGAGGTCGTGATCGACGGCGAGGCGCTCGGTCGCGGTGTCGGCTCGAGCAAGAAGCGCGCCGAGCAGGACGCCGCCGCCGAGGCGCTCGCCGAGCTGCAGGACCGCGAGCGGCGCGGCAAGCGGCGCGCGCGGCTGCGCAGCCGCCGTCCGGAGGGTAAGGCCGAGGCTGCCGGGGTCGACGACGAGGTCGACGCCGCCGAGCCCGTGGCCGCGCCGGCGTCGCCGAAGCGCCGGCCCAGCGCAGCGAAGCCCGCGGCCCGCGCCGCGGACGATGCGGCCGGCGCCGTTTCGGGCGCCGATCCGCCGAAGCGCCGTACGGAGACCACAGCGCCGAGATCCCGCAGAGAGACCAGGGCGCCGGAGTCCCGTGCAGAGAGCAAGACAGCGAAGCCTCGCGCCACGGGGAGAGCGGCGAAGCCCCATACAGATGAGAAGGCGCCCAAGCCTCGCAAGAGCCCGGCAGCGCCAAGCACCGGCGCCGCCGGGCCCGCACTCGAGGGCGGCGCTGCGGGCGCGTCAGGCGCCTCAGTCGAAGGCGCCGTCGCGGACCAGCAGGCGGAGCCCACCACCACGGCTGCGGCCCCGAGGCGCCGTGGAGGGCGGTCGCGGCGGCGCACGCCGGCCGCGAGCGCCGCGGTCGCGGCGCCGGCGGCCGGCGCGGGCCAGGGTGCGATGCGCGGCGCGGATGAGGCGGCCAAGACCCCCGAGGCGGAGCGGCCCGCGGGCGCGACGCCCCGCCGCTCCGGCGGCCGCACGAAGGACCACTAGATGGCGAGGTCGCGTTAGATGTACCTGCGCGCCCTGCGCCTGCGCGGCTTCAAGTCCTTCCCGACCCGCACCGAGCTCCTCTTCGAGCCCGGCGTCGCGGTGATCATCGGGCCCAACGGGAGCGGCAAGAGCAACATCGCCGATGCCGTGCAGTGGGCGCTCGGCGAGCAGAGCCCGACCGAGGTGCGCGGGTCCTCGATGCAGGACGTGATCTTCGCCGGCAGCGACGGGCGCCGGGCGAGCGCCGCCGCCGAGGTCGAGCTCGTCTTCGACAACGCCGACGGCGCCCTGCCGCTGCCGACCCCCGAGGTGAGCATCCTGCGCCGCGTAGGCCGTGACGGCGGCTCTCAGTACCTGATCAACCAGAGCCCGTGCCGCCTGACCGACGTCGTGGAGCTGATGGCCGGCGTCGGTCTCGGCAAGGAGCTGCACTCGATCATCGGCCAGGGCAAGGTCGAGTCGTTCCTCGCCGGTAAGCCCGAGGACCGCCGCGACCAGATCGAGGAGGCGGCGGGGCTGGGTGTCTACAAGCGCCGCCGCGAGCGCGCCGAGCTCAAGTTGCGCGAGGTGCGTCGCAACCTGGAGCGCGCCGAGATGGTCGAGCGTGAGGTGGGTGGCCAGCTGGCCCCCCTGCGCCGTCAGGCGAGCGCGGCCGAGCAGCGGCGCGCGGTCGAAGGCGACATCGCCGGCGTGCGCGGGAGGCTGCTCTCCGGTGAGCTCGCCACCGCCGACGAGGCGCTCGCCCGGTGGCGCGCCGAGGAGGCCGGCCTGGACGCCGAGCGCACCGCTGCCGAGCGGCGCCTCGAGGCACTGGCGGCCGAACGCGCGGGCGAGGAGGAGGCCTTCGCGAAGCGCCTCGCCGATCGCGAACGGCGCACGCGCCGGCTGCTGCGGGTGCGCGCCCTCGACGGCCGCCTCGAGGCGGCGGTACGCCTGGCAGCGCAACGCGTGCGCCTGCTCGACGAGGTCGAGCGCGCCGGGCGGGCCGAGCGCGAGCGCCTGCTGGCCGAGCTGGCCGTGAGTGGGGAGGACCCCGACCCCGAGGTGCGGCGCCGCGAGGACGAGGCGCTCGAGGAGGCGGCGGGTGAGGCGGCACGCCTGCAGTCTGCGGCGCAGGCGGCGCTCGCCGACGCCCAGGAGAAGGCCGGGCGCGTGCGCGCCGAGGCGGGCGCCGCGCAGCGCGAGCGCGACCACGCGCTCGCCGACGCGACGCGCCTGGAGCGGCGCGCCGAGGCTGTGGGGGCCGAGCGTACCCGTCTGGAGCGGCAGGCGGAGCACCTCGCCGCCGAGCTCGAGGGCCGGCGCGAGGGGCTCGGCGCCGCCCAGGAGAGTGAGCGCGGGGCACGGGCCGGGGCGGCGGCCGCGGCGACGGCGGCCGAGGCCGCCGGGGCGGCCGCCGCCGAGGCTCAGCGCGAGCTCGAAGAGGCCGAGACGCGCCACGGGCAGACGTCGCGCGAGCGCGCCGCCGTCGAGCGCGAGATCGAGGATCTGCGCGCGGCGCTCAGCGACGTGCACGACGTCGACGCCGAGGTGCTCACCCTCGCCGGCGAGTACCCGGGTACGGCCGAGATCGCCGGTCTGGTCGGCTGCGAGCCCGGCTACGAGCGCGCCCTCGGGGCGGCGCTGGCGCAGCTCTCGGGCGCCCTGGCGGTGCCCGAGCGCGTCGACGCCTGGGAGCTCTTCGGGGCGCTGAGACGCGCCGGCGTCGGACTGGTGCGCCTCGTGCTCTCCGGTCGCGGGCGCCGCCCGGCGACCACCTTCCCGGGCGCCGCGCCGTTGCTCGACAAGGTCACCTTCGAGGGCGGCGAGGAGATGCCGTCGGTGCTCGCCGACGTGGTCATCGTCGACGACCTGCGTGCCGTGCCCGCCTCCTTCCCCGGTCTCGCGGTGACACGCGGCGGTGAGTACTACCGTCCCTCGTCAGGGCAGCTCGGCATCGCCGGCGGCGTGCCGGCGGCGCTGGTGCTGGAGCGTCGCGCGGCCCTCGAGACCCTGCGCGGGCGGCTCGACGCCGTGCGCGCCCGCGAAGTGCGCGAGACGGCGGCGCTGGAGCGCGCCCGGGCGCGGGCGGCCGAGAGGCGAGCCGCTGCCGACGAGACCGCGAAGGCCGAGCGCCTGGCGCGCATCGCCGCCGAGTCGGCGGAGCGCGAGCTCGTGACGTTGCGTTCGCGTGTCGCTGACCTGGAGGACGGAGCGGCACGGGCGACGCGCGGGGCCGAGGCGCTGGCGGCCGAGATCGCCGAGGCGCAGGGCGAGGCCGAGCGGCTGCAGGCAGCGGCGGCGGCGAGCCTCACGCGGGCACAACGGCTCGCCCCCGCACTCGCGGTTGCGGAGGACGCCGCGGCGACGGCCGCGGCGGCGCACGAGCGCGCTCTCGCCGGCACGCTGCGGGCGCGGGTCGAGCTCGACGAGCGCCGGCGCGCCCGCGCCCGCGCCGAGGAGGAGCGCCGGCGGGCCCAGGAGCGCGCCGAAGAAGGCCGCCGCCGCCTCGCCGAGCTCGAGAAGAGACTGGGCCTGGCGCCCGGCGTACGGGCGGCCTGCGACGAGTTGGGGGTGCGCCTGCGCAGCGTTCGCGAGCACGCGCAGGCGCTCGCTGGCCGGCTCGACGAGTACGGCCCGGCCGAGGACGGGCTCGATCGCGACGGCCTGCGCCGCCTCGCCGAGCAGGAGGCCGAGGAGCGCCGCCGGCTGCAGGACGCGGCGGCGCGGCGCACCGAGGTCGAGGTCGCGCTGGCGCGCCTCGACGACCGGCGCCGCGAGGTGGCCCTCGAGCTCGAGGAGGTGTCGGCGGCGCTCGAGCAGGCGAAGTTCGCGCCGCCGGCCGACGACGACGAGGCGGCGGCGCTCCGCGACGAGCTCGCCCGCCTCGAGCGCCGCCGCGAGCGCATCGGCCCGGTGAACCCTCTGGCCGAGGCCGAGTGCGCCGAGCTCGGCGAGCGCGCCGCCTTCCTGCGCGAGCAGCGCCGCGACCTCGAGCGTTCGCTCGAGGAGCTGCAAGGGTTGATCCACGAGCTCACCGAGCGCATCGACCTCGAGTTCAAGGAGACCTTCTCGGCCGTGGAGCAGCAGTTCAGTCACATGGTGGGTGTCCTCTTCCCGGGCGGGCGCGGCCGGCTGCTCCTCGTCGCCGGCGACGAGGAGGGGGCCGGCCCCGGCGTCGCCGTCGAGGTCAAGCCGGCCAAGAAGCTGGGCAAGAAGCTGCAGCTCCTCTCGGGCGGCGAGCGCGCCCTGGTCGCGATCGCCTTCCTCATGGCGCTGGTGCTGGCACGACCCTGCCCCTTCTACATCCTCGACGAGATCGAAGCCGCGCTCGACGACGTCAACATCTCGCGCTTCGTCTCCCTGCTGCGCGAGTACCGCGACCGCACGCAGTTCGTTCTCATCACCCACCAGAAGCGGACGATGGAGGCGGCGGACGTGCTCTACGGGGTGACGATGGGGCCGGACGGGGCCTCGCAGGTGGTCAGTGCCCGGATGGCGGAGGAGGAGATCGACCGCGAGGCGCGCGAGGCCGGCGGCGCCGGCGTGGCCGGGCGCGACGACGCCGGTGCGAGCGACGCGGGTGCCGCTGCGACGGAGGCCGCCGCTCCGAGGGGCGAAGACGCCGCGGCGGACGGCCCGGCCGGAGACACGACGGACGACGGAGCGAGGTAGCGCCGTGGAGTGGCACGAGGTCTTCAAGGGCATCGACGAGGGGGAGGTCCCGGCGGAGGTCATCGCCGAGGAGGAGCGCGAGAGCCGCGGCTTCTTCGGCAAGCTGCGCTCGAGCCTCGGCAAGGCGCGCGGCGCCGTGCAGGACCAGCTGAAGGGCGCGATCTACGTCGGCGTCGACCGCCGGCTGTACGAGCAGACGGAGGAGGCGCTGATCTTCGCCGACGTCGGGGTCGACGCCACGGTCAAGATCGTCGACGAGCTCGAGCGTCGCGTCACGGCGCGGCGCATCGAGGCCCGCGACCCCTTCATGGACGAGCTCGCCGCGGTGATCGCCGGCACGCTGCGGCCGGACGACCCCGAGCAGCAGCGCATCGACGTGGGCGCCGACCCGAGCGTGATCCTCGTGGTCGGCGTCAACGGGACCGGCAAGACGACGACCATCGGCAAGGTCGCCTGGCGCCTCAAGCAGCTCGGCAAGACCCCGCTCATGGTCGCCGGCGACACCTTCCGCGCCGCCGCCGTCGAGCAGCTCAGCGAGTGGGCGTCGCGGGTCGGCTGCGACATCGTCAAGCAGGCCGCCGACGCCGACCCGGCGGCCGTGGTCTACGACGGCATCGCGGCGGCGCGCTCGCGCGGCGCCGACGTCGTGCTCGTCGACACCGCCGGCCGCCTCCACACCCAGGTCAACCTGATGCGCGAGCTGGAGAAGGTGCGGCGCGTGATCGAGCGCCAGATGCCGGGCGCGCCGCACGAGACCCTGCTCGTGCTCGACGCCACGACGGGGCAGAACGGCCTGCGCCAGGCGCAGCAGTTCCAGGAGGCCGTCGACGTGACGGGCGTCGTGCTGACCAAGCTCGACGGCACCGCCAAAGGCGGCATCGTGGTCGCGATCCACGACGCCCTGCGCATCCCGATCAAGCTGATCGGCGTCGGAGAGCAGCTCGAGGACCTGCGGCCCTTCGACCCCGACGCCTTCGCCCGGGCGATCTTCGGCGGCGACGAAGGCTGACGCCGCGCCGGGACACGCGACCGCCCGTCGCTGTGCCCGCGGCGGCGTCGCCCGTCGCCGGAGGCACCCGCCCGTCGACGTTCACAGTCGCGCTGCCGGCGGTATACTCGCGCGACCGAGCCTGACGTCGCCGGTGTGAAGAGGACGGCTTCAGGCTCGGTCGATACACTCGTCGTCAGCGGCGAGTCGAAAGGTCCACGACGCGGAGGAGCACTGATGGAGAAGGAGATCTACGCGACCATCATGGCCATGTCGTCCCGGCCGGAGCACGTCACGAGCGACCGTATCGAGGCGCTCACGATGGGCCACGGCATGCTGAACATCGCTGCCATGAGCGCGGCCAACGCGATGACCACCGAGATCCTGCGCGGCCGTGACACGAAGATCTCGGACGCCAACCTCGCCGACCTCGCCCTCGACTATGTGGTCGAGGTCGGTGTCAAGGCGGCCAAGGCGGCCGGCGCCGACGGCGCCAACGCGGCCCTCATCGCCGCCTCGCTGCTTCTCATCGCCGGCACCGAGTCGCGCGCCGGCGTGCCGGCCGGCAACCGCAAGCTCGGCGCCATCGCGCGCCTGAAGGCCGGCGCCGACCGCGCCGGCGTGGCCGCGATCCCGACCTCGAAGCTGACCAACAAGCTCTCCGGCTTCGCCGCCGTGCAGGCGCTCTACGAGGCCATGCAGCGCGGCGACCTGGTGCGCGTGAACGGCGCCGACGTGCCCGCCTTTGTCGCCGGCGGCGCCCCCATGGGCCACAGCGCGCTGGGCGAGGACATCGTCTACGTCGACCTGTGCACCAAGGGCACCAAGATCGCCGTCGAGGCCATGATGCAGGCCTACCACGGCGTCGGCATCAGCGCGAGCCCGATCCAGTGCGCGATGCTGGGCGCTGCGGCGGTGCTCGAGATCGTCAACCCCGACGGCATGATCGGGCCCGAGCACGGCGACTTCTTCGTCCACGGCACGGGCTACCTCGCCGGCAAGGGCGCCGCCGAGGCCGCCGGGCTGCCCGAGAAGCTCCACCTCCGGGGCACGAACAAGGAGTTCGACACCGCCAGCCTGGTCGGCGGCATGGGCATGCTGCTCAAGGACGTCGGCGCCCCGTCGGTCATCGGCATGATGACCCTCAACGAGATGCTCGCCGCTCTGATGGAGGCGCCGATGATCGGCGCCGGATTCAGCGGCGGCCCCGTGAACCCGCCGCTCGCCCACCTCATGGCCGACGGCGTGATCGCCATGAACCTCCTGATCCAGAACGCGGGCGACATCGGCGCCTCGGCCGACGCCCTGCGCGAGGTCAAGCTGACGCAGTGGATCGACCCCGAGATCGCGGCCTTCTCGGCGAACACGATCGCCCGCAAGGCCGAGCAGGTCAGGCGCGGGCCGGTCACGGCGACGATCATCACGGCGACCGACGGCATCCGCGCCAACGCCCTGCGCTGGCGCGCGCACTACGCCTACGACGAGCTCGCCGCCGGCAAGTCGCTGGAGGACATCTGCGGCGCGCTCGACGCCCGCCGCAAGGCCAAGGTCGAGGCCAACGCCAGCGCGGTCATGAGCTTCTTCTTCGACAAGACGATCACGGTCGCGTTCTCCAAGCTCAGCGGTGGGGCGCGGCGCTCCGACGCCTTCGCCCAGAGCTTCTGGGGCTTCGACGCCGACGTCGATGCCGTGGTCACGATCGACGGTGAGGAGTTCAAGTTCGAGGGCCTCACGCAGAACGTGATCCCCGACGCGGTGATGAACAAGAAGGCCGAGCTCTCGCTGCCGATCACGGTGGCCTCGGCGGTCGCCCAGGAGCTCATGTACCTCGGCTGCTGCACGGTCGACGCCGTCGTGCCGGCGGTGGTCGCCGCGGCGATGGGCAAGTACACCCCCAAGGAGGCCGGCACCTGCGCCGAGAAGGGCGCTCCCATCACCTGCTCGATCCCCGGTGCCAAGGGGACGGTGCGCGAGGTCGCGGCGCTCGCCCTGCGCATCATGCAGGACCTGGAGGACTGACCCGCAGGGGTCCGGTCCGCGATAAGCCAGGTCCGCGCCGGCGCGCCGCCGGCCGCAGGAGCGGCGCGCCGGCGGACCCCCCGCTGTGGGAGGCGCCATGTTACTGCTGGTACAGATCGACGACCGTTCGGGAGAGGTGCTCGGGCACGCGCTCGAGGAGCTCGCGCAGATGGGCGTGCGCAACGTCCAGCTGCTCTCCTCGCTGACGAAGAAGGGCCGCCCGGGCAGCGTCCTGCTCGTCGACCTCGAGGAGGAGCTCGAGTCCGAGGTCGGTGCCTATCTCGCTGCGGAGCTCGGCGCGTGGGGCTATCACCTGCTGGCCGCCGAGCACCGGCACTTCGACGTCGAGAGTCGCGAACGCAGCGTGACGATCGTCTGCGGGCAACGTCGCGCCGCGTTCCCCATGGCGGCGAAGTTCTTCAGTCACGGCGGCGCCCTGCTGCGCGTGAAGGTCGAGCGCGACGACGTCGAGGCCGTGCAGGCCTTCGTCCGTCAGGGAGACCAGGTCGTCGCCAGCGAGGCCGTGCGCACGCTGATCGAACACGAGTTGCGGCGCTGGCCGGAGGCGACCGCGGTCGAGGTACGGCTGTGGTAGGGCGGCTACGGGGAGGACGAGGAGCGTGAGGACGGACAGACCCGAGACGGCAGGCGCCCTGCGTCGGAGCCGGCCCGCTCACGGGAGCGGCACGTGAACGCCGACGAGCTGCGCGCGCTCCTCGAGAGCGTCCGCGACGGCACGGCCGATGTCGACCGCGTCGTCGAGCGACTGCGCAGGCTGCCGTTCGAGGAGCTGGGGTTCGCTCACGTCGACCACCACCGCGAGCTGCGACGCGGCTACGGCGAGGCGATCTTCTGCTCCGGCAAGACCGTCGAGCAGGTCGTCGACGATCGCCGAGCGGATGGTGGCCTACGGGCACACGAACGTCCTGGCGACGCGCGCCGACCCGGCGCAGCTCGACGAGCTGGCCCGCCGGGTCCCCGCGCGCCTCCACCGCGAGGCACGCATGGCCGTGCTGAACCCCCGCCCGGTGACCGCGGTGGGCCTCGTCTGCGTCCTCAGCGCCGGCACCTCCGACCTGCCGGTCGCGGAGGAGGCCGCGGTCACCGCCGAGGCTTCGGGGAGCCGGGTCGAGCGCGTCTACGACGTGGGCGTGGCGGGCATCCACCGCCTGCTCTCGTACCGCGAGCTGCTGGAGCAGGCCCGTGCGGTGGTCGCGGTCGCCGGCATGGAGGGCGCCATGGCGAGTGTCGTCGGCGGGCTCGTCGCCTGCCCGGTGATCGCGGTGCCGACGAGCATCGGCTACGGAGCCAGCCTCGGCGGTCTCGCCGCCCTGCTCGGCATGCTCAACTCGTGCTCGCCGGGGGTCTCGGTCGTGAACATCGACAACGGCTTCGGCGCCGGCTATCTCGCGAACGTGATCAACCGCATGCCGGGTCCGGACGCGGTCGAGGACGCCGGCGGGGACGGGGCGTGAGGGTCGCCTATCTCGACCCTTCCAGCGGGGTCAGCGGCGACCTCCTGCTCGGTGCTCTGGTCGACATCGGCGTGCCGCTCGCCGTGCTGCAGGCGGCGGTCGACACCCTGGGCGTCGAGGGGCTGAGGCTGGACACCGTCACCGTCCTCCGCCACGGCGTCAGCGGGACCAGGGTCGACGTGACCTACCCCGAGCAGCGCGAGCACCGCTGCCTCAGCGACATCGTGACGATGATCACGGCGAGCGGTCTGCCGGCCGCCGTGCGCCGGCGGGCGGTCGCGGTGTTCACTCGCCTCGCCGAGGTCGAGGCGGCCGTGCACGAGGTCGCCGTCGACGAGATCCATTTCCACGAGGTCGGCGCGGCCGACGCCCTCGCCGACGTCGTCGGGGCCGTCACCGGCTTCGACGCCCTGGCGGTCGAGCGCGTGCTCGTCGGACCGGTGAACGTCGGCTCGGGCCGCGTCACCTGCGCCCACGGCACGCTGCCGGTGCCGGCGCCGGCCACGGCCGGTCTGCTCGCGGGCTGGGCGTGCTACGTCGCCGGCCCGCGCCGCGAGCTCACGACACCGACCGGCGCCGCGGTCGTGACCACCCTCGGCGAGCAGGTGGCCGGGATGCCGGCGTTGCGCGTCGAGCGCGCCGGCCACGGCGCCGCCTACTGCGACCCGCCGGGGTGGGCGAACGTGTTGCGCCTCGTCGTCGGCGAGACCGCCGCGCCGTCGCCGGCCGCGTCCTGATTCTCCGCCGCAGCCCTCCCGCGACGACCCCGTCCGGGCCTCTCGCGACGCCCCCGTGCGGCCCTCTCGCGACGCCTTGACGCGGGCCTCTCGGCAGCGCGTGACATCGCATAACGCTCCGCTCACCCCGTTCTCACGGTGCCTGAGTGACCAACGTCCAGGCTGGTTTCGGCGCTTTGGAAAGTGGATAGGACGAGGCTCGAGGAACAGTCCGCGACTCCGCCGAGAAGTGACGTGAGCTACATGGCTACCCTGCGGAGGGGACTGCCCGGCTGTAGTGGTTCTCCGCCCCCGTGCAGCCGGGCTGCCGAGAGTGAAGCACGCGCTCGGCAGCCCGGCTGCTTCCGTTTGTCCAGGGTACGACCGCCAGGTCGTAGGGGTGCGGAGCCTCGGGCTCCGACGCACGGCGGATGGGCCGCGAGCCGCCAGGAGGTGCTGACCCAAGAACCGGGAGCGACGCCCACCCTTCACCGACTCGACGTGCAGGCATCACACCAGTGACGTGCAGGCATCACACCAGCCAAAGGAGGGCCAGGTATGCAGTGCTACGTGTGTGCGAAGGCAGGCAAGCAGACGGAGGCGGTCGGGATCTGCATCGTGTGCGGCATGGGTCTCTGTATGGAGCACGTGATCAGGGAGGACGTCGACATCTGGGAGGGCGGCTACCCGTTCCCGCAGAAGAAGGCGCGCAAGCGGCTGCCGCGGATCCTCTGCGAGGAGTGCCGCGACGTCCTGGTCTGAGCCCACCACCTGAAGCTGTGTGCCCGCGAGCGTGGCCGTCCGCCTCGGCGGCCGGCTCTCCACGCGGCGAAGAGACGATCCCAAGGACGAGACGAAGTGAGGTGATGCACTCCCCGACCACGTTCACAACGCCGATCGGAACCCACGATTCACGGAGGTAACGATGTCGCTGTACGAGAAGGTCGTTGACGAAGCCGTTGGCGCGACCAGAGCGGTCTTCGGCGTGAACAAGGAGAAGCGCGGCGGCAAGTTCCACGTCAAGGACGCGAAGCCCTACGTGGATGCCGTGAACAAGATGAAGGCCGGCGAGGGGCAGTCCAAGGAGGTCATCGCCCTCCACGTGGACTCGGTGAACGCCCACTTCGACATCATGACCGGGCTCACCGACTACGTCCGCCCCGAGGACGACCCGTTCGTCGAGCATTATCAGACCCCGCCGATCCTCGAGATCCTGTACGACGAGGACCCGGCCTTCAAGGCCTCGATGTGGAAGTTCATCGACGCGATCGGCGCGCAGGCGGCGCTGGTCGGCCGCGAGGCGGTGCGTCGCTACGGCGGCATGTACGGCCCCACCTGCGTCGTCGACTTCGCCATGTCGGTCGGCTCGGTGCCGAACCTGGTGAACCAGATCCTCATCGACCTCGACATCCCCGCCGACCACAAGAAGACGATCCTCGCCAGCAAGTCCTGGGGCATGAACACGTCCTACGGGCTCGGCGGGGCGCTGCGCGGTGCCATCGAGGCCGGCAAGACGCTGGCCGAGGCCGAGAAGGCCGAGATCGAGATGCTGCAGATGGTCTATCGCGAGCCGATCGCGGCCCAGGCTCACCTGATGGACACGCACAACCTCGGCGGTCACGGCCCGCACAACTCGTTCGACGTGCGCAAGTACATGCAGCAGTACAAGGACCGCATGAAGCCGACCATCCTCGCGGCGATGAAGGCGGGCGTGCACCAGGCGAACATCTGCGCCGTGCCGGCCTACTGCGTCGGCGACGTCGCCCACCACACGGCGCAGTCGGCCTACAACATGTTCAACGACGACATGGTGTTCGCGATCTACGAAGCGGTGACCGACGTCCTCGAGAACACGCTGCGCCGCGGTCTCGCGAAGGACGCCTACAAGAGCGTGTACGACGTGCTCTCGGTGGCCACCGGGTCGACGGCCTGCG
Organism: uncultured Thermoleophilia bacterium; assembly: GCA_963814545.1. GTDB lineage: Bacteria > Actinomycetota > Thermoleophilia > UBA2241 > UBA2241 > UBA2241. The sequence continues at coordinate 54,143 of CAWFDC010000012.1, read as the reverse complement.
CGACCGCCTACATCCTGTGGAAGGACAGCTTCACCGTGCCGATGGTGATCGACCTGCTGAACAAGCGCTTCCACAACTACTGCGCCATGCATCCCGATCGCGGCGAGGCCGACGAGCTCCACAACGTCGACTTCATGGACATCCTCAAGCGCGGTGAGGCGATCCTCGACATCGCTCCGCTGGGCAAGGGTGGCAGGGTCAAGGGCATCGACGTCGACCTCAGCCCGATCGACAACCACGAGGTCATCGCCAACCCGCAGCGCTACACCTATCCGGCCTGCGCCATCACGCAGCGGTTCGCCGCCCTCATGACCCTGGCGGACTTCCCCTGCTTCCTGACGCCCGAGTGCACGACGGCGACCATCATGACCAACGCCGTCGCCGTGGCGCCGGACAAGCCGGGCGCGCCGGTGCGCTACTGCAAGGACTGCGCGACCTGCACGCTGATCAAGAGGAACGTCCCCATGGCGACGGGTCTCGGCAGCGGCGCCAAGGGCTACTGCCAGTGGAACGTCGCGGTCTGAGGCGGGAGTAGGTCGCCTCAGGTCGACGAGAGCAGAACGGGTGACGGGCGGGGGCCGAGCAGCTCTCAGGGCCCCCGCCCCGGTCCCGTCTCCATCCACTGACTGCAGGAGGTGCTACTGTGCCGCAACCGACTCTCGCGAAACGCTGTCTCGCGGAGCTGATAGGGACCTTCGTGCTGGTCTTCCTGGGCACGGGCTCCGTGCTCGCCGTCGTCCTCTTTCTGGCGGAGGGAGTAGATCCGGCGGGGCTGTTCCTCATCGGCTTCTCCTTCGGCGTCGCCGTCCTGGCGATGATCTATACCTTCGGCCATATCTCGGGCACCCACATCAACCCGGCGGTGAGCATCTCGCTGTGGGCGACCGGGAGACTGCCGGCCAAGGACATGGTGGCGTACATCGTGGCGCAGCTCATCGGCGCCTTCGGCGCCAGCGTGGTGCTCATCATCATCCTGGGCACCAGGGCGGTCGACGCCGGCATGGGCGGCACGGCCCCGGGCACGGACATCAGCTACATCCAGGCCATCGTCTCCGAGGCCGTGGCGACGTTCTTCCTCGTCCTCGTGATCTGGGGCGTCGCGGTCGACAAGCGTGCGCCCGCGGGGTGGGCCGGCTTGGCCATTGGCCTCGTGGTCGCCGCCGACATCTGGGTCACCGGCCCGTGGACGGGCGCGTCGATGAACCCGGCGCGTTCCTTCGGCCCGATCCTCGCCCTCACGTTCTGGGGTGGTGAGTACAGCTGGGGTGACTTCTGGATCTACGTCATCGGCCCGGTCGTCGGCGGTGTGCTGGCGGCGGTCGTGTACGACTTCGTCTCCGACGTGAAGAAGCTGGACTAGCCCGCAGCCGCGACGCCCGGGTGACCGGGCAGGCTGCTAGGCTACCTGCGGGACGCACGCGGCGGGGGCCGGCCCGAGGTCGGTGCCGGCCCCCGGCCGCGTCTCCCCGCCGCTCTCCCGCCTCAGTGCCGGGACCGGCGGCTCGACGACCGGCCACGCGACGCCACGGGGGAGCGATGAGCACACCGTCCGACAGCACCATCCTCGCGCCCGGCATCACCGTTCTCGGCGTCGCCGGGAGCCCGCGCCGCAAGGCGACGCACTACGCCGTCAACGAGGCGCTCGAGTACGCCGCCGGTCGGCACGGCGTCGCCGTCGACTACTTCAGCACCAGCAAGAAGGCGATCGGGTTCTGCCGACACTGCGACTACTGCATCCGCAAGCGCCAGGGCTGCATCATCGAGGACGACATGGCCGAGCTCTACCCGAAGCTGCTCGCCGCCGACGCGTGGATCCTGGGCAGCCCCGTCTACCAGGGACAGATCAGCGGCCAGCTCAAGGCGGCGCTCGATCGCTGCCGGGCGCTCGTCGCCAAGGACCAGCACGCGTTCCGCGACAAGGTGGGCGCGGGGCTCTGCGTCGGGGGCGACCGCAGCGGCGGCCAGGAGCCCGCGCTCCTGGCGCTCATCGGCTTCTTCATCATCAACGAGATGGTCCCGGTCGGGGGCGGCTCCTTCGGGGCCAACCTGGGGGCCGCCGTCTGGTCGCGGGACAAGGGCGCCGAGGGCGTCAAGGCCGACGACGAGGGCCTCGCGGCGTCGCACCGCGTGGTCGACCGCCTGGTCCGCATGACGCGTTTGCTGCGCGGGGCGCCAGGCGGGGAGAGGCGCGATGACCGGGGTGCGGCAGGCGCGCGGCCGATGGCCCGAGGGAGGGACACGATGACACTCAAGGTGGTGTGGGGCATCACCGGCTCCGGCGACCTGATGCCCGAGACCGTGGCCGCTATGGCGGCGATCCGCGAGAGCCAGGACGTCGAGCTCACGACCGTGCTCTCGAAGGCCGCGGTCAAGGTCGTGCGCTGGTACAAGCTCTGGGACGAAGTGGAGCGCATCAGCCGCAAGGTGATCGTCGAGGAGGACGCCAACGCGCCCTTCATCGTCGGGCCCATGCAGATCGGCCGCTACGACTGCTTCCTCGTCGCGCCGGTGACCGCGAACACGACGGCCAAGGTCGCGCACGGCATCGCCGACACGATCATCACCAACGCCGTCGCGCAGGTCGGCAAGACCGACATCCCCATCTTCATGCTGCCGGTCGACCAGCGCCCCGGGACCACGGTCACGACGCGCCCCGGCGGCGAGAAGCTCACCCTCGCGATCCGTGCCGTCGACGTCGAGAACGCCGACCGTCTGCGGACGATCGAGGGACTGCGCGTGCTCGGCGGCGTCGACGACATCGCCGGCGCGCTGCGCGACTGCCCCCAGAGGCCGCGCGAGAAGTGATGAAGGTCACCGTCGCCACCGGCAGCCGGCTGCACCTCGGGTTCACCAACCTGAGCGACGACCTCAGGCGCTGCTACGGGAGCCTCGGGGTCGCGATCGACCATCCGAGCACGACCGTGGTCGTCGAGGAGGGCGACGGCGCGGACGCGCTCGGCGACGACGCCGAGCGCGTCCGCGCCTGGCGTCGTCGCTTCTGCGATCACTTCGGCGTCGAACCGCAGGTGTCGATCGCCGTGCGTGGGCGCATCCCGCGCCACGCCGGGCTCGGTTCGGGCACGCAGCTCGCGCTGGCTGTCGGGCGTGGGCTGGCCACGGTGTGCGGCCTCGACCTCCGCGCCCGCGACATCGCCGGCGCCCTGGGCCGCGGCCGGCGCTCGGGGATCGGTCTCGCCGCCTTCGCCGGCGGCGGGTTCGTCGTCGACGCCGGTCACAGCAAGGCGAACGACGGCCAGCAGGCGACGCCGACGATCGTCTGGCGCCGCGACTTCCCCGCGGACTGGTGCTTCGTCGTCGCCGTCCCGGAGGTGGCGAGCGGCCAGAGCGGGCGCAGCGAGGAGGGCATCTTCGCGGACCTGTCGCCGTCGGTGCGCGTCTCCGAGGAGATCTGTCGCATCACCCAACTCCAGCTGATGCCGGCCCTCGTCGAGCGCGACATCGACGAGTTCGGCCGCGCCCTCACGGCGATCGACCGCAAGACGGGGCACTACTTCGCCGAGACCCAGCACGGTCTCTACAACGCCGAGGTCGAAGGTGACACCATCGCCACCATGCTGCGCTCCGGCGCCGCCGGCGCCGGCCAGAGCTCGTGGGGCCCGGCCGTGTACGGTCTCGTCGAGGAGGCCGGCGCCGAGCATCTCGAGGCCGCCGTGCGCGGCTTCCTCGAGGCGCGCGGTACTCGCGCCGAGGTCTTCGTCGCCCGCGGCCGCAACACCGAGGCGCGCGTGGAGGTCGAGCGGTGAGCGGTGAGGGTGCTCAGGCGGCGCCGGCGCGCCCTCGCGAGCCCCGTCTACGAGCGGGCGCCGCGCCGGCTCAGCAGCTCGGTGAGCGCGGCTTCGGCCGCCGATCCGGGGGCGACCTTGCGCATCACACGCAGGTTCTCGGCGAGGGCAGGCAGCACGGCGTCCGAGCCCGAGTCGCTCGAGGCGCGTCGCCAGCACGAGGCTCTCGAGGAGCAGGCCCTCGGCCCGGTTCAGCAGCGTCACCCCTGCAGCGGCGACGTCTGTGCGCCGCGGCAGGGCGCTGACGTGGGTGCCGCCCTCCGTCGCCGTGGTGTCGTGGACGACGAGCTCGACGGTGGCCACGGCGCCGTCGAGCGTCGGCGCCCGCACCGTGGCGGCGCGGCCGAACGAGAGGCGCTGCGGCGCGAACAGCGCCTCGAAGAGCGTCGTCACGGCGGGGGGGAAGGCGACGACGAGCTCGCGGGTCGCGAGCACGTTGGCGAGCGTCTCGGAGCCCTCGTACATGTCGAGCTCGAGGGTGGCGTGGTCGTCGGTCCACACGCCGAACGGCGCCGCGTGCGGCGCGTCGCCCGAGAAGGTGCAGACGACGGCCTCGTAGATCCACCCCTTGCGCAGGGGGAGCGCGTGCAGCGTGTCCAAGTCTCCTGCCTTCTCGCGCGGCCTGTGCCGCGGGTGGCCGGTGAGCGACACGACAGGAGGCAGTATAGCGCCCGCCTGACGCGGCCAGGAGCCGTGGCCGGCGGGCCTCACACGGCGATGGAGGGCGTGACGAGATGAAGAAGATCCTGGTGCAACTCGACGGCGACCGGGCGCCGAGCGTCTTCGACGCCATCACCGCCTACGACGCCGGCGTCGACGTGATCCTGCAGCACGGCGGCATCGAGCCGCGCGAGGTGCGCGACCTCGTCTACGGGGCGATGTTCACCCGCGGGCCGGCCGACCTGAAGAACTCGGCCGTGTTCATCGGCGGCATCGACGTGCGCAAGGGCGAGGCGATGCTGCAGGAGGCGACGCAGTCGTTCTTCGGCCCGCTGCGGGTCTCGGTCATGCTCGACGCCAACGGCTGCAACACGACGGCCACGGCGGCCGTCGTCAAGGTCATCACGGCCGCGCCGGTGGAGGGACGTCGCGTGGTCGTCCTCGCCGGGACGGGGCCGGTGGGGCAGCGCGCCGCGGCTCTGTTCGCGAAGGAGGGCGCCGACGTTGTCTTGACGTCACGCACGCTCGAGCGCGCCGAGGCGGCCTGTGCGGCGCTCGAGAGCCGCTTCGGCGTCAAGCCGACGGCCGCCGCGGCCGGCGACCCGGAGACCACGCGGCGTGCCCTCGACGGGGCGCACGCCGTGCTCTGCACCGGCGTCGAGGGCGTCTCGCTCGTCCCCGAGGAGCTCTGGCGCGGTCACGACACGCTGCGCGTGCTGGGAGACGTCAACGCGGTGCCGCCACTGGGCGTCGAGGGCAGCAAGCCGACCTGGGACGGCAAGGAGGTCGACGGCAAGAAGGTCTTCGGGGCGCTCGCCATCGGCGACCTCAAGATGAAGATCCACAAGCGCTGCATCCAGAGTCTCTTCGAGAGCAACGACCAGGTGCTCGACGCGGAGGAGATCGAGGCGATCGCCAAGGAGCTGGTCTGATCGACGACGTCCTGCTGATCGGCGTGAGCACGCGCGCCATGGCCGAGTCGGCGGCGCGGAGCGGCGCGCGGGTCGTCGCGGTCGACTTCTTCGGCGACCGCGACCAGGCGCGCGCCGCGACCGGCTACGCCCTGGGCCGCGACCTGGGCCTCCCGCTGACCGCCGAGGGTCTGGTGCGCGCCGCCGGCCGCCTCGACGCCGGCGCCGTGGTCTACGGCGCCAACCTCGAGAACCACGCGGCGGCGGTCGCCCGTCTCGGCCGTCGGCACGAGGTGCTGGGCAACGAGGCCGGCGCCGTGCGTGAGGTCCGCGACTGGCGCGTGCTGCGGCGCTTCTGCGCCGACTCGGGGATCGCCTGCCCGACGACCCTCGTCGCCGGGGAGGAGGGCTACGCGCGCGAAGCGGGTGGCCACTGGCTGCGCAAGCGCGTGCGCAGCGGCGGCGGGCACGGCGTGCGCCGCTGGGATGGAACGCCGCTGGACCGGGCGCACCTGCTGCAGGCCGAGATCGCGGGCCGCGCCGCGTCGGCGAGCTTCGTCGCCGACGGTCGCGCGGCCCGTGTCTTCGCCCTCAGCGAGCAGCTCATCGGCGACAACGCTCTCGGGGCGCACGGCTACGCCTGGTGCGGCAACATCGTGCCGTTCCCCGCCGACGGCGGCCTCGGCCGCGCCCTCGCCGAGGCGGTCGACGGAGATGGCGTCGCTGCTCGACGCGGCGCTTCGGCCTGCGTGGCGTGAACGGTCTCGACCTCGTCGTCGCCGACGGCCCGGGCGGCGCTCTGGTCCCGTACCTCGTCGAGGTGAACCCGCGCGTCACGGCGTCGATGGAGCTGGCCGAGCGCGCCTACGGCGTGAACGTCTTCACCCTGCACCTCGCAGGGTGTGCCGGCCGCTTGCCGGGGGGGCACCCCGCGGAGAGGCAGGCGGCGCGGCTTCTTCGGCAAGGCCGTCGTCTTCGCCCGGCGGGCGGTGGTGACCCCCGACACCGACGCCTGGCTCGAGGAGAGCCTCGGCACCGGCCGCGCCGGCTCCGGCACGCGCCGGCAGCACCGCGCGCCGGCCCGCCGGGACTGGGTGGCCGGCGGTGCGCGACGTGCCGGGGAGCGGGGAGCACATCGCCGCGGGGCACCCGGTGTGCACGGTGTTCGCGGACGGGGCGCCGGACCGCGACGCCTGTCTCGCGGATCTCCATAGAGCGGCGGCTACAATGTACGGGAGGCTGCAGCACGGCGGCCGGCGAAGGGAGGTGCGCCGTGAGCGAGAGACTCACGCTGATCAGCGGTCGCACGCGTAAGCAGGCGATCGGCATGCACAAGGGCAAGGACTCGCCGGAGTACCACGCGGCGACCGAGATCGTCGAGATGAACGCCGGCGACATGGCGCGGCTCGGCATCGCCGACGGCGGCCGCGCCACCCTGCGCACGGAGGTGGGCGAGGTCGCCCTGACCGCGCACGAGGGCGCCCTGCCCGCAGGTCTCGTCTTCGTGCCCATGGGGACGACGATCAACGGTCTCGTGGGCACCGAGACGTTCGGCACGGGCATGCCCTCGTTCAAGGGGCTGACCGTCGAGGTGGGGCCGCCGGGAGGCGGCTTTCGCGGCGGCCGGCGGCGATGACGCCCGCGCGGCGGCGGCCGACGCCGACGCGGAGGGTGCTCATGAGCACCGTGGTCGAGCACGTCGCCTGCCCGTTCTGCGGCTGCCTCTGCGACGACATCGCGGTCGAGGTCGAGGGCGCGCGCATCGTCAAGGTCAAGCGCGCCTGTTCGAGCGGCCAGGGCATCTTCATGGACTACGACCCGCGCCCGCGCCGCCCGCTGGTCAAGGGCGAGGAGGTCGAGTGGGGCGCGGCCGTCGCCGCGGCCGCCGACATCCTCAAGGCGGCCGACAGCCCGCTGATCTACGGTCTCAGCTCGTCGGCGAGCGAGGCGCAGCGCAAGGCGGTCGAGCTCGCCGACCGCATCGGGGCGATCGTCGACTCGACGTCGTCGGTCTGCCACGGCCCGACCGGGCTCGCCATGCAGGCCGTCGGCGAGCCCACCTGCACTCTCGGCGAGGTGCGCGACCGCGCCGACCTCCTCGTCTTCTGGGGCTGCAACCCCGATCAGTCGCACCTGCGGCACTTCGCCCGCTACTCGCTCAACGCCAAGGGCGCCCAGACGCCGAACGGGCGTGCCGACCGCACGATGTACGTGGTCGACGTGCGCGAGACCGGCACGGCGAAGAAGGCCGACCACTTCCTCCAGGTCGATCCGGGGTGCGACTACGAGGTGCTGAGCGCGCTGCGCCTGCTCGTGCAGGGCGGCGAGCCCGAGGGTGAGGCGGTGGGCGGTGTGCCCATCGCCGAGCTGAAGGCGCTCGTCGAGCGTCTCAAGTCCTGCCGTTACGGCCTCTTCTTCATGGGGATGGGCCTCACGATGACGGCGGCGCGGCAGCTCAACGTCGCCGAGCTCTTCACCCTGGTCGCCGAGCTCAACGAGTACGCCAAGTGCTCGGTGATCCCGATGCGCGGGCACGGCAACGTGACCGGCGCCGACCAGGTGCTCACGTGGACCAGCGGGTACCCCTTCGCCGTGAGCTACGCGCGCGGCTACCCGCAGTTCAGCCCCGGCGAGTTCACCGCCGTCGACATGCTGGCGCGGCGCGCCGCCGACGCCGCCGTGATCATCGCCTCCGACCCCGGGGCGCACTTCCCGCGGCCGGCGGCCGCCCACCTCGAGCGCATCCCGACGATCGTGCTCGACCACGGGCCGAGCGTGACCGCGTCGCACGCCACCGTGCTGTTCCCGACGGCGGCCTACGGCGTCGACGCCGCCGGCACGGCGTACCGCATGGACAACGTGCCGATCCCCCTGAGTCAGGTCATCGAGACGGGGCGCCCCACGGACGAAGAGATCCTGGGGCGCCTCATCGAGGCGGTGAGGACATGATGCTCGGCATCCTCGGAGGGCGGGTCTACGACCCGCGTAACGGCCTCGACGGGCAGGTCGCCGACGTCTGGGTCAAGGACGGTCGCGTGGTCGCGGCCGATGAGGTCGACCGCGACCGCGCCGAGATCGTCGACGCCGCCGGCCTCGTCGTCATGCCCGGCGGCGTCGAGGTCCACAGCCACCTGGTCGGCGCCAAGGTCAACGCCGGGCGCAAGCTGCGCCCCGAGGACCACAGGGGCCACGAGCGGGCGCGGGTCGGCGACCTGCGCTCGGGCGTCGGCGGCACCGTCCCGACCACCCATCTCAGCGGCTACCTGTACTCGGAGATGGGCTACACGACGGTGATGGAGGCCGCGACCGCACCCCTGCTCGCGCGCCACACGCACGAAGAGATCGAGGACATGCCCAACCTCGACAAGGGTGTCTTCATCACCATGGGCAACAACCACTTCATCATGCAGGCGATCCGCGACGGCCGGCCGGAGATGGCGCGCGACTACGTCGCCTGGCTGCTCAAGGCGACCAAGGGCTACGCGATCAAGATCGTGAACCCGGGCGGGGTCGAGAACTGGAAGTGGGGCAAGAACGTCGGCGAGCTCGACGACGAGGTCATCGGCTACGACGGCGTCACGCCGCGCCGGATCCTCGAGACCCTGGCCTGGGTCAACGAAGAGCTCGGCCTGCCGCACGTCCCGCACATCCACGGTATCAACCTCGGGCGCAGCACCAGCGCGCGCACCACGGTCGAGACGATGAAGACGCTCAAGGGCGAGCGCGCCCACTACTGCCACCTGCAGTTCCTGAGCTACGGCGAGGGCCCGCGTCACATCCACAAGGGCGAGGCGGCGCTGCTCGCCGAGGCCGTCAACGCCGACCCGGCGATGACCGTCGACGTCGGCCAGATCGTCTTCGGCCGCGCCACGACGATGACCTCCGACGGTCCCCTGCAGCACATGCTGCACCAGACCGCCGGCGGGCGCTGGATGAACGACGACGTCGAGAGCGAGTCCGGCGGCGGCATCGTCCCGATCGTCTACAAACGCACCAACCCCATCAACGCGACGATGTGGCGCACCGGCCTCGAGCTCTTCCTGCTCGTCGACGACCCGTGGCGCGTCTTCCTCACCACCGACCACCCGAACGCGGGCTGCTTCACGAGCTACCCGCAGGTCATCAGGCTGCTCATGGACCGCGCCTACCGCCGCGAGATGTTCGACGGCATCCACGTGCGGGCGCGCAGAGGCGCCCTGCTGCCCGAGCTCGAGCGCGAGTACACGCTCGGCGAGATCGCCGTGATCACCCGCGCCGGCCCCGCGCGCGCCCTCGGTCTCGACAAGAAGGGCCACCTCGGCGTGGGCGCCGACGCCGACATCGCGGTCTACGCCGAGCAGGACGACAAGGAGGCGATGTTCGCCAAGCCGCGCTACGTCTTCAAGGACGGCGTGCTCGTCGCCCGCGACGGCGCCGTCGTCGCCGAGGTGCCGGGGCGCACGTTCTACGTCGACGCCCCCGCACGACCCGGCGGTCGAGGGCGAGATCCGCGCCTACTTCGAGCACGCCTACACGGTCAGCTACGAGAACTACGCCGTGCTCTCCGGCGACGTCGCCCACGCCGAGCCCGTCGTCTGCGGCTGAGGAGGTCGAGCCATGAGCGACCAGGAGGACCCGGGCTGCAGGGTCCACCGTGACGTGCAGCGCGAGCGGCCGGCCGTGTCGATCGCGCTGAGCCGCGCCGGCGTCACCGACCTGCGGCGCATCATCTCGATCCAGGACGGCGACAAGCCCGAGCTCTTCTACGCGACCCTCGACCTCTTCGCCGACCTCGAGCCCCGAGCAGACGGGCGTGCACATGTCGCGCTTCAGCGAGGTCGTCGAAGACCTCGCCGAGGGGCTCACCCGCACGCCGTTCCCCGACATCGAGTCCCTGGCCAAACGCATGGCCGAGCAGGTGATGGAGACGCAGGAGGGGCTGCGCGCCGAGGTCCGCATCAAGGCGCAGTCGCCGATCATGCGGACCACGCCCGTCACGCGGCGCCCGACCGAGGAGCTCTACACGCTGATCGGCATCGCCGCCGCGACGCGGCAGCGCACCCGCCTGCTGGTCGGCGTCGAGGTGAACGGCCTCACCGTGTGCCCCTGCGCGCAGGGCATGGTGCGCGAACGCTCGATCGAGATCCTCGTCGAGCAGGGCTTCGACGAGGCCGAGAGCACGCGCATCGTCGACCTCCTGCCGATCGCCTCGCACAACCAGCGCGGCCGGGGCACCCTGATGATCGGCTCCGAGCACCGCCTGCGCGCGGAGGACCTCGTCGACATCGCCCAGCGCTCGATGAGCTCCGAGATCTACGAGCTGCTCAAGCGCCCCGACGAGCTCTACGTGGTCGAGAAGGCGCACCGCAACCCGCGCTTCGTCGAGGACGTCGTGCGCGAGATGCTGCGCAACGTCCTCGAGCGCTACGCCGACCTCCCGGGCGACACCTTCGTGCTCGCCCGCCAGGAGAACTTCGAGGGCATCCACGAGCACAACGCCTTCGCCGAGCGCTTCGGGACCTTCGACGAGATCCGCCCCGAGCTCGCCGACCGGGCGTTCGCCGTGCGCCACACGTCGCTCACCGAGTGGCTCGCGGGCTGAGCGGGGAGGGGCGCCGCGGTGGCCGAGTACCTCTTCGTGACCGGCAGGCTCGCGGCGGCCTCCCTGCGCGCGACCCTCGAGCGCCTCGAGCTCGAGGGCGGCTACGAGCTCGCCGAGCTGAACGGCTCGGTCGCCGCCCTGATGCGCACCGAGTGGATCGCGCGCCGCCTGCCCGACGCGCGCGGCTGCCGGCAGGTCATGATCCCCGGGCTCTGCCGCGGCGACCTCGCCGCCCTCGAGCAGCCAGCTCGGCGTGCCCGTCGTGCGCGGCCCCAAGGACCTCAAGGACCTGCCCGTCTTCTTCGGCCGCGAGCGCGTGCTCGAGGGCTACGGCGAGTACCGCACGCGCATCCTCGCCGAGATCGTCGAGGCCTGGCGCATGAGCCTCCCCGACATCCTCGCGCGGGCCGAGTACTACCGCCGCAGCGGGGCCGACGTCATCGACCTCGGGGCGCCCCCGATGGAGGGCTTCCCGGGGGTCGGCGAGGTCGTCGCCGGGCTCAAGGAGCGCGGCTTCACGGTGAGCATCGACAGCTTCGAGCCCGAGACCATCCGCGAGGCCGACGCCGCCGGGGTCGACCTCCTCCTGAGCGTGAACTCGCAGAACCTCGAGCTGCTGCCCGAGCTGCGCTGCAAGGTGGTCGTGATCCCCGACTTCGGCGAGGGGCTCGACTCGCTCGAGCGCAACCGCGAGGCGGTCGAGGCGGCCGGCGTGCCCTACGTGCTCGACCCGATCCTCGACCCGCTGGGCTTCGGCTTCACGGCGTCGCTCGAGCGCTACCGCGAGACGCGCCGCCGTCACCCCGAAGCCGAGTTGCTCATGGGCCTCGGCAACCTCACCGAGCTCACCGACGCCGACAGCGTCGGCATCAACGCCGTCATGGCCGGCATCGCCGCCGAGCTCGGCATCGAGTACGTGCTGACGACGGAGGTCATCAGCTGGGCCCGCGGCGCGGTGCGCGAGCTCGACCTGGCGCGCAGGCTGATGCACTACGCGGTCACCAACACGGTGCTGCCGAAGTCGATCGACGACCGCCTGGTCGCGCTCAAGGACCCGCCCTTCGAGACCTACACCGAGGAGGAGTTGCGGGCGATGCAGCGGCAGATCCGCGACCGCCACTTCCGCATCTTCGCCGACGCCGAGTGGGTCTACGTCTTCAACCGCCACGTGTTCGTGCGTGGGACCGAGCCCGGTGAGCTCTTCGCCGCCGTGGGCGAGGTCGACGCGAGCCACGCCTTCTACCTCGGGTGCGAGCTCGAGCGCGCCTGTCTCGCGCGGCGTCTCGGCAAGCGCTACACGCAGGAGTCGCCGCTGCGCTGGGGGTACCTGAGCGAGCCGCTCGGTGAGGCTCCGGCGAGCGCGGCCGCGTCAGAAGCGCAGGTCGCGTCGCCGGCGGAGGCCGCTGACGATCGCGACCCGCGGCGAGCGCCCGCCGCCGGGGAGGCTCGATGAGCCGCGTCCTCGGCATCGACCCCGGCACCGTGAGCTTCGACGTCTGCGGTCGCGACGGCGACGAGGTCTTCCTCGACGCGACGATGGCGACCGCGGAGGTCGGGGCCGACCCGATGGGGCTGGTCGAGGTGCTGCGCGCCGCCGGGCCGGTCGAGCTGATCGTCGGGCCCTCGGGCTACGGCCTGCCCTGGGTCCACGCCGCCGATGTCGGCCCCGAGGAGCTCGACCTGCTCCTGCTCGCGGGGGACGGCGACGGGCCTCGGGGCAGCATCGTGCGCGGCATGGGGCGCCTGCTGCTGGCCCTGCGCGACAGCGGCCTGCCGGTCTGCTTCGCGCCCGGCGTCGTGCACCTGCCGACGGTGCCCGACCACCGCAAGGTGAACCGCATCGACATGGGTACCGCGGACAAGCTCTGCGCCGCGGCACTCGGGGTCTGGGACCAGGCGCGGCGGCTCGCGCTGCCGCACGACCAGACGTCGCTGCTCTACGTGGAGCTGGGCGGGGCCTTCTCGGCGGTGCTCGCCGTCGAGCGGGGCGCCGTGGTCGACGGCTCCGGCGGCACCTGTGGGGCCATGGGCTACCGCGCCCTGGGGGCGATGGACGGCGAGCTCGCCTTCCTGCTCGGCGGCTTCGCCAAGGACACGCTCGCGACCGGCGGCATGGCCTGGGTGGCGGGGCGGCCGGAGGCGGCCGCCGAGGAGGTCGTCGCGGCGGCCGCCGAAGACGGCCGTGCGGCCGCCGCCCTCGACGCCTTCCTCGAGGACCTGCTGAAACGGGTCGCGGGGCACGTCGCCGTCACCGGCGAGCCTCGCGAGATCGTGCTCTCCGGGCGCCTCGCCCGCGTGCCCGCCCTGCGGGACGCGGTGGCCGGGCGCCTCGAGCGCTTCGCCCCGGTGCGCGACGCCGGAGGCTTCGCCGGGCACGCCAGCGAGGCCGCGCAGGGCGCCGCCCTGATCGCCCAGGGGCTGCTGGGCGGCGGCGCCGAAGAGGCCCTGGTCGACGCCCTTCGCCTGCGCGAGGCCCGCGGCTCGGCCCTCGATCACCTGTACATCGCCGAGGCCGACGCCCTGCGGCGCCGGCACCCGCAGTCGCGGCGCGTGTCGTCGCCCGTGGCGAGAGGAGGGAGCACGTGATGCGCGTCAACGGAGTCGAGATAGAGGACACCTTCGCCGAGGCCTTCGGGATGTGGGGCACGCGGCTCGTGGTGACCGCCGAGACCGGGGAGTGGGCGCGCACCGCGGCCGCCGCGGCCACGGGGTTCGCCACGTCGATCATCGGCTGCGGCTGCGAAGCGGGGGTGAACGAGCTGGCGCCCGGGGACGGGACCCCGGACGGGCGCCCCGGAGTCGCCGTCCTCGTGTTCACGATGTCGCGCAAGGACATGGAGAAGCAACTCCTCCTGCGCGTCGGCCAGACGATCATGACCTGCGCGACGACCGCCTGCTACGACGGGCTCGCCGGCGGCGAGGAGCGCCTCAAGATCGGCGGCAAGCTCCGCTACTTCGGCGACGGCTTCCAGCGCAGCAAGCTGCTCGAGGGCCGTCGCCTCTGGCGCGTCCCGGTCATGGACGGCGAGTTCGTGATCGAGGAGAGCTTCGGCGTCACGAAGAGCGTCGGCGGCGGCAACTTCTTCATCATGGCCGCCGACCTCGAGCACGCTCTCGCCGCCGCCGAGGCGGCGGTCGTGGCGATGCGCGCCGTGCCCGGGGCGGTGATGCCCTTCCCCGGCGGCATCGTGCGCAGCGGCAGCAAGGTCTCGTCGCGCTACAAGGGCCAGAACGTCTCCAGCAACACGCCCTGGTGCCCGACGCTGCGCGGCTTCGAGAAGTCGGAGCTCAGGGAGGGTGAGAACGTCGTGCTCGAGATCGTGATCGACGGCCTGACCGAGGAGGCCGTCGCCGAGGCGACGCGGGTCGGGGTCGCCGCCGCCTGCACGGACGGCGTGCTGCGCATCTCGGCCGGCAACTACGGCGGGTCGCTCGGGCAGTTCAAATTCGCCCTGCACGACCTGGTGAAGTCATGAGCGCTCTGCACGACCTGGTGAAGTCATGAGGCGGCCGCCGGCCGATCGCGTGAGGGCGGTCCGCTCGCGAACGGGGCGCCGAGGGGAGAGGAGGCACCGCCGATGATGTGCATCGCCTGCGCGGCCGCCGCGCTGGACCGCGGCGGCGTGACGCTGACACGCAAGGAGAGCAGCCCGATCCCGGTCGAGGCCGACAGCATCTGCCCGGACCGCTTCGTCGCTCTCGGGCCCTCGGACATCGCCCGCCTGCCGGCCTTCTACGGGCGCCGGCAGGTGACGCTCGGCGACCTCTTCGAGATCGACGGCGCCGGGGCCAGCGACATCACCGTGACCGGCGACCTGAGCGCGGTGAAGAAGATCGGCTACGGCATGACCATGGGGCGGGTCACCGCGCACGGCACGGTCGGGCCGCACACCGGCGCCTTCATGACCGGCGGCGAGCTCGTCGTCGAGGGCGACGCCGGGGACTGGCTCGGCGCCCACATGGCCGGCGGCCGGATCGTCGTCGAGGGCGACGCCGGCCACTTCGTGGGCGCCGCCTACTCCGGCGACACGAAGGGCATGCGCGGCGGCACGATCGTCGTCAAGGGGAGCGCCGGCCGCGAGGCCGGGGCGCACCTGCGCCGTGGGCTCATCGTCGTGCTCGGCGACGTGGGCGAGTTCGCCGGGGCGAAGATGCTCGCCGGCTCGGTGTTCGTCGGCGGCAAGCTGGGACGCCGCCCCGGCGCGGGCATGAAGCGCGGCACCGTCGTCGGCTTCGGTGACGCTCCCGACCCGCTGCCGACGTTCCGCTACACGTGCACCTACCGCCCGGTCTTCATGCGCTACTATCTCCGCCAGCTCAGGGAGTCCGGGCTCGTCGGCGCGGGCGAGCTCGACGGCGAGCTCTTCCGCCGCTACATCGGCGACCTGACCAACGGCGGCAGGGGGGAGGTGCTGGTCCGTGCTGAGTCTGAATGAGCGCGCGGCGGCGCTCTTCGCGCAGGCGGAGGCGGCGGCCGAGCTCCTCGAGGTCGCGGTCACGCGCCTGCCCAACGGCGCCGCCGTGCTCGACGCCGGCGTCGAAGCCCCGGGCTCGCTCGAGGCCGGGCGGCTCTTCGCCGAGGTCTGCCTCGGCGGCCTCGGCGACGTGCGCTTCCGCCAGCTCGAGCTCGGCGACCTCACGCTCCCCGGCGTCGAGGTCAACGTCAATCACCCGGTGACCGCCTGCATGGCCTCGCAGTACGCCGGCTGGGCGGTGAACGTTCCGGCCACGGAGAGCTCGAAGAAGTACTTCGCCATGGGCTCGGGGCCCGCCCGTGTGCTGTACGCCGGCGAGCCCCTCTTCGAGCGACCTCGAGTACCGCGACCCCGAGGCCACGGTCGCGGTGCTCGCCCTCGAGTCGCGCACCCTGCCGACGGCGGCCGTCGCCGAGTGGGTGGCGCAGAAGTGCGGCGTGCCCGTCGACAGGGTCCTCCTGCTGGTCGCGCCGACAGCCAGCCTCGCGGGCTCGGTGCAGATCGCGGCACGCATCGTCGAGACCGGGCTGCACAAGACTGCACGAGGTCGGCTTCGACCTCGGCGCCGTGCGCTCCGGCTTCGGCGCCTGCCCGCTGGCGCCGGTCGCGGCCGACGACCTCACCGCGATCGGCCGCACCAACGACGGCGTGCTCTACGGCGGCCGTGCCTGGTACACGGTCGACACGCGAGGACGCCGCGGTCGAGGCCGTGATCGAGGGCCTGCCCTCGTCGGCCTCGCGCGACTACGGCGCCCCCTTCGGCGAGCTCTTCAAGCGCTACGAGGGCGACTTCTACAAGATCGACCCGCTGCTCTTCAGCCCGGCCGAGGTCGCGCTCACCAACGCGCGCAGCGGCCGCACGTTCAGGGCCGGCGGCGTGAACCCCGGCGTGCTCGCCGGATCGCTCCTCGGGTGAGGGTCGCGGTCCTCGGCCAGAGGCGCGGCTGGCACACCGAGAGCCTGCTGGCGGCGCTCGAACGGCGCGGCGTCGCCGCCGAGTGTTGCGCCGTCACCCAGCTGACGGCGCGGGTCGGCGGCGAACCCCTGCTGACCGCGGGAGACGTGCCGCTCGACGCCCACGACGTGGTCTTCGTCCGTGCCATCCCCTCGGGGTCGCTCGAGCAGGTCATCTTCCGCATGGACGCGCTGCGCCGCCTCGAGGCGGCGGGGGTGCACGTCGTGAACCCCGCGGCCGCGATCGAGTACGGCGTCGACAAGTACTACACCTCGGCCCTGCTCGCGGCGGCGGGCATCCCGACCCCGCGCACCATCGTCGCGGAGCGCTTCGAGGACGCTCTCGCCGCCTTCGACGAGCTCGGCGGGGACGTCATCGTCAAGCCGCTCTTCGGCTCCGAGGGCAAGGGGATGGTGCGGGTCGGCGACCCCGACAGCGCCTACCGTGCCTTCCGCGCCCTCGAGCTGGGGCGCTATGTCTACTGTGTGCAGGAGTTCATCGCCCACGAGGGGGCCGACGTGCGCGCCTTCGTGATCGGCGACCAGGTCGTCGCCGCGATGCTGCGGCGCGCCGACCACTGGAAGACGAACGCCTCGCAGGGCGGCAAGGGTGAGCCCTACACGATCGACGAGCGCCTGCGCGAGCTCAGCCTGCGCGCCACCCGGATCGTCGGCGCCGAGTACGCCGGCGTCGACCTGCTGCCGCGTGACGACGGCGACTACACGGTCCTCGAGGTCAACAGCATCCCCGGGTGGCGCGCGCTCAAGGCAGCGACGGGGGTCGACGCGGCGGAGCTCCTCGTCGACCACGTGCTCGGGGAGGGGCGGTGAGCGGACGGCCGGCGGGCGGCCGGGAGCCGCGGTGAGGCCGCTCTCCGGCGTCGAGGTGGCTCAGGCGGGCAGGCTCGCGTGCCTGGCCGAGGCGGCCGTCGAGAAGCCCGGCAACGTCTCGCCGGCGGCCGCCTTCGCCGACACCACGTACGAGGACTTCGTCGCCAGTGCCGGGGCGATCGGGCCGGCGCTCGCCGGCGCGGGGAGCGCCGGTGTTGGGGAGACCGTGCTCCGCGCCGTGCGCGACACGCGCCTCCGCGTCGCGACCAACACCAACCTCGGCATCGTCCTGCTGCTCGCCCCGCTGGCGAAGGCGGCGGCGGGCGACGGCGCGGCGCAGGGGCTGCGCCGCGCCGTCGCCCGCGTCCTCCGCCAGCTCACGGTCGACGACGCCCGCCTCGCCTACGAGGCCATCCGCCTCGCGTCGCCGGGCGGCATTGGACGGGTGGACCGGCACGACGTCGCCCAAGCGGCGGTCGACGTCACGCTGCGCGAGGCCATGCTGCAGGCCGCGGAGCGGGACTCCGTGGCGCGAGAGTACGCGACCGACTTCGAGGTGACCTTCACCCTCGGTGTGCCGGCGCTGCGCGCGGCTTGGGAGGGCGGGGCCGGCGCGGCCGGCGGCGCCCCACCGGCACCGTCCTCGCCGACGCCGTCCTCGACTGCTTCCTCACCATCCTGGCCGCGGTGCCGGACACGCTGATCGCGCGCAAGCGGGGGCTCGACGCGGCCCGCCGGGTGTCGGAGCGGGCGAGTGAGGTGCGCGCCGTCCTCCGTACCGAGGGTCCCGCGGGTCGCAGCGCGCTGACCGCCTTCGACGCCGAGTTGCGCGACCCCGGCCACACGCTGAACCCGGGCACCACCGCGGATCTCGTGACCGCGTCGCTCTTCGTTTTCCTCGCCCAGGCAGGGATGCAGGACCGCGTGGCCAAGGAGGCAGAGAGACTGTCCCGGCCCGCGGGACGCGACGGTGAGGGCTCCGCCTCCGGAGCCGGAGAGGGCCTCGGTGGGCGAGCGTGGCGGTGCGGCGATGAAGGAGCCGGTGCGGGTGTGAGCGAGCCGGTCCAGACGTGAGCGAGCCGGTCCAGAAGTGAGCGGGTCGCTGGAGGGACGAGCCCGAGCGGTCGGGCGAGGCGTGGTGTCCGGCGGCGACCGGCCGGCCCTGCTCGTGCACGAGTACGTGACCGGCGGCGGGTGGCCGGAGGCCGACCCGCCGCGGTTCGCCGGTGAGGCCGACGCGATGCTGCGTGCCGTGCTGGAGGACCTCCGCGACTGGGGCCGGTTCACGGTCGTGACGACGAGAGACCGTCGCGTCGGGGGTCCGGCGCTGCCGGCGGACCGCATGGTTTGGCTCGACGGCGGCGAGCTCGCCGCTCGCGCATCGGGCGACGCCGACGCCGACGGCGGCGCCTCCGGACCGGACGACGGCGGCGCCGGTGACCGTGCCGGGTATCGCGCCGCGCTCCTCGAGGCTGCCGCGGGGTGCGAGGCGGCGCTCGTGATCGCCCCCGAGACCGGCGGGGCCCTCGAGCGGGTGAGCGCCTGGCTGGGCGGCGCCGGCGTCTCTGTGCTCGGCAGTACCCCGGCGGCGATCGCGGTGGCCGCCGACAAGTGGGAGTGCAGCCGGCGCTTCACGCGTGCCGGCCTGCCGGCGCCCGAGACCGCATGCGTGGCGCCGCGCGAGGCCGCGGCCGCGGCGCGACGCCTCGGCCTGCCGGTCGTCGTCAAACCGCTCGACGGCGCGGGGTGCGACGGTGTCGCCGTCGTACGCGCCGAGTCTGACCTGGACGCGGCTCTCGCCCTGCCGACGCTCACCGGCGCCGAGAAGATCCTCGTGCAGCGCTGGGTCGCCGGCGAGGCGGCCAGCGTCTCGCTGCTCGTCGCCGGCCGCGGGGCCGTGGCGCTCAGTCTGAACTCCCAGAAGCTGCGGGTGGGCATCGCCTGCGCCTACGAAGGCGGGACGGCGGCCATCGCCCACGCGCGCCGCGACGAGGCCTTCGACCTCGCGGCGCGCGCCGTCGGCCTCGTGCCCGGCTTGCGCGGGTACGTCGGCGTCGACCTCGTCCTCGCGCCGGAGGGCTGCTTCCTCGTCGAGATCAACCCGCGACTGACCACCTCGTACGTTGGCCTGCGCCGCGCGCTGGCCTTCAATCTGGCGGAAGCTCACTGGAAGGCCTGCATCTGCGATACGCTGCCCACGACGGTGCGGTTCAGGGTCCCGCGGGGGCACACCGGCGGGCAGGCCCTGCACCGCGACGCGGGGGGAGAGGCGGTGCCTGCGCATGCCTGACGACGTCGCCGTCGCCGGCTGGGACATCGGCGGGGTACACATCAAGGGGGCTCGCGCGGTCGTACGCGGAGGCGCCCTGAGGGAGCGGCGGATCACCGTCCGCCCCTTCGAGGTCTGGCGCGCGCCCGACGATCTGCCCGAGATGCTGCGCGCGGTGGCCGACCAGCTCGGGGTCCAAGACGGTGACCCGATGGCCGTGACCATGACCGCCGAGCTCTCCGACGTCTTCCGCACGAAGCGCGACGGTGTCACCCACGTCATCGAGTCCGTGCGTCGCGCCTTCCCGCGTACCGGCCCGCAGGCGCTCAGCGTGCGCGGTGAGCTCGTCCCTCTCGAGGAGGCTCTGGAGCGGCCGCTCGACTTCGCCGCCACCAACTGGGTCGCCGCCGCCCTGTACGCCGGGCGCTTCGTGCGCGACTGCCTGCTCGTCGACGTGGGCAGCACGACGACCGATATCATCGCGGTCCGCGACGGGCGGCTCGTGGTTGAGGGGCGCACCGACACGGCGCGCCTCGCCTCAGGAGAGCTGGTCTACACGGGTGTCGTGCGCAGCAACCCCAACACGCTCGCCGAGATGGTGCCGCTCAGGGGCAGGTGGTGCCGCGTCGCCGGGGAGAGCTTCACCGTGATGGCCGACGTCTACCTCGCCCTGGCCAGGCTGCCGGAGAGCGCCTACACCTGCCCCACCCCGGACGGGCGGGCCAAGACCCGCGAGGCGGCCCTCGAGCGCCTCGCGCGCCTGGTCTGCGCCGACCGCGAGCAGCTCGACGAAGAGGAGCTGCTCAAGATCGCCTGCTTCCTCGCCGAGCGGCAGCTGCGACTCGTGACGGACGGTCTCGTACAGGTCCTCTCCCGGCTGGAGTACGGGTACGGGCTCCCGGTCGTCACCGCCGGCGCCGGCGCCTTCCTCGCCGCGACGGCCGCCCAGCGCCTCCGTCTCACGGTGATCGACGGGCGCACGTTCTGGGGGCGGGCGGGGGTCGCCCTGCCCGCCGCCGCGGCCACCGAGCTCATCGCCGCCCGCCTCACGAAGGGAGCCACGTGGTCGACGCCGTCGTGAAGGTCGGCGGGCGGCTCGGACACGATGAGGGTTTGCGCGGGTTGTGCCTCCGCCTCGGCGCGCTGGGGCGCCGCCACCGTCTGCTCGTCGTGCCCGGCGGCGGCGTTTTCGCCGACGCCGTACGCGACTGCGACGCCCGCTTCGACCTCGGCGCCGACGCCGCCCACTGGATGGCGATCGTCGCCATGGACCAGTACGGGCTGCTGCTCGGCGAGCTGATCCCGGGGGCGAGGCTGATCCGTTCGCTCGCCGCCGTCGCCGAGACCGCGGAAGACTGCGCGGTCGCGGAGCCCGTGGGAGACGGCGCGGTCGCGGAGCCCGCGGGCAAGGGCGCCGTCGCCGTCCTGCTGCCGCACGACCTCCTGCGGGAGGCCGACCCGCTGCCACACTCCTGGGCGGTGACCTCGGACGCGATCGCCGCGTGGGTCGCCGCGGCCGTGCGAGCGCCGCTGCTCGTCCTCCTCAAGCACGGCGCGGCGCTGGGCGCCCTGGCGCCGGGCTCGCTGACGCCGGCCTCGCTCATGCCGGCCTCGCTCACGCCGGCCTCGCTCGCGCCGGCCTCGCCCGCCGTGGCGGCAGCCAGGCCCGAGACGGCGCCCGCCGATCGGCTGGGTGAGCGGGCAGGCTGCGGTGCGCGCGAGGCGACGACCGCGGAGCTCGGCGAAGCCGGCATCGTGGACGAGGCCTTCGCGGGGGTCGTCGAGGCCGGGCGTGCCTCCGGCGCCGGCCTCGACGTCTGGCTGCTCGACGGCGGCCGGCCGGAGCGCCTCGAGGCGCTCCTCGAGACCGGCCGTGCCGCCGGCGTCAGGGTCGGGCCGTGAGGGCCTTGAGGCGGCGGACGGCCTCGGCGTCGACGCGCCCGCCCACGCGGTCACCCTGGCACACGGCGCCGCGGAAGCCGACGATGTCGGGCCCCAGCTCGGCGAGCCGCGGGAGGTGCTCCTCGCGCAATGAGCCGGCGAGGGCGCAGAGCAGGCCGGCGGCGCGGCAGCGGGCGACGAACTCGGCGAGATCGGCCGCGGACAGCTCGCTGAAGAGTGTGTTGCCGCGCTTCTCGGCGGTGTCGATCATGCAGCCGTCGGCGCCGGCCGCCGCGGCCGCGGCCGGCAGCACCAGCGGCGGCACCGCACCGACCTTCTCGGCGTCGGCGTACGCCGTGGCCATGATGCGTACCGACGGATCCTGGGCGCGGGCGGCGCGGCAGACGGCGTCCAGGAGGACGCGCGCACGCTCGCCGTCGCGCGGCCCGAGCAGCCCGACCTTGACGTACTCGATGCCGCAGGCGGCGGCGCCGGCGGCGGCGAGCGCCGCCGTGCCCGGCAGGTCGGGGAAGTCGCCGATGGCGGCGCTGACCGGCGTTGCGGTGGGCGTGAGCGCGCGGACCCGGCGGATGACGTCGGGGGCGGCGGCGCCCAGCGAGCCTTCGCGGGGGTCTTTGACGTCGACGAGGTCGGCGCCACCGGCCACCGCGGCGGCGACCTCGTGCTCGTCGATCACGCTGACCAGGAGCTGCATGCGCGGGGTCCTTCCTCGGGGGCGCCTGCGCGCCAGAGTACACGCCGCCGGACGGGGTGGACAAGACGCCCGCCGATGAGGCCGGAGCCGTGAGCGGTGCCCGGGCGGTCGAGGGCTTCGCGGTCGAGGGCTGCGCCGTCGAGGGCTTTGCCGTGGAGACGCGGGACGGCCTCGTCTTCACGGTGAAAGGGCTCGTGCACCCCCCGGAGCGCCGCATCGCGTACCTGCGCTACGCGCCCGCCGCGCGCGGCGAGCGCGAGCGCGACGGCCGTCGCTACCGTAAGCTGCGCGGCTTCGCCGAGCAGCTCGAGGCGCTCGAGGGGCAAGAGGACGCGTATCTGACCTTCGACCCCGTCGCCGGGGCCGTGCTGCAGGGTGTACCCGCGGAGGCGGCGGCGCGGGTCTTTGACCCGCGCCGCCGCCTCCGCGGGCTCGCCACCCACGGCCCGGCCGACGCCCTCGAAGAGGCCGCGCTCGCCCTCGCCCGGCTGCTCAGGGATGCCTCCGGAGTCGCGGAGGGCTCGCTCGGTGTCACCGGCTCGCTGCTCGTCGGTCTGCAGACGCCGGCCTCCGACGTCGACCTCGTCGTGTACGGCAGCGACCCGTGCCGGGCGGTGCACGCCGCGCTCGGCGCCCTGCTCGACGACGCCTCGAGCCCGCTGCGCAGGCCCGCGGGCGAGGACCTGGCCGCGATCCACGCCGCCCACCGCCGCGAGACGCCGCTCGGCGCGGCCGACTTCGCCCGCCTGCAGGCGGCCAAGGTCAACGAGGGTCTGTTCTCCGGGCGCGCCTTCTTCGTGCGCTTCGTGAAGGCGCCCGAGGAGGTCGCCGAGCGCTACGGCGACATCAGCTACGAGCCGCTGGGGCCGGCGACCATCGAGGCCCGCGTCGCCGACGCCGCCGAGGCGATCTTCACGCCGTGTCGCTACCTCGTCGAGGCGGCGAGCGTACTCGAGCCGCCGACCGTGCTCGAGGCGGCGAGCGCCGGTCCGGCGGGGGTCGACGTCGAGCCCGCCCCGCTGCGCGAGATCGTCTCGTTCCGCGGGCGCTTCGCCGGCCAGGCGCGCGACGGCGAGCGCGTCCGCGCGAGGGGCACACTCGAGCGTGTGCTCCCGCGCTCGGGCGCGCCCTACGCGCGCCTCGTGGTCGGCGCCCCCGGCGACTACCTGCTGAGCCTGCCCGGCTGAGCGGCGGAGGGGCAGCCCGGCGGCGCAGCCGGCCCGGGCCGCGCAGAGGCGCGTTCGCAGCACGGTGGAGGGGCGGCCCGGCGGCGCAGCGGGCCCGGGCCGCCCCTCCGCCGCCCGCGTGCTACCATTGACCGTCCACAGCCGCACCCGACCCCGAGACAGGACCATGTTCGACGCCCTCAGCGAACGCCTTCAGAACGTCTTCAGCGACCTCCGTGGCCACGGCAAGCTGACCGACGAGGACATCGACGAGGCGATGCGCGAGATCCGCCTCGCGCTGCTCGAGGCCGACGTCAACTTCAAGGTCGTCAAGCACGTTCACCGCCCAGGTCAAGGAGCGCGCCCTCGGGCGCCGACGTGCATCGACGAGCCTCAACCCCGGCCAGCAGGTCGTGAAGATCGTCGACGAGGAGCTGACCGACGCTGATGGGCGGCGGCGACTCGCGAGCTCGCCTTCGCGGCAAGCCGCCGACGGTGATCCTGCTGGCCGGCCTGCAGGGCTCGGGCAAGACGACCGCCGCGGCGAAGCTCGCGCAGCTCCTGAAGAAGGAGGGCAAGACGGCCGGCGCTCGTCGCCTGCGACGTCTACCGCCCGGCCGCGATCGAGCAGCTCGTGACGCTCGGCGAGCAGCGTGCGGTGCCGGTCTACGAGCACGGGCGCCGACGACGACCCGGTCGAGATCGCCGCGCTGGGCGCTCGACGGGCGCAGCGAGAAGGCCGCGACGTCGCTGATCGTCGACACCGCCGGCCGCCTGCACGTCGACGACGAGCTGATGGACGAGCTGGTGCGCGATCCGCAAGGCGATCAAGCCGCACAACGTCCTGCTCGTCGTCGACGCGATGACCGGCCAGGACGCGGTCAACGTCGCCGAGCAGTTCCGCCGAGCGCGTCGACTTCGACGGCGTCGTCATGACCAAGCTCGACGGCGACGCCCGCGGCGGCGCCGCGCTCTCCGTGCAAGGCGGTCACCGGCAAGCCGATCATGTTCGCCTCGACCGGCGAGAAGCTCGACGAGCTTCGAGCGCTTCCACCCCGACCGCATGGCGCAGCGCATCCTCGGCATGGGCGACGTGCTCACCCTGATCGAGAAGGCCGAGGAGCCGGTCGACGAGGACGAAGGCGGCCGAGCTGGAGCGCAAGCTGCGGCGCGACGAGTTCACGCTTCGACGACTTCCTCGAGCAGATCAAGCAGGTGCGCAAGATGGGCTCGCTCTCGAGCATCCTCGGGATGATGCCCGGGGCTCGGCGAGAAGCAGCTCAAGGACGTGAAGGTCGACGAGAAGCGAGCTCGACCGCGTCGAGGCGATCATCCTCTCGATGACGCCGCAGGAGCGGCGCCAGCCCGAGCTCATCAAGCGGCTCGCGGCGGCTGCGCATCGCCCGCGGCAGCGGGCACGAGCGTCCAGCAGGTCAACCAGCTGGTCAAGCAGTTCGACGCAGATGCGGAAGATGATGCAGCAGATCGCGTCGGGCAAGATGCCGGGGAAGCTCCCCGGCATCGGGGGCTGAGCCGGCGCTGCACCTGCGTCCGGAGGCGCGCTGAGTGCGGCGACCCCGCGACCCGCAGGCGGTGCAGTTTTCGAGGATTCGAGAGGAGAATCCGTGGCTGTACGACTGAGGCTCACCCGCGTGGGTGGCGAAGAAGAACCCGATCTGGCGCGTCGTCGTCGCCGATCAGCGCTCCCCGCGTGACGGGCGCGTTCATCGAGATCATCGGGCAGCTACAACGCCCAGACGGACCCCTCGACGATCGAGCTCGACGAGGACAAGGCCAGGACTGGCTCGCCAAGGGCGCCCCAGCCGACGGCCAGGTGCGCAAGCTCATGAGCATCCAGGGCATCGGCGTCTGACGCCGAGGCCGTCGGAGGTGATGCGCGAGCTGCTCGAAGACCTGCTCGCGCGCGCCGCTCGTCGACGACCCCGACGCGGTCAGCGTGCAGAAGTTCGAGGAGGACGACGGCACCGTCGTGCTCGAGCTGTCGGTCGGCGAGGACGACTACGGCAAGGTCATCGGCCGCGGCGGGCGCACCGCGAACGCGCTGCGCACGGTCATCAAGGCCGCGGCGGTCCAGGAGAACCGCCGCGTGCTCGTCGACATCGTCGACTGATCGTGGCCCGCGAGCGGGCCGACTGGCTGCCGCGGCCGGCGTCGGCAGGGCCGCACGGGCTCGACGGCAGCTTCCACGTGACGCCGGCCCGGCGGGCCGAGGTCCTGCGTGCGTGCGGCCGAGTTCTCGTGGCCGAGCGGGGGGCGCCGGGGGCGTCACGCCGAGCGCGATCACGCGCGCGCGCCGGGACCGACGAGCGCCCGATCGTCGCGCTCGCGGGCGCCGCGACGCCGCGAGGAGGCGCGCGCGCTGCGCGGCGCGAGCTGCTGTGCGCGCCGGCGGCGCAGCTCGCTGGGCGCCGACGAGTGGTGGGCGAGGACCTCGAGGGCTGCCGGGTGCGCTACGAGGGCGCGGCGGCTGGGCGTGGTCGCCGCCTGCGTCGGCCGCCGTCGTGCGAGGTGCTCGTGGTGCGCCGTGCGGGCGGCGGCGAGCTCGTGGTCCCGCTCGTCGACGACTGGTCGCGCGACGCGATCCGCGGCGTGGACGTCGCGGGCCGGCGTCATCGACGTGGACGTCGCCTTCCTCGGCGAGCAGGCGGAGGATGAGCGTGCGCATCGACGTCGTCACGCTCTTCCCCGCAGTGGTTCGACTGGTTCCGCGAGCAGCGCCACGTCGCAACGCGCTCGCCGCGGGCAACGAGCTGCGCGCGCTCGACCTGCGCGAGCACACGCCGCTGAGCGGCGGGCAGGTCGACGACACGCCGTTCGGCGGCGGCGCCGGGATGGTGCTGCGCGTCGACGTCGTGGACGCGGCGCTGCGCGGCGTCTACGGCGTCGACCCGGTGGATCTGCGCGAGCGGCGCCGCGTCATCGCGCTGACGCCCGGCGGGCGGCATCCTCGACGACGCGCTCGTCGACGAGCTGGCGCGAGCGGCGACTGACGCTGCTCTGCGGCCGCTACGAGGGCTTCGACGAGCGCATCGTCGAGCACTTCTGCAGCGACGCGGTGTCGATCGGGCGCTACGTGCTCGCCGGCGGCGAGCTCGCGGCGATGGTCGTCTGCGACGCCGTGCTGCGCAAGCTGCCGGGCGCGCTCGGACGCCGAGAGCGGCGGCCGAGGAGTCGTTCACCGCCGGCGCTCGGGCGGCGATCCGGAGTACCCGCACTACACGCGCCCGGCCGACGTACCGCGGCTGGAGCGTGCCCGACGTGCTGCTGTCCGGGCACCACGAGGAGATCCGCCGCTGGCGCCGCGCGCGCAGCCGCGAGCGCGGCGCAGGCCGGCGGCGGCTGACGGGCGACCGCCGGCTGAGCCCGCGCGGGGCGTGGATCGCCGCGTCGCGGCTCCGCTATCCTGATCCGTCGCGCGGCGTGCCTCCCGGCCCCGTCCCACGGGACGCGGCCACTTCATCTCGGCCCCGTCCCCGCGCGCTTCCCTTTGCCATGAGCACCGTCATCGACAGCCTCGAGCGCGCCCAGCTGCGCCGGGTCCCGACTTCGCCCCCGGCGACCGCGTGAAGGTCCACTTCCAGGTCATCGAGGGCACGCGCCGCCGCACCCAGGTCTTCGAGGGCGTCGTCATCAAGCGCCAGGGCCACGGCGCTCGCGAGACGTTCACCGTCCGCAAGCAGTCCTTCGGCGTCGGCGTCGAGCGCACGTTCCCGGTCCACTCGCCGAAGATCGAGAAGATCGAGGTCGCGGCCCGCGGCGACGTGCGGCGCGCCAAGCTCTACTACCTGCGCGACGCGTCGGCAAGCGCGCCCGCGTGCGCGAGCGCCGCTACGTCGGTCCCGAGGTCCGATCGAGCCGGGTCTCTCCACGAGGAGGCGCCGTCGAGGAGTCGAGCCGAGGCGTGCCGAGGCGGTCGCGACGCGCCGGTCGCCGAGGGCGCGGAGGCCGTCGACGACGGCGACGAGGCCGCCGCGGAGGCCGGGCGCCGAGGCGACAAGCCCGCCGCAGACGATCAGGCGTGAGCAGGCGACAGGCGAGGCAAGTCCGCGGGGAGCTCGCTGCTCGAGCTCGTCGTCATCGTCGCCGTCGCGCTGGGCCTGGCGCTCGCGATCCAGGCGTTCCTCGTCAAGCCGTACCGGATCCCGAGTCGAGTCGATGGTCCCGACGCTCACCGTCGGCCAGCGCGTGCTCGTCAACCGCATCGGCACGCGCTTCGGCGACCCGCAGCGTCGGCGACATCCTCGTCTTCCACCCGCCGGTCGGCGCCGAGTCGGCACCGGCGACCAGTGCGGAGCGCAGCCCAAGCAGGGCGCCGCGTGCGACGAGCCCGACGCCCGAGCGCGCGGACGTGAACTTCATCAAGCGGGTCGTCGGCGGCCCCGGGGACACGATCGCGGTGCGCGACGGGCGCGTGATCCGCAACGGCAAGCCGACGGAGGAGCCGTTCATCAGCGACACGTGCGTCGACGACGCCGGCGCCGGCTGCAACTTCCGCAACCCGATCACGATTCCGCCCGGTCACTACTTCATGATGGGCGACAACCGTGGCGAGTCGGACGACAGCAGATTCTGGGGCCCCGTCCCCGAGTCCTGGATCATCGGAGAGGCCTTCGCCACCTACTGGCCGCCCGACCGCATCGGCCTCCTCTGAGCCTGCGGCCGCCGCGGCCCGCGCGCGCCGACGCCGCCGCCGCAAGGCCAAGCGCCCGACGTCCGGCCGGCGCCTGTTCGCGTTCGACCGCGGGCTCGGCGTGCGCTATGTCGCCGGCGCCGACGAGGCCGGCCGCGGCTGCCTCGCCGGGCCGCTGGTCGCCGCCGCCGTGCTGCTTCGACCTCGAGCGCATCGGCGTCGCCGAGGTGCGCGCGCTCGCGGCGCTGAACGACTCCAAGCAGCACGACGAGGCGACGCGCGAGGCGCTCTATCCCGTCGTGCTGCGGACGGCGACGCGCGCCGGCGATCGTCGTCGCGCTGCGCGCGCGGGATCGACAGCCGCGGGCTGCACCGCACGAACCTCGACGGCGCTCAGCGACGCGCTGAAGCGGGTCGCGCGGCCCGGGCTGCCTCTGCCTCGTCGACGGGTTCGCCGTGCCGGACGTCGGGTACGAGCAGCGGGCGATCGTCGACGGCGACGCGACGAGCGCGGCGATCGCCGCCGCGTCGATCCTCGCCAAGGTCACGCGCGACCGCTTCATGCGCCGCGCCGACGAGCTGCACCCGGGCTGGGAGTTCGGCGCGCACGTCGGCTACTCGACGCCCGAGCACCGCGCCGCGATCCTGCGGCAGGGCGTCTCGCCGCTGCACCGGATGTCGTTCCAGTCGACGGCGTACCAGCAGCTCGCGCTCTGACATCAGAACGCCGCCTCGAGGTGGTCGAGGCCGCACCAGGCGCCTCGTGCGTCCATGACGACGCGGCCGGCGTCGAAGGATCGTCCTCGGCGGTCGGGCGGTCGGCCTGCTCGTAGAGGTACGCCACGCGCGGCCATGCGGCGCACCTGCCGGCGCTTGCGGTCGTCGAGCGCCTCCCACACCGCGGCGGGCCGCTGCGCTCGCCGTGACTTGACCTCGACGAACGACGAGCGCGTCCGCGTCGCGCATGACGAGGTCGATCTCGCCGAAGCGGGTGCGGTGGTTGGCCGCCACGAGGTCGTAGCCGAGCCGGCGCAGATGGTCGAGCGCGTGCTCGCCTGGCGGCCGAGCGTCTGGCGGCCGGTCGGGACGCCGGCGGGACCGATGACAGCGACGGCCGTGGACAGCGCACCGGTCCGCCCCTGCGCCGAGCTGTGGACGGCGGCGCGGTCCTGCGCCCTGCTGCGGCGTCGCGAGGCGCCTGCGCAAAGGCGTTGCCGATGCAGCGCGCAGATCCGCGCGCACTCCGGCGCCACAGCGCGCAGATCTCTCACCTAGCGTGGCGCCCATGCTCGCCCGCGTCACGACGTTCACCCTCGAGGGCCTCGATCCGTGCCCGGTCGTCGTCGAGGCCGACCTGCGTCGCGGGCCTGCCGGCATTCACGCATCGTCGGGCCTCGCCGACCGCTCGGTGCAGCGAGGCGCGCGAGCGTGTGCGCGCCGCGATCCAGAACAGCGGCCTCGAGTTCCCGATGCGGCGCGTCACCGTCAACCTCGCGCCGGCGCATCTGCGCAAGGCGGGCCCGGGTTCGACCTCGCGATCGCCTGCGCCATCCTCGCCGCGAGCGGCCAGCTCCCGCGCGGACCGCTCGACGGCGTCGCCGTGGTCGGCGAGCTCGTCGCTGACCGGCGAGGTCCGGCCGTGTCGCGGCGTCCTGGCCGCTGCGCTCGGCGCGCGCGACGCCGGGATGCGCGGCGTGCTCGTCGCCGCCGACCGCGTCCGCGAGGCGCAGCTCGTCGACGGGCCTGGAGGTGTCGCGGGAGCGGCGCGCGCGTCGCTGCGCGCCCTGCGGGCGGCGCTCGGCGGCGGCCCGCGAGCCCGCCGGCGGACGGGCCGAGACGGCAGCGCCGCCGTCACCCGGAGGCGCCGGACCTCGCCGACGTCCGCGGGCAGGCGGGCGCGATCGCGGCGCTCACGGTCGCCGCAGCCGGCGGCCACAACCTGCTGCTCGTCGGCCCGCCGGGCACGGGCAAGACGATGCTCGCGCGGCGGATGCCGTCGATCCTCCCGCCGCTCACGACCGACGAGGCGCTCGAGGTCACGCGCATCCACAGCGTCGCCGGCCTGCGCACCGACGAGGGCATCGCGCACGTGCGCCCGTTCCGCGCGCCGCACCACACCATCTCGGCCGCGGGCCTGATCGGCGGCGGCCCCGGCCCCGCGCCCGGCGAGGCGACGCTCGCGCACGGCGGGCGTGCTGTTCCTCGACGAGCTGGCGGAGTTCGATCGCCGCGCGCTCGAGGCGCTGCGCCAGCCGCTCGAGGACGGGCACGTCGCGATCGTCGCGGCAGAACCGCGTCGCGCGCTATCCGACGCGCGTGCGCGCTGGTCGCGGCGACGAACCCGTGCCCGTGCGGGCGCGGGGCGACGGCGTGCCGCTGCGGCGAGGCCGATCTGCTGCGCCTACCGCGCGCGGCTCTCCGGGCCGCTGCTCGACCGGATCGACCTCGTCGTCGGGGTCGCCCGCGTGCCGCCGCGCGAGCATCGTCTCGCCGGGCGCGGCGAGAGCTCGGCCGCCGTGCGGGAGCGGGTCGAGCAGGCGCGCCGCCGGCAGCGGGCGCGCCTCGGCGGCGCGGTCACGGCCAACGCCGGCATGACCGCACCCCAGGTGCGGCGCCTGTCAGGCTCGACGTCGCCGCCACGGTGCTGCTCGAGCGTGCTTATGACCGCCTCCGCCTGAGTGCCCGGGCCTGCGATCGAGTGGCCAAGGTGGCGCAGACCATCGCCGACCTCGAGGGCGCCGCGGGCATCACGGTGTCTCGCGTCGGCAGAGGCCCTCTCGTACCAGGGTCGAGCGTGGGCAGGGCTCAGAGATCGACAGCGCCGCGCGGCCACCGCCGTCTGGCTGGCGCGCTCCACCTGCAACCGGCCGGGCGTCGTGCAGCGCGCGGCCAAGCGCTTCGGCTCGCTCGACGCCGCGCTCGACGCGTCGCTGCCGGCTCTGCGGGCCTGTCTCTCGGCGAAGACCGCGACGGCGAGCGGCGGGGCGAAGGCCACGTCGGCGAGCGGCGGTGCGCCGGCTGCCGAGACGCGCGGCCGGGCGCCGGCCGCCGAGCAGCGCGGCCGCGCAGCCGTCGAGGCGGCGCAGGAGTCCTCGCGCTTCGTCAGGGCCCTGGCCGCCCCGCTCGAGCCGCGCGCAGAGCGCTCCCGCGACGGGTGGCTGCTCGTGACCTACGACGACGAGCTCTACCCGCCGCGTCTGCGCACGACGTTCGACCCGCCCCCGGCGTTGTTCGTCGCCGGGCAGGACGCCCCGCGGCGTCTCGGCGCCCTGGCCGAGGCGCCGGCGGTCGCCGTCGTCGGCACGCGTGCGCCCTCGGCGTACGGTCGCGAGATGGCGCGCCTGATCGGCGGCGACCTCGCGCGCGCCGGAGTCGTCGTCGTCAGCGGCGTCGCGTTGGGCATCGACGTCTGCGCGCAGCTCGCGGCGCTCGAAGCCGCCGGTGACTGGGCGTCTCACGGACCGCCGAGCGTCGGGGTCCTGGGCTGCGGGCTCGATATCGTGCACCCGCGCAGCAACGCGGCGGCCTTTCGGGCGCTGCGCGAGCACGGTCTGCTGGTCACCGAGTTCTGGCCGGGCACGCCGCCGTCCGTGTGGCGCTTCCCCGCCCGCAACCGCGTGATCGCCGGCCTGAGTCAGGCCGTGGTCGTCGTCGAAGGCTCGCGTCGCAGCGGCTCGCGCATCACGGCCGAGCTCGCCGTCGAGGCGAGCCGCGAGGTGCTCGCCGTCCCGGGCGAAGCCGGGCGGCGGCTGAGCGAGGCGCCGCACCACCTGCTGAGGCAGGGTGCGCACCTCTGCGAGGCCGCCGACGACGTGCTCGCCGTCCTCGGGCTCGAACGCACGTACGGGGGCAGCGTGAGCGCGCGGGGCGCGGAGGGGGCGCGGGGCGCGGAGGGCGCGGAGCCTGAGGTGCACGGTTGGGATCAGGCGGCCCCGGCGGCTGCCGGGGGAGGACCCGCCGCCGGGGGCGGGGCGCTCGGCGGGGCGCGCGGCGGGGTAGAGGCCCGGGGGAGCGCCGGAGCCGCCGATCCCGATCTGGCCGCCGACGCGCGTGCCGTCCTTCGCGCGCTGCACGATGCCGCCGGCACGGCCGAAGACCTGGCCGGGCGAGCCGGGCTCGAAGCGCGCGTGGTCACCGCCGCCCTCAGCGCGCTCGAGGTCGAAGGCCTCGCCGAGTGCGCCCCCGGCGGGGTCTATCGTGGCGTGCGCTGAGGGCGCCTCTGGGGCTCCGTGCCTGGCGTGGCTGGCGTGGCCGCCGCGGCCGGCGCCGCGGTGCATCCCGGCGGCCGCCGGCATCGTGGACTCGACGCGCCACGGGTGCTCAGAACGAGTCTCATGACCGGGCGACCCAGACCTGTCGTGCTGGTCGTGACCCTCGTCGCGGTCGCCGTGGCGGTCACGGCGGCGGTCACCATGTGGCGCTGGACCGGTCCCTCCGCGGCGACCGCCGCCGAGCTTCGCGACGCCGTCGTGCGCTTCGAGCTCGCGAAGGCGCACACGCTGCCCGTGGAGCTCGTCGGCCGGGAGCTCACGGCCGCCGACCGGCAGGCGCTCCAGCAGGCGTTCGAGGAGCGGCTCGAGCGCGTCTGCGCCGGCGAGGAGCTGGCGGGCTGGCGGGAATGGGATTGCGTCGCAGCCCTGCTGAACGACGCGCAGGGCAGGGGCCGTTGGCCGGTCGACTGCAGCGGCGAGATCGTCTACTGGGAGTTCCTGCGGCGCGAGGTCGGAGGGGCCGTCGTGGTGCGCGGGGGCGTCGCGCAGCGTTATCGCATGGTGCAGTGGGACGCGGAGGATGGTCGCATCGTGCCGCGGCCCGACTGGGTCCCGGGCTCGATCGTGCTCGAGTACACGCTCGAGCTCGTCGACGGCGCCTGGAAGGTCGTCGACACCGAGCACTGGCGGTTCTGGGACCCGGCGACCGGCGAGCTCTCGACCGGGCCCTGAGGCGGCACGGCGGCAGGAGACGGCGGGCGCCGCCGCCGGAGGCGACGCCCGCCGGGGCCGGAGGCGACGTGCGCCGCGACCGGAGGCGACGCCCGCCGCGGCCGGAGGCGACGTGCGCCGCGGCAGGACTCAACGCGCCCTGCGCGAAGACAGTGGCGCCCGCCTCCGTCCGGCGGCGGGCGCCGGTCCGACTGAAGGGGAGTGCGCGTGGAGCACGGCGCCGCGGCGCGGGCAGCCGAGGCGCGGGAGGCCGAGGCACCGCCGGCCGACCCGCAGGGCTACGTCGGCGCGTACCTGCGCTCCCTGGCCGCCCGGGGCATGACGGCGGCGACGCTGCGCTCGTACGCCTCGGATCTCGCGCAGCTCCTCGAGTGGCTGCAGGAGCGCGAGGCGACGGTCGATGAGCTCGACCGCCGCATGGCCCGCGCCTACTCGTCGCACCTTGGCCGCCGCGGCTACGCGCCCTCGAGCCTGGCGCGTAAGCTCTCCTCGCTGCGCGGCTTCGCCCGCTACCTGACCGAGCACGACGTGCTCGCCGCCGACCCGACGCACATGCTGCCGGGTCCGCGGCGGGGCCGGCGTCTGCCGCGCGTGCTGCGCCTCGACGAGGTCGAGGCGCTCCTGCGCGCGGCCGGCGGCGCCGACCCCGCCGCCCTGCGCGACCGCGTCGTCTTCGAGCTGCTCTACGGCTGCGGGCTGCGCAGCCAGGAGCTCGTGTCGCTCACCCTGGACGACATCCGCCCCGGCGAGGCGCAGCTCATCGTGCGCGGCAAGGGCGGCAAGATGCGCGTCGTGCCCATGGGCGAGGAGGCGGCCGCCGCGCTGCGCCGCTACCTCGAGCGGGGGCGCGGGGCGCTCGCCGGCGGCCGTCGCGCCGCACGAAGCGCCGCCCGGGGCGCCGCCGCAGGCGGCGCCCGCAGCGGCGCGCCCGCGACGGCCGCCGTCGGCCCGCCTCCGCGCAACCTGTTACTCTCCTGCAACGGGCGGGCGCTTCTGACTTCAGACATCCGCAGGCTGGTTGTAAAATACTGTGCGCTTGCGGGCCTCGAGCCGGCGTCGCCGCACATGCTGCGTCACGCGTACGCGACGCACATGCTCGAGCGGGGCGCCGACCTCCGGGTCATCCAGGAGCTCCTGGGTCACGCGTCGGTGGCGACGACCCAGGTCTACACGCACGTCAGCGGCGCGCATCTGCGGCGCGTCTACGATCTGCACCACCCGCGGGCGTAGCGGGCCGATGTGCAGCAGCGGAGAGGGGCCGGCGATCGGCGCTGAGGCATGAGCAGGCTTGAAGAACACCAGGTGCGCGAGCTCTGGCGCGCTACAAGGACGACGGCGACGAGCGCGCCCGCGAGCGCCTGGTCGTCGCCTACTCGCCGCTGGTCAAGTACGTCGCCGGCCGGATGGGCGCCGGCCTGCCCGCGCACGTCGAGGAGGCCGACCTCATCTCCTACGGCCTGCTCGGCCTGATCGGCGCGATCGAGCGCTTCGACCTCGACGCGCGAGATCAAGTTCGAGACCTACGCGATCACCCGCATCAAGGGCGCGATCATCGACGAGCTGCGCTCGCTCGACTGGGTGCCGCGCTCGGTGCGCGCGCGGCGCGCGAGATCGAGAAGGCCAGCGCCCAGCTCGAGAACAAGCCTCACCGCGCGCCGACCGACGAGGAGATGGCCGACGAGCTCGGCGTCTCGGTCGACGAGTTCCAGGACGACGCTGCTCGCAGATCGCCAACTCCTCGATCGCTCGCGCTCGACGAGCTCTGGACGGTCTCCGACTCCGACGGCGACCAGGTCTCGCTGCTCGACACGATCGACGACCCGAACGCGCACGACCCCGAGGAGGCCTTCGACACGGTCGAGCTCAAGGACCGCCTCGCCGAGGCGATCGACGTCGCCTGCCCGAGCGCGAGAAGCTCGTCATCGCGCTCTACTACTACGAGAACCTGACCCTGCGCGAGATCGGCGAGGTGCTCGGCGTCACCGAGTCGCGCGTCTCGCAGCTGCACACCAAGGCGGTCCTGCGCCTGAAGGGACGCCTGCACGACGAGATCGAACCGGCCTCGATCGGCTGACGCCGTCGGGGCCGCCCTGCGGCTGCTGCCGTCGAGCCTCTCGGCTCGCCGGCCGCATCCCTCAGTCGCCGCCACCCTCCCCGAGATGTCCCTCCTTGATCCCCTTGGCCGCCTGGCCGTGGAGCAGCGCGTCCGTGTCACCGGGCGACGCGATCATTTCGCGCTCGACAAGCTCCTGGACGACCCCCCAGGCGACCGCGGCGACGGGCAGGGCGACGAACGCTCCGACGACGCCCCCGAGGCTGGCGCCGGCGAGCAGGGCGACGAGCACGACGACGGGGTGCAGCCGCACCGCCCGGCCGAGGACGAAGGGCGCGAGGAGGTTGCTCTCGAGCTGCTGTACCGCGAGGTAGACGATGCCCACGGCGAGCGCCGCGACCCACCCCTCGCTGACGAGGGCGACGAGGACGGCGATCGCGCCGGCGACGATCGCCCCGACGACCGGGAAGAAGGGGGCGACGAAGGTCAGCGCCATGAGGGGCGCCACCAGGGGCACGCCGATGATGACGAGAGCGATGCCGATGATGGTCGCCTCGATGGCGCCGTTGATGGCCGATCCGGCGAGGTACCCGCTGAGCACCTGCCAGGCGCGGCGTCCGGCGGCGTCGGTCGGCTCGCGGTAGCGACTCGGGAGCATGCGTACGCCCCAGGTCCACATGTGGTCGCCGCCGGAGAGGAAGAAGGCGCCGAGGACGAGGGTGACGAAGGCGCCGGTGACGACGGCGACGGCCGTCGTCGCGCCGCTGGCGAGCAGCCCGACGTTCGCCTCGGCGAGGCTGACGAGGTGGTCGGCGACCTGGTCGACCGATGCCGGCGAGAGGCTGAGCGGGCCCTCGACGAGCCAGTCCCGCACCTCGCGGATGCCGTCGACGACGGCCGTGTCGAGGCTGCCGAACTCGGTGACGAGGCGCGGCGCGACGAGGGCGATCACGCCGGCGAGCACGGCGAGGGCGGCGACGAAGACCAGCGCGGTCGCCGCTCTTCGCGGCAGGCCGGCGCGCTCGAGCCGTCGCCGCACCGGGACCAGGGGCACGGTGCCGAGGATCGCGAGCGTCACCGGCAGGATCACGATCTGCAGGCGCTGCAGGACCAGGCCGAGGACGACGACGGCGGCGACGATGATGAGGAAGCGCAGGCTGAAGAGGGCGGCGCGTCCGAGCCTCGCCGGCGGCGCGCCGTCGGCCGCGCCGCTCCGGCCCGCGCCGCCGGCCTCGCCGGCGGGAGGCGCGGGGCTCTGAGGAGCGTCGCCGGCCGCGCGGCTCGCGCCGCGCGGCGCCTCGTCTCTGCCGGTCTCGTCGGTCATGCGCTCGGCCCCCGTGAGCGGCGAGCGGGCTCCGGGGGTGCTCCCGCGCCCGCGGCCGTCACCGCTATCGAAGCACAGAGGGTCGGCGTCGCGCCAGTCCCGGCGCCGCTGTCGCCGTCCGCTCAGGCTCGCGGCGCCAGACTCTCTCGCCACCCGGGCAAGCTCGAACGGGCGGCCGCTCCGACGCCCGCGCGCCCCGTGACTGACGCCGCCGTGAGCCTATGGTAAGATTCCGCGCCGTTGTCCACCACGACCCGGTGAGCCCACGGCTCGCGGCGGTGCCCGCAAGGGAATCCGCGAGACCCTCACCGGCACACAGCTGGGCGTGCCGCCAGGCCGCCCGACGAACCGATCAGAAGGAGGCAAGCCTTGCCTGCAGTCACCGAGAGCCGGGCGAGCATCAAGGACCTGCTCATCGCCGGCGTCCACTTCGGCCACCAGACGCGCCGCTGGAACCCCAAGATGAAGCCGTACATCTTCGGCGAGCGCGGCGGCATCTACATCATCGACCTGCAGAAGACGACCGTCCTGCTCGACGAGGCGTGCGCCTTCCTCAAGGACGCCGCCTCGCGCGGCGGCCTCGTCCTCTTCGTGGGCACGAAGAAGCAGTGCCAGGAGACCATCAAGGAGCAGTGCGAGCGCATCGGCATGCCCTACGTCATGAACCGCTGGCTGGGCGGCCTGCTGACCAACTTCAGCACCCTCAACAAGCGCATCAGGCGCCTGCACGAGCTCCGTCAGCTGTCGACCGACGGCTCGCTCGAGCTGCTGCCCACGCGCGAGGCGATGAACCTGCGCGCCGACCTGCGCAAGCTCGAGCAGAACCTCGGCGGCGTCGCCGACATGGACCGCCTGCCGGCGGCCGTGTTCGTGGTCGACCCGCGCAAGGAGCAGATCGTCGTGCGCGAGGCGCGCAAGCTCAAGATCCCGATCGTCGGCCTCGTCGACACCAACTGCGACCCCGACGAGATCGACTACCTGATCCCCGGCAACGACGACGCGATCCGCAGCTGCAACCTCATCGTGCGCGTCATCGCCGACGCCGTCGCCGAGGGCCGCGCGATCGTGACCGAGCGTGAGCTGAAGGCGGCGCGCGAGGCCGAGGCCAAGGCCGAGGTCGACCGCAAGGCGCGCGAGGCTGCGGCCAAGGCCGAGGCCGAGCGTCAGGCGGCCGAGGCCGCCGCGTCCAAGGCCGCCGCCGAGGCTGCCAGGGTCGCGCCCGAGGTCGCTCCGTCGGCGCCTGCCACGGCCGCGCCTGCGCGGCCCGCTCCGGCTGCCGAGAAGCCCGCTGCCGAGAAGCCTGCGGCAGCGCCTGAAGCTCCCAAGGCTGAGGCAAAGGCTGAGGCTGCGAAGCCCGCCGCCACAAAGCCTGAAGCGACGCCTGAGGCTTCGCCCGCCGAGGCCAAGCCTGCGGCGAAGCCCAAGGCCGAGAAGAAGTCGGCTGCCGAGGCGAAGGCCGACGAGAAGCCCGAGGCGAAGGCCGACGAGAAGCCCGAGGCGAAGGCCGACGAGAAGCCCGAGGCCAAGGCCGACGAGAAGCCCGAGGCCAAGGCCGACGAGAAGCCCGAGGCTGCGGCGAAGCCCGTCAAGAAGGCCGAGCCGAAGACGTCGAAGAAGGTCGACGAGCCCACGGCCGAGCCTGAGAAGGCCGAGAAGGCCGAGAAGGCCGAGAAGGCCGAGGAGCCCAAGGCCGAGCCTGAGAAGGCCGAGAAGGCCGCCGAGCCCGAGGCCAAGACCGGCGACGAGTGACCGTCGCGCGCGGCCCCCGCCCGCGCCCGGCGTGACAGGGAGAAACACGAGCCAGAGAGAGGACGCCAGTGGCTGACATCAGCGCTGCGACTGTGAAGGTGCTCCGCGAGAAGAGCGGCGCCGGCATGATGGACTGCAAGAAGGCCCTGCAGGCCACCGGCGGCGACGCGGAGAAGGCGATGGACGAGCTGCGCAAGCAGGGCCTCGCCACCGCCAAGAAGAAGAGCGCCCGGGTCACCAAGGAGGGCGCCGTCGACTCGTACATCCACATGGGCGGCAAGATCGGCGTGCTCGTCGAGGTCGGGGTCGAGACCGACTTCGTCTCGCGCGGCGACCACTTCAAGCAGTTCACCCACGACCTGGCGATGCACGTCGCCGCCGCGTCCCCCCGCTGGGTCACGCGCGACGAGGTGCCGGAGGACGTCATCGAGCGCGAGAAGGCGATCTACGCCGAGCAGGTCAAGGGGAAGCCCGCCCAGGTGATCGACAAGATCGTCGTCGGCAAGCTCGACAAGTTCTTCGCCGACACGTGCCTGATGGAGCAGCCCTTCATCAAGGACCCGGACCGGACGGTGGAGCAGCTGCGCACCGACCTCGTCGGCGTGATCGGCGAGAACGTCGAGGTGCGCCGCTTCGCCCGCTTCCAGCTCGGCGAGACCGCGGAGGCCTGATGCCGGCGGCCGGCGGCGCCACGGAGAGCGACGATGGCCCGACGACGGCCGGCGTGTCGCAAAGGAGCGTCTTCAGCCGCGTGCTGCTCAAGCTGAGCGGCCAGGCGCTGGGCGGCGGGGACGGGGCCGGCAGCCCCGCGCACGCGATCGACCCGGCCGTGACCGCCGAGCTCGCCGCCTACATCGGCACCGCCCGCGACCTCGGCGTCGACATCGCCGTGGTCGTGGGCGGCGGCAACATCTTCCGCGGCATGGCCGCCGCCGCCGGCGGCATGGACCGCACGACCGGCGACCACATCGGCATGCTGGCCACGGTGCAGAACGCCCTCGCCCTGCAGGACGCGCTCGAGCACCGCGGCCTCGAGACGCGGGTCATGAGCGCGATCGAGATCAGGGCCGTCTGCGAGCCCTACATCATGCGCCGCGCCATGCGCCACCTCGAGCGCGGGCGCATCGTGATCTGCGCCGGCGGCACCGGCAACCCGTACTTCTCGACCGACTCGGCGGCCGCGCTGCGCGCCCTCGAGCTGCACTGCGACGCGATCCTCATGGCCAAGCGCGAGTACGACGGCGTCTTCAGCGCCGACCCCGACACCGACCCGACGGCGGAGTTCATCCCCGAGCTGACCCATCTCGAGGCCATCGACCGCGACCTGCGCGTCATGGACGCGACGGCGCTGAGCCTCTGCATGGACAACGCGATGCCGATCCACGTCTTCAAGATGACCGGCGACAACATCGTCCGCGTGCTCACCGGCGAGCGCGTGGGGACGGTGGTGCGGGCGGTCCCGGGCCGCGGGGGAGCGGCCGCCGAGACCGCGACCTGAGCGCGGGAGGAGGAGCGGTGGAGAAAGAGTTGCTCGACGACGGCAAACGGCGCATGACCAGCGCGGTCGAGGCGGTGAAGCACGAGTTCAACACGGTGCGCAGCGGGCGCGCCAGCACGGGCCTGCTCGACCGCGTGCACGTCGACTACTACGGCACCTCGACGCCGCTGCGGCAGCTCGCCAACATCGCCGCCCCCGAGCCCCGCCTCCTCACCGTCCAGCCCTACGACAAGTCGTCCATGCGGGCCATCGAGAGAGCCATCATGGAGAGCGACCTGGGCTTCAACCCGAGCAGCGACGGCACCGTGATCCGGCTGCCGATCCCGGCCCTGACCGAGGAGCGGCGCAAGGAGCTCGTGCGCCTCATCCACAGGCTCGCCGAGGACGGCCGGGTCGCGGTCCGCAACGTGCGCCGCGACGTGATGAAGGACCTCAAGGAGCTGGTCCACGAGGGCGAGGTCGGCGAGGACGCCGAGCGTCGCGCCGAGGAGCAGGTCCAGAAGCTGACCGACCAGTCCGTGAAAGAGATCGACGCCCTCCTCGCCAAGAAGGAGGAGGAGATCCTCGAGGTGTGAGCGGCGGAGGGGCGGGCCGCCGACAGGTGGGCCCGCCGCACGCCGGGGGAGGGACGCGATGGCCGAGGGCCCCAGGGCGGGCTGGCTGCGGCGCCGCGTGCGCCTGCTGCGGGCCGGCGCCGGCGAAGGGCCGGCCGAGCCGGCCGCGGGCGGCGCCGAGTGCCGCTACCTCGCCATCATCATGGACGGCAACGGCCGCTGGGCGAAGCGCCGCGGCCTGCCGGTGGCCGCCGGCCACCGCGCCGGCGCCAAGGCGCTGCGCCGCGTCCTCGAGCACGCCCTCGACCTGGGCATCGCCGAGGTCACCGTGTACTCCTTCTCGACCGAGAACTGGGAGCGCCCGCGGGCCGAGGTCGAGGCGCTCATGGACCTCTTCATCGAGATGATCGAGTCGCAGGTGCCGGACATCCACGAGCGCGGCGCCCGCGTGCGCTTCGTCGGGCGCCGCGAGGGCGTGCCCGAGGCCCTCGTGCGGCGCATCGAGGAGGCCGAAGCGCTGACGGCGAAGAACACGCGGATGACGCTCTACATCGCCTTCAACTACGGCGCCCGGCAGGAGTTGCTCGACGCGGCCGGCGGCCTGGCGGCCGAGTGGGCCGCGAAGGCGGCCGCAGCGGGCGCCGGCGCGGCGCCTGCGGCGCCGGCGCCCGCCTTCACCGCCGACGACCTGCGCCGCCACCTCTATGCGCCCGAGATGCACGACCCCGAGCTGCTGATCCGCACCTCGGGCGAGCTGCGCCTGTCGAACTTCCTGCTCTGGCAGTGCGCCTACGCCGAGCTCTACTTCAGCGACGCGCTGTGGCCCGACTTCGGCGAGCGCGAGCTCGACGAGGCGCTCGCCGCGTACGCGCACCGGCAGCGGCGCTTCGGCGGCCGCGAAGCCGCCGCGTCCTCCGGCCGCGAGCCCGCCGCGTCCTCCGCCCGCGAGCCCGCCGCGTCCTCCGGCCGCGAGCCCGCCGCGTCCTCCGGCCGCGAGCCCGCCGCCGGCCCTCACGACGGAGGCGCCGATGCCTAGCCCGAGCCCGCTGTTCACGCGCGTCCTGACCGGTGTCGCGATCGGGCTCATCGCCCTCGTCGTCGTGATCCGCGGCGGGCTCGTCTTCTGGGTCGTCATGGCGGCCCTGGCGGTGATCGGGCTCAACGAGTTCTACCGGCTCACCGCCGCCTACAAGCCGCTGCGCCTGCCGGGCCTGCTCTCGGTGCTGTGCCTGCTCGCCGCGGCGCAGTGGGGCGACGCCCGATGGGTGCTCGGGGCGACGGCGCTGTCCTTCGCGGGGATCGCCCTCTTCGGCCTCGTCATCGGGCCCAAGCCGGGGGTCACCGTGCGCCTCGCCGTCACCCTGCTCGGCGCCCTCTACCTGGGCCTCGGCTTCGCCCACCTGGTGCTGCTGCGCGGACTCGGCGGGGAGGACCTCGCCGTGCTCGGCCGCGACGTCGTGCTGCTCGTGGTGTTCGGCACCTGGGCCGGCGACACGATGGCGTACTTCACCGGGCGCTGGTTCGGCTCCACGCCGATGGCCCCCGTGCTCTCCCCGAAGAAGACCTGGGAGGGCTTCGCCGGGGGCCTCATCAGCACCGTCCTCGTGGTCGTCTTCATCGGCCTCTACGTGCACTACGACGTGCCCGACTGGGACCCTGGCGACTCCGTCGTCCTCGGTCTCTTGATCGGCATCGTCGGGCCGCTCGGCGACCTCTTCGAGAGCCTCGTCAAGCGCGACGTGCAGATCAAGGACTCGGGGCGCGGCCTGCCCGGGCACGGGGGCGTGCTCGACCGCTTCGACGCGTTGCTGTGGGCGAGCATCGCCGCCTACTACGTCCTCACCCTGGCCCTCGGCTTCTGACGGTGCCGTGACGGCGCGGCGCACCCGAGCGGCGAGGCGGAAGCCGCGGCCCGGCGAGCGCCGCCCGCTCACGGCGCTCTCCGAGGCCGAGAAGCGCAGCTCGCTGCTGACCGCCTGCGCCGCGTTCGTCGCCGCGGCCGTCGTCGGCGCCCTGTCGTATCGCATCGGCCTCGGCTTCGACCCCCAGGACGAGGGCTTCGCCGTCGTCGTCCCCTGGCGCTGGGCGCTCGGCGACCGGCCCTTCGTCGACGAGATGAACCTCATGCAGACCGCCGGCTTCCTCACCTATCCGTTCGTCAAGGCCTACGTGGGGGTGACCGGGGGCAGCGAGGGGCTCGTGCTCTACCTGCGGCAGCTCTACGTGCTCTGGGTGGGGATCGTCACCGGGCTCGTCTTCTTCGGGCTGAAGGGCCTCGTGCGCTGGCAATACGGGGCGGCGATCGCGGCCGTGTACATCACCTTCGTCGTGCTCGGCGCCTCGCAGCTCAGCTCGGCGAGCCTGGCCGCCGGCTTCCTCACCATCGGCGTGGCGCTCGGCGTGCGGGTCGTGCTCGGCGGCGATGAGATGGGGAGGGGGCGCCGCCTGACGGCCCTGGCCGCGGGCGCGGCCCACGGCCTGGCCGCGGTCGCGGCGCCGACGCTCCTCGTGCTGCCGCCGCTCTACGCCGTGGCGATGGCGCTCGCCGTCGGGCGCGTGGTGCCGCGGCGGCTGGCCGGCGCGCTCTGGGCGAAGGACGCCCGGGAGGCGCGGGCGGCGACACGAACGGCCGAGGGCGGCGTCGAGGGCGGGCGTGACGCGCCCGCCCTCGACGACCCCGACCCGCGCACGGCGCGCCTCGCCTGGCAGGCGGTGAGCGCCTACGCCGCCGGCTTCTTCGCCGTCGCCGTCACCGCGTCGCTCGTCGCCCTCAGCTTCGGCTGGAGCAACCTGACGCGCGACTGGCGCTACCAGATGTCGCTGGCCTACGAGATGGACCAGCTCGGCGGCGCCGGCAAGGGCTGGCAGATCGTGAGCGGCGCCGCCGAGATCGCCGTCTCGGTGCCGGTCTCGCTGCTCGCCGGCCTCGTCCTGCTCGTCCTGCTGCGCTCGCGGCCGCGCCTGGCCCGCGTCGGCGCTCGTGCTCCTGCCCGCTCGCCCTCTACTTCGCCGGGTCGCCGGGCCGAGACCGAGACCACCGGCTTCGCCGTCATGGTGACGGCCTTCGCCGTGCTCGCCTTCTTCTTCGTGCAGCCGCGCTTCGCCGAGCGCGCGGCGCGGCTCCTCGTCTGGGTCGTCGCCCCGGCCGTCATGGCCGGCATCTGGGTCGCGTTCACCGCCGTCGACGGCCTCGCCAACGCCGCCGTCGGCCTCGCCCCGGTGTTCATCGCCGGCGGCCTCTTCATGGTGTGGTCGGCCGGCCCCGAGGCCGACGACCCCGGGGAGACCCTGCGCGTGCCGGGGAGCATGGTCGCCGGGGCCGCGACCCTGAGCCCGTCGCCCGGCATCAGGCCCGGGCCCTCGGACACGCCCGCCGCGATCGAGCGCAACCGCTGGTCGCTGGTGATGGCGTCCCTGATGGGCGTGATCGCGGTGACGATCGCCTTCACCTTCCAGTACCTGCCGCAGGACATCCCCTACTCGCACCTCACCGTGCGCCTCGAGGAGGGCCCCTATCAGGGTCTGCTCGTGCGCGAGCACGACGCCCTCGTGCTGGGGCAGCTCGAGGAGGACCTCGCGCGGTTCCGCGCGCCGGGCGAGCGGCTGATGATCTTCTACCGCTCGCCCGGCTTCTACCTCTTCTGGCCGGAGGACATCGCCACCAACACGGTCTGGCTCGCCGGTGAGGCCGAGGACGACCCGCTGCCCGCCTCGACCAAGGCCTGGTTCCTGCGCACCAGCGAGGTGCCGGACGTGGTCGTGCGTCCCTTCCTCTCCAGCGGGCTCAGCGACGAGACCATCGAGCAGCAGTACATGGGCGGCCTGATCGGCTTCGAGGTCGCGGCGCGGCGCGGCGACTACGTGATCCTGCGCCGCGACCCCAGCACGACCGACGCCATGGTCCTGAACGCGCTGGTGGAGCCGTGAGCGCCGGGACGAGCGGGGGCGCGCCTCGGTATCTGGTAACGGGCGGCGCCGGGTTCATCGGCTCGCACGTCGTCGAGCGCCTGCTCGCCGCCGGCGCCGCCGTGCGCGTGCTCGACGACTTCTCGAGCGGGAAGCGGGAGAACCTCGCGGCGGCGGTGGGGGGCGCCGCGGACGGCACCGCCGCGACCGCCGGTGGCGCCGGCGGGGAGGTCCCGCGGAGTGCCGCTGCCGCCGCGAGGCTCGCCGACTCCGGCAGCCGGCTCGAAGTCGTCGAGGGCGACGTCCGCGACGCCGAGCTCGTGCGGGCGGTCGTGGACGGCTGCGACGCCGTCCTGCACCTCGCGGCCATCGTCTCGGTGA
Organism: uncultured Thermoleophilia bacterium; assembly: GCA_963814545.1. Taxonomy (GTDB): domain Bacteria; phylum Actinomycetota; class Thermoleophilia; order UBA2241; family UBA2241; genus UBA2241. Next base: position 9,838 of record CAWFDC010000012.1, on the reverse strand, counting down.
CACGCTCGGTCGAGGACCCGGTCGGCACCGGGGCGGTGACGCACGGCGGCACGGTGAACGTGGCCACCCAGGCGGGGATCGCCGGCGTGCCGCGCGTCGTGCTCGCCTCGAGCTGCGCCGTGTACGGCGACGTGGACGCACTGCCGCTGACCGAGGACGTGCCGCCGCGGCCGCTGAGCCCGTACGCGGCCGCACAAGCTGGGGAGCGAGGAGACCCTGATCGCGCTCGCCCAAGGCGAGGGCTCGACGGCCGTCTGCCTGCGCCTCTTCAACGTGTACGGGCCGCGGCAGGACCCGGGCAGCGAGTACTCGGGCGTGGTGGCGCGCTTCGCCGCTGCCGCCGTGGCCGGGAGCGGCGTGACCGTGTACGGGGACGGCCTGCAGACGCGGGACTTCGTCTACGTGGACGACGTGGCCGCGGCGTTCGTGCACGCGGCGGAGGCGCCGGCGGGGCGGCTGCAGGCCGCCGGGACCGGCGCCCTCGAGGGCGTGCCCGCCGCGGTCGTCAACGTCGGGACCGGCGCGCAGTCGTCGCTGCTCGACCTGGTCGCGGCCCTGCGGGCCGCGTCCGGCCGCGACCTGCCGGTCGAGCACCGTCCGGCGCGCCCCGCCGACATCCGAAACTCGCAGGCCCACGTGGCGCGGGCCGCCGCGCTGCTCGACTGGCGGCCCGAGGTGAGCCTGACCGAAGGCCTGGCGCGGACCTACGCCGCCTGCGCGACGGGCGTATCCTGAGGCTGCGTGGAGCGCGCCGTACGTGGATGAGAGCGATGCTGGGGACGAGAGAGATGCTGAGGACGAGATGAGTGCGAGCCCCGACGAGACGCGAGCGGGCGGAGGACGAGACACCGCGGCCGGCGCGCCTGCGGGATCGGCGGCCGCTGGGATCGAGCGCCGCCGCACGCGCGAGATCGACGTCGGCGGCGTGACCGTCGGCGGCGACGCCCCCGTGCGCGTGCAGTCGATGACCTGCACCGACACCGGCGACGCGGAGGCGACGCTCGCCCAGGTGCGGGCGCTCGCCGGGGCCGGCTGCGAGCTCGTGCGCGTGGGCCTGCCCGAGGCCTCGGCCGTCGCGGCCTTCGGCCGCGTGGTCGCCGAGGCCCCCGCCCCCGTCATCGCCGACATCCACTTCGACTGGCGTCTGGCGCTCGCCGCCCTCGAGCAGGGCGCGGCCGGCATTCGCATCAACCCGGGGACGATGTCCGAGCGCCACGTGCGCGAGATCGTCGAGGCGGCGGGCGCCGCCGGGGCGGCGATCCGCATCGGCGTGAACCAGGGTTCGCTGCCGCGCGCGCTGCGCGGCAGGGCCGAGCGCGACCCCGCGGGGGCGCTCGTCGAGGCCGCGCTCGGCTACGCGCGGCAGTTCGACGGCTGGGGCTTCACGCGCTACAAGCTCTCGGTGAAGTCGTCGTCGGTGCCGACGACCATCGCCGCGTACCGTCTGCTCTCGCGCGAGACCGACGCGCCGCTGCACGTCGGCGTCACCGAGGCCGGCACCGCCTGGAGCGGCACGATCAAGAGCGCCGTCGGCATCGGGGCGCTGCTCGCCGAGGGCATCGGCGACACGCTGCGCGTCTCGCTCACCGCCGACCCCGTCGAGGAGGTCCGGGTGGCGTGGAAGATCCTCGCCGCGCTGGGCCTGCGGGAGCGCGGCCCCGACGTGATCAGCTGCCCGACCTGCGCCCGCACCGAGCTCGACATCGTGGCCCTGGCGGAGGAGGTCGAGCGGCGCCTTGCCCTGGAGCCGGAGCTCGCGGCGCGGCCCGTGACGGTGGCCGTGATGGGCTGCCGGGTGAACGGCCCCGAGGAGGCGCGCCACGCCGACTTCGGCATCGCCGGCGGCGCCGGCGAAGGCGTGCTCTTCGCCCACGGCGAGAAGGTCGCGACGGTGCCCGAGGCCGAGCTGGTCGAGGCGCTGCTGGCGGCGATCCGCCGCGGGTAGAAGCTTGCTCGCGGCGATCCGCCGCGGCTGAAGCCGGTCGCGGGCGGCGCGCGGTCGCCCTCGGCGCCTGCGGCGCCTTCGGGCCCCGCCGCCCGCTCAGTACACCCGCACCGTGCGCACGTCGCTGGTCTTGATCTCGGGCCAGACGACGCGGTACTGCATCGGCCGCCACACCGAGGGCGTGAAGAGGTAGCGCCCCTCGGCGTCGGTGCGCATGCTGGCCAGCGTCGACCAGGTCGGTCGCCCCGAGCCGCCGGCCCTGCAGCTTCACCACGCGCTCGGGCACCGGCCCGAAGGTCTCGCAGGCGATGCGCCCGCGCACGTTGACCCGCACCCCCGCACGCACGTACGGCAGCGCGTAGATGCTCACCGAGTTGCCGCCGGCGAAGGCGAACCAGCTCGGCTTGTGCCAGCCGGTCGTCTTGCGCAGGCCGGTGTACACGCCGTTCGCATCCTGCGCGAGGTACCAGAAGAGGTTCTTCACCTGGTCGATAGCGCCCGGCGTAGGTGTAGGCGATGCGCAGGAACTTCGCCTGCTGCAGCAGGGTCACGGCGAAGCCGCCGAACTCGTCGCAGGGCTCGGTGTTGTAGCCGTACTCGGTGAGGTAGAAGCTCTTGCCCGGGAAGACGCGCAGCAGCTGGCCGAGGTTGTAGAGGGTGACCGTGGTCAGCGGGTTGTTGGGCGGCTGGTCGGGGCGGATGTTGACGCTGCCGCCGGGCGTGTACGGGTGGTGCGAGTAGATGTCGAAGTGGGCGCCGGCGCCCATGACCTTCATCATGCCGGCCCAGCGCTGCGGGCTCGTGCGGTAGACGTCGTTGTTGCCGACGGGGCCGGTCGAGCCGGCGACGACGAGGTCGTCGGGGTCGACGGCCTTCACCCCGGCGTTGAACGCCTTGAGCATGGCGACGTAGCGGTTGATGGCGAAGTAGGGGTCGTCGGCGGTGGTCTGCGGGCCAGATGTAGGGCCACAGGTTGGGCTCGTTCCAGCACTCCCAGCGGTTGACGTGCGCGCCGAGGCGCGACGTGAGCCGGCTCATGAACGCCTGGAAGTCGGGGACGCGGGCGAGGTCGATGGCGTAGAACCGGTACGGGACGCCGGCGACGTAGCCCGGCGGCGGCTTGGCCCAGAGGCTCTGATCCTGCGCCCACGTCGGCGTGCGCAGACCATCACGAGGGGCTTGAGGCCGAGCGCCCGGGCCTCGGCGACAGTGTCGTAGACGGCCTGCAGGTAGGCCTCGTTGTCGACGCCCGCTGCGGCTCGGCCCGCGACCACGAGACGTCGATGCGGAGCCAACGGGCCTTGAGTTGCAGCGCCATCTCGGTGAGCCGGGCGGTGCGCTGCTCGGGGCTGAGGTCGATCAGCGGGGTCCTGGCAGCAGGGCGCGGACTGCGCTGGCCTCGGCGGCCGGCGGGCGCGCGCTCGCGACCGTCAGCACGAGAAGCAGCAGCGCGACGCCGGAGAGCGCGCCGGCATACACGCGGCGGCGATGAGTCGCTTGTGATTGGCCCCTCATCAGCTCCCCTCGTGCGACAGAGTACTCGCCCGTGGCGACGGATGCCAGGCCGGCGGGCAGCTACCTTCGGTATCGGCCAAGCGCAGCGCCGGTGATCACGGCGAGGCTGAGCCGGCGACGGCCGCGGCCCGCGTACGGTAGTCTTCGGGACGTGGACGCAGCCGCCTCCCAGACGCGCGCCGGCGGCTCCTCGCCGGAGCCTGCGGGGCCTCACCGCCGTTTCTACGAGATCGCCGGCGTGACGCTGCAGGTCGAGAGCCCGTTGCCCATCCTGGCAACGACTTTCGCACCCAAGTTCGCGCTCTTCGAGGTCGAGCGGCCGGGCCCGGACACCGTCGTACTTCGGCACCACTTCGGGTTGCCGGGCCGGAGAGGGTCGAGCATGCGGCGTCCTGCCCGAGATGCGCGGCGGCGGCGACGACGGGGCGCTACCGAGCGAGCGCGTGACCGGGGCGCCACGAGGTCTTTCGCAGCCGCCGGGCGATTCCCGGAGGGGTGGGTCTACGAGGGCTTCGCGCCGCGCGGGCGGAGGACCCGACGCTGCACCGCGTCGCCGTGTTCAACACGACCACTCGCGTGGAGACCTGTACAACCCTGCGAGGCGGCCGAGCTGGTGGGCGACGGGAGGCTCGCGTCGCTCAGCATGTTCCCGAGCGACCAGATCGTGGCTGCGCGCGGCTGCTGCCCGACCGCGAGGCCTGCTTCCTGCACTCGGCCGGGGTCGTCCTCGACGGGCAGGGACTGCTCTTCGTCGGGCACTCCGACGCCGGCAAGTCGACGACCGTGGAGATGCTGACGCGGGGCCTTGGGGCGCGCGTCGCAGATCCTCTGCGACGACCGCAACATCGTGCGCCGGTGGCCGGCGCGACCGAGGCGACGCAGCGGCGGTGCACCGTGAGGGCTTCTGGGTGCACGGCAGCTGGAGCCACGGGGACGTGCCCGACGTCTCGCCGGGAGGGGCGCCGCTGCGCGCCGTCCTCTTCCTGAGCAGTCGTCCGCCAACGAGCTGGTGCCGATCGAGGATCGCAAAGCCGTGTGGCATCGGCTGCTCGCGACGGTGATCCGGCCGCTCGTCGGCGGCGAGTGGTGGCAGCGGGTGATGGACGTGCTCGAGGCGTATCGTGAGCGAGGTGCCCTGCTACATGATGCGCTTCGATCGCAGCGGGGGCATCGTGCCGGAGCTGGAGAGGCTCGTGCATGAGCGACTACGTGCGGCGCGCCGGCGAGCGCTCGTGCCCGGCCCCTGGCGCGCCTCGCCGCCCTCGACATCGAACTCACCGAGCGCTGCGACAACGACTGCATCCACTGCTCGCGTGAACCTGGCGGCCGGCGACGCGAGGCGCGCGCGCGAGAGCTGGACTACCGCGGAGGTGGATGCATCTCCTCGATCAGGCGGCGGAGCTCGGATGTCTGCAGGTGCGCTTCACCGGAGGCGAGCCCCTGCTGCGCCCCGACTTCGAGGCGCTCTACCTCCACGCGCGCCGTCTCGGGATGAAGGTGCTGCTCTTCACCAACGGGCGCGGCTTCGGGCGAGGAGAGGCCGGCAGCGCCGCCGTGGGGGAGCGGCTCGCCGAGCTGCTGGCGCGCGTCCCGCCGCTCGCTGCCCGTCGAGGTCACGGTGTACGGCCTGCAGGCGGGAGTCGTACGAGGCGGTCTCGCGAGCGCCGGGCTCTCATGCTGAGTGCCGGCGTGGCCTCGACCGCCTGGCCCGGCGCGGTGTGCCGCTCGTCGTGAAGGGCGTCGTGCTGCCGATGACGCTGGACGAGCTCGACGAGTTCGACGCCTGGGCGGCCACGCTGCCGGGCAGGGCGGGAGAGGGGCGGCACGACCCGCGGCGCCAGGACCGCGTCGCTGCAACTCGATCTGCGCACGCGCCGCGACGACGCGGCCAAGAACGTCGCCATCCGGCGCCTGCGACTGCCGGCCGACGAGGTCGCGCGTGCTCTACGCGCGCGACGAGGCCGCCTTCCGAGCGACGAGGGCGGCGTTCGCGGCGCGCTTCATGGCGCCGCCCGGCGCGACCCTCTTCCGCTGTGCTACCGGGCACCGGCGTCGGCCATCGACCCATACGGGCGCGCGTATCCATGCCTGGGCCTGCGACGCGCCCGATCTCAGCGTGGACCTGGTCGGCCGACGACGGGTGGTGGTCCGCGCGTCGCTCTCCGACGCCCTCGACCGCTTCGCACGAGCTTCGGCGAGCTCGAGGCCGAGGACCCCGAGTACCTGCGCCGCTGCGCGCGCTGCTTCCTGCACGGGGCTCTGCGAGCAGTGCCCGGCGAAGTCGTGGAGCGAGCACGGCACGCTCGACACGCCGGTCGACTACCACTGCGAGGTCGCCCACGCCCAGGCCCGCCTGATGGGGTGGCTGAGACGAGGGGAATCGGCGTGGGACGTCGAAAACTGGACAAAGCGGACACTAGAGAGGTAGTTTGCAGGGTCCGAACTGGACTTTGCGGGTCGACGGGACCTTGTTAGGGTGTCCGGGGCTGACAATGCTGACGAGTGCGAGGGGCGGCACATGAAGCGTGAGCGGCGTGCGTGGAGCAGACCTGAGTTGATCGTACTGGTGCGCAGCCGGCCCGAGGAGGCCGTGCTCGCGGCGTGCAAGATGTCGGGGGGACACAAGGGCCTGCGGCGGGCAACTGCGCCAGGCCCGCGCCGGGGTGCCTCGTCATCGCCACATCGTAGACACTGTCCCCGGCGACGCCTTCGCTCGGTGCGGCGGCGGTCATCGTACCGTGAACACGGACATCACCCCCGATTCGGTCTGCACCCCTTCCCCGGACGTCGTGGCGCGCGACATCGAGGGGGACCTCGTCATCGTCCCTGTCGTGGCCGGCGTCGGTGACGCCGACGACGAGCTCTACACGCTGAACGAGACCGCGCCGGGCCGTCTGGGACCGCCTGGACGGTCGGCGCACCTTGCGCCGACGTTGCGGCGGTGCTGGCCGAGGAGTTCGAGGTCGCCGAGGAGAAGCTTCAGAGCGACGTGCTCGGGTTCGCCCGCGACTAGCACGGCGCGGCATCCTCGTCGTGCAAGGTTGAGCCGTGGCGTCGTCTTACGTGTCGCAGGGCGAGGCGCTCGAACTCTCGAACCGCGGGCAGCTCGAGCTGCTGCGTGCCGCTGTGCGGCAAGGGGCGGCGCTGCGCATCACCGCACGGGGCCACAGTATGGCGCCCTTCGTGCGGGGATGCTGCGACGTGGTCACCATCGGTCCCCTGGATGACCGCGAGCCTCGTGCGGTGACGTCGTGGCCTTCGCAGCCGCGCCGGACGATCGACTCGTGGTCCATCGCGTCGTCGCGGGCCGCGGGCGGAGGCTGGCTCGTGCGCGGCGACAACGTGCGCACTGCTGACGGAGTCGTGGCGCGAGACAGCGTGCTCGGCCGCGTCGTGCGCGTGCAGCGCCGTGGCCGTGACGTGCGGCTCGGCCTCACGTGGGGCGCCAGTACCCGTCGCGGCCGCTGAGCCGGCGCGGCGTGCTGGCGCACCGGGGCAGTCGGCCCGGGCGGCGCGCCGGGCGGGGGTCGGCGGCCTTGGCCGACGTTCAGGGCCTCCCGGCATATCGGTCAGCCGCGAGGCGGCTCTGCGCGCCCTGCGCGATCGGGGCCGCGACGCGCGCCGAGATCGAGGCTGAGCAGCGGCGGCTCGCGCCCGACGGCCCCGTGGCGCTCGCCGAGGCGGCGCCGGGCGTGAGCGCCTGGGTCGCTCGCCACCGCGGCAGGGTGGTCGGATTCGTGCAGCGCGCGGAACGACCGGTCGACTCGGCGCCGTGGGACGGGCAGTGGCTCGTCGGTCTGGCCGTACGGGCGCCGTACCGCGGGCTGGGCTTTGGTAGAGGCGCTCGCACGGCGGGTGGTCGCAGAGGCGCGGGCCCGCGGCGCCGTCGAGCTTCGCCTCGCGGTATTCGAGGACAACACCCGGGCCCTGCGACTCTACGAGAAGCTTGGCTTCGCACGCGTCACCGTGCCGGGTCTCGAGCAGGTCTTCGCGGAGGAGTCGGCGCGCTACGGGCGCCGGCGCATCGTCATGCGCAAGGCCCTGAACGGGTCGGGCCGCACTCGGTGAGTGGCACGCGCGAGATCCAGGAGCTCCCGCTCTGGGGCAAGATAAGGCGCGGCCGAACGCCGGCGTCGTTCGAGCTCGAGCTCACGGCGCGCTGCAACAACCACTGCCGCCACTGCTACATCGACCTGCCGGCCGGCGACGAGCGCGCGCGGGCGGCCGAGCTGACGACCGACGAAGTCCTCGCTCTCGGGCGCGAGGCCGTGGATCTCGGCGCGCTCTGGTGCCTGCTCACTGGCGGCGAGCCGCTGCTGCGCGACGACTTCGCCGAGGTCTACCTCGGGCTCAAGCGCCTCGGCCTGCTCGTGAGCGTGTTCACCAACGCCTGCCTCGTCACGCAGGCGCACGTCGAGCTCTTCCGCCGCTACCCGCCGCGCGACCTCGAGGTGACGGTGTACGGGGCGACGCGCGAGACGTACGAGGCCGTCACGCGTCGCCCCGGCTCCTTCGCCGCCTTCAGCGGCGGTCTCGACCTGCTCTTCGACGCCGGCCTGCCGCGTGCGCCTCAAGGCGATGGCCCTGCGCTCGAACCTGCACGAGCTCGAGGCGATCTCCCGCTTCTGCCGCAAGCGCACCAAGGACTACTACCGTTTCGACCCCTTCCTCCACCTGCGGCTCGACGGCGACGAGGCGCGCAACGCCGAGATCCGCGCCGAGCGCCTCAGCCCCGAGGCGGTCGTCGCCGTCGAGGGCGCCGACGCCGAGCGCATCGCCGCCCTGCACCGCGGCTGCAGCGACGGCACGCTCGCGTGGCCGGAGACGGACGAGGTCTGCCACTACGGGCTCGACAGGCTCTTCCACTGCGGGGCGGGCGAGAGCAGCTTCACGGTCGGCCACGACGGCGCCTTCAGGCTCTGCAGTGCGCTCTGCCACCCGGAGACGGTCTTCGCCCTTGCGTGACGACGGCCGCGGCCCGGGGACGCTGCGCCCGGGCGCCCTGCGCGAGGCCTGGGAGGAGTGGGTGCCGCACGTGCGCGCGATGCGCGGGGCCGACCCCGGGTACCTCGAGAAGTGTCGCACCTGCAACATCGTGAACCTGTGCGCCTGGTGCCCGGCGCACGCCGCTCTCGAGACCGGGCAGCTCGACGCCTGGGTCGAGCGCTTCTGCGAGGTCGCCCACGCACGGGCGGCCGCGTTGCTGTAGGGTCGCGGCACCGTGGCCACACCCGCCGACATAACGTCGGGCGCGTCCACACCGCCGCTTGACGCCACGCCGCCGCTCGCCGCCGCCCTGCTCGCCTGTACGCGCGACCCGGGCGACGCGCGCACGGCTCGGCGGCGCTGCGCGCCGCCCTCGCGCGCGTCGCCTCCGCGCCCGCCGGTGAGCCCGGTTGGGACGCTCTCGCCGAGGCCGCCCTGCGGCACGGCATGTCCGGGCTCCTCTACCGCCGTGTCGTCGACCTCGCCTACGAGGCCGTGCCGCAGGCAGTGCTCCACGGCTGGCGCGAGCGCGCCGTGGCCGCCGCCCAGCGGTCGCTGCGCATGCAGCGGCAACTGCTGCAAGTCCTCGACGCGCTTCAGGCCGGCGAGGTTCCGGCGCTCGCGCTCAAGGGGCCCGCCCTCTCCCAGCAACTCTACGGCGACGCGGGACTGCGGCACTTCATCGACCTCGACGTGCTCGTACAGCCTCATCAGCTGGCGACTGCCCGAGAAGTGGTGCTCGAGAGCGGCTACCGGGACACGCTGCCGCTCGACAAGGTGGCGCTCACGCTGCTGCAGGAGGCCGAGCATCACATCGCCTTCACTCACACGGAGACGGGCGCGAGTGTCGAGGTGCACTGGCGCATCGGGCCGCGTTTCGCCGCCGATTCGCTGCCTGCGGATGCACTCTTCGCCCGTGCCGCGCCCGTGGAGCTCCTGGGCTGCAAGGTCAACAGTCTGGGGCCGCTCGACCTGGTCGTCATGCTCGCGGTGCACGAGGCCAAGCACGGCTGGGGCAAGGTGGAGGGCGTTGCCGCCATGGCGAGCGCACTGCGGCGCCTCTCCGGCGAGGAGGCTCGCGACCTGCCGGGCCTGGCTCTCGAGTACGGCGGCCTCCGGCGCCTGCACGTCGGCGTGCTGCTGGCCGCGACGCTCGCCGAGGACTCTCCCGACAGACCTGACCCACGCTGCTGCTGGGGACAAGCGTGCCAAGGACATCGCCTCGTGGGTCGGCTCGCGGCTGCTCTGGTCGGTAGCGACTCCCGAGGCGCTCAGCGAGCAGGATCGCCGGGCCCGCGCCCAAGGGGTCCTGTGGCAGGCCGTCGGGCTCGACACTCGTTCCGCCGCCGTCCGGCATCTCTGGCGCCGCGCCTTCTCGACCGGCGTGCTCGA